>CAVSSK010000006.1:0-659768 GCA_963730395.1 uncultured Acidimicrobiaceae bacterium | reverse complement strand
GCATGGAGGAGGTGCTCGCCATGGGTATCGAAGAAGGCATGCGCATTGTCTTCTCGCAAATCGAAGGGTCCTCGCCGGCACGCCTGCATGAAGGGCTGACACGGTGGCCGGGCGGGAAGCGGTCACCGTGTCGGGTCGACGGCGCTGGCGCACGACGCGAAGCGACTCAACTTGCAGCCTGAGCATGAAGACCAACTCAGAACACGCCGGCGAGGTTGGCCGCAGGGTGTGAGTTTTGAATGGCAAAGAAGCGAATCATCGACTCCTGAAGAAGTCGATCGGGTAGCCAGCTGCTCGATCTAGGCAGCCCCGGGTACCACCCCTCCCCACGAGCGCTCGGCCCGACTGCCTCCTACCATTGTCAGCGATGACTGCGACCTGTTCGTGCTGCTCAACGTCGGTCGATTGGTGGGTCAGACTGCGCTCGCATCCCGACCTGCCGATCTGCCATAACTGCCTCGCCGGGCTCAACGGACAGCGAGACGGCCAACTGCAACTCATCTGCGGAACATGGCTGATGACGGGTTTCGATCCGATCTTCAAGGTCTCCAACATGACTCATTCGGTCGCCTGGTTCCACGGGTGCAGGCTTCGAAACGTCACTCTATGACGACACTTATGCCTTCGTGTGCCGGGATCGGGACCTCACGATCCACCTTGCCAAAGCAGAAGGCGACGAACTTCCTCGGCCACGGTTCGCTCTACATCCACTGTCAAGATGCCGACCGGGTAGCTGACGAGTGGAGACAAGCGGGCATTGAAGTGGACGGCCCGCGAGACGAGGACTATGGCAAGCGGGAGGGGTCCATCGCTGACCCTGATGGAAACGTGATCCGCTTCGGAAGTTCTATTCGTTAGAGCCGCTCATACGGACCGGGTGCCTCAGTCTCCGGGGGCCGGTGGGACGCTTCACGTTAGACGCCAGGAACGTTGCCGCTTGTGCCATATACGACCGGGTGGACTTCGATCGGGATACAGCCTGGCATCCCAGCTCCAATGCCCGAGACGGTCACCCGACTGACTCGGTGAGGTTCGGCGGTGTCACGAGCAAGTCGGGGTGCGTCTCACACGATGTCACTTGACCAACGGGATTGACAGTCCTTCGACGATGGCAGAGCCGCTCGATCAGGTCGAAGAACACCACAGGATCGACGTGTCTTCGGGCCAGTCCGCCCAGGTATCCACCGTCGTTCGTCGACTGGACGACCTGCTGTCCCGCAGAGTTGAGGGCCGCCACCCCGGGGTACCCGTGAGCGTGCAGGCATGGGCACTCTTGTTCGTGAAGACAAGCACCTGATCTTCGTGACCTAGTCCCGCTTCTCCTCCTGGATCGGAAATGGCGATCTGGCTGTTCGCACACAGCGGAGTCTTCGGCTTAGCACTAGCCCTGCTCGAGGTCGAAGCGAATCTGATCGGTGCCACGGCCCATGCCCTCTGCACCCTGTGTCGCGACGATGACGCAGAGCTGGGCACAACGTGACCCCGTTGTTGAGGTGAGTGGCCCGGCCGACGCCTCGGTGCGCACGACAAAGGTGGTCGAGCCTTCGCCATGGCCATCCGTCAAGATGAAGGGTTGTGCAGCGAGCTGCGGTCCGCATCCCAACGCATTCGTTCCTCCGCGCTGTCACATTCGGAGAGATACACCTTCTGTGCAACTCCGAAGCCAGTTACGCTGGCCTTGACCCATCCGCCATCGACGAGATCGGTCCCAGGTGCGACCGCGACCTTGGGAGCGGTTGAGACTGCGGAGCGGACCAGAGGGGGCGGTCCGCAGGGCCACAGGTTTCCTATGGCGTAGGTGTTGCTCGGCCACGTGAGGACCAGCCGGTAACCACGAGTCTCACCAGTGCGGTACAGCTTGCTCGAACTTGGTATTGAGACCCCTCGTCCGTCGGTCCGCAAGGTCCCCACGAGATACCCACGGACCGTGTTGTTCGCCCAATTGACCCAATTAGAGCTTGTCGCGGTAGTCCACGGACGGCCACATCGAGAGTGGCGCGACCTGATCTGACAAGGTACGAAATGGTCCCCTTGAGCGGCTGCTCGGCGCAGAAGGTTTCGTTCGAGCCGTAACCCGACTGGACCGGAACGGAAGGTGTCTTGGCTGGCCGTCCTCCTACCGACACGTCCGCGGCGGACGCGCAACCTCCAAACGATGCGACCCCAACCGCCAGAAGGGCGACCAGTGAGCCGACTTTCGCAATGAGCATTGGGTCGAACGTTACCGGAGCGTTGTCTTGCAGACACTGTCACACATCGCCGGCTCTGAGCACAATGTTCAAATGACTCTGCCGGAGACCCGACGTCGGCGAAGAGCTGACCATCGACTACGGCACTCAGTCGAGAGCACCCAACAGCCCATCATCTTGGATTACCAGATGAACCCGACGAGCGTAACGTCCACCGGCTCGAATGCTAACTGGACCGCAGGGCCGGGGGAAGTCACTGGATCGAGTTCGCGATCCGTTGACGGTTTCGCGACAGCTGGGTCTTTGTAGTGGTGGCGGCGATCCACGCCGAACGGCAGATCTAGGTTACCGCAAACAGCTGGTTACTTTTCGAGCTGCGGCGTGAGTCCGTCCACGTGCATCTCGTAGTACTCGTTGTTCGCCCATGGTCCGACCGCGCCTTCAACTACCTCACGCACAGCGTCGACCGATTCGCCTTCCCAGATGCAGATGCCGAGCCCGTGATCATTGGTAGCCGCATGGATTGGCAATGCAACGTGGGAGGGAAGCCCAGCTTCGAGTGCCTTAGCCTCGGCGGCCTGAAAGCCTTCGGGGTCGTGAATTCGGTGGATGACTGTGACGAACATGGCTTCACCGTCCATTCATCGGAGTGACCGCTGCGAAGGGCAGCCCCTATTGATATCACACCCGACAATTGGGCGATCTGGTGCGTCCGAGCAATACCAAGTCCAGCCCCTTCGTGTACGACCCTCTGCCGGTGTTCGGGGCACCACCCTCGGACCTCTAGTGCCTAAGGACGACAGCTGAGCAGGCTCCAATCAGAGATATCGTTGCTGCCGCCACTCCGACCACAGCACCCCAACTGAATCGAAGCGGTGGCCCATCGCCGAACGGGGGCTTGGCGTGTGCCTCGAGGACGGTCGCGTACCAGCAGGAGAGCAAGAACGGCCACAACCACGTACAGCCCGAAAGGGGTCCTTCGCCCGACAACATGCGTTCCAAGAGTAATGATGGCTGACATCGCCACTCCGCACGAGAGCGCCAGAATGAAGAATCCCCATTCTTGTGTCCCCGGAGAAAGGGAGCCGAACTGCGCCGGTTGAAGGTACCGGGATAACGCGCTCATCTGATCTTGCAGGTGAAGGAAACCGACTCCGAGACTCTCGTCTAGGCCGAACCACGGGAGGGTGGTACTTATTGCAACCCCAACGGCACCGAGCAAGCACACAGCCAATGTCGCGATAGCCGACCATCGCCCCTGGTGTCGATCAGCCGCGGGAGAACTCGTCCAAGGCGGATCATCGAAGAGATCAACGCTCATCGGTATGGGATAGCTAGAGGTCGCGGACTGCCTCGTACGTTAGAACGGCCACGCCATCGCCCAGGGCACGGGTCTCGACGAGGCGCATGGATTTCGTGTCGCTGGTCTCGCCGAAGAGGCGGTCGCCGCCCCCAGCACAATCGGAAGAGCCTCAGACGCAACTCGTCGATCAGATCGTGCTCAATCAGCATCTGTACGAGCTGGAAGCTGGCGAGAACGACGATTTCCCCGTTGAGTTCCTGCTTCAGCTTGCAAACCCGTTCAGAACGTCGCCGTTTAGCACGGTCGAGTTATTCCAGGCGGGATGTTCGAGGGTTGAGGATATAACGTATTTGGGGAGGCTGTTAAGCCTGTCAGCCAATACGCCTATCCGGGATGGAAACCGCGAGCGAACCACTCATAGCTCCGCGACCCAATAGCAAGGCGTCGGCCCCTACTGCGTCGTCGAGAGCGAGCTTGTTGATCTCTTCGTGGTCCTTGAGCTTCCCGACCCAGCCACCGACCCTGAAGCCTCGTCACCGGCCGGGTCCGGATCACTCCATCGAGCGAGACATTCTCGCTGACCACGATCCTTCCCACACGGGCCTCCTGTCGTTGGCGTTATCTGCCACCAATGTAGACACGGCTACCCGGACCACCAAGCGCAAACGCCAACAAGAAGGCGACCCCGTAGGGAAGAATGCGGGTTACCGAGCGGGACCTTCCCTGGCTCACCAGAACCAGCGCCATGGTGCCGAAGGGTGGCACCCACTCCCGGCGAACGGGGCATCCCAGTGGCGTTGGTGGGACGGTCGGAGCGTGCCAGCGGTCGGCGCTACTGGAGCGATGCGCTTGGAAACGAATGACGTCGTCGTGAATTGGGCTGCGACGACAAAATGACGGCGGCTGAAGTCGGCATGCGACGACGCCCGCGGTGTTGCAAGTGAAAATGGACCCGCTGGTATCCGAGGCGGGCTTCGCCGCCGGACTCGAGTTCGTCCCGCCCCCACCCATGTGATCAAGTACGACGACCTGATGATGCGTGTACGGAGCGACGCTGTCTGCGACCTTCCTCGTGGAGCGACACGAGCAAGGTGCGCTCCGGCGAGGCCGGCGCGCACCGAGTGAAGCTTTCGGATCGCCTCGTCAACGACCTGGACGTGTCCTGGGACGAGACGGTCACCCCGACCTCGGCATCCCGAGCTACCAGACGTTGCTCGGGATGCTCGTGACGGTCCGCTGACTCTGCACACAGCAACAATGACGTATACCTGAACGGGCCGGGAGCTGTACGCCGTCTCCGGACCCATCAACCCGGCCGGCGAGGCCATCCCACCCTGTGTCCTACCTTCCCGGCGTACCGGTGCACCTGGCACGAACTCGGACAGGCGTCGCGGATCATCACGTATCGGTGCAGAATAGATGCTGTGCCGATTCCTGCCGCCCCGACGGACGACGGAGTCCCGTCCTCGGGGTTGGTGCTCTTCCGCCAAGTCCACCAACAGCTTCGCGACCAACTCAATGGCCTCGACGATGATGCCCTCAATTGGGTCCTCATGCCGGGAGCGAACTCCATAGCAACGATCATCACGCACCTAGTCGGCTCGGAAGCCGAGGCTCTCCGACGTGTTGCCGGCATCACATGCGAGCGCGACCGAGATGCGGAGTTCCTCGGGCCCGGGCTAACCCGAGCCGATGTCTTTCGGCTGTTGGAAGAGGCAGACAAACTCAGCGTGGAACTGGAGCCCACTATCGACACCGGCCGCCTGATCGCGGAATTTCCGCTACCAACGTGCCCGCCGGAGGAGGTGCGCAGTGGTCTCACCTGGCTGATCGGCACCTACGGGCACTCGCGAGAGCATGTCGGTCAAATCCAGATCACCTCTCAGCTCAATAGTGGTCGTGACTTGACTCACGAATGATATGGGATATCCCGTTGTGAATCACCTACCCGGCGCACTTGGAGCGGTCGGCTCGACCTTTACCTAGCAAAGCTCGACATGACGAGTGGTGGCTGCCATTCTTCGCAGATGGCAAAGCTCTCTCTGCGATTCAATCAGAAGATCCCGGTCGGATTCCGAGACGTAGACATTGTCGTTCAAAGCAACGACGGCACAAGGCTCGGGACGCTTCGAATCAGCCAGGGGACGATTGATTGGGTCCCCGGCTCTGCCCAGACAGCATACAAGATGCGTTGGAAGAAGTTCGGTGCCTTGATGCAGGAAGAGGGGACACCAAAGCCTGCCAATCCCCACTTCTAGCTTCGCCCATCCGACCTTCGGTCGCAGCGTCCCGTATGGCCCAGTCCCGGCGGTGGGGGACAACCTCCGGTTGCCGCTCATCGACTGTGACGTGATCAGTCGAGTCCTCGTTGTACGTGTCAACAAGAAGTGCAGCGAAGACTTGCTGGAATTTCACTCACTGGTCGAGCTACTCGCATCGAAGTAGGCGAGAAAGCTCGAGTGCTCATGACCTCCACCTTAGGGGTGAGGCACGTGGGTACTCACCGGGCTCCGTGCTCCCGGATCCGGCGGTCGTAGGCAGGTCCACCAAGTCCGCTGCACTTGTCCATTGGCCATAGGAGCGGGTCAAGTGGGCAACGCGCTCCATCGAGGCGGGTCCATAGATTGACTAACAGACCGTCGATTCTGGCGCTAGGTCACCCCAATGCTGGGCGAGTCAAAATCCGCACCCAAAGACCGAGACCTCAAGTACCTCTGCCTTTCGAAATGGGTCGACTGATGGACGACGAGCTGGACTCGCACCATGTATTGCCAAGGACCGCGCACCACCGCGTTGAGGGTGCTTGGCGCCGCCGTTCAGGCCCTCGCGAGGGCTGTCAGGGGGTGAGCGCGCCCAAGCCGGCTTCCGCCACCTGCATGTCCTCGCTGTAGTGGCCACCGCTTACGCCGATCGCGCCCACGAGCGCCTCTCGACAACGATGGGATAGCCACCGCCGAAGACGACCAGGCGGTCGATACCGGTCGGGGCGCCGAGGGCCAGTGGGGCATCGTCCTTGATGAAGTCGTACCAGCCGTGCGACGGGATGCCGAAGCCGACCGCGGTGTAGGCCTTGTCCTGCGCGATCTGGATGGAGATCAAGGGAGCAGAGTCCATCCGACAGAAGGCCTTGAGGAGCCCGCTGTCGTCGACGATGGCGATGGCGAAGCCCTTGCCCAGTGACACCGCCTTGGCGCTGGCGGCGTCGATGATGCGGGCGGCCAAGTCGGCTGAGATGGTGGACTTGGAGATGATGTCCTTGTCGGTCATGTCCGTCCTTCCTTGGGTCGTCACGGAGTTCCGCGGTGCGAGACGTCGTCCCAGGTCGACACACCTCGGGGACGCAGAACTCGCACTATAGGGTCATCCCGTTGGACGAGCCCGGGTCAGTGCCCTCGCCGAGCGGGAGCCGCGGCGCAAGGGCAGACCACCCGCATCGAAGGATCCAAGGAGACAGCGTGACCACCATTCCGAAGGAATCACCACGATCGGCGCTGCGGCGCATGCTGGCCGCCCCCGAACTGACCGTGCTGCCCGGCGTCTACGACGCATTGTCGGCGACTTTGGTGGAGCGACACGGATTCCCGGGGGCCTACATGTCGGGAGCGGCGGTGTCGATGACCATGGGCGGCATTCCCGACCTCGGACTTCTCACGATGACCGAGATGTCGACCCAGGCCGCCCGGCTCGCCGGCATCCTCTCCGGCCCGCTCGTGGCCGACGCCGACACCGGATTCGGCAACGCACTCAACGTGCAGCGGACCGTCATCGAGTATGAGCGTGCCGGTGTCGCCGGACTTCACATCGAGGACCAGACGTTTCCGAAGCGATGCGGGCACCTGAGCGGCAAGTCGGTCATCCCAAGCGAGGAGTTCGTGGAGAAAGTTCAGGGCGGCGGTCGAGGCACGAACGGACCCAGACCTGGTGCTCATCGCTCGGACCGACGCCCGCGGCCCGCTCGGTTTCACGGAGGCGGTCCGTCGTGCCAACGCCTATCTCGAGGCAGGAGCCGACCTGATCTTCATCGAGGCTCCGCAGACGATCGACGAGGTCTCGACCATCCCTGGCGAGGTCGGGGGACCGGTGATGTTCAACATCGTCGAGAACGGATCCTCGCCTCCCGTCGAGCTCGAACAGCTGGCCGCGTGGGGCTACCGGCTCGCCATCCGGCCACTCGCTGTCATCGCCCCAGTAGTCCGGGCCGCCATCGGCGTGTTGGCCGAGATGCATCCGCCGATGCTTCTCGATGGCTCGATCTCGACGCCGGGCGATCTCTTCGAGACCGTCAACTTGCACACATGGCTCGAGGTCGGCACGCGATTCGGGTCAAGCTGAGGCCTGACGGATGTCAGAGTTGAAATCTTCGGATCCGAATCCGAGGGTGTCGACGAACTGCCCGAAGACACACACGTCCATTTCAAATGCTTTTCGTGTGACCGTTTGTCTTCGCTCAGAACCGAGCGATTCCGTTCACCCGCGCACGGATCGCCACGACGTTTGACAAGACTCAACGATTGCACCTCGTCCGAGCTGGTGCGAGGCCCGAGGATCGAGTTCGGAGACTTTGGCCAGCACCCGCTCAAGGCCGACCCCGGTGAATGGAGGTTTCTGACCGTCAAGAACTGACGTCAACGACCTGCATGTACCTGTGACGGCTCTAGCAACATCCACCCGCGAAGGGTGCCTGAATGTCCCACCGTCCACGATTGGCGAAGTGGGGCAGGGTGGACGGAGCTCGACTTCGTGCCTCTGGACGATGGCCACCGCTGGGGAACGGCTAAGTCGGCATCGTCCATCGGCACCATGATGCTCTTTGTGCCTATCCGAGCGACCCCGCGGACGCCGCTCCGACGATGGGGGCGTTGAGCGGTTGCCCTCCTTGCGAGCCCTCGAAGACGGCGGTCCCGAAACTGAAGATGCCGCCGTCGCTGGCAACCTCCCAGTACCCGTTTCCATCAGGCGTGGCCACCATCGCGACGACCGGGGCGTTGAGATGGATGTTGCCGGTGGACCCGTAGAAGGCTGCTCCGAAGTCGAAGATGCCCCCGTCGGATGCCACCTCCCAATAGCCGTTGTGAGGCGTGGCGGCCATCCCCACCATCGGGGCGTTCAGGGGGGTACCGCCCATGGACCCGTTGAAGCCGGCGCTGCCGTAGTTGAAGATCCCGCCGTCGGACGCCACCAGCCAGTAACCCTGACCGTCTGTTGTGGCCGCGATCCCGACGACCGGGGCGTTGAGATGTGAACCGCCCCGGGTTCCATGACTGCTCGGGTTATTGGGTAGCCGCCCCTTCGGCGGGTTGTGTTTGACGGTAGTAGGTCGCTTCGAACTCTGCTGGGGTGACGTAGGAGTTGTCCTCGGTGATCTCGCCGTGCAGCCGGCGGTGGTTGAACCAGTCGATGTAGCCCAAGTGGCGTACTCGACGTCGTCGAGACCCCTCCACGGCCCCTGTGGGTAGATGAGCTCCCACTTGTAGAGGCTGTTGAAGGCTTCGGCCATGGCGTTGTCGTAGCTGTCTCCGCGCGAACCGACCGAGGCGACGATGTCGTTCTCGTCGAGGCGCTCGGAGTAGCGAATTGATAGATACTGAACTCCGCGGTCGCTGTGATGAATCAGGCCATCGAGGACCTGGCCGTGACGGGTGCGGTTCCACACCGCCATCTCGAGGGCGTCGATGGCGAGGTCAGAGCGCAAGGACTCGGAGATCTGCCAGCCGACAACCATGCGGGAGAACACGTCGATGATGAAGGCGGCGTACACCCAGCCGAATGCGTCTTGACGTAGGTCAGGTCGGCCACCCAGAGCCGGTTGGGCTCGTCCGCGCTGAAGCGGCGCTCGACGAGGTCAGCCGGCCGGTGCTGACGCTCGTCGAAGCGGGTGGTGACTTTGTAGGCCCGCCCCCGGCGGGCCCCCGAGAGGCCCAGCTCACGCATCAGGCGCTCGACCGTGCAGCGCGCCACCCTGATGCCCTCAAGGTTGAGCTGGGTCCAGACCTTGTCAGCTCCATAGACCTCGAGGTTCTCGGCCCAGACGCGGAGGATCTCGCCCCTCAGGTACTCGTCTCGGACGCAGCGGGCCGACGGGGGCCGCTTCTTGGCCACCCAATAGGTGTTCGGGGCGATCTTGCACCCGTGCTCTGAGAGCACCCGGCAGATCGGCTCGACCCCGAAGCGGCGGCGATGTTCGTCGATGAAGGCGACTACTCGGGCGGTCGCGGGTCGAGCTCCCGCGCGAAGAAAGCCGAGGCCGCCTTCAGAATCTCATTGGCCCGGCGCAGCTCGAAGTTCTCCTTTTCCAGCTCCTTGAGCCGGCTCCGTTCGTCGGTGGTCAACCCGGGCCGCTCGCCGGCATCGGTCTCGGCCCGCCTGACCCACTGTCGAAGGGTCTCGTGGTTGATCGACAGCTTCGCCGCGATCGACTCGATCGCCTTCCACTGCGACGGGTAATCGCCTTGGTGATCGAAGACCATCCGCACGGCCCGTTCCCGGACCTCAGGCGGATAGGGACCCCGTCCCGCCTTGCTCTTCTCTGACATTGCTCCATCCTCTCAAGGGAAGGAGCAGTCACCAATCCCGGGGCGGTTCAGGGTCGCACCTTCAACCCGACAGGTCCCGACCCGGTCCCGTGCCGGAGGAGGCTTGGCTCTGACGGCGAACATCGTCGACCTACTCCGGACGGGTCGTCGACCGGGCCACGTTGTGATCAGCGGCACGGACATCGTCATCGACGAGTTCGACGAGTACGCGATGGTTGACGGCTGTGTGATTCCTGAGCGAGAGCATGATCGCGGTCAAGACCATGAACAGCATCGTCGCGACCACGTAGGCATTGGCCCGCACGTACCACACCAATCCGGAGCCGCTAGAGGTGAACGGCAGCATCACGACGAAGGTCAGCGCAGCCGCCAGCGCCCACCACTCGCCCCCGGTGGGTCGGTCCACACCGGCTACGAGCCAAATCAAGAAGGGAACGATCCATACGTAGTGGTGGGTCCACGAAATCGGCGAGAGCATCAACCCGGTCGCCGCGGAAAGGACCACGGCGAGGAGCGCCGATGAGTGGCGGTAGGCGACGGCTGCGAGCGTGACCCCGATACACAGCAGCACGACGCAGACGAGGTCAAAATCCGCTCCAGAGAGCGACAGGTGCCCCCTGGTGATGGCGGCGTGCAGCGATTGGTTGCCCAAGAGCTGGCTGTTCCCGATCCGCCCCACGTCGAAGGCGTCCTTGGTGAAGTACAACCATGATGCACGCGGATTCAGGGCGAACATTGCGCCGATCGTTGCCACAAAGCCGAGCGTCGCGTTCCGAGCAATGCGCCATTGCCGGGACACGACCAGATATGCGATGAAGACGAGAGGGGTGAGTTTGATCGCCGCCGCGAGACCGACGAGGACGCCGCGGGGCAGGCATCGACCCCGGCAACGGACTCCCATGGTCAGATCAGCGACGATCATGAGGGTCAACACGATGTTGACCTGCCCGAGGGCGAGGTCGATACGCACCGGATACAGCAGCAACCCGATGGGGCCCAGAAGGAGGAGGGCAGTTCGCCAGTCCGCACGGGTGGGCCGTCTGCCTCGCGCAGCGGCGATGCTCACGACGATCAGTGCCGCGAGTGCCGCGAGATTGAAGACGTCCCATGTGACCTGACCGACAAAGGTCGAGACATTCGACAGTGGCCAGAACAGGACGGCGGCAAATGGCGGATAGGTGAAGAGGAGGGGCCGCCCTTGAACGGTGATCTCAGAGGAATACAGACCCGAGCCGAAGACATGTTCGGCACCCATCCGGTACACCTGAAAGTCCATCTGGGGTTGGTGCGACAGCCATACGAGGTAGAGCGCGAGGCTCGCAGCGGACGCAAAGCCGGCCGCCCAGAGCACGCGGGGGCGCAGCGCGATACCGAAGAGTCTCCAGGCGGAAGCCGGAGGCCGTCGCCTCCAGTAATACCCATCCGGCGGTAGCGTTGCGTCCTTTGTCAACGGCTCGGTCGTAAGAGGGCAGCATCGTCGGCAACGATGGGGAGCGGCTGTGGGAGCAGGCCGAGCCCCTGCCACGACCGCCTCCAGCGGATCCACATCACCGCCAGGGCAATGATCCCGGCAAACCAAACGAGCACACCAAAAGGCAGCGCGCTCCAGGCCGTCATGGCGCACAGGACCAGGATCGCGGCGCGCTGGACGCCACCGTTGCCGAGCGTGCATGCCACGACGGGGAGTGCCCATAACAGGTACCAGGGCTGTGGATTGGCAGCAAGGAGCGCCATGGCCGCAAACCCCACAGCGAGTGCGCCGACCCAACTCCTTCCGCGTGGCACGAAGAGGACCAGCACGACGGCCGCGAGGATTCCCATTAGCTGCGCCAAGTTCACCGCGCCCGATGCGGTGGTTCCGGCGAGACGCAGCACCGAGAAGGAACTGGCCACGGTGCCGAGCGAAGCAGGCCGAAGCCAGCTGAACCCACCCCCGCTGCCCAATCCGGTCACCAACAGCGCTCCGAGGGTCAAGACGAGACTGGCCACCAATGCCACGGCCCGTCGGTGCCACTCCACCCCTTTCCAGCACCACCAGGCGATGGCCAACACGGCGAGCGCCGCCGGCGCCTTGACGGTCACAGCGAGAGCGGCAATAGCGAGCGCCCACCACGGTCGTTTCGTCACGGCGAGGGCGATTCCCGCCACAACGAGTCCCATCATGACGGCGTCGTTGTGGATACCGCCGACGAAGACGATGAGCACCCCGGGATTGGCGACGCCCGCAACCACTGCTTCGAGCGGGTTCGCGCCACGAGCGGCGGCGACCCCGGCGACGCCCCAGGAGCACAGCACCAGAGCGGCGATGACGGCGAGCCGCCAGCATTCAACCGCGATCCAGGGATGCCCGCCCGAGACCGTCGCGAACAATGCAGAGAGATCGACGGCACCAGGCCCGTAGATCGACGAGCCAGTTTGATACCGGGGATCGACGCCGGAGAGCCAGATCGAATGGCCGAGGAGATGGAGCGGGCTCGAAGAGCTCAACCCTGAAGTGACTAGCTTGCCCTGGGCCGCGTAGGTCCAGATGTCCTGGCTGGCCAAGGGGGCAGCGAACAACAGCGGCGCCGTCCATGCGGCCACGACCCACCACAGGTTGCGGAATCGAAGTCCCGGATCAGCCCGCACGACGCGCCAGAGACGGAGCCACGCGATCACCAGGAGCACGACACCCATGAGGGCAGCAGCGAGAACCAGCAGATGCCCGGATGGCACCCCGGGACCGCTGTTCGCCGGCTCTGACCACCGTGGCGTCGCCGGCCCTTCCCAGGACGGGGCGGCGCCCGCGCCAGCGAAGGGCCAGAGGCCGCCGGCGTGGGGGCCGAATGGTGAAGCGGGGAGATCACTGGCCAGGGCCAACAGGGCCGATCCAGCGGCCCCGAGCACTGCCGTTCCAACCAATCCGTCGATCGGCCACCCGAGTCGTTGTGGCGCGGAAGGTGCCTCGGACGCCCCGCGGTTTGATACGAGCGCGCTCCTCCCCATGGAGGAATTGTCGGTCGTTTGCGTCAGATCCGAAATGGTCCATTTGGCCTAGGCCACCGAGGGGACTGGTCCGCTCCAGGTGTTCTGGCGGGCGATCGCTCAGGTCGTTGGCGCAGTGGCCGTCGGCGTGGACTCCGCCGAGGGGACGATCGATCCATCAGTACGACCACCCTTCAACGCGACAATATCGGTCGACCGACGGTCGCCACCGCTGTGGGCGACTCAGGCGTCCTGCGAATAAACCAGACTGCCAACCGATCGGTAATAGTCGGGGCCGGGCGTCTTGTCCTCGGCATAACAGACGAACACCAGAGGCGAGTTGTCCGGATCCCGTCCGAGTAGAAGCTCAGATGTGCCGTCTTCGATCTGTCCCCGGGAGGTAAACAGGTCACGATCTCGCAGGAGGGACTCGATCCTGTTCAGCTCGTTGAGCGATCCAACGTTGAAGCGCAATCGACCGGAGACCCAACGACTGTGGGCCATGCCGAGTGGGATGATCGCCTCGTTGTTCACGCAGGATCAGGACGATGGATGCGGTAGACAACTCACCGAGGATCGCGAAATCGTCCTCGCGAGCGATCTCATCAAAGGGACCGAGCTCCCGATAGAAGGCGATGGATCGATCTAGGTCGGATACGGCGATCAATGTGTAACGAAGGGCCCACGGCTGTGCGACGTGATCAGTGGACATGTCGGTTTCTCCCGTGAGTCTTCGTGATTCTTCCAAGCAGACAATTGATCTTGTCGTCAGGGTATCCGCCATAGTTCCCGAGCTCAAAGGGGTTCGTGATCGCTGGCGATTGTTCGCTGTGAGGGGGTAGGCGATGGATGTCGGGTGCTCAGTCCGGCGGGATGGTGGGACGGTTCGGCACACCCCGCTGGGATCTGACAGAGTTGGCACGACGGGCCCACAGCCAGCGTGTCATCCGACGGCTGATCGAATGGAGGGTCTCGTACGGCCCATGGTGCGGTCGGCCACGCGGTGGAGGCCACCGTGTCGCGGCGGATGACGGCGGAGGACGTCCCGCCAGCTCCACCGGGGGGACGTCCCTCCCAAGGGGACACACCCCTCGGCATGGTCACGGGGCGGGCTGTCCTGCGAAAGACACGAGAGGACTTCTTCGCTACCGTACAGCTATGTCGGGCTGGCCAGCGGTTTCCTACGAGCAGTGGAACGAGACCTGCGACACGCTGCACGCGCATAGCCAAGTGCTTGGCAAGTTGGCAGTGAAGCTCGCGCCGCCCGAGCAACAGCTACAGCACACGGCGTTGCGCCTTACGGCTCGAGGCTGGGAAACGGCTCCGCTGCCAGCACCCGACGGTTCAGGGTCGCTGGTCGTTGTACTCGATTTGCATGTCCACGAAGCGACAATCGAGCACAGCAACGGCCGGGTCGAGCGCGTCGCGCTCACGCCCAATCGTGCAGTCGGAGTCGTGACGCGTGAGGTATTGGCCGCAGTCCGCCGTCTTGGCGGCCCGATAGAGATTGACCCGGTGCCGCAGGAGGTTCCGTGGGGGGTGCCGCTGGATCAGGACAGCCAACACGCGCGGTATGACGAAACTCAAGTCGCGGACTACTTCACGGCAGCGACCCAGGCAGCTCTCGTCCTCTCAGAGTTTCGGGCGCCGTACCGCGGGCGCTCGACACCAGTCAATGCGTGGTGGGGTTCGTTCGATCTCGCTGTAAGCCTCTTTTCGGGCCAGCCGGCCGAACCTCCATCGAGTGATTTCATCATGCGCAACGCCATGAACGCACAAGAAGTGGCGGTGGGCTGGTGGCCGGGCGATGCTCGGTACGGCAAGGCGGCGTTCTACGCCTACGCGCATCCAGCGCCTGAAGGTTTCGGCGGCACGACGCTTCCCGTGCCACACGCGCGTTGGGACGGAAGCCTGGGCGAGTACATCCTCGACTGGGACGATGTCAGAGCCAGCGCCGATCCCCGAGCGCTCGCGTTGGGGTTCGCCCGCGCTGCGTTCCGTCATGCCTGCGCGGTGTGTGCGTGGGATCAGGGACTGGCCGTCAGTGCTGAAGGAATCCCACCTCCGGTCGTCTGACACCCATAGAATGTTGCCCTTCAGATCGAGGGTGACGGGGCCAGAGCCTTCCCACTTCTTGGACCAGGCTTGTGGTTGTGAACTATCCCGTTCCCCGGCTGTGGGTCCGCCTCTGACAACCAGCTGCTCAGAGGTCGAGCGGCTAAGGGTGGCGTAGGAAGGGCCCGATGATATGTGAGGAGGTCGGGTGGCCCATGGTCCGAGCGGCCCCATGGAGGACAGGCCCGCAGTTGGCGGAGAGCGGGTGGAACTCGGGCTCGCCCATTTCAATCGTCATGGATACGGAACCAACCGCGCAGTGGTGCATCGAGGCAACGACCGTGCTCCAACCCGTCACGTGCGCCAAGAGGCGCCTCTCGGCGTCGCTCAACGTGAACGAGTTCGCGATGTCGGTCGCGGCGGTCGAGTTGGAGGCGGCCGCCAGGGAAGCGACGACGTGGATGGCGGCGAACGAGTGTCCGGATGTGGTGCTGGGGACGCGCGTTCTGTGGATGTTGGACACATGCGCCGAAGCCGCGCTTACCGCTCGAAGTGCGGCCGAGTCTGCCGCCATCACCGAGCCGGTTCTAGGCGGCGTCGGAGAACTCCTGGCGGTCATTGACATCTATTCGCAGACGCTTCACGACTGGCAGTAGGCCGTCGTGTGACCAGGCGCCTTGCGAGCGGTCCGGTGTCAGGTGGGGAGGAAGTCGAGGAGTAGGGCGTTCACCTTGTCGGGTGTCTCGATTTGCATCCAGTGGCCGGGGCCGTCGAGGCGTTCGTATCGGAAGCCGTTGGTGCAGAACTTGGCGGAACCGGTCATCTGTTCTTCGGTGAGGGCGAAGTCGCCGCTGCTCCAGACGCCCATGGTGGGGGCTTGGATAGGTGGGAGTTCCATCGGTGGGCCGACGAACGCTTCGGGGGTGATGTTCGCGCGGTACCAGTTCAGGCCAGTGGTGAGTGAGCTGTCGCGTTCGAGGTCGGCGATGACAGCGTCAACATCGGGATGCTGTGACCATTCGCGCATACCGGCCCATCCATCGGCCGAGAGCCAGTGTTCGGCCACACCGGCGAACTGAAACAACAACATGTACCAGGACTTCTCGCGCTGGGTCATGCCGGCAGTGCCGAAGGAGCTGGGGTGCCCAACTGACAGGGCGACGAGGTGATCGACACGCTCGGGCGCGAATGACGCAGTCGCCCACGCGACGGCGGCGCCCCAATCGTGACCGACGACGTGAGCCCGTTCAATCGAAAGCGCGTCAAGAATGGCGGTGACGTCGATCGCCAGGAACGGGATGGCGTAGGCGTCGACCTCGGCGGGCTTGTCACTCGCGCCGAAACCACGTTGGTCGGGCATGATGACCTGAAATCCTGCGTCGACCAACGCGGGGACCTGCTTGGCCCACAGTCGCTTCGAGTCAGGAAAACCGTGCAATAACACGATGGGCGTGCCCGCTCCCTCAACCTGCACGTCGAGTTGGACACCACCGGAATCGACCTTCATCGAACCGTCCTTTCCGATCGGGCCTATGAGGCGGCCAGGGCGACGAGTTCATCGCGGCCCGGTCCGGGGGGCTGCTCGTCACGCCAACCGCTGCCCAATTCGACGACCCGTTCGAACACGCCGGGCCGCCCGAGGACTTGCTCGGGCAGGGCCAACACGCCGGCGAGGTCGAGGACCGCGCGCAGCATCTCGGGATCCTTGCCGGCGGCGGTCCTCAACGCCTGGCCGATCTCGAACTCGGGTGTCGGTTCGAAGCGGGCGGCCTTCGAGTAGCGCCTCGATCTCAGCCAGGCGGCCTTCGTCGAACGCAAGCGTGCTCCGATACCAGGGCTCCGCCGTCGCTATCGTCACGTCGTGCCACTGCTGTTGCAACGCAACGGGATCCGGCGGCATGTCGTGCAACAGGTCTCGCAGGCCGACCGCATGAATCGTGCCGATCGAAATCCCACGACCGACCGAGGGATTCGTACACGCCCACGAGTCCGCCAACGCGACCACCCCGGTCGCCACCGGGTGGCCATCGAGCACGAACGAACGATGCCGGTCTTCGATCTTGGCCATCACCGAGACCTGATCGTCGAGCGGCTCCCCATCCAGCCAATGCGCGCACAACGGCATGCTCCGGACCACATTGGTCCATACGTCGAGGTTCTTGAGGGCCCGCATCGACTTGTCTTTGGCGCTCGCGATCAAGCCAACACCCCAGGTTCCGTTATCGGCCGGAAGGGTCAACACCGAAACGGTGCCGTATTCCTGAAGCAACGGCCCGAACGCCATCGGCACCGAACCATCATCCGAACGAAAATGCCGCCCGTAGTACACGAACCCGCAATCAGCGCGGTCCTCGACCGGTGGTTGCGCGCCAATGTCCGCCAACCAGGCGGGAAGCATCGAACGGCGACCGGCCGCGTCGACTACCAAATCCGCCCGCACATCCTCACCGGTGTCAGTGTGCACACCAACGACGTGCGGGACTCCTGCTGTGGTCGCATCGCCGGTCAGCAGGCCAACGACACCGATCCCTCGTCGAACTTCGAGATTGTCCGTCGCCGCGACTACTTGCGCGATTGCGGCTTCCGCCACCGGGCGACGCGCGGTCACGGCGTCGTGGCGCTCGTCTCCCTCGCGGAAGCCACCCGTCACCTCCGCCGGTGCGTCACGAAGTGGATTCACGACCAACGCACCCGCATCCAAGAGCGCTGCGACCACGTCAGGGACGTTCGCATCCATCAGCTCCCGATAGCGGGGCTGGAAGAAGTGCAGCAGGCGGAACTGATTCACGCCTCGCCGCTCCCACCCCTCCCAGGCTCCCTCAGGATCCGGGGGAGGCGCCGGATCCCGTTCCAAGACCGTGACCTGATGGCCGTCACGAGCCAGCATCAACGAAGCGCCCAGCCCTACGATCCCCCCACCAACCACAACGATCCGAGCCATCCCATCCTCCTGGTCCGAGCACTGAACCTAGACCAGCGATGACATCGGGATCACTCCGTTGCGGGTCAGATGTTTGCGGGGTCAAGAACCTCACATAAGAGGTCCGAGTCGAGAGACGGTGAACGTGGAGCCGTGAGGGAATGGCTCGTGCCACACCCATTCATCGCGAGCTCTGCTCCCGATGGAATCGCTCCGGAACAGCGGATCCTGACCCGTCGAGGCGAGGGCCGTCTCGAACTCGACTGGCAACCTCAACACGGCGCTCCTCCACACCCAGCAGCTCCCGAGTGCAGTATGACTATGACCACAGCGACGGCTATGGCTATGGCCAAGAGGTAGCCCAGCGTCCGCAACAGTTTCATCGCCACCCCTCGGCTCCTTCCTCGGGATGGTGTGTGGAGACTGATCATGAGGACGCGCCGCAATCGACCAGTCGTCCCCAACACCGCCTGCCTCTCCTTGGATCCTGACAATGCGGTTGGCCGTCGGGCTAGGGCCGATTGACACAAATCACACAATGTTCGGACAACATTTGGCCCCGGTTAGGCAGGAAACCGCCGACCGCGATCGCCCGCCAGGGATTCGTCGTCAGAACGTTGACCCTGCTCGGCGCCACGCCGGGGCGCCGGAAGACGTGATGTCCGGCGGCCGTATTTCCAACGAGGGCGGCCGTTGGTGACGCACGACGATGAGCCTCAATCCACCGACAATTAGAGCCGCAGCCCCTCTGAGCAGAAGGGCGGAAATGTTACGTTGCCCCGGCTGGTCGATTCCTACGCACGAGGGGGGCGAACGGAAGCGTGAGACGGCACCAACTTGACGCGCGCTGCCGTGTCGACGCTGGCGCGTGCCGCCGTCGCCCTGGCGGCCGGGATCGGAGCTGCGGTGGTCGTGGGCACCGCCGCACCAGCGCCCGCCGGGGCGTCGGGGATCCTCCCCCCGTCGAACCCGTCCGTGAGCGTGCCCCCACAGGTCATGCCTGCTTGCTCCATCTCGCCGGTGGACGACACCAGTGCCGGCTGCATCAACTCCGTCCTGCACAACATCAACTACGCCCGCTCACAAGAGGGCCTCGGCCCTCTGGTGTTGCCGAGCGACTACGCCACGGACCCGGTCGCGATGCAGCAGCTCATCCTCACCGACGAGGAGCGGGGCGACCGCGGGCTCTCCCAGTACTCCGGGCTGGATGCCACGCTGAACGCCGCCGCGCTGACCGGCGCGCTGGCGAGCACCGACCCCGCCCTACCCTCGGGCTTCCAGGGCCCCGGCGGGTCCATCTTCGCCCAGGACTACACGCCGCTCGGAGCCGACTTCGCCTGGATGTACAACGACGGCTACGGCGGCACCAACCTCGACTGCACCTCGCCCGGTGCCGGCGCGTGCTGGGGCCACCGCGACAACATCCTCGAGAACCCGACGATCATGCCCGGTCACACCGCGATGATGGGCGACGGGAGCACGTCGGCGGGCCAGTATGCCGAGATCTTCGCCACCCAGGTGAATCCCGCCGACTCTCTGGTCGACCCCATCACGCCCGGTTCCCTGCCGACGCCGTCCACCGCGACCCCTCCTGACGTCGTGCAGGTCCTCCCGGCCTCGTCGCCGAACACCGGAGCCGGTACGCCGGTGACGATCGAGGGGAACTACTTCACTGCCTCACCGGTGCCCCAGGTGTACTTCGGGGGAGTGCCCGCCACCAACGTGCGCGTGAACTGGGACGGCGAACTGACCGCGGACGCGCCTGACGACCCGGCCGGCAGCGCCAGCGACCAGGTGGTCGTCACCGTGACCACGGCGGGCGGCTCCTCCAGCTCGACCCGCACCCCGGCGGTCAACGAGTTCACCTACGCGCCGACCAGCCCCCCCACGATCACATCGGTCTCGCCGGAGTCGGGTTCGCTGATCCCTTCGGGCAGCGTGACCATCCACGGCTCGAACTTCGAGGCCGGGGGCGCCACGCCGATCGTGGACTTCGGAACCGTCGCCAGCATCGGCTCCCTCAGCTATTCCTCGAACCTGATCACCACCACCATCCCGCCTGCCATCACCCCGGGCACGGTGGACATCACCGTGACCACAGCCGCCGGCACCAGCAGCATCACCGCTGCCGACCAGTACACCTACACGGGGAGTCGCACCCCGGCGGCACCCGCCATCACCAGCGCCGACCAGACCACGTTCTCGGCCGGCACCCCCGGCGTGTTCGACATCACGACGACCGGGACACCCGACGCCAGCTCCATCACCGACGCCGCCTTCGGCGGCTGCACTCCGTCCACTCTCCCGGCCAGCATCACCTTCGGGTACGCCGGCGGCACGACCGCCACCCTGGCGGGAACGCCCCAAGCTGGCGACGGCGGCGCCTACACGGTGTGCCTCAACGCCTCCAACGGCGTCGCCCCGCCCGCCACCCAGGTCTTCACACTGACCATCAACGCACCAGCGGTGCCGCCCCCTCCGCCGCCGCCTCCGCCGCCGCCGTCGCACGGCTATTGGCTGGTGGGATCCGACGGCGGCATCTTCGACTTCGGGTCGTCCCAGTTCCACGGATCCACCGGCTCTCTGCATCTGCAACGTCCCGTCGTCGGCATCACCCCCACGGTCGACCGGGGCGGATACTGGCTCGTCGCCTCCGACGGCGGCATCTTCGCCTTCGGCAATGCCGGCTTCCACGGATCGATCCCCGGGAGCGGCTTGCACCCCGCCGGCTCGGGCCTGCCGAACAGCCTGAACGCACCGATTGTGGGGATGGTGCCCTCCACCGATGGCAACGGCTACTTCATGGTCGCCTCCGACGGAGGTGTCTTCGCCTTCGGCGACGCGAGGTTCGAGGGCTCGTGCCCGGGCATCGGCGGCTGCAGCGGGGCGGCCGTCGCCGTCGTGCCCGACGCCACCGGAAACGGTTACTGGGTAGCCACGAGCACCGGCGCGGTCTACACCTTCGGCGACGCCATCGACTACGGCGCGCCCGGGCCCCAGGCCTCGGCCATCACGTCCGCTGTGGCCACCTCGAACGGCCGCGGCTACTGGATCCTCGACGGTACCGGGCAGGTGTTCCCCTTCGGCAATGCGGCCGCCCAGGGGAGTCTTCCGCCCGGTTCGGCCGGCGGATTCGACCCGGCATCGGCCATCTTCGACACCTCCGACGGCGGCGGCTACTGGGTCGTGACCGCGCTGGGCAGGGTCTTCAATTTCGGCGACGCGCCGAACGACGGAGACATGTCGGGCACGCACCTCAACGGGCCCATCATCGCCGCCTCGGGCTCCTGATCCCCGTCTCGGCCCACCACTCGCTACATTCGGTGGAAGTGGGGCGGGACTGCCGATGAGCCGACCGGGGGTGTGGCCCACCGACGACGGGCTGGGTCTGGACAAATCGGTGGTGCGGTTGTCGCCCCATAATCCGGACTGGCCTGGCATGGGCGAGGCGGAGTGCGGCGTCGTCACGGCACTGCTCGGCGACCGCGCCGACGCCGTGGTCCACGTCGGGAGCACGGCGGTCCCGGGCCTGGACGCGAAGCCGATCCTCGACATCGTCGCCGCCGTGGACGACCGGCTGCCCATCGACGACGTGGTGATGCTCCTCTGCGCAGGGGGCTCGTACACCTACGAAGGTGACAAGCGCGACGACGGGGGCTTGCTGTTCGTCCGCGGCGACGGTGCGTTCCGCACCGTCCACGTCCACGTGGTCGGCCGGAGCAGTCGGGCCTGGAAGTCCTATCTCCGCTTTCACGCGCTGCTTCTCGACGATCCCGGCGCCCGGGAGAGGTACCAGTCCGCCAAGCGTGAGCTGGCCCGGACCTTTGCACAGGACCGACAGGGCTACACCACGGCCAAGAGCGCCGTCGTGGAGGAGCTGCTCTCCGAGAACGGATCCCAGCCGCCGCACGTACCCTGATTGGAATCTATGGTGGGGTCGACCGATCGACCCTGAGGGAGGGAGCTATGGGTATCTTCCAGCGGGCGCACGACATCGTGCAGGCCAAGACGAACAAGGCGCTCGACGCTGCCGAGAAGCCCGACGAGATGCTCGACCTCTCCTACGAGAAGATGCTCGAGCAGATCACGCAGGTGCGCCGGGCTCTCGTCGACCTCGCAGCGTCCAAGAAGCGGCTCGAGCTGCAAGAGGAGCAGTTCCAGCACACGATCGACCACCTGCAGGACCAGGCCAAGCAGGCCCTGGCCGCAAACCGGGAGGACCTGGCCAAGGAGGCGCTCTCCCGCAAGGCGGCGGCCCAGCAGCAGATCGACGAGATGGAGCCACAGCGCCAGCAGCTGGACGAGGAGGAGCAGAAGCTCACCAAGACCCTCGATGCCTTGCAGAAGCGGGTGAACGACTTCCGCACGCAGAAGGAGACGCTCAAGGCGCAGTACACCGCCGCCAAGGCGATCTCCACCGTCGACGAGAGCGCGGCTGGGATCTCCAAGTCGTTCAACGACTCCGGGGCGACCCTGCAGCGGGCCCAGGACAAGATCGCCACCATGCAGGCCCGCTCGGGGGCTCTCGACGAGCTGCTCGAGTCCGGTGTCCTCGAAGATGTCGGGGGGGGCACCGACGACATCCAGAAGGAGCTCGACCAGGTCGGCAAGGACGCCCAGGTCGACCAGGAGCTGGCTGCGCTCAAGGCGCAGGTCGGCACGGGGGCACCCGAGCCCGAGGCCCTGGCGCCTGCCCCGGAGGAGTCTTCGCCCGCCTCCTGATGGGATCCGATCGGCTGCTCAAGCCGGAGGAGCGTCCCCCACGAACTGCGCCACGATGTCGGCCAGACCCTCGCCGCGGTCCTCCTGGAGGAAGTGCCCCGCGCCCCTGATGGTGACGTGTTTCCTGCCGGGGGCACCCGGCGCACGCTCCTGCAGCACCTCGGCCCAGCCACGGGTCGCCGGGTCACCGTCGGAGAACGCGGTCAGGAGCGGGCCTTCGAACTCCGCCAGGACCTCGAGAGTGCGCCGGTTCATGCGTGCGCTGGGGCTGGCGGGCGTGAGGCCCATCAGGAGCGGCAGTTGGCGCGGCCCGGCGCAGTAGGCCTCGTCGGGGAAGGGCGCGTCGTAGCCCGCCAGCACCGGCTCCGGCACGTCCGTCTGGGTGGCACCCTGCACGAACAGGCTGGGCCGGAAGGGTGTGAGCTCCTGGGTGAGCCGCTGGTAGTCGAGCAACGCCTGCGCCACGGTCACCGTCCCGTCCGCTGCGGCGTGGCACGGCCAGGCCAGCCGACCAGCCAGATGGGGATCCGCGGTGTGCAGCGCGGTGTTGGCGGCGAGCACGCGGCGGACCAGCCCGGGCCGGGAGGCCAGGAGAGACAGCCCGAACGGGCCGCCCCAGTCCTGGACGACGAGCGTGACGTCGGCGAGGCCCACGGTGTCGGTGAACCCCGCGACCCAGTCGGCATGCGCCTGCACGGTGTGCGCAGCTCTCGCCAGCGGCTTGTCCGAGCGCCCGAACCCGACGAGGTCGGGAGCCACGGCGCGCAGCCCGTGCTCGACGAGCCGCGCCACGACGGTCCGGTAGAGATAGGACCACGTCGGCTGTCCGTGCAACAACAGGACCGTGTCGGCGCCGAGGGGCCCCTCGTCGACGTAGTGCATACGCACCCCGTCGGGCAGCGTGGCGTAGTGCGGTGCGAACGGAAACCCCCGCAGGTCTGTGAAGCGCTCGTCAGGCGTCCGCACGATGTGCACGCAGCCCATAGTGCCGCAGTACTGGCACGGCGGCCGCGGGACTGGTGGACTCGGTGGCCGTGAACCCCGAGCGCTGTGATGTTGCCGTGGTCGGCGCCGGTCTCGTGGGCCTCTCGTTGGCCTATGAGCTGGCGTGCCTCGGCGCCGGCGTCACCGTTGTCGACGCGGCGCACCCGGGACGGGCCACCGACGCCGGGGCGGGGATCCTGTCACCTGCCACCAGCACGGAGTCCGACGCCGCGCTGTGGCCCTTCCTGCGCCAGGCCGGTGCGCACTACCCGGCGCTGCTGGCGCGGCTTGCAGCCGACGGGGCCGACATCGAGGGCGCCGGCTACGGTGCCTGCGGGATCCTCTCCATCGGCCTGCGGCCCCATGAGGACGGCTGGTTCGGCCCCTTCGCCGAGCTGGCCCTGCGCCGTTCCCCCGGCGAGGTGTCCGAGATCCCACCCGCCGTCGCGGCGGACCTCTTCCCGCCACTGGGACCCGTGCACCGCGTCCTGCACGCACCCGGCTCGGCGCGTGTTGACGGGCGCGGCATGGCGGCCGCGCTGCGCCAGGGTGCGCGTGCCGCGGGGGGTCGCGTTCGTCGAGGGCGTTGTGCACGGCGTCGTCGCCGGGGCATCCGGGGGGCGCCACGTCGAGTCGGTCAGCGTCGAAGGGCACCGCAACGTCGACTGCACCGCGCTGGCCGTCGCCGGCGGGGCGTGGACGGCGGCCGCGGGCGAATGGCTCGGACGCGATCTCCCGGTGGGTCCGACGAAAGGGCAGATCGTGCACCTGGGCGTCGAGGCGGAGACCGGCGGCTGGCCCATCGTGCAGCCGCTGCTCACCCACTATCTGGTTCCCTGGCCCGGGGGGCGCGTGGCCTGCGGAGGGACCTTCGAGCCCGGGGCGGGGTTCTCGGTCAACGTCACCGCCGCCGGCCTGCACGAGCTGCTGCGCGAATGCCTGCTCGTGGCGCCGGGGCTGCAGACGGCGACCTACGTCGAGACCCGAGTGGGGCTGCGGCCGACCTCGGCCGACGACCGAGCCCTGGTGGGCCGGTTGCCAGGGTGGGCCAACGCCTGGGTGGCCACCGGGCACGGGGCCAACGGCCTGTTGCAGGGCCCCTACTCGGCACGCGTGCTGGCGCACGCCATGACCGGGTCGGAGCTCCCGGCAGACGAGGCACCGCTCCCCGACGAGCTCGACCCAGCCCGGTTCGCCTGACCCGCTCTCGGGCGCTTGCTAGGAACGGGGTGACGGGGGAGCGGGGCTCGGGGCCAGGCCGTCGGGACGCGCCGTCGTATGGGCCTCGTAGTCGGTCCACCACGTCTCGCACCCGACGGGCACCGGGAAGCCGAGCTGCTTTCGCCGTTCGACGAGCGCGCGGACCTTTCCCTTCTGCTCTCGCACGAGCGCGAGGGCCCCGGCGCCGTCACCCTCCGGCGAGCCGGTCCAGAGCGACTCCTCGAGGCGCCATGCCTCACGGCGGGCCTCCGCGATGGCGTGGGTGCCCTCGGCGATGTCGGCCAGGATGCCGGCGTCGCCTTCGGCCAGCACGTCGGCAGCACGCAGCCAGCCATAGTCCTTGTTGATGCGGAGCAGGCCGGGCTGCACCTCGAAGAGGCCCACGACGTCCACGATTGGGTCGATCGTCGTCAGCGTGGAGCCCTCGGGGAGCCGCACCGCGAGGTTCGAGATCTGCCGCTCCGCCACGCCGATCATGCCCAGTGACCGCAGGCCGACGTAGCCGGCGGGCGCAGCCGCGTAGTCGCGGTCGTCGCGCGCCAGGCTGAGTGGGACGGCCACGACGGCGATGATCCGCGTCGCCCCCAGTTCGGCCGCGGCCCCGACCGGGATGATGTCGATCACCCCGCCGTCGACGTAGTCGTCGTCGGCCATCGGTCGGGGCGGGAAGACCATGGGCACGCTGGCCGAGGCGATGGCGCCGTCGATCAGGTCGACCGGGCCGGCGGCGGCACCCGGGGCCGGGGTGCGGGCGTCGGACTCGACGATCCTCCCGTCCTCGGTCACGAAGCGCAGGACGCCGGCGCGGCAGCGCCGTGACGGCCAGGCGGAGCTGGAGGCCCGGCCGGCGGACCAGGGCCGGGTCGACGGGGCTGACACCGGCGCCGGTGCCGTGGCGCAGGGCGTCGGCCAGGGGCTCGAGGTTGAGGACGGAGCTGCCGCTCGTGCGGAGCTGGCGGCGCACCCGCGGGAGCCGGAAGGAGGCGCCGGCCACGAGGCGCAGGACGTGGCGCTGGCGACGCCGGCGAGCCCGCCGTGCTCGGCGGCGCTCGCGGCCTCCGGGTCCCGCGGCCGGCGGGACCGTCTCGCTGGCGGCCAGGACACCGGCGGGGCTGAGGGGGAACGGCGGGCGGGTGCCCTCGGTGATCTCGCGGTGGATCTCCCGACCCAGCTCGGTTCCGTCGAGGGCGGCCAACCAGGCTTGCCGGCCGAAGACATGATCGGTCTGGGTCCAGGCCAGCACGTCGCCCTCGATCTCGTCGACGCGTTGTGCGAACTCGTCGAGCGTCCGAGCCTGGGCCAGCACGGTGGCCGCGATGGCACCGGCCGAGGTAGCGGTGACGATGTCGGGCGCGATCTGCTCCACCCCGACGAGGTACTGCAGCGCGCCGACCTCGAAGGAGCCCTTGGTGCCCCCGCCGGCGAGCACGAACGCGGTCGGGCCAGGGCGTGGAGTCGCGGGCATCCGACGATTCTGGCACCTCGCGCCGGCGCCGGACAACGATCAGCCCCCGGCGGCGGCGCCAACCACCTCGACCAGGGAGCCGGCCCGGGCCGTCGTCGTCGCCCATTCCGAGCGCGGGATCACACAGCGGTCGACGGCGACGGCGACGCCCTTGGGATCGTCCTGCTCGGTCAGGCTCGCCACCACGTCGGCGATGGTGGTCCCGGACGCCACCTGCACCGGCGCGCCGTTCACGCTGAGCGTGAGCATCGTCACGCCGGGGCCAGGGCCTCTATCACGGGCGCCACCGGGCGCTCGCCGAGCAGGTCCACGACGGCGGCCGCGGTGAGGGGTGCGAGGAGGATGCCGTTGCGAAAGTGGCCCACGGCCAGCATGACCCCCTCGAGGGCGGTCCAGCCGATGCGCGGCGTGTTGTCCGGCGTGGCCGGGCGCAACCCCGCCGCCACCTCGCTCAGCTCGAGCTCGTCGAGTCCGGGGACGATGGCCCGGGCGTCGCAGAGCAACTCGTGCACGGCTCCGGCCAGCACGGCCGTGTCGTCCCCGCGTTCCTCGACGGTGGCGCCGACGACGACGGAACCGTCGCGGCGCGGCACCAGGTACACGGAGTGTCCGTGCACGAGGCCACGCACGGTGCGCGTCAACAACGGAGCGACGCCGGCGTGCGGACCGCGGGGAGGGCGCACGCGGATGATGTGCCCCTTCACTGGCCGCACCTCGGGCAGGCCCGCCCCCTCGAGGCCGCCGATGGACGGCAGCCCGGTCCCGGCCGCCAGGACGACGTGGTCGGGGTGGAGGCGGCGTCCGTCTGCCAGGACGAGCTCGGGCCCGGCGCCCACGGCGGACACCGCGCTCTCGACGAACGCGACGCCGCCGTGCCGGCAGGCCGCGCCGAGCGCGGTGAGGAGGGCGCGGTTGTCGACCTGGTGGTCGCCCGGCACCTCGATCCCGCCCCGGAGAGTGGGGCTGAGCGCGGGCACCGAGCGCGCGGCACTCGCTGGCGCTGCGGCGCGTTGCCTCGAGCCCGAGCGACTGCTGGTAGGCGAGCAAGTCGTCGAGACTGGCGCGGTCGGAGGCATCGAGCGCGACCGTGACCGTGCCGGTCGTGTCGTAGCCGATCGACTCCTGGGCCGCCTCTTCGAGCGCGGCAGCGAAGCCGGGCCACAGGCGCGCGCCTGCGAGCAGCAGGGCGGTCAACGCCGACTCGCCGAATTGCGCCTCGGTGACGGGGGCGAGCATGCCGGCCGCCACCCAGGATGCGCCGTCCCGACCCGGCGAGGGCGCGACGACCGTCACATCATGACCGTTGCGTGACAATTCCCACGCGCAGGCAAGGCCGATGACCCCGCCGCCTACTATGTGCACGCACGACCGCACCATGCCCAGCCTACGAGGGCCGTCGTGTATCCTGTTTCCTCCACCTTCGGGCCAACGTCGTCCCGGTAGCCGTGCAACTTCTCCATATCGGAAGGACGCCGATGGCCACTGGCCTCTACGACCCGGCATACGAACATGACGCCTGCGGTGTCGGCATGGTGGCCGATCTGCACGGCCGGGCGGACCACGACATCGTCGACCGCGGCCTCACCGTCCTCGAGCGCCTGGCCCACCGCGGCGCGTCCGGGGCGGAGGCGGAGACGGGCGACGGTGCCGGCATCCTGGTCCAGGTTCCGCACCGGTTCCTGGCCACGGCGGCCGAGGAGGCGGGGTTCTCGCTGCCCGACGCCGGGGGCTACGCGGTGGGCCTGGCCTTCCTGCCCACCGACGCCGACGACGCGCTGAAGGCCCGCACCGTGGTGGAGCAGATCGCCGCCGAGGAGGGCCTGTCCGTGCTGGGGTGGCGCACCGTGCCGACCGAGCCCGAAGGCCTGGGCAAGACCGCGCTGGGCGCCATGCCGCTCATCCAACAGGTGTTCCTGGCGCCATCGACCCCGGGCTCGGACACCATGGCACTGGAACGGAGCGTCTTCGTCCTGCGCAAGCGGGCGGAGCACGCCGTCGACGACCTCTACTTCCCTTCGCTGTCGGCCCGGACGATCGTCTACAAGGGCATGCTGACCTCCGAACAGCTGCGCCAGTTCTTCCCCGACTTCCGCGACCCGTCGTTCGAGTCCGGCCTGGCGCTCGTGCACTCTCGCTTCTCGACCAACACGTTCCCGAGCTGGCCACTGGCCCACCCCTACCGCTACATGGCCCACAACGGCGAGATCAACACGTTGGCCGGCAACCGCAATTGGATGCGGGCCCGCGAGGCCCTGCTCGAGACGGCGCTCATCGACGGCGACCTGTCGCGCGTCTACCCGATCTGCACGCCGGGCGCGAGCGACTCGGCCAGCTTCGACGAGGTGCTCGAGCTGCTCCACCTTGGCGGCCGCTCGCTGCCGCACTCGGTCCTGATGATGATCCCCGAGGCGTGGGAGAACCACACCACCATGGATCGCGACCGGCGCGCCTTCTACCGTTACCACGCGTCACTCATGGAACCGTGGGACGGTCCGGCGGCGGTGTGCTTCACCGACGGCACCCTCGTCGGCGCGGTGCTCGACCGCAACGGGCTCCGGCCCGCGCGCTACTGGGTCACCGACGACGGGCTGGTGGTGCTGGCCAGCGAGGTGGGCGTGCTCGACATCGCCCCCGAGCGCGTCGTGCGCAAGGGTCGTCTCCAACCGGGCCGCATGTTCCTCGTCGACACGGCCAAGGGACGGCTGGTCGAGGACGAGGAGATCAAGGCCGAGCTGGCGGCCGAGCACCCCTATGCGGCATGGCTGGCCACCGACCAGGTCCGCCTGGACGAGCTGCCGCCCCGGACCATGCTCACGCCCCAGCACGGGAGCGTCGTCACCCAGCAGCGCCTCTTCGGCTACACGACCGAGGAGCTGCGGATCATCCTCGCTCCCATGGCCCGTGTCGGTGCCGAGCCGATCGGTTCCATGGGATCGGACACGTCCATCGCCGTCCTCTCCGACCGCTCGCGCCTGCTCTACGACTACTTCACCCAGCTCTTCGCACAGGTGACCAACCCGCCGCTCGACGCCATCCGCGAGGAGCTGGTGACGTCGCTCTCGGCCACCATCGGGCCCGAGGCCAACCTGCTCGAGGCGTGCCAGGGCTCGTGCCGGCAGATCCTGCTGCCACTCCCGGTCATCGACCGCGACGACCTGGCCAAGCTCATGTACGTCAACGAGCACGGGGAGACACCGGGCTTCAAGGCCTTCGCCATCGACGGGCTCTTCGACATTCGCGAGGCGGGGCAGGCCGGTGCGCCGACGTCGGCCGGCGGCGACGCGCTGCGGCGCGCCATCGACGAGGTGCGGCGCAAGGTCTCCGCCGCCATCGCGGAGGGCGCCAACATCATCGTGCTGTCGGACCGCAACTCGACCGCCGACTGGGCGCCCATTCCCTCGCTGCTCCTGACGGCCGCCGTCCACCACCACCTGGTACGCGAGAAGGCACGGACCAAGGTCGGCCTGGTGGTCGAGACCGGCGACGCCCGCGAGGTGCACCACATGGCGCTCCTCATCGGTTACGGGGCGGCGGCCGTCAACCCGTATCTCGCCCTGGACTCCATCGACGACATGATCTCCGAGGGCCTGCTCGAGGGTGTGTCCCCGCGCCAGGCGCGCCGCAACTACATGAAGGCGGCGTGCAAGGGCGTCCTCAAGGTGATGTCGAAGATGGGCATCTCGACGGTCGCGTCCTACACCGGCGCACAGGTCTTCGAGGCGATCGGCCTCGACGGCGCCCTGATCGACGAGTACTTCACCGGCACCGCGAGCCGCATCGGGGGCGTCGGGCTCTCCGTGCTCGCCGCCGAGGTGGCCACGCGCCACCGGCAGGCCCACGAGCCGCGGCCGACCGAGCGGGCCCACCGCGAGCTCGAGGTCGGTGGTGAGTACCAGTGGCGCCGCGAGGGGGAGTTCCACCTCTTCAACCCGAAGACGGTGTTCAAGCTCCAGCACGCCACCAGGGCGAAGCGCTACGACATCTTCAAGGAGTACACGACCGCCGTCGACGACCAGGCCGAGAAGCTCGGCACCCTCCGCGGCCTGCTGCGACTGAGGCCGGCGCCCGGTGGGCCCATCCCGATTGAGGAGGTGGAGCCCATCTCCGCCATCATGGCCCGCTTCTCCACCGGTGCCATGTCCTACGGGTCCATCTCGGCCGAGGCGCACGAGACGCTGGCCATCGCCATGAACCGTATCGGCGGCCGCTCCAACACCGGCGAGGGAGGCGAGGACGCCGACCGCTTCACGCCCGACGCGAACGGGGACCTGCGGCGCAGCGCCATCAAGCAGGTCGCCTCGGGCCGCTTCGGGGTGACGAGCGAGTACCTGGTCAACGCCGACGACCTGCAGATCAAGATCTCGCAGGGCGCCAAGCCGGGGGAGGGCGGGCAGCTGGCGGGGATCAAGATCTACCCCTGGATCGCGCGGACCCGGAAGTCGACGCCGGGTGTCGGGCTGATCTCGCCGCCGCCGCACCACGACATCTACTCCATCGAGGACATCGCCCAGCTCATCCACGACCTCAAGTCGTCCAATGCGCAGGCCCGGGTGCACGTGAAGCTGGTGGCCGAGGTGGGGGTCGGCACGGTGGCGGCCGGGGTGGCCAAGGCCCACTCGGACGTCGTCCTGATCTCGGGCCACGACGGCGGCACCGGCGCGGCCCCGTTGACTTCGCTCAAGCACGCCGGCATCCCGTGGGAGATCGGGCTGGCCGAGACGCAGCAGACGCTGCTGGTCAACGGGCTGCGGGACCGGATCGTGGTGCAGGTCGACGGGCAACTGAAGACGGGCCGCGACGTGGTGATCGGCGCGCTGCTCGGCGCCGAGGAGTACGGCTTCGCCACCGCCCCGCTCGTGGTGTCGGGCTGCATCATGATGCGCGTGTGCCACCTCGACACCTGCCCGGTCGGAATCGCCACCCAGAATCCCGCTCTGCGGGCCAAGTACAGCGGCAAGCCCGAGTTCGTGGAGACCTTCTTCGAGTACATCGCCGAGGAGGTGCGCGAGCTGCTGGCCTCTCTCGGGCTGCGCACGCTGGACGAGGCGATCGGCCGGGTCGACCTGCTCTGGACCGAGGACGCGGTGACGCACTGGAAGGCGGCCGGCCTCGACCTCTCCGCGGTGCTGGCCCAGCCCGACGTCCCCGACACGGTGGGGCGGCGCCAGACCCGCCTGCAGGACCACGGGCTGGAGAAGGCCCTAGACCATGCCTTCCTGGACGCCTGCGCGCCCGCGCTGGTCGACGCCACGCCGGTGTCGATGGAGCTGCCCATCAGCAACGTCGACCGCACCGTCGGGACGCTGCTGGGCTCCGAGATCAGCCGGCGCTACGGCGCGGCCGGGCTCCCCGACGACACCATCGCGCTGACCTTCACCGGCTCGGCCGGCCAGAGCTTCGGTGCCTTCGTGCCCAGGGGCGTGACCATGCGCCTGTACGGCGACGCCAACGACTACTTCGGCAAGGGCCTCTCCGGCGGGCGGCTCGTCGTGCGGCCCCCGGACGGATCGCCCTTCGCCGCCGAGGAGCAGATCATCGCGGGCAACGTCATCCTCTACGGCGCCACGGGCGGCGAAGTCTTCATCCGGGGCCAGGTGGGGGAGCGCTTCTGCGTGCGCAACTCGGGAGCCACCGCGGTGGTGGAGGGCGTCGGCGACCACGGCTGCGAGTACATGACGGGAGGCGTCGTCCTGGTGCTCGGGCCGACCGGGCGCAACTTCGCCGCCGGCATGTCGGGCGGGATCGCCTACGTGTACGACCCGGGCCGCACCTTCGGGCAACGGGTCAACCTCGAGATGGTCGAGGTGGAGCCGCTCGACCCCTCCGACAGCTTCCTGGTCCACTCGCTCGTCGAGCGCCACCTGGTCGAGACGGAGTCGGCGGTGGCGGCCCGCCTGCTCGAGAACTGGGACACCGAGGTCCTCGAGTTCGTCAAGGTGATGCCGAGCGACTACCGCCGGATCCTCGAGGCGACGCGCCAGGCCGAGGCCGAGGGGCGCTCGGTGGACGAGGCCGTGATGGAGGCCGCACATGGGTAAGCCGACCGGCTTCATGGAGCACGGGCGCCGACTGCCCCGGCGCCGTCCCGTCTCCGTCCGGCTGCGCGACTGGAAAGAGGTCTACGAGCCTTTCGACGAGGAGGCCACCAAGGAGCAGGGGGGGCGCTGCATGGACTGCGGCATCCCCTTTTGCCACGACGGCTGCCCGCTCGGCAACCTGATCCCCGAGTGGAACGACCTCGTCTACCGGGACGACTGGCCCGATGCGATGGAGCGCCTGCACGCCACGAACAACTTCCCCGAGTTCACGGGCCGACTCTGCCCGGCACCGTGCGAGGCGGCGTGCGTGCTCGGGATCAACGACGACCCGGTCACCATCGAGCGGATCGAGTACGAGATCGTCGAGCGGGCCTGGGACGAGGGATGGGTCACCCCGCAGCTGCCCACGGCTCGCACGGGCAAGGCGGTGGCCGTCGTGGGCTCGGGGCCGGCCGGCCTGGCGGCGGCCCAGCAGCTGGCGCGGGCCGGCCACGCGGTGACCGTGTTCGAGCGGGCGGAGAAGCCCGGTGGCCTGCTGCGCTATGGCATCCCCGAGTTCAAGATGGAGAAGGCGGTGCTGGACCGGCGCCTGGCCCAGATGGAGGCCGAGGGCGTGACCTTCGTGTGCTCGACCTCGGTGGGCGGGACGGCCGACGGGCCCCGGGTGGGGGCGGAGGAGCAGGCCGAGCCGGGCGAGGAGCGCGGCGTCGGGACGGCGTGCGCCCCCGGCGTGCGGGTGCGCCCGGCGGCGGAGGTACGGGCGGAGTTCGACGCGGTGGTGCTGGCGGGCGGGGCGACCCTGCCCCGGGACCTCCCGGTGCCGGGCCGCGAGCTGTCGGGTGTCCACCTGGCGCTCGAGTACCTGAAGCCGTCGAACCTCGTGCAGGAGGGCGCCTTGGCGTCGCCGCCCATCACCGCCAAGGGGAAGCGCGTCGTCATCATCGGCGGCGGTGACACCGGGGCGGACTGCCTGGGCACCGCGCACCGCCAGGGTGCGGCCTCGGTCCATCAGCTCGAGATCATGGCGGAGCCCCCGAGCGACCGCCTGGCCGAGAACCCGTGGCCGCTGTGGCCGCTGATCCTGCGCACCTCGTCGGCGCACGAGGAGGGCGGGGCCCGCCTCTTCTCGGTGACCACCACCGAGTTCCGCGGCGACGGCGACGGCGCGGTGCGCGCCCTGCGCGGCCACACGGTCGAGATGCGCACCGAGGGCGGGCGGCCCGTCTTCGAGGAACTTCCGGGCACGGAGTTCGAGCTCGAGTGCGAGCTGGTGTTGCTCGCCATGGGTTTCGTGGGGACCGAGCGGCGCAATGCGGTGGACGAGCTCGGGATTGAGGTCGGGCCCCGGGGCACCGTCGTGGCCGACGACGACTGGGCGACCAACGCCGAGGGCGTGTTCGTGTGCGGAGACCAGACGCGGGGCCAGAGCCTGATCGTGTGGGCCATCGCGGAGGGGCGCTCCTGCGCGGCGGCGGTCGACCGGTGGCTGATGGGCACCACCTCGCTGCCGGCGCCGCTGGTGCCCGGCCAGCTCGCCCTGCGCTGAGCGGCCGTCCGAGGCCGTTGCGAAGAGGGGCTCGGAGAGCGCCGGCGGAGGTTTTCCCAACTGTAAACGGATCTGCTTAGGCTTTGAAAGGCATCCCGCCCCGGTTCGCCTCCCGCTGGCCCTTCCGACTCGACTCCGGGCTCACTCGGGGGTATGTCGCTGGTGTCGCCAACGACGCAGATTCAGGGCAAGCGCTCAAGGACAGCGATGGCGTCGCGTTCGACATTGCCATAGCCACGGCCGGACGCGGTCTGGAGCGCGCCTTCGGCCATCGCCCGAGCGCGGGAGTGGTCGTCACCTCTGCCCCGTTCGGCCAGGAGCTCGGCCCATGCGGCCAGGGTGCTACTGACGTAGAGGGGGGAGCGGAGCTCTTCGTGTAGCTCGAGTGCGAGCCGGAACGATTCCTCCGCCGCGTCGACGCGGCCCAGGAAGTGCTGGAGCCGGCCAATCGTGTGGGCGAATGTGGGGCTCGCAGTGACATCTGCCAGAGCGACCAGCAGCCCGGCCACAACGACCGGGCTCCGGTGGGTCGCCGGCCCCTAGATTGCCGGCATGGATCTCACGACGACGCCCCAGTGGCAGGCGCTGACGGCCCATTTCGAGGCCAAGGGTCGCCACCTGGAACTCCGCCGGCTCTTCGCCGACGACCCGGGCCGGGCCGGGCGCCTGACTGCCTCGGCCGCCGACCTCGTCCTCGACTACTCCAAGCACCGGGTCACCGACGAGACCCTCCGCCTCCTCATGGACGTCGCCCGGGCGACGGGGGTCGAGGAGCGTCGCGATGCGATGTTCGCCGGCGACCACATCAACACGACCGAGGACCGCGCCGTGCTGCACGTGGCGCTCCGCATGCCGCCCGGCACCGAGCTCGTCGTCGACGGGCAGGACGTGGTGGGCGACGTGCACGAGGTGCTGGCGAGGATGGGCGAGCTCTCCGAACGCATCCGCAACGGGTCCTGGACCGGCGCGACGGGCAAACGGATCGACGCCGTGGTCAACATCGGCATCGGGGGATCGGACCTCGGGCCCGCCATGGCCACGGCCGCGCTGGCCGACTACGCGCAGCCGGGGCTGGTGAGCCGGTTCGTGTCGAACGTCGACCCGGTCGACCTCTACGCCGCCACGCACGACCTGGACCCCGCCGCCACGCTGTTCGTGGTCAGCTCGAAGACCTTCACCACGCTCGAGACCCTCACCAACGCAGCCGCGGCGAGGGACTGGCTGCTGCGGGGGCTGGGCGCCGCGGCAGGGCGGGATGCGGTCGCCAAGCACTTCGTCGCGGTGTCGACCAACGCCACGGCGGTGGCCGAGTTCGGGATAGACCCCGCCAACATGCTCGAGTTCTGGGACTGGGTCGGCGGCCGCTACTCCTACGACTCTGCCATCGGGTTCGCGCTGATGGTGGCCATCGGGCGCCAGGCCTTCGGGGAGATGCTCTTCGGGTTCCACTCCGTGGACGAGCACTTCCGGACCGCGCCCCTCGCTGAGAACCTCCCGGTCATCCAGGGCATGCTCAACGTCTGGTACGACAACTTCTTCGGCGCGCAGACCCACGCCGTGCTGCCCTACAGCCACCGTCTGGCCCGCTTCCCGGCCTACCTGCAGCAGCTGACGATGGAGTCCAACGGCAAGTCGGTGCGGCTGGACGGCGCACCCGTCGCAGGGGAGACCGGCGAGATCTTCTGGGGCGAGCCGGGTACCAACGGCCAGCACGCCTTCTACCAGCTGCTGCACCAGGGCACGAAGCTGGTCCCCGCCGACTTCATCGTCTTTGCCGAGAGCACCCACGAGACCGGTGAGCAGCACGACCTCCTCGCGGCCAACTGCCTGGCGCAGACCAAGGCGCTCGCCTTCGGCAAGACGGCCGAGGAGATCGCGGCCGAGGGAACACCCCCCGAGCTCGTGCCGCACAAGGTGATGCCCGGCAACCGGCCCAGCTCCACCATCCTGGCCCCGAAGCTGACCCCGTCGACCCTGGGGCAGCTGGTGGCCCTCTACGAGCACACCGTGTTCGTCGAGGGCACCGTGTGGGGGATCGACTCCTTCGACCAGTGGGGTGTCGAGCTCGGCAAGGTAATGGCGAAGGAGCTGGCGCCGATCCTCACGACTCCGGTCGCCCCGGACCTCTCGGCACAGGACTCGTCGACGGCCTCGCTTGTGCGTCGCTACCGCGCTCTGCGGGGCCGCGCCGTCTAACCCCTAGGCGCGCCCGTCGAGGCCGTGGAGTGGCTGGCGCGGCATCAGTCCCCGCCACGCGCTCGGGAGTCGCAAGGCGAAACGCTCGAGCTCCTCGCGGTGGAGCTCGGCCAACCCCTCCAGGCGCTTGTTCCCCGCCGTCGTCAGCTGCAGGTGCACGACCCGGTGGTCCTTCGGGTCCCGCAGGCGCTTCACCAGCCCCGCCGCTTCGGCGCGGTCCACCAGGCCCACCGCGCTGTGATGACGCAGGAGCAGATAGTCCGCCACCTCCCCGACCGTGGGGCCACGTTGGTCACTGTGCCCGCGGATGGCGAGCAGCAGCTGGTGCTGTGCCGGCGTCAGGCCGGCCGCCTCGGCCTGCTGCTCGCTCCACCGCAAGAGGCGTCGCAGCCCGGTCCGCAACGTCAGCAAGTCCTCGTAGTCGTGGTCCCGCAATCGCATCGTACTACGATAGCATCGTGTTACGACGGAGAGTCGGATCGTGGGTACGAGGCGTGAGGGCTTCTGGTGGGTGAACCCGACGGGGGTGCGCAATGGTGATCGAGGCCTCGGCCCCCGTGCGGATCTGCGACATCGGGGGGTGGACCGACACATGGTTCGGGGGGCCGGGCCGGATCGTGAACGTCGCAGTGACGCCGGGAGTGGAGGTCTCGATCCGCACGACGGGAGGCCCGGGACCCGCGGTGTTCGACGTGGAGAGCTTCGGCGACCGGTACTCCGTTGTCCCGAGGGTGCCCCGGGTCGCCCGCCACCCGCTGCTGGAGGCCGCCATCGACGCCCTCCCACCCCCGAGCGGCCTCGCCGTGGAAGTCAGTGTTCGTTCCGGGGTCCCGGCTGGGTGCGGCACCGGGACGTCGGCGGCGGTTGCGGTCGCTCTGCTGGGCGGACTGGCAGCCTTGCGCCTCGAGCCACGCTCGCAGCGCGACATCGCGTACGCGGCGCACCGGCTCGAAGTCGACGTCCTCGGCGTTCAGAGCGGGATCCAGGACCAGCTGAGCGCGGCGTTCGGCGGGATCAACTACCTCGAAATCGACACCTACCCCGAGGCCCGGGTGTACCCGCTGCCGTCTTGGGAGGAACTGAGCCCCCTCCTCACGCTGGTCTTCCTTGGTCGCCCCCACGACTCCTCGGCCCTGCACGGCCAGGTCATCGAGAGTGTGGGCAGCCGAGGGTCAAGGGTGTTCGCGCAACTGCGAGAGGCGGCGGTCGCGGCTCGCGACGCCGTCCTGGCCGGGGATCTCGACGCCTTCGGTCAGGCGATGATCGCCAACACCGAGGCGCAAGGGTCGCTGCATCCTGGGATTGTGGGCGTGGACGCACAACGGGTGATCGAGGTCGCAGCGGCCCACGGCGCGGTCGGGTGGAAGGTCAACGGGGCCGGGGGGGACGGCGGTTCAGTCACGATCTTGAGTGACACCCGGGAGACCAAAGAGGCATTCGACCATCGCGTGACCGTCGTGGACGAGCGCTACCGAGTGCTCCCCATCCAGGTCAGCACGATCGGGCTCGAGGTCCGGACCCTCTAACCCGCTGCCCGATGGGCAACCGGTGCCATTCGCCCGACCATTGACCCTTCGACGAGGCCGCCGGGGGGCACGTTGCGGGCGGGACTCAGGTAAAGAGGTCCGAGACACTCTCCCTGCGATGGATCCTCCTGATGGCCTCGCCGAACAGACCGGCCACCGAGATCACTTCGACCTTGGCTGACAGAGCCACGGGTTGCGTCTCGACGCTGTCAGTCATGAAGAGTCGTTCGATGGGACTGGCTTCGAGCCGCTCCATGGCAGCCTCAGTCAGCAACCCATGGCTGACGGCCGCACAGACCGATACCGCACCTCGTTCGACGAGGACTCGGGCCGCGTCGACGAGTGTGCCCGCGGAAATCGTGAAGTCGTCGACGATCAACGCCGTTCGACCTTCGACCGACCCCATGAGCTCGACCACCTCTGCCGACTCGGAATGATCCACGCGACGTTTGTCGGCAATGGCAAGTGGCGTGCGCAGACGCACCGACCACTGGCGGCCCTTCTTGGCGAACCCCGCGTCGGGGGCCACCACGACAAGGTTTGGAAGGGCCTTGGCCGCGATTGCGTCGCACAGAACAGGAAGCGCATAGAGGTCATCGACGGGGACCTTGAAGAAGCCCTGCACCTGGGGCGCATGCAAGTCGAGCGTGACAACTCGGTCAACGCCGGCTGCCTCGATCGAGTCGGCGCACACTCGGGCTCGGATCGACACCCTTGGCTCATCCTTCTTGTCGCCCTTGGCGTAGCTGAAGTAGGGGATGACGGCGGTGACAGATGCCGCGCTGGCCCGCTTGAACGCGTCGATCCAAAACAGCAGCTCGACGAAGTTGTCGTTAGCGGGAAACCCAGTCCCCTGGACGAGAAAGACGTCGCGTCCTCTCACATTGTCGAGTATTCGCACAAACAGGTTGCCCTCTGAGAACCTCAGCGTCTCACTCGACCCCAGGGGACAATCGAGGTAGTCGGCTATGGCTCCCCCCAGCTTGCGACTTGCCGATCCGGCGAAGAGCAACAACTCCTCGGGCATGCCGTCAAGCTACAGGATCGGAATTTCGAGCAGCTGTCACGGGCGCGTCGCTCCCACGAACCGCATGCCGCCGAACGACGCGCCCACGGTGGCGGGGAAGGCCTCCGCCCGCACGTCGGCCCCCGTGTGGGGCGCGTCGACCATGACCGCGGCCTCGTTCACGACCCCGGCGTAGATGCCGACATGGTCGACGGCGCCGGGCCCGGCGCCGAAGAAGACGAGGTCGCCCGGAGCGAGGGGCTCCTGGGCCGCCAGCTTCGGCGTCGCGTCGTACTGGTCCTGGGCGACCCTCGGGAGCGCGACGCCCGCCACCCGGTAGGCGGCCTGCACGAGCCCGGAGCAGTCGAAGCCCACGCCCGGGCTCTCGCCGCCCCAGACATAGGGCGTGCCGATCTGCGAGAGCGCCCACGCCACCGCCACGGCACCGACGGCGGTGACCGGCGTCCCCGCCGTCGCTGCGGGCCCCGCGCCCGCCAGGGACTGTGCCAGGGCCAGCACCCGGGCCACGTAGGAGGCAGAGTGGTTGTAGGCGTAGACGGCCGCTGCGATGTCCGTCCCGCCCGACGCGCCGTTGGCACACAGGAGGCGGGCGGCCGCGTAGACGGCGTCGGCCGGGTCGTAGGGGCTGGGCGGGACGGCTCCGCCCGCGGGGACGGGCTCGTCGTAGGCGGCGAAGGTCGACGGCTCGAACTGCATGATGCCATCGGCCCCGGCAGCATTGGTGCCGCTGTGGACCCCAGGCAGGTTCGACTGCCCGTTGTCCGACTCGACGGTGCCAATGGCAGCCAGGATCGTCCAGGGCAAGCCGGGGCAAGTAGCCGCCGCCTGCTGGTAGAGCGCCAGCATGACGGGCGGGATCTTGGAGGTGGCGGCCGACGTCGCCGTGGGCGCACTCGCTGCCGACACCTAGCAGGCGAGACCGCCCACGCCAGTACCGCGTCCCCACCACGACGGCAGCAGCCCCACCGCCAACCCGGCGCCCACGACGACCCCTCATCGGGATGCTCCCGCCCCGGACCTCGACGCGTAGGTGCCACGACGGGGAACGGTCGGACCCGCGTGTGGCAACGGGCACGCCGAAGGCACGAACATCAACGCCTACTCGACCAACCTGTTGGTGACGGCGTGGACGACGGCGAGCACCGTCTTACACGGGGGTTGACAGCTTCGGCCCTGGCTGTAATCGTTACCCGGCAAAATCCCAAACGCAGGAGGGTCATGCCATGACCCATTCCAGGCAAACGTCCCTTGGGGTCCGGGGCGTGGTGTTCGCGTCCTTTCTCCTCTTGGCGTCTCTCGTCTTGTCGGCTGGAGCGTCCGCGCACATGGGGTCAGGTCCCAGCTCCGATCCGCAGAAGGAGCACGTGATAAACCCCTCGCTCAATGTTGCTCACGCCTCGGCCGGGTGCCGTGGCGTGAAGCACCTGCCCGACGGGGCAACGACGGTGCCCCTCACCGTCAGCAGGTCGGATCAGGAGATCGAGGTGTCGGTCAACGTGTGCATCGCCGGGCACGGCCCCTTCCCCTTCGTGCTCGACACTGGCTCGACGGGCTCGTACATCGACGCCGGGCTGGCCAAGCGGCTGCACCTCTCGTCGGTAGGGGCCGCTCAGTCGCGACAAGGCGCGGGTAGCAATTTGCAACTTTTCCGTCGAGTTCGTGACGCTCCCGTCGTGGTCCATCGAGGGACTCCCGCTGGCGGCTGGCGCGATCGCGGCGGATCACCTGCCCTTCAGCGGGAAGGGCAACCCCGACGGCGGGCTCGGCTTGGGCACCTTGGCCCGCTTTGGCTCCGTGCGCATCGACTTCGACCGAGGGCTCCTCGTCTTCCCGGGTCCTGAGGGTCCCCCGGTCACCCAGAACGAAGGCTTCTTAGGGCCGAAGGGTCCACCGCCACCCACCTCGCTGACGAAGGGAGAGGGCACTACCGTTCCCCTTCGTGTCACCACCGCGAACGGTGTCTGGGTGGCGGTTCACTTCGGGGGCGGGCCGGTGCGCTGGCTCGAAGTGGACACCGGGTCAGCCCGGTCGTGGGTCACGCCGCAGGTCGCCACGGCTGAGGCGCTGACGCCGACGGACCTCGTCGAGTACACCGCCACCTTCTGCTCTAACCACCTCAAGATACCGATGGTGCATACCGGCCCCTGGTCGGTGTCAGGCCACACGCTCCGGCCCCAACTCATCAACGCGATCGATTTCAATCTGCCCGAGTTATCAGGTGCCCTCGGCGTCGACACACTGGGCCGGTACCGCTGGGTCGTGCTCGACTTCAGCGGGGGTCAGCTCGTCCTGGGATGAGATTCCTGCGCTTCAACCCCTTTTTGGTCGCCGCCATGGGCAGACCGCAGGTCAGGGGCGCGGGTCGTCATATGCCATTATCCGCGGGTCGACGGCTCGAACTGCATCATGCCAATGGCCCCGGCAGCATTGGTGCCGCTGTGGACCCCAGGCAGGTTCGACTGCCCGTTGTCCGACTCGACGGTGCCAATGGCGGCCAGGATCGTCCAGGGCAAGCCGGGGCAAGTAGCCGCCGCCTGCTGGTAGAGCGCCAGCATGGCGGGAGGGATACGCGCCGTGGCGACCGAGGATGCCGCCGGAGCACTGCCGCCGACACCCACAGGGAGGCCGCCGACGCCAGAATCGCCGTCCCCACCACGGCGGCGGCCAGCCCCGCCGCCAACCCGGCGACGAGGAGACCCCTCATCGGGTGTTCCCGCCTCGGACCTCGACGGTAGGTGCCACGACGGGGAACGGTCGGCCCTGGGTGGCGACGGGCACGTCAAAGCCACACTGGTCATACGTGAGTCAAGGGGGACCAAGGCCATCCCCGAACCGGCGAAGTGGGGCCGTCACTTCCGGACCCGAACAAAGCCTCGACCTGGCCGGCTAGCAATGCCCCTGCTGACGAGGACGACGAGGCGGCCAACGGCCATCAAGGACCCGGTGAACAGAGCTGAAAGGGTATCGTGCGGGACCGGGGGACTAGCGCAAATGAATGAGGAGGCCCATCCAGCCACGACGCACCTGAGCCGACGCCAGCTGTTGGCGGGCGCTGGCGCGGTGAGTGCGTTGGCCGCGGTCGGACCCGGAGCGCGCGCCGCCGGCGCCGCTACCGCCGCCTACGAGCCGACGGCCTTCACAGGGTCCGCTCGACTTCTCGGCCAGGGCGGCACGCCGACGGGCATGTCGGCACTTGCAGGGTTGGCTCGTCGATACGGGGAGGGGCAACCGCTGATGTTCGTCGATCTGGCAGCCGTCGATCGCAACGCCAGCGTGATTCAGAACTTCGCCGATCGTCAGAATTGGAATGTCCGGCCAGCACTCAAGGCATTCCAGTGCCCGCAACTCTGCGCTTACATCATGCGCCAACTGCCCAAGCCTCGTGGCTTGGTATTCCGCTTGCGCCAAGTCGATCAAATCATGACGGCTGCGCCAGCAGGCACGGATCTGATGATGGGCTACCCATCGACTGGCGGAGAGCTGCGCTGGTTTCTGGGTTCCCAGCCGCCGAGCGGCCAGCGCAGCTACACCCTCACAATTCTTGCCAGCTCGCTCGAGAACATCGAGGATCTCGCGGGCCTCGCACGCACCACTCCCCGCGAGCTACCGCTCAACATCGCCTTGGAGTTCGACTCCGGCGAGGGCCGCGGCGGGTTTGTTTTCGAGCCGGAGATCTCGGAGGCGATCAAGTTGCTACGTCGTGCCAAGCGCCGCCTGCGCCTCAGAGCGACACTCTGCTACGACGGTTGGGCGACGCTGACCGGCGATCAGAACTACCGCCTTTCCGTCGCCAACACGGCAAGCGGCTTCTACAGAAGGTACCTCGCGCAACTAGAGGAAGAGGGTGGCGACCTCTACGACCCCAAGACGCTCATCCGCAATGGCCCAGCCAGCTCCAATTACCAAAACTGGGTGGGCAAGCCAGAAATCAACGAGATCAGCCCGGGATCCGCGTACATGTATGCCGGCTACCTCCAGACGTTCGACAACCAAGGGCTCGTCCGTGCGGCTACGCAGTGTTCCCCGGTGCTCAAGGACATCGGCCCCTATCCGTCAGAGCTCATCACCCAGATCCCGCAACCCCCGATCAGCGGTCACGCGTGGTACCTGCTCGGGTCGGCCTGGCCCGACAGCAGCGGCACCCAGCCAGCGTTCATATATCCGCCCGGCGTCGTGGACGACATGCGTGCAGGTGGCCGCGCGGCCATCGTTGCACCGAACGGAGCACTATCGGTCAACGACTATGTGCTCCTGTGGCCGAATCAAAGCGGTGAGGGAGTGGACTACTTCGGCTCGCTTCACGCGGTACGCAACGGCCGGCTGCTCGACGTGTGGCCGACGTTCGAAAGGCCAACAGACCTTCAGTAACGACGGTGGCTCCCGTAGCCTTGCTCCGTGACCTCAGATCGGACTGACAATCTTGTCGCTGGTCCACGGACTCGACTCGTGCTGATCTGCGGGCTCCCAGCCTCGGGAAAGTCGACACTCGCTCGTCAGCTCGCACCCAAGATCCCTGCCATCCGGTTGGACAAGGACGGGTGGGTCACTCAACTAGGCGAAGATGTGTGGGACGCCGAGTTCCGAGTCCGTATCGAACGTCAGTTGTGGGCTCTCACCCAGGAGCTCCTCGCCCAAGGTCAGAGCGTGATACTGGAGTGGGGCCACTGGGCTCGTGTTGAACGAGACGAGAAACGACTCGGGGCGCGAGCATTGGGGGTGGGAGTCGAACTGCATTACCTCGATGCGCCCATGGATGAGTTGATCGAGCGATCTGACCGTCGCACTGCGTCTGGCGAGTGGACGGCCTCGCCAATAACACGGGCTCATTTTGAGGAGTGGGCAACCATCTTTCAGGCTCCCGACGAGGAGGAGTTCTTGTTGTTCGACAAGCCTGTTGTCGAAGTTTGATTCCGTCGTCCTTGCCATTGCCCGATGATGAGGGTGCCCCACTCGTGCCGTCCGAGGGCACCTCTCGCAGCCCGTTCCGAGTCGTGTCAGGACCGTCGACGGCAGAAACTGCATCGGACCTTCAGCCCCGGCTGCATTGGCACCGGAGTGCACGCCGGGCAGGTTCGACTGCCCGTTGTCGGACTCGACGGTGCCGATGGCGGCGAGGAGCGTCCAGGGCAGGCCGGGACGGGGCGCCCCGCTGCCCACGCCGAGGAAGGACACCGCCGAGGCCACCACGGCGTCCCCACCGGTGCAGCGCATGCCGCCACGGCCGCGATGGCGGCCGCGACGGCTCTCATCGGGCGAAAATGGTGCGCGGCGCCCGCGAGGAGCAGCTGTGACGTCATCATGGTGGACCACGACACTGAACGGTCGGCCACTGGGTCAGCGAGTCAGGGAGTCAGCGACACAACATCCTGAAGTGGTATTCACCAGGGAGGAGGAATCACCATCGATTTGGACCTGCTTGATTTGTATGGACGGGCAAGCGCCTGGACGGCGACCAAGGTGCGCGGTGCCGTCTCTCAGCTCGATGCTCCAACGACATGCGAGCCCTGGGACGTCCGCGCCCTCCTGAACCACATGCTCCAGATCCAGCGGTACTTCGTGGGGGCGGCACGGGGAGAGGAGGTCACGCTCTCACTTTCAGCAGACCCGCCGCATGTTCTCAGCGACGATCCGTGCTCGGACTTTGAACGGGCCCGAGCCGAGACGCTTCGCACCTTTGCAGAGCCCGACGTCCTCGAGAGGACGGGGTCAGCTCTCGGGAACCTCTTTGGTGACCAGCTGATCCACGGGTGGGACTTGGCGGTCTCGACGGGACAGGACCCGACGATGCCCGAGGGTCTGCCTGAAGCGGCCTATGAACTGACTCATGGCCGCTGGCCCCAGGCGCAACGCACAGGCGTGTTGAAGCCGGAGATCACCATCGCCCCAGACTCGTCCGCCCAGGACAAGCTCCTCGCCTATTCGGGCCGTGACCCGTCGCGACCGGCATGAGTCGACGCGCCGTGAGGTGGATTCGCTCAGCCGCTGATGGGGGACAACCCTGCCGCCGTGGGCGTCGGCTCCGCCCCTTCAACCCGGGCAACGACAGGGCCGGGGCCCGCCATGGCCGTGCTCACCGGCGAGATGGCCAGGCCCACGGCCGGGTGCTGAAGGGTGCGTGCGGGCGGCATCGTGGGGAACGGTCGCCACGGCGTGCCGCTGGGCACGGCAACGGCGCGCTCGTCATACTTGGGCCATGAAAAGCACCATGCAGGACGCCCCGCTCCTGATCAGCGACATCCTCCGCCACGGGCAGCAGGTGCACGGCGACAGCGCCGTCATCACCGTCGAGGCGGGCGGCCACCGTTCGGCCACCTTCGCCGAGGTGGCGACCCGGGCGGAGAAGCTGGCGGCCGCCCTCACCCGCCTCGGGGTCCAGCCGGGGGACCGGGTCGGCACGTTCTGCTGGAACAACCAGGGCCACCTGGAGGCCTACCTCGCCATCCCCTCCATGGGAGCGGTCCTGCACACGCTCAACATCCGCCTCCCCGCCGAGCAACTGGCCTATGTCATCAACCACGCCGAGGACCGCTTCATCATCGTGGACGCCTCGTTGATCCCGCTGCTGGCGGCGATCAAGGACGAGCTGAAGACGGTCGAGACGATCATCGTGGCCGGGGAGGGCGACACCTCGTCCCTGGGAGAGACCCTTTCCTACGAGCGACTGCTGGCCGCCGAGGAGCCGGGCTTCGTGTGGCCCGAGCTCGACGAACGCTCCGCCGCCGCCATGTGCTACACGAGCGGCACCACCGGCAACCCGAAGGGCGTCGTGTACTCGCACCGCTCCACCTGGTTGCACACGATGGCCGAGCAGTCGGCGTCGTCGGTCGGGATGACGGAGACCGACCGCATCCTGATCATCGTGCCCATGTTCCACGCCAACGCCTGGGGCACCCCCTACGGCGCCTGGATGGCCGGCACCGACATGGTCATGCCGCAGATGTTCCTCATGGGCGAGCAGCTGGCCGCCGTCATCAACGAGCACCACCCGACGCTCATGTGCGGCGTGCCGACCATCTGGAACGGGCTCCTCGCCCTCGACACGCCCATCGACTTCTCGACCGTACGCGGCATCACCGCCGGCGGCGCCGCCGTTCCGCAGTCGCTCATCGAGGCGTTCGAGAAGCGCTTCGGCGCCACCATCATCCAGGGCTGGGGCATGACCGAGACCAGCCCGCTTGCTGCCTTCGGGCTGCCGCCGGCCCGCAAGCAGGACGGGCACGACGACATGTACTACAAGGTGAAGGCGGGACGGATCGTCGGCGGCGTGGAGGTGCGCGTCGTGGCCGAGGACGGGACGGTGCTCCCCAACGACGGCACGTCGGTGGGGGAGTTCGAGATCCGCGGGCCGTGGATCACGGGCTCGTACTACAAGGACGAGGACCCGGGGAAGTTCCACGACGGGTGGCTGCGCACCGGTGACGTCGGCACGCTCGACGCGCAGGGGTACATGACCATCTCGGACCGGACCAAGGACGTCATCAAGTCGGGCGGTGAGTGGATCTCCTCGGTCGAGCTGGAGAACGCCGTCATGGCGCACCCCGACGTCTTCGAGGCGGCGGTCATCTCCGTGCCCGACCCGAAGTGGTCCGAGCGCCCGCTGGTGGCCGTCGTCCCCAAGCCGGGTCGCTCGCCGGCGCCGGCCGACCTGGTGGCGTTCCTGGTCGAGCGGGTGCCGCGCTCGGTGGCTGCCCGAGCAGTGGACCTTCATCACCGAGGTGCCCAAGACGAGCGTGGGCAAGTTCGACAAGAAGGTCATGCGTGCCGCCTACGCCGACGGCGCCTACGAGGTCCAGAGCACGCCCCTGCCCAAGTGAGCGGCCCCAGCGAGGCCATGGGGGACATGGCCGCGCGTCTCGCGGGGATGGTGGAGGAGCTGACCGACATGGCGATCGACGCCCTGCGGCGCGCCACCTCCGGTGACCCCGACTCGGCGGAGACGGGTGCGGCCCTCGCCATGGAGCGACGCATCCTGAAGGCCCGCCGGGCGCTCGAGAAGTCCGTCGCCGCGCTGAACGAGGGCCTCGTCGCTGATCGGGAGCCACTCGACGACGGCGCGGCCTGAGCGCCCCTCCCACCATGCGCGCCTTCGTGGCAGCGTGGCCCGACGACGCGACCCACGAGCGCCTGGCCGCCCTGGAGCTCGGACGATCGAAGAACCTGCGCCTGGTCGGGCCCACCCGCTGGCACGTCACGCTGCGCTTTCTCGGCCAGGTGCCCGACGGCGCGTTGGGCGCGGTCGGAGAGGCGCTGACCGCCGCCGCCGCCAGCTTCCCAGGGCCCGTCGAGTGCCGGCTCGGTCCGGCAACGGGGTGGTTCACCGGGGTGCGCGTCCTCCAGCTGCCCGCGGCCGGGCTCGACGACCTTGCCGCGGCGCTCGGTGCCGCCACCCGTCCCCTCGTGGGGGAGCCACCACAGGGCGAACCGCCCTTCAACGGCCACCTGACGCTGGCCCGGGCGAAGGGCAGGCTGGGCACCGCCGCCCAGGCCGAGCTGGCCGGGATCCCCTTCGACGCCCGCTTCGAGGTCGGCGCCGTCGACCTGGTGGCCTCTGAGCCATCGCCGGCCGGCCACGTCTACTCCACGCTGGTCCGGGCTCCGCTCGGCCGCCCCGCGTGAGTCAGGCCGGGCGCCCGGTCAGGAACTGGGTGACGGCCTGGGCCATGGCCGCCGCCGCCGCCTGCTGGAAGGCGGGGGTGACGAGCAAGGCGGCATCCGTCGCGTTGCGCATGTTGCCGCACTCGATGAGCACCTTGGGCACCGTGGTGAGGTTGAGGCCGGCGAGGTCGCTGCGGGGCTGCAGCCCGTCGACGCCGTCGTAGGTGCTCACCGGCATCGGTGTGCCGGCAGCGAAGGCGTCGCGCAGCACGGCCGCCAACGCCGCCGAACGGGCGATCACGCCGTCGTTCGGCCCGTCGGCCACCGGCTCGAGCACGGCGAAGCCGCGTCCGCCGGTCGGCCCGCCGTCGGCGTGGATGTCGAGCGCGACGTCGGCGTGGGCGTCGTTGACGATGGCGGCCCGGGTCGTCACGCACGGACCGACGCCGTTGTTGTCGGGCCGGGTCAGCACCACGGTCGCTCCCTGCGCCTCGAGGTCGGCTTTGAGGTAGGCGGCCACGTTGAAGTTGTACTGCGCCTCCGTGTAGCCGCTGTCGGTCGCCGTGCCGGTCGTGTCGCAGGTCTCGTAGCCCGTGCCGTTGAAGATCGTCTGGTCGATGAACCCGGGCGCGCTGTAGTTCAGCCCGTTGTGCCCCGGGTCGATGCCGACGACCTTGCCGGCCAGCGGTGCGGGCGACCCCAGGGCGAGCCAGTACCCGCCCCCGCCCGGCGCCGCCGCCATCCCGACGACCGGTGCGGGCAGCGTCGTGCCACCGAGGGACCCGTGGAATGGCGCGTCGCCGTAGCCGAAGACCCCGCCGTCCCGGCCCACCAGCCAGTAGCCGTTGCCACCGGGGCCGGGGGACATGCCCACGATGGGCGCTGTCAGGGGGAGCGAACCGCTCGATCCGAAGAACCCGGCGTCGCCGTAGTCGAAGATGCCGCCGTCGGCCGCGACGAGCCAGTAGCCGCCACCGTCGGGCGTCGCCGCCATGCCGACGACGGGAGCGTTCAGCGTCAGGCCGCCGGTGGACCCCGAGAACCCGGCGTCGCCGTAGCTGAAGATGCCGCCGTCGGCGGCGACGAGCCAGTAGCCCTTGCCGTCGGGGGTCGCCGCCATGCCCACGATGGGAGCGTTGAGCGGGAGCGAGCCCGCCGACCCGAAGAAGCCGGCGTCGCCGTAGTCGAAGACCCCTCCGTCCCGGGCCACCAGCCAGTAGCCCTTGCCGTCGGGCGTCGACGCCATGCCCACGACGGGCGCGTTGAGGCGGAGCGAGCCGACCGACCCGTAGAACGCGGCGTTGCCGAAGCTGAAGATGCCACCGTCGGAGCCGACGAGCCAGTAGCCCCCGCCGTCGGGCGTGGCCGCCATACCCACGACGGGCGCGTTGGGACTGCCGACCGCGTTGGCACCCACCCCGGCACTGCCGAACGGCACCGCCGAGTCCGGCGGGGGAGTGGTGGTGGGCGCAGCCGGCGTCGCCGGCGCGAGGAAGGCGAGCGCCAGGAGCGGGACCACCGCCCCCAGCCGCCGCACCACCGTGCTCACCCCGTGCACTCGTTGATGGCGTCGACGAGCTGGCGCAGCCGCGCGTAGTGCCAGCGGTCGAAGCGCAGCGCCAACCGGGGGAGCTCGGGATGGTCGTCGCGCTCGGGGGGGAAGGGGCCGGCGGGGCGGATGGTGCCCCGGACGACGATGTCGGCGAAGCGCTTGTTCAGGTCGGCCAGCTCGTCCTTGCTCGGCTGCACCTCGACGCGCAGTACCAGGAGGTCGCCCACCCAGCGACAGGAGTGGTAGTTGCGGTAGAAGCCCAGGATCTCCTCGCTGGCCTCCTCCATCGTGTTGGTGACCTTGAAGAGGGAGCGGTCATCGGGCGAGATCCAGCCTGCCGCGATCGCCTCGTCCTGAATGAAGCGGAGCCACGCGTGCCAGTAGGTGCCGCCGGGCGTCTCGATCATGACCACCGGCGCCGGTTCGGCTTTGCCCGTCTGCAGCAGGGTGAGCAGCTCGAAGGCCTCGTCCTGGGTGCCGAAGCCGCCGGGCAGGATCGCGTAGGCGTGGGACTCCTTGATCAGCATGAGCTTGCGGGTGAAGAAGTAGCGCATCTCGACCAGCTTGGGGTCCTGCGCGATGAAGGCGTTGGGCTCCTCCTCGTTCGGGAGGCGGATGTTCACGCCGAACGCATGGTCCCGTCCCGCACCCTCCAGACCGGCGGCCATGATGCCGGGACCCGCACCGGTGACGACCATCCAGTCGGCCGCCGCCAGCCGGGCGGCCAGGTTGCGTGCGAGCACGTACACGGGGTCCTCGGGCTTCGTGCGCGCCGAGCCGAACATGGTCACCTTGCGGATGTGCCGGTAAGGGCGGAAGACGCGGAAGGCCTCGGCCATCTCGCCCAGAGCCGCGTTGGCGATCTTGAGGTCACCCACCGCCGTGCCCTCGCGGGCGAGGTCGCCCAGCGTGCCGACCATCGCGTCGAGCTCCCTCGCCTGGGCCGGAGTGAGCGAATGGTTCTCGAAGAGGGCGTTGAACGCGCTCCGCCGTGCTGCCTCCTCGATGTCGTCGCTCACGCGCCCGACGACGCTCCGGCCAACGCGTAGAGCGTCGAGCGCTGCACCAGCGGGCGTCCCAGGGGGTCGACGATGGCCTCGAGGTCCTCGACGCCCATGCGCTGCCCGTGCTGCGCCCCGGCGGCCCGCGAGATGTTCTCGTCCATCAGCGTCCCGCCCAGGTCGTTGGCCCCCGCCCGCAGCAGCTGGCGCGCCCCCTCGGCCCCCATCTTCACCCAGCTGACCTGGATGTTGTCGATGTCGCCCGCATACGCGATGCGCGCCACCGCGTGCATCAGCAGCGCCTCGCGGAAGGTCGGCCCGCGTCGCGCCTTGCGCTGCAGGTAGATCGGCGTCGCCATGTGCACGAAGGGCAGGGGCACGAACTCGGTGAACCCGCCCGTCTCGCGCTGCAGGTCGCGGGTGCGCACGATGTGGCGCGCCCAGCTGATCGGCTGCTCCACCGAGCCGAACATGATCGTGATGTTCGAGCGCAGGCCCACCGCATGGGCGGTGCGGTGCGCCTCGAGCCACTCCTCGCTGTTGATCTTGTCGGGGCAGATGAGGGCGCGCACGCCGTCGTCGAGGATCTCCGCCGCCGTTCCCGGCAGGGTCTTGAGGCCGGCCTCCTTCAGGCGGGTGAGGTACTCGGCCAGCGGAACCTCGGAGCGCCGCGCCCCCTCGGTCACCTCCAGCGCCGTGAAGCCGTGGATGTGGATCCGCTCCGATCCCGCGCGCACCGCCTCGAGCACGTGGAGGTAGTAGTCGCCGTCGAAGTCGGGGTGGATGCCGCCCTGGAGGCACACCTCCGTGGCGCCCTCGGCCTCGGCCTCTGCCACACGGCGCGTGACCTCGTCCAGCTCGAGGAGGTAGGGGGCGCCGCGCAGGTTCAGGGAGAGTGGGCCCTTGGAGAAGGCGCAGAAGCGGCACTTGAAGGTGCAGACGTTGGTGTAGTTGATGTTGCGGTTCCGCACGTAGGTGACGGCGTCGCCGACCGTGGTACGGCGCAGTTCGTCGGCGACGTCGGCCACCATCTGCACCTCGGGGCCGCGGGCGCCGAAGAGCGTCACGATTTCCGCCGCCCCGACCTCCTGGCCCAGCGCCACGCCGGCCAGGATTTCCGCCACGGCGCCGCCCCGGCCGGCGTGTGGCGGTGCCGGGCGGTCGAGCAGTGGCGGCGGGGGCGCCTCGCCGCCCGAGCACCACGAGGTGTCGCGGGCGAGGCCTTCGGCGTCGGACGCGTCGAGGACGGGGAAGCGCAGCGCCGGGTCGAGCCAGCGAGCGGGATCGTGGGCGTAGGAGGGGTAGACGGTGAGCCGAGGCGCCAGGACGTGGCCGGCCGCCTCGGTGGCCTCCCGGAGCACGTCGAGCGCAGGCCAGGCCCGCTCGGGGTTCACGTGGTCCGCCGTGAGCGGGGACACCCCGCCCCAGTCGTCGATGCCGGCGTCCAGGAGGGGCCCCAGCTCGTCGGACAGGTTGGGCGGTGCCTGCACGTGGATCTCGGGCGGGAGCACGAGGCGCGCCGCCGCGATGGCCCATTGGAGGTCCTCGGTCGGGCAGGGCTCGGCGCGGGCCATGGCCGTGCCCGGCTTGGGCAGGAAGTTCTGGACGATGACCTCCTGGACGTGGCCGTGGCGGCCGTGCGAGGCGGCGATGGCCCGGAGGGCCGCCAGCTGGCCGGCCCGGTCGTCCCCGATGCCGACCAGGATGCCTGTCGTGAAGGGGACGGCGAGCTCGCCGGCGGCCTCCAGGGTGGCGAGGCGCCGCGCCGGTTCCTTGTCGGGCGCGCCACGGTGGGCCGCCAGGCCTTCGGCCAGCGACTCGAGCATCATCCCCTGGCTGGCCGAGACCGTGCGCAGTCGTGCCAATTCGTCGGGGAAGAGGGCCCCGGCGTTGGCGTGGGGGAGCAGGCCGGTCTCCTCCACGACGAGCCGGCACATCTCGGCGAGATAGTCGACCGTGGACGCGTGGCCGTGCGCCTCCAGCCAGTCGCGCGCGACCGGATAGCGCAGCTCGGGCCGCTCGCCCAGGGTGAAGAGGGCCTCGTGGCAGCCCGCATCCCGACCGGCGCGGGCGATGGCGAGCACCTCGTCGGGCGTCAGGTACGGCGACGAGAGCCGGGCCGGCGCCTTGGCGAACGTGCAGTAGCCGCAGCGGTCGCGGCACAGCATGGTGAGCGGGATGAAGACCTTGGGCGAGAACGTGACGCGGCGGCCGTGTGCACCGTCGCGCACGACCCGGGCGAGTGCGGTGAGGTCGGCCGGCGGCAGATGGAGGAGGTCGGCGTCGGAGAGCATCGGGGCCAATCTAGGGGGCTTCGCCGCGTGCCGGACCGTCCACCAGCCAGATCGTGTGCCCGGCGTGGACGCGGGCCGCCGGCAGGTCCTCGCCGCGTAGCAGCGCGGCCACGGCGGCCGCCTTGGTCTCGCCGGCCACCGTGAAGACTGCGACCCGGGCCGAGTTGATGGCCGGCAGCGTCAGGGTGAGGCGGGGGTGAGGGTTGCGGCCGTTGGGGTCCGCGGTCGCCGCGACCAGCTGGCCGGGGTCGGCGTCGAGGCTGGGGTCGCCCGGGAACAGCGACGCCGTGTGCCCGTCGGGCCCCATCCCCAGATGGACGAGATCGATCCCCGGACCGGTCACCAGGTCGGAGATCACGCGCTGGTAGTCGGCGACGCAGTCGTCGACCGGGCCCTCGGTCGGCATGGGCCGGAACGAGCCCACCGGGCCGACGAGGTCGAGCAGCGCCTCCTTGATGAGGCGCGCGTTGGAGTCCTCGTCGTCGGGCGGCACGAGCCGCTCGTCGCCGACGTAGATGTCGACGACTTTCCAGTCGATGCCCCCGGCCGTGGCCAGGACCTCGTAGCAGGCGCGCGCCGTCGGCCCCCCCGAGAGGACGAGGGAGAAGCGGGGCCCGGGACGCTGTGCGAACGCCTCCACGACCACGGCGCTGAAGGCGGGGGGGACATCGTCGACGGGGGTCAGCACGGGGCTAGGGAGCCGGGGTTTCCGTCTCCAGGCCCTGCTCGCCCGTCTCCAGCGTCACGGCGTGGCCGCCGAACTGGTTGCGCAGCGCGGCCAGCATCTTGAGCTGGAGGGAGTCCTGGTGCTGCGACGCGAAGCGGGTGAACAGCGAGGTGGAGATCACGGGGGCCGACACGCCGCGATCGATGGCCTCCTGCGCCGTCCAGCGGCCCTCGCCGGAGTCGACGACCACCCCCTTGATCTCGTCGAACCCCGCGCCCGGGCGCAGCGCCCGCTCGGCCAGCTCGAGCAGCCAGCTGCGCACCACGGACCCGTAGCGCCAGATGGACGCGATCTCGTGCAGGTCGAGGTCGAACTCGTCCGCCGCCCCCATGATCTCGAAGCCCTCGGCGTAGGCCTGCATGAGCCCGTACTCGACCCCGTTGTGCACCATCTTGACGAAGTGGCCCGCGCCGACCGGCCCGACGTGCGCGTAGCCACCGTCGGGCGCCAACGTCAGCAGCGCGGGCTCCACGACAGCCACCGCCTCCTTGGTGCCGCCGACCATGAGGCAGTAGCCCTCGGTCAGGCCCCACACGCCGCCAGAGGTGCCGGCGTCGACGAAGCCGACGCCGGATGTCGACAGCGAGGAGACGAGGTCGATCCACTCCTTGTAGTTGGAGTTGCCGCCGTCGACGATGACGTCACCCTTCGAGAAGAGCCCCGCCAGCTCCGCCACCGTCTTGTCGGTCGCCGCGCCGGCGGGCACCATCACCCAGGCCGCCCGGGGTGGACTGAGCTTCTCGGCGAGCTCGGCGAGGGTGGTCGCAGTCTCGGCGCCCTTCTGCGCGGCGGCCTCGAGCGCCGGTGCACTGAGGTCGTAGGCCACGACCTCGTGCCCGCCCTTGAGCAGGCGCTCGGTCATGTTGGCGCCCATCTTGCCCAGGCCGATCATGCCGATCCTCATGAGCGCTCCTCTCTGTTGCGGTGCCCGGTCAGAAGGTAGCGGCTTTGTCGGTCAGCGACTGCAGCAGCTCGTCGAACGACTTGGCGAAGGAGTGCACGCCCTCGTCCTCGAGCGTCTGCTCGACGTCGAGCATGTCGATCCCCGCCGCGCGCAGCCGGTCCAGCGCCGCCGTGGCGTCGTCGGGATCGGCATCGACGGTCCGCTTCAGCGTGCCGTGGTCCTCGAAGGCCCGCAGGGTGTCCTCGGGCATGGTGTTGACGGTGGCCGGCCCGATGAGGCTGTCGACGTAGAGCAGGTCGGAGTAGCCCGGGTTCTTGGTCGAGGTGGAGGCCCACAGCGGCCGCTGCACACGGGCGCCCTTGGCCCGCAGCGCCTCCCAGCGCTCCCCGGCGAAGGTGCGGTGGAAGTGCTGGTAGGCCGTCTGGGCCTGGGCCACCGCGGCGCGTGCCGCGGAGGCCGAGGACGGCGGGGTCGCCCCCCTCACCCCCGGCCAGGGACTCGAGGCGCCGGTCCACCTCGGTGTCGACCCGGCTCACGAAGAAGGAGGCCACGCTGGCCACGTGGGGCAGCTCCGCCTCGCGGCCGGCGGCCACCAGCGCCTCGAGGCCGCGCAGGTAGGCCTCCATCACCTCGTCGTAGCGGTCGAGCCCGAAGATCAGCGTGACGTTGATGCTGCGCCCCTCGCCGATGAGCGTCTCGATCGCCGGGACGCCCTCGCGCGTGGCCGGCACCTTCACGAAGAGGTTCGGCTCCGCGATCGTCTCGTGGAACCGGCGGGCGTCGCGCACGGTGCCCTCGGTGTCGTGGGCCAGCGCGGGCGACACCTCGAGGGAGACGTAGCCGTCCTCGGCGTCGCTCTCGTCGTAGAGCGGTGCGGAGCAGCGCGAGCGCGCTCGAGATGTCGGTCATCGCCATCTCCCAGTAGGCGGCCTCGACGGTGTGGTCCTTCATGAGGGCGCGGAACTGCTCGTCGTAGGCCGTCCCGGCGCTCATGGCCTTGGCGAAGATGGTCGGGTTGGAGGTGATGCCCCGCACGCCCAGCGCCAGGAGCTCGGCCAGCTGCCCGTCCTCGATCCAGTCGCGGCGCAGGTTGTCCAGCCAGGGGCTCTGGCCCCCGATCTCGTAGAGGTCCTGCAGTCGGGTCATCGGGGGAGCCCCTTTCCTCGTGGGTGGTCGCTGGTCAGCTGCTGCTGCGGGCCAGGAGCGCCCGCGCCCGCTCGACCACGTGGTCGGCGGTGAACCCGAACTTCTCCATGACGACCGCGCCCGGGGCGGAGGCGCCGAAGTGGTCCAGGCCGATGGCGTCGTCGGCGTAGCGGTCCCAGCCGAAGGTCGAGCCCGCCTCGATGCTCAGCACTGGCACCCCGGGCGGGAAGACGCCGGCGCGGTAGTCCTCGGGCTGCACCTCGAAGCGGTCCCACGATGGGAACGACACGACCCGCGCCGCCACGCCCGAGCCGCCCAGGGTGGCGGCGGCGGCCAGGCAGAGCTGGACCTCGCTCCCGGTGCCGACGAGGACGATCTCGGGCGGCCCGGCGCTGTCGACGAGGACGTAGGCGCCCCGCGGCACGCCCTCGGCGGCGCGGCCGGCGGTCTCGGGCAGCACCGGGATGTCCTGGCGGGTCAGCACGAGGCCGACGGGGCCGTCGGCCTCCACGGCCAGCCGCCAGGCCTGCGCCGTCTCGTTGGCGTCGGCCGGCCGCACGATGCTGAGGCCCGGCATGGCCCGCAGGGAAGCCAGCTGCTCCACCGGCTGGTGCGTCGGGCCGTCCTCGCCCAGGCCGATGGAGTCGTGGGTCCACGAGTAGATGACGTGGCAGCCGGTCAGCGCGGCGAGCCGCACGCCGGGGCGCATGTAGTCGGAGAACACGAAGAACGTCCCGCCCACCGGGAGGACGCCGCCGTGCTGGGCCATGCCGTTCATGACCGAGCCCATGCCGTGCTCGCGGATGCCGTAGTGGACCTGGATCCCGCCCGGCGTCTCGCGTGACTGGATCTCGGCGCCCTTCACCTTCACGCCGTTGTTGCCCGTCAGGTCCGCCGATCCGGCCAGCAGGCCGGGCAGGCGGGCGGCCGTGGCGTCGATGCACCTGGTTGACGGCGTGCCGGGTGGCCAGTTCGGTGCCGGCCTCGAACGCGGGCAGGTCGTCGGCCCAGCCGGGCAGGCCGTGCCCGGCGTGTGCGGCGTCCCAGGCCGCCCGGTCGCCCTTCCAGGCGGCGAAGCGTTCCCTCCAGGCCGCGTGCAGCTCGGCCCCGCGTGCGATCTGCTGGCCGTAGAACTCGCGCACCTCGTCGGGCACCCAGAACGTCTCGTCGGGCGGGAGCCCGAGGATCTCCTTGGTCACCCGGATCTCCTCGGCACCGAAGGGGTTCCCGTGCGCGTCCGCCGTGTCGGTCAGCTTCGGCGACGGCCAGCCGATGTGGCTGCGCAGCACGAGCAGGTTCGGCTTGGCGTCGGGGCCGTCGGCGGGTGCCTCGAGCGCCTCGCGGATGGCAGCCTCCAGCCCGTCGACGTCGTTCGCCATCTCGCCCAGGTTGCGCACGCGCCAGCCGTAGGCCTCGAAGCGCTCGGGCACGTTGTCGTCGTAGGCCAGCTCGGTCGGGCCGTCGATCGTGATGTGGTTGTCGTCGTAGAAGGCGAGCAGGCGCCCCAGCCCGAGGTGGCCGGCCAGCGACGCCGCCTCGTGGGAGATCCCCTCCATGAAGCAGCCGTCGCCGGCGATGACGAAGGTCCGGTGGTCGCAGACGTCGCGACCGAACGTGGTCCGCAGCCAGCGTTCGGCGAGCGCCATGCCGACCGCGTTGGCCAAGCCCTGGCCGAGCGGGCCGGTCGTGACCTCGATGCCGGCGGTGTGGCCGGCCTCGGGGTGGCCCGGCGTCCGGCTGCCCCACTGGCGGAACTGGCGCAGGTCGTCCAGGGACAGGTCGTAGCCGGTGAGGTGCAGCATGGCGTACTGCAGGATGGAGGCGTGCCCGTTGGAGAGGACGAAGCGGTCGCGGTCGGGCCACTCCGGGTCACGTGGGTCGTAGGACATGATCCGGGTCCAGAGCACGTGGGCCAGGGGGGCGAGCGCCATGGCGGTGCCCGAGTGCCCCGACTTGGCGGCTTCCGGCGCGTCCATGGCGAGGCCTCGGACGACGTTGATGCCGAGCTCGACCAGCCTGGGGTCCTGGACGACGGGTGGGGAGGTGTCCAACGTCATGGTCAACCCTAACGCTCTGTTCCGGCCCGTCGGGAGGGCCGTCACGTACTCTTCACGGTCATGGCTTCCCGCATGCAGGTGCCCCCAAACAGTGACCTGACCCTGGGCATGACCTGCGTCGACAAGGCCACGCCGGGCCGCTGCACCTGGCGCATGACGGCCGACGAGCGCTTCGCCAACCCGGCGGGGATCATGCAAGGGGGCTTCCTGGCCGCCTTCGCCGACTCGGCCATGGGCGCGGCGGCCGTGACCTTCGTGGAGGGCCGCCCGGTCTTCGCCGCCAACGCGGAGCTCAAGATCAGCTTCTTGGCCGCGGTCCCGCCCGGCGCCGACCTCAACTGCACCGCCGAGGTCGTCTCGGGCGGTCGCCGCGTCGCCTTCGTGGAGGCCAGCATCGTCGCCCGAGAGCCCGGATCCGGGCACGAGCGCCTCGTGGCCCGGACGTCGTCGACCTACTTGTTCAAGGACCGCGACTGACGCTGCGGCCCGCCGGTGTTTGCGCACCGCCCGCTCACCGACCAGGATTGTGCGCCACATGCCACCACGGTCAGACAACGGCACCCACGGGCTGCGCCACGCCGGCGACGACGCCTTCCAGCTCACGGTCGACTACATCAAGCAGGAGACCGTCGAGCCCCTCAAGGGGCTCGGTCGCTTCCTCTCCATGGGGATCGCCGGCTCCTTCTGCCTGGCGTTCGGCATCTTGCTGATCCTCCTCGGGGTGCTGCGGCTGCTGCAGACCGAGACGGGCACGGCCCTGACCGGTGACTGGTCGTGGGTGCCCTACGCCGTGGTGGTCATCCTCGGGATCGCCGTGATCGGCCTGGCCGCATGGCGCATCACCGCCGGACCGGGGCAGCAGAAGCTGCCCGAGGTCGTGGCCCGGCGCGAGGCGAGGGAGACTGAACTCCAGGAGGGAGCGAGCTGATGCCAAGCACGACGACCAGGGCGGGCAGCAACGGGCGCCTCATCACCCGCCAGGACCTGCAGGCCGCCTACGCGCAGGTGATGGGCGAGGGCGAGGCAGAGGTTCGCGCCGCGGCGCCGCGCGGCTCGCGATCGCAGGCGCCATCGGCATCGTCGTCATCACGCTCGCCTTCCTGGCCGGCAGGCGTCGTGGCCGCGCCAAGTCGGCCGTCGTGGAGATCCGGCGGCTCTGAGATGGACGTGCTCCTGCGGCGCTTCCTGCGCGCCGGTGTGCGTCGCGGCCTGGCCGGGAATTGGTACTGGTTCCTCCTGGCCGGCGCCACCTTCTTCCTGCGCCGGGTCCTGAACGATCGGACCAGCGCCGTGTCGACCCTCACGGTCTCCCCGGGCGAGCAGGTGCTCATCACGGTGCGCGACCGCAACGCCGCGCCCGCCGTCGAATCCTGACGCTCGTGCCCGGCGCGCTCGCGGCGGGGGAGCGGGTGCTCCTCATCGACCCCAAGGACCGCCGTTACCTCCTCACCCTCGTGGCGGGGGCGACGTTCCACACCCATGCGGGCGTCCTGGCCCACGACGACCTCATCGGGGCCACCGAGGGCTGCACGGTCACCGGCTCGACCGGGCGCAGTTTCCTCGCCCTGCGACCCACGCTGGCCGACATCGTGCTCAAGATGCCCAGGGGGGCCCAGGTCATCTACCCCAAGGACCTCGGCGCCATCCTCATCGCGGCGGACATCGCGCCGGGTCAGCGAGTGCTCGAGGCCGGCGTCGGATCGGGCGCGCTCTCCATGACGGTGTTGCGCGCCGGTGCGTCGGTCGTGGGCTACGAGCTGCGCGAGGACTTCGCCGCCCGCGCCCGCGCCAACGTGGCCGCAGCCGTCGGGGCCGACGCGCCCTACCGCATCGAGATACGCGATGTCACCGAGGGCATCGACGAGTCCGGCCTCGACCGGATCCTGCTCGACATGCCCGAGCCGCACAAGGTGGTCACGGCGGCGGCGGCGGCGCTGCGCCCGGGCGGGATCCTCCTGGCCTACCTGCCGACCATCAACCAGACGGCGCTGTTGCGGCAGGCGCTCGACGACGGCGGCGCGCCCTTCGGCCTCGCCGAGACCCAGGAGATCATGCGGCGAACCTGGCACGTCGAGGCGCGGTCGGTGCGACCCGATCACCGCATGGTCGGCCACACCGGCTTCCTCACCACGGCCCGGCGCCTCGGCTCGTGACCGTGGACGAGGGCGTCCGCGCCTACATCGACGGCATCTCGCCCGAGCAGCGCCCGCTCTTCGACCGGCTGCACGGGATCGTCCTCGCGGCGCACCCCGAGGCGGAGGTGTCTCTGTCCTACGGCATGCCCGCCTACCGCGTGGGTCGCCGCCGGCTCAACCTCGGCGTGTGGAAGCACGGTGTGTCCGTCTACGGCTGGCGCGGGGACCGGGACGGGGGGTTCGTGGCGCGCCACCCGACGCTGTCGAGCGGCAAGGGGACGATCAGGATCCGTCCGAGGTGATGCCGCAGAGATCTCCGACGAAGAGCTGAGGGCGCTGCTGGGCGGCGCGCTCGAGGAGTGAGGCCGACGGTCAGTCGCGCTCGATGAAGATGCACTCGCCGGGGCATTCCTCCGAGGCCTCGACCACCGCGTCCTCCAGATCCGAAGGGACCGCGGCCATCCCGGCCGAGCCGCCGGGGTCGCTCTTCACGTCGCCTGCTTCCTTCACGTAGGCCAGGCCGTCGTCGAGGAGGGTGAACACGGCCGGCGCGATCTCCTCGCAGAGCCCGTCGCCCGTGCACAGATCCTGGTCGATCCAGACCTTCATGTACCTGCTCTCTCCCTTGTCGAAACCGCCCGACGGGCCAGGTGAGGACCGTAGTGAGGCGTCCCGCGGGCCGTCAATCTGGCGCCGTAGGCCCTTCCATCGTATCCGCCGGGGGTGCCCGACCCGCGCATGGAGGGTGCACTCAAGTTGCTGGCAAAACCCGCCGAAGCGAGGGCTAGGGTGACATGCAGTGACCGCGACTCCCGACGAAGCCGCCGCCCAGGCCGAGGCGCTACGCGCCGAACTGGCGGACGCCGAGGATGAGATCCACGCGCTCCGTCGGCGGTTGCAGGAGAGCCCCGGCCGGGTCCAGGCCCTCGAGGAGCGACTGCTGGAGTCGAAGGGCCAATTGGCCCAGGCCACCTCACAGAACGAGAAGCTGACCTTCACGCTGCAGCAGGCCAAGGAGCAACTGGCTGCGCTGCGCGAGGAGGTCGAGAAGCTCACCCAGCCCCCGGCGGCCTACGGCACCTTCCTCGGTGTCAACGACGACGGCACGGTCGACGTCTTCTCCAGCGGCCGCAAGATGCGGGTGAGCCTGCACCCCGACATCGACCCGGGACAGATCCGCAAGGGCAACGAGGTCGTCCTGAACGAGAGCCTCAACGTCGTCCTCGTCCGCGACGGAGAGTTCTCCGGCGAGGTCGTCACGCTGAAGGAGCAGCTCGAGGACAGGCGGCGCTGCGTCATCTACGCCCGGGCCGACGAGGAGCGGGTGGCGGAGCTCTCCGAGGACATGATGGGCACCAAGCTGCGGGCCGGCGACTCGCTCCTGATGGACGTGCGCACGCAATTGCTCATCGAGAAGCTGCCCAAGCTCGAGAGCGAGGAGCTCGTCCTCGAGGAGGTGCCGGACATCACCTACGCCGACGTCGGCGGGCTCGACGCACAGATCGAGGCCATCACCGACGCGGTCGAGCTGCCCTACATGCACCGCGACCTCTTCGCCGAGTACTCGCTGCCCGCCCCGAAGGGGATCCTTCTCTACGGCCCGCCGGGATGCGGCAAGACGCTCATCGCGAAGGCGGTCGCCAACTCCCTGGCCAAGAAGGTGGCCGAGAAGACGGGCAACGACAACGTCCGCAGCTTCTTCCTCAACATCAAGGGACCGGAGCTCCTGAACAAGTACGTCGGCGAGACCGAGCGCCAGATCCGGCAGGTCTTCCAGCGGGCCCGTGAGAAGGCCGACGAGGGCATGCCGGTCATCGTCTTCTTCGACGAGATGGAGTCCCTCTTCCGCACGCGTGGCACCGGCATCAGCTCCGACATGGAGTCGACGATCGTGCCCCAGCTCCTCGCGGAGATCGACGGCGTCGAATCACTGCGCGACGTCATCGTCATCGGCGCCTCGAACCGGGAGGATCTCATCGACCCGGCCATCCTGCGCCCCGGCCGCCTCGACGTGAAGATCAAGATCGAGCGCCCCAACGAGGAGGCGGCTGGGCAGATCTTCAGCCGCTACCTCACCGCCGACCTGCCGCTGGACGCCGACGAAGTGGGCCGCCTCGGCGGTGGCGACGCCAACAAGGCGGTGCAGGCGATGATCGAGCAGACCGTGACCGAGATGTACCGGGAGGACGACGAGAACCGCTTCCTCGAGGTCACGTACCAGAACGGCGACAAGGAGATCCTCTACTACCGCGACTTCGCGTCCGGGGCGATGGTCGAGAACATCGTCCGCCGGGCCAAGAAGCTGGCCATCAAGCGGGTCATCGCCGGCGAGCCGGGCGGGATCCGCACCTCTGACATGTTCGAGTCGATCCGGCAGGAGTACAAGGAGAACGAGGACCTGCCCAACACGACCAACCCCGACGACTGGGCGCGGATCTCCGGCAAGAAGGGTGAGCGCATCGTCTATGTCCGCACGCTGCTCACCGAGGACCGCGAGGTCCACGGGGGACGTTCGATCGAGCGGGTCGGTACCGGCCAGTACCTCTAGAAGTTAGGGTCGCACCGTGGCCACCACGAAGGTCTGCGGCATCGAGACGGAGTACGGCATCCAGACGCCGGGACCCGAGCAGAATCCGATCGCCGCATCCTCGGTCCTCGTCAACGCGTATGCCGCCGACGCGGAGCAGCAGATCGGCTGGGACTTCGAGGACGAGACGCCCGGGAACGACGCCCGCGGCTTCGCCCGAGAAGGCTCGCTGGCCCCGATGGTCGAGACCCACCTCGCCAACACCGTGCTGACCAACGGGGCACGTTTCTACGTCGACCATGCGCATCCCGAGTACTCGAGCCCCGAGTGCCTGACGCCGCTGGAGTGCCTCGTCTACGACAAGGCCGGCGAAGATGTCCTGCGACGCGCCATGGTGGCGGCGGCCCTGCGCATACCCGACCAGCCGCCACCCGTCGTCTACAAGAACAACTCAGACGGCAAGGGGAATTCCTACGGCTGCCACGAGAACTACATGATGGACCGCGCCGTGCCGTTCGCCAAGGTGATCGAAGGCGTCGTGCCGCACTTCGTCTCCCGCACGCTCTTCACCGGATCAGGCAAGGTGGGCACCGAGACGGGGGCGCTGGACTCCGAGACGGTCGAGTACCAGATTTCCCAGCGGGCCGAGTTCTTCGAGGAGATCGTCGGCCTCGAGACGACGCTGAAGCGCCCGATCGTCAACACACGCGACGAGCCCCATGCGGACCCCAAGCGCTTCCGGCGCCTCCACGTGATCGTCGGCGATGCCAACCTCTCGGAGATCGCCACCTTCTTGAAGGTGGGTACGACCGCCATCGTGCTGGCCATGGTCGAGGACGACGCCGGGCCCACCCGGGAGCTGTCCCTGTCGGATCCCGTCCGGGCGCTGCACCAGGTCTCGGCCGACCTCTCCCTGACCCGGCCCCTCGCCCTGACCGACGGGTCGTCGGCGACGGCGCTCGAGCTCCAGTGGGAGCTGTTCGGCGCGGCGCGGAAGTACGCCGAGGAGTTCGGGCTGAGCGCCCTGGGGGACGACGGCACCGTGGGGGGGCTCGTGATGGAGCATTGGGAAGCCGTCCTCGGCGCGCTCGAGTCCGACCCTGCCACCCTGGCCGACACGCTGGACTGGGTCGCCAAGCGGGAGCTACTGCTCGCCTACCAGGACCGTCACTCGTGCGGATGGAAGGACCCCCGGGTGGCCGCACTGGCATTGCAGTACCACGACCTGCGGCCCGACAAGTCTGTGTTCCGTCGCCTCGCCTTGCGCACGCTGGTCGAGCCGGCGCAGGTGGCGCTGGCGGTGACCGAGCCACCCACGGGCACCAGAGCCTGGTTCCGCGGCAAGTGCCTGGCCCGGTGGCCCGACGCCGTGGTCACCGCCAACTGGGATTCCCTCGTGTTCGACATTGGAGCGGACCCGCTGCGGCGCGTCCCTATGATGGACCCCCTGAAGGGGACAGCCGAGCACACGGGCGCACTCCTGGCGCAGAGCACAGGACCGGCGGACCTGCTCAACCGGCTGAATTCCTAGGCGCACAACGTCGAGAACAGGACGGGGACACGGACGATGGCAGAACAAGAGCAGAAACGGAAGGGCTCGGGCACCCGGACGACCGAGAGCGAGACGGAGGTCGACGAGGCCGCCCCGGTGACCTCTGAGCGCGGCGAGAAGATCAAGGCGGAGCTCGACGACCTCCTCGACGAGATCGACGAGGTCCTCGAGGACAACGCCGAGGAGTTCGTGCGCAACTACGTCCAAAAGGGCGGGCAGTAACACCCGGTGGCGCTTCCCCTGTTCCCCCCGGAGAGTGATCCGGGCCCGGACTTCGTCGGCTTGTTGCGCATGACGGCGGGCCGGCCCGACCCGCCGGCCCGCGTCGATGCGGGCGCTACGGTCCAGGCGCCCCACGGCACGACGGTGGTGGCGCTCCGCTTCGCCGAGGGGATCGTGATGGCAGGCGACCGTCGCGCCACGGCGGGCAACATCATCGCCCACCACGCCATGGAGAAGGTCTTCCCGGCCGACGGCCACTCGGCGGTGGCCATCGCCGGCACGGCGGGGATGGCGGTCGAGATGGTCCGCCTCTTCCAGGTCCAGCTCGAGCACTACGAGAAGGTCGAGGGATCCGTCCTGTCGCTCGAGGGCAAGGCCAACCAGCTGGCCCAGATGGTGCGTCAGCACCTCCCGCTGGCCATGCAGGGCCTGGCCGTGGTCCCCCTCTTCGCCGGGTACGACACGGCGCGGGGCGTCGGGCGGATCTTCAACTATGACGTCACCGGCGGCCACTACGAGGACACCGACTTCCAGGCCACCGGCTCGGGTGGTCGGGACGCGCGCAACACCATCAAGCTCGGCTGGCGTGAGGGGCTGAGCCGGGACGAGGCGGTCGATCTGGCGATCCAGTCCCTCTACGAAGCGGCCGATGAGGACTCCGCCACCGGCGGTCCGGACCCGGTCCGCGGCATCTACCCGCTCATCGCCGTGGTGGACGCCCAGGGCTACCAACAGGTTCCCGAGGAAGAGGTCGCACAGCGCTTCACTGCGCTGATCGCCCGCAAGCAGGCGGAGCGCTCCCAATGAGCATGCCGTACTACGTCGCGCCGGAGCAGGTCATGAAGGACCGCGCCGAGTACGCGCAGAAGGGCATTGCACGGGGCCGCTCGCTGGTGGCCACGACGTACGACACCGGCATTGCCGTCGTGGCCGAGAACCCGTCGCGATCGCTGCACAAGATCAGTGAGATCTACGACCGCATCGCGTTCGGCGGGGTCGGCAAGTACAACGAGTACGACCAGCTCCGGGTCGCCGGCGTCCGGCACGCCGACACCAAGGGGTACGCGTACAGCCGCGAGGACGTGGATGCCCGGTCACTGGCCAACCTCTACGCCCAGTACCTGGGCAACGTCTTCACCCACGAGATGAAGCCCCTCGAGGTCGAGATCCTCGTGGCCGAACTGGGAAACGGCGAAAACCCGAACCAGCTGTACCACATCGCCTACGAGGGCACGATCACCGACGAAGACCGCTTTGCCGTGCTCGGTGGCGACGCGGAGACCATCGCGGAGCGGGTGGCGGCCGCCTGGCGGCCCGACTGGGACATGGCGGCGGCGATCAAGGCGGCCGCACAGGCGCTGGCCGGCCCGGACCGCACCTTGGCCGCGGGTGACCTCGAGGTTGCCACCCTGAGCCGGGGAAACGGGCGCCGCACCTTCCGGCGGGTGGAGGAAGAGGAGCTGGCACAACTACTGGCATAGGCCGCAGTACGGTTGGCCTGGTGGAACGGCGCATCTTCGGAGTCGAGAACGAGTACGGGGTGACCTTCACCCTGCGCGGACAGCGCCGTCTGAGCCCCGACGAGGTGGCTCGCTACCTGTTCCGCCGCGTGGTCTCGTGGGGCCGCTCGTCGAACGTCTTCCTGGAGAACGGGGCGCGCCTCTACCTGGACGTCGGCAGCCACCCCGAGTACGCCACCCCCGAGTGCGACAAGATCAGCGACGTCGTCGTGCACGACAAGGCGGGGGAGTGGATCCTCGCCCAGTTGGTCACCGGGGCGCAGGCTCGGCTGCGTGAGGAGGGCATCCGCGGCGAGGTCTACCTCTTCAAGAACAACACGGACTCCGTCGGCAACTCCTACGGCTGCCACGAGAACTACCTCACCGAGCGCAACGACGAGTTCAACCGTTACACCGAGGTGCTGATCCCGTTCCTCGTGTCGCGCCAGATCTACGCCGGCGCCGGCAAGGTCCTGCAGACGGCGCGCGGTGCCGTCTTCTGCCTCAGTCAGCGGGCGGAACACATCTGGGAGGGCGTGTCCTCGGCCACGACCCGGAGCCGACCCATCATCAACACGCGGGACGAGCCCCACGCGGACGCCGAGCGTTTCCGCCGCCTCCACGTCATCGTCGGCGACTCCAACATGAGCGAGTACGCCACCTTCTTGAAGATCGGCACGACCTCGATCCTCCTCGCCATGCTCGAGGACTCGTCGACGGTCCTGCGCGACCTCACGCTGGAGAACCCGATCCGGGCCATTCGCGAGATCAGCCACGACATCACGTGCCAACGCCGGGTGCGCCTGGCCAACGGACGCGAGATGCGAGCGCTGGACATCCAGGTCGAGTACCTCGAGCGGGCGCTGAAGTTCCGGGACCGACGCGGCCTCTCGCCCGAAGAGGACCGGGCTCTGGACATGTGGGAGCACTGCCTGAAGGGTTTGGAGGCCGACCCGACGTCGCTCTGGCGCGAGTGCGACTGGGTGGCCAAGCACCGGCTGGTCGAGCACATGCGAGCGCGTCACGACGTCTCGCTCTCGCACCCCAAGGTGGCGATGATCGACCTCATGTACCACGACGTCGACCGGAGCCGCGGGCTCTTCTACAAGCTGCAACAGCGCGACGAGATGGATCGGACCTGCACCGACGAAGCCATCACCGAGGCCATGACGAAGCCGCCCGAGACGACCCGGGCCAGGCTGCGGGGCGCCTTCGTGAAGCGGGCCAAGGAGCGCCGGCGTGACTTCACGGTGGACTGGGTGCACCTCAAGTTGAACGACCAGGCCCAGCGCACCGTGTTGCTCAAGGATCCCTTCAAATCGCACGATGAGCGGGTGGAACGGCTCATCCAGTCGCTCTAGCGGCACCGTAGAGTGAGAGCACATGTTCAATCTCGACCCGGGCAAACTGCTGGTGATCGCCGTGATCGCCATCATTCTCCTGGGGCCTGACCGTCTCCCCCAGGTAGCCCGGCAGGTCGGGGGCGCCTGGCGATCCTTCAACGAGTTCCGGCACCGCATGGAGACCGAGGTGCGCAGCTCCATGCCCGACCTGCCCCCGACCTCGGAGATTGCCCGTCTGGCCCGCTCGCCCTCGGCACTGCTCAACCACCTCTCGACGATGTCCCCGGACCAGGACGAGGCGGAGGAGGCGGCCGATGGCACCTTCCAGCCGCCCACGCTGCCCGACACCACCGTCAACGGCCCGGTGGCGCCTGACCCGCCGTCCGAGCCTCAGAGCGCCCCGACCCCGATCCGGGAGGATCGCAGGCCGCCCCCGACGAGTCCGACCGAGGTCATCGTGCCCGGCGACCCGACGCTCAACTGAACCGTCCGCCCATGGTGACCCTTCCCTTCACGGCCAAGCGCAAGAACCGCCCGTCCCCGGACAACATGACACTCGGGGAGCACCTGGGCGAGCTCCGGCGGCGGGTGATCATCTGCGTGATCGCCTTCACCGCCGCCGCCCTGGTCGCGGTCTTCGCCTACGAGCCGATCCTGCACTTCCTCCTCCGCCCGCTGTGCAACGTCGACGCCTCCACCGTGCACCACACGGGCCACACGAATGGCTCACTGATCATCGCCTCGAACGGCACCTGCAACCTGTTCGTGACCTCCCCGCTCGACGGCCTCTCGCTGCGTATCAAGATCGCCCTCTTCGGAGGCCTCGTGTTGGCGTCGCCGGTCATCCTGTTCCAGATCTGGCGTTTCGTCACTCCGGGCCTCAAGGCCTCCGAACGCCGCTACGCCATCCCCTTCGTGCTCAGCGCGTTCGTGCTCTTCCTGCTCGGCGCCGCGACCGCCTACCTCACCCTGCCGCACGCCCTCGGTTGGCTGAAGTCCGTCGGTGGCCCAAACCTGCAGGCGATCTACGACCCCATCCCGTACCTGGGACTGATCCTGCTGATGATGACGATCTTCGGCCTCACCTTCGAGTTCCCCGTCGTGCTGGTGTCCCTCGAGCTCGCGCACGTCGTCACGCCCGCTCGCCTGCTGCACTCGTGGCGATGGGCCGTCATCATCATCGTGGTGATCGCGGCGGTGTTCACCCCGAGCTCCGATCCCTTCTCCATGTTCGCCCTCGCCATTCCGCTCGTGGCCTTCTACTTCATCTCCATCGGCATCGGGAAGCTGCTCGGCCGTTGACGCCGCACTCGTGGCCCGTCCAGGAGACGGCCGGAGCGGCGGCGTTCGAGGCCGATCTCCCCTTCGCCCTGGACGGCTTCCAACACGACGCGTTCCGTGCCCTCGACGCGGGCCATTCCGTCCTCGTCTCCGCCCCGACCGGTTCGGGAAAGACCCTGGTCGCGGCCTACGCGGTCCACCGCGCGCTCTGCGCCCGCGGCAAGGCCTTCTACACGACCCCCCTCAAGGCCCTCTCCAACCAGAAGTACGGCGAGCTGGCGGCCGCCTACGGCGAGGAGCACGTCGGGCTGCTGACCGGTGACACGACGCTGCGCCCGCGTGCGCCGGTCGTGGTGATGACGACCGAGGTGCTGCGCAACATGCTCCTGGCCGGCTCCGATCTCCTTGAGGGGCTCCACACGGTGGTGCTCGACGAGGTGCACTTCATTCAGGACCGCTACCGGGGCGGGGTCTGGGAGGAGGTCCTGGTGCTCTCGCCGGCCGAGATCCGCTTCGTGTGCCTCTCTGCCACCGTCAACAACGCTGACGAGCTGGGCGGCTGGCTGCGCTCGGTGCGAGGCGACACGACGGTGATCGTCGAGCGGCAGCGGCCCATCGTCCTGCGCCACCACTTCGCCGTCCACCGACGCGAGGACGAGGAGACTCTCCTGCACCCTCTCCTGCAGGACAACGGGCGACCCGGTGCCGAGGGCCTGCGGATCGACCAGGCGGTGCGCCGGGCCGTGCACGGGCGATCGATGCACTGGCAGCCGAGGGGTAGGGGCCCGCGCCTGCCCTACCGTGCCCCACACCGAACCGAGATGGTCAACGAGTTGGACCAACGAGAAATGCTGCCGGCCATCGTCTTCATCTTCAGTCGTGCGGCATGCGACGATGCGGTACGCCAGGTCGTGCGCGACGGGGTCCGGTTGACCGATGCGCACGAGCGCTCGGCCATACGGCTGGTGGCGGAGCGCCGGACCGAGCCGCTCGACGAGGACGACCTGCGCGTCCTCGGGTACGACGAGTGGCTCGAGGGGCTCGAGCGTGGCATCGCCGCACACCACGCAGGGTTGGTGCCCGTCTTCCGCGAGACGGTGGAGGAGTGCTTCGCGGCCGGGCTCTTGAAGGTCGTCTTCGCGACCGAGACGCTCTCCCTCGGCATCAACATGCCGGCTCGCTCAGTGGTGATCGAGCGCTTCACCAAGTACGGCGGAGCCGGGCGCGCCACGCTCACGTCGGGGGAGTACCTCCAGCTGACCGGCCGGGCCGGGCGCCGCGGACTCGACGAGGAGGGCCACGCCGTCGTCGAGTGGTCGAACGAGATCACCTTCGCCGAAGCCGCCCGCGTGGCGTCGGCGCCGCCGCCGGACCTGCGATCCGCGTTCCGCCCGACCTACAACCTGGCCGTCAACCTCGTGTCACGCTTCGACCGCAGCACCGCCAACGCTGTCCTGCACCGGTCGTTCGCCCAGTGGCAGGCCCGCCAGCCGGACCTTCTGTCACGCCAGCTCAGCCACCGCGTGGCGGCGCTCGAACAGATGGGTTACCTCGAAGGCTGGGCGCTGACCCCCTCGGGCCGCCAGCTCTCCCGCATCTACCACGAGGCCGACCTGCTCATCGCGGAGGCCCTGGCGAGCGACGTGCTGGCGGGGGCCGAGCCGGCCGTGCTGGCCGGGGTCTTGTCGGCGGTCGTCTTCGAGCCGCGCCGGGCCCGGCGCGTGCCGGGCCACCAGGGGCAGAGGCGGGGGAAACGGCGCGGTCACATCCAGGACCGGCTGGGCGACAAGCGCACCGCCGAGCTTGCCTGGCGTTGCGACGCCATCGGCGTCATGGCCGAGAGGATCCGGGCTGTCGAGGAGGCGCATCTCGTCCCTCGGACCCGCCAGCCCGCGGCCGGCCTCGCCACCGCGGTGGCGTCGTGGGCCCGGGGGGCCTCCTTCTCGACCGCCCTGGAGGTGGCCGGGCGCGACGTGGGCGATCTGGCACCCGGAGACTTCGTGCGCACCATGAAGTCGGTGGCCGACCTGGCCCAGCAGGTCTCGCACACGGCCGTCGACACCGGCGTGGCGGGCGCCGCCCGGGAGGCGGTCGATCAGCTGCTCCGGGGCGTCGTCGCGGGTGGCCTGTTGGGGTCCTGACCCCATCCGCCACCGTCGCGTCACCCTGGTTCTATCGTGGGCCGTCCATGTTCCCCTACTCAGAAGAGCGCTTTACCGCGGACGAGGAGGCGATCCTCCGCCGCTACGTGAGCAACCTGGACCAGCCGGTATTTGCCCTGGTCAACCTCCCCGAAGTGGTCAAGGGCGCGCTTTTCGCTCGGTACTCCCGCTCGCCCAAGAGCCTGCGTCGGCTCTTCCTCGAGGAATTCGTGGGGGACCTCGACGTCTCGGGCGACGCCACGGTGGATGCGACGGTCGGCCTGGCACGGGCCGAGCAGCTCTACGAGCGGGTCTTCGTCGAGTACGGCGACGACTCGGTCGCGCAGCTCGGCGGTGTCCACCTCGCCTGCGAGCAGTCGTCCAACGTGCTGTCGAAGATCCTCGAATGGGGACGCCTCATGTCCTACCTCGAGCAGTCGACGCGTTACATCGCGTACAACCAGCGGCTCGACAACGGGCAGTACCGCTATTTCCGGCCGCCCGAGTTGCTCGACTCCCCGCACGGCGCACGCTTCGTCGGCGAGATGGACCGCGTCTTCGACACGTACGGCGCGCTGCTGCCGCGCATGCAGGCATGGGTGGCCGAGCGGTTCCCCCAGCAGGCCGCCGACAGCGACTTCGTGTACCGCCAGGCGACACGCGCCAAGTCCCTCGATGCACTGCGTGGCATGCTGCCCGCGGCGTCACTCTCCAACATCGGCCTGTACGGGACGGGCCAGTCCTACGAGCAGTTGCTGCTGCGCATGCGCGCGCACCCACTGCCCGAGGCGCGCCAGTACGCCGACATGATGCTCGTCGAACTCCGCAAGGTGATCCCGTCGTTCCTGCAGCGCGTCGACGTCAAGGAGCGTGGTGGTGAGTGGTCGGCCTATCTGGCGGCCACGCGCCGAGAGACGGCGCAGGTCGTGTCGCGACTGTGGCCCGACCAGAGTCCCGACGGGTCCGGACCGGCGGACGACGTCGAAGAGCCGGAGGTCGTGCTGCTCGACTTCGATCCGGAAGGGGAAGAGAAGGTCCTGGTGGCAGCATGTTTCTCCCATCTCGGCTGCTCCGAGCGGGAGGCGGCCCGCCGGGTCAGGGTGCTCGGACACGATGATCGTGTCGCGTTGTTGCGGGCCTACGTCGGCGACCGGCGCAACCGACGCCATCGCCCGGGTCGCGCGTTCGAGCGGACCGACTACCGCTTCGAGCTCGTCACCGACTACGGCGCGTTCCGCGACCTGCAGCGCCATCGCATGCTCACCATCGAGTGGCAACGCCTCGGCATCTCACTCGGCTACGACATGCCCGGGCTCGTGGACGAGGCCGGTCTGGCGGAGCGCTACGACGAAGCCATCAGTCGCGCCGAAGACCTGTACCGCTCCCTGCGGCCCGAATTCCCGGAACAGGCCAGCTACGCCGTCGCGCTGGCGCATCGCATCCGCTACGTGATGCAGCTCAACGCACGCGAGGCGATGCACCTCGTCGAGCTGCGTTCGGGAACCCAGGGGCACCCCGCCTACCGGAGGGTGGCGCAGCAGATGCACCGGGCCATCGCAGAGGGCGCCGGCCACCGCGCGCTGGCCGAAGCGATGTCCTTCGTCGACCATGGGTCGACCGACCTCGAGCGCCTGGAATCCGAGCGTCGGGCCGAGCGCCGGCGCTCGGAAAAATCTGCAACGCATTGACCAGGAACAACCCTCGTTCTCCCTGGTGGCGGCCGCCTCGCATTTCTTGACGAGCCCACCCCCGACTTGCCTAATGTACGGCCCAGTCCCCGACGCCCCTAAGGATGCTTCAGATGATGAAAGCGTTGATGCAGTAAGGGGGGGATGTGCTGTGAGAGGCGGTGGTAGGCCCTGGGGGTCGAGTAGAGAACGTGTTGCCGGCCTGGCCACCAGGTCCTGCGATATGGCGCCAAAGACCCCAGGGCCCGCCCGCCGAGGCCCGACGACCACACCTCACGCAGCCTGACCGGGTCGCCGTTCACGGCGATTGAACGGTCTCTCCAACCGTCTATGCTCCCGCGGCACAATGGCGACCAAGAAGAAGGCGAAGGCCGAAGATCTGGAGGTTGAGACCCCCGACGTCGAGGACGAAGCGACGATCGAGGAGGACGACCTCGAAGTTGACATCGACGACGAGGACGCGCTCGAGGACATCGAGGTGGACGCCCTCGCCGACGACGTCGACGACGTCCTGGACGAGGACGAGGAGGAGGCGGACGTCGACGAGATCCTGACGGCGTCACCCGCCGCCGTCGTCGAGAAGTCCGGCGAAGGGGACGAGGAGGAAGAGGAGGAGGAGCCCGACGACGAGGACGTCGAGGCGAGCCTCGACGTGATCCTCAAGGAGCGCCTGGTCGTCGAGGACGAGCCCGAGGACGAAGAAGCGACCGACCAGGAGGACAAGACCGAGGGCAACGAGCGGGTCCTGCCCAAGCAGCCCGACGAGTTCGTGTGCCGTTCGTGCTTCCTCGTCAAGCACCCCAGCCAGCTGGCCGACAAGAAGAACATGCTCTGTCGGGACTGTGTCTGAAGAGCCGGTCCGCGACGGCGAGCAGGCCCCGAGGAGCCCGTTGCGCCGAACCCTCGATCTCTGCGTCTTCGCACCCGTCGGTGTCGCGGTGACTGTCGTCGAGGACCTTCCTGAACTGGTCGCCCGGGGGCGGCGCCTCGTCGAGCTCGAGCTGAGCAACGCCCGCGTTGTTGGACGCTTCGTCGTGAACAAGAGCCGACGCGAGGTGTCCGGCCGGCTCGACGGGATGCTCGGCAACGGCAACGGCAACGGCAATCCGGCAGCGCCGAGGCTGCGATGGCTGACAGCGAGGCGGTCGTGCCGACTGCAGAGCCACCCGCACGACCGGCGCCGGACCCGGCGGCCGAGGCGATCGTGGGGGGCGCCCTGGCCGACTACGACACGCTCAGCGCCTCGCAAGTCGTCCGTCGGCTCGAAAGCCTCGGTCCAGACGAGCTGCGGGCCGTCCAGCGCTACGAGGCGTCCACCCGCAATCGGCGCACCATCTTGAACCGGGCCGACCAGCTTCTCGGAGAGCGGCCGTCGCCGCCGCCGTACTAGCGGCGGTGGAATTCGCCCGGCCGGCCGGTGCGGCGGACCGTCAGGTCTGCACCCGCCTGCTCTCCCAGGCGCTCGTCAGCGCCGCCTCCATGCGCGGTGGGGCCGCCCTGGTGGGGGATGCGACCCCCGTGACACTGCTCGAGCGCTGGACCCGCCCTGGTGGGGCGGCCCACCTACTGGTGGGGGAGTACGAGAGCGCCGTGGTCGGGCTCCTGGCGGTGACGGTGGCGACCCCGGCCGCCGGGCGCCGCGGTGGTCTGATCGAGTGCTGCTACGTCGAGGCCGGGGCCCGCGGCGTGGGGGTGGGCACGGCCCTGATGGAAGCCGCGGTCGAGTGGTGCACGGCGTGGGGCTGCACGGACGTCGACGCCCTGGCGCTCCCCGGTGACCGCTCGACCAAGCAGCGCCTGGAGGCCGCGGGGTTCTCCGCCCGCCTGCTGACTCTCAGCCGCCGGTTGGGCTGAAGCGCCGTTCGGTGTTGACCCGCCGGGGCGGCGGGGGAGGGATGCGCAGCCCGAGCAGCTTGGCCAGGGCCGGGACCGAGCCGGCGGCATGGCGTGCCGCCTGTTTGGCCACCTCGTCGTCGGGGATGCCGGCCGGCTTGACCGTGCGACGCACCGGCGACGCCACCACGGCGTCGAGGAGCCGCATCCACTCCTCGGGCGCCAGATCGGCCGTCATGGCCTCCCCGGCAGCAGCGGCGAGCCTGACGGCCAACTCGGCCGGGCAGCGGGTCCCGGGCTCGGGGGGGCGGATAGAGGCCTCGACCGCCTGGAGCACGCGCCCGTCGTTGAGCGCGTTCGTGATGCGGGCGAGCCACTCCTCGCGCAAGGCCGTGGTGCGCTGGTCCAACGACTCCTGGAGCGCCCTGGCCATGGTGCGCCCCTCCTCGTCGAGGTTGACGGTGCGCGAGGCGGCCACGACGGCCCGGAGCTCGCGGAGGCGGTAGTCCTTCCCGGCGGTCTGCGCCACCGACGCGCGGTCCTTCCAGTCGGCGAGCCGCACGGTGGGCAGCAGGTCGTCGGCCATCGCCAGCAGGGCGTCCGCGGCCACGGGGGGCTTGCCGCTCGCCTTGGCCGCGGTGTTCTGGGTGTCGATGGCCTGGCGCACGGCCTGCAAGCCACCGCGCAGGAGCTGTTCGGCCACGGGGATCTGCTCGGGCCGCAGCGTCGCCAGCATGGCGTTCCGGTGCACCGTCGACGCCGGTGCGACGGGACGCTCGCCGCGGGCGGGGCGTCCGTCGCCCTCACCCGGCCGGCGGCCTCCGGGGCGGCGCGGGCCGCTGCCGCCGCGGGGTCGGTCGCCGCGCTCGCCGCGGTCGCCGCGTTCTGCATCGGAGCCTGGACCACGACGTCCACCGCGGCGCTCACCGCGCTCGCCGTCGTCGTCGCGGCGCCGCTTCCCCGAACCGGGCGCGAGGACCACCGAGACGTCGGGGGCCCGTTTCGGCGTGCCCTTCACCTCGATCCGACCCTCGGTCTTCTCCGGGGAGCGGGCCGGCTTCGACGCGGTGAGCGTCAGGATCTCGATGCCCTCGAGCCCGACCTCGACGTCGGCCCGCAGCACGGCACCGACGGTCTCGCCGGCGGGCACCAGGGCAGCATCGACGGTGCCCTTGGGCTGGCGCGCGCCGGCGGCGCGCCAGGTCCACGACCCGTCGCCCGTCTGGCTCGTCAGCTCGATGTCGATCCGGCGTGACATGCGGCGGACACGCTACCTCGCCCGGCACCGAGTCCCGATGCCGGGCCCGGATCGGCATCCCGTAACATGGACGGACGTCCGCAGGAGTGCGGGAGCCGCCGGGGCGGGTTCCACCCACCGTCACGCGGTGCGACGGCCCTGTCCCCTTCAGGAGGATCCACATGAGTGAGGACACCGAGCAGCCAGGAGCCGATCCCGCTGCCGGCACGCCCCGGACGGCTGCGCAGGCCCCTCCGTCCTCCGAGACGCCTTCCCAGAGCCCGTCCGTGCCCCAGGGGGCCGGAACGAGCGCCCCGCCGGAGCCGGTGAGCCCCGAACTACCCGCCGCCACCGGCGCCCTCGTCCTCCCCGCCGGCGCCCGCGCCGTCCTCCTACCCGCCGCCGGCCTGGACGCCGCCGACGGGCGGCGACACCCAGCCGACGCCGCCCGTCGCCCCGGCCCCGATCCCGTTCTCCTACCCTCCACCCGATCCCGGCACGGCGGGTGGGCCACCCGCACCTCCGGGGGGCTCGCGGGCGGGGACGCCCGGCAGGTGGCGTGCCTGGCTCCCGGTGGCCGTCGTGGCGGCGATCATCGGCGGGGGCATCGGCGCCGGCGTGACCGCCATCGCCAACGACAACAACTCCAACGGCAACGCCAACGTCACCATCCACGAGAGCAACGCGGCGCCCGGTGCGGCCGTGCTCAGCGGCAACGTCACCATCCCCCAGCTCGTCGACCAGGTCATCCACGCCGTCGTGTCGATCGACGTCAAGTCCAGCGGGAGCGAGGACGAGGGGACCGGCATGATCATCACTTCGGACGGCGAGGTGATCACCAACAACCACGTGATCGAGCTCTACACCCAGGGCGGCGACACCGGCTCCATCACGGTCACCGAGTACGGGCAGACGAAGGCGCTGCCCACCACCCTGATCGGCTACGACCAGACCAGGGACGTGGCGCTGCTCAAGATCAACAACGTGTCGGACCTGCCCACGGTCACCTTCGGCAACTCGTCCAAGGCGGTGGTCGGCGACGCGGTGGTGGCCATCGGCAACGCACTCGGGCTCGTCGGCCGGCACCCCCACCGTCACCCAGGGCATCGTCTCGGCCCTCGGCCGCTCGGTGACGGCCGGTGGCGTGGGCACCGCAGACCGAGACCCTGCAGAACCTCATCCAGACCGACGCCGCCATCAACGCCGGCAACTCGGGCGGGCCCCTGATCGACACCTCGGGACAGGTCATCGGCATGAACACCGCGGTGGCCGGGACGTCGAGCGACGGCACGTCGTCGCAGAACATCGGCTTCGCCATCCCCATCGCCCAGGTGGAGTCCCTCCTTCCCGAGCTCCAGAAGGGCGGCCAGTCCGGGCAACGGCGGCGGCTACCTCGGCGTCGACATCACCACCCTCACGCCGGCGCTCCGCCAGCAGTACGGCTTCACGCCGACGACGGGCGCCGTCATCCTCAGCGTGGTCCCCGGGTCGCCGGCCGCCAAGGCCGGCCTGGTCCAGGGTGACGTCATCGTGAACATCGCCGGCAAGCCGATCACCTCGGCCGAGGACCTCCAGAAGGTGATCCAGGCCTCCAAGCCGGGCGACGACGGTGACCATCACCTACTACGTGGGCGACAGCAAGCGGACGACCAACGCCACCCTCGGGACCCAGGCGCAGGCTCAGCAGCAGCAGTCGTCGGGCTCGCTCGGGCAGCACCACCAACCCCTTCGGCGGGGGAGGGTTCCCCGGCTTCGGCAACTCCGGGAGCACCGGGGGGACGCCCTAACCCACCCGCAGCGCCCGGCGGGACGTCGAAGTTCCGGTCCGGGTGCGCCGGAGGGAGGTTCATCGACCCCCCGCTCGGCTGCCACCCACTGGCCTCGATGTCCTCGAGCACGTGCGCCATGTTGTAGGTGTCCTCCTCGTAGGAGAACTTCCCGTTGCCGGCATAGATCAGGCGCGAGTAGCCCGACTGGCGGTACGGCGTCCCGTCCGGCCGGAGACGGGGCATGATCTGGGTCCACTTGACCACGACGTCGTTCCCCTCGATCGCCGTGAACTCAATGGGGAACTTCCAGTCCTCCATGCCCAGCATGGAGTCGACCAGCCAGTGCGCGATGGTCTCGCGCCCCTCGAGGCGGCCCCAGGCACCGTCGATGTAGACCGCGTCCTCGGTGTAGAAGTCGGCCAGAGCGCCGAAGGCATCCGGTTCGAGCCCCTCGTCGATCCTTCGGCGCAGCTCGTGGTAACGGTCCACGGTCGCCTGGACCTCGTCGCGTGGAAACGGCATGGACGTGCTCCCTCCCTCAGTGTTCCCCCGCGTGGTCGCGGTGGGCCTCCCGGCACGCCTCCAGCTCGGCCATGGCCCGGTCGCGGTCGCCGAACCCCTCGACCTCGGTCGACTTCTCCGGCTCGAGGTCCTTGTAGATGCTGAAGAAGTGCGCGATCTCGTTGCGGAGGTGCTCCGGTACGTCGGCGATGTCGGAGGCGCCGTCCCACTGCGGGTCGTGCTCGAGGACGCAGATCAGCTTGGCGTCGACACCCTTCTCGTCGCGCATGGAGAACATGCCGAGGACGCGCACCCGGACCACGCAGCCCGGGAAGGTGGGGTCGGCGACCAGCACCAGGGCGTCGAGCGGATCGCCGTCGCCGGCCAGGGTGTCGGGCACGAAGCCGTAGTCCGCCGGGTAGGTGGTGGCGGTGAAGAGGCGGCGATCCAGCCGGATGACATGCTGCTCGTGGTCGTACTCGTACTTGTTGCGGCTGCCCGTGGGGATCTCGATCACCACGTCGATCACCTCGTGGGGCCGCTGGCTCATTGCGGTGAGGGGGGCTCGCTGCGGTGCGGCGTCGTCCTGCGGGCTCATGATGCCGACCCCGTTCCCGTCCGGATCGCTCACGACGGCGTAGCGGGCGCCCCAGAACGCGTCGTAGGGCTCCTGTTGGACCGGCACGCCGTCAGCCTTCGAGCGCGGCCACGAGGTCGTCGACCTCCCGCTCTGGTGTCGACCTTGAACCCGAGCACCGCGCCTGGACCGCCGGGCCAACCGTGGTTCCACCGGCCGGCGAAGGACTGGCTGTCGAGGTCCACGTCGATCGCGGCGCCGTCGCCGGCGGAGGGTCGAGACATGGTGGTTCGACCAGACCGGGTCGTCTGCGTCGCCGAAATCGAGCCCGAGGCGGCTGTAGAACGCCCGGCTGGCCGGCACGTCGCCCACGATGAGATTGATCTGATCGAGGCGGATCGGCGGCACCGGCCCACCGTAGTGCTCAGGGGCGGAAGTACGCGTTGTGGACGCCGTGCGCGGGCGGCCAGGGCGTCGTCGACCGAGGGGCGGCCCGCACGGCCGGCGCGCAGCGCCTCCAGCATCGCCCTCTTGTTGTTCTCGAACACCACCCGCTCGTCGGCCGCCTCCGGGTTCACCCATACCGCCGCGATGAGCAGGAGTGCCGGCACCTCGGCCCGGGCGATCGTGTCCTCGGCGACGGCCTCCATGACGCCGGCCGCGATCCCGGCGTGGGCCGCGCCCCACGTGAGCCCGGCATGGCGCTCGCCCTCGACGGTGGCCTTGTTGACGAAGAGGGTGAAGGGGCGGACGGCGATGCCCGGGGTGACCGTGGCCACGAAAGCGACGTGACCCTCCCGGGGCGTGGCGAGCGCGGTCACCCACGCCGTCTCGACGGGCCCCCCGACGGAGCCCAGCACGGTGTTCACGTGGGCCGCCTCGGCGCCCTCGCCGACGAAGGACTCGCCGAACTCGGTGCTCACGCCGGGACCGGCCAGGTCCGCCGGCGGCAGCCGCGAACGGCTCCGTGCGCCCGTAGCGATCCGCCCGAAGGAGGTCGCTGCCCATGGTGCCGGGCTGGGTGTCGTAGGCGAGGAGCCCGACGTGGCGCCAGCGGCTCCCGGCGATGGGGCTGACCCGGTGCAGCGAGTGGCGTCCCTCGAAGATGAGGAGGGTGCCCGGCGGTCATCGGCAGTGTCTCGACCCTGGAGCGGTCGCCGGCCAGCACGGCCGCCACCTCGGGGTAGCACTCGTCGTGCTCGTTCCTGATGCCGCGGCACCACCTCGAAGTCCCCGCCGGCGACCGCCGACTGGATGGCGAGCGAGACGACGAAGTCGGTCTGGTCGAAGTGCCACTGCAGCTGGTCGCCCTCGCCCATCACGGCCAGGTTCGAGCGCGCCGAAGGGATCGGCGTAGCGGAAGATCGGCCCGCGCTCGAGCACGGCGTCGATCAAGTCCTTGAGCGGGTCCCACTCGTAGAGGAGGCGCAGCGGCGAATCGAGCGGGGTGATGTCGTAGGCGACGGCACGCACCGCGTAGTCGGCGAAGTGCAGGCGGGGGTGCTCGGGCGGCAGGGTGAAGTCGGGGAACTCGAGGTACGCGGTGCCCTGCCCACCCGAGCGGTGGGCGCGCTCGGCGAGGGCGTCGGCGTCGCGCACCAGCTCGGCCACGCCGGCGGGAGAGACGAAGCCGGGTATCTCGGCCGCGCCGTTCGCCGCCAGCTGGCGACGGGCCTCCTCGACACAGGCGCGGTAGGGCTCCGACTCGGGACTGAGGAGGGGATAGCGCTGCAGGTCGACCAGGAGGGAGGGGTCGCTCGGGCCGGTCGCCATGTCGTTCCCCACCTCCTCGGGGCGCGCCGGGCCGGTGGGCGCAGGCCCGACCCCGTCGCGCACTGTGGCGCACGGTACCAGCGGGCCCCGGCCCACGGCAGCCCGGCGCGATAGCTCTCGTGCTCAGCCGCCCCCGACAGCGCTTCCGGCCGCTCCGCCGCCTGCAGTGCGATCGAACCTGAAGGCGCCACCCCCGCCGAAGGCCCCACCACCCCCGAAACCCCCGCCGAAGCCCCCGAAGGTGCTCGTGTTGGACGAGGGGACCGGCTCGGCGTAATCGGCCAGCACGACGCTCTGGCCGGGCGTGAGGCCCGAGAGGACCTGGGTGTAGATGTCACCGACCATGCCGACCGTGATCGACCTTGCGGGTCAACGCTCCGTTGGTGAGCGTCTCCACGAAGGAGCGCGAGCCCAGGGTCTGCACGGCAGACGTCGGCACGGCCACGACGTTGGCCACCGCGCCGGTGGCGATGACGACGTTGGCGGTGGAGCCCGTGAACAGCCCGGTGGCCGACGGCGGCAGCGCGACCACCACCGGGTACGTGTAGCCCGACGTGCCCGACTGGACGGGGCCCACCTGGGACACGGTGCCGTCGAGCGTGCCGTCGACACCGTCGACCTGGACCCTTGCCGAGTTGCCCACCTTGACCGAGGGCACCTGAGAGCTCGAGAGGGTGCCGGCCACCTCGAACGACTGCGTCCCGATGAGCTCGATCGCCTCGGTGCTCGAATTGGCGCTCACGTTCTCGCCCACGTTGATCCCCACCGAGACGACGGTCCCGTTGATGGGGCTGGTGAGGTTCGCCTCGACCAGGGACTGCTCGGCGACCGTCAGCTGTGCCTGGGCCGTGTCGATGGCGGCCTGGTCGGCTGCGATCTGTTGGGGCGTGTTCGCCGAAGCCGAGGAGCCGGTGATGCCGCCGGTGCTGCCGGAACTGGCGCCCGCGCCCGTTCCGCTGGAGCTGCCGGTGGAGCCGCTCGGGGTCGACGAGAGCGCCTTGGCCGTCTGGGCGGGGGAGCCCGAGGTGCTCGATGACCCCTGGTTCAGGGCCTGGGACAGGGCCGCCTCGTCCTTTGCCACGACCGCCTGGTCGGCCGACACCTGCTGCTGGTCCTTCGAGACCTGGGCGAGGGCGGCCTCGCAGTTTGCGGGGTCCGTGTGTGGTGGTGGTCGACGAAGTCGTCGTCGTGGTGCTCCCCGTGCCACACGCCTGCTGCGCCTGGGCCAGGTCGGCCGCCTCCTTCTGTTGGTCGGAGCCGGTCTTGGCCTCGTCCTGGGTCAGTGTGTTCTGATCCTGGGTGATCGTGCTCTGTGTTCCGGCGCCGGACCCGCCGTGGGACGGCGTCGTCGTGGTTGTCGTGGTCGGGGTCGACGACGCCGACGGCGTGCTGGACGCGGAGGAGGACTGGCTGCTCTCGTCCTGCGCCAGCTTCGCCTCGTCAGAGTTGAGGGTCGACTGCGCCGAGGAGACCGACTCGCTCAGTGAGGTCGTGTCGAGCGTTCCCAGTGACTGCCCCGCGGTGACCTGTTGACCCACCGTCGCGGTGACCGTCGCCACCTGGCCGGCCACCTGGAAGGACGCCGAGGCGTCGTTGACCGGCTCGACCGTGCCAACGACGGTCATGCTCTGCCCGATATCGGCTCGGGTGACGGTGGCCATGCGATATCCCGAATTCCCGCTTCCGGCGGCCGCCCAGGCAGCAGCCCCGCCGCCAAGCACGACTGATCAGCACGATCGCACCGACGATGACGGCGCGGCGGTGCCCGGAGCGGCCCCAACCCGAGCGGGCAGAACTAGGCACTGCCACCGCCGGGAGCGCCCCCGCCGAAGCCCCCGCCGCCACGGAAGAACCCGCCGCCACCGCCGAAGCCACCGGTGCACGAGGCGCCACCGGTCGAGGTGATACGGACGGTGGTCGCCGTCACCGCGCCGTTGGTAGCGGCCGGCCCGAAGGCGGTCACGCAGTCACCGACGGCCAGGTCGGTGGCGGCTGCCGACTGCGTCGCGGTCAACGTCGTGGCTCCGGATGTCGTGATCTTGAGGTTCTCGGTCTTCGGAGCGATGGGCTTGGAGGTCTTCGAGCTCTTGGAGCTGCTGGACTTGGTACGGAAGCTCCCCGGGGAAACGTCGACGCCCGATACCGAGACCGTCGAACCGCTGACACCGGTGACCTTGCCCGACGCGATCGCGATGGAGTTCAGGCCACCGGCGAACCGACCGGGCCGCACCAGCGGGAAAGCTGGGCCGCGTGCCGCCGGGAATGCCGCTGCCGCTCCTGCGGAAGTTGAAGCCGCCGGGACCGGCGAAAGCACCCCCGGGCGTTGCGCTGCTCCCCGCCCCGACGGAGCAAGACCCCGTCGACGACGGACTGCGGACCGTGATGCTGCGGGCGGCGATCGTGGTCTTGGACGACTTCGACGGGGTACCGGTCACGGTGACGCAATCTCCGGCCGCCAGTGAGCTGACCGACTGGGAGACCGTCTTCGAGAACTGCGTCGAGGTGGTCCAGCTCACGGTGGTCTGGCCGGTGCTGGGGTTCTGCACCTCCATGCTCGACGCCTGGAGTGCCGCCACGCTGCCGGTCGCAATGCCGGGGGCGTTCGTGGAGGTCGTTGCGGCTCCGGCGACCGAACCGATCGTCGTGGCGGCCACCAGCGCGGTGGCGCCGGTGCCCAGGAATCGCGCCCAGCGCCGGCGACTCGTGCTTCGGCTGGTCAGTGTCTGCATGTGGAATGTCCCTCTCTTCTTTCTGTTGCTATTCGTTTCGCAGGGCGTCGATGGGCGCCAGGTGCGCGGCACGGCTGGCCGGGTACACGCCGAAGGCGATGCCGATGGCCAGTGCGACGACCAGCGCGCCCACCATGGCCGTCGGGCTGATGGTGATGGGGTCGCCGACGACGCCGGGCAGGAAGGTCGCTCCGATGATCCCGAGGAGCGCACCGAGTGCGCCGCCGATCAGCCCCAGCACGGACGCCTCGACGAGGAACTGGCGCCGGATCACCCCGGGCGTCGCACCCAGTGCCTTGCGGAGCCCGATCTCGCGGATGCGTTCGGTGACCGAGACCAGCATGATGTTCATGACGCCGATCCCGCCCACCAGGAGCGAGATGCCGGCGACGCCGCCGAGCAGGATGGTGAGCGTCCGGTCGACCGACGTGGCGGTCGAGATCAGCGACTGCTCCGAAGTGATCGTGAAGTCGGCGTTGGTCGGCGTCGTGATCCCGTGAAGCTGCAGGAGGAGATGGTCCGCCTCCTGGTAGGCGGCCGTCAGGTCGTCCGCGGAGCGGGCCTGCACGGCGATGGAGCTCACCGAGTTGCGTGTCGTCCCCCCGAAGATGCGCTCGGCGCCCGTCGTGATCGGGATGACCACCAGGTCGTCCGGGTCCGTCGTGCTCGATGACGACGAGGACGATCCGGTGGAGGTGAGGACCCCCACCACGGTCAGCGGAACCCCGTTGACGTCGACGGTCTGGCCCACCGGATCGATGCCCCGGAAGAGCTCCGATGCCGTCGTGGCGCCCAGGACGGTGACGGCGGTGTGGTCCGCCACGTCCTGGTTGTCGATGAAACGGCCCTGGGCAAGCGTGCGGCCCCTGACGTTGAGCCACGATGGGCATCGACCCCTGCACCGATGTGGTCCACGTGCTCGAACCCGCGGTCAGCGTCTCCGACGACGAGGTGATGGGGGCGACGGCCTTGATGTCGGGAGCGACGGTTTGATTCGAGAGCGCGGCGACGTCGGACATGGTCAGGGTCGACGCTGTGCCCAATGCCTGGCGGATGCCCGTGCTCGAGGTCGAGCTGCCGGGCGAGATGGTCAGCACGTTCGAGCCGAGCGCAGTGATTTCGGAGGTGACCTGACCCTGAGCGCCCTCACCCAGACCCACCGTGAGGATGACCGCGGCGATGCCGATCAGGATGCCCAGTACCGTCAGCGCCGACCGCAGGCGGTGGCTGCGCACACCGTTGACGCCGGTGCGGAGCGTCTCGATCCAGCTCACCGGATGCTTTCCATGTAGCGGTCATCGTTCTCGGTGAGGAGCCCGTCGCGGATGCCGAGCACGCGGCCCGACGCGGAAGCCACCTCGACGTCGTGGGTGATGAGCACCAGCGTGCGACCGGCCTCGTGGAGCTCGTCCATGAGGCGCAGCACGTCCGCAGCCGAGACCGAGTCGAGGTTGCCCGTGGGTTCGTCGGCGAGGATCAGGTCGGGCTCGGTGACCAGTGCCCGTGCCACAGCGACCCGTTGCTGCTGGCCTCCGGACAGCTCACCGGGGCGGTGGTTCACCCGGCCGGCCAGTCCGACCCGCGCCAGTGCGCTCCATGGCCCGCTCCTTGCGCTCGGCCCGCTGGACCCCGGCGTACACGAGAGGCAGCTCCACGTTCTGCCAGGCCGACATGGAGGCGAGCAGGTTGAACTGCTGGAAGACGAAGCCGATGCGCCGGTTGCGCACCTCCGCCAGGGCGGCCTCGCTCATGTCGCTGACGTTCTCGCCGGCGAGGTGGTAGACGCCCGACGTGGGCGTGTCGAGGCAGCCCAGAATGTGCATGAGGGTCGACTTGCCCGAGCCCGACGGCCCGATGACGGCGACGTACTCGCCCTGCGCAATGGTCAGGCTGATCCCGCGCAGCGCGGCGACGGCGATGGAACCGGTCCGATAGACCTTCGTCACCCGCTCCAGTTCGATCACCACGTCGGCCGACGTCCCCGGCGGGGGAGTGGCACGCATCGGTGCTGTCATCCGCCGCCCCCGGTGGTGAAGGGGGTCGCGCCGCCGCCGGTGCCGCCGAACCCGCCGGCCGGAAAACCGCCGCCACCGAAGCGGCCGGCGCCACCGAGGCCGCCAAAGCGGCCGCCCGTGCCGCCGAAGAGACCGCCGCCCGTGCCGCCGGTGCCGGCCTTGAAGGAGACGACCTGCTCCAGCACCTTGTCTCCCGCCGTGACACCGCTGGTGATCTGCGTCTCCCCGCTCTGGGCCGCACCCACGGTGACCGACTTCACGACATGGGCGCCATTGACGACCTGGGTGACTGTCGCCTGGCCGCTCGAGTTGTACGAGATCGCCGCTGTCGGGATCTCCGTCACGTTGTTGAGCTGCTTGACGATGATGCTCACGGCAGCCGTCGAACCCGCATAAAGGCCAGGCGGGTTACCCGTGACGTCGATCACCACCGGGAAGGTGGTGACGTTGGAGCTCTGGCTGCCGATCAGGCTGATGGAAGCGACCGTGCCGTAGTCCGTCGTCGTCGATCCGGTCGGCACGATGTCGGCCTGGTCACCGTCAGCGACCTGACCGATCTGGGTGTCGTCCACCGTCGTGTTGACGATGTAGGAGTCGGTGCCGATCACGACGATCTGGGCGCTTGACGACCCCGTGCCCGTGCTGCTGCTGGCGCTTCCGGCAGTTCCGCTGCTGCCGGTGCCGCTGCTGCCGGCAGTGCCGGCACCACTGCTGCCCGAACCCGTGCCGGTGACCTGCTCACCGACGGTGAGGCTCACCGAGGCGACGGTTCCGGAAATGGTCGACGTGAGCGAGGCGTCGTTCAGCGCCGTCTGGGCGTTGGACAGCGATGACTCGGCCGAGGTCACGGCCGCCTGGTCGGAGTCGATCTGGGTGGTGGTGGCACCCGCGGCCTCGTCGGCGGCCAGACGGGCCTGGGCCGAAGCGAGCTCGGCCTGGGCCGCGTTGACGTCGTCCGACAACGCCGTCGTGCCCACGGTGGCGAGCACCTGGCCGGCCGTCACCGTCTGGCCCGCTTTGACGTTCACTGCGGTCACGGTGCCCGACACGCCGAAGTTGAGGTTGGCCTGACTGGACGGTTCGATCGTGCCGGAGCTCGCAACCGTCTGCTGAATGTTGCCCGTCGTCACGGGCACGACCTGCGTCGTGACCACCAGGCCGCTCGCGGTCGACGAGCCAGAGGTGAGCCAGTAGACGAGGCCACCCGCCCCTGCGAGCACGACGACCACCACGGCGATGATCGCCACCCGGTGCCGCCGCCACATCGATTGCTCGTCGGGGGGTAGGACGCCTTCGTCTCCGAGGGGCAACTCTTGCGTGATGTCGACTGGATCTTCCTCGGCCACGGTTGACCCCGCTCTCGCCATGCCCTCAGTTGAGCGGAGCGATTTCACAGCAAGCCAAAGCCCAGCTGTGAGCACGCTTGGTGTTTTGTGTAAGAAGCACCTAATAGCCCTGGTCAAAGCATTTTCGGCCTCACTGCTGCTCTCTCAGCAAGCGCACAGCGGGCTCCGGTCGCGCTCAAATCGGAGGGGTGCAGACTCTCCGTACCGCTCACCTGGCGCCGGGAGGCATTCGTGCCACCCCTCCACGAACCCCCCGGTCTCCCGGCGCCGGTGCAGCTTCGGGAATGCCCCCCGCCTGCTCGCCCCACGTGCACGCCTACTGTCACGGTCGTGCGGCATGCGACACCCGCCGGTCTCGAGCGGATCAGCGACCTGCTCGAGGAGCTACGTGGCCTCAACGGCCTCGTCGAGCGCAGTCCCGGCGTCTTCTACCGGCGCTCACGGGCCTTCCTGCACTTCCACGAGGACCCGACCGGACTGTTCGCGGACGTCCGTCTCGCCGGCGACGACTTCGTGCGGTTCAGGGTGACCACCCGGTCCGAACAAGCCTCCTTCCTGCGGAAGGTGCGTGGAGCAGTGGGGGAGGGGCAGCCCGCCTGATCGAGCGCCGCCGCTTGCCACCCGGGCACGGGAGATCCGCCGGTTTGTGTCCCGTGGGCATGGGTATATCGCCCTGAGCGCGGGGACCGGCGGTGGAGGAGCTGCGTCATGAAGATCGCCGTCCTGGGTCTCGGCAAGATGGGTCAGGCCATCTCGGAGCGTCTCTTGGCGGGTGGGCACCACCTCACGCTCTGGAACCGCTCCAATGGGAAGGCCGACCGGCTCCTCGACATGGGGGCCACCGAGGCGGACACCCCCGAGGAGGCAGTCACGACGGCCGAGGTCGTCATCACCAGCCTCGCCAGCGACGAGGCCGTACGTGAGGTGGCTCTGCGGCGAGGGCGGGATCCACGCCGCCATCGGGGATGGGACCTACGTCGACTGCTCGACCAGCTCGCCCTGGCTGAGCGCGGAATTGGGTGACGCCTTCCCGCGGTTCGCGGCCCTCCCGATCCTCGGCGCCCCGCCGGCCGTGCGCGCCGGGGAGGCCACCTACCTCGCGGGTGGAGCCGGTGAGACCGTCGAGGGCATCCGGCCGATGCTCGGCACCCTGTCCGAGCACGTGAAGTGCTACCCGCGGCCCGAGATGGCATCGAGCGCCAAGCTCGCCGTCAACCTGGTGCTGCTGTCCGACATCGCCACCCTGGCCGAGGCGTTCACCGTCGGCCGGGCCGGTGGTCTCGGCGACGAGGAGCTGACGGACCTCCTGGCCGACTCGGCCGTGGTCGCCCCCGGGATCAGGAACCGCTTCCGGGCCATTCTGGAAGGATCCGGGCCGACCTGGTGGACCACCGAGCTCGGCGCGAAGGACGCCCGGCTGGCCACCGAGTTCGTCGACGCCACGGGCACGACGAGGCTCAGGGTCGGCCCGGTGCTGCGCGATCTGTACGACGCGGCCGCTGAGTCCGGCCTCCGGGACGACGACGTCGCCATCGTCGCCCGGATGTACCGCTCAGAGCCCTGAAGGGCGGTTGGAGCGCCCCGACCTGATCAGGGGCTTTGCTCCCCTGGGTCGCCGATAATGTTCATTATGTTAAGTTGACCACGAATCGACGGGTGGGCGCTCGGAGGTCGGCCCTACCCCGTCCAACGTCGTTGCGATCCGGCGTAGTCGACGAGCGACCACAGCTGGGCTCGTGCCGGATGCAGGCGGTAGAGGGCGTCGAACGACGGGTCCGTCGAGGGCAGGTACTTCGAGTCACCCGGCTCGTGGTACTTGGCGGCGAAGGCTCGCAGGACCGGGCCCGCGTCCTGGGGGCGCCCGAGATCCTCGAGACGGCCGTGGACGATGACCACGTCCTCTGCGCTCTCGAGGTGCACGGCGGCACGAGGATCACGGGCCAGGTTGCGGGCCCTGACCGTGTTCCTCTCGCCGTACGTGTACAGGTCGTGGCCCACCACGGCACCCCAGACCGGCACCGTGTGGGGCGCTCCGTCCGCACCGGTGGTGGCGAGCCAGTAATTGCGGGCCGGGCGCAGTCGGTCAGCGACACTCTCCCAAGAGAGGGCCTCTTCGGGCTGCGCCACGGTCCCAGCCTGCCCGGGGCCAACACAGCGGACAAGCCGTCCGTGCCCCTCCACGATTGACACCGAAAAGGGCTTGCTTCGCCTGCCCGGTTTCTATAAAGTGACAGGCGACAAGTCCCCTTGGTTAAAGGTTCAAAGTCCGGACGGATGAGAAGGTGAAATCCCAGGTAGAGGGCTTGTAGGTCGAAGCAAATCGAAGTACTATCCCCGGAATGTCCGGGGATTTTTGCGCGCTCGCAATTGCGGTTGATTTGGGCGGAGCTCGGTTCCGTTGAGCGGGAGTCCACCAACCTCCGATCCCGAGCTGCAGGCCGAGCAGGCCTACCTCGAGCACGCTCTGGCCTCGCTCTCGGCCATGCGTCAACGAGCCCAGGGTCTGCTCCACGATCTGGTCGCCGCCGGGAACCCCGACCTCGATTACGTCGCTGCGCTCTCGAGGAGGGTCAACCTCCTGGCGGACAGCCCCCGGCCCCTCCTCTTCGGGCGCATCGACGAGGACGAGGGCCCGACCTGGCACATCGGCCGTCGCCACGTCGAGGACGCCCGCTCCGACCCCGTCGTCGTGGACTGGCGGGCCCCGGTGGCGGTCCCCTTCTACCGCGCCAGTGCCAAGGATGCGCTGGGGCTCGCCCGACGCCGCCAGATCATGGTGGACCGCGGCTCGGTCGTCGCCGTGGCCGACGACCTCTTCGGCGGCGGGGAGGACGACGCCGGCAGCACCCGGCTGCGTGGTGGCGACGCGCTCCTGGCCGAGCTCGAGCGAGCCCGCACCGGGGAGATGCTCGACATCGTCGCCACCATTCAGGCCGAGCAGGACGAGATCATCCGTGCCCCACTCGGCCAGCTGCTCACCGTCCAGGGCGGTCCGGGCACGGGCAAGACGGCCGTCGGCCTCCACCGCGCCGCCTTCCTTCTCTACAACCATCCGGCGCTCAGCCGAGAAGGCGTCCTCGTGCTCGGCCCGAGCCGTGCGTTCCTGCGCTACATCGCCCAGGTCCTCCCCTCGCTCGGCGAGGAGGCGGTCGTCCAGACCACCGTCGCCGACATCGCACCCAAGGCCAAGGTGCGCGTCGTGGAGCCCATGGACGTGCGGCGGGTCAAGGGAGACGCCCGAATGGGCGAGCTCCTGCGGCGGGCGCTCCACGGTCGGCGGGCCCCGCTCGGCGACGACGTCAGCCTGCGGGTTCGCTTCGCACGGGCGACGCTGCCCGCCGCACGGGTCAACGAGCTCGTGGCCTCGATCGCGTCCCGACCCGCCCCCTACAAGGCGGGCCGGCTCGCGCTGCGGTCCCGCCTCGTGAGCGAGGCCCGCCGCGCCTTCCGCGCCTCCGCCCGTCTGGGCGCCGACGAAACCTGGTTCGAGGGCGAGCTGACCGGGACGAACGAATTCGCCGCGCTGCTCGACACGCTCTGGCCGTCGGTCTCCCCCACCGCGCTCGTCCGCGACCTGCTCTCCTCCCGGCACGCAGCTGGGGCGCTTCTCCGAGGGACTCCTCACGGAGGACGAGAGGCGGCTGCTGCTGCGCCCCCGCGACGCCACCGTCGCCTCCACGGCGTGGAGCACCGACGACCTCGCCCTGCTCGACGAGGCGGCCTTCCTGATCGGCGGGCGGACCCGCACCTACGGCCACATCGTCGTCGACGAGGCACAGGACCTCACGCCGATGCAGTTCCGCATGATCGCCCGCCGCGCACCGTCGGGGTCCATCACGGTGCTGGGCGACCTCGCGCAGGCCACGGGACCTTGGACCTATTCGGACTGGACCGAGGTCCGCGCCCACCTGCCGGACACGGCGCTGCTGCACCACGACGAGCTCACGCTGGGCTATCGCGCCCCGGGGCTGGTGCTCGACTACGCCTCTCGGCTCCTTCCGTTCGCGGCGCCGGGGGTGGGCCCCACCTCTTCGATCCGCACCGGCCGCACCGAGCCGGCCGTGCGCGCCGTGCCATCAGACGAGCTGGCCGCGGCCGCCCTGAGCGAAGCCCGGACTCTGGCGCGGGCCCACGCCCTGGTCGCAGTGATCGCTCCCGACGAGCTCGTGCCCTCGCTTTCTCGATTGAGCCGCCGTCACGCCGAGGTCGGGGTACTCGATCGTGATGGGATGACGCGGCCCATCACGATCGTCCCGGCACCGATGGCCAAGGGTCTCGAGTTCGACGCGGTCGTCGTCGTCGAGCCGGCGGCGATCGCCGGTGGCGACAGTCGGGGCCTGCGACTGCTCTACGTGGCCATGACGCGCCCGATCCAACATCTGAGCGTGCTGCACGCAGAGCCACTGCCCGCCCCGCTCGGACGCTGAGCCGCCCCACGTCCCCTACGCTCGACAGGCATGGCAATGGACGTGGACGGCAAGGTCGCACTCATCACCGGGGGCAGCAACGGCATCGGGGAGGGTGTGGCCCGTCACCTGGCAGGCGGTGGGGCCCGTGTCGTCATTGCCGACATCGACGTGGCCCGCGGGGGCGCGCTCGCCGAGGAGCTCGGGGGCCGCTTCGTCCGCACCGACGTGACCGACCCTGCGGCCTCCACGGCAGCCGTGGCGGCCGCCGTGGCGGCGTTCGGCGGACTCCACGTCGCGCACCTCAACGCCGGCGTGACCTCGTGGTGCGGCATGGGCGACGACTTCGACCCGGAGGCCTACCGCCGCTCCATGGCAATCAACCTCGATGGTGTCGTCTACGGCATCGCCGCCGCCAGGCCCGCCATCAAGGCCAGCGGAGGCGGGACCATCGTGGCGACCGCGTCGATGGCGGGACTCGTGGCGGTGCCGTTCGACCCGATCTACTCGGCCAACAAGCATGCCGTCGTCGGGCTGGCACGCTCCCTGGGCCAGGTCTACGAGCCCGACGGCATCCGGGTCCATGCGCTGTGCCCGTCCTTCGCCTACACGAACATCATCAAGGGGTCCGAGCAGACCCTGCTCGACATGGGGTTCCCGATCATCGAGGTGGCCGATGTCGTCGCCGCCTTCCAGCGCATCTTGGACTCCGACTCCACCGGCGAGTGCTGGTACGTCGTCGCCGGCCGGGAGAGCGAGCCTTTTCGGTTCCGCCGTGCGCCGGGGCCGCGCCTCGACTGAGTCCCGACCGTCCTCGGAGCCGGCGGGACGCCGCTCTACGATGATGGGCCGGAGCGACTCCGACCGGCGATGGGTCCCGCCGGGGGGCACAGCCCCGAACCGCCGCCACGACATGGCTGATGGCTCCTGACAGTCCGCACAGGAGGACCGGGCCATGGACGAGCAGGTGCAACCACGAGCGCAGGGGGGTGACCGCTTCGCGCGCCAGCACGAGCAACTCGATGCCGGCGGGACCGCGGACCTCCTCGACGAACCGGTCCTTCCGCTTCTGGGGCTGTCGGCGACGACGGTCGTCGCCGTCTTCGTCGGCGGTGCGCTCGGCACGCTGGCCCGCTATCTGCTGGCGGCCCACCATCCCGCCGCCGTCGGCGACTTCCCCTGGGTCACGCTGCTGGTCAACCTGAGCGGCTCGTTCGCCATCGGGCTCCTGGTCCCGCTCACCGAGCACCTGGCACCCCGGATCCCCGCGCGCGCGTCCGCTGCTCGTCGTCGGCTTCCTCGGCGGATGGACCACCTACTCCACCCTGGCCGTCGACGCGACGCTGCTCGCCAAGCACGGCGATGTGGTGGCCTGCCTCGCCTACCTCGCCGCCACCGTCGCCGGAGGTCTCGCCCTGGTCGTCGTGGGCCATGCCCTGGGCCGCAGGATGACACGGCCGTGAACCCCTCCCCCACCCTCGGCCTGGCCCTCCTCGTTGCGCTGGCCGGCGGCGCGGGTGCCGTCCTGCGGGCGCTGCTCATCCATCACCTCGGCCTGCGGCGCTCCGATCCGCTGCCGGCCGGGACCATGGTCGTCAACGCCTCGGGATCGCTGGTGCTCGGCGTGTTGACGGGGCTCTCGCTCTATCACGGCCTCGGTCCCCACGTGCTGGCCGTCGTCGGGGCCGGGTTGTGCGGCGGCTACACCACGTGGTCGACGGCGAGCTGGGAGACCATCCACCTCCTGCACACGGGACACCGCGGCGAGGCCGTCGTCTACACGCTGGGCGGGCTCTTCGCCTGCCTGGCCGCCGCGGCCGCCGGCATCGGCCTCATGGCGCTGGTCTGAGCCGCCCTCCTCAGGAGGCGAAGGCCTCCGGGGGTGGGCAGGTGCAGACCAGGTGACGATCCCCGTACGCCTGGTTGATCCTGGCCACCGGAGGCCAGTACTTCGTGGCGGAATAGCCCGCGGGGAACACCGCCGTGTGGCGGTCGTAGGGCCGCTCCCACTCCGAGACGAGGGCAGCAGCCGTGTGCGGGGCACCGCGCAGCGGGCTGTCCTCGACCGTCCAGCGCCCGGCCACCACCTCGTCGATCTCGGCCCGGATGGCGATCATCGCCTCGCAGAACCGGTCCAGCTCGGCCAGGTTCTCGCTCTCCGTCGGCTCCACCATGAGCGTGCCGGCCACGGGGAAGCTCACCGTGGGCGCGTGGAAGCCGTAGTCGATCAACCGCTTCGCCACGTCGTCGATGGTGACCCCGGTGGCCTTCGACAGGGCCCTCAGGTCCACGATGCACTCGTGCGCGACGAGGCCGTTCTTGCCGGTGTAGAGGATCGGGTACGACTCGGCCAGCCGGGCGGCCACGTAGTTGGCCGCGAGCACGGCCGACTTGGTGGCATGGGCCAGCCCGGCACCCGAGAGGAGGCGCACGTAGGCCCAGCTGATGGCCAGGATCCCCGCGCTGCCGAACGGTGCCGCGCTCACCGGGCCGATCCCCTCGCGCTGCTCGGGGAGCGGGTGCATCGGATGGGACGGGAGGAAGGGCACCAGGTGCTCGGCCACCGCCACCGGTCCCACGCCAGGCCCGCCGCCGCCGTGGGGGATGCAGAAGGTCTTGTGGAGGTTGAGGTGGGAGACGTCACCGCCGAACTGCCCGGGCTGGGCCAGGCCCAAGAGGGCGTTCAGGTTCGCCCCATCGATGTAGACCTGGCCGCCGTGCTGGTGGACCAGGGCGCACATGTCGCCGATGTGCTCCTCGTAGACGCCGTGGGTCGACGGGTAGGTGACCATGATCGCCGCCAGGCGGTCGCCGTGCTCCTCGCACTTGGCGCGGAGGTCCTCCGGGTCGACCGTGCCGTCGCTCAGGGCGGCGACCACCACCACGCGCATGCCGGCCATGACGGCGGACGCGGCGTTCGTCCCGTGGGCGCTCGACGGGATCAGGCACACGTCGCGCTCGAGGTCACCCCGTGAGCGGTGGTAGGCGCGGATGGCGAGCAGGCCGGCCAACTCGCCCTGGCTCCCGGCGTTGGGCTGGACCGAGACCTTGGCGTAGCCCGTGAGGTCCGCCAGCCACCTCTCGAGGTCATCGATGAGGGACAGGTAGCCCGGCGTGCTGTCCAGCGGGGCGAACGGGTGGATGTCCGCGAAACCCGGCAGCCCCACCGGCTCCATCTCCGTGGTCGCGTTGAGCTTCATGGTGCACGAGCCCAGGGGGATCATGCCGCGATCGAGCGCGAAGTCCCGGTCCGACAGCTGGCGCAAGTAGCGCAACATGGCCGTCTCGGAGTGGTGCTCGGAGAAGACGGGGTGGCTCAGGATGGGTCCCCTCCGCACGAGTGCCGTGGGCAGGACCGAGGTCGGGACCCCTTCCCCGCCGGCCTCGACTCCGAAGGCGCCGAGGACCGCCGCCACGTGGTCCGGCGTGGTCGTCTCGCCGCACGAGAGGCCGACGCGGTCGTCGTCGACGAGGCGGAGGAGCACGCCCTGGGCGCGCGCGGCCTCGACGATCGCCGGGGCGCGTCCGGGCGCACGCACGACGACGGTGTCGAAGTATTGCCTCGTGCTCGAGCTCGAATCCGCCCTGCTGCAGGCCCATGGCCACCTCGACCGTCCGTCGGTGGACCCTGCGTGCGATGTCGCGCAGGCCCTCCGGCCCGTGGTACACCGCGTACATGGAGGCGACGACGGCCAGCAGCACCTGCGCCGTGCAGATGTTCGACGTGGCCTTCTCCCGGCGGATGTGCTGCTCACGTGTCTGCAGCGCCAGGCGGTAGGCGGCGCGGTCCTCGGCATCGACGGACATCCCGACGAGCCGACCCGGCAGATCGCGCTCGAGGCCGGCCTTGACTGCCATGAAGGCGGCGTGGGGGCCGCCGTACCACAGCGGGACGCCGAAGCGCTGCGACGAGCCCACGACCACGTCGGCCCCCCAATGGCCCGGCGGCGTCAGCAACGTCAGGGCCAGCAGGTCCGTCGCCACCGTCACCATGGCGCCCCGACCGTGCGCTTCTGCGGTGAGGGTGGCGAAGTCACGGACGGCACCCGAGCATCCCGGATACTGCTGGACCACCCCGAAGAATTCGCCTTCGGGAAGCCCGGCCTCGAGGTCGACGACGTCGACCTCGATCTCGAGCGGCTCGAGGCGTGTCTCCAGGATCGCGATGGTCTGCGGGAGGCAGTCCGAGTCCACGATCACCCGGTGCGCATCGACGGTGGCCCGGCGGCGCATCAGCGTGACGGCCTCGGCCACCGCGGTGCCCTCGTCGAGGAGCGAGGCGTTCGCCGTGTCAAGGCCGGTCAGATCAGAGACCATGGTCTGGAAATTCAAGAGCGCCTCGAGGCGACCCTGGCTGATCTCGGGCTGGTACGGGGTGTACGCGGTGTACCAGGCCGGGCTCTCGAGCACGTTCCGCCTGATCACGCCGGGGGTGATCGTGCCGTAGTAGCCCAGTCCGATCATGGGCTCGGCGATCACGTTGCTCGAGGCGAGCTCGCGCAGCTCGTCCAGCACCTCACGCTCGGAGGCGGCCGGTGGCAGCCGGAGCTCCTCGAGGCTCCGCACGGCGTCGGGGAGGGCGGCATCGATGAGCGCGTCCATGGTCTCGTAGCCGAGTGACTTGAGCATCGCCGACTGCTCGTCGTCCGACGTCCCGACGTGACGGCGCACGAACTCGTCGTGCTGCTCGGATGCGCCGGAATCGGTCGCTGGACGCTGATCACCCACGGAGGCCTCCTGACATGCCCCGCGGGTCACGCGGCGCTCGTTGGACGTCCTCCCCGCTCTGTCATCGGACCTGAGAGTCTCGCCGCACGTGGGCGACTTCCACCTTCGGTGCGGACGCAAGCAGCGCACCCGCTTTCCAGAGTTGCCTCGCCGGAGCGGTATGTCGGCCTGAGAGTTTCTCGGGGAGAGTTGCTCCTCCGGCGTCCCCTCGACTGCGTACCACGGGGACTCTGGCGCTCCGGTTCAAACGGCGTATTCAGTTGTACGGCCACTATACGGCACCGGGTCCGGAGAACCGGCATCCTCCGGGCCCGTGGCGAGCGCTATTCGGTCTCCTCGCGGATCGGCCACAACGGCGGCCGCACCAGGCGGGCAGACCGCTCACGACCGCGCTGGACCACTGTCACCTCGTCGCCGTCGAGCAGCCGCGCGTCGGCGTCGACAAAGCCCAACCCGATGCCCCGTTCACGCATCGGTGAGAAGTTGCCGCTGGTCAGGATCCCAACCCTGTCGGTGCCGTGGCACACCTCGGCGCCATCCCGCAGGGGCTGCCGGTCGTCGGCCACGAAGCCCCGCAGGCGCCGCGCCGGGCCGTTGGCGCGCTCTTCCTCGAGCGCGGCGCGCCCGGTGAACTCCCCCTTGTCCCAGCCCACCACCCAGCCGAGGCCGGCCTGGAGCGGAGTGATGCCGGGTCCCAGCTCGTGGCCGTGCAGCGGCAGACCAGCCTCGAGGCGCAACGTGTCGCGCGCTCCCAAGCCGGCAGGCGTGACGCCCTGGGCGAGCACGGCAGCCCAGAAATCCAGGGCCACCTCGGCGGGCACGGCACACTCCACGCCCTCCTCGCCGGTGTAGCCGGTGCCGGCGACGAGGCAGGTGGCCCCTCCCCACTCGAAGCGCTCGACGTTGAACCGGTGCACGGAGGCCGCCTCCGGTGAGACTGCGGCCAGACGCTGGCGTGCCTCGGGTCCCTGCACGGCGATCACGGCCCGCTCCTCGGTGACGTCGCGCCCGCCGATGGCCTCGACCACGTCGGTCGTGTTGGACGCGTTGGGCATGACGTCGAAGCGCTGCTCGTCGATCCACCACACGATGATGTCGTCGACGACGAAGCCGTCGTCGTCGAGCAGGTGGGTGTACTGGGCGCGACCGGGGTGCACACGCCGCAGGTCGTTGCTCAACGATCGCTGCAGGTGCTCGAAGGCGTCCGGGCCCACGACCCTCACCGTGCCCAGATGGCTGACGTCGAACGCCACCGCGGACCGGCGACATGCCCGGTGTTCCGCCACGGTGCCCGTCGGGTACGCCAGCGGCATCTCCCAGCCGCCGAAGGGCACCAGCTTCGCTCCGAGCGCCACGTGCGCGTCGTGCAGGGCTGAGGTCCTCAGTGGTGTGCCGTCCCCGCTGTCGCCGGCGTTCACCCGGCCAGACTACGCGGCGCCGGCGACGGCGGGCAGCAGGCCGTGCGAGGCCAGCAGCGAGGCGAAGTCCCGCTGGTACACGATGCAGATCGGCACCTCGGGGTACAGCTCGCGCATGCGTCGCACCTTGCGGTTCTTGCGGGTGACGAGGCGCTGGTCCGCCGTCGTGAGCTCTATGAAGACCCCGTGGCGCGGCAGGAAGAAGTCGGGGCGGAAGCCGGAGACGGGCGAGCCGTGCGCGTCCCACTCGAGTGGGAACTCCACGGGCTCGTATTCCCAGCGCTCGCCCGACAAGTCGAGGAGCGTGGCGAAGAGGCGCTCCGAGGGATGGGCAAACCGGACCTCACCGGCGGGCGCACAAGCCGGATGGCGAGTGCGCCCGATGCGCGCCGGGTCCGTTGCGCTCACTCCCCCGCGGCCCGCGCGCCTTGCACTCGAGCGGGGCGCCCCTTGGCCGGAGCATCGAGAACCCGGGTCTCGAGCCGCACGATGTCTGCGTCCAGCTGTTCGACCACACCGGCCAGCGGCACGATGTTGAACACGCCCTGACCGCCGGCCAGCAGGTCGACGACTTCACCGTTCGAGCGAGCGAGCACCGAGCTCGTCCCGGTCAGCACGAGATTGGCGGATGCCAGGTCTCCACCGAGATCTTCGCGCAGGCATTCGACGGCCCGGCGGGCCGATTGGAGCGACACGCCCGCGTCGAGCAGTTGCTTGATCACCTTGAGCTCGAGGACGTCGGAATACGAGTAGATGCGCCGGGAACCACTCCCCTTCGCCGAGGCCACCGAGGGCTGCAGCAGACCGGTGCGGGCCCAGTAGTCGAGTTGCCGGTAGGTGATCCCCACCAGACCGCACACCTGCGGCCCGTGAAACCCTCCGACCTGGGTTGCGGAATCCTCGGCCATCACACCTCCCTGTGCGTCCACCCTGGGCCGTCACTCTAGTGCACCTCGGACGACACGGCAGTAGTTACGAGGACGTTATTCGGAGGATTCCGCCGCCTCGACCGGCTCCATCGGCCACGCCACGACGGAGCCGTGGACGGTGAGGCCCACCCGGTGCCCCGGCTCCAGCGGCGTGCCGCCGGAGACCCTGACGACGAGGTCCGGCAGACCCTCGGGCCCGGGCCGCACCCGGACGACGGCGTCGTGGCCGAAGTACTCGTAGCTGGCCACCGTCCCCTCCAGCGCATCCGTGGCCACCTCACCCAGCGTGATCTGCTCGGGTCGCACCATCACCCGGGCGGCCCCTCCGCCGTGCGGGCCCGACCACCCCGCGACGGGGAGGCGCCCGAGCCTGGTGGTGGCGACCCCGTCGCGCACCTCCCCCTCCAGCACGTTCGACTCGCCGAGGAACCGCGCCAGTTCGGCGTCCTCCGGATGCCCGTAGAGCCTGGCCGGCGTGTCGAGCTGGGCGATCACACCGTCTCGGAGGACCGCAACCTGGTCGGCCATGGAAAGGGCCTCGTCCTGGTCATGGGTGACGAGGATGGATGTGGTCCGGGACTGGCGCAGCACGCCCAGCACGTCGGCGCGGACCGAGGCACGCAATGCGGCGTCGAGGGAGGAGAAGGGCTCGTCCAGCAGCACCACCTCGGGCTCGATCGCCAGGGCACGGGCCAGGGCCACCCGCTGTTGCTGGCCCCCCGAGAGCTGGTGCGGGTAGCGCCGGCGGTAGCCGGACAGCCCGACGAGCTCGAGCAGCTCGTCGACCCGGGCCGCCCGACCAGTGCCGCGCGCCAGGCCGAAGCCAACATTGCGCCCGACGCTCAGGTGCGGGAACAGCGCGCCCTCCTGGGGCACGTAGCCGATGCGCCTGCGCTCCGAGGGCACGAAGTGGCTGCCCGAGTCGTCGACCATCTCCGCACCCAGGCTGACCTCACCCTCGTCGGGGCGCTCGAACCCGGCCGCGATGCGCAGCAGGGTCGTCTTGCCGCTGCCGGAGGCACCGAGGATCGCCGTGAACGACCCGTGTGGGACGTCGAGGTCCACGCCGCGCAGCACACGCTGCGGGCCGAACGACTTCGCGACTCCCCTGATGCGCAGGTCCTTCATGCCGCCACCAGTATCGACGCCGTGGGCGCGGGGGCCGCGCCGGTGACACGCTCTGGTTGGCGGTCGAACCAGCGGCCCAGGACGTAGCCGGGCACCGCGGCGATCAGGACCATGACACCGGCATACGGCGCGGCCTGGCCGTACGAGAGGTTCGACTGGTAGGCCCAGAACTGCGTCGCCAGGGTCTCGACGTTCGTGGGGTGGAGGACGAGGGTGGCCGTCAGCTCGGTGGCCGTCTCCAGGAAGACGAGTGCGAACGCCGCCCCGAGGCCGGGGCCGATCAGGGGCAGGGTCACCCGCCACAGGACGGATCGGCGCGGCACGCCGAGCGATCGACCCACCTCTTCGAGGCCGACCGGCGAGCGGGCCACGGCGGCGCGCACCGACACGAGGGCCAGCGGGAAGAACATGATGGCGTAGGCCAGGACCAACAGCGGGCTGGTCTGGTAGAAGCGACCCTGGAGGAAGTGCTCGGTCACGTAGGTGAAGCTGAGTGCGACCACGAGGCCCGGCACGGCCAGCACCAACATGTTGGTCCGCTGGAGGGCGACCACGGGGCGCCGGGGGAAGCGGACCGACAACAGGGCGATGGGCAGCGCCGCCACGGTGGCCACCACGCCGGCCGCTGCCGCGTAGCCGAAGGTGTTGGCGGTCGCGATGAGCAGCGACGCCGGGGGCAGGGTGCTGTTCCCACCCTCGATGATCAGGTAGGCGATCGCGCCCACCGGCACGCCCAGGGCCAGCACCACCAGGAGCACGGCCCCGGCCAGGACGGCGGGGCGCGCCCGGCCCAGCGCCACCGGCCTGATTGGCCGCGCGGCGCCCGCGCCCACGCGGGAGGTGCGGCCGCGGCCGCGCACCGAGTCCTCGCTGGCCAGCAGGAGGGCCCCGAGGAGGACGAGGATCAGCGAGAGCGCGCAGGCGGCGGGCTCGTTGAAACCCACCTGGAACTCGTTGTAGATCTCGGTGGTCAGTGTCTGGTAGCCGAGGATCTCGAAGGCGCCGAATTCCGCCAGCACGACCAGGCCCACGAGCAGGGCGCCGCCGAAGATGGCCATGCGGGCCTGGCCGACGGTGACCGTCCAGAACGTGCGGACGCGGCCGAGGCCGAGGCTGCGGGCCACCTCCTCCTGCGCCGGGTCTGCGGCACGCAGGCTCGCCGCCACGGGCAGGAACACCAGTGGGTAGACCGCCAGGGTCATGATCAGGACGGCGGCCCAGAACCCGCCGATGTTGGGGAAGACGGCCCGCCAGCCGAAGCTCACCACGAAGTCCGGGATGCCGAGCGGGATCACGACCAGGATCGCCAGGAGACGGCGGCACGGCAGGTCGGTGCGCTCCACGAACCAGGCGGCCAGCGTGCCCACGGCGACGCACAGGAGCGTCACCACCACCACCAGCGACACGGTGTCCCAGACCAGCATGGCCGTCAGATTCCGGAAGAGCAGCTGGCGCAACTGGGACCAGCCCACCTGGACGGCCTGGACGACCAGGAAGACGAGCGGCAGCAGCACGACGACCGAGACGAGGACGGCGGCGGCGGTCAGCACGGGCGGGAGGCGTCGGTGCCCCGACCACGCACGAGCCCCCGCCCCAGCGCTCACAGGAGCTGCGCCTCCTGCAGGAGCTTGATCGCCTCGGCACCGGTGCCCAACTCGGCGATGGTGATCCCGTTCGGCTCGAGCTGGTCGAACGGGGTCTCGTGTTGCGCCGTCGTCACGCCCGATGCGATCGGGTACTCGTAGCTGTCACTGTGGGCGAGGATCTCCTGGCCCTGCACAGAAGTCAGGAAGGCCAGGAAGCGCTGGGCCGCCTTCCGGTGGCTCGAGGACTTGAGGACGCCGGCCCCCGAGACGTTCACGACATAGCCGACGTCGTGCGGGGCAAAAGTGGGCGATGGCCGAGTGCAGCCCACTCGACCCGACCTGGGCCCGCTCGCGGTACCAGTAGTACTGGTTGATGACGCCGAGGGCGACCTGCCCGCCGTTGACGCCGCCCGTGACCGCCTCGTTGCTCGGATAGGCGTGGCTCCCGGCGTTCGCCTTGACCGCCTCCAACCACCGCAGCGCGGCAGGCTCGCCGTAGGTCCGCGCGATGCTCGTGACGATCGGTTGGAAGTCCGTCTCACCTCCGGCAATGCCGATGCGGCCGGCCCACTTGGGATCAGCCAGCTCCATCACCGACTTCGGGAGCTCGGCTCGCGTGAGCAGCGTCGTGTTGTAGACCATCACACTCACCCGGGCCGACACGCCGACCCACTTGCCGTCCGGCGAGTTGAAGCGCGACGGCGTGGAGGCCAGCGTCGACGGATCGACCTGGGCCAGCAGGCCCTTCGAGGCCAGGTACTGCAGCGGCGGCGAGTTCTCCGTGTAGATGACGTCTGCCGGCGAGTGCGGGCCCTCGGTGACGATCTGGTCGGCCAGCACATCCTCGTCGTCCGAGCGCAGGCTCACGGAGATCCCGCTCTCACGTTCGAACGCCGCCACCAGGGCCTGCGTCGTCTGCACGTGCTGCCCGCTGTAGACCGTCAGCGTGCCGGCCGCTCCGCCGGACCCCGTGCCCTGGGCGCAGCCGGCGAGCACCAGAGCACCGAGGGTGGCGGCCACGACGACACCGAGGGCGCGCCGGGTTGCCCGCTCCCCTGTCCGCCCACGCGTTCCTCGCATCGAGCCGTGACACCTCTCCGACCTGGACCGTCCCCAATATTAGGTTGCCCTAACTTTAGGGTGGCCTCAGAACGGCGTCAAGGCTGCGCTCGTCAGTCGGGCGTCGCCGACCCTCCGGGGACGAGATCGGCCCTGCCCTCGAGCGGGCTCGACGGCTCCGCGTGGTACCGGACCGGGATGCGACCGGCTCGGCGCGCCTGCCATCCGGACTCGACCGCGAGGCGCATCGCCCGTGCCATGGCCACCGGATCGTGGGCCCGGTTGACGGCTGTGGCCACCAGCACGGCGTCGCAGCCGAGCTCCATCGCCAGCGCGGCATCCGAGGCCGTGCCGATGCCGGCGTCGAGGATCACCGGCACCTCGACGGACTCCCGGAGCAGCGCGATGTTATGGGGGTTGCGGATGCCCAGACCGCTGCCGATCGGCGACCCGAGCGGCATGACGGCGGCACATCCCACCTGCTGGAGGCGGAGGGCGAGGACGGGATCGTCCGTCGTGTAGGGAAGGACGACGAAGCCGTCTTCCGCCAGCTGCTCGGCCGCGGCCAGGAGCTCGACCGCGTCGGGCAACAGGGTGCGGTCATCACCGACCACCTCGAGCTTCACCCAGTCCGTGTCGAACGCCTCGCGCGCGAGCTTGGCGGTGAGCACGGCCTCCGACGCCGTGGCGCACCCCGCGGTGTTGGGCAGCACGCGCACGCCGAGCTCGTCGAGGAGCGACAACAGCGAGCTGCGCCCCGAGACCCCGATCCGCCGAACGGCGACGGTCGCCATGGAGGTCCCCGACTCGGTGAGCGCGGCCCGCAGGGCGTCGAGGCTGGTCATGCCGCCGGTGCCGAGCAGGAGCCGTGACCCCAGCACCTGGCCGGCAATGGTCAGACGGTCCGGCACCGCCCCACTCCGCGCCTCTCGTGCCACCGGACGAAGATACCCCGGGGCCCGCCTATGGTGGCTCGGTGCTGGACACGACACCACCGACGGCGCTCAGCATCGCCGGGTCCGACTCCGGAGGCGGTGCGGGTGTGCAGGCGGACCTGAAGACGTTCGCCGCACATCGCGTGCACGGCACCTGCGCCCTCACGGCGGTGACGGCACAGAACACCACCGAGGTGCGCGGGGTCGTGGCGATGGAGCCTGGTTTCGTGCGCCAGCAGGTCGAGACCGTGCTCGACGACTTCGCCGTGCGCACCGTGAAGACCGGCATGTTGGCGACGGCGGCCGTCGTCCGGGAGGTCGCCGCCATGGCGGCGGAGGGACTGCTGCCACGGCTCGTCGTCGATCCGGTCCTCGTCTCGTCCAGCGGGCACCCGCTCTTGGAACCCGAGGGCGTCGCCGCCTACATGCGGCTGCTCCTCCCCCATGCTGAGGTCGCCACCCCCAACCTGCGCGAGGCGGCCGTGCTGGGGGACTCCACGGTGGAGTCGCTCGGGACCGTCGAGGCCCGGCTGGCGATCGCTCGGCGAATCCGCGAGACGGGCGCCCGCTACGTGGTGGTCAAGGGGGGCCACCTCACCGAGTCCGCCGACGACGTCGTGGTCGGCCCCGACGGGGAGTGGGTGTTACGAGGGTCACGGGTGCCCACCGGCAACGACCACGGCACGGGGTGCTCGCTCTCGGCCGCCATCGCCGCCAACCTGGCCCGCGGGGCGACAGTGCGTGCTGCGATCGAGGAGGCCAAGGCCTTCGTCGCAGGTGCCCTGGCCGGGAGTGCGGCCTGGCACCTCGGCTCGGGGCACGGGCCCCTCGACCATTTCGGGTGGTCCACCCCGTCGTAGGCTGGGCCGGGCATGACGTTGCATCACGCAGACAGCGAGCTCCTTCGTGAGGGGGCCGACCTGCCCGAGCCCCGCCGGCCCCCGACGCCCGGTGGCATCTCCATGCGGCCGGCGATGGTCGTCCTCGGTCTGGCCGTCCTCATCCTCGTCGTGTTCGTGACCATCGGCATCCTCTCTTCCGAGTCCCCCACCCCGGTCCGTCACGGCAGCGGCCCGAGCTCGGTGCCGGGCATCACGCTCCAGGCCGAGCCGGCAGCAGCGGCGCTCTCGCCCATCGTCGCCTCCGGTGAACCGCCGACCAACATCCTCAACGCCGTCTTCGTCCCGGTCGGCTCGGTGCGCGTCTCGCACCAGGACAACAGCGGCCAGGCCGGTCAGTTCGACTCTCAGGTCGTCTTCCGGTCCGACGACTCTCAGGCCTCGTTGCTGGCGTTCTTCGCGGCGGACATGCGGCTGCAAGGCTGGCAGGTCTTCGACCGAGGACCGGCGGCCAACCATCCGGGCTCCCTCGAGATCCTGGGCAAGCTGGCCGGCGGGGACGGCTACTACTGGGAGATGGGCGCCGTGATCGCGCCGACGACGTTCAGTCCGGGCGGCCCGCCCCGTGGTCAGACCGACTTCACCATCCGGCTGCTGCAGGAGAGCGATGATGCACCGTGAGTGGGCCGGTCTGCGGCGCGGCGCGGCGTTGAAACCCGCCTCCGGGCGTCAGCGTGTGGCGGCGGTGACGCTCCCGCCGGGGGCCTCCACGGCGACGTCGGGGAGCAGCTCCGAACGCTCCGCGGGCTCAGCCAGCAGGTAGGCCCAGACGAAGAAATTGATCGGGTAGAGCAGGTAGCCCACCCGCGGGTTCGGGGCCAGCAGGATGAGCGCCGCCATCACCACGCCTGCGATGTTGCACACCTCCGACACCGTGCGCGGCGTATGACGGTACAGGTGGCGGGCCAGCAGCACCGAGAGCACGATGCCGACGGAGACCGGCAGTGCCCGGCTGAGCGAGGGGAAGGCGGTCACCAGGACATGGCCCGGGAGGGCGCTGGCGGCCGTGGAAGGGATGGCACTGAGGCCGAGCGGGAACAGCACCACGTCGTCGATCAGGGCGAACGGCCCTCGTAGGGCGAAGGGGAAGATCGTGGGCACCGCGACGACCACCATGCCGGCCAGCATGGAGAGTGGCCGGCGCTCCCCGTTGCGGCCGCGGGCGGCGAAGAGCGCCAGCGCGGCGAGGGGCCAGGCCGTGAACTTCATCGCCGAGGCGATCCCGAACACCACGCCCGAGGCGAACGGTCTCCTCCGCTGGGCCAACACCATGGCCAGCAACAGCACCGCGACCACCGGGATGTCGTCGCCACCGGTGGCCAACGGCAACGACGCCAGCGGCAGGATCACCAGCGCCTGTATGGCTCGGATCTTGCGCCGCCCGTTCGCCCGGCAGAGATAGAGCGCCACCGCGGCGACGGCGAGCGTGGTCAGGCAGAAGAAGATCCGGGCGTCGCTCAGCCCGTTGTTGGGCCAGATGTCACTCGGGATGCCGAGCACGGCCATCACGGGGAGGTAGGGCAGGAAGCCCGCGTAGTCCGGCTGGCCGGGCGCGTGGTACTTGACCGGGTGGTGCAGCTTGACGAGGGGGTGGTAGGGATCCTGACCTCGGACGAGATCCTGGCCACCCACCTCGACGGTCACGACCTCGGGCTGCTGGTGCGAACCTGTGACGCCGTCGAAGCGCCACAGGATCTCGAGCCCGAGCGGAATGGCGAGCGCCCCCGCGAACACGCAGACGGCCACGGCGATCCGGGCCAGCCAGGCGCGCCGGTGCTGGACCGGGGTCAGCCCGCCGCCCGGCCGCCGGCGGCGGGCACGCCGCAACGTCCACGCCAGCACGGCCGACGCCAGCGCGCCGAAAGCGAAGGGCGACAGCGCCATGCGGCCCCACACCTGGTAGAGCGCATTGGTCGAGGTGTAGATGGTGGCGAGGGCGAAGAGCGCGCTGGCGCCGTACAGCAACGCGTCGCCCACCTCGGGCGAGATGCGCTTCATCCGGTCGAGGGCCCGCCGCCAGAGATCAGCGGCGGCGCCGGCCCAACTCGGGATCGTGCTCACGGAATTGGTCGACATGGCGTCCCTCGAAAGCCTCGCACACCAGAGGCGCACCGAACCGCACCCGGGGTGATCCTAGAGGCGCGGACCCTAGAGGCGGAGCTCTTCGAGGTAGAACGCCAGCTCGGCCTCCAGGCAGGCGATCAGCGTGTCGGCACGGCGGAACCCATGCCCCTCGCCCTCGAAGAACCGCAGGTCACAGTGGCTACCCGTTGCCTCGAGGGCATCACGCATGCGCTCGGCCTGGGCGGGGGGCACCACTGCGTCCTCCATCCCCTGCAACAGGAGCACCGATCCCGCCATGGAGCCCGCCCGCGTCACCGGCGAGCGCTCCACGTAGAGGGCACGCGACCCGGGCAGCGGACCGATCAGACGGTCGGTGTAGTGGGCCTCGAAGTCGTGGGTGGTCGCGACGAGCCCCATGAGGTCGGTCACCCCGTACAACGACACGCACGCCCCGAACCCCTCCCCCGCCGCCAGGGCGTTGAGCGCCGTCATGCCCCCCGCACTGCCGCCCCGCACCGCCATGCGTTGCCCATCGACGTCGCCCGCGCGGCGAGATGCAGCGCCGCATCGAGGCAATCCTCCGGGTCGGCCACGCCCCACTGGCCCCAGAGCGAGCATCGATATGACCGTCCGTACCCCGAGCTGCCTGCGTAGTCCACGCAGGCGATGGCGAAGCCACGGCTGGTGAAGAACTGGCGCGTCAGGTCGAACCCGGGCTGGCAGGACGACGTCGGGCCCCCGTGGCACCACGTGACGAGAGGGGGCTTGCGCCCGGGCGGCCCGTCCGTTCCCGCCAAGGTCGGCCGGTACAGCGTCCCGTGGACGAGGCGACCCGATCGCCCCGTCAACGCGAAAGGCTCCCCGGAGGCGACGTCGCCGGGACCGAGATCGCTCGCGGTCGGCGGCCGCAGGGGTCGTGCCGGCTCAGCCGGCGTCCACACCCACACGTTCGCCGGGGCATCCGGCGTGCTGCCGATCAGCGCGAAGCCGTCCCCGTGCGCGCAGAGCGCCGAGACCGACACGCACGGCTGATCGAAGGACGTGCTCGCCACGTCGGGTCCGGCCTCCTCCGCCGGTCGGACCACGGAGTCGCGCCCCGAGGCCGTCATCCGGGCCGCCAGCGTGCCGTCGGCGAGTTCCGCCATCGTCGTCTGCCCGAGGACCCAGTCCGGCCCATGGAACTCGGCGGCCTTGTCGGTGAGTGGCCGCGCCCCGGCGGCGTCCGGCCATCCCCCGTGCACGTAGGGCTGCCACCACCCGCGCCGGTCGGACACGAACCGCAGTGCCCCGTCTCGGCCCCACGCCGGCTGGCCCACCGCCTCCGCGGGACCACCCGCGACCCGCCACGGCGCTCCGGCTGCCCGCAGCGTGTCGGTCCCCCCGGCCGTGTCCGTCGTCCGGGTGAGGGGAAGGACCACGAGCACCGAACCGTCCCAGGGCATGTCGGGGTGGTCCCACACCACGACGGCCAGTCGCGCGCCGTCGGGGTCCACCCGCGGCGCCCCGAAGAAGTCGTGGCCCTCGAGCAGCGTGGACTCGCTCGGCTCGGCGCCACGGGTCGACAGCGCCACCACGCTCCGAACGGGGCGGTGCGCGCCGGGGGGGTGCACCTCGCGCACCGCCAGGACCCAGTCCCCGTCCGGCGTGGCGCCGAGCCCGCCGTGGTTGTGGACCTCTCCTTCGGGGGGTGCCACGGTGAGGGGGCGTGCGACGGCGCGGGGTGACGAGCCTGCGGCGGCGGGGCCGTCGCAGAACCACACCCGCTGATCGGTCTGCTCGACGAAGGCGAACGCGCCGGACGATCGCCCGGGCACGAGGCACACGGCACCGCCGCCGTACTCGTGGACCCGACTGCGGATGCTGACCTCCTCGGGCGAATGGTCCGCCGGTCCGTCCGCACCCGCTCGCACCAAGACCACGCGACCGCCCTCGGCAGGGCGTGACTCGAGCCAGAAGAGGGCGCTGCCGTCTGAACAGAGCTCGGAGAGCGAGACCTTGGCGCGTGCGACGTCCGCCGGCGCGAGCGGCGAGGCCCAGCGCCCATAACCTGCGGTCGTGACCACAGTGCGAACGTACCCGGCGCACGGGTCCGTGCACGAAGAGAGCGACCGCTCGCCCTACAGTGAACCGGTGCGTTTCCCGGCCTACGTGCTGTCCAAGGCGGGGGCCGTCATCCGCCCCGCGGTCGTCGAGCTGGCGGACTCCGACCTGCCGCCGGGCGAGGTGCTCGTGAACGTCGAGTGGTCAGCCATCAACTTCAAGGACGCCATGGTGACGAGGCCCGGGAACCGCGTCGCCCGGGGGTTTCCGCTCGTCCCGGGGGTGGAGCTGGCCGGCAGCGTGGAGGAGAGCACGAGCCCCGACTTCGCCGCTGGCCAGCGGGTCCTCGTGCAGGGGTACGACCTCGGGGTAGCCCGCCACGGCGGTTTCGCCGCCTACGCCCGTGTCCCGGCCGACTGGGTGGTCCCGCTGCCCGACGCACTGAGCTGCCGCAACGCCGCCATCATCGGGCTGGCCGGCTTCACGGCCCTGCTGTCGCTGCGCCGCCTCGTGCAACACGGCACGACCACCGAGGACGGTCCGATCCTGGTGACGGGAGCATCCGGCGGAGTCGGCAGCGCCGCCGTGGCGCTCTTCTCCCGGGCGGGCTTCGAGGTGGTGGCGTCATCGGGCAAGACGACCGAGCACGACTACCTCAAGGGCCTGGGGGCGACGCAGGTCGTCGGGCGGCAGTTCACCGAGGACGACGGCCGAACCCTGGGGCCGCAGCTCTGGGCGGGCGTGGTGGACTGCGTCGGCGGCATGGCGCTGGCCGAGGCGCTCCGCACCGTCCGCTACGGCGGCGCCGTGGCCGCCAGTGGCCTCACCGGCGGCAACGACCTCGCTACCACCGTGTACCCGTTCATCGTCCGCGGCGTCGCGCTCCTCGGGATCGACACCGTGGCGACACCGATCGCGGAGCGTCGAGCCCTCTGGGCGGACATGGCGGAGGCGTTCCCGCTCGACCATTGCGAGGAAATGGTGAACGAGGAGATCGGACTGGGCGGCCTGACGGCAGCGCTCGACAGCGTGCTCGACGCCGCGGTGCGCGGGCGGATCCTGGTCGCACCGGGACGCTGACCCGGCCGGGCCCGGTGGACTTGCTGCCCGACGTGGACGTCGGGCACGTCAGACACAGGGCGTCAGGACGTCAGGGCGTCAGGACGTCAGGCGATGCGTACACGGGCGACACCCGGATGGTCCCGTTGTTGCAGGGGGAGATGGCGAGGGCGAAGGTCGGCGAGGGCGTCGTGGCCCCGGGCAACGTGACGGTCGCGATCTCGGACGACGGACAACTCGTTTCGGTGCCGACCGGCACGTCGGAGTACTGGTAGGCGAACTGCGCCGTGGACGACGGCGCCACTGCGACCGAGGACGGAGCCGCATTGGCCGGCGGTGACAGGGTCACGGACAATCCGTTGACGATCGTCACGTTGAGGGGCGCTCCACTCCCCGAGAACAGGGCCACCTTCGGATAGCCGTCGGCGGTGCACGTCGACGGTCCCGTGTTGGTGACGGTGATCACCCCGGTGATGGTCCCGGCCGCTCCTTCGGACTGGCCTGGCGACGCCGTGATGTGGTTGCAGGCGGTCGAGACCGCACTGGTGGTGGAGGTGGTGGTGCTGGACGCCGTCGTGGTGGTGGCTGCCGTGGTCGTGGTCGTCGGTGCAGCCTTGTGCGTCGTCGTGGTGGTGTGCCTCGGCGTGCTGGGACTGCTGCTGCACGCGGCGAGGACGACCGGGGCGCACGCCAGGAGGGCGAGCGCCCAGCGCGGTGGGGTCACCCTTCGAAGTCCTCCGGGCGCACAGAATCGAGGAACTGGCGGAACTGCCCGACCAGCTCGTCCGGTGTGTCCTCCTCCTCGTCGTCGGCATCGAGCGCGAGGATGATCCCCTCCGACTCCATCAACTCGTCAGAGACGAAGAGGGGCGACTCGGTGCGCACGGCCACTGCCACGGCGTCCGAAGGGCGGCTCGAGACGATCGTCCGCTCGTCACCGCGCACGAGGTGCATCTCGGCGTAGTAGGTCGAGGCGCGTAGCTCGGTGATGATGACTCGCTCAACGCTGATGTCCAGGGCGCCCAGCATGTCCTTCATCAGGTCGTGCGTGAGAGGCCGGGGCATCGTCACGCCCTGGAGGGCGTAGGCGATCGCCGTCGCCTCGGGGCTCCCGATGAAGATCGGCAGCGTGCGCCCCTCGCCCTCGGTCTCCTGGAGGAGGAGCACCGGCGTGTTGGACTGCAGGTCCACCCTGACGGCTCGGAGTAGCACACGGACCATGACTGAAATGTAGCGCCGGATCCCGGCCTTGCGTCACCCCCCCAGATGTCGCCGGAGTGCCAGCCGGAGCAACGTGGCTCGCATCGACTGGCCCAGCGTCGCCAGCTGCTCAGCTCCTTCCAGGGCCCGCTGGCGGGACTCGGGGTTCCGCTGGCGCAGGAGCGGGATCACGACCTGCTCTATCAGCCCCATCTCACGGTCGACGGCGTTGCGGTAGAGCCGCAGGTGGCGCGGTTCGATCCCGAAGGCCCCGAATGCCGCCGCCAGATTGGCGACGGTGAGCGCGTCCTCGTCGTAGGTCGGCATGCCGGCGACCATCACCGGCTCGATCAGGCCGAACCCCTCGAGTCCCGCCACCTCTTCGGGCGGGAGGCCGCTCGCCCCACACAGCTCGTCGATTGTCAGGCTGGCACCGGTGACGACGCTCGTCGTGCTCGGCGTCGCCGCGCGCCCGCCGGAACCGCCGCCCGCAGGTGCGGTGCCCTTGCGTGTCCCGGGCTCGGCGGCGGCGGGAGGCGTGCGGGCCTCCGCCGCGGCGTCGGGCCGGCGGCCACCTGCGGTCCCGTTGCCGGGCCCCGACCCGCCCGACGATGCACGCTGAGCACTGTTCTGCGCGGCGGCCGGCCCCGCCGACGCCGCTCCCGCCGGCACGCGTGACGAGGGCTGCGCTCAGGAGCGGTGGCGGCTGTGACCGCGCGCCGGCTCAGGCTCGGCCGCCACCTTGGCGGTCTCGCTTTCGTCCCCTTGGCCGACCACCTGGAGCCCGGGCCGGGCCGGCGCCGTCTCCGGCATGCGGGCGGCACGCCGCGAGGCATCGGCCAGGATGCGAGCCATGGCCTCCTCGTCCGCCCTGCTCGGTTGCTGGTCGGCAACGGCGGCCGGCGGTGCAGCCACACGGGCCGGCTTGCCGTTCGGCCCCTTGGGCTCGGGGTCGTCGAGCTCCCCGTCCGCCAGGCGGTCCCGGATGACCTTGAGAGGCAGAAAATGCTCCCTCTGCTGGCGCAACACCCAGCGCAGGCGCTCCACGTCGTGGTCGAAGAACTTGCGGTAGCCCGAGGGCGAACGCTCCGGGTTGACCAGCCCCTGGCTCTCCAGGAACCGGATCTTCGAGATCGTGACGTCGGGGAATTCCTCCCGCAGCAGGGTCAGGACATCTCCGATGGAGAGGTACGTGCGGCTGCTCACTCGTTGCCCGCCACCAGGTAGACGAGCTTGAACTTGCCGATCTGCACCTCGTCGCCCGGGGACAGCTGGACCTCGTCGATCCGTTCCCTGTTCACGTACGTCCCGTTCAACGAACCCACGTCCCGGAGCGAGTAGCTGCCGCCGTCGCCGGGCGTGATCTCCACGTGGCGGCGTGACACGGTGATGTCATCGAGAAAGATGTCACTCTCTGGGTGACGGCCCGCCCGCACGACCTTCTCCCCGAGCAGGTAGCGCGCTCCGACATTGGGACCACGGGTGACAACGAGAACCCCGGCACCGTGTGGCACCTCGACGAGGGTGACATCAGGGTGCTCCTCGGACGTCTCGGCCTCGTCGGTCGGGTGCAGGGTGATGGTCGCGTCATCGCCGTCCGCGAGCAGCGCATGACCGCACGAGGAGCAGAAGTTGACTCCCTCGGGGTTCCGATGCCCACAGTTGTGACAGAACACGGCGACCACGGTACCCCACAGCACGGCCCGCTTCCCTTGCCGTCATCTAGGCCCCGAACGCCTGCTAGTCCGCCGTCAGGTCACCGTAGGCGGCAGCGTCGAGGAGGCTGCCCGGATCAGCGCCTGCCGCAAGCTCGATCTCGCAGATCCAGCCCTCCCCGTAGGGATCCTGGTTGATCCGTTCCGGCCCTCCGGCCAGCGCGTCGTTCACGGCGGTCACGGTGCCGGCAACGGGAGCGTAGATCTCCGACACCGACTTGGTGGACTCGAGCTCGCCCAGCTGTCCGCCCGCCTCGACCTCGCTCCCCACCGCCGGCAGGTCGACGAACACGATGTCGCCCAGCGCATCCTGCGCGTAGTCGGTGATCCCGACGCGCACGCGCGTCCCCTCCACGCGGACCCACTCGTGTTCTGGGGAGTAACGCAGATCCTCGGGGATGTTCATGGCAGGCGACCATACCGGACGGCCGACCCGACCTGCAGCTTGCCGCTCGGCCTATGCCAGCATCTCGGTGACGCGCTCGACGTACTCGCTCGCCATCGCCTCCGACGTCCCCAGGTCCGCACCCTCGGACCAGACGTGGGTGACCGGGTCCTCGGGATCGGGGACGACGAGGACCCATCCGCGGTCCGACACCACCTTGATCCCGTCCACAAGGACCAGGTCGGCGCCCCGCTCGGTGAGCTGCTCCATCAGGGTCCGCATGATCAGTCCCTTCTGCTCGAGAGGCGTCGGGACCTCCTCGTGCAGGATCGGCATGGGCGGCGTGGCGTCGACGATCTCTGCGATGGACGTCGAGCTCTGGCCCAGCAGGGACACCAGGCGGGCCAGGGTCGCTGCCGCGTCGAAGGCGGGCAGGAACGCGGGGAACACATATCCTCCGTGTCGATCCGACGCGAAGGAGACGCCGCCCGACGCCGCCGCCTCGAGCAGCCCGGAGGGTGAGAGCGGAGTCAGCGTGACCGCGACGCCGCGCTCCTCGCACAGGCGCAACATCGTGTCGCTCGCAGTCACCGGCAACGCGACGCGGTCCGCGTCCCCCGCGATGGTCGACAGCTCGATGAAGACCACTACCGCCTCGTCGTCGGTCAGCACTCTGCCCGGTGCCGTCGATGAGCGTGAGCCGTTCGCCCCCCGCATCGATCACCGCACCGAGGTCGGCGCCCGAGCCGCGCACCGCGTCGGCGACACGCGCCTCGCTCAGGATGCGGTCGACCGAGATCATGCCCGGCGTCTGCGCGTACGGATTGATGCTCAGGACGTCGGCGTGCACCTTCGAGAGAAGGTTGGGCATCACGAAGCTTGCCGCGCCGTACGACAGGTCGAGCACCAGCTTGACTTCACGTCCGACGTCACGACGCAGCTCGAGTGCCTCCACGACATCGGCCGTGTAGAGCTCGATGGTGCGAGGTGAGAAGTCGATGTCGCCGATCTCCCCGGCCGTGACCCGACGGAACTCCTCGCGGTGGTACATGCGCTCCACACGCCGGCGGTCGTTCTCCGACAGGTCGATGCCGCGGTCGTCGAAGAAGCCGATCACGACCTGCTGGGGGTCGTCGGGGCTGAGGCGCACGGTGAGGCCGGCCCGGTTGCCGCGCCGGCGCACGTGGTGGCGCGTGACCGGCACGGTCGCCAGCTCGAGGTCGGTGACGTTGACCCCAACCGAGTTGCACCCGACCATGAGGGCGCGCTTGAGCACCCGGGCCACCCGGCTCGTGTCACGCGAGGCCGTGATGTACGAGCCCTTCTCGAAGCCCGATGCCCACGCCTTGGCCAAGCGCACGGCCAACTCGGGGCTGATGTCGACGTTGGCGATCCCCTGCACCCCCCCGGGCCCGAAGAGGCTGCGCGAGCCTCCGGACTCCCAGACAATTGAGGCGTTGACCTGGGCACCGGCCTCCACGACCTTGCCGGGGTAGACCTTGACGTCGCTGCGCACCTCGGCGTGGGCCCCGATGAGGGCGCCCTCCCCGACGACCGCCCCGGGCTCGACACGCGCCCCCACCCGCAGGTCGCACGACCGTCCCAGCACCGCACCCTCGACCCGGACCGCGGGCCCGACGTACGAGTTCTCCCCGATGACCGAGCGCTGCAGCTCGGCCCGCTCTGCCACCTGGGTGTTCGCACCGATCGTGGTGTAGGCGCCGAGCACGACGTCCGCGTCGATGGTGCAGTTCTCCCCGATGAACGACGGCGAGTCGATCCGGACACTCGGGTCGATCGACGAGCCCTTGCCCACCCACACGCCCGGGCGCAGCTCGAAGCCGGACACGTCCACCTGGACCTTGCCGTCGAGGATGTCCTCGTGGGCCTTGAGATAGGCCCCCGTCGTGCCGACGTCCTCCCAATACCCGTCGGCCACATACCCATAGAGGGGGTCCCCGGCCTCGAGAGCAGCCGGGAACACCTCGCTCGAGAAGTCCACGGCGCGCCCCTCGGGGATGAGATCGAAGATCCCGGGCTCCAACACGTAGATGCCGGTGTTGATGGTGTCGCTGAACACCTGGCCCCAGCCGGGCTTCTCGAGGAAGCGCTCGATCGTGCCGTCCTCGCGCGTGATCACGATGCCGAACTCGAGCGGGTTCTCCACAGCGCACAACGCGATCGTCGCCAGCGCCTCGTTCTTCTCGTGGAACGCGATCACCGACGTGAGGTCGATGTCGGTGAGCACGTCGCCCGAGATCACGAGGAAGCGCTCGGTCAACTGCTCACGCGCGTTGCGTACGGATCCCGCCGTGCCGAGCGGTGACTCCTCAGTGGCGTACGCCATGCGGACGCCGAGCTCACTCCCGTCCCCGAAGTAGCTGCGGATGGCGTTGGGCAGGAAGGCCACTGTCACGACGATGTCGGTGATCCCGTGGCGTCGCAGCAGCGAGACGATGTGCTCCATCATCGGCCGCCCCACCAACGGCAGCATCGGCTTGGGCAGGTTCGAAGTCTGCGGGCGCAGTCGGGTGCCCTCGCCGCCGGCCATGATGACGGCCTTCACACCGCGCTCCTCCGGGCCGCCCGGCCCTCTTGCAGCGCTCGGCGCGCCGGTCCGATGTAGCTCCCTGCGGCCCACCACGCGAGACCCAGGCCGATCAGCCCGGTCACCCACGCGATCGCCCTGATGGGCGCCTGCCAGGTCGCAGTGCCGTCGCCGAGGAGGAAGGCCGGGTACGCGAACATCAGGCCGAACGTCCCCGCCTTGCCCACCCACAACACATCGATGCGCGCCGCGCCCAGCCCGGCCAGCAGCACCACCATCACGGAGACCAGGACCTCGCGGGCGATCGTGGCGATGCCGAACCAGAGCGGCACGGCGCCGTAGACCATGATGGAGATCACGGCCGTTCCCACCAGCAGGCGGTCGGCCGTCGGGTCGAGCACCTTGCCGAACGTGGACACCTGGCCGTAGCGGCGTGCCACGTAGCCGTCGACCCAGTCCGTCGCGCCGAGGACGGCCAGCAGCACCGCTGCCGCGGTCTGGCGGTGCACTCCGAAGAGCAACCACAAGAAGATCGGGATGCACAGCAGCCGCACGAGGGTGATGACGTTGGGCGCCGTGAGGATCCGGTCCAACCCGTTGTCGTCCACGCACCGAGTTTAGGGAGTGCCCCGCGACGGCCCCGTCCGGGGTGTGCCAGAGTGGGCACGATGCCTCGCTTCGAACCGTTCCGGGGACTGCGCTACCGGCCCGCGGTCGCGCCCATCGCCCAGGTCATGGCCCCTCCCTACGACGTCATCTCCTCGGCCGAGCGGGTGCACCTCGCCTCCCGTCACCAGGCCAACGCGGTGCTCGTCGAACTCCCCGAGGCCGACCTCTCGGCTGGACGCGACCGCTACGCCGTGGCAACCGACCTCTTCACCCGCTGGCAGGCGGAGGGGGTCATCGGCGCCGAGCCCGAACGCAGCCTCTACCCGTACCGGATGACCGACACCGCGGGTCGTGCCACCACCGGCGTGATCGGGGCACTCGGCCTGGCCGAGCCGGGCGAGGAGAGCGACATCCTCCCCCACGAGCAAACGTTGCCCAAGCCCAAGAGCGACCGGCTGGACCTGCTGCGCGCCACCCGGGCCAACCTGTCACCGATCTGGGGCCTGTCCATGGCGGCAGGAGTCACGGCGACGTTCGACCCCACCGACGACGAGCCGGTGGCCGACGCCTACGACGACGAAGGCGTCCGCCATCAGCTCTGGGTCCTCAGCGACCCCGACGCCAACGAAGCGGTCGGGGCGGCCGTGGCCGGGGCACCCGTCGTCCTGGCCGACGGGCACCACCGCTACGAGACGGCCCGCACGTACCAAGCCGAGTGCCGTGCCGCCAACGGTGGGCGTCCCGGGCCCTACGACCTCGTGATGGCCCTCGTGGTCGAGCTGTCCGAGGACCAGCTCACCGTGGGCGCCATCCACCGCACCGTCAGCGGGCTGCCGGAGGGCTTCGACCTCGTCGGGGCCCTCTCGGAGTGGTTCGACGTCGTCCGAGCCGGTGCCGCCGACGCCCGGACACTGGGCGCGCTGGCCGACTCGAGCTCGCTGGCCGTGGTCACCGGCGGCCGGGCCTACCTGCTCCTCCCCCACGCCGAGGTGCACGAGCAGCCGGGCAACGACCTCGACTCCAACCTCATCGCGGGGGTGCTCGACCGTCTGCCCCCGCACGAGGTCATGCACCGCCACAGCATCGACGAGGCGATGGAGGCGCTGCAGCACGGCGAGGGCCAGGCCGCCTTCTTGCTCCGGCCGGTGACGGTGAAGCAGATCGAGGAGTGGGCCAACGAGCGCCGGCGCATGCCCCCCAAGACCACCTTCTTCAGCCCCAAGCCACGTACCGGGATGGTCTTCCGGTCCCTGGACGTCTCCTGACATGCCGGCCATGCACGAGGCCGTGACCGTCCACATGGACGCGCCGCCACAGCGCATCTGGGAGCTGGTCAGCGACGTGACCCGCATCGGGAGCTACAGCCCCGAGACCTTCGAGGCCGAGTGGCTCGACGGCGCCACTGGGCCGGCCGTCGGGGCCAAATTCCGGGGCCACGTGAAGCGCAACGGGATTGGGCCCGTCTACTGGGTCTCCTGCGCGGTCACGGAGTGCGAGCCCGGGCGCACGTTCGCCTTCGGCACGGTGTCGACCGAGAAGCCGCTCGCCGTGTGGGGCTACGAGATCACCCCGGCCGGCGACGGGGCCGACGTCACCGAGTCCTTCACCCTGACCCCCACTCTCGGCCTGCGGGTCTACTGGGCGCTGTGGGGGTGGTCCCGTGGCAAGGTCAACCGCAGAGGGATGCGCACGACGCTCGAACGGATCAAGGCCGAGGTCGAGACCCCAGCCTCCTCGTCCTAGTCCACCGTCCAGCTGGAGCCCGAGCGCAGCAGCGCCGCCACGTCGCCCAGCCCGCGCTTGCCCTGCGCCTCGGTGATCTGCTCGGACATCTGGGTCCCGTACTCGGGGCGCTCCACGGCACGGAACACCCCGATGGGCGTCGGCTCGTAGGGGCCGTGGGCCAGGCGGGAGAGAGCGAAGGCCAGGCCCGGGTCGTGGCGCGCCTCGTCGTGCACCAGGAGGGCGTCGAGCCCGACGTCGGCGACCGAGACGATCTCGAGGCTGCCGTCGGCCCGCTGGATGACGCCGCGCTGCTCACCTTCGGAGCCGAAGACGATCGGCTTGCCGTGCTCGAGCGGGATGAGCATGCTGGCGCGGACGTCACGGCCCGTGATCTTCTCGAAGGCCCCGTCGTTGAAGACGTTGCAGTTCTGCAGGACCTCGACGAAGGCCGCGCCATTGTGCTGGTGGGCCCGGCGAAAGGTCTCCTGCATGTGGGCCCGGTCCATGTCGTGGGTCCGGGCCACGAACGTCGCCTCGGCGCCCAGCGCGAGGGACACCGGGTTGAACGGGGTGTCGACCGAGCCGAAGGGCGTCGATTTGGTGACCTTGGCCACCTCCGAGGTCGGCGAGTACTGCCCCTTGGTCAAACCGTAGATCTGGTTGTTGAACATCAAGATGTTCAACCGCACGTTGCGGCGCAGGGCGTGGATCAGGTGGTTGCCACCGATGGACAGCGCGTCGCCGTCGCCCGAGATCACCCAGACGTCGAGGTCGGGCCGCGTCGTGGCGAGCCCCGTCGCGATGGCGGGCGCACGGCCGTGGATGGAGTGCATGCCGTACGTGTTCATGTAGTACGGGAAGCGGGCGGCGCAGCCGATGCCCGAGAGGAACACCGTGTTCTCGCGTCGCACCCCGAGCTCGGGCATCAGCATCTGGACGGCGGCCAGTATGGAGTAGTCGCCGCAGCCGGGGCACCAGCGAACCTCCTGGTCGCTGCTCCAGTCCTTGCGGGTGGTGACGGGCACGGCGGTGGCGGTGGCGGTGGCGCCGTTGGACTCGCTCATGACTTCCCTCCGAGCAGCGCGGTGATGGCTGCCTCGATCTCGCTGACACGGAACGGCACGCCCTGGATCTTCGACATGGTCTGGGCGTCGACCAGGTACTCGGCCCGCAGGATCCGGCTCAACTGACCCAGGTTGATCTCGGGCACGAGGATCTGGCTGTAGCGGGTGAGCACCTCGCCCAGGTTGGCCGGCAGCGGGTTGAGGTGGCGCAGGTGCACGTGGGCCGCCTTCATGCCCCGGGCCCGGACCCGCTTCACTCCGGCCGCCACGGCGGCGTACGTCGAGCCCCAGCTGACGAGGAGCAGTTGCGCGTCGCCCGTCTCGTCGTTCAGCTCCGCCGGCGGGATGTCGGCGGCGATGCCGGCGATCTTGTCGCGGCGCAGGTGGACCATGCGCTCGTGGTTGACGCCCTCGTACGACACGTTGCCGCTCCCGTCGGCCTTCTCCAGGCCGCCGATGCGGTGCTCGAGCCCGGGCAGCCCCGGCGGGGCCCAGGGCCGCGCCAGGGTCTCGGGGTCGCGGACGTAGGGCCAGAAGGCGGGGTTGCCGTCGTCGTCGACCTCGTTCGGCTCGGAGGCGAAGCCCGGGTCGATGGGTGCGAACGAGTCGAGGTCGGGCAGGCGCCACGGCTCGGCACCGTTGGCCAGGTACCCGTCCGAGAGCAGGATCACCGGCGTCCGGTACTTCACGGCCAGCCGCGTCGCCTCGATGGCCGCCGCGAAGCAGTCGCTCGGCGTCTTCGGCGCCACGATGGGCAGCGGCGCCTCGCCGTGGCGGCCGTAGAGGGCGTGGAGCAGGTCGGCCTGCTCGGTCTTGGTGGGCAGCCCGGTGGACGGGCCGCCCCGCTGGACGTCGACGATGACGAGCGGCAGCTCGAGGTTGATGGCCAGTCCGATCGTCTCGGACTTGAGGTCGAGACCCGGGCCGCTGGTCGTGGTGACCCCGAGGGCGCCCCCGAAGGCGGCGCCCAGCGCGGCTCCGATGCCGGCGATCTCGTCCTCGGCCTGGAAGGTGCGGATGCCGAACTCCTTGCGCCGGCTGAGCTCGTGCAGGATGTCCGAGGCCGGGGTGATCGGGATAGCTCCCGAGGAACAGCGGCAGCCCGGCCAGCCGGGAGGCCGTGATGAGGCCCCAGGCCAGAGCCTGGTTCCCGGTCACCTGGACGTACTCGCCCTTCTCGAAGGTGGCGGGCCTGACCTCGTAGTTGGACTCGAACAGCTCGGCCGTCTCGCCGAAGTCGTAGCCGGCCCGGAAGGCACGGGTGTTGGCCTCGGCCACCTGGGGCTTGGAGGCGAAGCGCTCGGCGATCCAGTTGACGGTGGGCTCGACCGGCCGGGTGTAGAGCCAGCTCACCAGGCCCAGGGCGAAGAAGTTCTTGGAGCGCTCGGCGTCGCGGGGCTTGACGCCCGCCTCCTTGCAGACCTCCTGGGTGATGGAGGTCATCGGGACCTCGTAGACCGTGTAGGCGCTCAGCGAGCCGTCGGTGAGCGGGTTGGCTGGCGTAGCCCGCCTTGGCCAGGTTGCGCTCCTCGAAGGAGTCGCTGTTGACCAGCAGGACGGTCCCCTTGGCCATGAGGTCGATGTTGGCCTTGAGCGCGGCCGGGTTCATGGCCACCAGCACGTTGGGCGAGTCGCCCGGCGTGAGGATGTCGTGGTCCGAGATGTGGACCTGGAAGGCCGACACGCCGTTGAGCGTGCCGGCGGGGGCCCGGATCTCGGCCGGGAAGTCCGGGAAGGTCGACAGGTCGTTGCCGAGCAGGGCGCTGCTCGTGGTGAAGCGGTCCCCCGTCAGCTGCATGCCGTCGCCCGAGTCGCCGGCGAAGCGCACGATGACCTGGTCCAACTGCTCCGTTACGTGATGCGTTCCCGATGCCACGGGCTGCCTCGTCTCATCTCATGGACACAGGAGAAGTCCTGGCTCACTGCTGCGGGCCTTCTGGCACCCCCGCCAGCACGGCGCGCGGCACTCTCCGTCCGAATTCCTCGTTCGGGGCAATCCTACTCCCGGGCCGCGGGGCACTCCGTGTCTCCCCTGCTCGGATCGGTGGCGCCACCGGTGCGTGACCTCGGGACGGGGTCAAGGGAACCCGGCGAGGCGGCCCCGCCAGGGGCTGGCTAGGCGATGGTGACCTCGTCGCTGAGGTAGACGTCCTGGATGGCGTGGATCAGCGCCGCGCCCTCGGCCATCGGGCGCTGGAAGGCCTTGCGGCCCACGATGAGGCCCATGCCCCCGGCGCGCTTGTTGATGACGGCCGTGCGGATGGCCTGGGCCAGATCGCTCTCGCCCTTCGACTCGCCGCCCGAGTTGATCAGGCCGATGCGCCCGGCGTAGCAGTTGACGACCTGCCAGCGGGTGAGGTCGATCGGGTTGTCCGTCGTGAGCTCGTCGTAGACGAGCGGGTCGGTCCGGCCGAAGCCGATGGCCGTGTAGCCGCCGTTGTTCTCGGGCTGCTTCTGCTTGATGATGTCGGCCTCGATGGTCACGCCCATGTGGTTGGCCTGGCCGGTCAGGTCGGCCGAGACCTCGTAGTTGACGCCGTCCTTCTTGAAGGCGGCGTTGCGCAGGTAGCACCACAGCACGGTGAACATCCCGAGCCGGTGCGCCTCGGCGAACGCCGCCGCGACCTCCTGCAGCTCGCGGTCCATGTCGTCGGAGCCGAAGTAGATGGTGGCGCCCACCCCGACGGCGCCGAGGTCGGACGCCTGGCGGACCGAGCCGAACATGATCTGGTCGTAGGTGTCGGGCACGTGCAGGAACGCGTTGTGGTTGAGCTTGACGATGAAGGGGATGCGGTGCACGTACTTCCGTGACGCGAGGCCCAGCGTGCCCAGCGTCGTCGCCACCGCGCTGCACTCGCCGGCGAGCGCCAGCTCCAACAGGTTCAGCGGGTCGAAGTAGGCGGGGTTCTTCGCGAAGCTCGCCGCGGCGGAGTGCTCGATGCCCTGGTCGACCGGGAGGATGGAGACGTAGCCGGTGCCGCCGAGGCGTCCGTGGTTGAACAGCGTGCCGAGGTTGCGCAGCACGGTCGGGTTGCGGTCGCTGTCGGTGAAGACGCGGCCGAGGTAGTCGGGCCCGGGAAGGACCAGGTTCTCCGCGGGGAAGGCCTTGGCGGTGTAGCCGAGCAGGGCGTCCGCGTCGTCGCCGAGCAGCTTGTGGAGATCGAGGCTCGTGCTCATGCCGCTCAGCCTACCGGAGGGTCACCGGGGCTCCTCGTGGTCGGGCCGTGGTCGGGCCTGGTCGGACCTGTCGGGCGCGTGCTCGGCGGCGTGGTCACGCTTTGTTCACACGGTGGGCACGCTGTCGTCACACCGTGGACCGGGTTCACGGTGATGTCGCCGGAATGGGCCGGCCGAGCGGCGGTTGTTTCAGTTGCATGACGGGTATGGACATTGGGCCGCGCCTGACGCATTTCGCCGCCGGAGGACCCGTACGCTGGGAGTCGTCGGATTGCGAGCTGGCGACGGCTTGAGCGAGCGGAGGCCATGAACGCTCTCGAATCCCGGGCGGGCAGGCGGTTGCGCCTGCGGCCGTGGCTGCTGCTGGTCGGCGCTGCCGTCATCGTGGCCGCTGCCCTGTACTTCGTCACCGGCTCGTCGCCGTCCCCTCATGCCGGTTCCCCGAGCGCTGCGAATGGCTCATCGCATTCGAGCTCGAGCTCGAGCTCCGAGCCGTTCGGCGGCGAGCTTGGTCCTCGAGGCGACGACCCCCGCACCCGGCGCGCAGGACGTGGCACCGAACACCACGATCTCGGTCACGTTCTCGGCCCCGGTCTCGCTGCACTGGGCGATCCGCCCACACTGTCGCCCGACATCGGCGGGAAGTGGGTCCAGACGAGCCCCACCACGCTGTCCTACGCGCTCGACTCCCCCCTCATCCCGTCCTCCCAGGAGGTGGTGACCATCCCCGGCGGGATCCACCGGGGTGCACGCCACCAACGGGGCGACCTTGGCCACGTCGCACACGGTGGCGTTCGACGTCGCCGCCGGCGACACCCTGCGGCTGCAGCAGCTGCTGGCCGGGCTCAACTACCTCCCGGTCGGCTTCACCGCGACCGGCCCGGCGCCGGCCCGGGCCGACCTGGCCCAGGACCAGACCGGGACGTTCTCCTGGCGCTGGGCCGGCCTGCCCACCGCAGCTCACGTCGCAGTGGACCCAGGGCACGGCGAACATGATCACCAAGGCGGCGGTCGAGGCCTTCGAGACGCAGAACGGCCTCGGGGTCGACGGGATCGCCGGGCCCGCCGTGTGGACCGCCCTGATCAACGACACCATCAACGACAAGCCCGACGCCACCCCCTACGTCTACGTCCTCGTGAACAAGGCGCTCCCGCAGAACCTGACCCTGTGGAACAACGGCGCAGCCCAATACGTCGGCATCCCCGTCAACACGGGCGCGCCGGGCGCCGACACGACCGACGGCACCTACGCCGTCTTCGAGCACGTGCGGTACTCGGAGATGAAGGGCACCAACCCCGACGGCACGACCTACGACGACCCCAACGTCCCGTACGCGAGCTACTTCAACGGTGGCGACGCGCTGCACGGCTTCGTCCGGGCCTCGTACGGCTCCCCGCAGAGCAACGGCTGCGTCGAGATGACCTACGCCGACGCCGCGCTCGTCTGGCCCCTCACGCCGATCGGCACGCTCGTCACCGTCGATCGGCCCCGACTTCGGCACCGCGCCGCCGTCCACGACGACCACGGCTCCCGCCGCGACGACGACCACGGCTCCTCCCGACGCCACGACCACGGCGCCCGCGCCGCCGGCGGCGACCACAACGACCGCTCCGGCCGGGTGAGCGGGGCTGGGCCGATCTCGGGCTAGGGCTGCTTGGACTTGGGGATGTACTTCGAGCTCGGACTTGGCCTTCGGCCTGGGCCTCGCCTTGGGCCGCGACCGGCGCTCGGGCCCCAGGCCGCGGAGCCGCTCGGCCACGTCGTAGGCCTCGGGGTCGGCCCTGATGACCCGCTCGAAGTACTCGCGGGCCCGCGGGTGGTCGCCGGCCCGCTCGTAGAGGTCCGCCAGCAGGTACCACTGCCGGAGGTGGCGGTCCGAGGGGTTCCGCAGCGCCTTCGACGCACCGGCGGTCGCCAGCATCGCGATGGCGCCGTTGAGGTCGCCCGAGTCGGCCAGCGACGCCGCGGCCACGATCCTTCCCTCGGCCAGGACGTCGGGGTCGGGTGAGCTCTGCCGGAGCTCGCCCCACAGCTCGGCCACCTTCTTGGGCTTGTGCAGCGCACGCTGGCAGTCCATGAGCACCGGCAGGTGCTCGGTCGAGTCGCTCAGTGCGCCGTAGGCGTTGAGGTGGCGGCGTCGCCTCGCGCCAGCGGCCGCTCCGGTAGGCCGCCAGGCCGGCCAGCTCGCGCACGGCGGCCACGCCCGGCGCCTCGTCCGCCACGGGCTTGATCGCCCGCAGCGCATCTTGGAAGCGCCCACGCTCGTAGGCCCCATAGGCAGACTCGGCCCGCTCGACCAGCCGTTCGCGGTGCTGCACGGTCGCCACGTCCGCCGCGTTGCGGATGTCGGCTGCGATCTCGGGTGGGAGGGTGTGGCGCGTCGAGAGGGCGGCGATCGCCTCGCTGGCGGTCCTGTTGGTGCGAGGTGCGGACCCGGGCGTCGCGCCACGCGAGCCGCTGTCGGTCGGACCGGCCTCGGCGGGCCTGGTCTTGCGCCCCTGGCTCCGGCTGCGGGCGGGGCTCGTGTCCTCCCACTCGTCACGAGCACCGTCGGCCCGAACCCAGGCCGACGGACGGCTCGGTGGCGGCGCGCTCCCTTGGCGCTCCCGGTCGTCGGTGAAGCGAGCGCCCCTGGCCGAGCCGGCCGGCGATCCCGGCGCCGCCGTGTCGAAGTCGCTGTCGCGCCTGGTGACCTCCCGCGCACCGCGGCGGGCCACGTTGCCCCACTTCTTGGCCTGGCTCGGGAGCGGCTGCTCGTCGTCACGGGTGTGGGGGTACGCCCGCGCCCGGCCGGTGTCCCCGGTGGGTGTGCGGGTCGCTCTCCGCTGCGATGGACGGCCGCGCTGATCGCCGGCGTCCCTCGAGCTGGAGGAACGAGGTGCAGCGCCGGTGCGGGGTGCGCCGGTCCTGGCACGCCCCGACTGCCCCGTACCGCCTCTGGCCCGCACCGCTCCGAGATGGCCCTGCGCCACTGCTCGATTCGCCGGTGCCCGACGTGCGACGCCGGTCTGCCCCCCGCTCGATCCGGTCGCTGCCCGTCCTTGTCCGCTCCGTCCGCTGCCCGCCGCCCCGCGTCCCTTCGCCCCGCTCCCCCGCCCGGCGCCTCCGCTGCCGCCGCCCGAGCGCGCGCCGGACCCTCCGGAGCTCCCGGTCCGCGTCGGCCGACCCGGTCGTGGCGGCCGGGCCGGACGCCCCGGCTGGGCGCGGCGATCCGGCCGGGGGGAGTTCGGAGGCATCGGTCGATTCTACGTGGCCCCCACGGCGGTCCCCCGGCGTCGCCCGTCGCATCACGCTGTGGCGCTCATGTCCCTTCGGCTGCGCAGGCCGTCGAATGTCACCAGGGCGGCCACGACCAGACCCATCAGGAGCGTCGCCGTGCTGACGCCCAGTCCGCCGGCCAGACCACCCACGAGCACGACCAGCGCGGAGGCGGCGCACACGATGCCCATCCGGCCGCGTGGCTGCGGGCCCAGGCGCCCATGCAGGGCACCGGTCACCACGAGATACACCGCCACCGGCACCGCGACCGCCAGGCCAGCGGTGGTCGCCGACGCCCTCGCCGCACCGCCGTGGGAGCTCGCGGCGGCCAACTGGAGGCCCGCCCCCAGGGCGCCCACGGAGCCGAGGACGAGGTAATGGCCATAACCCCAGATGAACGAGATGCGCCGCGACATGCGCAGGCCCTCCTCGGACGGGTGCTCGAAGTACCACCACCAGATGGAGAACACGAGGAGGACGGCACCGGCCGCCACGGCCACCAGCCCCGCCGACACGCCGCCCGAGGAGCTCGCCGTGTGGATGGCCACCGTCGCCGCCGCGACGCACTCGCCGAGCACGATGAGGGTGAAGAGCCCGTAGCGCTCCGCGATGTGGCCCGCGTGCCACGGTGTGCCCCGGCCGTGCCCCGCCCGCTCGGCCCACGCAGGCAGGAGCATCTCGAGGACGGCGAGCAGGTAGAAGGCGATGCGCCCGGCCTCGTGGGGGAGGAACAGCCGGGCCACCCAACCGACCTGAAGGGCGGCGATGCCCGCCGCGTAGCGCAGCGCGGCCGGCCTCCCGTCGGGGTCGCCCGAGGCGGCCCGCAGCCACTGGGCCACCAGGGCGGTGCGCATGACGAGATAGCCCACGGTGATGGTGGCGTAGTCGCCCTGGGTGAACGCGCTGTCGACGCCGGCGGCGAGGATGAGCACCCCCACGATCTGGACGAAGGTGAGCAGCCGGTAGAGGAGGTCGTCGACGTCGTAGGCCGATGCGAACCAGGTGAAGTTGACCCAGGCCCACCAGATCGCGAAGAACACCGCGAGATAGCCCGAGATGGCGGTCTGGTAGTGGCTGGCCGAGAGGGCGACATGGAGCTGCCCGGCGGCCTGGGAGACGGCCACGACGAAGCACAGGTCGAACAGGAGCTCCAGCGGTGTCGAGACCCTGTGGTCCTCGCCGATGTCCCGAGGGGCCATCGGCAGGAGCCGAAGCCGGCGTTGCGTCATCCGTGGCGTTCGGGGTGTCTCGGCGATGGAACGGGTCGGCTCGCTGCCCGGTGCGCCATGGGCCGCATTCTCGCAGGCCGCACGTCCGCTCGCACCGCAGCGGGCCCGAAACAACGAGATCCCCTCGAGCCGAAGCTCGGAGGGGATCTCGTCATTAGAAATCCCGGCGGCGACCTACTCTCCCAGGGGGCCTCCCCCCAAGTACCATCGGCGCGGGCGGGCTTAACTGCCGTGTTCGGAATGGGAACGGGTGTTTCCCCGCCGCTATGGCCACCGGAAACCGTGCGCTCGGCGGGCTCACCAACCCCTTCGCGGGATGGGAGCACGCCTTTGGCTGCGTTGTCGCAGCCCCTGAGCGTTCCAAAGCGAGCACGAGCACGAGTATGCCTCCAAGCCCTCGGCCGATTAGTACCGGTCGGCTGAATGCATTGCTGCACTTACACCTCCGGCCTATCAACGTGGTCGTCTAGCCACGGGCCTTACCAGGTTAACCCTGTGGGAGATTTCATCTCGAAACGGGCTTCGCACTTAGATGCTTTCAGCGCTTATCCCACCCGTAGGTCGCAAACCAGCCGTGCCCTTGGCAGGACAACTGGCACACGAGAGCTACGTCCGTCCCGGTCCTCTCGTACTAGGGACAGCCTTTCTCAAATCTCCTACGGCTGCATCGGATAGGGACCGAACTGTCTCACGCATGTTGATCCCGTATTACTACGGGCACAGACTATACCTTCACCCTATTTCTAGGGGCTGGCGTGTTATGGCTTCCACAGGGGTCTGCGGATCGAGGTCTCGATCTTGAGAAGCCATCTCTTCGCTGTTGCTGGCGAAGAAGTCGTTACAGGGGCACAACACGCCCATGCTACGCAGATGTTGCTCGACATCTGCGGCGGAAATCCGCTTCGTCTTCGAATAGTTTAGGGTTGCAAACGCATCTACTTCGTGTGCCAGTTGCAGGAACACTTGCGGGTCCCTCACTCGATCCAGCTGAGGAAGAATCGCGAGTGCTCGCCTCACGTGGGCTTGCTTGAAGATCACGTAGGGCTCGACTTCCTGAAGGATGCGAAGGAGAAGCGGCCGGCTGGTGATAACGAGATCACTCATGCCGGTGCCTCGATCTCGGATGTAGCCGCCCCCTCCGAGCAATGTCTGGATCTGTTCCAGACCCTGTCGGGCTGAGGTCGACTGCGAGAGCGAGACGGTGGCCCGGATGTAAAACCCGAACCGGTACTCCTTCTGCTTGACGAGTTGGAAGTGAATGCTTCCGTCCCCGTCCAGGAATCCTGCAATATAGGACGCTGTAGACACATCCATTGTGTTGGCCTTCCCTCGGTATTGCCCTGAACATAACGTTCGGTTGTTTCGTTCAGGGTTTCACCGATATGAGCCAGTGAGCACCCAGGAATTGCTTCCTGGGGACGCAGTGTGTTCTACGTTCTAAACCCAGCTCGCGTACCGCTTTAATGGGCGAACAGCCCAACCCTTGGGACCGGCTTCAGCCCCAGGATGCGACGAGCCGACATCGAGGTGCCAAACCTTCCCGTCGATATGGACTCTTGGGGAAGATGAGCCTGTTATCCCCGGGGTACCTTTTATCCGTTGAGCAACGGCGCTTCCATAAGCAACCGCTGGATCACTATGCCCTGCTTTCGCACCTGCTCGACTTGTAGGTCTCGCAGTCAAGCTCCCTTTTGCCATTGCACTCGACAGCTGATTGCCAACCAGCCTGAGGGAACCTTTGGGCGCCTCCGTTACATTTTAGGAGGCGACCGCCCCAGTCAAACTACCCACCTGACGCTGTTCCTGATCCGGATCACGGACCGAGGTTAGAGTCCCGGCACTAAAAGGGTGGTATTTCAAGGTTGACTCCACACTGGCTGGCGCCAATGCTTCAAAGTCTCCCACCTATCCTACACAAATAGTACCAAAACTCAACATCAAGCTGTAGTAAAGGTCCACGGGGTCTTTCCGTCCTGATGCAGCTAACGAGCATCTTTACTCGTACTTCAATTTCGCCGGGTCTGTGGTTGAGACAGTAGGAAAGTCGTTACGCCATTCGTGCAGGTCGGAACTTACCCGACAAGGAATTTCGCTACCTTAGGCACATTTGTTACTACTCAAAGCTGATGCCAACTCTCGCACCAAATCATGCTTCGAGCGGCCAGGTCATTTCTGCCTAGCTCCTCATGTCGCCATGAGGGTCGGACTGTATCTTCGTCCCTGGACCGGCTTACGCCGATACAGGGAGCCCCGCGTGCAGTCTCTGAGGATCCTGCAAGTACCTGCTCCATGGTCCTGGTCCGCTGCTTGCCATTGGCATTCATGCCATACGCAAGACGAACCAGGCGTTCGAACCCAACCGGCGACAGATGCTCCTTCCTGCGCATCGATCGAACGATGACTGAGAAGGACTCGAAATCCTGACGCTTGACCACCGGCGGATGCCGCTCGAAGAAAGGCAGGACTGCCTCTTCCAGGCTTCGTAGCCCGTCGACAGCGAATGTCCAGACGCTGCTGTTCGGGCCCTTCGGGCGCACACGCCCGCAGCCGAAGGCTGGAATCATCGCCTCGAGTACATCTCGATGGTCGCGGTGTTGGTAGATGTGGAACACCGGCTGGAGCTGCCACCCGCCGTGTCGACGCATCATCGAAGATCGATGCACTGACACGGAGAAGCAACCCTCGCCATCCACAAACCCAACGATCCAGTTGGGATCGAGCACGGTGCAAGAACTCGAAGTTTCCTGCTGATTGTCCGCACCGGACGGATTTTCACTTTCCACGTCGTCACTCAAACAAACGGGTGTGACATGGACGAGTACCGCCGGATACTCGGATGTTCCAGCATATAGCGGGGTTTTACAACAGCCAGGTATTAACTAACCGTTATAGTTACGGCCGCCGTTTACCGGGGCTTAGGTTCAGAGCTTCGTCCGAAGACTAACCCTTCCCCGTAACCTTCCGGCACCGGGCAGGCGTCAGAGCGTATACATCGTCTTACGACTTCGCACGCTCCTGTGTTTTTAGTAAACAGTCGCTTTCCCCAATTCTCTGCGGCCCCCTCAGGCATCAGGACGCGAGGTCCATCACCCTATCGGGGCCCTCCTTCTCCCGAAGTTACGGAGGAATTTTGCCGAGTTCCTTAACCACAGTTCTCCCGATCGCCTTGGTATTCTCTACCCGCCCACCTGTGTTGGTTTGGGGTACGGGTACCGTGCCAGCTCGCTAGAAGCTTTTCTTGGCAGCATAGAATCAGTGACTTCGCCTGGAACGGCTCGGCATCGCGTCTCAGGATTAGTAGGACCCGGATTTACCTAGGTCCCTCCCTACACGCTTACCCCAGGACAACCAACGCCTGGGCTCACCTATCTTCCTGCGTCCCTCCTTTGCTGTCCGCCCCAGGGTTTGTCGGTTCGACCCGAAGGTCATCCCCTTAGTACCCCTGGCTTGGAATGGGCGCGGACACGGTAGTACTGGAATATCAACCAGTTGTGCATCGACTACGCCTCTCGGCCTCGCCTTAGCTCCCGACTTACCCTGGGAGGATTAGCCTTCCCCAGGAACCCTTGGGCTTACGGCGGAGGAGTTTCTCACTCCTCTCTCGCTACTCATACCAGCATTCGCACTCGACCACGCTCCACGACGGTTCACACCACCGCTTCTCTGCGAGATCGACGCTCCCCTACCACTCCCGTCTATTGACGGAAATCCGCGGCTTCGGCTCTTGACTTGAGCCCCGTTACATTATCCGCGCAGGACCACTCGACCAGTGAGCTATTACGCACTCTTTTAAGGATGGCTGCTTCTGAGCCAACCTCCTGGCTGTCTTTGCGTTCCCACATCGTTTTCCACTTAGTCAAGAATTTGGGGCCTTAGCCGGCGGTCTGGGCTGTTTCCCTTTCGACCAACGAAGCTCATCCCTCGTGGTCTCACTGCCGGGTTCTAGAGCATCGGCATTCGGAGTTTAGTTGGGGTCAGTAAGCTTGTAGGCCCCCTAGCCCATCCAGTGCTCTACCTCCGATGCTGAACACCCGACGCTGCACCTAAATGCATTTCGGGGAGAACCAGCTATCACCGAGTTTGATTGGCCTTTCACCCCTTGCCACAGGTCATCCCCCCAGTTTTCAACCTAGGTGGGTTCGGCCCTCCACGAAGTCTTACCTTCGCTTCAGCCTGCCCATGGCAAGCTCACTCGGCTTCGGGTCTACAGCATGCGACTCAACGCCCTATTCAGACTCGCTTTCGCTTCGGCTACCCATCGCTGGTTAACCTCGCCACACACCGTAACTCGCTGGCTCATTCTTCAAAAGGCACGCCATCACGGCTGACATCCACCATGTGTCACCAATCTCACCCGAAGGGATCATGGCAACGGTGGAGCAACGACGCTTTGACTGTTTGTAAGCCAACGGTTTCAGGTACTATTTCACTCCCCTCCCGGGGTACTTTTCACCTTTCCCTCACGGTACTAGTTCGCTATCGGTCGCCTAAGAGTACTTAGCCTTACGAGATGGTCCTCGCAGATTCACGCCGGCTTTCCCGGATCCGGCGCTACTCGGGTGTTCAAGCGGAGTCCAATGCGTTTCGTGTACGGGACCATTACCCTCTACGGTTCAGCTTTCCTGACTGATTCCACTAGACATTGGATTTGTAACTCCGTGACGGGTCTGGTGCCCCGTCTCTCGAATCCCACAACCCCATACCGGCAACGCCACCAGGCTTTGACACCGGCACGGTTTAGGCTCTTCCCGTTTCGCTCGCCGCTACTCAGGGAGTCACTGTTGTTTTCCTCTCCTCGGGTTACTTAGATGTTTCAATTCACCCGGTTCCCTCGCCCCGCCCTATACATTCAGGCGGGTGTAACACCTCATGACAGGTGCTGGGTTGCCCCATTCGGATATCCACGGATCGTCGCTTGGTAGACAGCTTCCCGTGGCTTTTCGCAGTCGCCCACGTCCTTCTTCGGCTTTAGGCGCCAAGGCATCCGCCGTTGGCTCTTTGTAGCTTGGAGAACAAAGATGCTCGTGCTCGCTTTGGAATTCTCAAGGGGCTGCACAGCGCACGCCGGGGCCGGGTCTCCACACAGACAGACGCCGCAAAGGCGGCACAGCGCGGAACAACCGCCCGACCGGGGCACACACGGGGTGAGCGGTCCCTGGCGGCCAGGGCGCTGAAGACCGAGGAGCTCGAGAAGAGCTCGACTCGGAGGTACAGGCCGGACGGCATACCGGGGACGTCACCGGGATCGACCCAAAGGGCCGCTCCCTCAAAACGGAATAGTGAGAGTCCGGTCGATCCCGTAGGGACCGGTTCGTGAGGGGCGGGCTCCGATTGCCTCGCAAAGCAAGGCGTTCGAAGGCGGCCGATCAACTGCCGGTGTACGAGAGCGCCCGAGTAACCAGTGTTCAACTGGGTAGTGGTCAGCATCTATAGCTGACAGCACTCCTTAGAAAGGAGGTGATCCAGCCGCACCTTCCGGTACGGCTACCTTGTTACGACTTCACCCCAATCACCGATCCCACCTTCGACGGCTCCCTCCTAAAAGGTTGGGCCACCGGCTTCGGGTGTTACCGACTTTCGTGGTGTGACGGGCGGTGTGTACAAGGCCCGGGAACGTATTCACCCCGGCGTTGCTGATCCGGGATTACTAGCGACTCCGACTTCATGGAGTCGAGTTGCAGACTCCAATCCGAACTGAGACTGGCTTTTGGGATTGGCTCCTCCTCGCGGATTAGCAGCCCGTTGTACCAGCCATTGTAGCATGTGTGCAGCCCTGGACGTAAGGGGCATGATGACTTGACGTCGTCCCCACCTTCCTCCGAGTTGACCCCGGCAGTCTCCTACGAGTCCCCGGCATTACCCGCTGGCAACATAGGACAAGGGTTGCGCTCGTTGCGGGACTTAACCCAACATCTCACGACACGAGCTGACGACAGCCATGCACCACCTGTGTAAGGCCCCGAAGGACACCGTATCTCTACGGCTTTTCCCTACATGTCAAACCCAGGTAAGGTTCTTCGCGTTGCCTCGAATTAAGCCACATGCTCCGCCGCTTGTGCGGGCCCCCGTCAATTCCTTTGAGTTTTAGCCTTGCGGCCGTACTCCCCAGGCGGGGCACTTAATGCGTTAGCTGCGGCACGGAAACCGTTGAATAGTCCCCACACCTAGTGCCCAACGTTTACGGCGTGGACTACCAGGGTATCTAATCCTGTTCGCTCCCCACGCTTTCGCTCCTCAGCGTCAATGTCGGCCCAGACCACCGCCTTCGCTGCTGGTGTTCCTCCTGATATCTGCGCATTTCACCGCTACACCAGGAATTCCGTGGTCCCCTACCGAATTCTAGTCATGACAGTATCGAGTGGCGGCTCCAGGTTGAGCCTGGAGGTTTCACACCCGACTTATCAAACCGCCTACGAGCTCTTTACGCCCAATAAATCCGGACAACGCTTGCACCCTACGTATCACCGCGGCTGCTGGCACGTAGTTGGCCGGTGCTTCTTCTGCAGGTACCGTCACTATCGTCCCTGCTGAAAGGAGTTTACAACTCAGAAAGCCTTCGTCCTCCACGCGGCGTTGCTGCGTCAGGCTTTCGCCCATTGCGCAAGATTCCCCACTGCTGCCTCCCGTAGGAGTCTGGGCCGTGTCTCAGTCCCAGTGTGGCTGATCGTCCTCTCAGACCAGCTACCCGTCGATGCCTTGGTGAGCTATTACCTCACCAACTAGCTGATAGGCCGCGAGCCCCTCCCGAAGCGGAATCCATTTCCTTATCAGATCATGCGGTCCGATAGGGATATCCGGTATTAGCACCGGTTTCCCGGTGTTGTCCCAGTCTTCGGGGCAGGTTGCTCACGTGCTACTCACCCGTTCGCCACTCGCTCTTCATCAGTATTGCTACCGAATGGAGCGCGTTCGACTTGCATGTGTTAGGCACGCCGCCAGCGTTCGTCCTGAGCCAGGATCAAACTCTCCATCGAGACTCACGACCGGTCGGGCTCCCCGAAGGGTGCTCAGCCGGCCAAGAATCAGAGAGTCACCATGATTTGACTCGAACCATTGGTAACCACAGACCCCTCACCCAGAGGGTTCGAGGCCTGCGTAATGCTTAATTGACGTACAACCCATCCGTTTGAGTCCGAATGGATTGCCCGCACTGGCTTTTGGCTCTCACTATTCCGTTTTCAAGGAGCGACCGGGCACACACCTATCCTGCCGGTGTTGGTGCCGGGTGTCCCGAAGGACTGTTCCGGACGAATTGCGTCGCCGGAAAGTCTCCTTCGGCTGTCGGAGGGCCAGGGGAGGCCGTTCCGACGGGTGTGTCACCCTAGCAGACGCGCGTCGTACCGTCAACGCGTCTGCGCGACCGGACTCCACGGGGCATCGGCCCCGGACCGGCCTCGAACCGATGGTAGCGGGGCAGCGGCCCAAGCTGGCGGATGCTCGCCCGAACGGCCCGGTTCTCAGGACCCGCCACCGCCCGCGGACACCGGCCGGTGGCATGCGGTGAACCACCCGGCCCTCCGCATGCCACCCGGTGCTCGAAGCCCAACTGGCTTTCCGCCTCGCCCTGGTCGCCAAACCAGACCACCGGAGGCGTGCGCCGCCTGCTGATCTCCTCGATCTACCGCATGTCCCTTCTGTCACGTCATGCGATGACAGCATGATGCACGCAGGTTGTTGCAGGGTCGTGACAGGCCGGTGACACACGCCGGCGAGCGTGGTCCCTGTTCGAAACACCAGGCCGGAAGGCTATTCCGCAGGCAACTCCAACCGCTGCGTCACCGCCTCGACACGCCGGGGTCCCCGGGGACCCAGAAGCGCCACCGCTTCTCCGTGGCCTCCGTGATGCCGATCCGCGTCCCGCGACCCGGACGCCGGGGAGGCGGCGTCCCGTCGTCCAGCAGCCGGACGACATCCGCTCGGCGGCCGCGGGCCAGGAGGTCGGTCGCGTTGTCCGCCCCGGTTATCCCGAGGGCCTGGCACAGCTTGGCGGGACCGTTGGCCAAGTCGCGGTCGTGCCGGGCGGCTGGGCGGGCCTCCCGCATCGCGTCGAGACCGCCCGTCGGGGCCAGGGCGCGGATCAGCACCGCCGCCGCCTCTCCGTCGGGCCCGCACACCACGTTGGCGCACCAGTGCATCCCGTAGGTGAAGTAGACGTAGAGGAACCCGGGCGGCCCGAACATCACCGCCGTGCGCGCCGTGCGCCCCCGGTAGGCGTGGGAGGCGGCGTCGTTCGCGCCGTGGTACGCCTCGACCTCGACGATGCGCCCCGCCCGTTCCCCGCGAGCGAGGATCTTGTTGAGCAGCAGCGGCGCGACGGCGACCGGGCCGCCCTCCAGGTCTGAGCGTTGCACCGGGCCACCCTGGCGCACCGAGCGCGGCGGGCGCCACCCGGCTCAGCCGACGCCGGCGGCCCGACCCCCGTGTCGGCTCAGGCGGCCGGCGTGTGCGCCGCCGACGCCCTGGGACGGCGCGACGGCGAGGAACTCCGCCGCTCCCCCGCCCCGGCCGCCATCCGGCTGAGCAGGCGCAGCTCGTCCACCATGGCCCGCGCCAGACCGGGAAGGTCCGGGACCGCCATGGCGCATGCGTTGATCCCGACGAACAGTGACTCGCGGTAGCTCTGCACCGTGATGTTGAGTGCCACCCCGTCGACGACGGGCCCGAGCGGGTGCACCGCCTGCAGCTCCATGCCGGCGAAGTAGAGCGGGAATCCCGGACCGGGCACGTTGGAGATCATGAGGTTGCCGGCGCGCAGCCTGCGCAGGACGCCCGAGCGCACGCCCAGCTGGATCACCGGCTTGGCCAGCGCGGGCGGGATGGCATCGGCCAGGAGCGTCGCCATCGGGCCGTAACCGACGGCGCGCTCCTGGCCCTTGCACGAGGCGCTCGAGGCGGTCACCGTCCGCAACCGCTCCAGCGGCGTCAGCCGGTCGTTGGCCAGTGGGACGAACATGGCGGACAACTGGTTCCCCGTCGCATCCGCCTCCCCGTCGCTGCGCACCGACACCGGGACCACCGCGACGAGCGGGCTGTCCGTGTCCTGGTCGTGCGCGGCCAGGTGGGTGCGCAGCGCGCCCGAGCACACGGCCAGGACCACGTCGTTGATCGTGGACTCGTAGCGGTCTTTGAGCAGGCGGACCTCCGCCATGTCGAGCACGGCGAAGGAGACTGCCCGCCGGGCGCCGACCGGCGACTCGAAGGTGGAGGGTGCGCCGATGGGGATGGAGACCGGGCCGGTGTCGTCGTCGAACGCGCAGCGGGCCAGGCGCACCGCGGTGCGGCCGATCTCCCGCGCCGCTCGCAGCGCCCGCATCGGGCTCTGCATCACGCTCGGCAACGCATCGGTCACCAGCCGGGCACCCGAGGGCAGGTGCGGCGGGAGCCAGGGCGGGCACGGCTCGGTGACGGCGCGGCCCTCGGGGTTGAAGTCGAGGAGCTGGGCCAGCAGCTGCGCGCCGGCCACCCCGTCGATCACGGAGTGGTGCACCTTGGCGATCAGCCCGACCATGCCCCCGGCCAGGCCCTCGATGATGTGCATCTCCCAGGGCGGCTGCTCGGGCTGGAGGGGGCGGCCCATGACCTCGGCCACCATCTTGGTGAACTCGACCTCATCGCCTGGTTCGGGCAGCGCCGCCCGGCGGAGATGGTTGCCCAGGTCGAAGTCCGGATCGTCGACCCAGCGGGGATGGTCCAGGCCCAGCGGCACGGGCAGCAGCCGGCGCCGGAAGGGCCCCAGCGTCGGCATCCGGTCGGCGAGCACATCGGTGACCCGCTCGAAGCTGTAACCACCGGCCGCGGTGGAGGGGTCGAAGACGCAGGCGTACGCGATCTCCATCGGCGTCTCGGGGGTGTCGGAGTAGACGAACATCGGGTCGATGCCGGTCATTCGCTCCATGTGCGCCTCTCCACGTCGGGGGTCGGGATCGGGGTCGTGGTGTCCAGCTCGGTCCTCGAGGACGGCTCGCCGCCTCATCGGGCTCCGGGTTACAGGTTGCGCGCATCGGGGATCCCAATACAAGCGCTCGGGGCGAATCTTTATCCAGCGTTCACCTGCCGGTTACGCGACACGGGGGTACGCCACCGGACCGCCCCGAGAACCTGGTGTCACCGTCCCCTACGTCGGCCCCCGACCCCCAAACCCGAGGGTCGAGCGCTACGACGTCGTCCCTGGCGGGCGCCACTGTGCCAGCCGGGTGCGGTCGACCTCGCGGCGGCGGATGAACCGTTCGGCCTGCTCGCCGACCGGCCCCGGTCCGGCCCCGCCCGGCGTGCGCCGGCGTGTCACCGCCACACCGGGCTCGAGCAGTTCGGTCGCGGCCTCACCGAGCTCCGGGTGCGCCGCCACCAGCTCGACCAGCGGCACATGCCGCTCGAGCGACTCACGGACCAGGCCGCCGACCAACGCGTGGGCCTGGCGGAAGGGCATGCCCTGCTCGACGAGCATCTCGGCCAGGTCGATGGCGGCGGCGGCCGGCCCGTCCGCCGCCGTCTGCATCCGGTCCTCGTGCCACGAAGCCGTCTCGTACACGCCGCGTAGCGCGATCAGGGCGCGCGAGACCTGCACCACCGAGTCGAAGAGCGGCTCCTTGTCCTCCTGCAGGTCGCGGTTGTAGGCGAGCGGCAGGCCCTTGAGCATCACCAGCACCGCGGTGAGGTGCCCGATGAGGCGTCCCGTCTTGCCGCGGGCCAGCTCCGCCACGTCGGGGTTCTTCTTCTGCGGGAGCATCGAGCTCCCCGTGGCGTAGGCGTCGTCGAGCGTGCAGAAGCCGAACTCCTCGCTCGACCACAGCACGATCTCCTCCCCCATCCGCGAGAGGTGGACGCCGAGCAGGGCCAGATCGAAGAGGGCCTCGGCGACGAAGTCACGATCCGACACCGCATCGAGGGAGTTCTCGAAGCGGCCGTGGAACCCGAGCTCGGCGGCCACGTAGTCGGGATCGAGCGGCAGCGACGAGCCGGCCAGCGCCCCCGCGCCGAGGGGTGAGCTGTTGAGCCGGTCGACGGTGGTGAGGAGGCGGTCGACGTCGCGGGCGAGCGCCCAGCCGTGCGCCAGCAGATGGTGCGCCAGCAGCACGGGCTGTGCCCGTTGCATGTGGGTGTACCCCGGCAGGTACACGTCGGCCGCCTCGCGGGCGCGTTGGGCCAGCGTGTCCTGCAACGCCATGACCTCGGTGGCCACTGCCACGAGCGAGCGGCGGCACCACAGGCGCAGCGCGGTGGCGACCTGGTCGTTGCGGCTCCGTCCCGTGTGCAGCTTGGCTCCCACGTCGCCCGCCAGTTCGGTGACCCGCCGCTCGATGGCGGTGTGGACGTCCTCGTCCCCCGGGCCGAACGCGAAGACGCCCGTCGTGAACTCCTCCTCGACCATGTCGAGCGCGTCCACGAGCGAGACGACCTCGCTGTCGGTCAGTATCCCCGCCTTGCCGAGGCCCTTGACGTGGGCGCGTGACCCCACGAGGTCGTCCCCGGCCAGCACCCGGTCGAAAGGCAGGCTCACGGTGAACTCGGCCACCGCGTCCGCCATGCCGGTCGAGATGCGTCCCTCCCACAGCGTCATGTCCCGCCCCCTTCCGCTCCTGCCCTGTGCGCCGGGGCCCTGGCGGGCCGACCAGGTCGCGACACCGAGACCCCACAACCGCACGAAGCCCTCGGCATCGGCATGCCGGAAGGTGTCGGACGCGTCGTAGGTCGCCAGCCCGTGGTCGTAGAGCGCGAGCGGGCTGCGCCGTCCGACGACCGTGCACGTGCCGGGCGCGGCAATGCGCAGGCGCACCTCCCCGGTGACGTGCCGCTGGCTCTCGGTGACGAACGCCTGGAGCGCCTCCTTGAGCGGCGAGTACCACAGCCCGTCGTAGACCAGCTCGGACCAGCGCGGCTCGAGGCGCGCCTTCTCGTGATGGAGGTCACGCTCGAGCGTGAGGTCCTCGAGGTCGGCGTGGGCCAGGATCAGCGCCAGTGCGGCCGGGCACTCGTAGACCTCCCGGCTCTTGATCCCGACCCTGCGGTTCTCGACCATGTCGAGTCGCCCGAAGCCGCGACTGCCCGCCGCGACCCCCAGGCGGCTGATCAGGTCGTAGGGCGAGAGGCCCGCCCCGTCCAGACTGATCGGGACCCCCGCCTCGAAGCCCACGACGACCTCGACCGGCTCGGTCTCTGTGACGCGGGTCAGCGTGTACACGTCGTCGGGCGCCGGCGCCCACGGGTCCTCGATCGCGCCACACTCGATCGCCCTGCCCCACAGGTTGTCGTCGATGGAGTACAGCTTCTCCTTGGTCACCGTGATGGGGATCTCCCACTTGGCGGCCAGCTCCACGCAGTCCTCGCGGGTGAGGCCCCACACTCGGGCGGGTGCGTAGATGCCGAGGTCGGGGGCGAGGGCGCGCACGCCCACCTCGAAGCGCACTTGGTCGTTCCCCTTGCCCGTGCACCCGTGCGCCACCGCCGTCGCGCCGTGCTCGACGCGCCTCGGCCACGAGGTGGCGCACGATCACCGGCCGGGACAGGGCGGAGACGAGGGGGTACTTGCCCTCGTAGCGGGCGTTGGCCTGCAGCGCCGGCACGCAGAACTGCTCGGCCATCTCGTGGCGCGCGTCGATGACGACCGCCTCGACCGCCCCGGCGGCCAGCGCCCGGGTCCGGATGGCATCCCAATCCTCGCCGCCGCGGTCCGCCGCCTGGCCGACGTCGACCGCTACCGCGACGACCTCGACGCCCTCGTTCTCGATGAGCCAGCGGACGGCGACCGAGGTGTCGAGTCCGCCGCTGTAGGCCAGTACCACCCGGTCAGCCATGATCAGTCCCCTTCTTTCCCATTCAACGCGATCTTGTTGGTGACGGCAATGCCGGCGACGTCCCGCAGCCGCTCGCCCATGACGGGGCCGCCGAGCTGCTCGTCGACCACGACGAGCACCGTGTCGTCGCCCGCCACGGTACCGACGACGCCCTCGAGCCCGCTGCGGTCGAGTGCCGATCCGACGACGTGCGCCGACCCCGGCGGCGTCCGGAGCACCACCAGGTTCCCCGAGTACGCCACCTCGACCACCCACTCGCCGAGGACGCGCCGCAGGTGGTCCTCGGGAGCGATCTGGTGCACCGGGAGCTCCGGCAGCGCGTAGGCCGTCTCGCCGCCCGGGAGGCGCACCTTGACCGCCCCGAGATCCTCGAGGTCGCGCGAGACCGTGGTCTGGGTCGCCTCTATCCCCTGGTCGCCGAGCAGCGCCACCAGCTGCGCCTGGCTCGTGACCGGCCGGGTCTCGAGCAGTTTGGCGATGCGGTGCTGGCGCTGGTTCTTGGTCAGGCGCCCGGCGGCGTGCGCGCTCACGGCTGGCCTCCGGAGGACCAGGCCAGGATCCCCCGCATGGCGGTCCGGCGATGGGCGGCCTGGCGCCACACCACAGAGCGCGGGCCCTCGAGCACCGCGTCGGTGATCTCCTCTCCCCGGTGTGCCGGCAGGCAGTGCAACACGACGGCATCGTCGGCAGCCAGGTCGACCAGGTCGTCGTCGACGGTGTACTCCGCGAAGGCCTCCAGGCGGGCCGCCCGTTCCTCCTCCTGGCCCATGCTCGTCCACACGTCGGTGTAGAGCGCCGCCGCGCCCTTGGCGGCCTGCCGTGGGTCGTCGAAGAGCTGGATCGACCCGCCGCGCCCGGCTTGGTCGGCGAACGCCTGCAGCGCCGCCAGCTCGTCGGCCCCGAAGGTGTACCCCCGGGGCGACGCGATGCGGACATCCATCCCCTCGAGGAGGCCCGCCTTGGCCAGGGAGCGGGCCACGTTGTTGGCATCCCCGACATAGGTCACGGCGCGGCTGCGCAACGCGCCCACCGTTTCTCGCAGCGTCAGCACGTCTGCGATGGCCTGGCAGGGATGGGCGGCGTCGGAGAGCAGGTTCACGACCGGGGTGTCGAAGCCGCTCCGTGCCAGCGCAGCGGCCATGCGCACCAGGATCCCGTGGTCGAAGACGCGGGCGCACAGCACGCGGTGGTAGCAGGCCAGCGTCCGGGCGACGTCCTCGGCGGTCTCGCGCACGTCGAGGCCGACCTCGGTGCCCTGGATGTAGACCGGATGCCCGCCCAGGTCGACCACCGCCATCTCGGAGGAGCTACGGGTCCGCGCCGAGGGCTTCTCGAAGAGAAGCGCGACCCCCAGGCCGCGCAACCACGGCCGCGGCGGGTCGTCCAGCGCCAGGGAGAGCAGCCGGTCCCACGAATCGGGGTCCAGAGCGTCGATGTCGAAGAAGTTGGGCATGGGTCGGGCTCCGCTCCTCAGTCGCCGTCCCCGGCGACGATCTCGGCCAGGACGTCGCCCAGGATCCGGAGCGCGCTCTCGAGCTCCTCGTCGCGCACGAGGAGCGGCGGTGCGACGCGGATGGCGTCGGGGCGTACCGGGTTGACGAGCAATCCGCGCTCGAGCGCGAGCGCGGAGGCCTCCTTGGCCACCGGAACAGCCAGCTGCGCCGCCAGGAGCAGGCCCGCGCCGCGCACCGAGACCACCCCGGGCAGCCGCGCCAGCCCCTCGGCCAGGCGCGCACCGGCCGTGCGGGCCCGGCCGCACACGTCCTCGGCCTCCATCACGGCCAGCGTGGCCTGCACGGCGGCCAGGGCGAGCGGCTGTCCCCCGAACGTCGAGCCGTGGTCGCCCGGCCCGAAGGCGGCCGCCACCTCGGCCCGGGCCCAGCAGGCGCCGACGGGCATCCCGTTGCCGAGCGCCTTGGCCATCGTCACCACGTCCGGCTCGAGCCCCTGAGCCTGGAACGCGAACCAGTGGCCGGTCCGGCCGAGACCGGTCTGGACCTCGTCGAGCATCAAGAGCGCGTTGCGTTCCGTGCACAGCGACCGCACCGCGCCGAGATAGTCCGAGCTCGGCACCACGACCCCACCCTCACCCTGGAGCGGCTCGAGCAGGACGGCCGCGACCGAGTCGGGGTCGAGCGCCTTGTCGAGCGCGCGGACGTCGTCGTAGGGGACGTGCACGAAGCCCTCGGGGAGCGGGAGGAACGGCGCCTGCTTCTCGGGCTGGCCGGTGGCCGTCAGCGTGGCCAGGGTCCGGCCGTGGAACGAATTGTCGGCGCTGATGACGACGTGGCGGCCCCCGCCGGCCCAGCGCCGCGCCAGCTTCAGTGCGCACTCGTTCGCCTCCGCGCCGGAATTGGCGAAGAAGACCTGTCCACCGGCCCTCCCGGTACCGCCGTTGACCAGGCGGTCGATGGTCCTCGCCACCTCGGGGGCGAGGGTGTTCCCGTACAGGTTCGAGACGTGGCACAGGGTCCGGGCCTGCTCGGCGACCGCCTCGGCCACGGCCGGGTGGGCGTGGCCGAGCGACACGACGGCGAGGCCGGTGATGAAGTCCAGATACCCCTTGCCCTCGGCGTCGTAGAGGACGGTGCCGTCGCCGCGGACGAACGTGGCCGGCGGGTCGGCATAGGTGCGCATCAGCGCCTCGCGGCCGGGCGGGGACGGAGGGGCGGTCACGGCAGCACCATCGTCCCCACCCCCGAGTCGGTGAAGAGCTCGAGCAGCAGCGCGTGGGGCACGCGCCCGTCGAGGATGTGGGCCCGGCTGACGCCGGCCCGCACCGCGCGGGCGCAGGCCTCGACCTTTGGGATCATGCCGCCCTGGACTCCCCCGCTGCGCAGGATCTCGTCGATCACCTCGGTGGAGGCCTGGTGGATGACCGTCGTGGGATCGTCCGCCACCACGCGCAGCCCCTCGATGTCGGTCAGGTAGATCAGCTTCTCCGCCTGCAGCGCCTCGGCCAACGCGCCGGCCACGGTGTCGGCATTGATGTTGTAGGCCTGACCCTTCTCGTCGGAGGCGATCGTGGCCACCACGGGGATCAGCCCCTCCGCCACCAGGCGCTCGAGCATCGTGGGGTCGACCAGCGACACGTTGCCCACGAAACCCAGGTGGGCGTGGCTCGGCGCGGCCGTGATGAGGTTGGCGTCCTCGCCCGACATGCCGACGGCCAGTGGCCCGTGCACGTTGATGGCGGACACGATGTCACGGTTCACCTTCCCGACGAGGACCATGCGCGCGATGTCGAGCGTGTCCGCATCGGTGACGCGCAGACCGTCGCGGAATTCCGACTCCTTGCCGAGGCGGGCCATGAGCTCGCCGATCTGCGGGCCGCCTCCGTGCACGACGACGGGCAGCATGCCGACGGCCTGCATCAGGACGACGTCCTGCGCGAACGAGGCCAGCGCGTCGGTGGCGTCGCCCACGCCGTCCCCGCCGCCGTCCCCATTGGCCGAGCTCGATGCGTGCAGTGCGTTGCCGCCGTACTTGACCACGACGACCTTCCCCCAGAAGCGCCTGATGTAGGGCAGGGCCTCCACCAGCACCGAGGCGGTCTTGGCCGCCGCCGCCTTCTGCGCTCGCGTGATCTTGGGCGGCACCGGCACCGCGCCGGGCGCCGTCACGAGGTCGTCCTGTTCTCGTCGATGTAGCCGTAGCCCAGGTCCGTCCCGAGCACCGCCGCCTCGCCCGTCCCCAGGCCGAGTTCGCAGTCGATCTCGATGGAGCGGCCCGCCATGTGGGCGGCCACCGCCGCCTCGTCGTGCGGCACCGCCACCCCGGCGGCGCACACCACGGTGCCGCCGTAGGCCACCGACACCCGGTCGATGTCGAAGGGCGTCCCGGCCGAGCCCAGCTCGGAGACGATGCGGCCCCAGTACGGGTCGGCTCCGTTGAGCGAGCACTGCACCAGCATGGAGTCCGCCACCTTGCGCGCCGCCAGGTGCGCGGCCTCGTCGCTCTGCGCGCCCCGCACGCGCACGTGGGACACCTTGGTCGCCCCCTCGGCGTCGTCGACCATCTGCGCCGCGAGCGAACGACAGGCCTCCAGGAGCGCCGACCCGAGCGCGGCCGGCGACGGGCTCGCGCCGAGGCCGCTCGCCAACACGAGCACGGTGTCGTTGGTCGACGTGGACCCGTCGACCGTGATCGTGTTGAACGACGCCGCGACCGCCTCGGCGAGCGCCGTCTGCAGTGTGGCGCCGTCGACCGCGGCGTCCGTCGTGCACAGGGCGAGCATGGTGGCCATGTTCGGCGCCAGCATGGCGGCACCCTTGGCCATGCCCCCGACGATGAACCCGTCGCCGACCACCACGACCTCCTTGCGCACCGTGTCGGTCGTCATGATGGCCCGGGCCGCCAGGGCGGCATCGTGCTCCGTGCCACCACGTGCCATGACGATCGGCTCGAGCTGCGGGAGGACGTGGTCGATGGGGAAGGGGATGCCGATCAGGCCCGTCTGGCAGACGAGGATCTCGTCGGCGACGGACCCGATCTCACCGGCGACCGCCACGCACAGCCGCTCGGCGGCGGCTCGCCCGGGTGCGCCCGTGGCGGCGTTCGCGTTGCCCGAGGTGAGGATCACGCCCGCGGCGGCCCCTCCGGTGGCCGCGAGGTGGGCCCGGCTCACCTGGACCGGTGCCGCCGCCGCCAGGTTGGAGGTGAACACCCCGGCCGCCGGCACGGCGCGGCCGTCCGCGGTGGCCACCACGGCCACATCGGGCGCGCTCCCGGCCTTGATGCCGGCCGGGCCACCGGAGGCCACGAAGCCCCGGGGGGCGGTGACGCTCACGGGTACATGCCCGCCAGGGGAAGCCCGGTGGGCTCGGGCAGGCCCAGAGCCGCGTTGGCGCACTGGATCGCCTGTCCCGACGCCCCCTTGACCAGGTTGTCGAGTGCGCACAGCGCGATCACCCAACCCGTGCGCGGGTCGACGCGTGCGGTGACGTGCGCTGCGTTCGAGCCCGCCGTCGCCTTGGTCGAGGGCGGGTCGTCGGTCACGACGACGAACGGCTCGTCGTGGTACGCCTCACGCAGGGCGTCCATGACCGTCGCCGTCGAGGGTGACCGGCCGGCGGCGGGCCGGCCGTAGCAGGTGGCCAGGATGCCGCGGACCATGGGAGCGAGATGCGGGGTGAACACCAGCTCGGAGCCGAGGATCTGCTCCATCTCGGGCGTGTGGCGGTGGGTCAGCAGCCCGTAGGCGACGAAGTCCTCGTCCACCGTCCCGAAGTGCAGCGACTCCTTGACGCCGCGCCCCGCGCCGGAGACGCCCGAGGCGGCGTCGACGATGATCCCGGTCCGGTCCACCAGCCCGGCCCGCACGAGTGGGGCGAGCGCCAGCCCGGCCGCTGTCGGGTAACAGCCCGCCGCGGCGACGAGGGTGGCCCCGCCCAGCCCGTCGCGGAACAGCTCGGGGAGGCCGTAGGCGGCCTCCCCGAGGAGCTCGGGTGCGGCGTGCTCCTCGCCGTACCAGCGCGGGTAGAGCGACGCGTCCTTGAGCCGGAAGTCCGCGGCGAGGTCGACGACCAGGCCGACGCGGCCACCCAGCTCGGGGACGATCCGTTGCGACTCACCGTGCGGCAGGGCGCAGAAGACGACGTCGAGGCCGTCGAGTCGGGCCGGTTCGCTGTCCTCGTAGACCAGGCCCGGGTACGCCGCCGCCAGCGACGGGGTGTGCTCGCCCACCACCTCGCCCGCGTGTGAGTGGGCCGTCACCACCGCCACTTCCAGGACGGGGTGCCCCGCCAGGAGCCGCAGGAGCTCGGCCCCGGTGTACCCCGACGCCCCCACGATCCCGGCCTTCATCGCATCAGTATACATATATATGCATAATCATGCGACCAACCTCGGTGGCAACCGCAGGCGCCTCAAGCGGCCCGTACGTCCTTCTGCCAGAACCAGCCCGCGCCGGCGATCACGAAGCCCATCGTGTCGTTGACGGCGATCATCGCGGCGTTCTCCGCCGCGTTGGAGGTCACGATGCGCCGGACCGCCGGAGCGGCCGCCGCGAGGGCCTCCACGTTGGCCAGCTTCACGGCCAGTCCCAACCGGTGCCCCCGGTGGTCCGGGTGCACCAGCGTGGCCAGTTGCCAGCACTCGGTCGGCGCGTGCGGTGACAGCAGGAGCTCGCTGAAGGCGACCAGCCGGCCCGATGCAACGTGCTGGGCGACGGCGGCCAGCTTCCAGACCCCGCGCGCCACGAGCAGCTCGTCGTACTCGTCGATGCGGCGCTGGTCCCACACCTCCTCCTCCTTGTCGCGGTCGCCCGCCGGCTCGTCGGTCGACATCCGGCGCAGGAGCACGCAGTGGTCCTCGAGGTACTCCCGGGGCCAGGGCGTCGTGAAGGTGAAGACGCGGTAGTCCGCTGCGTCCCGCGCCGCGCCGATCTCGCCGCGCAGCGCGGCGACCCGGGCGGCACCCAAGGGGACCGCGAGGTAGCGGCTGTTGCCGGGCAGCGTGGCCACGAACCCCGCGTGGCGCGCGAAGAGCTCGCTCGGATGCGCGCCCGACCGTGCGAGCGGCACGTCCACGATCGAGTTGAGCACGCGGCGGCCCTCGGCCGCGGCCAGCTCCGCCATGCGCTCCACGATGGCGCTGCCCACCCCGCGGCGCCGGTGCTGCGGGTCCACCGCCACGGTGACCTCGGCGCTGTGGACGTTGTCGCGCAGCGGGGCCTCCATCACGCCCACCCCGACGACGGGCCCCCCGGGCTCGGCCGCAGCCAGCTGGTCGAAGCGGCGGTAGGTCCCCCGGTGGCCGGCGAAGGCCCGGACGTCGCGCAGGGTGTAGCTCGACCGGTCCGGCCACACCTCCTGCTCGGCGGCCTGCAGCACGGCGTGCCACGCCGCCACGGCGTCGTCATCACCGGAATCGAGCAGCCGGACCTCCACCCGCTCACCTTGCCACGGGTACGCCCGGCGGCCGCTGCTCAGCGCAGGACGGCCCCGAACTCCCTCGCCACGGCCTCGATGCAGCGGGCGCGCAGGGCACCGACCTCCTCGTCGGTGAGCGTCCGATCGGGCGCGCAGAAGCGCAGGCGATAGGCCAGGCTGCGGGTGTCGGCGGGGATGCCCGCCCCCCGGTAGACGTCGAACAGGCTGACCGACTCGAGCAGGTCGCCGGCGGCCGAGCGCAGGACCTCGGCCACGACGTCGGCCGGGTGACGGTCCGCCACCACGATCGCCAGGTCGATGTCCGACGAGGGGAAGCGGCTCACGGCGCCGCCGGTCGTGACGCGGCGCGGCACCTGCGCCTCGTCGAGCAGCAGGCCGAGATCGAGCTCCAGCCAGCCCACCCGGCGCGCCGACGTGCCGCTGCCCGAGAGCCGGGTGAGCCCGAAGGTGGTGGCGACACCGGGGTCGATCTCCCCGACGGAGCCGAAGACGACGGGCCCGGTCCCTCCGCCGTCGGCGACGAGATGGGCGGAGCGGGTGGGGTGCAGCCCCGGGAGCGCCCCATGCTCCTCACCGGGCGCCACCAGCCGCACGCCGTCGAGGTGGAGCGCCGCGGCGACGACGTGCCACGACGCCACGGCGTAACGGGCGTCGTCGCCGTCCCGGGCGAAGACGGCCGACAGCACCTCGCGCTCACCGGGCAGCACCGCGGTCTCGGCCCCGCCGGCGCCGGCGCGTTCGACAACCCGTGGCGCGCCCTCGTCGGGGTGGGAGAACACGACGCCGACTTCGAACAGGCGCACCTCGGGCTGGCGACGGCTGGCGTTGTAGGCCAACGCCGCCAGCAGCCCGGGCATCAGCGAGCGCCGCAGGAACGGCTGCTCGGCGTCGAGGGGGTTGGCCACCCGCACCGCGGGGCCCGTGAGGCCGACGTCGGCATGGGCCTGGGCGGACACGAAGGTGTCGGTCCACCCCTCGGACGCGCCCAGGCCGCACAGGATGTCCTTGACCACGCGCCGGGAGCGCTGCCGCGCCGTCAGGCGGCCGGGCTGGGGCCACGTGGGGACCCGACGCGGGATGTTGCCGTACCCGAACATCCGGGCGATCTCCTCGATCACGTCGTCCACCCCGTAGGGCTCCGGGCGCACGTCGGGCCGGTTCGTCGGCACGATCACGGTGACCCGGTCGGCCCCGTCGCCGCCGTGCTCGAGCACCGTGAACCCGATGGGCCCTATCAGACTGGCGATCTCCTCGCGTCCGAGCGCGACGCCGATCTGGCTGTGCACGCGGGCGATGGGCACGGTCACCACGAAGGGCTCGGGCACCTCCCCGCGGACGTCGAGCGTGCCGTCGTCCACGCGGAGGCCGGGCACGCTCTCGGCCAGGAGCCGGCAGAAGCGGCGCACCGCCGGCTCGATCCCCCACGGGTCGACGCCGCGCTCGAAGCGCGCCGACGCCTCGGTGCGCAGGCCCAGGCGCTTGGACGTGCGGGCGATGGCCATCGGCGTGAAGTAGGCCGCCTCGAGCAGCACCTCGGTGGTGGAGTCGGAGATCTCCGAGGAGGCCCCGCCCATGATCCCTCCGATGCCGACCGGCGTGCCCTCCGCGTCGCAGATGAGGCAGTCCTCGCCGGTGTCGCCGAGGCTCCGTCCCCGCACGCCGAGCGGGCGCTGCACCCCGTCGAGCGTCACCAGCGTCTCGCCCTGGCGCGCCCGCCGCACGCTCAGCCCGCGCCCCGGCAGCAACGCCAGGTCATAGGGGTGCGTGGGCTGCCCCAGCTCGAGCATCACGTAGTTCGACGCGTCCACGACGTTGTTGATGGGTCGCATGCCGGCCAGGAGCAGGCGCTGGGCGATCCAGCGCGGCGACGGCCCGACCACGACGTCCTCCAGCACCGTGACGGTGAGGCGGGGGCACAGCTCGGGCGACTCGAGCGCCGCCGTGGCCGTCGCCTCGACCGGCCGCCCGCTCGGCGGGGGTTCGGGTGGCTCCGGCGCGTCGAACGGGAGCCCGAGGCGCGCCGAAAGGTCGCGGGCGATCCCCACCATGGACCAGGCGTCGGGTCGGTTGCCCTCGACCGTGATGTCGAAGACGGTGTCGGGCTCCAGCCCCAGCGCCTCCATCAGGGGCGTGCCCGGATCGCCCGGCGCCTCGTCGCCCAGGATCAGCAGGCCGGCGCCGTCGTCGGAGAGCCCGAGCTCCTTCCCCGAGCACAGCATCCCGTTGGACCATTCGCCGCGCAGCTTGCGGCGGACGATCTCGAGGCCGTCGGGCAGGATCGCCCCGACCGGCGCCAGCGGGACCCGGTCCCCCACCGCGAAGTTGTCCGCCCCGCACACGATCTCGAGCGGTTCCGCGCCGGCGGAGACCGTCACCCGGCGGATGCGGTCCGCGCCCGCGATGGGGTTGATCTCGAGCACCCGGCTCACCACCACGTCGCCCAGCCCCTCCCCCACGTGCTCGATCCCCTCGACGACCAGCCCGAGGTCGTCGAGCGCGTCACGCAGCGCCCCGACGTCGTCGGGGAACGGGGCGAAGTCACGGAGCCAGCTCAGCGGGGCGCGCACGGTGGTCGACTGGATCTTTCTCTCGGGTGGGCTGGGTCGTGGGTCAGGGGGTCGTCGGTCAGGGGGTCGTCGGAGAGCGTCAGAACTGCGCGAGGAAGCGGATGTCGTTCTCCAGGAAGGAGCGCATGTCGGGGATGGCATGGCGCATCTGGGCCAGCCGGTCGATGCCGAAGCCGAAGGCGAAGCCCGACCAGATGTCGGGGTCGATCCCGACCGCGGTGAAGACGGCGGGGTCGACCATCCCGCAACCGCCCAGCTCGATCCAGCCCGTGTGCGAACACGTGCGGCAGCCCTCGCCCAGGCAGAGCGTGCAGGTGATCTCGAGCTCGGCCGAGGGCTCGGTGAACGGGAAGTACGCCGGCCGCAGGCGCGACTGCATGCCCTCGCCGAAGTAGGCCTCGGTGAAGGACTGGATCGTGCCGGCGAGGTCACCGAAGGTGATGTCGCGGTCGACCACCAGCCCCTCGATCTGGTTGAACACCGGGAGGTGGCGGGCGTCGGGGGTGTCGAGACGGAAGCATTTCCCCGGCATCACGGCGTGGATGGGCAGCGAGCCGTCCCGGACGGCGTCTTCCATCAGGTGGATCTGGACCGGGGACGTGTGGGTGCGCAGCAGCACCGTCTCGGGCTCGCCGAGGTCGAGGTACATCGTGTCGTACATCCCGCGCGCCGGGTGGGCCGGGGGGATGTTCAGCGCCTCGAAGTTGTACCAGTCCGACTCGGCCTCGGGGCCCTCGGCGACGCGGAAGCCCATGCCGACGAAGACGTCCTCGAGCTCCGCCTGGGCCTGGGTCACGAGGTGCAGGTGCCCCCGGGACGGAGCGGAGCGCACCTGGGCGGGGATCACCTCGCTCAAGTCGAGGCGGTCCGACCGCAGCGCCTCGACGCGCTCGGCGTCGGCGAGCTCGGCCCGCCGCTCGGCCAGCTGTGACTCCAGGCGGGCCCGGACCTCGTTCAGCCGGAGGCCGGCCGCCTTGCGCGCCTCGGGATCGAGTCCGCCCAGCTTGCGGTGTGCCCGGGTCAGTGCCGAGCGCTTGCCGAGGAACTCGGTCTCGACCTGCGCCAGGACCTCGGTGGAGTGCGCGCCCGCGATGGCCCGCTCACCGTCGCCGGCGATGCCCTCGATGTCGAGATCCACGTTGTCAGTCACCATGTCGAGCCTTGCCGCCGCCCGAGATGCTACGTGCCCCGGACCCACCGCCCCGGCGCTGGCGGAACGCCTCGAAGCAGACGACGGCACAGGCCACGCCGACGTTGAGCGACTCGGCCCGCCCGGCCATGGGGATGGCGAGCGCGCCGGCGAGCGCGCCGCACAGGTCAGGGTCGAGCCCGGCGGACTCGTTGCCCAGGAAGAGGGCCGTGGGCACCGACCAGTCGAGCCCGGCATAGTCCTCGCCGTCGCGCACGACGGTGGCCCAGGTGCGGAAGCCGGCGGCCGACAGCTCGCCGGCCAGCGCGCCCGGGTCGTCCCGCACGGCGAGGGGGACGTGGAAGAGCGACCCCGCCGAGGCCCGCACGGTCTTGGGGTTGTAGGGGTCGACGGAGTCGCCGGCGAAGATGACGGCCGTCGAGCCCGAGGCGTCGGCTGCCCGCAGGACCGTGCCGGCGTTGCCGGGGTCACGCACGTCGACCAGGACCACGAGGAGCGAGCCGGGTCGCGCCTGCCACACCTCCGCCCCCGCCGGCGGCTCCTCGAGCATGGGGAGCACCGCCAGGACGGGCTGTGGTGTGACCGTGTCGGCCACCCGTTCCAGGACACCGGCCGCGAGGGGGAACACCCGGGCCCCCGCCGCGGTGGCGCGCCGGCAGACGTCCTGGGTAGCCCGGTCGTGATCGCCCTCGATCGAGACGTAGACCGACTCGACGGGGGCGCCGGCGTCGAGCGCGCAGCGGATCAGCTCGGCGCCCTCGGCCACGAACGCACGCTCGGCCGAGCGAGCCGAGCGCTTCTGCAGCAGGCCGCGCAACCGGCGGACCCGCCGGTGCGTGAAGGCCAGCCGCTGGGTCAGGAGGCGACTTCCGCCACGGGCGCGTTCGACAACGCGTCCTGCGCCGTCGCCACCAGCGCGCCGAACGCCTCGGGGTCGCTGACGGCGAGATCGGCCAGGACCTTGCGGTCGACCTCGACACCGGCCAGGTGCAGTCCGTTGATGAGCCTGCTGTAGCTCATCCCGTGCTGGCGGGCTCCGGCGTTGATGCGCTGGATCCACAGCTTGCGGAAGTCACCCTTGCGGGCCCGGCGGTCGCGGAACGCGTACTGCATCGAGTGCATGAGCTGCTCGTTGGCCGCCCGGTAGGAACGGCTCTTGTTGCCGTAGTACCCCTGCGCCTGCTCCAGGACGGCGCGGTGGTGCTTGCGGCCGTGGACGGACCGCTTCACTCTGGCCATGGGGGTGCTCCTCTCTCTTCGAAATCTCGTCGTGTGTCGGGTGGGGTTGCGCCGGCGCGCCGCTGCGGGGGCGGGCGCTCAGAGGCCGAGCATGCGGCGTGTCGCCCGCTCGTCGGCCTTGGCGATGTCGGTCTCGCGCCCCAGCCGGCGCTTGCGCTCGCTCGACTTGTGCTCCAACAGGTGGGAGCGGAACGCCTTGCGTCGGCGCAACCGGCCAGTGCCGGTCACCTTGATCCGCTTGGCGGCGCCCCGGTCCGTCTTCATCTTCGGCATTGCGTCATCCCTCTTCGGCTGATGCGGCGACTTCGCTGACTTCCTCGACCGGCGGAGCAGTCCCGTTGACCTCGGACGGTGCGGAGTCCCTCGGGCTCTCCGTCGCGCCGCCCGCCTTGGCGGTGGCGCTGGCCTTCCTGTCGGCCCGCTCCTGGTTCGAGGCCCTCGACTGGGCGGCCTGACGGGCCCGCTTGTCGGGGGCGAGCACCATGATCATGTTGCGGTTGTCGAGCTTGGGCTCGGCCTCCACCTTGGCGATGCCCTCCATCTGCTCGGCGATGCGGTCAAGGATCCGCTTGCCGTGCTCGGGGTGGTACACCTCACGCCCTCGGAACATGATCGTGATCTTGACCTTGTGCCCCTCGTTCAGGAACTTGGCCACCTGGCGGGTCTTGGTGTCGAAGTCGCCCGGCCCGATCTTCGGCCGGTACTTCATCTCCTTGATCCCGACGTGGACTGCCTTGCGGCGGCTCTCCTTGGCCCGCTGGGCCTCGTCGAACTTGAACTTCCCGAAGTCCATGATCCGGCAGACGGGCGGATTGGCCATGGGGGCCACTTCCACGAGATCGAGGTCGAGCTCCTTGGCGATGGCCAGGGCCTCGGGCAACGGCTTGATGCCTAGTTGCACACCGTCGGGGTCCACGAGCCGGACTTCACGGGCACGGATTCGGTCATTGATCCGGTGCTCAGTTGTGGTTTCAGCGACGATGCGTCATCACACCTCTCACTCGGGCCGCGGTCCTTCCGCAAGCCAATTGGTGGAGACGGGGCCGACCAGCGGGCCAGGCCCGCGCCCGAAGGGCGATCGACCTGGCGCACGATGCTCCCGCAGCTGCTGGATGGTGGCCAGGTGGAGACCCCTCAGTGGGGGCCCCGCTTCCAAGTAGTCAAGATGCATACAGTACCAGCATGAGCAGCCTCTGGACACCGTCGGGCGAGCATTTCCCCAAGGAAGGGGCCGACGACGACGCCCCACCGCCTTCCGTCTCCCCGGGCGACACCAACGTCACCGAACCGTCACCCGACCTCTCGGAGGCCGAGGCACAGGCGGCAGTCGACGCCATGCGGGCCCAGCTGGCCGACACGCCGGCCGAGGTGGTGGTGGCCAACCACTGTTACGGGCTCTTCGAGCTGGCCGCCATCTACCTCTCGCACTCGCCGCCCATGCTCTTCCAGGCCCGCCTGGCCATCGACGGCCTGGGATTCCTCCTCGAGGGCCTGCGCGGACGCCTGGGCGAGGCGGAGCCCTCCCTCCACGAGTCCCTCTCCCAGCTCCGCCTGGCCTTCGTGCGCCTCGAAGGCACCGAGCAGCCGGAGGCCGGGGACTCCGCCAACGGCGGCCCGGCTTGAGCCGGTGCCCCTCGAAGGTGGTCAGCCCGGCTCGGTGAGCCGGGCCCGGGCCGCCGCGGTGGCCAGCCCTTCGACGACACGGCCGATGAAATTGCCCAGCTGGCGCCGGTAGATCCAGCCCGTCCCGGGCACCTTGGCGTGGAAGGTCGAGTGCCAGCGGATGGACGTGCCGGCATCGGTGGGCGTGAGCGTCACGACCGCCCGGTAGTCGCGCAGAGGCAGGCCCGCCTCGAGCACGTAGGAGAACGACTCGCCGGGCCTGCGCTCCACCACGCGTTCGCGGCTCTTGAGGCGCCCGGTGGTGAAGAGCCGGACCGCCCCGAGACCCTCCGGCCTGCCGTCGCCGGGCTCGATCAGCTCGAAGGAGCCCAGCGGCGACCACTGCGGCCAGGTCGAGCCGTCCGCCAGGAGCGCGTAGACAGCGGACGGGTCCGCCGTGGTCGTCGCCGTCCGGTCGATCACCTGCTGGGCCATGGGTCTGCCTCCTGCTCCCGCCGCCGTTGCCTTCCTCTCGGCAATGTACCATTTGGTACATGTCGGGACAATCGGTGGCACCATCGGCCAAGGAGCGGCTGCTCGACGCGGTGATCGAGCACTTCAGCGCGGACGGGCTGGCCGACCAGAGCCTCCGCCGCATCGCCGAGGCGGTCGGCTCGAGCCACCGGATGCTCCTGTACCACTTCGGCTCCAAGGACGGCCTGCTGCTCGAGGTCGTGCGTGCCGTCGAGGGGAGGACGCAGGCCGAGTTCGCGGCCATCGGTGCCGAGGCGGGCGGCGAGAGCGACGAGCTCGTGCGCCGGATGTGGGCCCACGTCGCCGATCCCGCCTGGGCCGACTTCGAACGGCTGTTCTTCGCGCTCTACGGGCGCGCCCTCCAGGGCGACGAGTCCACGCTGCCCCTCTTGAAGCACGACCTGGAGGGCTGGCTCGAGACGAACGTGGCCGTGGCGGCGGCGCTCGGCGTGCCGGCCGACGTCACCCGGGTCCATGCCCGACTGGGCCTGGCGGTGACGCGCGGGTTGCTGCTCGACCTCCTCGCCACGGGGGACCGAGAAGGTGTCGACGCGGCCGTCGAGGTGTTCGCCCGGCGTTACGCCGGACGCTGGTGGGAGGACGGGGGGCCCGGGGCTCCCGAGGGAGCCGACACCGTCACCAGCGACCGCGCCTCGTAGCGGCCGCGGTGGCCGGGGGCGACCACGAAGGTCACCGCGGCCCCCACCTCGATCCGCCGGCTGCCGTCCGCGATGGCGGTGGCGTGGAACCCGTAGGCGGGGCCGGCGTCGTCGTGCACGGTGCCGAGGCCGCGGGCGGCGTCGAAGGAGGTGACGCGCCCGTGACGGGGCCCGGCGGCGGCGGCGGGGCCGGCCACGTCAGTGGACGATCTTGGACAGCGGGAGCTCCAAGATGTCGCTGGCGCCCTGGTCGCGCAGCGCGGGGATCAGGATGTTGATGTCCCGCTTGGCCACGACGGTCTCGAGTGCGAACGCACCGCCGCCGGACAGCTCGGAGATGGTCGGGGCGCGCATGGAGGGGAGGACGGCGAGCACCGCATCGAGGTTCTCCGCCGCGACGTTGAGCTTCACGAGCACCTTGCCCCGCGCCTCGAGCGTGCCCTGCAGGAGGGTGAGGATCTGCTCCATGGCGTGGCGCTTCTCGGGCGCCGCCGCCGCCGCCGGGTTGGCGATGAGCTCGGTGTGCGACACGAGCAGCGTCTCGATCACGCGCAGGCCGGCGGCCCGGAGGGCGCTGCCGGTCTCGGTCATGTCGACGACGGCGTCGGCGATGTCGGGGACCTTGGCCTCGGTCGCACCGTAGGAGAGCGAGATGTCGGCCTCGATGCCGTGGGCGGCGAGCGCCTTGCGGGTCAGCTCGGGGTACTCGGTGCTCACGCGCAGGGGTCCCGGCCGGTCGGCCACGGCGGCCGCCAGCTCCTCCAGCGAGTGCGCCGGGGAGTCCGCGCCGACGGCGAGCACGACCTTGGCCGGGTTCGCGGTCGCCTTGGAGTAGGCCAGCTCGCCGAGGGAGACCACCTCGCTCCCCCGCTCCTCGATGCAGTCGCGTCCGGTGATGCCGAGGTCGAAGAGCCCGTCGGCCACGTAGACCGGGATCTCCTGGGGCCGCAGTATCCGCACCTCGCTGATGCGGGGGTCCTCGATGCTGGCCCGGTACGCGACGTCCGAGGCGCGGGTGACGGCGAGGTCGGCGTCCTCGAACAGCTGCAGGGTGGCGCGTTCGAGCGAGCCCTTGGGCAGGACGAGGCGGAGCATGGGCGTAGATCTTCGCAGACCGGCGGTGGTGGCCGTGTCTGCGGCAAGCTGTGGCCGTGCCCCCTCCGTACGACGTCTTCAATTTCTTGAACCTGCTCGGGATAGAGATACCCCACGGCGGCGACGACGAAGACCCCGTGGCCCGGCTGACGGTGACGCACGACCTGATCGCCGGCACGGGGTTCCTGTGGGCGCCCGTGGTCATCACGCTGGCCGACGCCCTGTGCGCCTTCGGGGTGAACCACCACTGGCCCGACGGCGCCAAGAGCTTCACGACCGTCGACTGCTCGGCCAACTTCATGACCAGCGCCACGGAGGGCGACCTGGTGATGGCGACGGCATCGCCGCTCCACACCGGGCGCACCACCCAGGTGTGGGACGCCAGGGTCACGAACGAGACCACCGAGCGATTGATGGCGTCGTACCGCTGCACGCAGCTGATCCTCTACTGATACTGAAGACCCGACGCCGGTGGAGCGAGGGTCTCCTCGTTCTCGGCCTCTAGGCCAGTGAGCGGGCGAACCCCGGTCGCTCCGCCGCCCACCAGCGCTTGCGCCGGTCCCAGCGTTCCTGGCCGCCCATCCACTCCCACATCAAGACGAAGCCGGGCTCGCCGGCATCCGCATGGCGCTTGACGAACTCCCCGCTGTGCGCCATCGCGTCGTCGAGGATCTCCAACAGCTCGTTCCGTCCCGACCGGTCGAGGCCGTAGCGGTCGCACAGCAGGCGGAGCCGGGCCGGGCGGGCCGCTCCGGGCGGTCCCAGCCGAGCAGAGCCGCGCTCTCGTCGTCGTCGATCGGCACACACATGCGGGCGAACTGCGCCAGGTCGTAGACCGGGCGGCCGGGCGCGCAGTAGTCGAAGTCGAGCAGCCCCACGGCCAGGCCGTCGCGGAACACGACGTTCTCGAGACAGATGTCGTTGTGGCACACGATGGGGCCGCCCCGGGGGTCGGCGATCTCGTCGTTCCAGGTCAACCCCGGCCGGGCCGGGTCGAACGCGGCCGACGCCCGGTGGAACCGGGCCATGAGCTCCGCCACCGACGTCAACGCCTCGTCCGTCAGCGCCCAGCTCGGGTAGGGGGCCGTCGGCGCATCACCCTCGATGAACTCGAGCCGCTCTCGTCCGTCGGCGTCGATGCCCACCGGCCGCGGCACGCCGCCGAAGCCGGCGTCCACACGTCGCGCAGGAAGGCGAAGATGGATTGGGAGTGAGGGCTGGACGGCCGCAGCACGTGGGGGCCCACCCGCACCACCTGGCCATGGTTCGCCACCCCGCCCTGCAGCACCTCCTCGTCTCCCGCGTGCTCCACGACGGGCACGCTACCGAGGGGCGGTGCCAGAAGTCTCCAGGGCCCGGCGTCGGGGCCGGAGGCGTCGGGGGCGGGCGGGACGGGCTCGGGCGAAGGGACGGCTCAGGCGAAGGGACCGCTCCGCAGGAGCCGTACCATCTCGATCCCGGTCAGGGCGGCCTCGCGGCCCTTGTTGGAGGCGTCGGGCTCCGAGCGCTCCAAGGCCTGCTCGAGCGTGTCAGTGGTCAGCACGCCGAACACGACGGGCATGCCGGTGCTCAGCTGCACCTGCTGGATGCCGGACGCACACTCCCCCGCCACGAAGTCGTAGTGACCGGTGTCGCCCCGGATGACGGCCCCGAAGCACAACACGGCGTCGACCTTGCCCGCAGTCGCGAAGGCGCGGGCGACGAGGGGCACCTCGAATGCCCCCGGGACCCAGGCCACCGTGATGTCACGGCGGTCCGTGCCGGCCTCGGCCAACGCCTCGAGGGCGGCGTTGAGGAGTCGAAGCGTCACGCCGCCGTTGAAGAGCGCGCAGGCGATCCCGAATCGCAGGCCCGTGCCTGTGTGCTCGCCGCGCAGGCTCAGGCCCACGCGGGACGCCACGTCCTCGAACGCGCCCTCGGGCAGTGCGATCAGGTCGGAGCCGGCCATCAGGCGGAGCGGGCCATCAGGCGGAGCGGGCCGTCACAGGACGTCGTCGAGGCCGTGCAGCAGGTGACCCATGCGCTCGCGTTTGGTGCGCAGGTACGCGATGTTCTCGGGATTGGCCGAGGTCTGCAGTGGGACCCGCTCGGTGATGTCGAGACCGAAGCCCTCCAGTCCGCCGTACTTGATGGGGTTGTTCGTCATGAGGCGCATGGTGGTCACGCCCAGGTCGACCAGCATCTGGGCGCCGATGCCGTACTCGCGGCTGTCCACCGGCAGGCCCTGCTGCAGATTGGCGTCGACGGTGTCGTGCCCCTCTTCTTGGAGCTGGTAAGCCCGGATCTTGTGGCCGAGTCCAATGCCCCGTCCCTCGTGGCCCCGCAGATAGATGAGGACCCCACGCCCCTCCTGCTCGATCAGGTCGAGCGCGGCCTGCAGCTGGGGACCGCAGTCGCAGCGCAGTGAGCCGAACACGTCGCCGGTCAGGCACTCGGAGTGGACGCGGACAAGGACGTCCTCGGTACCGGCCACGTCGCCCATCACGAGGGCGAGGTGCTGCTCGTTGTCGAGCACCGACTCGTAGACGAAGGCCCGGAACTCCCGGTCCTGAGCCGGGATGCGCGCTTCGGACACGAGCCGCACCAGCTTCTCGTTCTGGCGCCGATAGCGGATCAGGTCGGCGATGGAGATGAAGGGGAGGTCGTGCTTCTTGGCGAAGCGCTCGAGGTCCGGCAGGCGGGCCATCTCGGACTTGTCCTCGGTGACGATCTCGCACAGCACGCCGGCCGGCGACAGCCCCGCGGCGCGGCTCAGGTCCACGGTCGCCTCGGTGTGACCCGCGCGTTTGAGCACGCCGCCCGCTCGATAGCGCAGCGGGAAGATGTGGCCCGGCCGGTTGAGGTCGTTCGGACGCGTGTTGGGGTCGATCAGCGCTGCGATGGTGGCCGACCGGTCCGAGGCGGAGATGCCGGTGGTCGTTCCGTGCCGGAAGTCGACGCTCACCGTGAAGGCAGTCCGCTGCGCCTCGGTGTTGGCCGTGACCATCAGGGGCAGGTCGAGCAGGTCGGCCCGCTCGGGCAACAGGGGCACGCAGATGACACCCGAGGTGTGGGCCAGGAAGAAGGCGATGTTCTCCGGCGTGGCAGCCTCGGCCGCCATCACGAGGTCGCCTTCGTTCTCACGGTCCTCGTCGTCGACGACGACGGCCATGCCGAGCCGGCCGATGGCATCGATGGCTTCTTGCACGGTCGAGAACCCCATCAGGCCGCTACCTCCACTCGAAGATCCTCTCCGAGCCGCTCGACTGATACCAGCCTGCCTTTCCACACGTCTCCAATTGTGCCAGCCCCCGGCCCGGCGAAAATCGGGCGGCCGTCATCGCCCCCGAAGAACACCGGCGCCAGGTACAGGACATAGCGATCGACGAGACCGGCGGCATGGAATTCGTGAGCCACCGAGGCACCGCCCTCGACCAGGAGCTGGATCACCCCACGGCGCCCGAGCTCGGCCAGCACGTCGTCCAGATCGCCCGCGAGCTCCAGTGCGGGCTGGACCCGGGCGTCGACCGGCGCCCGACCCAGGACGACACGCAGGGGCTGGGGGTGGTCGATCCCATCATCGAGACGCACCGTCAGCTCGGGGTCGTCGGACCGGACGGTGCCCGCCCCGACCAGCACGGCGTCGGAGCGTGCCCGCAGGAGGTGGGCGTCGCGGCGGGCCGCCTCGCCGGTGATCCAGCGGCTGGTGCCGTCGGGCGCGGCCGTGCGGGCGTCGAGGCTGGCCGCCAGTTTCAGGACCACCCACGGCTGCCCGGTCGTGCGGTGCTTGAGATAGGGCGCGAGCTGCTCGGCGACCTCGCCCGCCGCCACTCCCACGGTGACCCCGAGCCCCGCCTCGCGGAGCGCCGCAACACCCCGCCCGGCCACGAGGGGGTCGGGATCCTCGACGCCGATCACGACCCGGGACACCCCGGCCTCGATGATGGCCTCGGTGCAGGGCGGAGTCCGCCCCTGGTGCGCGCAGGGCTCCAGCGTCACGTAGATCGTGGCGCCCCTGGCCGCCTCCCCCGCCGCGGCCAGGGCCGCGATCTCGGCGTGGGGGCCGCCCGGCGGGGCCGTGGCGCCCTCGAAGACGGGCCCGGCGACGCTGCCGGCACCGGAGTCAGGATCGGGCGCCACCGGCACGACGACACAGCCCACCCAGGGGTTCGGGGCGGTGCTGGAACGGACCGCTGCAGCCTGCGCCATCGCCCGGCGCATCAGCTCCACATCGTCCATGGTCACGTCCTCGTCCGGGTCGGCTCACCGGCCCTCACCCGCACAATTATAGAACACGTTTCAGTTTCTGTCGAGACTCCCAGGTCAGCGGCGTCACCGAAACCTGGTCAGCAGCTCTCGAGCAGCGGGAGGAGGCCGGTCACGTCGTCGATGATCGCCGTGTGCGGGGCGGCGGAGAGCGTGGCCTCGTCATGGGCCCCGCTCAGGACGCCGACGACCGCTCCGGCCCCGGCGCGGGAGCCGGCCTCGAGATCGCTCACGGTGTCGCCGACCACGGCAACCGCCCGTGGGTGGGCGACACCGAGGCGGGACATGGCGCCGAGGATCATGTCGGGCTCGGGGCGCCCCCGCCCGACGTCGGCCGGCGAGAGGGCCAGGTCGACCTCGCCCCGCCAGCCCAGTGCGTCGAGCAGTGCCTCCCGCGTCGAGGGGGCGAAGCCGGTGGTGAGACAGACCACGACGCCCCGAGCGCGCAGGCCGCGCAGCACCTCGAGGGCACCCGGGATCTCGGCGACGTCACCGGCGGCGGCCATCGCCTCGTAGGCGGCCGCGAACGCAGTCGTCGCCCGCTCAGCGTCGGCCGGTTCCAGGAGCTTGGCGAAGACGTCCGCCTTCGACCATCCCATGGTGGCGCGCACGATCCCTTGGGCCTCGTCGTAGCGCTGCGTCCCCGGGGTGATCCCCACATCGGCCAGCGCGCTGGTGAACGCGGCCTCGACGGCGCCGTCGTCGCGCACGGTGGTGCCCGCCATGTCGAGGCAGGCCAGGGCGAACCGCCCGATCACGCTGCAACTCCGGCCGCCGACAGGGTGTCCGCGGCGATCGCCGGGGCACAGGTCATGCCGCGCCCGCCGGGTCCGGTGACGACCCAGACCCCGGGCCGGACCTGCTGGCGCAGGCACACCGCGCCATCGAGGCACTGGGCGTACACACCCTCCCAACGGCGGCGGACCGGGGGGACCTCCGCTCCGAGGATCCTCCGGGCCCGGGCGAGCAGCTCCTCGGTGGGGTCCTCGCAGAGGGCGAAGTCGAACGGCTCCTCGTAGGCGTGGGTGTCGCCGATGGTGAGCCCGCCGTCGGGGCGCTGGACCAGCAGCAGCTGCAGGTGGTGGTCCGCCGCCACGCTGTCCTGCGGCCCGAGCAGCGAGAGCGGCGCCACCTCGTAGGCGGGGTAGTAGCGCAGCGTGTCCGCGTCGGCCAGTGACGTGGTGAGCCTCGGGGCGAAAGGCGCGGTCTCGAGCATCTGGAGGCGCACGCGCCGCAGTCGTGGGGCCAACTCCCCGGCGCCGGGCAGGTGGTCGAAGGCAGCACCGGTGGCGACGATGACGAGCTCTCCCCCCCACCGCCCTCCCGTCGAGTCGATCACGGCACCGCCGTCGGTCGCGACGACCCGGCAACCTGGGTGGAACCGGTAGAGGCCCGGGCCCGCCTTCGCGTCGAGGTGGGCGCGCAGCGCGCCCAGGGCCAACCGGGGTTCGACCACGGCATCGCGTGCGCAGTGCAATGCCCCCTCGACATCGCCCCCGACCGCGGGATTGCAGGCGAGCACGTCGTCGGGCTCGAGGAACGAGATGCCACGGGCGGTGGCGTCGACATGGCGTGCGAAAGCCCGCATGACGTCGCGCGCCGCGCTGTCGCCGGCGACCGTCAACGAGCCCACGGCGCGGAACCCGATCCCGGGCACCTCGGAACCCACCTCCTCCCAGCGACGGCGGGAGCGCAGGGCCACCTCGAGCTCCTCACCCGAGCGCCTGCCGCTCACCCAGACCAGCCCGAAGTTCCGCACCGACGCGCCCGTGGGGGCGACATCAGCCTCGAGGTGGTCCACCGAGAAGCCTGCCGCCACGAGCTCGAGCGCATGCCAGGTCCCGACGATGCCACCGCCGACCACGACGGCCCGGTCCTCGCGACGAGTCATGCCCGGGCGGCCTTCATGCGGGGATGCCGGTCACTCGGAGGCGGCGCGCACCGACTCCCGGATGGCGTCGGCGGCCTCCCAGGGTCGTTCGTGACCGAAGATCGCACTCCCGGCGACGAACACGTTGGCACCGGCCGCGGCGGCCACGGGTGCCGTCGTCGTGTCGATCCCGCCGTCCACCTCGATGTCGAGCGCCAGGGCCCCGGCGTCGACCGCGGCACGCACCTGCTCCACCTTCGGCATGACCTCGTCAATGAAGCTCTGTCCCCCGAAGCCGGGGAACACCGTCATGCACAGCACGAGATCGACGTCGGCCAGATAGGGCCGCACCACCTCGAACGGCGTGTCCGGGTTCAGGGCCAGCCCGGCCCGCAGGCCAAGCCGGCGCATCTGAGCGATCAGCTCGTCGGTGCCGCCCACCTCCACGTGCACCGTGCAACCGTCCGCGCCGGCATCGGCGAAGTCCTGCAGGTACCGGCCCGGCTCGGTCATCATGAGGTGACAGTCGAAGAAGAGGGGCGTGTGATGGCGCAGGGACGCCACCACCGGAGGCCCGATCGTCACGTTGGGGACGAAGTGCCCGTCCATGACGTCAACGTGCAGCCAGTCGGCGGACGGCGCCACCTCCCCCACCTGCTCGGCGAGCATCCCGAAGTCGGCCGACAGTACGGAGGGGGCGATGCGGACGTCACCGAAACGCCCGGGGTCGCGACCCTGGATGGACGGCCGCCCCAGCATGGTCCGCTCGGTGCCGCTCAGCTGAAGCGCGCCCAGCAGAGGATCCGCCGGAACCCGTAGAAGTACGGCTCACGCTCACCGAGCTCTTCGATCAGCCGCTCCCGGTAGCGCTCGACGAACTCGTCGAACAACTCCGGGCTCAGGCGCTTGCGATACGGCGTCAGCAGGGTGCCCATCACCCACTCCACCACCTCGCCTGTGGACTCGAGCTCGTGGCCGTAGACCTCCATGCGCACCACCTGGTCCTTCGCACCCAGTTCGTAGAGAAGGTCGGCGTACAGCTCGGGCGAAAGCACGAAGCGTCCCCGGTCCTCTGGGACGTCCCCGTAGAGCGCGTCGATGAACGGGGACTCGTTGGCCACGGCATGTGCAAGGAGGTGGGAGGGATGGCGGAAGTTGGCGGGCACCTGGAACGCAAGCTGCCCGTCCACCCGCAGTGCGGTGCGCATGCGAGCGAGGAGGTTGAGGTGGTCGTCGATCCACTGGAGCGACGCGTTGGCGAATACGAGGTCGAGCCCCTCGTCGAGCCACACCGCGATGTCGCCCTGTGTGAAGGAGAGGCCCGGGACGTCACCGAAGTCCGACTGGGCGTGGGCCAGCATTGCCGGCGAGGAGTCGATGCCGACAGTCTCCGTGGCCTCCATCTCCTCGTGCAGGACCTTGGTCAGGTCGCCCATGCCGCACCCGAGGTCGACGACCCGTCCACCGGGGACGGGGTGGCAGAGCATCAGGAGGTCGTCGAAGGGCTGCTGGCGCTCCGACCGGAAGCGCTCGTACTGGTCGGGGCTCCACCCGTCGATCGGGGTCACGGTCACCGGCCTCATGTCTAGTCCGTCCCGAAGCTCTCGCCGTTCTCGGGTCGCACGCCGCGAAGCCATTCGACGGCTGACATGGGCGAACGGCTCTCCGGCCGCACGCGCCGCAACACGAGGGTGCCGTCGCCCGTCGTCACCGCCGGACCGTGCAAGACGCCGGGAGCAGCGGCTGCACCGGCACCGGACGGCGGGCCCACCTCTGCCTCGAGCACCGTCAACCGCTTGCCCCGGAACGTGGTCCAGGCCCTGCCGAGGCGGACGACCCGCTTGAGTTGCGCGGCCGGCTGCGCCCAGTCGAGATGGAGGTCCTCCTTGGAGATCTTGTCGGCGATGGTCACCTCGCCGTGCTGGGGCACCGGATCGGGCAACCCAGCCCTCCCCCCGGCCACCGTGTCGACGAGCATCTCGCTGCCGGCCGCGACCAACCGCGCCCGGAGCGCGGCCAACGTGACGTCGTCGTCGAGGGCCACGGTGCGGACCGCGTAGACGGGACCCGTGTCGAGGCCCTCCTCCACCTTCATCACGCAGACGCCCGTCTCGCTGTCGCCGGCGAGGATCGCCCGCTCGACCGGAGCCGCGCCACGCCAGCGGGGAAGCAGCGAGAAGTGCAGGTTCACCATGGGCACCTCTTCGAGCAGCCGGGCGGGGATGATGCGGCCGTAGGCCACCACGACCGCCAGCTCCACGCCGGCGGTGGCCACGTCGTCCATGTCGTGGGTCACGGCGATGCCGAGCTCGGCGGCCGCCTCCTTGACCGGGCTCGGGGTCAGGTCGGTGCCCCGGCCGCGCCGGCGGTCCGGCCGGGTCACGCAGACTGCGATGTCGTGACCGGCCCCGGCCAGCGCGCGCAGCGGTGGGACGGCCAGGTCCGGGGTGCCGAGATACGCCAGGCGGGCCACCCGTCCACCGTACGACAGTGGCGCGCCGTTCGGCCGCCCTGCGTGAACGGTGCGTAGGGTGAGATCGCCTCGATCGACGATGGCTGCGCAGCGTCCCGACAGGCCGGCACGAAGTCGTAACCCGGTGGCCGTCGGCCGCCCGCTCCGAGCTCAGCGGGAGAAGATGCTCGAGAGCCCGTCGGGGTCCGACGTGGAGAGGTCCAACGTGCGACTGCGCAGGACCTTGAGCGCCTCTTTGCGCTGATCTTCGTTCAGGCGCTCGACCAACAGGATGCCGTCCAGGTGGTCGAGCTCGTGCTGGAAGACACGACCCTCGAGCTCGGTGGCCTCGAGAGAGACCTCGTTCCCGTCGAGGTCGAGGCCGACGAGATGGACCGCGTTGGGACGCACGATCTCCCAGCTGAGCCCGGGCACGGAGAGGCAGCCCTCGTCGTAGACCCACTCCCCCTCGCTCTCGATGATGCGCGGGTTGATGATCGTGCGGGCACCGTCCCCGACGTCGTAGACGAAGATGCGGCGCTGCACGCCGACCTGGTTGGCCGCCAGGCCCGTGCCGGGGGCGGCATACATGGTCTCGATCATGGCGTCGACCAGGCTGGCCACAGCGCCGTCGATGTCCTCGACGTCACGGGCGCGTTCCTTGAGCACGGGGTCCCCGTATTGGCGGATGGTGAGGCCGGGCATCACACCATCCTACCGGCGGGCCCCGGCCCCCGGCCCCCGGCGCCCGGGTCCAGGCGGGCGGATCACAGGGCGACGGGATCCACCTCGACGCGCAGGCCCCGCCCCGGTGGTCGGGCCACCCGGGCCAAGAGGTCGCAAAGCGGTCCGTGCGCGTCGGCCCGCACCAAGAAGCGGCCGTCGCCAAGGGGGGACACCGACACGGAGGCGGACGTCGCCGGGCCACCCGCCTCCCGCTCCAGGGCGTCGGCGTAGAGCGGCGCGACGGTGCCCGACACCAGCGCCAGAGAGGAGAACGGCGGCAACCCGGAGGCTCGACGGATCGCGACCTCTTCGCTGAGCACCGTTGCCGGCTCGCCCTTCGACACCGCCAGAAGGACGGGATGGTCGGGGACCCGGGTCTGGACCTGCACGCGCGCCCACGGACCGCCGGTGCCCCTGGCTCCGACCAGCCTGGCCGCACGCACCAAGAGCGCCAACGTGTCCTCCGTCGCCGACAATCTTGGCGCCAGCAGGTGAAGGTCGATGTCGAGGAAGGCAACCGCTGTCGCATGCCGCACCCGGTGCAGCACGGCCTCGGTGCCGACCACCACCGGTGTGGCCGGCAGTGCGGGCTCCGCACCTCCGCGACGAGGACCCGCCACCTCGCCGACGGCCGTGCCGAGCAGCGCCTCGAGCTCCTCGCGCAATCGGCTCACGCCGGCCCGCAACGTCCTCATGCGCAGCCGGCCACACGTTGCGCACACGACCGGCCTCGTCGCACCGCAGCGCGGGCACCGCAACACCTCCTCCTCGCGCGGCCGGCCTGCCGCGGCACCACAGCGCGTGCAGCGGGCCAACTCGCCGCAATGCCTGCACGCCAGGAGCCGGGCACCCCCGGTTCGGTTGTACACGCACACGAGCGGGCCCCTCGTCCCCTCGGCAGTGCCACCTTCGAGCACGGCCCGGGCGAGGCGGACGAACTCCTCGGAGAACATCCCGGTGCGCGGGTCCGCCCCTCGGCGGTCCACGCGTTCGAGCGCGGGCCAGCCGGCGCGTTCCTGGGGCGACGGGAGGGCCACCGTCCTGATGCCGTCGAGCCCGGCCAACGTCACGGGCGGAACGGGCGTCGCCAGGACGCACGGGACCGCCTGGCGACGGGCACGTTCGAGCAGCACGTCGACCGCGCTGTAGGTCGGCGCGCTCTCCTCACGGTATGAGGCGTCGTGGGCGTCCAGCACGACCGCCGCGGCGAGGCTCGGCACGGGTGCCCAGGCGCCGGCGCGGCTCCCGACGACGACGGGCCATCCGGCCCGCGCCTCGTCCCACGCCGTCGTGGCCGGGCAGCCCCGACGCACGAGCCGCGCGGTGAGTCGTTCCGCCCACCCGGTGGACGGCACCAGCACCACCAGGCTGCCTCCCCGGGTGCGGACGCCCGGGTCCCCGAGGACCGAGAGCACCAGGTCGATCAGGTCGGTGGCGGGCGGGAGCCGCACCACGGTCGCGCCGGGGCGGCCGAGCGCACCGTCCCACTCGTCGCGTGCGGCAGTGTCACGGGCACCGGTCACGATCCGGGCCGGCACGGGCGGCGGGTGCGGCAGCGTCCGTACGACGACGGACGGTGACGCCGCGTGCAAGAAGAAGGGGGCGGGGCCGGCCCATCGCCACGAAGCCCAGCCGGCCAGCTCGACGACGTCCGGAGGTGGTCCCCAGCCGAGCCAGGACTTGAGCGGCAGGAGGTCGATGCGCTCGGGTGTCTCCAGGTCTGCCTCGACCACCCAGCCCCGCACACTGCGCCCGTGGAGCGGCACACGCACGCGGGTCCCCACACGCACGTCGTCGGCCCAGCGCGCCGGCACGGCATAGTCGAACGCCTTGTCCAGGGCGGCGACCTCCGTCCGCACACGGACCGTCCGCGTCGGCGCGGTCACGGTGGCGTGGCTCTTCATGACGTCACGGGCACTCCACGGCCGCTCCCCCTTCAGGAGAGCGGCCGGACGGTCAGAGCCCGAGTGCGGCCCGCAGGTCGTCCACCCGCGGGGTGGCCTCCCACGTGAACTCCTTGTCCGACCGGCCGAAGTGGCCGTAAGCCGCCGTCTTCTTGTAGATGGGGCGACGCAAGTCGAGGTCGCGCGAGATCGCGGCCGGGCGCAGGTCGAACAACTCACGCACCGTGTCGGAGATCTTCTCGGGATCGATCTCCTCGGTGCCGAACGTGTCCACCAGCAGGGACACAGGATGTGCGACGCCGATGGCGTAGGCCACCTGCACCTCGCACCGCCTGGCCGCCCCCGCCGCCACGACGTGCTTGGCCACCCAGCGTGCGGCGTACGCCGCGGAGCGGTCGACCTTGGAGGGGTCCTTGCCGGAGAACGCGCCACCGCCGTGGCGCGCCATGCCGCCGTAGGTGTCGACGATGATCTTGCGGCCCGTGAGCCCGGTGTCGGCGTGCGGACCGCCGAGCTCGAAGATCCCGGTCGGGTTCACGAAGATCCGCAGTCCCTCGGTGTCGAGGCCCGTCGGCAGGAGCGGGTTGATGACGTGGTCGACGAGGTCGGGCCTCAGCTGCTCCTCGAGGTCTATCCCGCTGGCGTGCTGGGTGGAGATCAGGACGGTGTCGATCCGCACCGGGCGTCCGTCCTCGTAGACGACCGAGACCTGGGTCTTGCCGTCGGGCCGCAGGTACGGCACGGCGGCGGCCCGGCGCACCTGCGCCAGGCGCTCGGACAGACGGTGGGCCAGCCAGATGGGCAGGGGCATGAGGTCCGGCGTCTCGTCGCAGGCGTAGCCGAACATCATCCCCTGGTCACCGGCGCCCTGGGCGTTGAGCACGTCTTCGCCGCCCTTCCCGCTCCGCAACTCGAACGCGGCGTCGACACCCTGTGCGATGTCGGGTGACTGGGCGTCGAGCGACACCAGGACGCCGCACGTTCTCCCGTTGAAGCCATAGGTGTCGTTGTCGTAGCCGATGTCGCACACCGTCTCCCTCACGAGGGAGGGGATGTCGACATAGGTGGACGTCGTCACCTCTCCCGCAACCACGACGAGCCCGGTGGTCAGGAGCGTCTCGCACGCGACGCGACTCGACGGATCGCCCTCGAGGATTGCGTCGAGGACGGCGTCCGAAATCTGGTCGGCCATCTTGTCCGGGTGCCCCTCGGTGACCGATTCCGAGGTGAAGGTGGTTTTCACGTCATGCTCCGCTTCTCGTTGTGGTGGGCGATCACCCTATCCAATACGGCATCTGCAACTGCATCCTTGGAGGTCAGCGGGATTTCGGTGGTGCTCCCGTCTGCCCCGAGGATCACGACTGCGTTGGTGTCGTGGTCGAACCCCGCACCGGGCGCGCTCACGTCGTTCACGACGAGCAGGTCGACCCCCTTGCGCTCGAGCTTTCGTCTGCCCCGCTCCACCGCGTCGTGGGTCTCAGCGGCGAAGCCGACGAGCACCTGGCCGGGGGCACGGCGGGCGGCCAGTCCCGCCAGGATGTCGGGCGTCGGCTCGAGGACCAGCTCGGGGATCCCCTCCTCCTTCGAGAGCTTCGTGCCGGCGGAACGCTTGGGCCGGAAGTCGGCGACCGCAGCAGCCATGACGACCACGTCGGCCCCCTCCGCAGACGCTCCGACGGCGTGCTCCATCTCAGCCGCAGTCTCCACGTCGATCCGTGTGACGACAGCCGCGCTATCCGGCGGAAGCGGCAGGGGCGAGGAGGTCACGAGCGTCACGGCGGCGCCACGTCGGGCTGCCGCGACGGCGATCGCGTGACCTTGCTTCCCCGAGGAGCGGTTCGTGATGAAGCGAACGGGGTCGAGGGGCTCGCGGGTGCCGCCCGCGCTGACCACCACCCTGGCGCCGAGCAGGTCACGCCGCGTCGCCCGGCCCAATCGTTCCAAGACCCGTTCCACGATGACGTCGGGGTCGGCCAGCCTGCCCTCCCCCGAGTCGCCGCCTGCGAGCCTCCCGCTCTCAGGCGGCACGATCTCGACGCCACGGCGCTCGAGCGTGGCGAGGTTCTCACGCACCGACGCGTGCTCCCACATCTCGGTGTGCATGGCAGGGCACACGATGACCGGCGCCCGGGTTGCCAGCAGCGTCGCGCCGAGGAGATCGTCCGAGAGCCCTGCGGCGTAGCGGGCGATGGTGTGGGCGGTCGCCGGCACCACCACGATGAGATCCGAGCTCTGACCGAGGTCGGTGTGGGGGATGGGCGAGGACTCGTCCCAGAGGGATCGCTGCACCGGCTCGGAGGCCAGTGCCGAGAAGGTGACCTCACCGACGAACCGGGTGGCATCGTCGGTCATCACGGGTGTGACGTGCACGCCGGCGTCGACGAGGCGACGGCACACCTCGACCGCCTTGTAGGCGGCGATCCCCCCGCAGACACCCAGGACCACGCGTGGTCGCGGGGGTCTCGGGTCGGCGGCCATCGACGGATCGTGGTTTCCCGGATGTCCGGCCATCGGCGGTGATCGCCGCGCCTCTCCGCCCGGCGCCTAGCTCGCGGTCGGGTCCTCGTCCCCGACGTCGAGCGCTTCGATCACCTCGGCGGCCTCGATTGCCTCACCCTCGGCGAGCAGCCCAGCCTCTGCGGCGTCCGCGATGGCCGCGGCCAGGGCGGCCTCCTCCTCGGGGTCAGGCCGGGTGAAGGTGGCCTTGCCGGCCGCGATCTCCTCGAAGGCGATCGACACGGGCTTGCCCGAGACCGACGCCACCTGGGGCGGCACGACCTTGCCGAGCCCCTCACCGAGGCTGTTGTAGTACGAGTTCACCTGCCGGGCGCGGGCGGAGCCGAGCGCCACGAGGGTGAACTTCGAGTCCACCTTGTCCAGCAGGTCCTCGATGGGTGGGTCCATGAGCGTGTGGCGGCCTTGGGCCATCAGGATTCCTCCGGGTTCGCGGCGCAGGGGGCAGCCGTACGAGTCCCTTCAACTATAGCCCTCAGCTCGGCCAGGGCCAGCGGCAGGTCGTCGTTGACCACCGTATGAGCTGCGATTTTGGCTCCCCGCTCCACCTCCGAGCGCCCGAGCTCGACTCGGCGGCGGATGTGCTGCTCATCGTCACCCCGGGCTGCAAGCCGCTCTGCCTGCACCTCTGGCGACGGGGGGAGCAGCATGATCACCGTCGCATCGGGCCGCTGGGCCACCACCTGCTCGGCGCCCTGCACGTCGATCTCGAGGAGCACGTCGGCTCCGGAGGGCGGGCTGGGGATGGGCGTGCCCATTAGATAGTCGAGGAACTCGGCCCATTCGAAGAAGCCGCCCTGGTCGATGGCCTCCTCGAAGGTCTGGCGGTCGACGAAGACGTACGCGCCCCGCTCACGTTCGCCGGGGCGCGCCGCTCTGGTGGTCCAGCTCCGGCTCAGCCAGATGGTGGGGTCTTGCGCAACGAGCTCGGCCGCCAGCGTGCCCTTGCCGGCCCCTCCGGGGCCGATGAGCACGAAGATCCGTGGCTCGCGAATGTGAGGTTCAGCGCGCAGTCTCTTTGAGCAGCGACTCGCGCTGCTTGGCACCGAGCCCCTGAAGCCGCCGGCTGTCGCTGATGCCGACGGTCTCCATCAGGCGCCGTGCCTTGACCTTGCCCAGGCCGGGCAAGGACTCGAGCACGGAGACCACCTTCATCTTGCCGATGGTCTCGTTCGAGTCGGCCTCGGTGAGCAGCTGCGCCAGGGTCAGGTTGCCCATCTTGAGCTTGTCCTTGACCTCGGCCCGCTCGCGGCGAACCTTGGCAGCCTTTTCAAGTGCAGCGGCGCGCTGCTCGGGAGTGAGTGCGGGAGGTTGCGGCATGGCGAGACCATAGCGCCTCGGCCAGGGACGGTCACCTATTTTCCCTACTCAGCCCATCAGCGCCGCCAACTCGCGTGCCAGTGACCGGGCGTTGCGCCGCAGGTCCTCCGGGTCCGGTCCGCTGCCGAGCAGCCCACGAGAGCTGCTGGGCAGCACGCTCCCCGGCGGGCACCCGGCGAAGCGCTCGGCCACGTCCGCCGGGCCGGCGCCCTGGGCACCCAGTCCCGGAGCCAGAATTACGCCTCCGAGCTGGGACAACGCGAAGCCTGTCGGCTGCAGGGTGGCGCCGATCACCGCCCCCACGGTTCCCATCGGGACGTCGGGCGAGCCGTTGAGGGCCGCGATCTCTCCGAGCAGCATGTCCTCCACGGCGCTCCCGTCCGCGGTGACCGCCTGCTGCAACCCACGACCCTCGGGGTTGGAACTGCGGGCAACGACGAGGACACCCCGCCCGGTGGCGGAGGCCCTTCGGACCAGAGGCGCCAGTGCGCCCAGGCCCAGGTAGGGATGAGCGGTCACGGCGTCAGCGGCGAGCGGGCTCCCGTCACCGAGCCACGCGTCGGCGTACGCCTCGGCCGTCGAGTCGATGTCGCCCCGCTTGGCGTCGGCGATCACGATCAGTCCGGCGGCGCTCGCCTCGGCCGTGAGGCGCTCCAGCTCGGCCATGCCCGCCGAGCCGTGCCGCTCGAAGAAGGCCACCTGTGGCTTGATCACCGCCACGACCCCGGCGAAGGCCTCGACGCACGTGTGGCAGAAGGTACGCAGGCCCTGGGCGTCGTCGCTGAGGCCCCAATCGGTCAGGAGCGCGGCGGACGGGTCGATGCCGGCGCACAGCGGCCCTGTGGCGCGAACCGCCGCGGCCACGCGTTCCCCGAAGCTGTCAGCCATTGCGACCTCCTTCGTTGAGCAATGGTACGGGCGCATTTGCATCGGACGAACGCTGTGACGGCAGGCCGGACGCGGTGTCGGCAAGCGCTCGGCGGCGAGCCTGGGCCCTGATGTCGTCCACGGTCGTGTGGTGGGCCTCGCACCACCGTGCCAGCTGCCGGAGCACCTTCCAGGGTGCGCGGGGATCCCGGAATGTGGCGGTGCCGACCTGGACGGCGTCGGCACCGGCGAGCAGCAGCTCCACGGCGTCGGGGCCGGTCATCACCCCGCCCACGCCGACGATGGGGACCTCGGGGAAGGCACCCCGGCACTCCCACACGGCGCGCACGGCGACCGGGTGCACCGCGCTCCCGGAGAGTCCGCCGCCACCGGCCCCGAGGACGGGGCGGCCCGATTCGACGTCGAGAGCCAGGCCAAGCAGCGTGTTCACCAGCGTCAACCCGTCGGCGCCGCCCTCGAGAGCGCCGGAAGCGATCTCCACCAGGTCGGGCACGTTCGGGCTCAGCTTGGCCCAACGCGGCAGGCCACAGGCCGTTGCGGCCATGACCCTCGACGTCGCCTCCCCCGAGTGGGCGAACATGCGTGACCGATCCTCGACGTTGGGGCAGCTGACGTTGACCTCGAGCGCCGCGATGCAGGCGCCCGCGTCCGAGGTCGCGGCGGCCGCCACCAGCTCCGCCGCCCGGGCGTAGTCGGCCACCGTGCGGCCCCAGATGCTGACGACCACGCGTGCGCCCGACGCGCCGAGTGCCGGGAGGTCGTGGTCCAGCCAGGCGGCCAGTCCCGGACCCTGCAGCCCCACGCTGTTGAGCATCCCGGCGCCGACCTCGTGCACCCGAGGTGCAGGATTGCCGGGCCACGGCTCGACGGACAGCGACTTGACGACGATCGCCCCCAGGTCGGCCAGCGGGCCGTACTCCTCCAGCTCGGTGCCGTGGCCGGACGTCCCCGAGGCCGTCATGATCGGGTTGTCGAGCTCGATGCCGCCCACCCGCGTGACGAGCCTCACCGAACGGCCCGGTCGTGCGGGAGCGCTCATCGCGGCCTCGGACCGGGGACCGGGTGCAGGTCCTGGAGCGGGCGCACCTGCAGCGGGTGAGCCCGCGTGTCGGCCATGCCCGCCGCGGCCGCCCGCGCCGCGGCCAGCGTGGTCAGACACGGCACCTTGTAGGCCACCGACGCCATGCGGATGTGCTGGCCGTCCGCACGCGGCCCGAGGCCGCGCGGAGTGTTCACGACGAGCTGGACCTTGCCCTGTGCGATGAGCTCGACGGCGTCGGAGGCCACGCCCTCCTCCCCCACCTTGGCCACGAGGGTGTCGACCACGACCCCGGCGGAGCGCAGGTAGCCCGCCGTTCCCAGGGTGGCGGCGATGGAGAACCCGAGGTCGCCGAAGGCCCGGGCCACCTCGAGGCCGGCGGGCTTGTCCCGGTCGGCCAGGGAGAGGAACACCGTGCCCGAGTCGGGCAGCCTGGTGCCCGCAGCCATCTGGCTCTTGGCGAAGGCCAGGCCGAAGGTGATGTCGACTCCCATGACCTCGCCGGTCGAGCGCATCTCGGGGCCGAGCAGCGTGTCGACACCCGGAAAGCGGTCGAACGGGAGCACTGCCTCCTTCACGCTCACGTGGTCGAGCACGGGCACCCGGCCGATCACATCTGCGGGCAGCAGGCCCTCCTGGCGCAGCTCCGCCAGCGTCTGCCCGACCATGACCCGGGCCGCCACCATGGCCAGGGGCACGCCGGTGGCCTTTGCGACGAAGGGCACGGTCCGGCTCGCCCGGGGATTCGCCTCCAGCACGTAGACCTGCCCGTCCTTCACCGCGAACTGCACGTTGATGAGTCCGCAGACTTCGAGCGAGTCCGCCAGTGAGCGGGTGTGGCGCTCGAGCATGTGAACGACGTCCTCGGGCAACGACTGCGGCGGGAGCGCGCAGGCGGAGTCGCCCGAGTGCACGCCCGCCTCCTCGACGTGCTCCATCACCCCCGCGATGAGGATCTCGCCGGCGCCGTCGCGCACCGCGTCCACGTCGACCTCGACGGCGTCCTCCAGGAAGCGGTCCACCAGGACTGGCCGTTCGGAGGTCACCCCGCCCTCCCGTGCCAACGCGCCGGTCGTCATGGCCTGCATCACGCGCCGCACACCGTCGTCGTCGTACACGATCTCCATGGCGCGGCCGCCCAGCACGTAGCTCGGGCGCAGCAGCACCGGGTAGCCGACCCGCCCCGCGACCGCCAACGCCTCGGCGGTGGTCGTCGCCGTCCCGCCCGGCGGCTGGGGGATGGACAGCTCGTGGCACAGCGCGTTCCAGCGTTCCCTGTCCTCGGCCAGGTCGATGGAGGCCGGGCTCGTCCCGAGCACGAGCTCGGGTGGCAGCGAGCCGGCCAGCTTGAGGGGTGTCTGACCGCCGAGCGACACGATGACGCCCACCACCGTGCCGCCCGCCGCCAGCTCGGCGTCGAGGACGTTGGCCACGTCCTCGTCGGTCAGCGGCTCGAAGTAGAGGCGATCCGACGTGTCGTAGTCCGTCGACACGGTCTCGGGGTTGCAGTTGACCATGACCGTCTCATAGCCGGCGTCCCGCAGCGACATCGACGCGTGCACGCAGCAGTAGTCGAACTCGATCCCCTGCCCGATACGGTTCGGGCCCGAGCCCAGGATGATCACTCGCTCGCGCTCGGAGGGCCGGACTTCGTCCTCCTCCTCGTAGGTGGCGTAGTGGTACGGCGTGAACGCCTCGAACTCCGCGGCGCAGGTGTCGACCGTCTTGAACGTCGCCCGCACGCCGTGTGCCAGCCGCGCCGCCCGAATGTCCGCCTCGTTCGTGCCCCGCAGGTACGCCAGTTGGGCATCGGAGAACCCCAGCCGCTTGGCGCGGCGGAAGTCCGCCCGACCGAGCTCCGGGGCCGCCTCGATCCGCAGACGCTCGACTGCGATGCGCTCGAGCTGGCGGACGAACCAGGGATCGATGCCGGTCGAGGCCACCACCTGGTCGACGCGGGCTCCGCGGCGGAGCGCCGACTCGAGCTCGTAGACGCGTTCCGGCGTGGCCACGGCGACCCGCTCCAGGAGCTCAGCGACCGGCAGGGCATCGAGCGCGGCCTCGGCCGCGTCGGCATTGAGGCCCGCCCTGCCCTGCTCCAGCGAGCGCAGCGCCTTCTGGAGCGACTCGCAGAAGGTGCGGCCGATCGCCATCACCTCGCCCACCGACTGCATGCGCGTGCCGAGGTGCCCGTCGGCCCCAGGCAGCTTCTCGAAGGCCCAGCGCGGGACCTTGGTCACGACGTAGTCGATGGTGGGCTCGAAGGAGGCCGGCGTCGCCTTGGTGATGTCGTTCGGGATCTCGTTGAGCAGGTAGCCCACGGCGAGGCGAGCGGCGATCTTGGCGATCGGGAACCCGGTCGCCTTGGAGGCCAGCGCCGAAGAACGAGACACCCTCGGGTTCATCTCGATGATGACCCGGCGGCCGGTGGCCGGGTCCACGGCGAACTGGACGTTGGAGCCACCGGTCTCGACGCCGACCCGCCGGAGGCAGGCGAAGGCGTCGTCGCGCATGGCCTGGTACTCCACATCGGTCAGCGTCTGGGCCGGCGCCACGGTGATGGAGTCGCCGGTGTGGACGCCCATGGGGTCGAAGTTCTCGATGGAGCACACCACGACGCAGTTGTCCGCGCCATCGCGCATCACCTCGAGCTCGAATTCCTTCCAGCCGGCGATCGACTGCTCCACGAGGATCTGGCCGACCGGGCTGGCGGCCAGTCCCTCCGAGGCCAGCCGCGTGAATTGCTCGCTGTCCGGTGCGATGCCCGTCCCCTTGCCACCGAGGATGAAGCTCGGCCGCACCATGATCGGGAAGCCGATGTCCGCTGCGATCTCCTCGGCCTCCTCCAGCGAGTGGGCGAAGCCCGAACGGGGCACCTCGAGGCCGATGTCCTGCATGGCCATCTTGAAGCGATCCCTGTCCTCTGCGGTCTCGATCGCCTCCGGTCGGGCCCCGATGACCTCGACCCCGTAGCGCTCCAGCACGCCCCTCTCCACCAGCTGCATCGTCAGGTTGAGAGCCGTCTGCCCGCCGAGCGTGGGCAGGAGCGCGTCGGGCCGTTCCTTCTCGATGATGGCTTCGAGCACCTCGGGATCGAGTGGCTCGACGTAGGTGCGATCGGCCGTCCCGGGGTCCGTCATGATGGTGGCCGGGTTGGAGTTGGCCAGGATCACCCGGTACCCCTCCTCGGCCAGGACCCGGCAGGCCTGGGTGCCCGAGTAGTCGAACTCGCAGGCCTGGCCGATCACGATCGGGCCGGACCCGATGACGAGGATCGACTGCAGGTCGTCGCGGCGCGGCACGTGGGCGTCCTCCGTCCCGGCCGGCTCAGCGCGCCCCGGCGCGGGCGGGACGGGCGAGCATCAGGTCCCGGAAGGCACCGAAGAGATAGCGGGCGTCGTGGGGGCCGGGTGCGGCCTCAGGGTGGTACTGCACCGAGAACGCCTGTGCCACCACGGAGCGCAACCCCTCGATCACCCCGTCGTTGAGGTTGACGTGGGTCGTCTCGGCGTCGGGGACCGTACCGGCGGCCACGGCGTAGTTGTGGTTCTGGCTGGTGATCTCCACCACCCCGGTCTCGAGTCGCTGCACGGGATGGTTGGCGCCATGGTGCCCGAACGGGAGCTTGTAGGTGGTGCCCCCGAGCGCGGCGGCCAGGATCTGGTGACCGAGGCAGATGCCGAAGACGGGCACCCGCCCCACCAGGTCGGCCACGGCGGCGGTCGGGCCCGGGAGGGCGGCCGGGTCGCCCGGCCCGTTGGAGAGGAAGACGCCGTCGGGCTCGAGCGCCAGCGCCTCGTCCGCCGTCGTGCCGGCGGGCACGACGGTCACGGTGCCCAGGGTGGTGAGGAGGTTGACCATCGTGGTCTTCACCCCGAAGTCGTAGGCCACGATGCGCAGGCCGCTGCCAACGCCATCGGCGGTGCCCGGATGGACGCTGGGCTCGGTCGTCGTGACACCCGACACGAGGTCCATGCCGTCGGTGCCGACCGCGGCGGCGGCGGCGGCGCGAGCTCCGCCTCGGGTGCCGTGCCGAAGGCGCAGGGCACCGCGCCGGCCTGCCGGACGTGGCGGGCCAGGCGCCTGGTGTCGACACCCGTCATGGCGGGCACGCCATGGCGGACCAGGAACGGCTCGAGCCCCTCGGTGGCCCGCCAACTGGACGGCTCGGCCGTCAGGTCGCAGACGATGACACCCCGGCAGCGCGGCAGCGCGGCCTCGTCGTCGGCGGCGTTGGTCCCGTAGTTGCCGATATGGGTACTGGTGAAGGCGATCACCTGACCCGCGTAGGACGGATCGGTGATGACCTCCTGGTACCCGCTCATCGCCGTGTTGAAGACGAGCTCGCCCGTCGCCACGGGCACCACCGCGCCGGCCGCCTCCCCCGAGAACACGGCGCCGTCCGCCGTCACCAGCAGCGCCTCGGCGCGCTCGGCCCCACCGGTCATGCCGGCCCTCACCGTTGCGCCACTGCGTCGATCACCACGGCCTCGCCCCGCAACACGGTGTGGCGCACCGCTCCTTCGAACGTCCTGCCGGCGTACGGCGTGTTGCGGCTCCGGCTGGCCAGCCGGGTCGGGTCTACGAACGTGCTCGCGCTCGGGTCGAAGACGCAGAGGTTCGCCGCCCCGCCCACCTCCACCGGACCGCCCTGGGCACTGTGGCCGCCCACTCGGTGATCCGTGGCCGACAGCCTCGCGATCGCCGCAGGTTGTGTGCTCATCAGTGCGAACACGCGCTCGGGGCCCAGCTGCGATGACAGCACCGACCATGCGATCGGCAGCGCGGTCTGCAGTCCGAGCATGCCCGGCGGGGCCTGGTCGAACGGCACGTCCTTGGCCTCGGGGGCGTGAGGGGCGTGGTCGGTCGCAACGGCGTCGATCGTGCCGTCGCACAAACCGGCGACGACGGCCACGACGTCCTCGTCGGTGCGCAATGGTGGGTTCACCTTGAAGACGGGGTCGTACCCCTCCACCGCCGCATGGGTCAGGAGCATGTGGTGCGGTGCCGCCTCGGCCGTCACGGCCAACCCCTCCGCCTTGGCCCGTCGTACCAGGTCCACCGAGCCGGCGGTCGAGAGGTGGAGGAAGTGGACCGGGGCGCCGGTCAGCCGGACGAGCGTGATGTCGCGGGCGACCATGGCCTCTTCCGCTGCCGCGGGCATGCCCGGGATGCCGAGCCGGCTCGACCAACACCCCTCGTGCATGGCGCCACCTGCGGCCAGGCAGGCGTCCTCGCAGTGCTGGGCGAGGGTGACGCCCAGGCCCTTGGCGTAGTCGAGGGCACGCCGCATGAGCGCACCGTCCTGGACACCGGCGCCGTCGTCGGTGAAGAGCGTCACCCCCAGCGCGGCCAGCTCGCCGAGCGGGGCGAGCGCGGTGCCGGCCCGGCCCACGGTGATGGCGCCGGCGACGGCCACCTCGGCCGCACAGCCGGCGCCGAGCGCGAGAACCTCGCCGGCCACCCCGGCAGAGTCGATCGCCGGCTCGGTGTTCGGCATGGCGACGACGGCCGTGTAACCCCCAAGGGCGGCGGCCCGGGCACCCGTCTCGATCGTCTCGGCCTCCTCGCGCCCCGGTTGGCGCAGGTGCGTGTGGAGGTCGACCAGGCCCGGACCGACGAGGCATCCTCCGGCGTCGAGGACGACCGCGCCGCGCGGCGGGTCGACCGACTCGGCCAGGGCGGCGACCGTCCCACCGCGCACGGCGACGTCGAGGCGCTGCAGCCCTTCGGGGCCGACGACGGTGCCCCCCCGGATGACGAGCGTGGTCTCAGTCTCAGGCAACGGCCGGAACCTCCGACGCGCCGGGGAGCTCGCCTCCGAGCAGCAGGAACAGGATCGCCATCCGCACCGCCACGCCGTTGGCGACCTGCTGGGTCACCACCGTGCGAGGCAGGTCCGCCACCTCCGAGGCGATCTCGACCCCGCGGACCATGGGCCCGGGGTGGGTGACGATCGCGTGCTCGCCCAGGCGCCGGGCCCGGTCGGCGGTCAGCCCCCATCGCGCGGTGTACTCGCGCAGGCTGGGCACGAACGAGCCGCTTCCCCGTTCGGCCTGCAGGCGCAGGAGGGAGACGACATCGGCGTCGCCCAGAGCGTCGTCGAGATCGGTCACCGCCTCCACCGGCCATCCCTCGAGCGAGGGCGGCAGCAGGCTGCCGGGGGCAGCCAGCGTCACCTGGGCCCCGAGGGCGGTGTAGGCCAGCACCTCGGACCGGGCCACGCGGCTGTGGCGGACGTCGCCCACGATGAGCACCCGGAGACCCTCGAAGCACCCGATGCCGAGCTCCTCGGGCGCGACGCCCTTGCGCTCGGCCAGGACCTGGCGCACCGTGAAGCAGTCGAGCAGGGCCTGAGTCGGGTGCTCGTGCCAGCCGTCGCCGGCGTTCACCACGTGCGCGCGCTCGACCCAGCGCGCCACTTGGTGCGGCGCGCCCGCCGACGAGTGACGGATGATGACGGCGTCGATGCCCATGGCCTCGACGGTCTCCACCGTGTCGCGCAGGCTCTCACCCTTCTTGACCGAGGAGGTGGCGACGGCGAGGGAGAGCACGTCGGCCGAGAGTCGTTTCGCCGCCGTCTCGAAGGAGAGCCGGGTGCGGGTCGATTCCTCGAAGAACAGCGTCGCCACCACCTTGCCCCGCAGTGTGGGGACCTTGGGCACCGAGCGACGCTCCACCTCTGCGAAGGCCTCGGCGACTCGCAGCACCTCGGAAATGCCGTCCGCCCCCCGAGGTCGGCGACCGAGAGGAGGTGGCGCGGGCCGCTCACTTGTCCTCCAGGGAGCCGATCCACACGCCGTCGTCGCCGACGTCGACCATCTCCTCGCGGCGCGTCGGGAGGTTCTTGCCGACGTAGTCCGGACGGATGGGGAGCTCGCGGTGGCCTCGGTCGATCATGACGGCGAGCTGGACGGAGCGGGCCCGGCCGAAGTCGTTCAGGGCGTTGAGGGCGGCCCGGATGGTGCGCCCCGTGAAGAGGACGTCGTCGACCAGGACCACCACCCGTCCGGCCAGGTCGACGGGGATGTCGGTCACGGCCTCGGGCAGGACCGGGCGCAGGCCGATGTCGTCGCGGTAGAAGGCGACGTCGAGGCTGCCGAGGTCGATCGTGTCGGTCGCTTCTATCTGGCGCAGCGCCTCGGCCATCCTGGTGGCGAGGGGGACGCCGCCCGTCTGGAGCCCGATCAGCACGACGTCTTCGACCCCGCCGTTGCGCTCGACCACCTCGTGCGACATGCGGGTCAGGGCGCGCTGCACGTCGGCGGCGCTCAGGACCTGGGAGTGGGCCACGAACACGCCCCCGAGGGGCCGCGTATGACTGCGCTCGCGTTCGGCCACTGCTCCTCCTGCCGTGTGAGCCTCACGGGACTCACTTCACGGTCAGGACGAAAGCTTATCGCGGCCGCAAGCGGGTGGCCCGTGCCAATTGAGCGAAGGGTCAGACGGCCCCGCCGGCGCACCGCTCAGCAGCAGTGTCCCTGCTGTTCGGGTGACATGGGGATCTGCCCGGCGACCGTCGAGATCACACCGGTGCGCCCGTCGATCATCCGGATGGCATCGTTGTCGAAGTCGGCCACGTAGACGTTGCCCTGCCCATCGATCGCGGTGCCGAGCGCCAGTCCGAAGGTGGCGTCGGAAGCCGGTCCCCCGTCACCAGCGGTCTGGCCCGGTTCGGGGTATGTCTCGACGCCGGTGCCGGCGACGCGCACGACCCGCCCGTTGGCAAGGTTGAGCTCCAGCAGGCGCCGGCCGTAGGCCTCCGTCACGAACAGCGTCTTGTCGTTGCCGACCGCCAGTCCAGTCGGGTCGTGCGCACTCCCCGTACCCGCCAGGGCAGGATCCTGGCGCGTGGAGAAGATCGTCGACGTCACTCCGGTGGCGGCGACCCTCTCCCGGATCGAACCGCACCCGGTGGCGACGAAGAGGTTGGAGGAGCTGTCCACGGCGACACCGACCGGCGCACACGGATGGGGGGCCGTCAGGCAGATGCCGTCGAGCGGGCCACAATGAATGCCCGGACCGACGACCGTGGTGATGACCCCGGTGGCCAGCGACACCTTCTGGACCTCGTTGTTGCCGGTCTCGGCCAGGTACAGGGCACCGTCGGGACCCAGGGCGATGGAGTCGCTGAGTCCCCCGACGCCGCGTCCGGTGTTCGCGAAGTCCAGCGAGGCTCTGACGGCCGGGCCACCGTTTCCGCTCGATCCGGTGCGGCCGTCTCCGGCCACGGTCGAGATGATCCCATCGGCCGCCGAGACCTTGCGGACACGGTTGCCGTCCTCGACGTAGACATCGCCGTTCGGCGCGACGGCGACGCCGCTCGGGCCATTGAGCATGGCCTGCGGGCCAGGGCCTCCGTCGCCGGAGAAGCCCGCCGGCCCGGTTCCGGCCACGACCTCGAGTTGTTGCGTGGCCCGGTCGACGACGAGCACCCGGTTCGCATCGGTGAAGTAGATGTCCCCGGCCCGGTCGACCGCGACGCCGATGGGGCCGGTCAACTGGTACGAGGTGGCGAGACCGAGCGAGGGGCCGTTCACCCTTCGTTGTGCCTGCGGGCCGGGACGATGAAGGATGGGGCGCGGCCGGGCGGGACCTCCTCCTTGGAGCGACGTCACGACCACGGCCGTCACGACGAGAACCAGCGCGACCAACACCGCCCCTCGCCGCCGTCGGCGCCGCTGCAGGCGCCGCGCCTCGCGTATGAGGGCTTCGGTCCCGTCCGGCTCGGCGACCTGGTGCGGCCCGAGGGTCAGCGTCACCGGAGTCCTTGAATGATCTGGATCAATTCGTCGGGCTGATAGCCCTGCACCCGGGCGTACTGCACCAGGTCCCGCACGCGCGCGATGACTGCGCTGCGCGCCGGGGCGTGGCCGCTCACGGTGATCCCGTGCCCCCGCCGGAACTCGACGAGCCCTTCGTCTCGCAGTTGCCGCATCGCACGAAGGACCGTGTTGGCGTTCACACCGAGCACCTTGGCCAGATCCCGGGCGGGAGGGAGTCGTTCACCCGGGACAGCTTCGCCGTCGGCGATGGCTCGACGGATCTCCGCCGCAACCTGTTCGTGGAGGAAGACCGGATCGCGGGGGTCAACCTGGAAGTTCGGCATGGTGCTAGTGAATATAGCACTACAGTCATGGCCGTTCAACGCCCGGCGACCGGGGATCAGCCCGGCTTCACCTCGGCGGCGATGGTCGACAGGATGCCGTTGACGAACCCGCCCGACTCGTCCGTCGAGTACTCCTTGACCAGCTCGACCGCCTCGTCGATCACCACCGCGACCGGCGGCCCGTCGGGGTCGAGCAGCTCGGCCACGGCGAGGCGCAGCACGATCCGGTCGATCACCGCCATGCGCTCGAGCGGCCATCCCACCGAGGCGGCCGCGATGCGGCGGTCGGCCTCCTCGCGGGTGGCGACGGCCCGCTCGACGAGGGTGCGCACGTAGGGGTCGGGCGGGACCGCGAGGTCGTCCACGACCTGGAGCGGACCCTCGCCCTTGAGCTCGGCCTCGTAGAGCAGCGAGAGCGCCCGCTCTCGCTGCTGGTGTCGGGGCGCGGCGTCTGTCATGTCGGTCCGTCGGTCCTGGCCTCGGCCGTGGTTCGGCGCAGCAGGTCGAGGCGGCCGGGCCTCAGGCCCGGGTCAGGTACTCGCCGGAGCGGGTGTCGACCTTGATCACGTCCCCCGTGTTCACGAAGAGCGGCACCTGGACCACGAGCCCGGTCTGGAGGGTGGCCGACTTGCGGGCGCCCGAGACGCGGTCACCCTGGATGCCGGGCTCGGTCTCGGTCACGGTCAGCTCCACGGCGGCCGGGAGGTCGACGCCGACGATCTCGCTGTTGTACATCTGCAAGTTGGCCTCGTCACCTTCCTTCAGGTAGTTCGGCGCGTCACCCAGCGACTCGGGCGCAGCGGTCATCTGCTCGTAGCTGGTGGTGTCCATGAACACGAAGTCGGCGCCGTCGCGGTAGAGGAACTGCATGTCGCGTTTGTCGATGATCGCCTGCTCGAGCTTCTCGTCGGCCCGGTAGGTGCGCTCGATCACGGCGCCGCTGCGGACGTTCTTGAGCTTCGTGCGCACGAAGGCGCCACCCTTCCCCGGCTTGACGTGCTGGAACTCGACGACGCTGAACAGGCCCTCGGGGAGGTCCAGGCTCATGCCGTTCTTCAGGTCATTGGTCGAGACTGCCATGGATGTCCTTTGTGAAGCGGGTCAGAGGGCGGGCGCCGTCCTCGGTCACGACCAGGGTGTCCTCGACACGGACACCACCGTGCCCGGGGAGGTAGACACCGGGCTCGACGGTGACGACGAAGCCGGGGGCGAGAATAGCAGTGCCCAGCTGGCTGACCGTGGGCGCCTCGTGGATATCGAGGCCGACGCCGTGGCCGGTGCCGTGCTCGAAGCGTTCGGCCCAGCCCGCCTCCGCGATGATCTGCCGGCAGACGTCGTCGACCTCCTTGGCACTGATGCCGGGGCGTACGGCCGCCGCGCCGGCGGCCTGTGACGCGCCGACGACGGCGAAGACGCGGGCCAGTTCGCCCTCGGGGTCGGCGCCGACGCAGAACGTGCGGGTCATGTCGGAGCGGTAGCCCTCGAACGTCGCCCCGAAGTCGACCACGACCGGGTCACCCTCGTCGATGCGCCGGGCGCCCGGGTGGTGGTGGGGCTTGGCGGAGTTCTCGCCGGCGGCCACGATGGTCTCGAAGGCCGTGCTCTCCGCCCCTCCCCTGCGCATGGCGGTGTCGAGCTCGAGGGCGAAGTGCTCCTCGGTGACGCCCTGGCTCATGAGCGGGAGCACCTCGAACAGCGCGGCGTCGGCGATCGCCGCGGCGCGTTCCATACGGGCGATCTCGGCGGCGTCCTTCCTCTCCCGCAGCGACTCGACGGCGTTGGACGTGGGGACCAGCCGATCGGCGTGGAGGAGGTCGGCCCAGGTGCGCTGTGCGCTCCAACTGACGTTGTCGGCCTCGAGCCCGATGTGGCCGATGGCGGCGGCGGCAACGGCGGCCTGGGCCGCCTTGCGCTGCTCGGTCACCGGGCCGATCGTGATGCTGACCTGCGCCGCGGCGCCCGCCTTGTCGATCTGTTCGGCCGACTGGGTGCGGTAGCGCCCGTCCGTCGTGAGCAGCGCGGTGTCACGGGTGACGGTGAGGACGCCCGCCGAGCCCGAGAAGCCCGTCAGGTAGCGCACGTTGGCCAGCGTCGTCACCACCAGCGCGTCGATCCCGTGCTGGTCGAAGGCAGCACGCAGGCGGTCGAGTCGCCCGGTCACCGCGATGGGCGGCATCGGTGTGGTGGCGGGGACATAGGGGTTCGCTCGGGTGGTCGTGCTCATGGACGGCTCAGGCTCCCTTCAGTAGTGCGGCGACGGCATCGATGGCGAGCTCGTAGCCGAGGCCGCCGAAGCCTGCGATGACGCCCGACGAGACGGGTGCGAGCACCGAGGTGTGGCGGAAGGGCTCGCGTGCGGCCGGGTTGGAGATGTGCAGCTCGACGACGGGGCCGTCGAAGGCGGCGACGGCATCGTGCAGCGACCACGAGGTGTGGCTCAGCGCGCCCGCGTTGATGACCAGCGCGTCCGCTCTCCCCCGTGCCTGGTGGACCGCCTCGATCAGGTCGCCCTCGTGGTTCGACTGCAGGTGCTCGAGCTCGAGCCCGTGCCGCCCGGCGGCTGATTCCGCCCGCGTCACGTGGTCGGCCAGCGCGTCGGTCCCGTACACCTCGGGCTCCCGCTCGCCGAGCAGGTTGAGGTTGGGCCCCGAGAGGAGGAGGACGAGGCTCACGAGCTGGCACCCATGTCGGCCAGGGTAGCGACCACGTCGGCGGCGGCGACGCCGTGGACCGGTTCGACACCGTCGGGGCCGTCGAGCACGAACGTCAGGTCCTGCTGCGCCTTCTTGTCCCGGGCCATGAAGGTGACCAGCTCTTCGGCGTCGGCACCCGGCGGGAGGTCGGCGGGAAGGTCGAAGCTCCCGATCACCCTGCGGTGGTCGTTGACGCGCGTGTCGTCGATGCGCCCGAGCCGCTGCGCCAGGAGGGCGGCGAACAGCAGCCCGATCGCCACCGCCTCCCCGTGGCGCAGGTCCCACTCGTGGTGGTCCGCCAGCGCGGCACCCTCCAGTGCATGGGCCAGCGTGTGCCCGTAGTTGAGGATCATGCGGCGCCCGCCCTCCCGTTCGTCCTCGGCCACGACAGCCGCCTTGATCCCCACGCAGCGCGCCACCTGCTCCTCGATGGGCTGGTCGGCCTGGGGGGCCTCGCCCAGGAAGGCGTACTTGGCGATCTCGCCGCGGCCGCAGGCCCACTCGCGCGGCGGGAGCGAGGAGAGGGTCTCGGTGTCGCACAGCACGGCGTTGGGTTGCCAGAACGCGCCGACGAGGTTCTTGCCCTCAGGGAGGTTGACCCCGGTCTTGCCGCCGATGGCGGCGTCCACCTGGGCCAGCAGCGAGGTGGCGACGTTCACGTAGGCCGTCCCCCGGTGGTAGGTCGCCGCGGCGAAGCCGGCCACGTCGGTCACGATGCCACCGCCGACGGCGATGACGGCATCCGCCCTCGAGAGGCCGGCCCGGGCGAACCGGCGCGCCAGGTCCTCCACGGTGGCGAGCGACTTGGCGTCCTCCCCGTCGGGGATGATGCAGAGCTCGCTGGGGACGCCGGGGTCCAGGTTGTGCACCCAGCCCGCCGCCCGGATCGCCTCCTGCGTGACGATCACGGCCGACTTGGCGCTGGGCGGCAGGAAGCGCCCTACTTCGTGGCGGGCGCCCGGGCCGATCAGGACCGGGTAGGAGCGCTCGGCGAGGTCGACGGAGAGGGCGCGCACGTGCCGTGCCTACTCGGCCTTGCTCGGCCGGGCCGCCGACGTGGTGGAGCCCCCCGCCCTGCTGCGGTCGACTCCAGCAGCGGGAGGCGCCTCGGCGAGGATGCGCCCGGCGACCTCCTCGGCCGGCAGGTCGTCGACGTCGATCACGAGGTCCGCCACCTCGGCGTAGAGGGGGGCGCGCACCGCGTTGAGACGCACCATGGCCCCGGCCGGGTCGTCGCCCAGCAGTGGCCGGCCCGCGCCGTCGCCCACTCGGGCGGCCAGGGTCTCGGGCCGTGCCCTGAGCCAGACCACGGTGCCGCTCGCCGCGATGAGCCGGCGGTTGTCGGGGCTCAGCACTGCTCCACCGGCGACGGAGACGACGGAGGGGGCGGCCTCTGCGCAGGCGGCGGCCAGCACGTCCGCCTCTGCGGCCCGGAAGGCGGCCTCGCCGTTGCGGGCGAAGAGCTCGGGCACCGTGAGGCCGGTCACCGACTCGACGTCGGCATCGGAGTCCCGGTAGCCCCAGCCCAGGCGGTGGGCGACGAGCTGTCCCGTGGTCGTCTTGCCCGCACCCATCATCCCGACGAGCAGGATGCGGGGCGTCATCCGGCTGCGCTGCCGGGATCCGAGCTGGTCCGGCCGCCCATCGCGGCCGACGGCGTGGTGCCGAGCGAGGCGACGAACCCGTCGCGGTTGCGCACGACCTCGGCCAGCGAGTCTCCTCCGAACTTGCGCAACGCCTCTGAGGCCAGGACGAGTGCGGTCATCGACTCGGCGACGACACCCATGGCGGGCACTGCGGTCACGTCGGTGCGCTCACGGAAGCTGACCGTCGACTCCTTCGTGACGACGTCGACGGTCTGCAGGACGGGCCGGTTCAGGGTGGCGAGCGGCTTCATGGCCACCCGGGCCACGAGGAGGGCGCCGTTGGAGATGCCGCCCTCGATCCCGCCGGCGCGATCGGTCGGCCGGACATAGCCCTCCTCGGGGACGTACGCGATGGCGTCGTGCGCCTCGGAGCCGCGGCGGCGCCGCGTTGTCCCATCCCTCGCCGATCTCGACGGCCTTCACGGCCTGGATCGACATCAGCGCCTGGGCCAGGTTGGCATCGAGCTTGCGGTCCCACTGCACGTGGCTCCCGAGGCCGACGGGCACGCCGTACGCCAGCACCTCGGCCACGCCGCCCAGCGAGTCCCCCTCCTTGGCCGCCGCCTTCACCGCGGCGATCATGGCCTCCTCGGCCGCCGGGTCGAAGCACCGCACCGCGCTCTCGTCCACCTTGTCCAGGTCGCTCGGTCCCGGGCGCCGGCTCTCGGGCGTGGTCGTGGCGTCCCCGAGTGCCACGATGTGACTGACGATCGACACACCGAGCTGGGTCAACAGGAGCTTGGCCAGCGTGCCGGCGGCCACCCGCGCCGCGGTCTCACGGGCCGAGGCCCGCTCGAGCACGTCGCGCGCGTCGTCGAAGCCGTACTTGAGCATCCCGGGCAGGTCGGCGTGACCCGGCCGGGGCTGGGTCAGGACCTTCGAGGGCGCACCGGGCTCGGGCGACATCTCCTCCGTCCACTTCGGCCATTCGCTGTTGGCGATCTCTACGGCGACCGGCGAGCCCAGCGTGCGGCCGTGGCGGATCCCGCCGAGCAGCGTGATGTCGTCCGCCTCGAAGCGCATGCGGGGGCCTCGGCCATAGCCCAGCCGGCGGCGGGCCAGCTCACCGGCGATGTCGGATGCCTCGACGGGCAGCCCGGCCGGCATCCCCTCGACGATGACGACGAGGGCACGGCCATGGGACTCGCCGGCGGTGAGGAAGCGCAGCACGTTGCAACGCTACCGGAAGGCCGATGGCGCACCTGAGCTGGGGGCCTGCGTCACCCCGAGCCTCGATCAGGCGTAGAAGGGGTTCTCCCCGCTGCCGTGATCGGTCACGTCGAGGACCCGCGTGAGCTCGGGCACCTCTTCGAGCAGCGTCGTCTCGATGCCCTGGCGCAGCGTCATCTGCGACATCGCGCACCCCTGGCAGCCTCCCGACAGCCGCAGGTAGGCCGTGCCGTCCTCTTCGTTCAGCGCCACCAGGTCGGCGCGGCCGCCGTGGCTGGCGATCGACGGGTTGACCGCCTGCTCGAGCACGGCGACGACGCGCTGGGCGAGCGGCCCCGTGATGCCGGCGGCGAGGACCTCGGGTGGCACGCCCGGGGCCGCCTCCTCGGGCGTGGGTGAGTTCGGGTTCACCAGGACGAGTCCGCCGCCGCCCTCCTCCGACCACTCGAGGCGGGCGCCCCGCAGGTTCTCGATGCTCGCGGCCGGGATGATGACCTCGATCTCTCCTTGAGGTTGACGCGCGTCGCCCTCGTCGGCGTCGGAGGTGGCCTGGAAATAGAGGTCGTAGACGAAGGACCCGGCCTGCACCCCGCGCACCTCCAGCCACAGGGCCAGGTTGGCGGGCTCGGGCTCCTGCTCGATGGCCTCCCGCACCACCTTGTACGCCTCGGGCGTGAGCGTCACCACGGGAGAGATTGCCGGCAGGTCTTCGGTCGTCGTTGCCATAGGAAACCAGTCTACGGGGTCCGCCACGACGGCGAGGCACCGGGCGGGGGACGGCGGGAGTAGACCATCACGGTTTTCGCAGGCCTTGCCGGGATCAAGGTCAACCAGGCTGAGGGAACCTGAGGTTAAACGGCACCGCACAACAGCGTATCAAACTGGTTCCCGCCACTCTTGACCCGCTCGCACGGCGCGCTAATCGTGCGCCCGCAGCAGGCGGTTTCGACGAGCCGTCCCTGGCGGGGCCGGACCGAAGCGAGGAGAAAAATCTGATGGTGAAGTTCGGGCGTATCGTGACGGGGCTCGTGCTGGTGGGCGCCACTGTGGGGGCCGGCCTCGGCGCCGTGGTCCTGGGAGGAGCACCGGCGGGCGCCGCCACGCTCATCGACGGTCAACGACGCCGGCGACGGAGCGGGCCCGTTCGCCTGCCAACTGCCTGCTGGCGACCGAGGTGACTGCACGCTGCGTCGCCGCCGTCGAGGCCGCCGTGGGCGGAGACACGACGATCACGCTGCCCGACGCCAATTCCGGTCGCGAACAATCCCGAGCTGCGACCCACGTGTACACGCTGTCTCAATGCGAACGGGTCACTGGTGCTCAACGACAGCGGCCACACCGTCACCATCAACGGCGCCGGCCCGTCGCTCGCCATCATCCAGATCTTGCAGGTGCTACGACGCTCAGTCACCAACCGCGTCCTTCACGTGGGCACAGGCACGACTGCCGATATCTCGGGCATCACGGCCGAAGGTGGCGTCATCATCCGGCACCGGTCCCGGTGGCGGGGGCATCCTCAACGACGGGACCCTGAACCTGTCGGGTTCGACCGTCACAGGCAATCACAGCGAACTCCGGTGGCGGCGTCTACCTCGAGGCCGGCGCCGCGACCCTGACCAACGACACGATCACCGGCAACAGTGCCGGTGCCGGCGGTGGGGTCACCATGGGGGATGGGACGAACGTCATCTCGGGTGGCTCGGTGGACGGCAACACCAACACGTACGAGCGAGGGCGGTGGGATCGACATCGAGGATCTCCACCCAGGGGATTCGGCGAGCCTCAGCGGCGTCGACGTCAGCAGTAACCACTCGTCGGTGGATGGCGGCGGACTGTACGTGGGGAACCAATCCGCAACCAGCAACAACCCGGTGACGTTGACCAACGTCACCGTCAATAACAACACCGCCGACGGCGCCGGAGCCGGGCTGTACGTGTCGAACGACGGTGCTGGTGGGGGCACCGTCACCATGACCGGGGGCACGGTCAACAGCAATACCTCGAGTGAAGACGGGGGTGGCGTCTACGACCAAAACAACCTCAGCGGCGCTGTCCACTTCATCGGCGTGTCTGTGAATTCGAATACCGCCCCGCTCGCGGCCGGCATCTATGTGCAGGGCGAGGGCACGGGGGACACCACGACGTTCTCGGGGGGCTCCATCGACAACAACTCGACCCCCGGGGACGGCGGAGGGGTCTATCTGTTGGACAACGGCACCCCGAGCACGGCCAGCTTCAGCGGAGGAAGCATCTCGAACAACAGCGCCCTCGAAGGTGGCGGCGTTTACCTTGCGCCGGGGAGCTTCCCGGCGCTCACGGGGGACCTGGCCACTTTCACCAACGAGACCGTGTCCGGGAACAGCGTGACCCAGGCGGGTGGCGGCGTTCTTCGACGACGCGGGAACAGTTCAGCCGTTGACCATCGCTTCGTCGACCATCAGCGGCAACAGTGCCGGTACCAACGGTGGCGGGATCGAGGCCTTCGCCCCGCCAACCACCTGCAGTGCCATCACGCTGACCAATGACACCCTCACGGCGAACAGCCGCGGTCAACGGGGGCGGGTACTACGGCCAGGGCTGCACGGCGCCGACGGTGGCGACCGCCTTCAAGTTCGACACCATCTCCGGCAACACGGCCACGACCGGTGCGGGGAACATTCAGTCCGTCGACGCTTCGATGCTGACCTTGGCCGACAGCATCGTCGCCAACGGCGGCACGACGAACTGCGCCGACACCGGGACCGGATCGCTCACGTCGGGGGGTTACAACCTCACCTACAACACGAACTGCGGCACGCCGGTGGCGACCGACATCACGGGCAAGAACCCTCAGCTGGGCTCGCTCGCCAACAACGGTGGGCCGACCCAGACCCTGCTGCCGGCGACGACCAGTCCCGAGGTGGGTGCCATCCCCAACGCCGTCTGCGTGGCGACTGGGGTCGGCACGGACCAGCGAGGTGTCGCCCGCGGGGCAGGCGCCAATGGATCGTGCACCATCGGGTCGGTCGAGGTGGCTCTGTCGTCGATCACCACCTCCTTGTCGCCGGCCGTGATCACCGTGGGTGGGTCAACCCAGGACACCGCGACCTTGCACTTCGCGACGAGCAATGCCGGCGGCACCGTGGACTACCGCTACTACGCCACTCAGGCGGCGTGCACCGCGGACACCGCGGGGACCGCCGGCACCAATGTCGGCTCGGTCACGGTGGCCAACGGAAGCGTGCCGAACTCGGCGTCGGTGACGTTCAGCACCGCGGGCACCTACTACTTCGCGGCGTTCTACTCGGGTGACACCAACAACACCAAGGCGGCCAGCAACTGCGGCACCGAGTTGCTGACGGTCAACCAGGGGGCCGCCGCCGCCGAGCAGCGGCTACCGCTTCGTCGCGGCCGACGGCGGCATCTTCGACTACGGGAATGCCACCTTCTGGGGCAGCGCGGGCAGCCTGCACCTCAACGCTCCCGTCGTGGGCATGGCGGTCACCCCCAGCACCCACGGCTACTGGACGGTGGCCTCTGACGGCGGCATCTTCAACTACGGCGATGCGAAGTTCTTCGGCTCCATGGGCGGGCGGCACCTCAACCAGCCGATCGTGGGCATGGCGGCGACGGCCGACGGCGGGGGCTACTGGCTCGTGGCCTCCGACGGCGGGATCTTCAACTTCGGCGACGCCCGCTTCCTCGGCTCCGCCGGCAGCCTGCACCTCAACAAGCCCATCGTGGGCATGGCGGCGACAGCCGACGGCGGGGGCTACTGGCTCGTGGCCTCCGACGGCGGGATCTTCAGCTACGGCGACGCCGTCTTCCACGGCTCGACCGGCTCGCTGGTCCTGAACTCGCCGGTCGTCGGCATGGCGGCCGGCCCCGGCGGCAACGGCTACTGGCTGGTGGCGGCCGACGGCGGCATCTTCAACTACGGGAGCGCCCACTTCTTCGGCTCCGCCGGCTCCATCCCCCTGAACAAGCCGGTTGTCGGCATGACCGCCGGCCCCGGCGGCAACGGGTACTGGCTGGTGGCGTCCGACGGAGGCATCTTCAGCTACGGGGACGCGCCGTTCTACGGGTCGACCGGCTCCATCCACCTGAACCAGCCCATCGTGGGGATGTCGTCGACCTGACTCGACTCGATCCGGGTCGGTCTCGGGCTCTGTTTGGTGGAGTCCCGGGTCCGGCCCCGAGTCCGGGTCGGTTGGGAAGGCGGGGCGGGCTGCCCTCTGTCACGCCGAGCGCAGAGTGCGCGGTCCGCACGCTGTAACGTGCCTGGCCGTGGCGCGCACACCGACGGACACGCACGAGTGGCTCAGCTTCGAGGACGAGGACGAGGAGCGGACGTGGGTGTTCGACGTCACGTTCTTGACCAGTAACTGGACCTGCATCTTCGGCAACGGGTGCCAGGGCGTGCTCACGGGGCCCGCGCCCGAGCTGGTGCAGGGCTGCTGCAGCTACGGGGCGCACCTGGTCGACAAGAGGGACGCCCGGCACGTGGAGAAGGTGGCCGCCACGCTCACCGCCGAGGAGTGGCAGAACCACGGGACCAAGAAGAAGCTGATCCACACCAACAAGCACGGTGAGACGGTGACGCAGTTGCACAAGGACGCGTGCATCTTCCTCAACCGCCCGGACTTCGCCGGCGGGGCGGGCTGTGCCTTCCACGTCGCCGCAGTCCGACGGGGCGTCAACCCGATGACCCTCAAGCCCGAGGTGTGCTGGCAGCTGCCCCTGCGCCGGGAGGACCAGGTCGACGACGACGAAGGGCACGTCACCTCGGTCGTCCGGCAGTGGGACCGACGCCACTGGGGCAAGGGTGGTCGCGAGTTCCACTGGTGGTGCACCGAGGCCCCCGACGCCTTCGTGGGCTCCAAGCCCGTCTACAAGGAGATGGAGGCCGAGCTCACCAAGATGGTCGGGAAGAAGGTCTACGAGCGCTTCGTCGCCCTCGTCCAGGAGCGCGAGACCCTGCGGAGTCAGGGTGTGGCGCTCCCCCACCCGGCCGTGCGGAGCCGGACCGGTTCGGCCGATGCCACGGCCGCGGCCGGCGCCTGAACTTCTGGGGGCGCCGGGGTTCCGGGGCGCTCGGGCAGCTGGGGCCTGAGTTAGTCCTTGAGCGGATCGTCGTCTGAGTACGAGGGCGCCGGGATCGACCCGAGGATGCGGTCGTACTGGTCCTCTTCGGCGAGGCACCATGACGCGTGGACGTCGTCGGGCTCCGCTCCGCACTCGACGCACCGTCCCGTGGACTCGGTCGACGACCGCTTCAGGCTGCGCGCTTCCTCGAAGCGCCGATGGCGTCCCTTTTTCACGAGAACTCCTTGTCACACCCGGTCCGCACCGAAGGCGTCCCGCCACGCAGTCAGACCGTACGGGCCATCTCGGCCGCCGCTCCAGTGTAGTGGCTGCGGGCGGTCGGCCCGCCCTGGCCCAGGTCAGCGGCTCAATCTTTCGACGGCGCTGGGCCGGTCCTCGTAACCCCGGATGTCGTTCACGCCCCCGGGTCCCACCCGCATCACCTGCCAGCGCTCCTCGCCGTCCTCCAACGTGACGCCCACCAGGAGGGCGTTGCCGTGCACCTCGACCTCGGTGACCGTGGCCCGGCGCCCCTTGGCTCTGCCCTTGGCATACCACCGGAGCACCTGGTTGCGGTTGCGGCACGACGGTGTTGGGTCGTCCGGCGCACCCCACTGCACGTCGGGACTGAGGAGGGCGGCCAACTCGTCGAGATCGGCTGCATCGAGCGCCCGGCGGACCCGGTCGGCGATGGAGGCCGCGGTGAGGGGTGCCTGCAGCAGGGTTGGGTCGTCGCCGAGGTCCGAGGAGACGCCCCGGGTGCCCTCGGTGCCCCGTTCCTTGTCCTGGCCGACCTTGCCCATCGTCGGACCATAGAACCTCTACGCTGACCGCCGTGCCCGAGTTCGACCCCCAGGAGATGGTGGTCCGCTTCCGGGAGCGGGCCGAAGCTGTGCGCAACCGCGGCATGCCGCCGATCGAGGGCGCCGAGCGGCAGCGCTTCCGCGAGCAGGCCCAGCGGGACTACGCGGACTTCGCCATGATCGGCGATGCCCAGGCCGACCTGGTCGACGGGATCCTCACCCTGCGCATCGACCTGCGTCCGCCAGACGAGCGCGGCGCCGACTGATCGCGGGGCGCGCGACCTAGCCGCCGTAGTGCATGCGTGTGTCCTCCATGCGCAGCACCTCCGACGGCTCACCCCCGACGTCGGTGACCTCTCCGATGCACAGCATGTGGCTCCCGAGCTCCTCGGCGCTCGTCACGGTGCAGGCGAGGTAGCCCACAGCGGCTCCCAGCACGGGCAGCCGATCGGGTCCGACCTCGGCGACGGGGTGGCCCGACATGGCGAGGACGACCCCGTCAGGACCCCGCTCCACCTCGCTGACCGGCTTCACGAAGCGCCGCACCAGCTCGCGATCGGCTCGGTCGAGCAGCGAGATCGAGAAGGATCCTCCCGCCCGCACGAGCCGCGTCGTCACCGAGTCGCGCTCGAGCGCGACCGCGACGAGCTTGGGGTCGATGCACACCTGGACGACGAGGTTGGCGGTCATGAGGTTCACTTCGTCGTCGGAGCGGCTGCCCACCAGGTACAGGCCGGTCGGGAGTGCCCACAGCACCCGGCGCCGGTGGCGGTCGAGGTCCTCAGGGGCGGAATCGGCGGCGGCGGTGTGGGCGCGGTCGGGGGTGGCGCCGTCGGGGGTGGCGCCGTCGGGGGCGGCGCTGTCGGGGGCGCAGGCGGCGCTCACCCGAAGATGCCGCCCGTCGAGTTGTCGGTGGTCGTCGTCGTCGGGACCGTCTTGCCGTCGATCTGCCGGATCCGCTGCAGTGTCTGGTTGTAGAGCGCCTCGGCCTTGATCCCCTCGTGCTCGGCCTGGGCCAGCAGCTTCGTGTTCGTGGTGCCGGCGTTGTAGCAGTCGTTGGCGGCTGCCTGCTCGAGCGTGTAGGCGTTGTTGAGGAGCTGGTTGACGTCGGGGTCGGGCGACGGCAGCTCCGCGTAGGCCATCTGCGCGTCGTTGAGGAGGGTGCTGCAGGCGGCGTGGACGGCGCCCGTCCCGTTGACCAGGTCCTTGGGCACGCGGGCGTTGTCGGCGATCAGCGTGCCGATGCTGCTGCCGAAGTCAGTCCCGCTCACCCACACCGACATCCGATGGGCCGGCGAGCCCTGCTGGTCGGCGCCGGCACAGGAGGTGAGCGTGAGAGCGGCTCCGAGCATGAGGACGATGGAGGCGGTCCGGAACCGGCGCCTCATACGGCCCGGACGATGTGGACGTCCCGACGGCCCTTGCGCAACACGACGTAGCGGTCGTGCAGGAGGTCTCCGGGGCCCAGGATGCGGGCAGCGTCGGTCTGACGCACGTTGTTGACGTAGGCGCCCCCCTGGTCGATCGTGCGCCTCGCCTCGGCCTTCGACTTGGCCAGCCCAGTGCGCTCGAAGATGTCCGCGAGGGTGGTGCCCTCGAGGAGCTCGGCCCGCGGCACGTCGGTGGTCGGGGCATCCTCGGTGACAGCGAGCAGCATCTCCTCACTGAGGCCGGCGATCTCCTCCCCGAAGAGAGCCGCAGAGGCCTCCTCGCACTTCGCGACCTCCACCTCGCCGTGCACGAGGGCGACGACGGAACGAGCGAGGGCCCGTTGGGCGGCGCGGCGTTGGGGGTGCTCGTCGGTCTCCGCATCGAGCGCCTCGATCCCGCCGTGGTCGAGGAACGTGAGGTAGCGGACGAGCTGGCCGACCTGTTCGTCCGGCGTGTTGACGAAGAACTGGTACATCGCGAATGGGCTCGTCCTGGCGGGATCGAGCCAGACGGTGCCCGTCTCGCTCTTGCCGTACTTGGTGCCGTCGGGCTTGAGGATGAGGGGGGTGGTGAGTCCCCGCACCTCGTCCCCACAGACCTTGCGAACGAGCTCGACGCCCATGGTGATGTTGCCCCACTGGTCGCTGCCGCCGATCTGGAGGTCGCAGCCGTGGTCGACGTGGAGACGCAGGAAGTCGTAGGCCTGGAGCAGCATGTAGCTGAACTCTGTGTAGGAGATCCCCTGGTCCGGCCGCTCGAAGCGTGTCTTCACCGACTCCTTGCCGACCATCTGGTTGACGGTGAAGTGCTTGCCGACGTCGCGGAGGAACTCGAGGACCGACATGCCGCCCAGCCAGTCGGCGTTGTTGAGAAGCAGGGCGCGGCCGTTGCCGCCCCCGTCCTGCAGGTCCAGGAATTGGCCGAGCTGGGGTCGAATGCGCTCGAGGTGCCCCTCGATCGTCAGCAGGTCGAGGAGCTGGCGCTCGTCCTCCTTGCCGCCGGGGTCGCCGATCATGCCCGTGCCGCCGCCGGCGAGGGAGATCGGTCGGTGACCGGCCTCCTGGAACCGCCGGAGGGTGCACAGCTGGAGGAGGTTGCCTACATGGAGGCTGTCCGCCGACGGGTCGAACCCGGCGTAGACCGTGAGGCCGGGTTGATCGAGCCGCTTCGGGAGCTCGGCGTCGGTCATCTGGTGGATCAGGCCGCGGAAGGCGAGGTCCTCAGACAGGGTGGGCATCACCCGACTTTGCCATACGCAGGTAGGTTGATCGGCCGCATGGTGATCGGTGTCTCACAGGGTCTGGCGCTGCCGATGGAGGGTGCGTTGCCCCCAGACCTGCAGGGGACGCTGTTCCGGGTCGGGCCGGGCCGGGTTGGGGTTGGGTCTCGCGTGGGGCCCGGGGTGGGCCCGAGTGGTGGGGTCGAGGGTGGGGTCGAGCACGCGCAGGGCGCCCACGCCAAGGAGCCTCGGGGAGCGATCCATGCAGTCGAGCTCCGCGAGGGCAGGGCCGTCTCCTACCTGCGACGCGAGTCCGACGCCGACGCGGGTGTGTTCTGGCACGCCGGGTCGTTGCTGGCACTCCCCGAAGCCGGGATCCCCTCGCAATACTCCCGCTTCCTCGAGCCCCAGGAGTTCGCCGGGGGCTTGACGGTCCCGATTGCGTCACACGCGCATCGAGTGGCGTCGGACGGCAGCCGGGTGCTGTTCGCGGTCGAGGCCGACGGGACGGACGAGAGTGATCGTGAAGCGGGCGTCTGGCTGCGCATGGGTGAGTGGGATGCCGGCGGCGGCCTGCGCAGCGCACGGTCGGTCGAGCTCGAACGGGCGACGTGGCAGCACGACATCGGCGTGACGACGAATCATGTCGTCTTCATCGAGTCGCCGACGACCAGGCTGGCCGATGCCTCCGGGAGCGCCGTGCCGTTCGGATGGGTGCCGGGTGCGGAGGGCTGGATCGGGATCACCCGGCGCGGTGGTGACGGCGATGGCGCTGAGGTCGGGGATGGGGTTGGGGTTCGATGGTTCCGCCTCGATCCCTGCCTGGTCACGCATGTGCTCGGGGCGGCGGAGGTCGATGGCGACGGCGACGATGGCGCCATCGACTTGTACGTGTGCCGGTATCCGGCGCCCGAGCTGGGCCAGCCGGTCGACTTGTCGGCATCGGTGGTCGGTCCCGCAGGGATCGGCTTGTCGACGATCGGGGGCGGCCTGGCCGTGCTGGAGCGCTGGCGGATCGAGGGCGAACGGGTGGAACGGAGGCAGCTCGACGATCGCCACGTCGAGTACCCACGCATCGACCCAGCGTGTGAGGGTACGGCCTTCCGGTACGGCTACAGCGTCGAGATGACCTGGGGCGACTCAGGAATCGACGTCTTTCCGGACGGCCTCTTGAAGTTCGACCTCAACAGGGACGACGTCGCTGCCTGGAACCCCGGTCCATGGCGGAGGGCCAGTGAGCCGCTGTTCGTCCGGGCAGAGGATGGACACGGCGATGACGAGGGCTGGCTGCTCACTGTGGTCGACGACGTGAACACCGGTACGAGCTCCCTCTACGTCCTGGACGCATCGACCATGGGACGGCGAGGCCCCGAAGCGATCATCCGCCTGCCCGAACGCCTGCCCGTGCGCAGTCACGGAGAGTGGGTACCAGCCGACCGCTACCGATGAACAGGACGGCGACGACCGTGCAGCACCGCCGGGGCGCGGATGTCGCGCCCCGGGGCCGTGTGAGGCGACCGTTCATGCTTCGCATGGCGATCTCCACCCTCCGCGACGGCCCCCGGCCCGACACCGTGTCCCGCCGGACCGAGAGCCTCGTGTCGAGCGTGGCGCAACATCACCGGGCGATCTCTGCCCACCAGAGCCAGCTGCTCGCCGCAGTCGTCGAACTGGACCGGCGCAAGGCCTGGCGGGTCGACGGCGCGACTTCCATGGTGGCCTGGCTCGTGCAGCGCTGTGGCGTCACGGCGACGACGGCCCGCGAATGGGTGACCGCTGCGGCGAAGCTCCATCAACTGCCGAAGATCTCAGACGCCCTGTCGCAGGGGAAGCTCTCATTCGACCAGATCAAGCCTCTCGTCGAGGTGGCCAAGCCCGAGACCGACGCCAAGCTGGCCGAGCAGGCAACGCACTGGTCGGCCAAGCAGGTCCGGGAGCTCGCGATCGCCGCCCGGAACCAGTCCGACGAGCAGGCGACCGGCTCCTACGCCCGTCGCTTCCTCCGATTTGACGATCGACGCCGGAGCTTCACGGGCGTGCTCCCGGAAGACCAGTACACCGTCGTGAAGAGCTCCCTCATCGCACGGGCCCGCCGTCGCCTGCGCGATCGCACCCCGTTCGACCAACGCATGGCGGACGCCCTCGTCGCCGTCTGCAAGTACGACGCCAGAGGGAGCGCCGACGACGCCCCATCGAGCGGGCAGGCCCAGCCCCGGGCCGGAGGTCCACACCGCAATCGTCCCACTGTCGTCGTCCATGCCGACATGGGCTTCCTGGCCGGGGGTGAGGGTCGAGCCGAGCTCGACGTGCTCGGGCCGCTGTCCCGGGAGGTCGCCCGCCGGCTGGCCTGCGACGCCAAGGTGCTGGTCTCCGCCGACGGACCTGCAGGGCAGAGCCTCAACCTGGGAAGGACACGGCGGGATCCCTCAGATGCTCAGCGTCTGGAGATCCGGCGCCGGGACAAGGGGTGTCGATTCCCCGGCTGCACCCACACCGAGTTCACCGATGTGCACCACGTCCGCCACTGGATCGACGGAGGGCCGACAGATCTGCCCAACCTCGTCGAGCTCTGCGATCAGCATCACCGCTGCGTCCACGAGATGGGGTGGAAGATGTCGGGCGACGCCAACGTCGAGCTGACCTTCCGGAGCCCCACGGGACGGCGTTCCACGTCGACGCCGTCGCCGACCTTCACGTCGAGCGCGAGACGGACCGCCTCGTTGACCGCCTCGTGGAGGGCGACGTTCTGCGACCGCCCCGGCACCTTCGCTCGTACGAGCGCGGGCGCGGACGAGGCCGCGGCCGCCGCCAGGGCGGCCTCCAGCTCCGACAGCGAGGTGACTTCTTGGACGGGAACCCCGAACCCGCACGCGACCGCCGTCACGTCGCTGGTGGGTGGGGTGCCGAAGAGCCGTTCGAACAGGTCAGGCTCGATCGCCTCCGCCTGGGGAAGGAAGGAGAAGATCCCTCCCCCACCGTTGTCCACCACCACGAACGTGCACGGGACGTCGGGCATGTTGACGAGACCGGAAACATCGTGAAGAAACGCCAAGTCGCCCAGCAGCGCCAGGGTTCGGCAGCCTGCCTCCGAGGAGGAGGCGACGCCCAGCGCCGTCGACACGACCCCGTCGATCCCGTTCACGCCTCGATTGGCCAGCACGCGCGGTGGTCTCGTCACGGCGGGAGCGAACCATTCAAGGTCACGCATGGGCATGGACGCCGACACGACGAGAGCGGCATCGACTTCCGCCGCACCACGATGCACGGTCCGCGCCACCTGCGGCTCACCGAGATCGCTCCCGAGCGCTCCGGCGATGGCGGCCTGCGCCCGCTCCTCCCACAGCTGCCAGGACCCCAGCCATTCCGGGTCGCAGGGTGATGCACTGTCCAAGGCTGCGTTGAGCCAGGGATCGGCCCGGCAAAAGTGGAACTCCGCCGCCACTCGGAGGGGATCCGCCCATTGCCGCCAGGGATCGACGACGACGATCCTCGCCCCGGCGGCGGCGGCATCGGCGATGTACTCGCCGAGCGCCCGTGAGAGCCACGGGGCACCGATCACGACGACGGTCTCAGCGAGGGGAGGATGCGTGCGGACGATGGAGTCGGCGGCGGCGATCGTCCCTAGCACCCGGCACCTCGACCGCGGGTCGGCCATGACGGGCCACCCGAGCCGCTCGGCGAGCGCGAGCACCCGGTGGGGTTGGGGCGGCTCGGGCGTCACGCCGCCGACCACGATGATCCCACGGCCCCGCAGCGGCTCCCCGATTGCAATGCTTCGCTGATCCTCGCCGACGACGACCCTCGGCCCCGGGCGCGGCGGCAGGCCGCCAGCCGTCCCGGTCAGAGGCTCGCGGAAGGCAAGGTTGAGGTGGACCGGGCCCGGGCCCGTCGTCCCCTGGATCGCCTCGCTGAAGGCCCGGACGGCCAGTGGCCTCCACGTCCCCTCCTGACCCGCCGAGGGGACGCCTGGTGCGGCCGACCACCGCACCGCCGAGCCGTACAGGCCGTCTTGGTCGATCGTCTGGGGTGCCCCGGTGTCGTGCAACTCGGGAGGTCGATCCGCAGTGCACACGATCAACGGAATCCGGGCGTGGTGCGCCTCGACAACGGCAGGATGCAACTCAACGGCCGCCGTGCCGCTCGTCACGCAGATGATCGCCGGCCTTCCGGTGGCCGCCGCCAATCCCAGGGCGAAGAAGGCGGCGCTGCGCTCATCGAGCCGGACGTGGGTCCGGAGGCGACCTGCCAGTGCCACTGCGAGAGGAGTCGACCGCGAGCCCGGGCAGATCACCGCCTCGGTGACCCCGAGTCGCGCCCATTCGTCGACCAGGGTGGCGCTGAAGGTGGCCTGTACGCTCACCCGACGTGCCACTCCATGTCGAGGTGCGGGGCTCGGGCCCGCCGATGGTGGTGCTGCACGGCTTCACCCAGACGGGTCGGCTCTTCGGTCGCTTCGGCGAGCACCTGAGTGAATCGCGCACGCTGGTGGCGGTGGACCTGCCCGGCCACGGCGACTCCGACGCGGTGCGTGCTGACCTGCGGGAGACCGCGGACCTCGTGACGGAAACCGTGCGAGCCGCCGTGGGTGACGAGCCCTCCGCCCTGTTGGGCTATTCGTTGGGAGGCCGCGTGGCCCTCCACGTGGCCACGGGGACGGATCTTGCCGTGAGCGGCCTCGTCCTCGTCGGCGCAACCGGCGGCATTGAGGATCCGGGCGAACGGGAGCGCCGCCGCCTCTCCGACGATGCACTGGCCGACGAGCTCGAGGCCTCGGGCGACGTCGATCGTTTCCTCGACCAATGGCTCAGGGGCCCGATGTTCGATCGCTTGTCCTCTCTGAATGCCGATGGCCGCTCGGAGCGCCGCCGCAACAGCGCGGCCGGCCTGGCCTCGAGTCTGCGGTTGTGCGGGACCGGTACCCAAGAGCCGCTCTGGGACCGGCTCCCGACCCTTGCCTGTCCGGTGCTCGCTCTGGCCGGAGCGGACGACACCCGCTTCGCGTCGCATGCGCTGAGAATCGCCCGGCTGGCGCCACGTGCCGTGGCCTCCCTCGTCCCCGGGGGCGACCACGCGGTGCATCTCGCCCAACCGGATCAGGCATGGCGGATAGTGGATCACTGGCTCGACGCGCTGGAGCCGACGCTCATATGAGCAACCCGACCGTCAGCAAGACCCCGGTCACGATCTGGAGGCGCGCCGACGCCCCGAGCATGGGCAGCAGCGCCCTGCCGCCCCGATTGCTCAGCGCCAGACGCAGCGGGTAGATCGCCAACGGCGTGGCCACCAGTGCGAGCAGCGCCCAAGACCGGTACGTGTGCAGCACCCCGATCGAGAGCGCCACGCCCATGAGCGTCAAGCAGTAGAGCAGGCCTGCCCTGCGGCGCCCCAGCCGCACCGCCAGGGTCTTCTTGCCGGACTCGGTATCCGTTTCGATGTCGCGCAGGTTGTTCGCCTCGAGCAGGGCCGCCGCCAGCAGCCCCACGGGCACGCCGGCCCACAGGACGAACCCCCAGTCGTAGTTGTACGAGAACAGGTGGCCCCCGAACGCGACGACGAACGGTGCGTGCTGCACATAGGCCGATCCCGCAGTCGCCACGAGCCCGAAGAACACGAAGACGAAGAGCTCCCCGAACCCGAGGTACCCGTAGGGCTTGGGACCACCGGTGTACGCCCAACCGGCGACCCCGCAGAGCAAGCCCAGCGGGATGAACCACCAGGTGACCCTGGCCGCCAAGGCGAAGCCGGCCAGACCCGCAACGCCGAAGGAAACCAGCGCAGCGACCTTGACCTCACGCACGGTGGCGAGCCGGCCCGCCACGAGGCGGACCGGTCCGACGCGGTGCTCGTCGGTCCCCCGAACGCCGTCGGCATAGTCGTTGACGTAGTTCGTGCCGACCTGGATGCCCAGGGCCACCACGAGGGCCAACAGGGCGTTCAGCCAAGACAGCTGCCGGTCGAAATTGGTGCAGACGGTGGCGTGACAGGCGCTGGTGATCTGGGGCGTTGTGATGACGAACCGGCCGCTCGAGAGGTATCCAGCGGCGCTCCCGACGGCGACGGGCACGATCGCGGCCGGAAGTGTCCGGGGCGCGCGCCGGCCACCCACAGCTTGAGCGGTGGGCTCACGGGCGGCGAGGGAACCGGGAAAAGTCCGGGGCGCGGTGCTCGACGAAGGCGTTCCTACCCTCCTGACCCTCCTCGGTCATGTAGAAGAGCATGGTGGCGTCGCCGGCCAGCTGCTGCACCCCGGCCAGACCGTCGTCGGCCGCATTCATCCCCGCCTTGATCATCCGCAATGCGATCGGCGAGAGCGTGAGCATCTGACGGCACCAGGCCACCGTCTCACGCTCGAGGTCGTCCAGGGGGACGACGGCGTTCACCAGCCCCCAGTCGAGCGCCTGCTGCGCCCCGTACTGTCGGCAGAGGAACCACACCTCCTTCGCCCGCTTGAGCCCGATCGTGCGGGCGAGGATGGAGGACCCGTAGCCTCCGTCGAAGCTCCCGACCTTCGGTCCCGTCTGGCCGAAGCGGGCGTTGTCGGCCGCGATGGAGAGGTCGCAGACCAGGTGCAGGATGTGGCCGCCCCCGATCGCATAGCCGGCCACCATGGCCACGATGGGCTTCGGGATGCGGCGCATCAGGATCTGCAGGTCGAGCACGTTCAGTCGCCCGATGCCCCGCTCGGCGACGGCATCGTCACCGATGTAGCCGTCGTCACCCCGGATCTTCTGGTCGCCACCCGAGCAAAAGGCGTCCGGGCCCTCACCGCAAAGGATGATGACGCCGACGTCGGGATCGTCCCGGGCCATGGTGAAGGCCTCCGTCAACTCGAACAGCGTCTGGGGTCGGAAGGCGTTCCGGCGCTCCGGACGGCAGATCGTCAGCTTCCCAATGCCCTCGGCGACCTCGTAGCGGATGTCCTTGAAGGCTCCATGCTCCTCCCACGCCGGGGCGGGGAGGGGGCGGAGGTCGTCGAGAGGATCATGGGGTTCTCCGGTGACCACGGTCTGCACGGCGACCTACGCTACTGGCCGGTGCCTGAACTCGTCGCACTCGACCTCCCTGGTGGGATGGGCTTTGTCGACGCGCTCCGGGCCATCTGGGACACCGGCGACGCAGCCGCCCCCCTCGACTCCCGGCTCCCGCTCGCCGCTCGCAAGGCAATGCTCGACGCGCTCCGCCCCACGCGGATCGTCGGATCCGACGGGGATCAGCACGCCCTCCCGGACGGGATCGGGGTGGAGGACGGTGACGCCCTGGTCGTGGCGACTTCGGGCACGTCGGGTCATCCCAAGGGGGTCGTGCTCACGCACGATGCCGTGGCGTCGTCGGCCTGGGCCACCTCGGCGCGGCTGGGCGTCGATCCCGCGCGGCATGCGTGGCTCGCCTGCCTGCCCCTCGCGCACATCGGAGGGCTCTCGGTCGTGACCCGGTCGATCGTCACGGAGACCCCGCTGGTGGCGATGCCGGGATTCGAGGCCGAGGCAGTCGAAGCAGCCGGGCGGTCCGGCCGGGTCAGCCACGTCGCGCTGGTCGCGACCGCGTTGGGCAGGATCGATCCCTCCGTCTTCACCTGTGTCCTGCTGGGGGGGAGCAAGGCGCCCAACGTGCTGCCGCCGAACGTCGTCTCCACGTACGGCATGACGGAAACGGGTTCTGGCGTCGTCTACGACGGAAAGCCGCTCGAGCGTGTCGAGATCGCGGTGCGGCCGCTGCCCGCGCCCGACGCGGGCGAACGCCGACCAAGGAGCCGCCGGGGAGATCCTGATCAGGGCACCCATGCTCTTCAGCCGCTACCGCGACGACGGAGACGGGCGAGTGGCCGGGCCCGATGGCACCACGACCTGGTTCGCCACCGGGGACGCCGGGCACCTCGACCCTGACGGCACACTCGTGGTGTCGGGCCGGATCGACGACGTCATCACCACCGGAGCGGAGAAGGTCTGGCCCGACCTCGTCGAGCGGGTCCTCATCGCCCACCCCGGTGTCGCCGAGGTCGCCGTGTGGAAGCGCAATGACCCCGAATGGGGTGAACGTGTCGTGGCCTGGGTCGTGCCGAGTGACGATGCGCCCTCCCTCGAAGAATTGCGACAGATCGTCGCCGACACCATCGCACCCTGGGCGGCCCCCAAGGAGCTGGTGATCGTCGACGATCTCCCCCGCACGGCGGCCGGCAAGGTGCGGCGCAGGGAGCTCGAGACGTTCCGGTCCTAGTCGGAGACACCGCCCGGGCTCGTCGTGGCGGTGGGGGCGGCAGCGGTTCCGAGCAGGTGTGCGCTCAGCCGGGCGAGCTTGTCCGGGTTCGACACCACCCTCACCCCGACGATGGTCCCGTCCAAGATGTCGAGCACCAGTGCGGCCACGACCGCACCGCCTTTCACCAAGACGCTGGCTGGCTGGCCGTTCAGGACCGCCGCCTGTGGGAGGCCCTGGGCCTTCTTGGCGACGTTGAGCAAGAAGCGGGAGCTGCGTTGCGGCCCCACCACGGGCCGCATGGCGGCCCGCACCTTGCCCCCGCCGTCCGTCCAGACGACGACGTCGTCCGAGAGCATGCTGAGCAGGCCCGACAGGTCGCCGGTGGCGCACGCCGCCAAGAAGTGGTCGGTGAGCTCGCGACCGTGCCGCAGATCGGCGTCGAAGCGCTGGCGCCGCTCGTCGATGTGCCGGCGGGCGCGGGCGCCGAGCTGCCGGCACGCCGCGGGCGAACGGCTGAGCGAGCCGGCCACCTCCTCGAACGAGTACCCGAAGACGTCGTGGAGGAGATAGGCGGCCCGCTCGAGCGGCGTGAGCTCCTCGAGGAGCACGAGGAACGCCAGCGACAGCGAGTCCGCCCGCTCGGCGGCCCACGGCTCGTCGTCCGCCACGGGCTCGGGCAACCACGGTCCGGCGTAGGAGACGCGTTTGGCACGGGCCGAGTCGAGCTGGTCGAGGCACAGGCGGGTGACGACGGTGACGAGATAGGAGCGCACCGACTCGATGGGCTGGTCGCGCCGCCGCAGCCAGCGCAGGCACGCGTCCTGCACCACGTCCTCTGCATCGGCGGCGCTGCCGAGCATGCGGTACGCGATGCCGAACAGGAGCGAACGCCACTCCTCGAAGGCGGCCGCGTCGGCCTCGGCGTCAGGCAACGGCGTCCGCACGGTTGCTCAGGCCACCGCTCTCGGCGGCGGCACGCATCGGTATCTCGCATTTGTCGGAGAAGCCCTGGCTGTGCAGACCCAGGCCCGCGTTGAACCGGGAGCGGAAGTTCTCGAGCGCGACCCAGGCGGCCAGTTCCACGAACTCCGCATCGGAGAGGTGGGCCCGGACCCGGGCGGCGAGCTCGTCGGAGACCTCGGCCGGGCACGCGGTCGCCACCTCCGCGAACTCCAGGACGGCACGCTCGCGGTCGTCGAAGAGGTCGCTGGTGCGCCACCGGCTCACGGCCCGCACCTTGGCAGGGTCGATCCCGTCGTTCATGCCTTCGAAGTAGCCGAAGTCGATACACCACGAGCAGCCGATCCGGGTCGCGGTCGTCTGGATGGCGAGCCAGCGCAACGTCGGATCCAGCTTCTTCCACCCGAGTTGGACCGCCGTCTCCAGCCCGCCCATGGCGACCAACACACCGGAGTGATGCGATGCCGCTGCGGTGGGCTCCACCATCTGCCCGAAGCGGCGCTTGGTGTACCAGCGGGCCAGCCGGGGGATGACGCCGTGCGGCTCTTCGTGCAACGGGACATGGGCCATTGTGTGCCACCTTTCGTCCGTCTGTCTCAATGTCCGTCACACCAGACGAAGCAGGGCCCGCCTGTGTGACATCGCCCCGGCCGGAACACCCGGCCTCCTCGTGGGTGCGGGCGTCAGCCCACCCCACCAGAGGGCTGGGTGGTCGTACCGCCGTCGATCACGAGCGTCTGCCCCGTCACCCACGACGAGGCGTCGGAGGCCAGGTACAGCGCTGCGGTGGCGATGTCGTCGGGCACGCCGAGTCGCCGCATCGGGATGTGGGCGGCGATGCGGTCCTCGCCCGGGCCCTCCCATAGGGCTGCGGCAAGCTTCGTCTTGACCAGCCCCGGTGCGAGCGCGTTGACCCGTACGTCGGGTGCCAGCTCGAACGAGAGCTGGCGCGTGATATGGAGGACGGCCGCCTTGGTCACGTTGTACCACCCGATGTTCGGCTCGACGCCCAGGCCTCCGACCGAAGCCACGTTGATCACCGAGCCGCGCAGGCCCGCCCGCACCGCCTCGCCCGTCCAGACCAGCACCGAGAGCTGGTTCACTTCGAACGTCTTCTGGGCCCGGGCGACGTCGATGTCGATCATGGGGCCGAAATACGGGTTCGTGCCCGCGTTGTTGACGAGGATGTCGAGGCTCCCGAAACGATCCGCCGTGGCGGCGACGCACGACCGGGCGTCCTCGGGCCGGCCGACGTGGGCGGCCGTCCAGGCCACCCGCTCCTCGGGCGCCCCGGCCGCCACCAGCCCCTTGGCCGCCTCGGCCAGGTCGTCCGCCGTCCTGGACGAGATCATGACGTTCGCTCCCGCCTCGACGAACCTCGAGGCGATGCCCAGGCCGATGCCACGGCTGCCACCGGTGATGAGCGCAGTCTTCCCTCTGAGTTCGAGCTCCATTGCCCGAGCCTTGCACGGGTGCCGCAGCCTGCGTGGCCCAGGGTGTGGCCACCGTGCGTCGGCCGAGCGGAGGCGCCCTAGCATCGCTCCCGTGAACCACCTGGCCGACGAGACGAGCCCCTATCTGCGCCAGCACGCCGACAATCCTGTCGAGTGGTATCCCTGGGGGGACGAGGCTCTGCGCCGGGCTCGTGAGGAGGACAAGCCGATCTTCCTCTCCATCGGCTACGCCTCGTGCCACTGGTGCCACGTGATGGCACACGAGAGCTTCGAGGACCCGGCGACGGCGGCCGACCTGGCCCGCTGGTTCATCTCGGTCAAGGTCGACCGGGAGGAGCGGCCCGACCTCGACACGGTCTACATGACGGCGACCCAGGCGCTGACTGGCTCAGGTGGGTGGCCCATGTCCGTCTTCTGCACGCCCGACGGGCGCCCGTTCTACGCCGGGACGTACTTCCCTCCCGTGGAGCGCCACGGCATGCCGTCGTTCCGTCGGGTCGTGCAGGCGCTGGGTGAGGCGTGGGCCGGCGAGAGGGAGCAGGTGCTCGAGCAGGCCGACGCGCTCGTCGGCGCCGTACGCAGGGAGCTGCGGCTGGCGGAGAGCCTGCGTGCGGGTGACGCCGGGGAGGGGCCGGATGGTCCGGGCGGCGACGGCGGTGGCGGTGGCGGTGGCGACGCTGACAGTGGCGGCGGCGTGCGGTTGGTCGTGGACCGGGCCGAGGCCGGCGCTCTGGAATCTGGCGCGCTGCTGGGCCGGCTCGTGGCGGGGCTCGGTGCGGGCTTCGACCCCGAGTGGGGCGGCTTCGGGCCGGCCCCGAAGTTCCCCCGGCCGACGCTCGTCGAGCTCTGCCTGCGCCAGGCCGGGCGCGGGGCCCCTGACGCCGGCCACGCCCGACATATGGCGCTGCGTACGCTCGATGCGATGGCAGCCGGTGGCATCTACGACCACCTCGTCGGGGGCTTCTGCCGCTACTCGACCGACGCGCGGTGGCTCGTGCCGCACTTCGAGAAGATGCTGACGGACCAGGCCCTCCTGAGCCGGGCCTATCTGCATGCGTGGCAGGCGACTGGGCAGTCGGACTATCTCGCGGTCGTGAGCGAGACGTTGGATTTCGTCCTGCGGGACCTCTCGACACCCGAAGGCGCCCTCTACTCGTCCTTCGACGCCGACGCCGGGGGCATCGAGGGTGCGCACGCCACCTTCACCCTCGACGAAGTGCGCCAGATCCTGCCCGCAGCGTTGGTCGGACCGGCGGCGGAGTGGTACGGGATCAGCGAGCACGGCAACTGGGAGGGTCGGTCCATCCCGGTACGCCCGGTCGGCGCCCCGCTCGAACGACCGCCCCAGATCGAGGAGGCCCGTGGCCTCCTCGCGGCGGCGCGGGCCGAGAGAGTCCAGCCCGCCCGCGACGAGAAGGTGCTGACGGAGTGGAACGCGATGACGGCCGCCACCCTGGCCGAGGTCGCCTCGGCCACCGGCACGGCCCACTACGGCCGACGCGCCGAGGAGATCTGCGAGTTCCTCTGGGGGTCGATGTACGCGGATGGACGGCTGATGCGCAGCTGGCAGGGCGGGCGTGCCCGGCACCTGGCCGTGGCGGCCGACTATGCCTGGCTCGTGGAGGCCTACCTCCGCCTGTCGGAGTGGACGGGCACCTCCGTCTGGCGGGAACGGGCGCTCCGTGTGGCGAACCAGTTGCTCGACCTGTTCTGGGACGACGCCTCGGGCGGGTTCTTCACGACCGGCAGCGACGCCGAGGCACTGGTGGTGCGCCCCAAGGAGTTCTTCGATGGCGCCGTCCCGGCGGCCAACTCCATCGCCGTCACGGCGCTGCTGCGCGCCAACGCGCTGGCCGACGACCCCAGGATCGACCAGGCGGTGGACCGCACGATCGCCCTCGCCCGGCCGCTCCTCGAGCGACACCCGGTCGCCCTCGCCGACCTCGTCGCGGCGTTGCCCATGTGGAGCGGCCGCAGCGAGATCGTCGTCACGGGCGACCGGCCGGACCTGCTCGCCGAGGTCCGGCGCCACTGGCTCCCGGCCGCGATCGTGGCCTGGGGGCAGCCCGACGGCGGGCCGCTCTTCGAGGGGCGGCCCGTCCGAGCCGGGGCTCGCCTACGTGTGCCGGGCCCGCTCGTGCCGGACGCCCGCCGCCGACGTCGAGACGCTGGCCGGCCAATTGGAGGCGCTCGTCGCATGAGTGAGAACGTCGTCTTCCCCGAGGCCGGGGATGGCAACGAGACCGGGAACGGAAGAGGCGACGAGAGCGACGTGGTGAACGGCAACGGGAACGGAAACGAGCAGGGGCGTCCTGCCGGGAGCGGGAGCGACCTGGCCGAGGGTCCGGTGCACGGAGCGCCGGACACCGAGGCGGGTGCGGGGGGGACGAGGACCAGCACCCGTGCCGGCGCCCGCTCATCGAAGACCTCGACCGACCCGGCGCGCTTCCTCCGACGCTCGGCCCGCCGCAAGGAGCGGGTGCCCACGGCCGGCGGCTCGACACTGCACCTGCTGGTCCTGTCCTCCACGCCCGAGGACACGACCGTCGTGGACCTCGCGACGCGGACCGTCATGCGTGTCCGAGTGCCCTGGCCCGAAGGGCACGAGCCCGACATCAGCACATTCGACGTGGTGGAGGTGACGCTGGCCGACGACCCCGAGCGCGACGACCTGGCCCAGCCCGAGGCGACCACGGTGGCCGACCTCCCCCGCCACGTCGGCACGCTCCGGGGGCGCCACCTGCGCAAGCTCTTGCGCCGGCTCGTGGCCAGCCCCGACGGCCCACTGCTCGGCTTCCCCGGGCCCTCGGCGCCCTATTGGGAGTTCCGCGGCTTCCGGCCGTCGGTGGCCCTCATCGAGCCCACCCGACGGCCCCAGCTGATCCGGCGTCAGGCCGACGGCACGACGTGGGTCCGCTTCGGCTGGGACCGCGACGACGTGTGGCTGCCCGTCGAGGACCGCAACGCCGCTCGCGCCCTCGACGCGGCGCGCCGCGAGCGCCTCAGCGGGAAGAGCCTGTCCACCGCCCTGGGATTCGAGCCGCAGTACCTCCTGGTGACCGTCAGCCCCCCTCGCGACGGCCATTGCTACAAGGTGTGCGCGGCAGTGCTCCCGCGAGGCTGAGCCGGCGCCGGCGGGCCGCCCGGTCGGGCGCCCCCAACCGCACGCTGCGAGTCAGGGCGTCTTCAAGCCGATCGCGCCTCGGGTTCGAGGGCGTGGGTCCGGTCCGGGGGGCGTGGGCCGAGCCCTGGACGGCTCAGCGGCCGAGCTTGCCCCCCGCCAGGTCCTCCGCCATCGCCCAGCCGAAGGCGACCAGCCGGTCCCCCTTGTTGGCGTCGAAGCTGCTGAAGTGCGTCTCCACACCGGCCGGGATCTTCACCTTGGGGGCGAAGAAGTCCAATCCACCGGCGACGGACCCGTCCCCCTTCAGGACGAAGGTCCGGTCGTCCAGCTTGCTCTCGCACCCGAAGCGCTTCGAGAGGCGGCGAGCCCAGGCCCGCTCCTCTCCCGAGGACTTGTGCTCGGGGAACGGCACGACGTCCTGGAGGCCCGAGAAGGCCCGGAAGCCCTCGGGCGACAGCAGTCGGGTGCCGAGGAGGACGTCCTCGTCGGGGAAGGCAAGCAGGGCACGGCGGTACTGGTCGCTCATGATCCCCTTCAGCGCGGACTCTGCCCGGGAGGTTCGATCGACCAGGGCGAGCCCGACCAGCAGCGAAGGCGTGCCTCCGATGCGCTCCGAGGGTGCAGAACGAATAGCCCCTGAGTTTGTTCCCCTCCCGGGCCTGGGTGATGAGCACCCAGGCCTCCCGCTCCTTGGACAGGAAGCCGATGTCGAAACCGGGGGGCCGGTCCGCACAGAGGTCCGCCATTTCGACGAGCTCAGCGTCGCTGAGCGCAGTGCAATCCTTGGTGCTCACTACGATCGGCATGCAGTGAGTCTACCGGCTGCGCTCGGTGCGTTCCTAACCGGCACCGGGCGTCAGGGCCGAGAAGCGGCCCTCCCCGGCCCCCTGCGCACCTGGTCAGCGCCCAATTATGACGGGGCCGCCACCTTCTTTAAGACAGGACGGCAGTCTGACCGAGGAGTCGCTTGAGCTCCCCGACAACCCCGTTGCGGCAGTCGACGTTGAACTCGGGAGGCAGCCGGAGGACCTTGGCCCCCACGTGCAGCAGCACCGGCGAGTGCCCCGGGTGGCCGCTCAGGACCTCCTTGAGGCCATCGACCTTGGCGTCGGTGAGCACCCCGAGAGGGAGCGTGATGTGGAGGTCCTCTTGTCCGCGCTCGAGGACCGGGCGCGAGACCTCCATGCACACGATCTTGGGCTCGTCCTCCCGGGTGTCGAGCCGGCCCCGGACCACGACGATGGCGTCGTTCTCGATCAGGGCGCCGTACTCGGCCATCGTCTTCGGGAACACGAAGACCTCCATGGCGGCCTGGAGATCCTCGAGCACGAAGCGGGCCATCAGATCGCCCTTCTTCGTGTAGGACCGGCGCAGGTCGGTCACGACCCCTCCCACCATCCGCACGGGCGACCGGTCTCCCGTCGTCGAGGGGTCGTCCTCCCTCATGTCCGACAGCGTGCTGTCGGTGTGCCGGGCCAAGGCGGCTTCGTAGCCCATCAGGGGGTGGTCGCTGACGTAGAGGCCGAGCATCTCCTTCTCGAAGGCCAGCCGCTGTGCCTTGTCGAACTCGGTGTCGGGGACGGCCACCTTGGCTCCGCCCCACCCCGGGTCGGCCTGCTCCTCCTCGAAGGCGGCGAACAGCGTCGTGATCCCGAGGTCGTGCTCCCGGCGCCGCTCGAGGGTCCGGTCGACCACGTTCTCGAGCACGAGGCACAGCCCCTGGCGGGGGTGACCCAGCGAGTCGAAGGCGCCCGCCTTCACCAGGGACTCCATGGTGCGCTTGTTCAGCACGACGGGGTCCACCCGCTGGCAGAAGTCGAAGATGTCGGCGAAGGGGCCGTTGGCGGCGCGCTCGGCCACGATCCGCTCCACCAGGCTCTCGCCCACGTTGCGCACGGCGGCGAGGCCGAAGACGATGGCCGGCCGGGACGGGTCGCGGTCGTCGCTGCGGTCGGGCGCGAACTCGGCCACCGAGCGGTTCACGTCGGGGACCATCACGTCGATCCCCATGGAGCGGCACTCGGCGAGGTACACCGCTGTCTTGTCCTTGTTGTCCTTGACCGAGGTGAGCAGGGCCGCCATGTACTCGACCGGGTAGTGCGCCTTGAGCCACGCGGTCTGGTACGCCACGAGCCCGTAGCCGTAGGAGTGGGACTTGTTGAACGCGTAGTCGGCAAACGGCTCGATGATGTCGAAGAGTTGGGTCCCCAGCTCTTCCCCGTAGCCCTGCGTCACGCATCCTGCGACGAACTTCTGGCGCTCCGCGGCGATCATCGCCCGGATCTTCTTGCCGCAGGCCTTACGGAGGTTGTCGGCCTCCTCGAGGGTGTAGCCGGCGAACTTCTGCGCCACCCGCATCACCGACTCCTGGTAGAGCATCAGCCCGTAGGTGTCCTTCAGGATCGGCTCGATGTCCGGGTGCAGGTAGGTGAGCTCCTTGCGGCCGTTCTTGAGCTCGGGGTAGTCCCGGTGCATGTTGGCCGCCATCGGGCCCGGCCGGTACAGGGCCACGAGCGCGGCCACGTCGTCGAAGCTCGTCGGTGCGAGGGCACGCAGGGTCTGGCGCATGGCGCCACCCTCGAGCTGGAACACGCCCACGGACTCCGCCCGCCGCAGCATCTCGAGAGTGGGCTGGTCGTCGAGGTCGACGTTGTCGATGTCGGGCCGCTCCCCCGTGGCAGCCTCTATCAGGTCGAGCGCGCGCTCGATCACCGACAGGTTGCGCAGGCCGAGGAAGTCCATCTTGAGCAGCCCGAGGTCCTCGACCCCGTGCATTTCGTACTGGGTGACGATCGGCGCGTCCTCGGGGACGCCCCCGGCGTCGGGCTTGCGCTGGATCGGCAGGTAGTCGGTGAGCGGGTCACGGGAGATGACGACGGCCGCCGCATGGATGCCGTCCTGGCGCCGCAGGCCCTCGAGGCCCAGCGCGACGTCGATGACCTCCTTGGCGTCGGGGTCGGTCTCGTACATCGTGCGCAGCTCCGCTGCGGCGGCGAAGCCGTCCTCGTGGCCCTCCGTCTTGGTCAGGCAGGGTGCCAGCGGCGTGTCACGGCCCATCACGAGCGGCGGCATGGCCTTGGCGATCTTGTCCCCCACGATGTAGGGCTTGCCCAGTACCCGGGCCGCGTCGCGCACGGCGGCCCGGGCCTTGATCGTCGAGAAGGTGATCACCTGGGCCACCCGGTCGCTGCCGTACTTCTCGGCGGCGTAGCGCATCACGTCGGCGCGGTAGCGCTCGTCGAAGTCCATGTCGATGTCTGGCATCTGCTTGCGACCCGGGTTCAAGAAGCGCTCGAAGAGGAGGTCGTAGCGGATCGGGTCGAGGTCCACGATGCGCAGGCAGTAGGCGACGCAGCACCCGGCCGCCGAGCCCCGGCCCGGGCCGACCCGGATCCCGGACTCGCGGGCGAAGCGGATGAGGTCCCACACGACGAGGAAATAGGCGGCGAATCCCATGTTGCCGATGACACCGAGCTCGTAGTCGAGCCGTTCGACGACCTCGGGTGGGAGCGGCGACCCGTAGCGCTGCCGCGCACCGTCCATCGTCAGGTCGCGCAGGTAGGCGAGCGCCCGCTCCTCGTAGCTCTCGCCCGTGAACCGGTCCGGCACCGGGAACTCGGGCAGGCTCGGCTTCCCGAGCTCTATCTGGACGTCGGCCCGCTCCGCGATCAGCAGCGTGTTGTCGCACGCCTCGGGGACCTCCCGGAAGAGGTGGCGCATCTCGGCCGCCGTCTTGAGGTAGTGCTCCGTGCCCTCGAACTTGAAGCGGTTGGTGTCGGAGAGCAGGGCGCCGGTCTGCACGCACAGCAACGCGTCGTGGGCGACGGCGTCCTCGCGGTGGGTGTAGTGGCTGTCGTTGGTCGCCAGCAGCGGGGCGTTCAGGCGGCGGGCGATCTGAATCAGCTGAGGATTCGTCCTGTGCTGGTCGGCGATCCCGTGATCCTGCAGCTCGACGAAGAGGTTGTCCCGCCCGAAGATGTCCTGCAGCCGAGCGGCCCGCCGCTCGGCCTCCGCCTCGTCGCCGGACAGCAGCGCCTGGAGGACCACCCCTCCCAGGCAGCCCGTGGTGGCGATCAGGCCCGAGTGGTGGCGCTCGAGCAGTTCCCAGTCGACCCGGGGCTTGTAGTAGTAGCCCTCGAGGTAGGCGGCCGAGGACAGCTGCATCAGGTTGCGGTAGCCCTCGACAGTCTCGGCCAGGAGCGTCAGGTGGTAGTAGAGCTTCTGACCCCCGTCGACGTCACCGCCGGTGTCGTCGACCCTGCCCCGGCGCACCGGGCGCTCGTGGCGCGACTCGCCCGCCATGTAGGACTCGGTGCCGATGATCGGGACGACACCCTGGTCACGACACGCCTTGTAGAAGTCGAGGACCCCGTACATGTTCCCGTGGTCCGTGATGCCGAGCGCAGGCTGGCCGTCGGCCACGGCCGCCGCGACGAGATCCCCCACCCGGGCGGCCCCGTCCAGCATGGAGAACTCGGTGTGGGTGTGCAGATGCGTAAACGACCGCTCCGACACCGGCCCTCCTTTCGCCACGTCAAACTTACACCGGTGTGATTCCCCCGGGACCCAGCAATCTAGCCCGCGGGACGGACCCCCAGGGCCACCGATCGGGCCGCCTTGTCATGCAGCGCCTGTCGCTTCCTGCCCCACAGGGGGAGGGAGCACGTCGGGGATCCGGAGCGGGCCGAGGAGCACGAAGAGGCGTTCGATCGGGCGGAGCACTCCCTCCCAGAAGGGCTCGCTCCAGCGTCCTCCCGTGGCCCGGTTCGCCGAGGTCTCGTCCCTCCTGTCACAGGTACGCGCCGGTGCGTCCCGTCTCGCTGGCCGATGGCAGGCCACGCTGGCGCATCTCCTCGAGCTGGGCCCGCGCCGCCATCTGTTGCGACATGAGCGTGGCCTGGATCCCGTGGAACAGCCCCTCCAACCACCCGACCAATTGGGCCTGCGCGATACGCAACTCGGCTTCGCTCGGAGCGTCCACGTCGAAGGGTGGCGCCATGCGCTCGAGCTCGGCCACCAAGTCCGGCGACAGCCCTTCGGACAGGTCTTGGATCGACTGCTCGTAGATTTCGCGTAGCCGCACCCGGCTCTTCTCGTCGAGGGGCGCGGCCCGAACCTCGTCGAGCAGCGTCTTCACCATCGATCCGATGCGGAGCACCTTGGCGGGCTCGTTCACCGACTCGGTGCGCGCCTCGGCGTCCCCGTCACGCTCCACGGCGGCCAGGACCTCGTCGGGAGCGATTGCCCCCGCCCCGTCCTCGTCCGTCTCGTTGCCGGTTCCAAAGTTCGTCGCGTCAGCCATGCTGCCTTCCCTACCCGTCGGCCCTTCGAATGGATCCATTCCCCCGCGCCCCGACTCGTCCCCTGGCATGGTCCAATGTTGCCACCCGGCGGGGACCCTCACGAGATGCGCCAGGCGAGCAGGGGTATCAGCATCTCGGCAGGAGTGAGCGACCCGTGCCGGGCCTTGAGGCGGAGCTCACCCGTGTCGGCCGGGTCGAGGAAGGCAGTCGGGGCGAACGGCACGAGGACCACGTCACCCAGTCGTGCCGCCACCGTCGCCGAGGGCACGCCGCCGAGCCATCCCTCCTCGATGATCTGGTCCTTGGTCCGGACCCAGGCCACCTCGCCGTGCAGGGCGGCCGCCGTCTCGGTGACGTCGGCGAGAGCGCCGGGGCGTACGTGCAGCCAGCGGAACCGCCCCTCGCCGCTGATCAGCGTGACGCCCTGCATGATCTCCGGACCGAGCACCTCGACGGACCCTCCGACCTCGACCTGGCCGTGATCGGCCGTGACGACGAGGACGGCCCCCGGGGGCAGCACGTCGAGCACGTCGCCCACGAGGCGGTCGGCGGCGCGCAGCTCGTCGTCGTAGTACTGGCCCAGCCCCTCGGCGTGCGCCACCTTGTCGATGCCTTCGTAGTAGGCGTACACGAAGGGGCTGCCGCCGACCGCCAGCTCACGCACCGACGTCACGAGCCCGGCCGGGGTGTGCCAGCGGTGCAGCTCCACGCGGCCGAGGTGCGCGGCGGTGAAGCCCGTCGGCCCGTAGTCCTGCCGGGTGACCACCGGCACCGGCCCCGTCGACCCGGGGAAGGACGGGAACGGCTGGAACACCGGGGCGGGGACCCGCATGCGGGCGTCGGCACCGCGCAGCGACCACTGCAGGACGTTCATGACCTCGCCGTCGTGGGCCACCCGGTAGCCCACCACACCGTGCTCGGCTGGCACCCTTCCTGTCACGAGCGTGGTCAGTGCACAGGCGGTGGTGCTCGGCGCGACCGACGTGATCGGCCCCCCGCTGCCGCCCGCCAGAACGGGGGCCAGCCCGCGGCGCTCCCGCAGCTGCTCCGCGCCCAGGCCGTCGACGACCAGGAGCACGATCTGGCTCGCGCCGGCCACCGGTGCCGGGAACCACGGCGGAAGTGGCGCGTCCCCGGGGTGCGCCAGCTCGCCCAGCAGGGCCGGCACCACCCGATGCAGGCTTGGCCCGCCCCAGTCCGGCAGCAGCGGCTGGGGCACGGAGGGACGCCCCTCGGTCCCCGCCACCTCCCCCTCGGGGTCCGACACGGTTGCCTGGGCAGCCGCTCCGTCGCTCACGGAGGGACACCCTACGACCCACACACCCCCTCCACCGACGTGGGGGCCGGTAGCATCCGTTCCTGTGAGGGTTTCGACACGGGGTGACTACGCCAGCAGGGCGCTCCTCTCCCTGGCCCTCCACGGCGCCGGGACTCCCACCTCGGTGCGTGACATCGCCGAGCGCACCGGCCTGCCCCAGCCATACCTCGAGCAGATCCTCCTTGCCCTCAAGGGCGCCGGGCTCGTCCGATCCAAGCGCGGCGTCGGGGGCGGCTACGTCCTGGCCCGCCCACCCGAGGAGATCTCCCTGGCCCAGATCGTCTCTGCCGTCGACGGCCCGATCGCGGCCGGCGACTTCGGTGAGCCCCATGCCAACGGAGCCTGCGACCATGAGGGGCAGTGCGTCCTGTTGGCCGTCTGGGCCGACGTCGGCGAGACAATCCGCACCCACCTGCAGTCCTTCAGCCTGGCCGACATGGTCGACCGGGCTCAGGGCAACGTGGCGGCGCCCGTCTGAGCTCCGGACCCGCGGCTCCCGGGCGTCGCCCCGGATCTCGGTCCGCTCCAGCCCATATCCGTGACGCATCCTGACCAGCCACGCCCGGGGCCCGCCTCGTCCCGACTCGTCGGCCTCGCCCGCCTCGCCCGCAATCGTCCCGCCTCGTCCGACTCCTCCCGCCCCTGACCGGTCAGGATGTGGGACCCCGGTTCCAAACCTCGATCGCCGGGTATTCGAGCTCCCAGCCCAGCACGCAGATCCCGGCGGGTCGCAAGAGGTGGAGCCGACCGGCCACGGGTGGCAGATGGAGCCAGCGGGCACCCAGGACACGGAGCAAGTGCCCGTGCGCGACGCACAGGGTGTCGCCGTCTGTGCGCCGGGCACGCTCGATCACCCGGTCGGCGCGGCGTCCCACGTCCGATACCCGCTCACCGCCAGGGACCCCTTCGTCCCACAAGGTCCAACCGGGATTTCGCTCACGGATCTGGGCGCCGGTCAGGCCCTCGTACGCGCCGTAGTCCCACTCCACGAGATCCGGCTCGAGTTCCCCTTCGAACCCGGCCAGCGCACATGTCTCGGCGGCCCGGCGCAGCGGGCTCGTCAGGACGAGCCCGAACGACCTGAACCCATGCTCGCGCAGGATCTGACCTGCCCTTTTGGCCTGCTCGCGACCTTCGTCGACGAGGGGAATATCGGTGCGACCCGTGTGTTGACCTCTCAGGGACCATTCGGTGGCGCCATGCCTGAGGAGCACCATCCGGCCGGCCATGGGCCCGTAGACCACCACGGGGCCCAGGAGCGGCGCAACTCGGTGCGAACACCCCCATGGAATGATCCGGCCCGGATCCGGGTTGTACCCGTCAGGTTCATCCCGGATCGGTCCGGGTACGTACGACTGAGAGTGAGAGAAAAGCGTCTGGAGCGATGATGAAGAGCGCGGTGAGCACCTCGGACACGTTGGGGTTGATGTTGAAGGACCTCGACCGTTTCCCAATGCCCGACCACGAGCAGCAGGTCGAATTGGCCAAGCGCGTCGTGGCCGGTGACGATGCCGCGCGCAAGCAGATGGTCGCCGCCAACCTCCGGCTGGTGGTGCACTGGGCCCGGCGGTATCAGGACCGCGGGGTCGACATGGCCGATCTCGTGCAGGAAGGCACGTTCGGCCTCATGCGTGCCGTTGACAAGTTCGATTGGGAGCGTGGCTTCCGCTTCTCGACCTACGCCACCTGGTGGATCCGCCAGGCGCTCCAGCGGGCCGTCCAACAGCACGGTCGCACCATCCGGATCCCCCTCGAGGTCGGTGAGCAGATCCAGCGCCTCGAGTTGACCAAGTCCGAGCTCGCCAGCACACTGGGCCGCGCTCCGACGGAAGAGGAGCTGGACGAGGCGACCGGCATGACGGCGGACGAGAGGGAATCCCTCGAGGACGTGGCGCGGGTGACTGCGTCGCTCGACCAGCCGGCCGCGCTCGAGTCGTCCACCACCCTGGGCGAGCTCGTGGCGCCCGACGATTCGGATTTCGTGGGAGACGTCGAGCAGACCATGGTCTACGACCGGGTCCGCGAGGCGGTTGAGCGGCTGCCGGGCCTCCAGCGCGACGTGCTCCGGCTGCGTTTCGGCTTCGACGGGGACTCCCCTGCCTCGCTCCAGTCGACGGCGGAGCGTCTGGGCGTCGGAGTCCGTCGGGTCCGCCGGGCAGAGGAGGAAGCGCTCGCGGCACTGTCCTTCGACGCCGACGTGCTCGGTGTCCACGAGGCCGCCTGACCCGGGTCACACGGCGGGGCTCCTCGGCCCGGCGTCAGGACGCCGCCCGTGGACGGGGACTCAGTCCAGGTACGCCCTGAGGTCCTCGGGCAGCGGCGAGTCGAACTCCATCCGGACGCCCGTGCCTGGGTGCGTGAACGCCAACTTGAAGGCGTGCAGGAAGAACCGTCCCGCGCCCAGGCGCTTGTCCGCGACCCCGTAGCGGGCGTCCCCGACCACGGGATGCCCGACCGCCGCCATGTGGACCCGGATCTGATGGGTCCTCCCGCTCTGGAGGGAGAGCTCGAGCAGCGTCGTCGGCCGTCCCGGCGCTCCACGACCGTGTAGGCCGTGCGGGCCGGCTTCCCGGCTGCCGTCACCGCCATCTTGGTGGGGGTCCGGGCCGAACGACCGATCGGCGCCTCGATTTCGCCCCGCTCCTCCCCGACGGTGCCGGCCACGAGGGCCAGGTAGCGCCGCTCCATGGTCCGGTTCGCGAGCTGGTCCACCAGATGGTGGTACGCATCGGCCGTCCGGGCCACCGCCAGCAGCCCGGAGGTCCCCTTGTCGAGCCGGTGCACGATCCCCGGCCGGTCAGGAGCGCACACGCCGGCCGTCACCAGGTCCGCGAGGTCAGGGAAGCGGGACAGCAGGCCCCCCACGAGCGTTCCTTGGTCGTGCCCGGCCCCCGGGTGCACCACGAGTCCCGCCGGCTTGTCGACCACGGCGACCAGCGGGTCGGCATAGACGACCCCGAAGAGCACGCCCGGCTCCGCCGCCACCTCCGCTCCGCGCGGTTCCGGCAGGAGCACGGTGATCGTCGCTCCCTCACGCAGAGTGACCCGCCCGGCCGCCACGGCCACGCCGTCGACGAGCACGCGGCCGGCCTCGATCAGCTCGGCCGCCACACCCCGTGAGACGTTGGCCACCATGGCGACGCCACGGTCGACCCGCACACCTGCGAGCAGTGCCGGGACATCCGTCGAGATCGTCTCTCCGACCTGCGGCGGATCCGGCTGGGGAGACACTCCCCCGCCACTCGACCCGGAGCGGGACTCAGACGCAGCGCCTGTCCCAGGTCCAGACCCGGCCCCGGAGCCCGGCCCCCGACGGCCGCTCACCCCGCGCCCCGCTGCTCCACCTCGGAGCGGCCACCGAACAGCAGCGAGGCAACCAGGATGATCACACCCACGGTCACACACGCATCGGCCACGTTGAAGGTCGGCCAGTAGTCGAGGGTGATGAAGTCAGGCACCCGACCACCGTGCACGCCGACGATCCGCTCGCTCAGGTTCCCGATAGCGCCCCCGAGCACCAGCCCAGCGCCAACGGCCAGTGGCACCGTCTTGACCTGGGCCACGACGAAGGCCAGCACCACTACTCCGATGCACAAGAGGATCGTCACCGCGATTGCCCGGCCGCTGAAGAGGCTGAAGGCGAAGCCGGAGTTGAACGTCATAGCCAGCCCGAACCGGCCCCCACAGGTGCCGGACATCATGCAGGTGGTCGATGGCGAGCGTCGTGGTCACCCGATCCGCCACCACCACGACTGCGGCGATGGCGAAGACCAGCACCCGCGGTCGGGTCAACGCCGCGACAGGCCCCCGCTCTTGCAGGCCACGCAGAGACGGGCGTAGGGCAGCGCCCGCAGGCGCGGCTTGGGGATCGGCTGGAAGCACCGCTCGCAGTACCCGTACGTCTTGTCGTCGACCCGGCGCAGCGCGTCGTCGATCTCCTCGACGGCCAGCGACGCCTGACCCGAGAGAGCGAGGTTCCGTTCGCGGTCGACCGTCACCGTGCCGCCCTCTCCGGACTCCTCGTCGAACTGCACGTCGCCCGGCTCGCGCTCGAGGGCGAGGGAGTCCGCCTCGGCACGCAGCGAGGTCGCCTGCTCCTGGTAAATGGCGCGGTCGGCCACCAGCAACTCGCGTACCTCCTCGAGGAACTTGGAGTCCTTGGCGTAGGGACCGGTCTTCGGCCGGACCGGCGCCGGGGGCTTTGGCTTCGGGGTGAAGGTCGTGCGCGCCGGCGCTGCTGCGGCCACGGCAGCCGACGAGGACGTCGCCTTCTTGGCGGAAGCCGGCGCCTTCTCGGCCGCCTTCTTGCGCCGCCGCCTGTCGCCGCGAGCGTTCCCTTCTTCGCCGGCGCGGCCTTCTTGGCCGCCGGCGCAGACTTCCGGGGCGCCGGCGCGGGCTTCTTCGCCGGCGCGGCCTTCTTCGGGCTCGCCGCGACCGCCTTCTTGGAGGCGGACGGTGCCGGCTTCTTGGCTGGGGATGCGACCTTCTTGGTCGCTGTGGCTGCCTTTTTCACAACGGGCACTGCCTTCTTTTTCGTGAGAGCGGGACGCTTCGTAGCTGTTGCACCAACCTTGGCGGACGAGCTTTTGTTCCCGGCCCGTGACGAGGTGCCGGAGGCCGAGCGCGATGCAGACGCCCTCTTGACCTGGGCGCCTTTGCTCGCTGGGGTCATCGTTCCCTCCTTCGGACCACGGGAGGTGGCCGGTTTCCCCGACGACGACCTCGTCCAGGGAGCGGGTGACGATACCCGGACGGCACAGGGCCGGGCAACACCGCCGCCGACCGCCGTGCAGGGATGTCAGACCGGGCGGGGTACCCCCGAAACGGCAGCGTCGGAGGCGTTCTGGAGGTTCAACGTCGGCGCTCCGTCGTCCGCCTCGGGCAGCGAATCGCCCTCAGACCTCGGCGCCGGAGCGGCCTTGGGCTTCACCCCCATGAGCGAGTTCGCAGGCTGCACGTTCTCGTCCACCCACTTGAGGATCTCGGAGAGCGCACCGCGAAGACGGTTGCGCTCCGACTCGAGGTGTCGAGCCATGCTCTCCACGTCGGTCGCAAGCTCGGTACGGGTTGCCTCCAGGCGCGTGACTTCTTCGCGCAGCTTCTGGTGCGTCTCCGCCTGCAGCTGCGCTGCCGTGGCCTCCGCTGCCGCGATGGCCGCCCGTGCCGTCTCCTCGGCCTGCGCGACGACCGCCGCCGCCTCGGCCTCGCTCTCGCGCTTCGTCTGGTCGACGAACTTCTGCGCGAGCAGCAGCGTGCGCTGCAGGGTCTCGTCGGACAACGCAGCGGCCTCTGCCGAAGCCGCTGTGACCTCTGCGCCCTCCGCTGCCACCGGGGCAGCCCGCTTGTCGCGCTCGAGCTGAGCGATCCGCTCGCTCGCCTGGCGCAGTCGCTCGTTCAGCTGCCGGACGTGCTCCTGGAGCCCTTCCGCCTCCTGGGCCGCCTTGTCGAGGTACTCATCGACCTCGTCGACGTTGTAACCCTTCAGGCCGAGGCGGAACTCGACGGTGCGCAGCGTGTCGAGAATGGAAGCGGGAGCTTGGGAGTTGTCCATGGGGGCCGAGTCTAACCATCCCTTCCTGCGGTTCCAGTAACGGCGATCAGCGCCACAGAGCACCGGGAATCACCACGATATTGCGCGACCAGGATGACCACCAGGAACGAGAAGTCCAGCCCGCCCATCGGGCGGATGATCCGCCGCACCGGGCGTAGGACGGGCTCGGTCGCCCGATAGAGGAAGTACTGGATCCGGGCCAGCGTCGTGCCCGGCTGGATCCGGAACCAGCTCAGGATCGCGTAGGGGAACATGATCAGCCAGATGTAGGCCTCGATCAGCCAGCCCGAGGACCGAAAGATGCTCACTAGCCAGCGAGGGTAGTGGGTCTAGTCGCGGCCGAAGCCGCGCTCGACGAGGCGCTGGCGCTCCTCGTCGGAGACCTTCACGTTCGTCGGGGCCAACAGGAACACCTGGTCGGCCACCTTCTCCATCTCTCCACTGAGGGCGTACGTGACCCCACTGCAGAAATCGATCATCCGCCGCTGCAGGTCGCGCTCGGCCATCTGGAGGTTGACGATCACGGGGCGGTTGTCCTTCAGGCGGTCGGCGATCTCCTTGGCGTCGCCGAACCTCGACGGCGCCACGACGTGCACCCGGGCGGAAGGGGAGGCGCCGGAGGCGGGACTGATGGAGGGGTCGACGGGCATGGCACGCACCGCCTGCGGGCGCGGTGCGACGTTGCTCGGCGCCGGCCGGGGCTGGCTGGGAACGGCCGACTCACGGGGGATGGTGCGGACCCTGCTCATGCCACCGCTGTATTCCTCGGGCTGCTCGTACTCCTGGGCGCGCGGCTCGACCCGCGTGGCGGCCGAGAACCCGCGTGGCGCCCGGTCCTCCAGGTCGTCGTACTCGTCGTACTCGTCGTCGAGCAGGCCGAGATACACCATGGTCTTCTTCATGAACGAGGGTGACATACCTTCTCCTGTCGAAGCACAGCGTAGTGCCTGCTCGGCAGCCCTGGCAGGTCCATACGCAGGGCTCTCGGCGGTACCGGTGGCGTCAGGCTCCCCGTGAGCCTGACGTCGGCCTCCACCCGAGGTTCCGCCTCATGCTCCACCTCAGGCTCCCGGGGCTCCGCAACCTCAGGCTCCCGGACTCCCTACCTCAGGCTCCAAGCGCGCCGGGCGCTCCCCGAAGAGGGCACGACCCACACGCACCATGGTCGTGCCCGCCGCCACCGCCGCCTCGAGGTCGTCGCTCATGCCCATCGACCGCTCCGCCAGGCCCAGTTGGTCTGCCAGCCGCCCCACCGTCTCGAAGGCAGCCTGGGCGGCCGCCGGACCCGGCGCCGCCACCGTCATCAGACCTCTCACGGCCAGCCCCAGGTCGGCCAGCCGAGCCGCCAGGTCGCCCACCTCCGACGGGACACAGCCGTTGCGGCCCGGCAGCCCGGTCGTCTCGACCTGCACCAGGACCTCGGCCCCGGGTGCGAAGCGCGCGATCCGCTCGCCCTCGGCAACCCGGGCGACGCTCTGCCACAGGCCGACCACGGGCGCCAGCTGCTGCACCTTGTTGCGCTGCACGGTACCGAGGAAGTGCCACACGACCGGGTCATCCGCATGACCCGCCTCCGTCCCGGCCGCCTTGGCCACGAGCTCGGCGGCATAGTTCTCCCCCAGGTCGCGCAACCCTGCGTCGTACGCGGCACGCACCGTGTCGGGCCCGAAGCCCTTGGTGACCCCGACGACGCGTATCCGGGCGGGATCTCCCCCGGCGCGCTCGATCCGCCTCCGGACGGCCGTCAGCCTCCGTGCGACCTCGTCGCTAGCGGAGGAAGGAGGGGACGTCGAAATCGTCGTCACCCAGGTCGAGCTCGTCCTCCGACCCCGTGGCGTCGGCGAAGATGTCGACGGGCTCGGGCGTGGAGAAGATCGAGGAGGCCAGGTCCGCGGCCTTGGATGTCCCGGCCGGGCCGTCCTCCCACCGCTCGAACCCCGCCGCGATCACCGTCACCCGGACCTCGTCGCCCATGTTGTCGTCGATCACGGCGCCGAAGATGATGTTGGCGTCCGGGTGGGCGACGGCGTGGATGATCTCCGCCGCCTCGTTGACCTCGAAGAGCCCGAGGTCCGAGCCGCCCGCGATGTTGAGGACCAAGCCGCGGGCGCCTTCGATGGATGCCTCGAGCAGTGGCGACGTGATGGCGGCACGTGCCGCGTTCGCCGCCCGGCCCTCGCCGATGGACGAGCCGATGCCCATGATCGCAGTACCGGCGTTCGTCATGACCATCTTCACGTCCGCGAAGTCGGTGTTGATGAGCCCGGGCACCGTGATGAGGTCGGTGATGCCACGCACGCCCTGCAGGAGGACCTCGTCGGCCATCTTGAAGGCGTTGACCATGCTCGTCTTGTCGTTGGAGACGGTGAGGAGGCGATCGTTGGGGATGACGATGAGCGTGTCGACCTTCTCCTTGAGGATCTGGATCCCCTTCTCGGCCTGCATGGCACGCCGCCGGCCCTCGAAGGTGAACGGACGGGTCACCACGCCGATCGTCAGCGCGCCCAGCCCCTTGGCGATCTCCGCCACGACGGGTGCGGCGCCGGTCCCGGTGCCACCGCCCTTGCCGGCGGTGATGAAGACCATGTCGGCGCCCTGCAGCGCCTCCTCGATCTCGGCGCGGTGCTCCTCGGCCGCCAGTCGCCCCACCTCGGGGTCGCTCCCGGCACCGAGGCCCCTGGTCAGCTGGCGCCCGATGTCGAGCTTGAGGTCGGCGTCGCTCATCAGGAGAGCCTGGGCATCGGTGTTGGCCGCGATGAACTCGACGTTCCGCAGACCCGAGTCGATCATCCGGTTGACGGCGTTGACACCCCCGCCTCCGACCCCGACCACCTTGATCACTGCCAGGTAGTTGCCCTGCGAAGGCACGGTCGTCATGAACTCCCTCGTCCTCGGGTCGATCGCCGACCAGTTGCTCGCTGATACGTTCCGCCCGCCGTCACCAGGGACGTGAGCCCAGGCAGCCATCCCTGAACCTTTGGGGAAGGTTGATCTTCACAGTACGGCAACGTGGCCCCACCATACGGGGGGTGTTCAGGCAGGTCAAGCATCCTACGTCACCCTGGCGTCACCGTTGGGGCGTCCGGGACGCTGACGTCGATCACATCCCCGTTGTGCAGGGTCGCACCCGCCAGGATCGACGAGACGTCCTCGTACTTGGCCGTGAGCTCGGAGGGCGCGCCGATGTCGACCACGACCGGGGTGGTCAGGCTCAGCTGCACCCAGCCCCCCGGCTCCACCGTGACCGCCGTCACCTGCCCGGCGAACGAGGCCGGCAGGGTCGACGCGACCCGGAGCCCCGGCTCGTCCCTGGCCGACAGCGTCGTCCCGGTGGCTCCCGGCGGCTGGGGCACCGAGAGCAGCACCAGCCCGGGAGCGCGGGCGGAGGACACGCTCAGCACGCGGCCGTCAGCGCTGAGGGTGACCCAGTGGCCGGCGGGCTCGCCGACCACGAAGCGCGGGATCTCCTCTGTCACCGCGATGTGCACCCCGTCGGGCCACGAGACGTGCACCGTGGCCGACTGCACCCATGGCAGCCGCTCGATCGCTGCCGCCGCTGCCCCCGCGTTGACATCGAGAAGCGGTGGCTGGCTCGCCAGCCCGGCCTGTGCCACGACCTGCGTGGCGGACTCGTGCACGGCGCCGGTCACCGTCACCGAGCGGGCCGAGAGGAGCGGCGAGTGCAGGAGGAACCAGGCGCCCACGATGACACCCGTCCCGACGAGCCCGATGGTCACGGCACGCAGGCGTCGGCGACCCTGTTCGCGCATGACTGCGGTCCGTCGGGCCGAGATGCGAGGGTCGATCCTGCTCCCGCCTCCGCTCTTGGCTCCATGGCGAGCACCCTTGCCCCGGCTCGGGGACCAACCCAGGCGCCGGAGCACCCGCGGTTCCTTCGTGCCGACGCCGGTCACGGCTGCCCGCCGGGCGGCGCGCCGAAGCCGGAGCCGGAGCCGGAGCCGGAGCCGCCACTCACCTGCCGGTCGTCGGTCGGGTGCACCGCACCAGTCTTCCCTTCGTCGAATCCCAGGAGGCGGACCTCGGTGCGCAGTGTCACCCCGCAGCGCTCGGCGACCACCCGGCGCACGTGCTCCATCAGCGCGTGCACGTCGTCGGCGCTCCCGCCCTTGTCGGCCTGGATGAAGTTGGCGTGCTTCTCCGACACCCGGGCCGTGCCGAGCCGCATGCCCTTCAGCCCGGCCGACTCGATCAGCCGCCCCGCCGAGTCATCCTCGGGGTTCGTGAAGACGGAGCCGGCATTGGAGCCGCCCGGCTGATGTTCCCGCCGCCATCTCACGATGGCGGCCACCGCCTCCTGTTCGGCTTCCACCGATCCCGGCGTGACCCTGATCGTCGCCTCCACCACGAGCTGCGTCGGCGTGACCGACGATGTCCGGTAGCCGTAGGCCAGGCGAGCCACCTCAGCGGACCCTCCGGCATCGGAGAGGAGGTCGACCCAGCGATAGCCCTCGAGACAGGAGGCCATGTCCGAGCCGTGGCCCCCGGCGTTCATGCGCACCGCTCCGCCGACGGACCCGGGCACGCCCACCGCCCACGAGAGGCCCGACCATCCCGCATCGGCGGCCCGCCGGGCCAGGACCGGCAGCGCCAACGCGGCACCGGCATGCACGAGCGGTCCTCCGCCCGCGCCGCCCGGCGCGGGCAGGTCGAGTCCGGCGAAGCCGCTCCCGAGGTGCACCACGATCCCCTCGAAGCCGGCATCGGACACCAAGAGGTTGGAGCCGCGCCCGATCACGAAGATCGGGATCTGCCCCGCCCCGCCGTCCGACACCACGTCACACAGCGCGGTGCGCAGCTCGTCGAGGTCGGCGGCGGTCTCGACCTCGACGTAGAGCGCGGCCGGACCGCCGACGCCGTAGGTGGTCAAGGGCCCGAGCGGCTTCGAGAGCGCGGCCCGTCCACCCAGGACGGCGGCGAGCGCGCCCAGCCAGGGGACCGTCGTCACCACTGCGGCGCGTCGAGCAGGTCGTCGGGCAGCGTGGTCAGGTCGCCCGCGCCCAGGGTGAGACAGAGGTCCCCCGGCTCGAGCACCGCGCCGACCGCCCGGCGCAGCTCCTCCCAGCCCGGCGCGTACGTCACCGGCAGCCGCGGGTCCTGCGCCCGGACGGCGTCCGCCACCAGACGGCCCGACACGCCCGGCACCGGTCGTTCGCCCGCGCTGTAGACCTCGGTGACGACCAGCACGTCGGCGTCGGCGAACGCCGTCCCGAACTGTGTCGCGAGGGCCGCGGTCCGCGAGAAGCGGTGCGGCTGGAACACGGCGACGACGCGGGACCAGCCCCCCGTCCTCGCCGTCGCCAGCGCCGCACTCACCTCGGTCGGGAGGTGGGCGTAGTCGTCCACGAACGTGACGCCGTTCCTCTCGCCCCGGAACTCGAAGCGGCGCGTGACGCCGGCGAAGCGGGCGAGCGCCGCTTGGGCCGCCTCGAACGGAGCGCCGGCCTGGAGGGCCGCCACCGCGGCCAGCGCCGCGTTGCGGGCATTGTGCAGGCCGGGAACGCCGATCCGCAGCGTGCCCAGCTCTCCTTCGGGCCCGCGCAGGCGGAACGACACCGAGCTGCGCTGCAGGTCGAGGTCGTCGACGGCGTACGTCGACCCCGCGTCGGACCCCACGGTGATCGCCCCGTGCTCCCGGCCGATGGCGGCCGCCTCCGGATCGTCGGAGCTCACGACCGCGCCCCGGCTGGCGCTCGCCAGGAACGAGGAGAATGCGGCGCGCAGGACTTCGAACGTGCCGTAGTAGTCGAGGTGGTCGGCCTCGACGTTGGTGAGCACGGCCAGCTCCGGGCGGATGGCCTGGAACGTCCCGTAGCTCTCGTCGGCCTCGACCACCAGCCACTCGCCGGAGTCCCACACCGCGTTGGTGCCGATCTCGTTGACGTCGGCGCCGATGACGAAGGACGGCCGCAGCCCTGCCTCCACGAGGATCAGCGACAACATGGAGGCCGTCGTGGTCTTCCCGTGCGTCCCCGCGACGGCGAGGCAGCTGCGGGTGGCACAGACGGCGGCGAGCATCTCTGAGCGGGGGACGACCCGCAGCCCATCCTCGCGAGCACGGACCAGCTCGGGGTTCTCGGGCGCCACCGCCGGCGAGTACGTCACCGCGTCGGCACCGGCCACGTTCTCGGGCCGGTGCCCCACGGCCACCGAGATGCCGCGGGAGCGCAGCCGCTCCGCCACCGGCGAATCCTTGAGGTCCGAGCCGGAGACGGCGTGGCCCATGGCCCGCAGCACCGAGCGCGATGGCGCTCATGCCCGCGCCGCCGATGCCGACGATGTGGATGCGCTGGGGGACGACCAGGTCGAGCGCCCCGGGGCTGGCGGCGTCAGCGGGCATGGGCGTCGACCAGCTCTGCGACACGTGCCGCCGCGTCAGGGTGGGCGTGCCCGCGGGCGGCTTCGCTCATGGCGCGCAGGCGGTCCGGATCGGCCAGCAGCGCATCGAGCTCCTCGGCCAGTCGCTGCCCGGTGCACTCGGGGTCCGGGAGGTGCACGGCGGCGCCGAGGCCGACCAGTGCCTCGGCGTTGCGCGTCTGGTGGTCCCGCGGGGCACCGGGCAGCGGCACGAGGATGGCGGGGACGCCCGAGACGAGCAGCTCGGCGACCGTCATGGCCCCGGCCCGGGTCACGCACACGTCGGCCGCCTCGTAGAGGGCGGCCATGCGGTCCTCGAAGGGGACGACGCGGTAGTGGAGCCCTCCGTCCGCAACCCGGGCGCCGTGCTCCCCGCCCGCGCGCGGCGTCGGGCGCCGACGACGGATCCGGAGCGAACGCCTCGTAGTCGCGCCGACCGGTCACGTGGTAGAGGGTGCGCTCCGGGCAGTCGGCCCAGTCCCCCGCCAGCTGCGACACCGCCCGGTTGATGCGCGTGGCGCCGAGCGAGCCGCCCATGGCGGCGACGGTCTGGCGCTGCGGGGGGAGGCCGAGGGCCGCCCGGCCCAGCGCCCGGCCCTCGGTCGTCCGGTCCAGCGAGCCCAGCTCGGGGCGGACCGGAGTGCCGGTGACGTGCGCCCGCGGCAGGCCGGTCCCGGCGAAGGCCACGGCGTTGGCCGCCGCGAAGCGGCCCAGCAGGCCGTTCACCGCTCCGGGCACGGCATCAGTGTTGACCGAGACGAGGGGGACCCTGGTGACGAGCGCGGCGAGGCCGGCCGGGAAGCTGGCGTACCCGCCGACGATCACGACCACACGTGGCCGCCGGGCCACGAAGGAGCCCAGGGCACGGGCGCAGGCCCAGCCGATCCCGGCCACCGAGGCGGCGTTGGCCCACCAGGCGGAGGGCCGCATGCTGCGCCGGAGCCCGCGGCCGGAAAGGAGCGTGTAGGGGAACTCCAGCGACGGCCACGTGGTCGCCTCCTGCCCGCGGCGCGAGCCGTAGAGCTCGATCGTGTCCGCCGCGTGCCCGCGTTCGACGAGGGCACGGGCGATCTGCAGCGAGGGAACGACGTGACCGCCCGTCCCGCCGCCCGCGATCACCGTGCCGCGCCGGGCTGTCACCGACCTCTGACGGTGCCGGCGGCCGGGCGAGACGATTGCGGGGCGCCGCGATGCCCTGCGTCGACGCGTTGGCCGCGGTGCCCGCCGCGAGCGAGGCGCAGGGCGCTGCCGGCCTCGCCCTGCCGGGCGATGTTGATGAGCACGCCGGCCGCCGCCATCGTGATCACGAGCGACGAGCCACCGAACGAGATGAAGGGCAGCGGGATCCCGGTGACCGGGAGCACACCCACGACCGCCCCGACGTTGATGAGGGTCTCCGCCCCCACCCAGGCCACGAGCCCGAGCGCCAGCAACGCGCCGTAGCGGTCCACCGACTGCATCGCCGCCCGGATGCCCAGCCAGAGGAAACCGCCGAGGAGCGCCAGCACGAGGAGCGCGCCCGCGATGCCGAGCTCCTCGCCGATGACCGAGAAGATGAAGTCGGTGTGCGCGTTGGGCAGGAAGCCCCACTGCGCCTGTCCCCCGCCGAGGCCGGCGCCGTAGATGTGGCCGGACCCGAGCCCGATGAGCGACTGCATGACCTGGTACCCCGACCCCGAGCTGTGGGCGGAGGGGTCCATGAACGAGAGCAGCCGGGCCCGGCGGTAGGGCGAGGCCACCGCCACGATCAGGGCCAGGCCGGCCAGGGCGGCCATCACCTTCATGACGGGACCGAGCCGCACGCCGGAGACGAACAGCAGTGCGAGCGCCATGAAGCCGAGGACCATCGCCGTCCCCATGTCGGGCTGGGCCAGGATCAGCACGCAGGCGAAGCCGGTGACCAGGACCAGGGGCCCGATGATGCGCCGGTCCGACGCGTCCTCATCGAGGCGGCGTGAGATGAAGTCCGCTGCGAACAGTGTGAGGGCCAGCTTCATGAGCTCGGAGGGCTGCAGGCGGAACTGGCCGAAGCCCACCCAGCGGCTGGACCCCATCGCGTGCACGCCGAGACCGGGGACGAGCACGACGAAGAGGAGGCCGATGGTCACGAGCATCAGAAGGGGGCTGAAGCGCCGCAGGTTCCGGTAGTCGACCCGCAGCGCGACGCCGAGGGCGACCGCGCCGATGGCCATCCACATGCCCTCGCGGATCAAGATGGCCCAGGGGGTGCCGTAGGTCGCGATGGAGACGACCGACGACGCGGTGCCGACCATCACGAGACCGATCACGCAGAGCAGCGCGACGTCGATGAGCAGGAGGGTCGAGATCGACAGCTGGTGGCCGCCGATGCGCAGCCCGGTCGGGGCCGACCTCCGGGCGGGGGACGTGCGGCCGGGACGATGCCCTCCCTTGACCGTGGTGGCGGACGTCATCGCCGCCGCTCCCCCCGGGCGCGGGCGCGCCTCTCTGCACGGTCCGACACCCGATGCATGGCGCCAGTCTCCCGCACCGGGCGGCCGAAGTGGCGGAGGGTGGGACGCAGGGGCGTCACGTGAACTTCGCCACCGTGAGGAAGTCGCCGTAGAAGATGCCGAGGCCCAGCGCGCAGAAGAGCCCGCCGAGGATCCAGAAGCGCACGATCACCGTGGTCTCGGGCCAGCCCCCGAGCTCGAAGTGGTGGTGGATCGGCGCCATGCGGAAGATGCGGCGGTGGAACACGCGGAAGCTGATGATCTGGAGGATCACCGACACGGTCTCCATGACGAAGAGGCCGCCGATGATCAGCAGCAGCAAGTCGAGGTTGAGCAACAGGCACAACGCCGCCAGGCCGGCACCGATGGCGAGCGACCCGGTGTCGCCCATGATGATCTTGGCCGGGGCGGCGTTCCACCACAGGAACCCGATGCACGCCCCCGCCAGCGCCACCGAGACCAGGGACAGGTCGATCGCCGAGGCCGGGAGCACGTGGTAGATGGCGACGTGGCGAAAGATCCAGTACCCCATGATGGAAAGCACCGCGAAGCAGAACGTCCCGGCCCCGGCGGCCAGGCCGTCCACGCCGTCGGTGATGTTCACCGCGTTGGACGAGCCCACCATGACGAGGACGGCGAAGATCACCCACCCGACCTGCCCGAGGTTGATCCCGATGACGTCGGCGCGGGTGAACGAGAGGGCGGTCGACGCATGGGCCCAGTGCACCGCCAGCTCGGCGAAGACGATGGCGCACACCAACTGCGCCGCCGACTTGCCGCGCTTGTTCAGCCCCAGGCTCCGCTTGTGATGGACCTTTATGTAGTCGTCGAAGTACCCGATGAGCCCGAAGGCCACCACGACGCCGATGGCGAGGTAGCCCGTCCGGGAGAAGCGGACCTCGGTCCCGATGTGCCCGATGGCGTAGCCGAAGACGACCGACCCGACGATGGCGATGCCGCCCATGGTCGGCGTGCCCGCCTTGGCGCTGTGGGTCGCGGGGCCGTCCTCCCTGATGTGCTGGCCGATCTGGCGGCTGCGGAAGTACCGGATGAGGAAGGGGGTCGAGAGGATCGCGGCCCACAGCGCGACGCTTCCCGAGACGAGCAGTCCGAGCACGTTGGCGTCAGGCCCCCGAGTGCTCGCCACCGGGGGTGGCACTGGAGGTGGCCGTCACGCTCCGCGCCCTCGCCGGGTCCATGGTGTATCGAGCCGACAGCGCCTGGCGCACCTCGACCGCATCGTCGAAGGGCCGCCGCTCGTCCGCGATGTCCTGGTACGTCTCGTGGCCCTTCCCCGCGATGACGACGACGTCGCCAGGGCCTGCCGCATCGAGGGCGTTGCGGATGGCCACGCGGCGGTCCGGCTCCACGACGACGCGCGGGTTGTCGCTGCCGCCGCGGATCCCACCGAGCACCTCCTCGATGATCACGAGGGGGTCCTCGTGGCGCGGGTTGTCCGACGTCACGAACGCGAGGTCGCTGAGACGCTCGGCGACGTCGCCCATGAGGGGGCGCTTGGCCCGGTCCCGGTTGCCCCCGCAGCCGAAGACGGTGAGCACGCGGCCGCCGGGGGCGAGGGTCCGCGCCTCGCCCAGCACCACCTCCAGCCCGGCGGGGGTGTGGGCGTAGTCGACCAGCACGGTGAAGGGTGGGCGTTGGCCCTCCGCGGCGGGCGCCGCGATCACCTGGAGCCTCCCGGGGACGGGGGCGACAGAGGCCAGGGCCTGGGCGATCTCCTCGGGCCCGAGGCCGCGCTCGCCGAGCGCGAGCGCCGCCTCCGCGGCGAGCAGGGTGTTGTCGACGTTGATGGCACCGGTCAACTGCGTCGTGATCCGCTGGCCACGCCAGGTGAACTCGGTGTGCCCCGGGTGCAGCACGACATCGCCGGCGTCGCGGTGGTGCACCGCGACGGTCGGGATGCGCGAGCGCTCCAGGAGGCGCTGGCCCCACACGTCGTCGGCGTGGACGACACCGCGCAGGGCGTGCCGTGACGTGAAGAGCGTCGCCTTGGCTTCGAAGTAGCTCTCCATCGTGCCGTGGTAGTCGAGGTGGTCGTGGCTGAGGTTGGTGAAGACGGCCACGTCGAAGTGGATGCCCTCGACGCGCGACTGGACAAGCGCGTGGCTCGAGACCTCCATGGCGACTGCGTGACGCGCGCCGTCGGATTTCTGCCGGTCACGCACGCCGGCCAGGACGCGCTGGACCTCGGTGGCTTCGGGCGTCGTCCGGGCGCCGGAGAGCGTTCCCATCACGTTGGTGGGCCGGCCGGTGGCGCCGAGGAGGTCGCCGAGGATCTGGGTCACGGTGGTCTTGCCGTTGGTGCCGGTCACGCCGATCATCATGAGGTCGCGTGCCGGGTACCCGTAGAACGCGGCGGCCAACCGCGCCATGACCGGACGCATGGTGCCCGGCGCAATCCGTGTCTGCACGACGTCACGTTCGAGGAGCTCGGGGATGAAGTGCTCGCACAAGAGGCTGACGGCTCCCCGCTCCACCGCCTCGGCGGCGTGGACGTGCCCGTCGCTGATCTGGCCGGGGACACAGCAGAACAGGTCCCCCGGCACGACCCTCCGGCTGTCGTGGGAGATGCCCCCGACCTCGATGGCCGACGGGTCCCCCACCGAATCGATCACCTCGATGTCGTCGAAGAGGAGGTTCATGGGGACGGTTCGCATGGTCGACCCGACAGCGTTGCATGCCTCGGACACCCCTGCGTCACGCACGCAACCGGTGTGTCAACGAGAGTCACGTGATGTCCTGGGCCTGGCTGGTCGTCGAGGCCGAGGTCGAGCCGGGAGTGGTGTGCGCGCCGGGGGTGGTGGGGATGTCGTAGCGGTGCAGGGCGTAGCTCATGATCTGGGAGAACACGGGTGCGGCCACGGTCCCGCCGAAGATCGGGGTGGGCCGGTTGAGGACGACGATCATGGAGAGGGTCGGGTTCACGGCGGGCGCGAACCCGACGAACGACGCCATATAGGCGCCCTGCACGTAGGAATCGTGGCCGGAGGTGGGGATCTGGGCCGTGCCCGTCTTGCCGGCGACGGTGTAGCCGGGGACGGCGGCGCTGGTCCCGGTGCCGACGTTCACGACCTGCTCGAGCATGGAGGTCAGCTCGGAGTCGACGGAGGGCGAGATGGCCGTGTGGGTGGCGGAGGGCGCGGTCTTGGTGAGCGCACCCGAAGGGCTGACCGTCGCCTGGACCAGCTTCGGCGCCACGTAGACGCCGTCGTTGGCCACGGTGTTGTAGGCATCGAGCACCTGCAGGGCGCTGACGGCGTCCACCTGGCCGATGGGCAGGGACACGTAGTCGGTCGGCTCCCAGTTGGCCGCGGTGGCGAGGAGGCCGGGCGACTCGCCCGGGAAGCTCATGCCGGTCGGCTGGCCGAAGCCGAGCGCCTTGACCTGCGTGAGCAGGCGCTGCTCACCGACGCCCTGGGCGATCTCCGAGGTGCCGATGTTCGAGGACTGGGCCAGGATCTGCGTCGCCGTGAGCTGCTCGGTCGGGTGCGGCTCGGCGTCGTGGAAGGTCGAGCCGTCGAGCTTGAGCTGGTCGGGGACCGAGAAGACGGTGTTCGGATTGATCAGGCCGTACTGCAGCGCGGCCGAGAAGGTGACCAGCTTGAAGACGGAGCCAGGCTCGTAGAGCTGGGTGACGGCCAGGTTGTTCGGTGCTTCGTCGACGGCGTCATGGGCCCCGATGGGGATGACGCCTCCCGGTGCCGACGTGGCCGTGCTGCTTGGCGGTGGTCCCACCGGAGCCGGGTGGGTGGCGGCGAGATTGGCCATGGAGAGGATCTGCCCCGTCTTGACGTCCATGACCACGGCCGTGCCACTGACGGCGTTCGAAGTCTCGATCGCCTTGGCCAGTGCCTGCTCGGACTCGTACTGGAGCTCGGTGTCGATGGTCAGCTCGAGGCCGGTGCCCGGCACGGTGGGCGCCAGGTTGGTGACCGGCGACTGCGGCAGCGCCACCCCCGAGGGCGATTCCATGATGGTCTCCCGGCCGGCCGAGCCCGTCAGCAGCTGGTTGTCGCCGTACTCCAGGCCGGCCGCCCCCTGGCCCGACCCGTTGGTGAACCCCACCACGGGTGCCGCCAGGTTCCCGTTGGGCACCAGCCGCTTGGAGTCGGCGAGGAGGGTGATCCCGGGGATGGCGTCGGCGGCGATCTTCTGGCCCATCGACTGGGAAAGCTGGCGGGCCAGGACGACGTAGCCCGAGTGCTGGTGCAGCTGGGTGGCCAGGGTCGTCGCAGGCACGTGCAGCAGCGGCGCCAACGCGAGGGCGGTCTGGACCGGGTGGGCGACCTGGAAGTCGTCGGCCACGACGTCGTCGGTCGGCACCGACATCGCCAGCGGCGACCCGTCCCGGGCGTAGATCCCGCCGCGGACGGAAGGCAACGAGACGGTGATGGAGGACTCCCCGCGGGCCGCGGCCGCGTAGGCGCCGGCGTGGAGCACCTGGACGTCGACGAGGCGAGCCACCAGGAGCAGCAGGGCCACGACGAGGGCGAGCCGCACCAGTCGGACCCGGCGCTGGAAGGTACCGCTGGCCCACGATCCCCGAGAGCGCGAGAGCGGCAGGCGGGCCACCTTTGCGGTCGGCCGGTGCGGTTGCGTGCGCGGCTTGGGGCGGGGGCGGGTTCGGGTGCGGAGGGCAGCGCCCGTGGTTGCTGCCGTGCGCCGTGCCGGGGCGACGCCGGCCAGGTGGCGCCGTGCGCGCTTTGCCGGCTTGGCGGCGGGCTTGGCTGGGCGGGGCGAGCGGGCCGGTGCCGTCGTTCGCTGCCGTGTGGTCCTGGACTGAGCCGACCCCGTCGTACCCGTCGTACCGCGTGCGTCCGTCTCGACGTGGCGCTCCCGCTGCTCGAACGGCTGGAGGTCCCCGCTCCGGCGCGCGCCGCGCGAATCCCAGGTCGCGTCGTCGCGCTCATTTGATGGTCGTCGCGGACGTCGTCGAAGTTGCGGTCGTCCCTGAGGCACCGGTGCTCTGCGAGGTGGGAGCCGAGCCGGTCGTCGCCGACCCCGGAGTCGCCGGCGCCGGCGCCGGCGCGTGGCGGTGCGGGCGTCACCTTGGGAGCCGGGAGGGGAACGGCCAACGAGACGTAAGGCAGCTCGACGACGTTGGCCGGCCGGACCATGCCCAACCCCGTCGCCGTGGCGACGATGCGCGACGGCGTCTCGAGCTCGGAGACGGCCAACTCGGCCTGGCGGTGCGCGCCCTGCTCCAGGGAGAGCTCGTGCTGCAACGAGGACAGCCTCACCTGACCGTTGGCCAGCATCGCCTGCGCCACCACCACGGCCAGGAGCGCTGCGACCACCAGGGAGACCGACACGATGTGCAGCAGGCGCCCGCGCCCGGCGACCGTCCGCGTGACGCGTGCGCCCGCAGACCTGCGCCCACGCCTCGTTCCCGGCCGCAACCGACCCGGGATGAGGCGCAGCGGCGGGCGACGGGTCTCGGGGGAAGGTGCAGCCCCACCGCCGGTGTCGCGCCCCCAGCGCCGAGACGGGCTCGCTCCGCCGACATGGCGGCGTGCTGGTGCCGCAGTCGCCGTGGAGGGAGGGGCCATCAACCCTCTTCCGTTCGCACGATGGCGCGCAGCCGGGCGCTCTCTGCCCGGGGGTTCGCAGCAATCTCCGACGGCGACGGCTTGCGTGCTCCGCGAAAGACGAGACGGTGGCGGGAGACGGCGCCGCACACGCAGGGGAGGCCGGGGGGGCAGACGCAGCCGCCGGACTCGGCGTCGGCGAAGGTCTGCTTGGTCAGGCGGTCCTCACCAGAGTGGTAGCTGATGACGGCGCACACGCCACCGACGGCCAGGTGCGACAGGGCGGCCGGCAGAGCGGAGCGCAGCTGGCCCATCTCGTCGTTGACCTCGATACGCAAGGCCTGGAACACCCGACGGGCGGGATGGCCCTTCCGGCGCGCCGCCGCCGGCACCGCAGACGCCACGACCTCGGCCAGTTCCCTCGTCGAGCTCAGTGGCCGGGCCGCGACGACGGCCCGGGCGATGCGTCCCGACAGCCGCCCCTCTCCGTTCTCGCGGAAGAGCGCGGCCAGGGCGTCCTCCGGGAGTCCGTTGACGAGCTCCGCCGCCGTGACACCGGCAGTCGGGTCCATCCGCATGTCGAGTGGCCCGTCCGAGCGGTACGAGAAACCCCGCTCGGCCCGATCGAGCTGCGGCGAGCTGACGCCGAGGTCGAGCAGGACACCCGAAAGCGGCCCGAGCCCGAGCCTGGGCCCTGACCCTGGGCCAGAGTCGGAGTCGGAGTCGGAGTCGGAGTCGGAGCCGGAGTCGGAGCCGGATGAGGACACCACGTCCTGCAACGCCGAGAACGGGGACCGGATCAGGGTGACCCGGTCCCCGAACGGAGCCAACCGCTCCCGCGCGGCCTCGAGAGCGACGGGGTCGCGATCCAGGCCGACGACACGCAGGGCTGGATATGTCTCCAAAATTGCTGCCGCATGGCCGCCCCCGCCGACGGTCGCGTCGACGACAGGTCCCGGCGGCACGGAAGCGAAGAGCGACACCACTTCGTCGCGCAGCACAGGAAGGTGATCGAACGTGTGGGCCATCTGCAGCCCCCCGGCCGGTGGGTCGAGAGGGAGGTGGAGATCCGTACGACCAGCGCGGAAGTGGGTGGAGTGGCCTTCCCGCGTGCCGGTCGAGGAGCTGCACATGGTCCAGTGCGTTCGCTGGGATGTCGTGGTGCCTTCGTGCGTTCGTTCTGCTGCGTCTGTCGCTGTCGCCTGGCGTGTCCTTTCTCTTGGTGTTCGTGTTCCTGCTGCCTGCCCTGCCGGTTCCCGTCGATCTCCTGCTATGCCCCGTCGTCCTCGAGGAGCCAGCTCTCCTCGGGCAACACCCGCTCGGCCCAGGCCGTCGGGTTCCACAGCTCCACCCGGTCGATGGCACCGTGGACGAGCACTTCGGCATCCAGCGCGGCGAAGGACCGCAGATGTGCCGGAATCGGCATCCGACCCTGGCGATCGATCTCCACCTCCGCCGAGTTCGAAGCCCAGATCCGGGCCCGGTTCCGGTCCGAGCGCCCGGCGTCGGCTCGCTCCTGCATCGCCGCCATCTGCCGCTCGAACTCCCCCGGCGTCCAGAGTGCGAGGCACCCCTCTGAGTTCTGAGTGAGGTAGCCGCCCCGCTCGAATTGGCCGCGGAACTTCGCAGGCAGGATCACCCTGCCCTTCGTGTCGAGCGAGTGCTCGTACCTCCCGACGAAGCCTGCCACCAGCCGTATCTCCCACGACGCTCCCTGGTTTGCGTCCTTTGACGCCCGGTTACACCATTTCGAACCACTTTACGCCATTTCCCTCCACTACACAACCACCACACACCCCAAGCAACCCAAACGCAACCCCGCCACTCCCCCGGGCTCCGCGATGCCGCGCTGAATCGCTTGGATCTGCGTGAGCGCGGCGGCGGGAGTGGCCGCCGACCCCTCTCCCTCGGGCCTCGACCGGCGGCCGGACGCCGCTCCGCCGGATCGAGCCGCCGTGGACGACCGTTGGGTCCTTGGGACCGTTCTCATCCGACCCGACGAATCAGCGAATGATGGAAAGCCGAGACTTCAGGGCTTGCAAGCGGGGCGTACGGCGGGAGGGAGGAGGAGATCAGAGGACGGAGGGACGCAGAGGAGCAAGGAGGAACAGGCAGCACGGGGCAGGAGCCCGTGAAGTGGTCGCAACGGCGGAGGTTGCGAACGGAGCTACCTGGCGCCACCCCAAGACCGAAATGATCCGAGCAGGTCGTCTCGCACGTCGCTCAAGTCCGCGACCGCCGGGTCGAGCTCGCCCAGGCCGACCGCTATCTGCGTCACGCCGCGGCCGAGCTCCTCCTGAGCGTGCTCATCCACGTACAGGAGCTCTAGCAATGGCTGGGGATCCCACTGCAGGTAGGCACACGACGCGAACAACGCGCCCTCGCGGGCTCGCCACTGTGAGAGACCGACCACCTTCCTCCCCCCGTGGAACACCTCGCCGGGCCCACGACCGGCGAAGCACACCAGCTCCCCGAAGTCACCGGGCACGGATCGGCCGCTGTGGATGTCGAAGCCCTGCTGCCCCCGTCGGGCCAGGGCATCCACCCACCATGCACCCACCCACTCAGCGGCGGCGGAGACGTCGGCGACCCACAGCGGGTCGTCCCTCGGGATCCAGGCGTCCAGCCAGAGCTGGCGCGCCGGCTCGAGGTACACCGCTCCTCCCCCACCGCGCCGCCGTGCCATCACCACGCCGCGCTCGGCGCATCGCGAGCGCGTCCACCAGCTCGGTGGGCTGCGTGCTGCCGAGCACCAGGGTCGGGCCCATGACCTCACGAGCGAGGACCACCCGTCGTGGCTCGGATCGGAACTGCTCGACGTCGAAGAGTTGCTGTGACGTGGACAACCTCAGGAGGCCGCGGCCAGATACGGCTCCCACAGCGGGTCGACGTCAGAGAGGTGGCGCAGCCGCCACAGGTGCCCGTCGGGTGGAGCGGGCTTGACCCTGAGCGTCCAACCCAACTCGGAGAGCAATTGATCAGCCTTGACCAGATTGTCCCGCTTGCAGGCGGCGACCACGTTGAACCAGTCGTGCGTACCCCCGCGGCTACGCGGGATCACGTGGTCGATGGTGTCAGCCGGCTGGGAGCAGTAGACGCACAGGCCACCGTCCCGGCGCAACACGGACCGCCGCGTGACGGGCGGCGTGCGCGCCCACCGCGGGATGCGAACCATGTGTGAGAGGCGTACGATCGACGGCACCTCAATCTCGAGTCTCGCCGAGTGGAAGACCTTGCAGTCGTCGCGGACGGCGACCGCCTCTGCCCGGCCCGCAAGCATGAGAACGACGGCACGACGATCGGAGACGAGGGCCAGCGGCTCATAGGTCGCGTTGAGGAGGAGCACCCGCTCCATACCCCAGAGAGGCTATCCGCGGCGAGGACGTGACCTCTGACACCACCGGAGGTAGGCCACGACATCAGACGGGGTGAGCGCCTCGGTCTCCCCTTCCCCGCCATAGGCCGTGACGAGACGGAACCGCCAGTACGCCTCTCCGGGCAGAGGCACGAAGGGGGCGCGGTGCCACCACCCTCGCCGTGCCATCCGCCGCAGCGCGCCGGCAGAGGCCCACCACAAGGAGGGGTGGGGCAGCACGGCCCGCGCCACGACGGTGGCATCCCTCCCCCATCGGGTCCGAGAGCCCGAGCCCGATCCCGCCTGCCGGGCGTCCACGTTCGCGGCGCCGCTCACGACGCCACGCCCAACCCGCACAGGCCCACCCGGGCGGCCCCAATCAGGGGGCCGCGGTCGCCCAAGCCGCCGGGAACCACTCGGGCGCCTTGTGCAAACTCGAGCCGGCACAGACGATCCATCTCGGCCTGGGCCGCTGCGAAAAAGGGGGCGCCGAACCCGAGCGCCACCGATCCGCTCACCACGGCGAGCGGCAGGTCGAGAAGGTTGACCACGGACGCGGTGGCCCGGCCCACGAGCGTGCCGGCGCGCTCCACCACGACCGCAGGAGCCAGCCGTGCCGGCTGACCAGTGATGGCGGCCAGCGCCGTCCCGGATGCCTCGGCCTCCAGGCACCCGCGGGCGCCGCATCGGCACACACGCCCGGCAGGCTCGACGATGACATGGCCCACGTGGCCGGCATTGCCGAGTCGTCCGCCGAGCAAGCGACCATCGAGCACTATGCCGCCGCCCACCCCGGTCGACACCACCATCGCGATGTAGTCGGCGTACCCCTCGGCCGCCCCGACCCAGCCTTCACCGAGTGCGAGCGCCTTGGCGTCGTTGTCCACGAACGTTGGCAGTCCGGTCAGCCCGGAGAGGCGGCCACGCAGGGGAAACGACCGCCACGCCTCGATGTTCAGCGGCGACACCTCGTCACCCCCCGGGCTCATCGGGCCGCCACACCCCGCCCCGCACCCAATCACCCGGTCCCCTCCCCCGGCGGCAGCGGTGACCCGCTTCACCAAGTCCGCCAGGTCACCCCACAACAGGTCGGCGGCGGCGGCTCTGCTCTCTCGATCCCCGGTCCCGGTGCCGGCGCCACAACCATCGCCCTCAGGGCCTGTCCAGGTCCGGGTTGGTTGCATCGCCCGTTCGACCAGGGAACCGTCCAATGCGACGAGCCCGGCCGCCATCTTGGTGCCGCCGATGTCGACGGCCAGTACGAGATCTGCCACAGGTCCGGGACTACCTCGTCATCCTCGTGGTCGGGATGCCGCGGCTCAGCGGGGCCGCGTGCAACTCGGTGGGATGCTCAGTCCTCGCGCCGGTGAAAGCGCGACCGGAACCAGTCGCGGGCATCGCTCACGGCGCCCTCGATACCGTTCGATGCGCCCGCCGATTTCGCCTGCTCGCCATCCTTTGCCCGCGTGAAGTCGTGCCAGCCGGCCCGACCCATGCGTCGCAGGTTCCGCTCGAACCAGACGGCCGAAGCGAACATGATGACGACGCCGACGAAGCCCGCGATGACCGACTTGCTGTAGAAGGCCACGAGGATGACCACGCCGAGGACGAAGGTCACGGCGGCCCACTTGCAATAGCGGCCCGCGTGCCGATAGACGGTCTCCGACCTGACCCGCTCGGCGAACTCGGGGTCCTGGCGGACCAATGACTCCTCGAGCTCGGCCAGGATTCGCTGTTCGTGGTCGGAAAGCGGCACTACAACCTGCCCCCTGGGATCTCCACATCCATCTGCGCCCCATGTTTGCACGCCCGGACGGCGCGGACAATCAGAATGTCCCCGTTCGTTCCTACCCAAGAGGCGGTCTCCACCACCCCGCAGCTTAGAACCGCTTCGGCACGATCCGGACGCGGTCGCGAAGTTGTCACGGGCGCCTCGGGCCCAGCTCAGGCAGGCGACCCATTCCCCGACGCCAGGGGACCCGACAACCGGGCCCGGGCCCGGGCACGGGCACAGGTCGCCGGGGCTACTGCTTGGGCTCCCTGGGCTTGCGGCGCATGATCAGGGCGGTGATCAGCGCCCCGAGGAGGCCGGAGATGAGGATCACCACTATCAGCGGCGCGTCGCGGTGAAAGACCCAGAAGTCGATCCTGACCCGGTTCAGGTTGGCCAGTGCGAACCAGGCCAGCAGGATGACCGCCACGGCGACCCCGACGAGGGTGGCCTGGTGCCGGCGGTCGACGGGGGTGCCCCCGCCGCCATCGTGCTCGAGGGGGTCGCTGTGCACGGGACGCTTCGCCACACGGCCATTCTGCCCGCTGGCCGCCCTGGTGCGCGGCCCGCCCCCGCTCCGCCCCTGCATCGGCCCCCGCATCGCCTGCACACCCGCTGCTCACCCCGCCGAGCTCCGCGCCCACCTCCAGCTGCTATGAGAGTGTTCCCGAAAGGAGAGTCATGAGCACGAGCGAGATACTCACCGGCGCCCGCACCATGTGGGAGCTCGTCGACCGCCGGGCCCAGGCATCACCCGATCACCCCATGCTCATCGCGGCCAACGGCGAGACGGTGACGTTCGGCCAGTTCCGGGACCGGGCCGAACGGGTGGCCGCCGGCCTGCACGGCATGGGCGTGACCAGCGGCTCGGTGGTGTCGTGGCAGCTCCCCACCCGCATCGACACGATCGTCCTCTCCATGGCGCTGTCCCGCCTCGGCGCCGTCCAGAACCCGATCATCCACCTCTATCGCGAGCGCGAAGTGGGTTTCGCGCTCCGCCAGACCGGCGCCTCCCTCTTCGTCATCCCCGGCGTCTGGCGGGACACCGACTTCACCGCCATGGCCGAGCGGGCCCTGACGGACGCCTCCACCCGCCCGGCCATCCTCAACCTCGAGGAGGCTCTTCCGGACGCCGACCCAGCCGTGCTGCCCTCACCACCACCGGGGACCACACCCGATGCCGCCCCGATCCGCTGGATCTACTACACGTCGGGTTCCACCGCCGATCCGAAAGGTGTGCAGCACACCGACCAGACGCTGATCGCCGGCGGCTGGGGGCTTGCGCGCGCCCTCGATATGGGGCCCGACGACGTCGGCTCCATCGCATTCCCGTTCGCGCACATCGCGGGGCCCGACTACCTGGTGACCATGCTCTCCTTCGGCTTCCCGGCGATCCTGGTCGAGGCGTTCTCGGCGCCCGACGTGTTGCCCATCTTCCGCAAGTACGGGGCCACCATGGTGGGCGGCAGCACTGCCTTCTACGTCGCTTACCTCGCCGAGCAACGCAAGACGCCCGGCGACCCCATCCTCCCCGCGCTGCGGCTGATGTCCGGCGGTGGTGCTGCGAAGCCGCCCGAGATCCACTTCGAAGTGCGCGACGAGATCGGGGGGCGCGGCGTGGTGCACGGCTACGGCATGACCGAGGTGCCGATGATCTCCAACGGCTCACCCCACGACACCGACGAGCAGCTGGCCAACACCGATGGCAAGCCGGTCGAGGGTGCGGAGGTGCGCATCGTCACCCTCGATGGCCGCGTGGCCGGGCCGGACGAGGAGGGCGAGGTGCGGGTCAGGGGCCCCATGGTGTTCCACGGCTACACCGATCCTTCGCTCACCGAGGAGGCCTTCGACGAGCACGGGTTCTTCCGCACGGGCGACCTGGGCCGGCTCAGGGACGACGGGCACCTGAGCCTGACCGGTCGCCTGAAGGACGTCATCGTCCGCAAGGGTGAGAACATCAGCGCCAAGGAGATCGAGGACCTCCTCTACACCCACCCCAAGGTGATCGAGGTGGCGGTGATCGGGCTGCCCGACCCCGAACGGGGTGAGCGTGTCTGCGCCGTGGTGCAGCTCGACGAGGGCGCCGACGGGCTCGAGCTCTCCGAAATCGTCGCCTTCTGCCGCGACGCGGGCCTCATGACCCAGAAGATCCCCGAGCAGCTCGAGATACGCTCCGACTGGCCGAGGGCGGGCACCGGGAAGGTCGTCAAGAAGTCGCTGCGCGACGAGTACGCGGGGGCGTGAGCGCCTCCGTGCCCAATCTCGTGATCCCTCCGGACCCGATCGGGGACCGTCCCTACCGCATCGTCTTCGTCTGCACCGGGAACATATGCCGCTCCCCGATGGCCGAGGTCATCACCCGCTCGTTGGCAGCGTCCACCGATCTCGGCGACGGCACCACGCTCGGCGACCACATCGAGGTGCGCAGCGCCGGCACCGGCCCCTGGCACGAGGGTGAGCCGATGCACGAGCTCGCGGCGGCGACGCTGGTCCGGGCCGGCTACCCCGGTCACCCACACGTGGCGCACCAGTTCATGCCCTCACAGATGGGACGGATCGACCTCATGGTGGCGCTCGACCGTCGCCACCAGCAGACGCTGCGGGGGCTCGGTGCCGACCCGGGCCGCCTGGCGCTCCTGCGTGCCTTCGATCCCACCGCCGGCGCCGCCGCAGACGTGCCCGACCCCTTCTACGGGGACGACGTCGTGTTCGACGAGTGCCGCAACATGATCGCCGCAGGCTGCACGGGGCTCATCGCCTCCCTGGCGGCGCATTGGGACTCGCTCTGGGCGGCGTAGCCGCCGCCGCGCCAGGCGCGCGAAGACGCTGGTCAGGGACCCTCCCGCCCGGGGCTCCCACCACAACCTGTGACATAGTGCCCCCGTGGTCTCACGAAGGGTCATGCGGCGGAGGCGTCAGTTCGCGGCCGGGGGCGCCCTCCTCCTCCTGATCCTGATCTACCTCGCCTTCTTCTCGGGGGGCTCGGGCAAGGCGCCGACGTCGACCTCGACGTCGACCTCGACGACCCAGCACGCCACCGTCGCCGCCGAGGATTTCCCGACGCATTCGCCGCTCAATCCCGACTGGAAGGGAAGTGGGCACCCCGTGACGATGGGCTTCGGCGGCGACGTGCACTTTGAGGGCGCCGTCGGGACGAACCTCGCCAAGGACCCCGCGACCGCTCTCGGCAGCACGATCCCGCAGCTCTTCGCCGGTTCCGAGCTGAGCATGGTGAACCTGGAGACCGTGGTCACCGACAACACCGTCTGCCCGGAGCCCCAGTCGAAGCCCTACATCTTCGACGTGCCCGCCACGGCGATCACCGCCCTCAAGAGCGCCAACATCTCGCTCGTCACCGAGGCCAACGACCACGGCCTCGACTGCGGGGCACAGGGACTGTCGCAGAACCTGACCATCGCACACCAGGCCGGCTACCCGATCATCGGCATCGGGAACAACGCGACCCAAGCATTCACCCCGTATCGCATCACGATCAACGGACAGCGCATCGCGATCATCGCGGCGACCCAGGTCATCGCCGACAACCTCGTCAGCACGTGGACGGCCGGCAGCACGCAGCCCGGTGTCGCCTCGGCCATCGACCCCACCGAGCTCGTACGCGAAGTGCAGCAGGTGCGCCGGACCGCCGACACCGTGATCGTCTACGTGCACTGGGGCACCGAGACACAGGCCTGCCCGAACCCGCAGCAAGAACCTCTCGCCCAACAGCTCGTGAAGGCCGGGGCCGACCTCGTGATCGGCGCAGACGCCCATGTCCTGCTCGGAGGCGGTTACCTCGGCAGTGCGTACGTCGACTACGGGCTCGGGAACTTCGCCTTCTACGACAATACGCCTCCGGAGACCGACAGCGGGTCCCTGATCGTCACAGCCGAGGGCCGCCACATCACGAGTGTCGTATTCCGGCCCGCCACGATCCTGTCCGGGCTGCCCCAACCGCTCACCGGTGCGCCCGAGGCGGCGGCCGTCCAGAGCTGGAATGCGGCGCGCGGCTGCACCAACCTGTCCGTCAACCCGGCGACGAGCCTCGCCACCATGCACGGCGAAACGGTGCCCTTCGTCGCGCCGCCGCTCGACCACCACCACCACGGCTCCGGGCTCAGACGCCGCCACGACCACAACGACGACGACCGGCGGATCGGGATCCTCGTCGACGGGCAGCGGGACCGGCGCGAGCGGGTCGAGCTCCACGACGACCACGACGACCCCAGCCTCGACCACGACGTCTCCAACCGACAACGCCGGCTGAGACCACACACGTCGCCGGAGCATGCGGCGACACCACGCTCAGCGCATCGCGTCGAAAGTCGGAGCGCCGTCCTCGAGCGGTACGCGTGCCGCTCGGGCGGTGAAGCTGATGGCGTGGTACCAGCCGCAGAGCAGGAGCAGGTCGAGCAGCTGCGCCTCGTCGTACTGACCCCGCAGCTCCTGCCAGAGGGCCTCGCTCACGTCGGACGAGTCGTGCAGCTCGTCCACCAGCCGGATCAGGAGGCGTTCACTCCCCTCCGTCCAGCACGTGTCGGCCGGTCCGCCGTGGGTCAGCGACGTCACCTGCGCCGAGTCGAGGCCCGCACGGGCGGCGAAGAACGCGACGTGCACGCCCCACTCGTACTCACAGCCGCAGCGGGCACAGGTACGGTCGATGACGATCTCGCGCTCGCGCAGCCCGACGGCGAACGACCGCCCGAGTTGGTGCCGGCCCCAGGGCTGCATCGCGGCCGCCATCGAGGAGTTTCGGGCGAACGTCCGGAAGAGCGCGATCGGGGGCACTCCGGGCGGCATCATCGAGCGCAACTGCTCCGCCACTGCCGGCTCGAAAGGCGGCTCGAGGGGTGCGATGCGCGGAGTTTGGTCCAGGTTCATGCGGTCACCTCTGGGGTTTCTAAATCCGAAACATCTGTGCAATCCGCTACTCTAGCTGGAATGTTTCGGATTCAGAAGCGCCCGCCCTATTCTCCATGACGCCGCCACCGCCACCGCCAACGCCACATTCCCCTCCCCTCCCTGGCCGGCCGGTCCGCGGATCGACCTCGGGCCGGCCGCTCATGGCGGCGCTCGACCTCCTCGGCCGGCGCTGGACGCTGCGCATCCTCTGGGAGCTGCGCGACGGCGGACTAGGAGCTCGGCTGCTGCGCGCCCGCTGTGACGACATGTCGTCGAGCGTGCTCTACGAGCGGCTGGCCGACCTCCGCACGGCCGGCCTCATCGTGAAGGGTGACGACGGCAAGTACGAACTCACCCGGCTCGGGCGCCAGCTCGGTGACGCCATCACACCGCTGCAGCACTGGGCCGAACGCTGGTCGACTGAGCAGGACCGCCCAGAGCCCTGATGCGCGGGCGGATGGACATCGAAGGTCAGGACAGCTCCATCTTCGACCAGGTGTGCGGCTTCTCCTCGAACGCGTCCTCATCGGGGAGTCGCCGGTAGCGGAACCGTATCTCCTCCAGGTCGTTGGGCTCCGGGACCGTCTCCTCAGACAGTCGCAGCACCATGTCGGCCTGGCGTCGGAGAACGACTCGCTGCTCCACCGATGTGGTGTCGAGCATGATCGACCCCAGGGAGTCCATCAGCCGGATCAGCACCGCTGGCATGCCACGTGCGGATTGGCGGATCTTGTCGAAGGCGCGGTTGACCATGCGGGAGTACGACGGGTCGGACTCGATCAGGCGCACGTTGCCCTCCGCGTCGCGGTACACGCCCTCGTCGAGCACGCGGGCCGACACGCGGCCGAGGCCTGCCGACAACCAGTCGATGCACGTCAGTGCCGTGAAGGTGTCGTTGACCGCGGCCGAGAGGGCGCGGATGGCGATCTCGACCAGCTGGTCGATGGCGAAGACCGGGTCTTGCACGAGCGTGCGGTGTGGCCCGGTCACGTGGGCCTTGGACAGCGCCAGCGCGACCTCGGGCGCTGCGCCCCGAGGCCAGACGATTGCCAGCGTGCGCCCGGTGGCCAAGAAGTGGCCCGGCCGGTGTTCCAGCCTGATCACGGAGTCGGTCCGGGTCGCGATGCCGATCAACTGGGAATAGCCGACGTACTGGATGTACCCGCTCACCTGTGAGGGGACCTCCGCTCCCCGCTCGTCTATGAGCTTGAGCAATTCGGGCACCGACTTCCCGGCATGAAGTTGGGTCGCGGCGTTGGTTTCGACGTCTCCGACCGTGTCCGGGAACTCCGCATCGATCGACTTCATCAGGTCGTCTGCGATCCCTGCGATCACCTCGGGGAGCTGGATCGACTTCGCGATGTGGTGGATGAAGTAGATCAGCACCGCCAGGTCGACCATCAACAGGGCTTCGGCCACGGAAGTCGAGAGATACGGGACGAACTCCTTGCTCGCACTGCTGATGGAGACGAGGGTCAGGACCGAGTAGACGAACGTCCCGACGAAGACGCCCAGAGTGACCTGGTTGCCGATGTCACGGACGAAGTTCCGCATCATTCGGGGCCCGAACTGTTGTGACGCCAGCGTCAACGCAAGGATCGTGATGGAGAACACCACGCCGACCACCGTGATGACGGCGGCAGCGATGGCGATGAGGACCTGGCGCTCGGCGTCGGCCGTCCCCGTCCGGACCCAGTGCGGCAAGTGGATGTGACCGTGGAACGCCGCCAGGTCGATCTCGAAGGTCACGAGGAACAGGAGGACCGATACAACGATGAGGATGGCCGGGACGACCCACAGCGTCGTCCGGAGCTCCTCCCAGCGCCAGCTCGGCAGCTGGCGCCGATCCTTGCCAACACGCGCCGGCTGCGGCGCGACCACCTCGTCGATGTCCGTCACGACGGCACGATCCACCGACGCGGGCGACGTGTGCGGATGCCCGCCGGTGCGCAGGCGATGGGTCGTGGAGGTGGCGTCGGTCATAGCAAAGGTGTCACTCGTCGCCGACCAGTCTTCCCGGCACACCGCTGAACTGCGTGAACACTAGTCCCCCACCGGGACGGCCGACCCGGGCTCACGACGGGAAGAAACGAGGCAGGTGCTCCTTGTTCGCCGCCAGGAGCTCGTCCGCCAGTTCGGCCGCCAGTGGGTACTGGCCCACCAGAGGGTTGGCCAACAGCGCCCGCACCGCATCTTCACGGCTACCCGAGCAGGCGGCCCGGACAGCCAACCGCTCGTAGGACTTGGCATGCTGGACGAGGCCCAACATCTCGGCTGCAAGCGGACGCTGAGGCAACGGATGAGCACCGTCCGCATCTACCACGGCGGTCGTCTCGACGACCGCATCTTCGGGGAGCCCGGGCACTGCCCCGTCGTTGCGCATGTCGACGACCTGGATGTCGCCCCTCCCGTCGTGCAACGACGCCATGAGGCGCACCGCGGCCAGCGAGTAGTAGGCGCCGCCCCGGTACGACAGGGCCGCCGGCTTGGTCACGAGCGCGGGGTCCCGGTACTCCTCGAGGAGCTTCGTCTCGAGCTCCGCCACGACGTCGGCCCGTGAGCGATGGCCCGGCGCCGCCTGCTGCGCCACCTCGGCGTCATGCTGGTAGTAGTAGTGCACGTAGTAGGAGGGCAACGCGTGCTGCATGCGGAGCACCTCGATGGGGACGCCACTCTCGAGCTCGAGCTCGGGCCCGAAACGCTCGAAGAGGTCCTCGAGCCGATCCGGCCCGCCGGACCCCTCGCCGGCGGCAGCGGCCGCACCACCGGGGCCGACGCCGCCCGAGCCAGTGATCCGGGCCGAGCGGATCCACGTGAGGTGGTTGAGCCCGACATGTTCGATTTCCACGTCGTCGGGATCGACACCGAGATAGTGGCCGAGCCGCCGCTGGGCCCATATGGCGACGTTGCAGAGGCCCACGGCCCGGTGACCCTCGTCGAGGAGCGCCTGCGTCACGATCCCCACCGGGTTGGTGAAGTCGACCATCCACGCGCCGGGGTTGGCCCGGGCCGCCATCTCCTCCGCCAAGCCGAGGACGACGGGCACCGTACGCAATGCCTTGGCGAAGCCACCGGCGCCTGTCGTCTCCTGACCCAGGCACCCGTAGCCGACCGGGAGGGTCTCGTCGACGTGTCGGGCGGCCTGGCCGCCGATGCGCAGCTGGACCACGACGAAGTCGGCACCCTCCAGAGCGGCATGGGGTTCGGCTGTCGTCGAGAAGGTCCCGCCCCATCCGCGCTCCCTCAAGATGCGCTCGGAAAGGCCACCGACGACATCGCGGCGCACGTCGCTCGGGTCGAGCAGGACGAGGTCGTCGACGACCATCCGGTCCTCCAGATCGCACAGCCCGTCGACGAGCTCGGGGGTGTAGGTGCTCCCCCCACCGACGACAACCACCTTTGTCCCCACGCAGCGCAACGTAACATCCGTGCGTGTCCGCCCCCTCGGTTGCCGAGCCCGCCGTTCTCGCGTTCGACGGCGGTAGTACGAAGACGGATGTCGTCCTCGTGTCGGGCGACGGCGCCATCTTGGGCCGGGCCCGGGTGGGTCCGAGCAACCACCAGCTGGTCGGTCTGGAGGGTACGCGCAAGGCACTCCGCGAGGCCGTGGCTGCGGTGACCAAGGCGGCGAACCTGGACGGCGACGCGCTCCCGGTCTGCCCCACGGGCGTGTACTGCCTGGCTGGCATCGACCTCCCGGTCGACGAGGAGAAGCTCGCACCTGCGATCGACGCAGAGGGATGGACCGAGCAGGTGATCCTGCGCAACGACACGTTCGCGGTGTCGAGAGCGGGCACCACGTCCTCGTGGGGTATCGGCGTGGTCTGCGGCACCGGGATGAACTGCGCCGCGGTCGGACGTGACGGGAGGACGGTCCGGTTCCCCGCACTCGCCGAGCTGTCAGGCGACTTCGCGCCCGGGGGCGCTTGGCTCGGGGTCCGGGCCCTCGGGCTGGCGCTGCGCGCCGGCGACGGCCGCGGTGGTCCAACCTCGCTGAGCGACCGGGTACCGGCGCACCTTGGACAACCCGACGCCGAGGCGGTGCTGACCGGCATCTATACCGGCACCATCCCCTATGCCCGCCTCTTCGAGTTAGCGCGCGTGCTCCTCGATGCGGCCGCAGACGGCGACCCGCTCGCCCGCCTGGCGGCTGACACATTGGCCGACGAAATCGCTGCCTTCGTCCGAGCGGCCGTCGTGCGGCTCGAACTCCAGGACGAACCGATTGAGGTGGTGCTCGGCGGCGGCGTGTTCGACACCGAAGACGTCTCGTTCCACGAACGTGTGGCCGAAGGCGTCCACGACGTGGCTCCCCGCGCCGTGCTCGTCCGCCTCAGCGCCCCGCCGGTGCTCGGCGCGGCGCTGATCGGGCTCGACGCCATCGGTGCGCCTGCGAGCGCACTGGCAGGCGTGCGCCGGGAGCTCACGTCGGCCCCACCGGCCTGATCCCGGGTACCGAACCCAGGGGACCGAATCCGGGTACCGAACCCGGCCGGCCCCTCGGGACGCAGCGACCCCGAGGACCTCAGTCCATCCCGGCCACCTCGGATTTGGGACCAGCACCCGTGCCAGCACCGGCGCCGGCCGTAGCGGGCTCCGGCATCGCATCGGCCACCAGCCGCTCGTCGTCGGCCAAGAGCGCGTGTGCCAGGTCCTTCACCATCGCAATCACCTCAGGGTGCTCCTCGGGGTTCCAGCCCTCGAGCAGCTCGGTGAGCCCGCTGCGCCGCGCCTCGCTGAGCTTCTCGAGCGCGCCAGAGCCCGCCGCCGTCAGGTGGAGGTCGCCGTCGGCGCCCCGGCCGCGCTCCTCGATCATGCCGGCAGAGAGCAGCCCGTCGACCCCCGGCTTGATCAGCTCCGGGTCGATCTTCAGGCGATCGGCCACCTCCGTGACGCTGCAGGCGGGCTGCTCGGACAGCCGGTACAGCAGCCAGACCGACCGGGGCGGCAGGTCCAGGCCGGCCCGCTGGGCCAACGTCCCGTACAGCTCGGCACGGTTCTCCCGAGCCGACATCCTCGTCAAGGCCAGCTCGATCTCCTGCAGCGAGGACCGGTGCTGCAGCGCCCCCTGCACCTCGCCGAGGTCGACGGTCTCCACCGTCTTGCGCAGCTCCACCTCGGGCAGCAGGAAGCTCAGCAGGAAGGCAACGAAGGAGATCGGTACTGCGACCAGGAAGACCGTCTGGATGGAGTGGGTCACCGCGTCGATGTACTTGTCGTAGAACAGCAGGCCCTCGGCGGTCGACTTGAGCTTGTCCAGCAACGCCGGGTTGAGCGTCTGCGGGTTGAAGTTCTTGAGCACGGACGCCGAGACCCGGGCCAGCGTCGGCGCGAACGTGTGGGTGAAGACGATGGCATAGATCGCGCCGAACACCGCAGTACCGAAGGAACCCCCGATCATGCGGAAGAAGGTCGAACTGCTCGTGGCCACGCCGAGGTCTCGGTAGGACACCGCGTTCTGCACGGCGACGACGAGGACCTGCATGACGAGGCCCATGCCGACGCCGAAGACGAACATGTAGAGGGCCAGTAGCCAATTGTCGGTCGACGCGTCGATGAGCGACAGCAGGTATGCCCCGATGGTCATCAGCGCGGTGCCCACGATCGGGAAGACCCGGTAGCGGCCCCAGCGAGTCACCAGCCGGCCCGAGGTGACGGACGCGGCGAGCATGCCGAGCATGAGGGGCAGGATGCGCAAGCCCGACGCCGTCGGGCTGACGCCCTTCACGTTCTGCATGAACAACGGCAGGAACGTCAGCGCCCCGAACATGGCGAACCCCATCACGAAACCGATGGAGCTGGCAGCGGTGAATACCCGCACCCGGAACAGCGACAGCGGGATCACCGGCTCGGCTGCGCTGCGCTCGGCCAAGACGAAGGCGACCGCCAGGACGACCCCGAGGGCGGCGGTGGCCACGCTCGGGACCGATGCCCAGGCCCACGAGATCCCACCCAGGCTGGCGAAGATGATGAGCGACGTCGCGGAGCCGGCGAGTAGCAGCGACCCCGCGTAGTCGATGGCGTGGCCGACCCGGCGCAGATGACCCGGGAGGACGGCGCCGGTCACGAACAGGGCGAGGATCCCGAGCGGCAGGTTGATGTAGAAGACCCAACGCCAGGAGAGGTAGGTCACGCACAGCCCGCCGATGAGCGGACCGATGACCGTGGCCACGGCGAACATGGCGCCGAAGAGGCCCATGTACCGCCCGCGGTCGCGGGGCGAGACGACGTCGCCGATGATCGTCTGCGCGCCGACCATCAGCCCGCCGCCACCGAGGCCCTGCAGCGCGCGGAATGCGATCAGCTCGGTCATGGTGTGGCTGAATCCCGCCAGCGCCGACCCGATGACGAAGATCACGATCGCGGCCTGGAAGAAGGTCTTCCGCCCGTACTGGTCGCCCAACTTCCCCCACAGCGGCGTCGACACGGTCGAGGCCAGCAGGTAGGCCGTCACCACCCAGGCCAGATGCGACCCACCGTGCAGGTCCCCCACGATGGTGGGCAGGGCCGTCGACACGATGGTCTGGTCGAGCGCGGCGAGCAGCATGCCCAACAGCAGGGCACCGAGGATCAACCAGAGCCGGCGCTTGCTGATCTTCTCGACCCCGGGGGGCGCTGCGACGACGCTCACACCCACCTCCCCGACTCCTGCCACGATGGGCTCAGAGTAGGAACGTCCTGGTCCGAATGCAACCATGGGCAGGCCGCCGCCCTTTTCCGCCGGGCCGGTCGCGGCGGGCATCGCCCACCGCATCCGGACCCCGCGTCAGCCGCGCTACGGTCCCCGCGACGGCAAGTCGCCCTTCGCACGCCGGCGGGGGCATTCGATCGAGACCAAGGAAGACCCAGACTCATGCGCACTCGCCTCACTGAGCTGCTCGGGATCGAGCACCCCGTCATGCTGGCCGGCATGGGGGGCGTGTCGTACTCCGAGTTGGCTGCGGCGGTGTCCGGAGCCGGCGGCTTCGGCTGCCTCGGCGCCTCCACCATGGGCGACGAGAAGATGGCGGAAGAGATCGCGGCGGTGCGGCAGGCCACCGACAAGCCGTTCGGCGTGGACCTCCTGACGGCCATGCCGGGCGGCCTGACCGATCAGGTCAAGACGATCATCGAGGGCGGCGCGTCGGCCTTCGTGGCCGGGCTGGGCGTCCCGACCGAGGTGGTCGACCTGTGCCATCGCAACGACGTGATCGTCGTGAGCATGTGCGGGAAGGTCGAGCACGCGGTGCGCGCCGTCGACGCCGGATGCGACCTCGTCGTGGCGCAGGGCACGGAGGCGGGAGGCCACACCGGTAAGGTGGCGACCCTTCCTCTGGTCCCTCAGATCGTCGACGCGGTCGGCGACCACGTGCCGGTGGTCGCGGCGGGAGGCATCTTCGACGGCCGCGGACTGGCAGCGGCCCTTGCCCTCGGGGCCGACGGGATCTGGGTCGGCACCCGCTTCATCGCCACCCCCGAGGCCCGCGGCGTGCTCGGCTACAAGGAGAGGCTGCTCGCCAGCCGGGAGGACGAGACGACCGTCAGCCGCGCCTACTCAGGCAAGACGATGCGCGTCGTGCAGAACACCTACACGGACTACTACGACGCTCATCCGGGCGAGCTCAAGAAATTCCCCGAACAACTGGGCGTGTCCTACGGGAACGGGACCATGCACCTCGGGGGCGATTCGTTCACCGATGGCGTGGACGTCGACAAGGAGTGCTATCCCGCCGGGCAGGGTGTGGGCGCGATCTCAGAGCTGGTGCCTGCGGCCGAGCTGGTGCACCGCTTCGTCACCGAGGCCGAAGCGGTCCTCCATCGGCTGTCGGCCTTGCGCCAGCCCGAGCGGGAACGGGAGCTGAGCGCCAGCGCAAGGGCACAACGCCGACGGTTTGAAGCACCGGCAGCGCAACCAGCACGGCGGCGGCGGATCGCCGGTGTGATCACGCCGTCCCGGCCAGGCCAACGGGACACGAGACGCCCGTGCCACCCAAGCCGCAGTATCCGCCGGGGTTGGCCTCGAGATACTGCTGGTGGTAGGGCTCGGCGTAGTAGAAGTCCCCGCCCGGCGCGATCTCCGTCGTGATGGGGCGTTTGCCGGCTTCGCGAAGCCGCTCGCCGAAGCGTTCGGCCACCCGATGTGCTGTGGCTGCCTGTTCGGGCGACGTCGTGTAGATGGCGGAGCGGTACTGCGTCCCGACGTCGCTGCCCTGTCGCATCCGCTGCGTCGGGTCATGGCCCTCGAAGAACGCGCCGAGGAGCCGCTCGTAGCTGGCCACCGAGGGATCGAAGACGACCAGGACCACTTCGGCATGGCCGGTGCGGCCGCTGCAGACCTCGCGGTACGTCGGGTTGGGCGTGAAGCCTCCGGCGTAACCCACCGCAGTGGTGTAGACGCCGGGCAGCGACCAGAAGACCCGCTCCGCGCCCCAGAAGCAGCCCATTCCGAAGACCGCCTGCTCGAGACCGTCGGGGAACGGTGGCGTGAGCCTCGTGCCGAGCACCAGGTGCTCGCTTCCGGCCGGCATCGGCTCCCGGCGCCCGGGCAACGCCCGCTCGGGGGTCACCATCTGTTTCTTTCTGAACAGACCCAAAGCGACTCCTCGGCGAAACCCGGCCGCTTCCCCCAGTATGCGCACTCGTCGTCCCTGGTCATACACATTTTGGTCCGACGCCGCAAAATATGTGACTTACACGAAATATAATGATATATCATTAGTGTTCTCAAAGACAGAACCGAGAGCCCACCGAGGGGCCACAGACGCAAGGAGTCACCGATGAACCACGATCACGACAAGGTCCACGAAGACGACCGTGACCACCCCCACGATCGCGACCACTCCCACGAAACGACGTGACCACCCCCACGATCGCGACCACTCCCACGACCACTTCTTCGTCGGCCGCGGCGGGATGCGGGGCCGTGGCCGCTGGGGTGAGCGCGGCGGATGGGGCGGAGAGCGCGGCGGCTTTGGCCGCGGCTGGGGCGGCGGGCGGCGAATGCCACGGGGCGCGATCCGGACGGCCATCTTGGTCGCTCTTCGCGACGAGCCCGCCCACGGCTACGAGGTGATGCGCCGACTCGAGGAGATGAGCGGCGGCCTCTGGCGCCCGAGCCCCGGGTCGGTCTATCCGCACCTCCAGATGCTCGAGGACGAGGGCCTGGTCCAGTCCTCCGACGTCGACGGCAGTCGCACCTACACGCTGACCGACGCCGGCAGGGCGGAGGCCGAGAAGACGACGCTCCCCTGGCAGGCGACCGGCGAGGCCGACGACCAAGTCCTCTCGCTGCGCCAGGGCATGGGTCAGCTCATGAGCGCCGCCAAGCAGTTGGCCGGCGCCGGCGAGAAGTCTCAGATCGAGCGGGGCATCTCCGTGATCCAGAAGGCTCGCAAGGAGCTGTACCAGATCCTCGCCGAGGACTGACTCGAGACCGACCATCACCCGAGCGACCGGTACTGTGCACATGGGATCTATGACGCAGACGGGATCTATGACCACGGCGACCGCGGCACCCCAGAGCGACGGCGCCTCCGGTGAGCCCACTGCACCGATCATCGAGACGATGGGCCTCACCAAGACGTACCAGGGCACTGATTTCCGCGCCGTCGACCAGTTGAGCCTCCGTGTCGGGGCCGGAGAGGTCTTCGGCCTCCTCGGGCCCAATGGAGCCGGAAAGACCACCACCGTCGGCGTGCTCACGACCAGGGTCATCCCGACCGAGGGGCAGGCCTTCGTCGGAGGCATCGACGTCGTGCAGCACCCGACGCTGGTCAAACAGCTCATAGGCGTCGTGTCCCAGCAGAACACGCTGGACCGTCAGCTCACACCCTGGGAGAACCTGTACTTCCACGGTCGCCTGTTCGGCATGGGCCCGAAGGAGTGCCGGCAGACCGCCGACGAGCTCCTCGAGAGGTTCCAACTCAGCCGGTTCGCCAAGGCGTCCGTCTACGCCCTGTCGGGCGGCATGGCCCAGCGGCTCATGGTGGCCCGGGCCATCTTCCACCGTCCCGCCGTGCTCTTCCTCGACGAGCCAACCGCCGGGCTCGACCCCCAGGGCCGTCTCGCCCTCTGGGACCTGCTGGGCGGCCTCAATGCAGAGGGCCAGACCATCCTGCTGACGACGCACTACATGGAAGAGGCGGACAAACTCTGTGATCGGGTTGCCATCATGGACCACGGCAGGATCTTGGCCCTCGATACCCCGGCCGAGCTCAAGCGAAGCGTGGGCGCCGACACGATCGTGACCGTGAAGGCCGTCGGGGACACGCAGAAGCTGGCTGACGCCTTCAGCGAACGGCTCGACGGCCTTACGCGGACCCGCCCGATCCCTGACGGGGTCGAGTTGCAGATCCGCGGGTCTGAACGGCTGGTCCCGCGCATCGTCGAGGCCGCCGAGGCGGCGGGATTCTCGCTGGCCGACCTCTCGGTGGCCGAGCCCACGCTCGAGACGGTCTTCATTGGCTTGACGGGGAAGGAGCTACGCGACTGATGTCCGCCATCACGACACCGACTGTCCCCACTCCAACATTTGGTCCCCCTGGCACGCATCACGTGGACCTGGTGCCGACGCGTTCGGCTACGGCTGCGAGCTGGACCTCACTGCGGGCCTTGATCCTGCGCGACCTGGTCGTGCTGTGGAAGCACAAGATCGAGTTCACGGTGCGCACGTTGGTGCAGCCCTTCCTGCTGTGCTTCGTGTTCCTCTACGTGTTCCCCAAGATCGGCCAAGGTATCGGCGCCGCCAGCGGGATCCCCGGCGCGGAGTCGGCGTTCGCCACCGTGCTGGTGCCGGGGGTGGTCGGGCTGTCGATCATGTTCCAAGGGATCCAGGCCGTGGCCATGCCGCTCGCACAGGAATTCGGCTTCACCCGCGAGATCGAGGACCGGGTGCAAGCACCGTGCCCCATCTGGCTCGTGGCGATCTCCAAGGTGATCTCCGGGGGCGCCCAGGGATTGATCTCGGCGGCGATCGTGCTGCCCATCGCGTCGGTGGTGCACGCAGCGGGTGTCGAGGCGCACATCAGCCTGCACTGGTTCCTCATCTTGACCCTGGTCCCCCTTTCGTGCGTCTGCATGGCGTCCCTCGGCCTGTTGCTGGGGACCTCGTTCGAGCCGCGCAACCTCGGCTTGATGTTCGGGTTCATCGTGCTCCCGATCACCTTCCTGGGCGGCACCTATTACCAGTGGACGCGGCTCGCGCCGGTCCAGGTCGGCCCGATCCATTGGCTGCAGATCTTGGTGCTCGTCAACCCGCTCATCTACATCAACGACGGGATGCGGGCCGCGTTCACCGACGCCGCCCACATGCACCTCTACGTCATCTACCCCGCCATCGTCGCCTTCAGCGTCATTTTCCTGGTGCTCGGGCTGCGCAATTTCCGACACAAGGTGCTGACCTGATCGACACACGGCGCCAGGTGGGCCGGAGCGGGCACGGACAACCTGAACCACCAGGTCTTGTGGTCTTTGGGTGAAATGTGCGCGAAACGCGCCTGATCGGAGGCACTTCTGGGTAACGTGATCCGCAACCGGCAGCCAGTGTGCGCAACCGCTCAGGGTGGGGCGGCGAAGGGACGGACGTGATGGAGAAGAGCGGTCGAGCAGCGCCGTCCGGCCTCCTCGAGGACTACACCGAGGTGCGCGCCACAACCGAACGGCTGGCGTCCGTGCTCAGTGCGGAGGACCAGACGGTCCAGACGATGTCCGACGTCAGCCCGACGAAGTGGCATCGCGCCCACGTCACGTGGTTCTTCGAGACGTTCCTGCTCGGTGAGTACGACAGCCGTTACCGAGTCTTCGACGAGGCGTACGCGTACATCTTCAACTCGTACTACGAGGCTGTCGGCGCCCGGCATCCAAGGCCCGAGCGTGGCAACCTCTCGAGGCCCGGCATCGAGGAGATCGCCGCGTTACCGCGCCCATGTCGACGCCGCCATGGAGCCGCTGCTCCGGGATCCCGGTCAGCCCGCTCTGGCCGAGCTGATCACCCTCGGCCTCCACCATGAGCAGCAGCATCAGGAGCTCCTGCTCATGGACATCAAGCACGTCCTGTCGCGCAGCCCTCTCCATCCGGCGTACCTGGCGGGATCACCCACCCCCTCGGGCACCCATCCGCCCAAGGCGAGCTGGTTGGAACACGGCGGCGGCCCGGTCGAGGTCGGCCACCGGGGCGAGGGATTCGGGTTCGACAACGAGTTCCCGGTGCACACCGTGCAATTGACCCCGTTCGGGCTCGCCGACCGGCCGGTGACCTGTGGAGAGTGGCTCTCCTTCATGGAGGACGACGGGTACAGCCGGCCGGAGTTCTGGCTCTCCGACGGTTGGGCCGTGGTGAACACCCAACATTGGGAGGCCCCCCTGTACTGGTCGAGGGACCCCGACGACCCCGATCGTTGGCTGCAGTTCACGCTTTCGGGCCTGCGTCCGGTAGACCCCGACGAACCCGTCTGCCATGTGAGCTACTACGAGGCGGATGCGTTCGCCCACTGGACGGGCATGCGGCTGCCCACCGAGTCGGAATGGGAGACGATCGCGGCAGCGCATGGTGAGGGCGACAACTTCTTGAATGACGACTTCCTCGCCGAGGGGTCGCCCCATCCCCGGCCCGCCGTGACCACGAACGGGATCTTCGGGGACACGTGGGAATGGACATCGAGCGCCTACTCTCCGTATCCGGGGTTCCGCGCCGCGCCCGGTGCCGTGGGCGAGTACAACGGCAAGTTCATGGTGAGCCAGTACGTGCTTCGGGGCGGATGTTGCGCCACGCCGCGCGGGCATGTGCGCGCCACGTATCGCAACTTCTTCCCTCCCGGCGCCCGCTGGCCGTTCGGCGGCGTGCGGCTGGCCCGGGACCCCTGAGCCATGGCCTACACGATCGACGTGCACCTTTCGCCCGAAGAGGTGCGGAGCCAGATGCGAGTCGACGCCCTGGAGGGACTGCGGGGCAGCACGAAGTCGATCCCGCCGGTGTGGTTCTACGACGAGCGCGGCAGCCGCTTGTTCGAGGAGATCACCCAGCTCCCCGAGTACTACCCCACCAGGGCGGAGCGGGCATTGCTCGAGGAGTACGCCTCCTCCATCGCCGAGCTGTCCAAGGCGGACACGCTCGTGGAGCTCGGCGCCGGTGCGTGCGACAAGACCCGCGTGCTCCTCACCGCGCTCCAGGGCACCGGTCTGTTGTCGAGGTACGTGCCCTTCGACGTGAGCGACGATTTCCTGCGCGGCGCCGCCACCTCGCTGTCCGAGGAGTACGACGACCTCAATATCCACCTGGTCATCGGCGACTTCCACCACCATCTCGCCGAGATACCGACGGAGGGCCGGCGGATGGTGGCCTTCCTGGGGGGGACCATCGGTAACCTGAACCCGTCCCAACGCGCCCGTTTCCTCTTCGACCTGAACTGCACGATGACGAGCGACGACTCGCTGCTGCTCGGTACGGACCTGGTGAAGGACCCCAAGCGGCTCGTCGCGGCCTACGACGATGCGGCAGGCGTGACCGCGGACTTCAACCGCAACGTCCTGCGCGTGCTGAACGAGCAATTGGGCGGTGACTTCGACCCCGACAAATTCCGGCACGTGGCGGTGTGGAACGAGGACGAGCAGTGGATCGAGATGCGGCTCCGCGCCCAGGAAGCCGCCGAGGTGTGCCTCGCCGGTGCGGACATGACCGTCCACTTCGACGAGGGTGAAGACCTGCTCACCGAGATCAGCGCCAAGTTCACCCCCGGGCGCGTCGAGCGCGAACTGTCCGAGGCCGGCTTCGTGGTCGAGGAGATGTGGGGGGCCGAGGACGGCGAGTTCCTGCTCTCGCTCTCCCACCCGTACTGCTGACGACGACCGCCGCGGCCGTCGGCGCTGGTGACCCACGCCACGTGGGCCGCCTCCCGGTCACCCCACGTGTTCGGGCACGTCCTCCGCCAGCTCCCCCTGCGCGCCGGGCGCATCGGGCGCATCGGGAGTGCCCGCCTTCCGGCGCCGACGCTGGAACACGATCACCAGCCAGCCGACGAGCAGGACGATCAGGAAGCCGCACGAACCGAGGCTGAGGAGGCTGGCCAGCAGCAGATGAGGTGGCCGGTAGTGGAACGTCACCAGATCGTTCCCTGGAGGGATGCGGATCTGTTGCACCAGATCGAACGAGGAGACCGGAACGCTCCGGGTCGACCCTCCGTTGACTGACACGGAACCCGTCCAGCCGGGGTCCCAGGCGACGCTACGGATGACCGTGGCCGCCGAGGGTGTTCGCACGCGGATCTGCTCGGACTTCGTCGAGCTGGAGACGACCGTAACCGGCAGCCGGCGTCCCGCCGTGGTGACGGCGTCGATGGGCACGGGCGCCTTCTGCAGTGTGAAGAGGGCGTACCCCTGGGAAGAGGCGGCGAACCGCCACGGGCCGGGCACGAGTGCAGAGGAGAGCGAACCACCGAGCTCGTAGGGACGCCCGGCCACGCTCACGACGGCACGCTGCGACGGGAGGGAGCCGACCACCTGGATCGAGAGGCCGACCGCGTTCCCTCTCGGAAGCGGTCCGATGACGTGGTTCGTCCCTGTCGCGGCGGTCACGAGCGCACCCCAGCGCGTCGACCCGCCCGCCGTCAACGACCCGAAGCGCACCATGGTGCCCGGGCCGGCAGGGTGACTCAGCACGAGGGTGGCGGAGTCGGGCTGGAGCGGCTCGCCGAAGAACCACGAGGCGGTCTGGCCCGTGTGCAGAGCGGGCCGGGGCCCGGGGTAGAAGGGATAGGCGGTCTGGTTGTACACCTCGCCGTAACCGCGGGGCAGGATGGGGTCCGCGGTGATGTTCTCGGTCACCGGTCGGATGTCACCGATGGTGCGCGGCACCGACTCGAGCGGCACGAGGAAGTACTCGGGCATGGTGACGATCTCTCGGAGGTCCAACCGGTCGAGGGTCCCCGAGGCGAGCTGTCCGACGTCAAGGTCCTCCTGCTCGTGGGTGTGCGTCACGGATTCGTAGTTGCCGTTGACGATTGACGCGTAGCCCGACACCGAGGGCAACTTGGGGATGATATTGAGGTCCGGCACGCCCTGAGGGCTCCACGGGTAGCTGGCGTAAGCCTGGGGGTCGTAGTTGACCATCCGCGCACCTGGCACCAGGTGCGCGGCCGTCACCTGCTGCACCGGCGTTGTCCCACTGACGAGTTGATTTGTCGGCAGCAGCGTGAGCTGGCTCGTGACCGCCATCAACCCAAGATCGAGCGCTACGAAGACCGCGGCCAGGCGCGCCCACGAGACGGTTCCGATCAGGGGCCGCACCCACACGACTGCCGCCGCTCCGGCACAGAGGGCCATTGCGATGATGGTCGCCTCGCGCACCGTGTGTGAGACTTCCGGGCTCGCCTGCACGCCGGCGAAGACGTGGACGAGCGACCCGGTCGCGGTCAGGGCCCAGATGCACAGGGCAGCGACTGCCGCGAAGGGCACCAGCGCCATGATCCTGTCGTAGCGCGTCCAGGGGCCCCTCAACCGTGGTGCATCCGTGCGATCGATCCAGCCTGCGAACAGCACGCACACCGCCGTCGCCACCGTGATCATGTTGCGGCTCTGCAGCCGCTGGTGGCCGTAGAGCGGCAAGCTGTTGAACAGGTGCTCGAGGGGCGTGTTCGAGCCCAGCGCCAGGAGGTAGCCGAACAGCCCGACGACGTACCACGTGAGCCGATCGCGAGGAACGAGGCGGCTCGGCCAACGCGGATGGAGCATCGTCACCAGGGCGATGAGGGGCAGGATGCCGAGGTAGATGCCGACTTCGGGCAGGTTGTACTGGCTGAAGAAGCTGGTCTCGCCGAGGTGTCCATAGCCCCCGTCGAGGTACGGGACGAGGGAGAGGATGCTGAACGGCGTCGGGAAGCTCCCCGCCGCGGCGAACACCCCGCTCCCCCGCTGGGAGTTGCGGATGGCATCGAGCCCCGGGAGCCACTGGATGGCGGCCAGTGACAGCGCGAGAACCACTCCCGCGGCGCACCGCGACACCACCCTCCACCAACGGTCCCGGTTGAGGCCGGCCGACATGGCGGCAAAGGCGATGACGAGGAACGCCTCGTCCAGCATGGCCTCCGGGGCGCCGGCCAGGATCACGGTCGCATAGGCGATCCCGAGCAGGATGGACCAGCGCCAGCGGCCGTCGCGCACGATGTGCAGGACGGCGAGCAGCATCCACGGGATGGCCAAGAAACCCTCGGTCATGTCCACGTGATTCACCTGGCTCAACACGGGCCCGGCGAACGCGAACGTGGCGGCACCGAGGATGCAGGCCGCAGTCGACAGTGCCAGCGCGCGCAGGAACGCGTACATCCCGATCGCGATCAGCGAGAACGCAATCACCTCGGTGGCCAGCCAGGCGGCCCGGCCCGGCATCACGATGAACAGGCCCGTCAGGGGGTGAAAGGCCCCGGCGTTGAAGTCCGCCATGAGTGGCGTGCCGCTGAAGATGTACTGGTTCCAGAAGGGCAGCTGCCCGTGGCGCAGCATCGAGCCCACCAGGACGCGGAGCGGGTAGTTCTGCTGCAGGTTGTCACTGGAGATGAGGAGGCGCCCCCCGAAGAGGTCCGGGACCACGAACGCGACGGTCGGGATGGCAACCAGCACCACGTAGGGCCACCACGGTCCGATGTGTGCTCGAAGTCGATTCACTGGCGAGGGGGTGCCTTCCAGAGGTTCCCGAGGGGGGTCACTCGGTGGACGGGGCGGCGGGCAATCGATGAAAGCTAGTCCCGCACCCTGGGAAGAGCCTCAAAATCAGAGGCGAAAGGGGTGATCTGCGCTGCTTGGCTCGGTCTCGGACCTCGTCGTCCGTGTGATGTTGCTCGACGTGGCGCGCCACTGCACGTGTGGCTCGAGGGCGGACCTCTCGAGGCGCCCGATGTTGGCGCGGGCGATCGACAGGAGGTCGGCGAGCAGTTCGTCGCCGAGCAGGAAGGGCAGCAGCCCCAGGTCGAGGAGCTTGGTGTGGGCCGCCCGGTAGTAGTGCTCCTCCATTTCGACACGGGGGTCCTCCAGGTGGACGATCCGGCCCCCGCCGGCTGCGTCTGAGACCTTTTGGGCCAGCTCGCCGACCGAGAAGGACTCGGTGAACTGGTTGAACACCCGGAACTCGCCGGCGTCGGCCGGGTTCCGGATGGCCAGCTCGACACAGGCCAGCGTGTCGCGGATGTCGAGGAATCCCCGCGTCTGCCCGCCCTTGCCGTAGACGGTGAGGGGCTCGCCCGCCGCCGCCTGGATCACGAACCGGTTCAGCACAGTGCCGAAGACGGCGTCGTAGTCGAAGCGGGTCGCCAGGTCGGCGTGCAGCGTCGTCTCGGGGGTCGACTGCCCGTAGACGACCCCCTGGTTGAGATCGGTCGAGCGGAGGCCCCAGGCCCGGCAACAGAAGGCGATGTTGTGGCTGTCGTGGACCTTGGACAGGTGGTAGAAGCTCCCGGGTTGCTTCGGGAAGGGCAGAACGTCGGTGCGTCCCCGGTGGGTGATCTCGATGTAACCCTCCTCGATGTCGATGTTGGGAGTGCCGTACTCCCCCATCGTCCCGAGCTTGACGAGGTGGATCGTCGGGTCCACGTCGGCGATGGCGTAAAGCAGGTTCAACGTGCCCACCACGTTGTTGACCTGGGTGTAGACCGCGTGTTTGCGGTCGACCATGGAGTAAGGGGCGCTCCGCTGCTCCGCGAAGTGGACGATGGCGTCGGGCCGGAAGCTGCCCACCATGTCGTAGACGAACTCCTCCTCGGTCAGGTCACCGATGAAGATGTCCAGGCGCCTGCCCGAGACCTCCTCCCAGCAGTCGACCCGGCGGTGCAGAGACGCGATGGGGACGAGGGAGTCGACCCCCATTTCGAGGTCGTAGCCCCGCCGTGCGAAGTTGTCCGCCACCCCCACGTGGTAGCCCGCCCTGGAAAGGTGCAGCGCCGTAGGCCACCCCAGATACCCATCGCCCCCGAGAACCAGTATTCGCACCCGACACCTTCCGTTTCCGTGACAGCCGGATTTCACATACGTGACACGGAGAGTTTCCCCTCCTACCCTGGGACAATCCTGAGAATCCTGTTAAGGAAGGGCCCGAGTTCCCAGTTCGACCCGCATCTGTGACAGAATCACTGCAGTTTGATGAAGTTTTTCGCTCCCGCGGTGGCCCGCCGCAGGGGCTCGAACAAGGAATCCCCGATGGAGCTCGTGACCCCGAGCGCTGCCACCGACACCGAGGCTGCATCCAAGGCTGCGGTATCTGACGCGCCGGCGCAACCGGCGGTTCGGCTCGGCCTGGCGCGTACCGCAGTCCTCGGCTTCGTCGGCACGGCGGCAATCGTCGTTGGCGCCGTCCTCGGCGGCCAGTCCTTCGAGACCCACCTTCCCGGCGCGTGGTTCTTCGGCATGCCAGGCGGTGTGTTCGGCTCCGCCGGCACGAACGACACGCTGCCACCCGTCGCCTCACTCGCGCTCGTCTTCGGCGGCCTCATCCTGCTCACCCGCGTATGGATCGGGTTCCTCGGTCACCTACGGCGCCACCCTGGATTCCCGGTCAAGCGCGTCGTGCTCGTGGTCACGATATGGGCGGTGCCGTTGCTGTTGGCGCCCCCACTGTTCAGCCGAGACGTCTACACCTATGCCGCGCAGGGCGAGATGGTCAGCCACAACATCAACCCCTACTCGTACGGGCCCAACGTGCTCGGGGCGACGCCGTTCAACACGCTCGCCGACTCGGTGTGGTCGGGGACCGAATCGCCCTACGGCCCGACCTTCCTCACGGTCGACGGCGTCGTCGACCAGGGATCCGGGCACCAGATCCTGGCCGACCTCGTCCTGCTCCGCCTCCTGGAGGTGGCGGGCATCGCCCTCATGGTCGCGGCCACCCCGGTGCTGGCCCGTTCGCTCAAACACGACCCGGCCCACGCCGTCCTGCTCGGGGCGGGATCACCCCTCGTCCTGTTGTCCTTGCTCGCAGGAGACCACAACGACGCCCTGATGGTCGGCCTGCTCGTCGCAGGGCTGGCCGTGGCCAAACGCTTCGGCACGGTGCCCGGCGTCATCCTGTGCGCACTCGCCGCCGGCGTGAAGTCCCCGGCGGCGCTGGGCGTCCTCTTCCTCGGGTGGACGTGGGCCGGCTCCACCGCCTCCACCCGCCGCCGGATCGGCCACACGGCCGCCGCCGGTGCCATAGCGCTGGCCACCATGGAGGTGATGGCGCTGATATCCGGGACCGGCTGGGGCTGGATTCGCACGACGAGCACCGCCGACGCGTCCTTCACCGGGGTCACACCGGTCAACGTCGTGGCGCGAGGGGTCTCCATCTTCAGCCACCTGGTGCAGGTCCCCATCTCGACCATGGACGCGCGGCCGGTCTTCAGCGTGCTGGGACTGCTCATCGCCGTCTACGTCGGGTACCGCCTCCTGATGCGCTCGCCCCAAGACGGCGTGGTCCGCTGCCTCGGCCTGACGCTGCTTGTGTTGGCGCTCCTCGGTCCGATCGTCTGGGCCTGGTACGTGACGTGGGGCGTGGTCGTGCTCGCTCCCGCTGCGGTCGGGCGTCTGCGCACGGCGCTGATCGTCATCAGCACGTTCTGGGCCTTCGCCGGCGTGACGTCGGTGCACAACATCTACATGCGGATGATCCACACCTTCTTCGTGCAGGACCTGTTGCTCATCGCCATGCTCCTCGCCGTGGCGATCATGCCACTGGCGCAATTCACGTCGGCGGCCCACGGCCGAGCCCGCCTGCCGCGCCTGACCTCGGGGCAGGGGGACGAGGACGGCACCCAACGCGGTCCGAGGCTCGGTGGGGGCGTGCTGGCCGGCGCCGGTGCCGGCACGGGCGCCACCTGAGCGGGGTTTGCGTCGAGGCGGATGGGTCGAGGGGGACCTGGGCGGCGTACCGGGCAGCCTCAGTCGGCGACGTCTCGGGCCGAGGTGACCCGCGTGGGGCGCAGACGCACGACGAGCTCGCCGGGGACGCCGTTGCGCGTCCCGTACTCCTCGGCCCGCTCGGCGCCCATGTAGCGGCCCCCGATCCGTGTGGCCCAGCGGCGCACCTCGCCGGGATCGTCGTCGATCTCGGCGACACCTTCGACCACCACGAAGCTGAAAGGTGGCCGATCGTCGTCCACGCACACCGACGCCCTGGGGTCCCGGAGCATGTTCCGCCCCTTCACCGTCGACTCGCCCGTGGTGAAGACCAGGGACCCGTCATCGTCGAAGAAGTCGTACCACACGGGCGCGACGTGGGGCCGCCCGTCGGCGCGCACGGTGGCGAGCTTTGCCGTCCGCGGGGGTAGCCCGGCCAAGAAGGCACGCACCTCCTCGTCCGACATCGGGTTGTACGCCATCAGCCAGGGGAGCCGCCGTTGGCGGTGAACGCCTCCGTCCAGGCCTGGATCATCGGGCCGAAGCTGGCGGGGTTGTAGGCGTCCTCCTCGTAGGAGAACTTCATGTCGCCGGCGTAGTGCAGCACGGTGATGTTGTGGGCCTGGTGCACGGACCCGTCACCGGGATCCTGCATGCGGTTCTCGATCCGGCAGATCCACCATCCGCGCTCCTCGTCGCACACGCACCACGAGTGCGGGAACGAGTTCATCGAGCGATTTGGCCACTCCGACATGAGGGGTGCGATCCACCCGTAGATCTCGTCGGGTCCGTGGAAGGTACCGAAGGTGTGCTCGAGGTAGACGGCGTCGTCGGTGAACAGGTCGGCCCAGTCCCGCCACTCCCCGCTGGCCGCACACCGGCCGGCCGTCTCCACGTAGTGCTGGTGAGCCCGCTCCAACTCGTCCCGGCTCCATCTGGGCGTCACGACTTCAGTATCCATTCGCTCATCGTGACACTCCGCAGGGTGCTCAGGTCGGTGAACGCGTCGATTTCCTCGATCATCTGTGACACGTGGGCGTTCATGCGCCCGGGGTCGCCGTCGGCGCAGTAGAACAGCATGGGGTCCGTCACGTGCTCCAGGGAGGGCCATGCCTCCTCCACGATGCCTCGCACCCCCGGGGCATCGTCGGTGACCGCGCGGAAGACGGCGTTGCGGACGTAGCGGCAGCGTGGCTGGATCGCCTCGGTGATGGGCGAGATCCGAGTGTGCCACCTCGTCATCCACTCGTCGAAGGTCTGCGACGGGTGCTGCTGCAAGAGGGCGACGGTGAGGACACCCGGCGACCGCTGCCCGTCAGGCCACGACCGCGGCGCCGACCACCGGTTCCCCCCGTAGTCGCGGTAGAGCGACTCGACCACCTCGTAGCCGGCCAGCCGGTCGGCGGAGTCGGTGAGCACCTTCTCGAAGGGCTCGCGGTAGTCGACGGCGTCGATCCAGAGGGACACGAGCGCATGCAGTGGAGTCTCGCCCTCGGGCGTCGGTACCGGGGCCGGGATGTCGCTGTCGGGGTCCCACACGTCGATGCTCAGGCGCAGCGGGTCGAGCGAGAGGAGACGGCTGGCCATCGGGCCGAGCACGGCGTCTGCCACTTCGGCCCGGGTGCTCGCCGGATCGAGCCACACCAGGTACATCAGCTTCTCCATGGTCCCTCCCGTCTCACCAGGTGAGCCCCAGCGCCTCGCGCATGGTCGCTTCGAAGGTCGCGTCGTCGAGCGTCCGCCGGAGCTGGAGCACCATGGCGGCGTCCTTGCCGACCTCGACCCGCAGCGGCGTCGCGGGGTCCTCGAGGGCGTCGGCGACCGCCGCGCCCACCACCTCGGGGCCGGGCCTTCCCTCGGGCCCGGTCAGCGTCGCGACCGTCCCGCTCCATTGCGCGTGGAGCTCCTCGTAGACCGCCGGGCCCTGATGGTCGGCCTCGTGCTTCATCCCCGGCGCGATGTACCCCGGCTCGATGATGACGACGCGGATCCCGAAATGCCCCAGCTCGAAGTGGAGCGACTCGGACAGCGCCTCGAGGGCGTGCTTCGACGCGGCGTAGGCACCTTCGAGGGGCGTGCCGATCTTGCCCTGGACAGAGCTGACGTTCACCAGCACGCCGCTCCCGCGTTCGCGCCACGAGGGCGCCACAGCCTGCGCCATCCGCAGCGGGCCGATCGCGTTGACGTCGAGGACCTTGGCGAAGGCGTCGGGAGGGTAGGTCTCGAGCGGACCGTTGCCAGTCAGCCCGGCATTGTTGACCAGCGCGTCCAGCTCACCGGCCCCGGCCACGGCGGCTCGGACCGACTCGGGGTCGCTCACGTCGAGCGATAGCGCCAATGCGGCCGGCAACCCCGTCAGGGCGGCCACGTCCCGTGCGGTCGCCACGACCTCGTGTCCCCGTTCGGCCAGCACCTCGACCGTGGCCCGGCCGATGGCCCGCGCCGCCCCGGTGACGAGCACCCGCACCGCTCAGGCTCCCGCCGGCGTGAGACCGACCAGGTCCTCGCTGACCTGCCACAGGCGTCGCGCCGCCTCCGGGTCGCGCGCCTGCCGTTTGGGCTGCTTCGGTTTGCACTTGACGAAGTACTCACCGCTCATCCCGGCCACCGCCGGGTCCGAGGCGAGGTAGACCGACGTGCGTGCGCCCTTGGCCGGGGACAGGAAGAACGGCGAGCTGATCTTGATCCCGAAGGCGAGGAGACCCCGGGCGTCGCCGTCGGCCCCGTAGCCGGTGCGGACGGTCCCCGGATGCAGCGAGTTCGCCGTCACCCCTGTGCCCTTCAGCCGGCGCGCCAGCTCCTGCGTGAAGAGGATGTTGGCCAGCTTCGACTGGCCGTAGACGCGCATGGTGGCGTACTTCTTCTCGGACTGGAGGTCATCGAAGGGGATGCCCTTGCGGGCTGCACTGTGCGCCGTCGAGGCCACGTTCACGATACGTGCGGGTGACGACGCCATGATGCGCTCGAGTAGGAGGTTGGTGAGCAGGAAGGGACCCAGGTGGTTGGTGGCGAAGGTCGCCTCGAATCCGTCAACGGTCTCGGAACGCTCCGAGAGCACCAGGCCGGCGTTGTTGACGAGCACGTCGAGTCTCGGTGCCTGCTCGAGCACCTCGGCCGCGCCGCGTCGCACCGACGAGAGGTCGGCCAGATCGAAGACGACGAGCTGGACCTGGGCCTCACCCCCGACCCGCTGCGCGATCGCAGCCAACGCGGCACGGCCCTTGTCGGCGTTGCGGGCTGTCACCACCACGCGGGCTCCCATGCCGGCGAGCGCAGATGCCGTCTCGAACCCGATACCGGAATTGCCGCCCGTGACGACGACCGTTTTCCCCTGCATGTCCGGCAACGCGTCCAGCCTCCTCGTGACGGGAAGGCGTCAGCTTTCCACACACTCCGAGAACCCGGACCACTGTCATCGCCAGGTGTCGCGGGCCTCCACCAGCCCACGTTCCCCATGGAGGAAGCTGCCGCTCAACGTGCGTTCCGCCGTGCGCATCTGCCATTGCAGGAGCTCCTGGGTCGCATCCCAGGCCGCGGCGCTCACGTCGCGGCCACCCTCGTCCAGCAGGTTGTGGGTCTGCTCGGGGTCGGCGGCGAGGTCGAAGAGCAGCGGCGGCATCACGTCGGCTGCCGTGGCGAATTGCACGTACTTGTGACGGGGCCCGCGCGAAACCGCCAGCGAGCAATGGCTCATGGGGATGCCGAACATCGTCTCGGCCACCAAGTTCACCGGGTCGGCGAAGCTCCACTCGTAGTGCGACGTGTCTCGCCAGTGCTCGGGCGTCTGCTCGCCGCGCACGAACGGCGCCAACGACCACCCGTCGGCCTGCAGCGGGACCTCGGCGCCCATGAACTCGCAGATCGTCGGCAGCACGTCGACCGACTCGGTCACGGCGCCGACCTTGCGCCCGCGGCCCCCGTCCGCCTCTGGCCTCGGGTCGACGACGAGAAGGGGCACGTGATAGCTCTCGTCCCAGAATCCCAGCTTCTCGAGGAGCCAGTGGTCACCGCCCATCTCGCCGTGGTCGCTGGTGACGATGACGAGGGTCGAGTCGGCCAGTCCGCTCTGCTGCAGGTACTCGAAGAGAGGGGCCAGGCCGTCGTCGACCTCGCGTTGGGCGCCGTAGTAGGTGGCGCGGAGCTGGCGGCGCTCCCGCTCGTCACGCGGGGCGCCCACTCCCCGCACCTCCATGGCCAACGCGCCCGAGCGGGTGGATGGCCGCCTCCTCCTCGGGAGTCAGGCACCCGACGAATCGTCCGACCGCGTCGGCCGGGTACAGGTCGTGGTAGCCGATGGGGTTGCGCCGCGGTGGGTGGGGCCGGATGAAGGAGGCGTGGACGAAGAACGGCGTATCGCCATTGTCCTCCAGCCAGTTGACGAGCTCCTCGCGCAGGAAGGTCGTCTGCGAGAGCTCGGGAGGGAAGCGCGCCGGTGCCCAGGTCGACCCGTGCTCCTCGGCTCCGGGGAATCCTTCAATCGGGTCGTACAGGTCGTGCGGGTTGGCCGGGACGTCGACGCCCTGGGCTGCGAGCCAGCGACCCCACGCCGGGCTCCCCTGCTCCCAGGGATCCTCGACGAGCACCCGGAAACCCGGCAGGATGCCCTCGTAGCTGGACAGCCTCGGGTCGCCGGGCGGCACCGCCCGGGGGTCGACCGACGTGTCGGTGTAGCCGAAGAGTACGGGGTCGTAACCGGACTCCCGGGCCAGCAGGGCCACGTTCGTGAAACGAGCATCGAGCGGGGTGCCGTTGAGGATCGCCCGGTTCCGGTGTTGGTACGTGCCCGTGTAGAGGCAGGCGCGCGACGGCCCGCACGGCGCGGCGTTCGCCCAATGATTCGCGAAGAGCACGCCCCGAGCGGCCAGGCCGTCGAGGGTCGGCGTCTCGACCACCGGATGGCCCAGTGCAGAGAGACAGTCACCTCGCCACTGGTCGAGCGTGACGAACAACACGTTGCGCGGCGGCGGCATGCTGCAACTCTTGTCCATCAGGCCGGCCGGCCTCGACAGCCGGTGCCTGAGCTGGCGATGGGAGCTCAGGAGGTGCGGACCGTCGCTCCTCCGAGCCTGGTCCCGAAGTCGATCAGCCAGGCGCCGACGCGTGGGGCCACTGCTCGGCGACGTGCTCGGCCTCCGGCCACCGGGGGTCCGGATGCCGAGTGCTGTGCCGCGCCGGGATCACCGCTCTGGCCCACCGGGTGGCGCCCGCTCCTGCCGGGCCCAGACCCCATCATCAAGTCCCGGCGGTGTGCGTCCGCCTGGGAGTGCACTGCCCTCGCCTGGATCATCATCCCTCTACCTCGCTGGACGGTTCTTCTCTTTGCTTCGTTCTTCCCCCTCCAAGCGTGCCTACAGGTTAACCAATAGTTGACAACAAATCAAGAATATCCTAATATAGCTGGATGCCTATGTTCACGGAAGAAGCGACGCCGCAGCGCCCGGCCACTGTGACGGCATCACCCTCCTTGGCGTGCGACCTCTCGTGGCTCCTCTCGGTGGCTGCCCGGCCGTCGATGCAAGCCCGGTACCCGCAGCTGGCGGAGATGTTCAACGGTCGCGAGGAGCTGGCGGATTGCGTCCGCACCTTCTGGGGCGAGGGCTCGGAAGAGACGTGCTTCACCGAGATGCAGATCCTGGCCCACCACGCGGGGGCGCTCGCCGAGACCGACCCCGACTCCCTGTGGCAGGCGATCGAGGAGGCGGTGGCGACCGTGCCCCTCGACCTGGACATGCCCTCTGAGTCCCCCGACGAACGCGAGACATACCTCGACCGCTTCCGCACCCTGCGGGAGTCCCCCGAGCTCCTGCGCCGGTACCTCGACCTCCTGCAGGAGGTCTGGGCGCCGGTGGACGACATGTGGCAACGGGCGCTGCCGGTCATCGCCGAGGCCGGCCGTCATGTCGTCGCGCAGTACGAACGAGGTCGTTCACTGGAAGCACTTATACCGGTGGGGTGTGACATCCTCCGGGAGCGCTTGCCCACCATTCTCTCGGGCGTGGAGTCAGGGCAGCAGGAGCTTCTCTTCGTGCCCTGCCTGTTCTTCGGCACGAGCATGTACCTCGAGTTCCCCGGTCTCGTCATGATCGGGACCGGCGTGGGCCAGGGCGACGTCGTGGCGCGTGCACGCACCGAGTCCGTGGCCCGGCGCCTCAAGGCCGTGGCGGAGCCGACCCGCCTGGCGCTGCTCCACTCCCTGGCCACCGCGCCGAGCACGGTGGGCGAGCTCGCCACGATCTTCAGGTTGGCTCAGCCAACCGTCAGCATGCACGTCAAGGTTCTGCGTCAGAGCGGGCTCGTCCGCTCGGAGCGGGTCGCGGGGCGGCTCCGGCTGACCGCCGATCCCGCTGCCGTCGAGGCCCTCCTGGGCGAAGTGCGCCTGGCGGTCCTTCAGGGCGCCGGCGCAGGGCAGGATCAGAGTGTGGATGCGGCCCCAGGAGCCAGCACCACGGGCAGCGCCCGGACGCCCGCCACCGTGGTCGAGAGCACCCGTTCCGGCGAGCCCGTCACCGCGTAATCGGGGTACCGCGCCAGCAGCTCCTCAACGAAGATACGGCCCTCCAGGCGGGCCAGGCTCGCCCCCAGGCACACGTGTTCCCCGAACCCGAACGCCAGATGCACCGGGTTGGTCCGGCGCTGCACGTCGAAGCGGTGGGCGTCGACACCGAAGACCCGTTCGTCGCGGTTGCCCGATGCGTACAGCATGCACAGGTAGTCGCCCTCGCGGACCGGGGTCCCGGCCACCACGACGTCCTCGGTGGCGGTGCGGCAGAACGCATGCACGGGCGTGACCCAGCGCAGGCACTCCTCCAGACCGGCGGGCACCAGTTCCGCACGGGCGGTCAACGCGGCACGCTGGTCCGGGTGCTCGTGCAGCACGAGGGCGGTCCCGGACAAGAGCGTACGCGTCGTCTCGTTCCCGGCCACGAGCAGCGTAAGGAGGAACATGAACAGTTGCTCCCTGCTGAGCGGCGACCCGCCGACCTCGCTGTGCACCAGCAGTGACACCAGGTCCTCCCCCGGCCGGTCGCGCTTGGTGCGGATGTGCTCGACGATGAACTCCGAGAGCTCGCCGAGAGCGGCGGCCGTCTCCTCGGGCGGCAGGTCGGGTGACTCGATCGCCGCGTCGGACCAGTGGCGGAAGTCCCCCCGATCCGCCTCGTCGATCCCGAGCACCTCGGCGATCACGGAGAGCGGGAACGGTGCTGCCAGCTCCGCCACGAAATCGATCTCCTCCGCGGGCTCCACGGCGTCGAGCAGCCCGGCGGCGCACTTGCGGATCGACTCGTCCAGCCCCGCCAGTGCCCGGGGCGTGAAGCGCCGGTTCACCAGTCCACGGAAGGCGGCGTGCTCGGGCGGGTCCATGTGGAGGATGGAGGGTGCCGACATCGCCGTGCCGCTGGTGCGGAGGGGGTCGTTGACCAGCGCCCCCCGGCCCGAGCAGAAGTGCTGCGGGTCGCGGCTGAGATCCCGGATGTCCTCGTAGCGGGTGACGGCCCAGAATCCCGGGGCGCACTCGTGCACCGGGTCCTCGGCGCGCAAACGTGCCAGGACGTCGTAGTAGTCCTCCCGCGCGAAGAAGGATGCGTCTCGCGGGTCGATGCGTTGGTCCCCAGCCACGATCGCAGCGTACTGTGCAGCGCGGTGCGGACCCACGACGACACCCTCTTCTTCAGCCAACGGCGGCCTGCCGCCCTCACCGGCGCCCGGCCCTTCGACCGCGACAAGCTGCTCCCGGCGCCCCTCACCCAATGAGCGCCGATCACGATCACGATCACGATCACGAGGACAGGGACGGGGACGTCGACGTCGACGCGTCGCCCTACCCCGCCTCCGAGGAGCACGCTCCGCTCAGCGGGCTCGATGAGTTCCTGATCCACAACGCGCCCTATCCCGTCCGCGTCATGTGGACGCCCGACGCGCAGGCCTACGAGCGCGTGTGGTTCACCTGCCAGGACAAGGTGGGCGAGCTCCTCGTCGTCATCGGCCTCGCCTTCTACCCGAATCTCGGCACGGCGGAGGCGTTCGCCATCGCCAACGTCCGCGGCCACCACACCACCGTCCGCGCGCACCAGGAGCTCCGCACCGACCGCATGGACATGTCGCTCGGCCCCTTCAGCTTCGAGATGGTGGAGCCCTTCCGCCGGTGGAGGCTGCGGCTCGACCCGGACGCTACGGAGCACGGCGTCGGCTACGACATCACCTGGCTCGATACGAAACGACCCGTCTTCCGCCAGCTCGGCGCCGGCATCATCGTCGGCGGCCGCGCCGTGAGCCCGGTGGCGGGGTACGACGGCTTCGGCCGTCAGGAGGGATGGGTGACCTCCGGCGGTGAACGCTTCGCTCTCTCCCCCGCGACGCACCTCGGCACGCGTGATCACCACTGGGGCACCCGTGACGGGGTCGGCGGTCCCGGGCACTACATGGGCATGCAGCACCCGCACAGCGGCGAGTGGGTCGAGTTCGAGGAATTCGGCATCTGGGGCGACCACGTGCTCTACAACATCGGTGATTCGCGCAGGCGCAGTGGCACCCTCGCCAAGCGGGTGCACCGCATGCGCTTCGAGCCCGACACGCACCTGCTGCTGGGCGGCGAGGTCGACCTCGTCTTCGCCGACGGCACCGTCAAGACGATGACGTTCGAGCGCCTCGACAACCAGATCGCGTTCCTACGCTGCGGCATGTACGGCGGGCCCAATGGCGGCACCCCCGACGGCGACCTGTGGCACGGCATGGCGGTCGCACAGGGTGACGAGGTCGTCGTGCACGGCGAGACCTTCAATGTGAACGACCCAGCGGTGCGCAGCCGCCTGGCCGGCCAGGACCAGCACCACTGCCGCATCGTGTGCGACGGCGAGGTCACCTACGGCCTCGTCGAGCCCTACGACACGCTGTGCTACGAGGTGTCGAAGGCAGGGGTCATGGGCTTCTCGCTCCTCGATGCGCCGCCCTGACGCCGTCGCCCACATCGAGGACCGCGTCGATGGCCGCCTTCGGGGAGGCCGCCGCGCCCCTCCGCCCGCATCGGCGCGGCGGCGACCGACCCGAGGAGCAGACCGCGGCGATCCCTACGCGTCCGCCTCCACCCGCTCCAGGAGGATCGCACCCATCGGGTTGTCGGCGCGACGCCGGTCGCCCGTGATCCGCTGGTGGCGGTCGTTGATGGCCAGCGCGCGCACGAGTGCGAAGACCTCGTGCCAGTGCAGTTCGTCCTCCCGCACGGTGTGGCCGCTCGCCTTCTCATAACGCGCCAGCGCCTCCGCCCGGCCGGGGAATCCAGGCACCGAACGGCCGAAGAGCGACGCCATCATGAACTCCAGCCCGAAATGCCACCCGAGATCCATCTCCGGAGGCCCGATGGAGGCCAGGTCCCAGTCGAGCACGGCGGTCACGGAGCGCCCCGCGTCGAAGACGAGGTTGCCCAGCCGGACGTCACCCCACAGCAAGACCCTGGCGCGCTCGGCCGGCAGGCGGTCGCCGCACCACTCCAGCGCCGTGGCCAGCGCGGGCAGCGGGTCCCCCTGTGACGACCACTCCACGTAGGCCGACCAGCGCGCCAGTGCGTCGTGCGCCGACAGCCCGGGCAGGGCGCCGCCCAGGTCCGACGCCTCCCACGGCACGGCGTGGATCGCCACCAACGTGTCGAACAGGCCGTCGTGCATGCGCCGCTGCTCATGGGCGCCGGCCTCCATGATGTAGGGGTCGAACACGGGCGCCGGACCCGCGATGTCGCCGCGCACCATGGGCATCACGAGGAAGGGCGCGCCGACCCAAGACGGATCGTGCTCCACGACGGCCGGCGCCGGCGCCGGCACCCCGGCCGAAGCCACCACGTTCTGGACCAGCGCCTGGGGGCCCAGCTCGTAGTCGGGGAAGGTGGGCTCCAGCGGCGGCAGCCGCACGACCATCCCGGGCTGTGACGGTCCCAGATCGACGAGCACGGTCTCGTTGGCCATGCCTCCCCCGGCGTGCTCCACGGACTCGATGTGCGGTGGCCGCCCGTCGTGGTCACCTCCACCCTCCGCACCGCCGGCCTCGAGACCACCGGGCACGAGCTCGGGATGGGCTGCCACCCAGCGCACCAGCCCTTCCCGCAGTGCTGCGTCGGCGCGCCGACCCCCCGTGGCCACCTACGGAAGGTAACAGGACTCAACGGTGCTTTGGTGCGACTGCAGATCAGCGGTGCCGTGTGCCGGCGATGACGGACTCCTGCCCCACGACGGCGGGTGCGCGGATGTCGTCAGGCGAGGTCAGGCGATGTCACGCGAGGTCACGCGAGGTCAGCGATGTCAGGCGATGTCAGTCTCGACGATCAGGACATCGCAGTGGCAATTGTGCGCAACCGTGTTGGGGACGCTTCCCTTGACGAAGCGCTTCATGCCGCTCATGCCTTTGTTGCCGACGACGACAAGATCCGCAGCGAGGTTCGCTGCCGTCTCCAAGAGCGCCTCCGCGGGTTCGCCGCCCGGGTTGTGGACCTTGAGGGAGACGCCCTCGCCTCGCCCGCCTCGGCCTCGGCGAGCAGCTGGGCCGTGATCTTCTCGGCCTCTTCACGCAGGCTGTTCACCTGGTCCTGTCCTGCTCGCGAGTCGGTGAATCCGACCGCGACAGCCGGGTGGACCGAATTGACCGCGTGCAGCCCGGCCCCGGACACCTTGGCCAGCGCCATGGCTTCCTTTACGGCGATACCCGCCCGATCCGAACCATCTGTACCTACGACAATGACCTTGTACATGGCTGACACTCCGGTTTCATCGGGAATCACCGCACAGTAGGCGCCCCCGGTCTGCAGCGCTCGCCCTTGGGGATTCCGAGCTGGGAGCGCCGTCGCCACTCACAGGACCGAGGGCATTCGGCACCGTTCGAAACACGCAGTGATGGACGCCAGTGCCGCGCTCACGGAAGGTAGACGACGGCGCGCCAACGGCCCGTCATCTCGGCCCGGCAGAGCGCCGTGCCGGCCCGGACGCACCACTCGACCACGGCTGCCTCGTCGGCGTCGGCCGGCGTCCTCGCCACGAGGCCCCGGCGGACGTGGTCCTGGCGAAGCACCCATCCCTCGGGCAATGCGATCCCGACCTCGGCCAGGCGGGCCAGCGCCTTGGCGCCGGTCGGGTGCATGAGGCCGACGGTCATCCCCTCCCGGTCCCGCTGGTCGAGCTTGGCGGGCATCACGGTCGCCATGGATACCGGAGGGGCGCGGTTCCCGAAGAACGCGAAGAGCCCCGACGGCGGGTCGAGGTCCACGGTGTCCTCGTCGATGCCGGGGAGGAGGTTCATCCAGCCCGCGCCGGCATGGCGCAGCTTGGCCAGGGCATCCGCCACGCCCGCCACGTCGGGCGGCGTGAACTCGATGGTCATCGTCTGGCGCCGGCTGCTCACCGGCGCAATCCTGACACCAACCGTTCGACCACCTCGCCGGCGGCCCGGGCCTCGGCGCGGCGGAACGCCGTTCCTGCGTAGAGGCTCATGTGCTCGGCGTCCCCCACCCGGGCCGCGGCGGCGCGCAGTGGCCGCGTGGCGTTGTTGATCTCCGGGTAGGCCGGCGGCGCGTCGGGGTGGGCGCGCACCATGGCGTTCACCAGTGCGCGGGCCCGGCGGCCGCTGAAGGCCCGGGTGATCGCGGTCTCACTGAACGCGGGGTCGGCGAGCGCGTCCTTGTGGGACCGGGGGGCGCCGCTCTCGGGGCAGCGCAAGAATGCCGTGCCGGCCTGCACCAGGCACGCGCCGCGGGCGAGCAGTCCGGCGACGTCCCCGGGCCCACCCACCCCGCCCGCCGCGATGAGCGGCACCGTGGTCCGACGGGAGACCGCCGCCAAGAGCGCGTGGGTCGGCCGGTCCTGGTCGGGGCGGTCGTCGTTGGCGAGGCTGCCCCGATGAGCCCCCGCCTCCGCGCCCTGCAGGCACAAGGCGTCGGGGCCCGCTCGGAGGGCACGCGCCGCCTCCTCGGGCGTGGTCACGGTGAGGACCACCATCGACCCCGCTGACCGCAGCGCGCGGACCACCTCGATGTCGGGAAGGCCGAAGGTGAAGCTCACGACCGCAGGGGGCCGGGCGAGCAGCGCCTCGAGCTTGCGCTCGTAGTCGTCGCCGTCCCACGATGGCCGGCCCGGTTCCACACCCAGAGCGGCCGCCTCGGGGCCCAGGGACGCCACATAGCTGGACACTCGTCCGGCGTCCACCGCCGGCCGTCCCGGCACGAACACGTTGACACCGAAGGCCGCGACACCTGCGGCACGGACCGCCTCCATTTCGGCCGCCATGTCCGCCGCGCGCTTGTAGCCACCGGCCAGGAACCCCAGTGCCCCCGCCGCGGTCACCGCCGCGACGAGCTCGACCGTCGACGGGCCGCCCGCCATGGGCGCGACGACCAGTGGCCAGACGGAGAGCCCACGTAGCCTCTCCAGGTTCTCGTGCGATGTGGAGCGCCGGGCTCGTGGCACCACCCCAGACTTACCCACCGGCCGCTACGCTGCGCCACTCGTGGACCTCGACCTCGTCGACACGCTGCGCAGCACCGGCGCAGCACGCCAGTTCCACCCCGAGCCGGTCGGCGACGAGGTGCTCGAACGCCTGCTCGACACGGCGCGCTTCGCGCCGAGCGGCGGCAACCGGCAGGGATGGCGTGTCATCGTCGTCAAGGATCCCCAGGCCCGCGCCGCGCTGCGCGACATCTACACGGCCGGCTGGTACGAGTACCTGGCCCTGGCATCGGCCGGCCTGGTGCCCTGGGCCCCCGTGACCGACCGTGAGGCCGAGGCCTCCGCCCTCGCCAACGCCGCGCAATTCGCCGAGGCGGGGGCGGCGACGCCCGGCTTCGCCGAGACCCTCGACTCGGCGCCCGCCCTCCTGCTCGTACTCGCCGACCTCTCGGCGCTCGCCGCCGTCGACCGCGACCTGCCCCGCTACACGTTGGTTGGCGGCGCATCCATCTACCCCTTCGTGTGGAGCCTCCTGCTGGCCGCGCGCGCCGAGGGCCTGGGAGGGGTCATGACCAGCGTGGCGGTGCGTCGCGAGGACGACGTGCGGGCGCTCTTCGGCATCCCCGACACCGTTGCGGTGGCGGCCCTGGTGGTGCTGGGCCGACCGGTCCAGGCGCCCCGGAAGTTGAAGCGAGCGCCGGTGGCGTCCTTCGCCTGGGTCGACCGGTACGGGGGCACCCCGCTCGGCGGGCCGTAGGCACTCGAGTCCGACGAGCGGCCCAGCCGTGGTGAAATGGGTCGATGGCACAGAACGTCCTGGGCGACGAGCTCCAGCCCTGCAACTACGACCCGCTGACCGGCTTCTACCGCGACGGCTGCTGCAACACCGGCGCCGAGGACGTGGGCGTGCACACCGTCTGCACCCGGGTCACGGCCGAGTTCTTGGAGTTCTCAGCCGCGGTCGGCAACGACCTGTCCACCCCCCATCCCGAGTTCGGCTTCGACGGGCTGCGTCCGGGTGACCAGTGGTGCCTGTGCGCCCCGCGCTGGCAGGAGGCCTTCGAGGCGGGCGTCGCACCCCCGGTCGTGCTGGCGTCGACGCACGCCGCCACACTCGAGTGGGTGCAGCTGGGTGACCTGGTGGCCCACGCCATCTAGTCTCGGCGTCCCACCGGGACTCGATGATCGGAGCTCGCAGCATGGCAGGAACCAGCGTCAGCGTGGACAGGGTGATCAGGGCCCCGGCGGCATCCATCTTCGACGTGGTGGCCGACGTCTCCCGCCACCCCGAGATGGACGGGTCGGGCGCCCTGGTCAAGCCCAAGGGCGCCGTGCCGCAGCGCCTCTCGATGGGGTCCACCTTCGGCATGTCGATGAAGTTGGGCGTGCCGTACTCCACGACCAACACCGTGATCGAGTTCGAGCCGGACCGCCGCATCGCGTGGCAGACGGTGCTCGCCGGCCCACTGGGCCGCTTCGTCGGCGGTCGCATCTGGCGCTACGAGCTCGAGGGGGTCGACGGGGGCACCAAGGTGACCGAGACCTGGGACATCTCGCGGGACAAGCAGGCCTTCCTCCTGCGCCACAAGAAGGTCGGCGAGCAGACGGCCGCGTCCATGTCCACGACGCTCGGGCGCCTGGCCGAGATCACCGAGTCGGCGGGCACCGGGCCCCAGGGCACCGGGTCGTGACCCCCCCATGACCGGCGACGGCACCGGCACCACCGACGCCGCCTGGATCGACGCCGCCTGGGAGGAGCGCGTCCTCCCCGCCCTCAGCGAGTACACCCGCATCCCGTGCCTCTCCCCCGCCTACGACGAGGAGTGGTCGGAGCGGGGCGCCATCGCCGAGGCGGCCCGGCTCCTGCAGTCGTGGGTGCACGACCAGGACCCCGCGCTGCGGACCGAGATCATCGAGCTGCCCGGACGGACCCCGGTCCTGCTGATCGACAACGGCGGCTCGGGCGAGCCGATCGTCGTCTACGGGCACATGGACAAGCAGCCCCCGCTCGGCGAGTGGCGCCGTGGCCTCGGTCCCTACGAGCCCGTGCGCGAGGGCGACCTCCTCTACGGCAGGGGCACTGCGGACGACGGCTACTCGACGTTCGCCGCCGTGACGGGTCTGCTGGCGGCGGGCGGCGGGCGTGGCCGCGTCCTCGTCCTCATCGAGGCGAGCGAGGAGAGCGGCAGCCCGGACCTCGGGGCGCACCTGGAGAACCTGAAGGAGCGCATCGGGACGCCGCGGCTCGTGGTCTGCCTCGACTCGGGAGGGTTGAGCTTCGATCGGCTGTGGCTCACGACGTCGCTGCGGGGCAACCTCGTCGCCACGGTCCGGGTGGAGGTGCTGACCGAAGGCATCCACAGCGGCCAGGGCGGGGGTGTGGTCCCGTCGTCGTTCCGCATCCTGCGCCGCATCCTGTCGGGGATCGAGGACGAGGCGACCGGCCGCATCCTCCTGCCAGAATTGGTGGGGGCGGGCATACCCGCCGCGCACCGGGCCAACATCGAGGCGCTGGCGGTGGAGTTCCCACAGAGCGCGGCGCCCGTCGTCGAGGGCCTGCACCTGCTCACCCCCGACCCCGTCGACCGCCTGGTCGCCCGCACCTGGGGGGCCGCGCTGGAGGTGACCGGCGCCGACGGGCTGCCCAAGCCGCACGATGGCGGCAACGTGCTGCGGCCGTCGACGACGCTCAAGCTCTCGCTGCGGCTGCCGCCCGACGTCGACGCGGAAGCGGCGACCGACGCACTGATCTCGGCCCTCCACACCGACGAGGGGGCGCACGTGACGATCGACTTGGAAGCGTCGGCCCAGGGGTGGATCGCCCCGCCGCTCGAGCCCGACGTGGCTGCCACCCTGTCAGCCGTCTCGAAGCAGCGCTTCGGGCGCGACTACGGCTCGGTGGGTGAGGGCGGCTCCATCCCCTTCCTGCCCGACCTGCAGAAGGGGTTCCCCGGCACCCCCTTCGTCGCCACCGGGGTGCTCGGCCCCCACTCGAACGCGCACGGGCCCAACGAGTGCCTGCACATCCCGATGGCGAAAGCGGTGACCCACGCCGTCGCGGAGCTGCTGCGCTCGCAGTAGCTTGCGGCGCATGGGGTCGACCGGGGGCGGAGCGGGCGAGGGCGGCGGGAGCGGCGGCCCGCTGGCCGGCCGGGTCGCCCTCGTCACCGGTGGCAGCCGCGGGCTCGGGCGGGCCATGGCGCTCGCCTTCGCCGAGGCCGGCGCCGACGTCGTGATCGCCAGCCGCAAGATCGAGAACTGCCGTGCCGTCGCCGCCGAGATCGAGGCGTTGGGCCGGCGTGCCCTTCCCGTGGCCTGCCACGTGGGGCACTGGGACGAGCTCGACGGCCTCGTCGAGCAGGCCTACGGCACGTTCGGGCGGGTGGACGTGCTGGTGAACAACGCCGGGATGTCACCGCTGTACCCCGATCTGACCACCGTGAGCGAGGAGCTGTGGGACAAGGTGCTCGGCGTCAACCTGAAGGGCCCGTTCCGCCTGACCGCTCTCGTGGGCACGAGGATGGCCGCCGGCTCATATGGTGGATCCATCATCAACGTCTCGAGCACCGGCTCCCTCCGCCCCGCACCGCACATGCTCCCTTACGACGCCGCCAAGGCGGGCCTGAACACCCTGACGGAGGGCTTCGCCAAGGCGTTCGGCCCCACGGTGCGGGTCAACTGCATCATGGCCGGGCCCTTCCTGACCGACATCTCGAGGGCCTGGGACCCCTCCACCGTCGAGCGGGGCATGCGCTCCCACGCGCTGCAGCGGGCGGGAGCGGCGGAGGAGATCGTGGGCGCCGCCCTGTACTTCGCCACCGACGCCTCGTCGTACACGACCGGCGCCATCCTGCGCGTCGACGGGGGCATCCCGTGACCGACACCGCCGACTTCTGGTTCGACCCCCTGTGCCCGTGGGCGTGGATCACGTCGCGCTGGATGCTCGAGGTCGAGCAGGTGCGTGACGTGCGGACCAACTGGCACGTCATGTCGCTGGCCATCCTCAACCGGGGCCGCCAGGACCTCTCGGACGCGTACCAGGAGCGCATGGCGCGGGCGCTCGGGCCGGTGCGGGTCTGCATGGCGGCCGAGCAGCTGAAGGGCCCGGACATCCTGCTCCCGCTCTACACGGCGCTCGGCACGCGCATGCACATCGAGCGCCGTGGGCGCGAGCAGGGCGAGATCGAGGCGGTGCTGGCCGAGGCGTTGGCCGAGGTCGGGCTCCCGCCGTCGTTGGCCGAGGCGGCGACGTCGACCGACCACGACGACGCACTGGCCGCGTCGCACCACGCGGGAATGGACCCCGTGGGCAACGACGTGGGCACGCCCGTCATCCACTTCAACGGGACGGCGATCTTCGGGCCCGTGGTCACCCCGGCCCCCAAGGGCGACGCGGCGGGGCGGCTCTGGGACGGCGTGCTGCTCTGCACCGGGACGGAAGGCTTCTTCGAGCTCAAGCGCACCCGGGACCAGCGGCCCGCCTTCGACTGAGTCACGGCTGGTTGCCGAGGCGGGCGTAGGCCCGGCAGGGCTCGCCCCGCAGGGCACCGCACGCAGGCAGCGCCGCCGTGGGCACGACCCCGGGGACCTCGTTGACCACCAGCGTCGATCCCCCGGTGCCGCCGAGCGCCAACGTATCGAGGACGGAGCCGTGCGTCGGCGGCGTGTCGAAGGTCCACGACGGGCGATCCCCACCGGGGGCGGAGATGACGATGCGCAGCCGGGTGCCGGGCCGGAAGGTGTGGGCGATCGGGTCCACCGGTATGCGGACCAGCGTGAAGCGCCCCGGCGGGAGGGCGCGGCGATCCGCCGCCAGGTAGGTGGGGACCGGATCGAGCGGGGTCGACGTGCGTGAGAGGGCCCGGTCGCTGCTGCGCAGGAAGCCCGACGTGACGTACTCCTCTTGCGCCTCGCCGGGACGGACCTCGGTGACGGTCACCTGCAGATCGGTGACGGGAGCCGTCGACCTCAGGGAGAGGTTGAGGCTGGCGGGTCCGACGATCGTCGTCGCCGTGGGGAAGGCGGGCGTCTCGAACGCGAGCCCGTTCGCAGCCGGGACGGGCGTCCAGTCGTAGGGCGGCTGGGCGGCCCACGGCGTTGGCGGAGCTGGGCAGGTCGTCGGGCGGGCGGGCGGCGGGATCGGGCCGGAAGGCGGCGGTGGACGCCGTGGGCGGGGGCCCCGTGGTGAGGGTGCCGCCCGCACCGAGGGCGAAGCTCGTGATCGTGCCCGGCGGCGGCCACGACGAGAACCCTGCCTCGTAGGTGGGCTGCAGGGCCCCGGGCCCGAGGCCGCCGCCGCCGTTGTCGAAGAGCACCCGTAGGCGCGGATCCCCCTGCGAGAAGGCCTTCTGTGCGGCGGCCACCGAGGGTTCGGTCGTGAAGCGCACGGCGGGGGGGGCGACGGACTTCGCCCCGTTCGTCAATCTCGCGTACAGGACCGGTGCGAGCGCCGTGAGCGTCGGGGAAGGGCTGGGCACGCGGCCCGCGACGTAGAGATCGAGGAACTCCAGCCAGCGCGAGATCGTGTCGGGACCGAGAGAGTCGGTGTGCGTCCCGTTGACGATGGTGACGTAGACCTTCTTGTCCCGTTCGAGGGCGGAGACGAGGGAGGGCCACTGCGGGCCCACCTCTTCGTCTTCGAGCGCACCGACCAGGAACACGGGCACCGTGATGTGCGAGGCCCACACCCGGGGCGAGCGCTGGTCGAACAGCGCCGGCGTGCGGGCCAGGTCGGGGCTCACGAGCGATGCGAGGCTCTGGGCCTGTGCGTGCAGCCGCTGGTTGGCCAGACAGGTCGTGTCCCCCGCGGCGATCTCAGCCGCCGCCCACGGCTGGCCACCTCCGGGTGCAGGCTGCGCGTCCGCCACGCGCTGCGCCACCCAGCTGGCCGCGAATCCGTCGTTGTACATCCCGCCGGGATACCCGGTGGAGTACAGGTCGTCGGTGGGGCTCAGCGGCGTGATGGCGGCCAGGTCGGGTGGGTCAGTGCCCGCCACCACGAGCTGCGAGAAGCCCGAGTAGGAGATCCCGACCATGCCGACCTTGTGGTGCAGGACCCATGGTTGCGCTCCCACGGTCTGCACGGCGTCGTAGCCGTCGTAGTCCGAGGGCAGGCCGAACAGGTCGAAGGCCCCGCCCGAGCAGCCGGTGCCGCGCATCTGGAGGCTGACGGTCGCGAAGCCCATGAGCGGTGCGATGACCGAGCCGACCACGGTGGCGGTGTCAGGCAGGAGGGGGTCCTTCGTTCCGCCGCCTCCCTCCAGGGCGGTGATCAGGCTGTGCGGGCCCGCCACTGCGTAGCCGGAGTACTCGATCACCGTCGGGAACGGCCCGTCGGCCAGGGTCTTGCCCGGCGGGAGGCGCACGGTGGCGGCGAGCAGGATCCCGTCGCGCATCCGCACGTAGTTGAGCCCGGCGTGGAGATGCTGGGAGGAATAGAAGGACGGGCTCGGGGCCGACCGTGTCGAGAGCACCGCGAAGGGCGCGGTCCGGCGGCTGCCGGCTCCCGTGCGCTCTTCGAAGCGGAACCCGGTCCCCGGCGTGACGTTGCGCACGACGAGACTGCCGAGCCGGTCGACGACGCCGGACCCGACCGTGGCGCCGGCCTGGTCGACGAGCGTCAGCCGCGCCCCGGGAGGGGCGCCGAGGGTGTACGCCTCACCGATGGAGCCGTGACCCAGGAACGGAAGCGAGGCAGCGGGAGCTGCGGCGGAAGGTGCGCCGGTCGGCGCCAGCCACGCGGCGGTGAGCATGACGACCGCGCACGCGCCGAGGACGACCCGCGTGACGATGGCGATCAGGGCCTCCCGCTGTCACTCGCCGCGACGCCGTGTCCCGGGGTGCCAGAGGATACCGAGTGCCCTCTGCCTCCTGCCCGCGGCCTGGGTCGTCGGCGCGGGCGGGTCGTCGTCGGCGGGCGGGCCGCCCGCGTCGAGGGCCCGCACGCTCACCCGAACGACCAGTGGCGACGGCCCTCGGCCGCCAGGAGGCGGCCGAACTGGAGCCCGCGGAAGTGCGTGGCCGCCGCCGGGATGTCCGAGCCTTCGAGCTCCCTGGCCACGGCCTCGCGTGAGCGCTGCGCCAGCTGCTTGTCGACGTCACCGATCATCTCCCAGTCGTCGCTGAGCAGCTCGGCCGGACAGTGGACGACGTCACCGAGGAGCATGGCCCGCTCGGTCCCCGACGAGATCACGATGACCGTGCTGCCCGGCGTGTGGCCGGGAGCCCCGCGCACGTCGATACCGGGGATGATGGTCCCGTCACCGCCCCATGTCTCGAGGCGGTCGGCGATCGGGGGGAGCAGCTCCGACGACGTTCGGCCACCCATCAAGGAGACCGCGAGGCTGTCGTCGTAGGGCGTGGCGCCCATGAAGAACTCCCAGTCCGCCTCGTGGCACCGATAGGTGGCATTGCCGAAAGAGCGGTGCTCCCCGTCGCTGGCCCACCCGAGGTGGTCGAAGTGGAGGTGCGTGAGGACCACGTCGGTGACCTCTTCGGGCCGGACGCCCAGGCCGGCGAGGCTCTCCATGAACTTTCCGGTCCGCACGGGATCGGAGCGGGGACCGATCCCGGTGTCGACCAGCACCAGCCGGTCCCCCGTCCGCACGAGGAAGCCACCCATTTCGATGGGAAGCATGCCGTCCTCGTCCAGGAACTGCGAGTGCTGGAGCCAGTCCTGATCGGTCTTGTTGAACATGAGCGTCGGGGGGGCCGTGAGGCTGCCGTCGGACACGCCTTCGATCGTGACGTCCCCGATCTGCACGTCAGCCGACGATAGTGCGGCGCCGTGCGCCACCGTCGACGGAGCGCGGTGGTGCCGGGGAGGACACCAGGCTGCCCGGTGCACCAGGCTGCCCGCTTCATCGAGCGCTCAGTAGTACCCCTGCATCAGCTCGCTGACCCAGGACGGCTGACGGACGTCGGCGTCGTCGGGCTCGAACTCGCGTACGTAGGGCTTGACGTCGAGGACGGGTGTGCCGTCGACGGCATCGAGCCCGCGCACGTGCAGGTCGAGCCCGCTCACCCGCACCAGAGCGCAGGTGGAGACCCCGAGGCGGTTGGGTCGCATCTTGGCCCGCTGGGCGAACATCCCGACCTCGGGCCAGTCGGGATTGCCCCGCGGCCGTCGCGACCCGGTCTGCACCTCGGATTCGTCGACCAGGTGGAACTGGAACACGACCACCAGATGGGAGAACTCGCCCAGCCCCGCGACGGCGTCGTGACCGAAGCGAGCGCCGTCCAGACGGATGAGCGCCTCCACGCCACCCCAGTCGTCGTCAACGGCGTCGGTCCGGCCACCCAGCACGATCCCCACGGGCTCCAGCGCGATCGTCGGCACTACGCTCCGACGGTGTACTCGCCGGGGTGAAAGCGTCGGGTCAGACGGCGGAACCTCCACGTGTGGTCCGGCCAGAGCGTGGTGTTGCGGCCCCGGTGATCGAGGTACCAGCTGCCGCAACCGCCCTCCACCCACACCGAGTGCTCGAGCCGGGCCTGCAGCCGCTCGTTGTAGCGCCGCTGCACGGCGGGCTTCACCTCGACCACGTGGACGCCGGGTCGCTCCATGAACGCGAGCGCGCTGGCGATGTAGTTGATGTGCGACTCGATCATGTAGATCATTGAGTTGTGGGCCAGCGTGGAGTTCGGCCCGATCATCAGGAACAGGTTCGGGAAGCCGGCCACCGTGGAGCCCACGTAGGCCTGCGTGCCCTGCGCCTTCCAGACCTCCGAGAGCCGGGCACCCTCGCGCCCCACGATGTGCTCTGCGTAGGGAGGCTCGGCGGCCTCGAAGCCGGTGCCCATGATCACCACGTCGACCGGGCGGGCGATGCCGTCGTGGCCCACGACTTCGTGGGCGGTGAACGAGGCCACCGGTGACTCCACCACCTCGACGTTGGGCCGGGTGAGGGACGGGTAGTAGTCGTCGGAGAGCAGCAGGCGCTTGCAGCCCGGCTCGTAGTGCGGCGTGAGCTTGGCGCGCAGGGCCTCGTCGGGCACCTGCGCGGCGAGGTGGCCGAGTGACACCTTCTTCACCGAGTCCTTCCGCCGCGAGCCTCGGCCGACGAAGAGGGGCAGCAACGACTCGAAGAGGCTGTAGATGCGCAGCCGCGACAGTCGCTGGCTGGCAGGCACCCTGCGGTAGGCGAGCTTGCGCAGGCGCGAGACCCGACGGTCACGCCGGGGGACGATCCACGGCGGCGTCCGCTGGTACACGTAGAGGTGCTCGACGACGGGGGCGACCTGGGGCACGAACTGGATCGCCGACGCCCCGGTCCCCACGACACAGACCCGCTTGCCTGTCAGATCGAAGCCGTGCTCCCAGCGGGCCGAATGGAAGACCTTCCCGCGGAAGCCGTCCAAGCCGGGGAAGTCGGGGATGGAGGGCTCGCTCAGCGGGCCCGTGGCCCATATCAGCACCGGGGCGCGATATTCCTCGCCCGCTGCGGTCAGCACGACCCAGCGATGGGCCTCTTCGTCCCAGCGGGCCTCGTCCACCGACTGCCCGAAGCGGAGGTGCCCCCCGACCTCGAAGCGGTCGACACAGTCGCGCATGTAGTCCCAGATCTCCGACTGGGAGGGGAACGTCCGGGTCCAGTCGGGGTTGAGGGCGAAGGAGTACGAGTACAGGTTCGACGGGACGTCGCAGGTGGCGCCCGGGTAGGAGTTGTCGCGCCAGGTGCCACCCAGGTCGTTCCCGCGGTCGAGGACGACGAAGTCCTCGATGCCCATGGTGCGCAACCGGGCGGCCATCCCGATGCCGGAGAAACCGGCGCCGACGACGACGGCCCGGTGCTCGTGGGTCACGGGGTCGCAGCGACGAAGGAGACGACCACCTTGGCCAGCTCCTCCCCGCGGTCCTCCTGGAGGAAGTGCCCGCCACCGACGATGGTCGTGTGGGGCTGTCCCCGTGCCCCGGCGATCCTCTCCTTGAGGTTGCGGTCCGCGCCCTTCGTGATGGGGTCGCCGTCGCTGAAGGCGCACAGGAAGGGCCGGTCGAAGGCGGCCAGGCCCACCCAGGCCGCGACGTTGGCGTCGTGCGCGGGGTCGTCGGGGCGCGACGGCACCAGCATGGGGAAGGCCCGTGCCCCCGCCTTGTACGACTCGTCGGGGAACGGCGCGTCGTAGGCCGCCTCCACCTCGGGGGAGACCGGGTTGACACACCCGCCCCGCACGATGCCCCCGGTTGGGAACTGCTCGACCTCCTGGGAGAAGCGCTGCCAGGCGAAGAAGGCCTCGCCGGGGTCGGTGTCCCCGGTGGGCAGGAACGTGTTGGCCGCCACCACCCGGGCGAAGCGGTCCGGGCGCTCACCGACCAGGCGCAGGCCGATGAGCCCGCCCCAGTCCTGGCACACCAGCGTGATGTCACGCAGGTCCAGCCGGTCGAAGAGGAGCTCGCGCATCCATCCGACGTGGCGGGCGAACGTGTAGTCGCTGCGCTCCGTGGGCTTGTCCGAGCGCCCGAAGCCGACCAGGTCGGGCGCCACGACCTGCAGGCCGGCCGCGGTCAGTACGGGGATCATCTTGCGGTACAGGTACGACCAGGACGGCTCGCCGTGCATGAGGAGCACGAGCGGGGCCGCCGGGTCCCCCTCGCGCAGGTAGTGGACCCGCAGCGTGCCGCCCTCGGAGTCCGCGATCTCGGCGTAGTGGGGCTCGAAGTCGTAACCGGGCAGGTCGATGAAGCGGTTGTCGGGTGTGCGAAGGGTCCTCATGCAGGCGGGAGCCTAGGCCGTAGGGACCCGCGTCGTCCCACTCAGCCCCGCCTCGCCCTCTGCACGCGAACCGCGCTGCCGCCAGGCCCCGGCTCGAGGTGCACGGCCCCGCCGCGGCCCGTAACCTGACGCCAACGTCACAGAACGCAACCCAGTCGGGAGGGAGCCGTCATGACCATGTCCGACGCCCAGGAGTACGACCCGTTCACCGCCTTCGACGACGTCGTCGCCGGCACGACGCGGGACCCGTACCCGGACCTCGCCGCCAAGCGACGCGACACGCCCGTCACCAAGGGCATGACCATCTCGCCCGACGCCCTTCCCGAGGGCATCGACGTCGAGCCGGGATGGATCGCCTACCGCTACGAAGACTGCTCGCGGATCCTGCGGGACGCCAGGACCTTCACCTCCACCGGCTACGACGTCACCATCGGCATGGTCATGGGCCACATGATCCTCGGCATGGACGACCCCGAGCACCGCACTCACCGCAACCTGGTCGCCAACGCGTTCCGAGAGAAGGCGCTGGCCCGTTGGGAGCCCGAATTCATCGGCCCGATCATCGACGAACTGATCGACCGATTCGCCGCCGACGGCCAGGCGGACCTGGTGCGCCAGCTCACCTTCGAATTCCCGGTGCGGGTCATCGCACGCCTGCTCGGCCTGCCCGAGGAGGACTTCCCGCAGTTCCAACGCTGGTCGGTCGAGCTCATCGGGTTGCTGGCCGACATCGACCGCGGGCTGGCCGCCTCCGAGGCTCTGCGCGAGTACTTCGCCCAGGTGGTGGCGGACCGGCGGGCCCGGCCCGCCGAGGACGTCATCAGTGACCTCGTCCTGGCCGAGGTCGAAGGGGAGAAGCTGACCGACGAGGCCATCTACTCGTTCCTCCGCCTCCTGCTGCCGGCGGGAGCCGAGACCACCTACCGCTCCTCGGGCAACCTGCTCTACCTGCTGCTCACCCATCCCGACCAGCTCGCGGCCGTGCGGGCCGACCGCTCCCTCCTGCCTCAGGCCATAGAGGAGGGGCTGCGCTGCGAGCCCCCCTTGCTCACCATCAACCGGACCACCACGTGCGAGGTCGAGCTCGGCGGCCTCACCATCCCCGCCGGGGAGAGCATCACCCCGCACATCGGCTCGGCCAACCACGACGAGGCGCGCTGGGACGACCCCGAGACGTTCGACATCTTCCGTCCCGCCATCCCGCACATCGCGTTCGCCCATGGCCCCCACATGTGCCTGGGCATGCATCTCGCACGCCTCGAGACGCGGGCACTCCTCAACCGCGTCCTCGACCGCCTGCCGGACTTGGCCCTCGACCCCGGCCACACCGACCCTCACATCCGGGGCGACGTGTTCCGCTCCCCCACCGCGCTGCCCGTGACGTTCCGGGCAGCGGCGTGACGGCGCTCCGCGAGGGCACCGACGCCGATCGGCGCACCATCCTCGGGGTGCGTGGCGTGGTCCCGAGCCCGATGGCTCAGCGGATCTGACGCGCCTCCACCTCGTCGCCCCGGGCCACGATGACGGTCGTGACCATGGAGGGCGGGAACAGGCCGTGCGAGATCACGCCGGGGACGGCATCGAGCCAGTCGGCCAGCTGCGCCGGGTCGACGATCTCGCCGCGGTAATCGGCGAGGATGCCGCCGTCGGGTGTGGGAGGCGCATCGCGCCGCGCCGTGCCGGGCAACGCGCGCAGCGTGGCGGCCAAGCCGAATGCCAGCAGCTCGAGCGGGACGGGGGGATGCAGGCGTCGGACCGGCTTGTCCGACGACACGATCACCACGAAGCGGTCGGCCGCCGCGGCCACGATCCGCTCCCGGGTGTGCGCCCCTCCCCCGCCCTTGACCAGCCAGCCGACCGGGTCGACCTGGTCGGCCCCGTCGATCGCCAGATCGAGACGGGCGATGTCGGAGAACGGGCGCACGTCGAGGCCATGGGCGACCGCGAGCTCCGCGGTCGCCGGCGATGTGGCCACGCACGTGATGGACAAGTGGCGCCGCCCCAGCGCCGGGACCAGCTCGGCCACCGTCGAGCCCGTCCCCAGCCCGACCACCATGCCGTCTTCGACCAGTGACGCTGCGGCGAGCGCGGCGGCGTGCTTCTCGGCGGGGATGTCGGGCGCCGTCACAACACGAGTGCGCTCAGCTGCGCGGGACGTCCTTCCAGGCCAGTTCCTTGTCGGTGCGGACGTCGCCCGGGAGCCCGAGCACCCGCTCCCCCAGGATGTTGCGCATCACCTCGGAGGTGCCGCCCTCGATGGAGTTGGCCCGCACCCGCAGGAACAATTTGTGCACGTCGGGCGAACCCATGCCGACCAGGTCCGGCCTGACCATCGGGTAACCCGCCGGGAACAGCATGGCGTCGTTGCCCAACAGGTCCATGCAGAGGTCGTAGACGCGCTTGTTCTCCTCGGCGAAGGCGAGCTTGGCGACCGAGCCCTCGGGTCCCGGCGTGCCCGCCTTCCGGGTCTGGGCGGCCCGCATGTTGGTCATGGAGTACGCCTCGCTGCGGATGTAGCTGGCAACCACACGGTCGCGCAGGGCGAGCGCGTGGGGCGAGGTGTCCCCCTGCCAACGCTCCTTCCAGATCCGTATGGCTTCGGCGACCGGGCCGCCGCCGCGCCGGGTGACCGCTCCCCCGATGGAGACCCGCTCGTTCATGAGCGTCGTGACGGCGACGTGCCACCCCTCTCCCTCGTCGCCGATGCGCGTGCCGTCGGGCATGCGCACGTCGGTGAAGAAGACCTCGTTGAACTCCGCCTCACCCGTGATCTGGAACAACGGTCGCACCTCGACGCCGGGTGCCTTCATGTCGACCAGGAAGGCCGTCATCCCCCTGTGCTTGGGCACGTCCGGGTTCGTGCGCGCCACGATCAGCCCGAAGGAGGAGATGTGGGCCAATGTCGTCCAGACCTTCTGCCCGTTGAGCACCCACTCGTCGCCATCGCGCTCGGCCCGGGTCGACAGGCCGGCGACGTCCGATCCCGCCCCAGGCTCGCTGAACAGCTGACACCAGATCTCCTCGTTGGTGAAGAGCGGCCGCAGGAATCGCTCCTTCTGCTCGAGCGTCCCGTGGGTGACGATCGTCGGCGCGCACATGCCGTAGCCAATGGGGTTCCGCACTCCGGCCGCCGGGGCGCCCCCGTCGTGCAGGCGTGACTGTGCGCGCTGGTGGTCCTTGGGCGTCAGCCCGAGGCCACCACTTCCGGGCGGGAAGTGCACCCAGGCCAGGCCGCGGTCGAACTGCTCCCCGAAGAACTGCTGCGCCGGTGTGCTCGCAGGGGGGAGGTCGGCCAGCAGGCCGTCAACCAATTCGTCGACGTTCGCACTCATGCCCGCACCCTATAGCGTGCTTTCGTGCGGGTACCTGCTCACCCACCACGGATCGGGCACCCCGTCCGGGGCGCTGTCGCTGCCTCCTGTCCGACGGGCGGGAAGAGGACAGCGCAGGCGTGACCGCCTCCGTGACCCTGCCCGACGGCAGGGAGCTGGCCTACGAGGAGTACGGGGACCCGGTCGGGCTTTCCCGTCCTGAGCTTCCACGGCGGGCTGAGCTCCCGCCTCGACGCCGCTCCCGCCCGCGACGCCGCCGTCGCCAAGGGTGTTCGGCTCATCTCCCCCGACCGTCCCGGCATCGGGCTCTCCACCTACCAGCCCGGGCGCCGGCTGACCGACTGGCCGGGCGACGTCGAGCAGCTCACCGACGCACTCGGCATCGGGCGCTTCGCCGTGATGGGATGGTCCGCGGGTGGCCCGTACGCCGCTGTCTGCGCCGCCACGATGCACGGCCGGGTCACAGCGGCCGCGCTGCTCTCGAGCTCGGTTCCCCTCGACCTCTACGGCACGACCCGCGGACTCACGATGGAGGACCGGACTCTCCTGCTCCTCGCGCAGCGAGCCCCTTGGCTGGCCTCCGCCGTCATCAACACCAGCATCGTCAGCACCAGCAATGCCCGTCTCATGCGCGCCGCCATGCGCTCGTTCCCGCCCGCCGACCGCACCATCCTCACCGAATGGGGTCCGCCCGACCTCGCCCTGGCCTTCGTGCGTGAGGCGGTGCGCCAGGGGACGAAGGGGTGCGTGCACGACTACCGGATCTTCGGCGAACCCTGGGGCTTCTCCCTCGAGGAGGTAAAGGTGCCGGTGCAGATCTGGGAGGGGTCAGACGACCGCACCGGCCCGCCCGGCTACCGCACCTTCCTCCAGACGCACATCCCCCAGGCCACGGTGACCGTCGTCCCGGGCGAGGGTCACCTGTCGCTGCTGCCGCATCAGGCGCCGGCCATCTTCGCCGCACTGCTCGGCGGCGACCACAACGCGCAGTCGATGGCGCGGTGGAACGTGGGGTAGGCACAGATCATGGTGCGGCGCGCACGATCATCTTGGAGGGGATGCACCCCCACTAGGGCGAGGGGCATTCGCCGCCACGAGCTCCGCCTCGATGCCCACCACCTCGAGTCCCGCCTCCGCCAGCTTGCCGGCGACCTCCTCCCCCTGGACCGAGGCCGACGACGATCGCATCGACCTCCACCTGATCTACAGGTTGGCCCAGTTGGTGATCTGGACCGGCGCCACGATGGGCGTGCCCACGTCGAGTTGGATCTGGTAGTGGTCCCCGAGCGGGAGGTTGCGCGGGTCACCCGTGTAGATGCCGGTCTTCTTGCCCGGCGCCGTGAAGAACACCGTCACCTTGCCCGTGGCGGGCCCGACCTGGGTGCTGCTCAGCGGGACGCCCCACTCGTCGAAGAACTCGCCGAGAGTGAAGGCCTGCGTCGTGCTGGGCGACTCGATGTGGACGATCCCGTCGTCGGCGTGCACGTGGAGCCAGTAGAAGCAGCTCCCCGTCTCGACGAAGGGGCCCTGCGCCGTCTGGACCGCCTGGAAGCCCGGGACACCGATGCCGTACGGGATCACCCGGGCCTGGCCGTTCACGAAGATGGTGAGATGGGAGTGGACGTGGACGACCGTCTGCTCACCGGCCTCGCACTGCACGGCCCCGACGTTCTGCCCGGTCGCCGCATTGAGGAGGGTGGCCAGCTTCGGGCCCTTCGGCACGGGCACCCCCTCGGGCCCGGCCGAGCCGGCCGGCGGCTGCACCCAGGTCGAGGACATGGAGGCCGGAATCGACTCGAGCGGCACGTGGGGGTCCTTGAACTGGGGCGGCACGCTGCCGGAGCCTCCCCCGCTGACCTGGGTGATGATCACGACAGCGATCGCGACCACCGCCAGGACCCCGACCACGCGGAGGCCGATGCGCATGCGCTTGCGGCGCAGCTCGGCGGCCCGCTTCTCGGCGGCACGGCGCTGGTTCTCGGTCCTACGCTGGGCTTTCGACTGCTTGCCACTGGTCATTGGGGCGTCAGCGTAGCGAACCAGTCCCAGCGAAAGGCATCAACACGCTCCAAGGGGCCGGCCCATTCGACCGGTCGGCCGGTCCCCCCCACGCCGGATGGGCCCAGGGCCGAAGCCGCCTGCCACAGGTCGCCGTCGACGAAGGCGAGCGTGACGGTGCGCCCGCTCTCCCGCTCGCCGAATTGCCAGGCGCCGGCAACCCCGGGCTGGTCGACCAGCGCCCCGCCGTCCACGGGCGGCCCCACCACGGCGTAGACACCTTCGGACGGGCGGAAGGGAACGGCCTCGGCGGACACCGCGACGCGCGGCGCGGCCCACCGGCCGAGGACCTCGAAGGGCCCCGAGAGCAGCGCCCGCCGGGGGTTGAAGAAGCGGTCCTCGTCGCGCAGGCGCTCCGCCAAGGCGAAGAAGGGCGGCAGGCAGCCCTCGTCGCGCATCAGGTACAGCGTCATGTAGTGGAAGGGTTCGAGGAGGGGCCCGCTGGCCGCCTCGGCCGCCCGGCACCGCGGTGAGCGGACCCAACGCTGGCCGAACGTGATGCCGTCCACGGTGAACTGCTCGGGCAGGTGGTCGAGTTGATGCCAGGCGTTGTAAGCCTCGTGGGCGGAGGGATCGGTGATCTCTGTGAACGAGAAGAATCCCAGCATTCGATGAGGGTACCCGTCCGAGGGTGCAAGACTCTGCGGCCGATGGCAGCGGCCACGGCGCTCCTCTCCGGCCTGCGGGTGCTGGACCTCAGCATCTGGCGTCCCGGGCCCTATGCGACATCGCTGCTGGTGGCGCTCGGGGCCGACGTCCTGAAGGTGGAGCCGCCCGGCGGCGACCCCATGCGCCACTATCCGGGCCTCTTCGCGTCCATCAACGCCGGCAAGCGCAGCGTCGTCCTCGACCTGAAGGACGACGCCGGTCGCGCCCGTGGGCTGGCGCTGGCCGAGCAGGCCGACGTGCTGGTCGAAGGCTTCCGGCCCGGGGTGATGGCGAGGCTCGGCCTGGACGAGCCCACGGTGCGGTCCCGCAACCCCGCCCTCGTCTACTGCTCCGTCTCCGGCTACGGCCAGGAGGGCGAGCGCGCGGCGCTGCCCGGACACGACGTCAACTACCAGGCGTGGGCCGGTGCGCTCACGCCGGAGGGGGGCACGGCGACGCTGCCGGCGCTGCCGACCGCCGACCTGGCCGCCGGACTGACTGCGGCATTCGGGATCTGCGCGGCGGTCATCGGTCGCGCGAGCAGCGGGGAGGGGACTTTTCTCGACGTCTCCATGACCGACGTGATGGCGAGCTGGACGGGGCGCACGGGGGCGAACACCGGGAGAGGTGTCGCGTCGGGGGTGCCGGCTCCGGTGCCCGCCGACTCGACGCCCGGCTACGGGCTCTTCGCCACCGCCGACGCCGGCCAGGTGGCCCTCGGCGTCGTCAACGAGCAGCACTTCTGGTCTGCTCTGTGCGACGAGCTGGGTCTGGGCGAGCTTGCGGACCTGGCCTTCGAGGCGCGGAGCCGCCGGGGTGCCGAGTTGCAGCAGGCCGTGCGCGCCGCGGTCGCCGGCCGGCGCCGCGACGATCTCGTCACCCGCCTCGCTGCGGCCGGCGTGCCCGTGGCACCGGTGCTGGACCGCTCGGGGATGCTGGACAGCGCCCCCTTCCCCGCCTTCCCGATCCGCCTGCCTCTGCGCGAGGGCCACGGGGCGGTCCCCACCCTCGACCAGCACCACGGGGAGAACTTCTGCGACCGCGCCTGACTCGGTCGGCCGGCCGCCGCTGCTGTTAGTTTCGTGCGGCCCATCGACCAATGACTCAGATCTCGGACCTCCTCACCGCCAACCAGGGCTACGCCGCTGCGCGGGCCAACGTGGCCGACCCGCGTCCCGGGCGCCACCTCGCGGTCATCACCTGCATGGACGCCCGGATCGACGTGTTCGCGGTGCTCGGGCTCCATCTCGGGGAGGCCCACGTGATCCGCAACGCCGGCGGCCGGGTCACGGCCGACGTGCTGCGCAGCCTGGCTCTGTCGAGCGGCGTGCTCGGCGTGGACACCGCCGTGGTAATGCAGCACACGAAGTGCGGCCTGGCAGGCGTGACCGATCAGGAGCTGCGCGAGATGACGGGGGCCGACCTCGGCTTCTTCCCCATCGACGATCATGCCGCTGCCCTACGTGAGGACGTGGACCTGCTGGCGCGCACGCCGTACCTCTCGCGGCTACGAATGATCGCCGGCCTCATCTACGACGTCGAGAGCGGAGAGCTCGACGACGTCGTCCGTTGGGAGCGCCCCGACTGAGAGCGGCGACGCAGTCACAGGCCCAGTCACAGACCCAGTCTCAGGCCCAGACACAGCAGCGGAGGAGGGAGGGTCGATGAAGGTCGCCATCCTCGATGACTGGTTCGACACGCTCCGCAGCCTCCCCTGCTTCGAGAAGCTGGCCGGCCACGACGTGACGGTCTTCACCGATCACGTCGAGGAGACCGACGTGCTGGCACGCCGGCTCGAAGAGACCGAGGCGCTCGTCCTGATCCGCGAGCGCACGGAGATCCGCGCCGCGCTCCTCGAACGGCTACCGCAGCTGCGCCTGATCAGCCAGCGCAGCGTGTACCCCCACATCGACGTCGACGCCTGCACGGCGCTCGGCATCGTCGTGAGCTCCGACCAGCACGCCGGCACCCCGTCCTATGCCGCCGCCGAGCTCACGTGGGCGCTGGTGCTCGCGGCCTCACGCCAGCTGCCGCTGCAGGTGGCCTCCATGCGCGCCGGGCTCTGGCAGGCCGGTGTGGGACGGACGCTGCGGGGAAAGACCCTGGGGATCTACGGCTACGGTCGCATCGGCGCCGTCGTCGCCGGGTACGGACGGGCGTTCGGGATGGACGTCCTCACCTGGTCACGACCCCCGTCGCTGGAGCGGGCCCGAGCGGATGGCGTCACCCCGGCGCGGGACCGCGCCGAGCTCTTCTCGGCCAGCGACGTGCTCTCCCTGCACGTGCGGCTGGTGCCCGCCACGAGGGGGATCGTGACGGCGCCCGATCTGGCATCCATGCGGCCCGACTCGCTCCTGGTGAACACCAGCCGGGCCGCGCTCATCGAGCCGGGGGTCCTCGTCGCCGCCCTGCGGGCCGGGCGGCCGGGCCTGGCCGCCCTCGACGTCTACGAGACCGAGCCGCTCCTCGACCGGGCCGACCCGCTGCTGAACATGGACAACGTCGTCTGCACGCCCCACATCGGCTACGTGACCCGGGAGGAGTGGGACGTGCAATTCAGCGACATCTTCGACCAGGTCACTGCCTATGCAGAGGGCACCCCGAGCAACGTCGTGAATCCCGAGGTCCTGGGGAGCCGGAATCTCCGAGACCGGCCCTGAGGTCACACCGAGGTCGCAGCATGTGCAGGCCCAGGCGCAAAGTCCACAGAGGCTCCGGACCAAGAGCTGACCGGATCAGGATGAACCATGACGCAGCGGCCCAACGACGAGGAGCTGCACGCGTGGCGCTCCAACTCGACGAGTGCTCTTCGGAGGAGTCGGGTCCGACGACCCAGTGCCACTGGGTGCACAGAGAGGGGGCGGCGATGGCGGTCCGGGGTAGGACTGGTCAATCGCCGCCCCCGTTGCAGGGTGACTGAAGGTGGCCGTCACCCGATAGAGCCGACAGGGCTGAAGGAAGGCAACAGGCCGACAACGATCACCGAAGCCCGGGTCGGGCCGCACCCGATGGTGCAGCCGCGGCCCAACCCCGGAGGAATTCACAGGGTTGAACCGGCCACCTCACCCCCCGAACCTATTGGCGTTCAGTTCTTCGGCGGCGGCGGAATCTCAGCGCGAATCCAGCCCTCCTGCAACCCCTCGCACCCGTCGGGGCATGGGTCCGGGCGCGATTCGACCCCAACGAAGTGAGGTCGAATCGGGGCCACCCACCGACCATGCTGGCAGACACGGCTCTGGCCACCCACAGCTTCGGCTCCAGCCGTGGTGCTTGAGTAGAGCCGACGGGACCTACCCCCGCAGAACGTTTCGACAACGTCGTGTCCGGGGCCCGAGGCAGTGCCCGCCTGCCGCAAGCAGGCCCCACACTGCCCGGGATTGCCCCGGACCGGAGCATCAGGGAGACGGTGCACAGCTCCCCCCGATAGCGCTACGACCTGGACTGTCGCTGATTGCCCGCAGGCAGCCGGGCGGTGCCCTTGGGATGTACAGTGCACCGACATCTTTCGACCAGGTCACGGCGGATGCAGACGGCACCCCGATCAAACGCGGTGAACCCCGAGTCCGTGGCACACGCCCCACGCCGACCCTAAGGAGCACAGATGGCGGCCGATCAGACCACGTCCCGAGAACCCGCCACCACCAGCGGCGAGCCCGTCCGGCGAGGGCGCCGTCGCCAGCGCCACCTGATCTCGGCGCTCGTGGGGCTCGTCGTGCTCCTGCCCGGCCTGGTCGCGGTGGCCCCGGGCACGGCGTCGGCTGCGTATCCCGACAACCCGGCCGAGCCGGTCAACTTCGGGAGCGCCGGGAACTTCGGCCCTGCGGGCGGGCTGACGCTCAACGCCCCCGCGGTCGGCATGGCGGCGACGTCGACCGGCAACGGCTACTGGATCGTCGCCTCCGACGGCGGCATCTTCTCCTACGGCGACGCCGTCTTCCACGGGTCGGCCGGCGCCCTACCGCTGAACAAGCCGATCGTGGGCATGGCGGCGACGCCCGACGGGGGCGGCTACTGGCTCGTCGCCTCCGACGGCGGCGTCTTCTCCTACGGCGACGCCGTCTTCCACGGGTCGGCCGGCAGCCTGCCGCTCAACAAGCCCATCGTGGGCATGGCGGCCACGCCGAGCGGCAACGGCTACTGGCTCGTGGCCTCCGACGGGGGCATCTTCTCCTACGGCGACGCCGCCTTCTACGGCTCGACCGGCTCCATCCACCTCAACCAGCCCGTCGTCGGCATGGCGGCCGCACCGGGCGGGTCGGGCTACTGGCTGGTCGCCGCCGACGGCGGCATCTTCAATTACGGGACGGCGCCGTTCCTCGGTTCGATGGGCGGCACGCCGCTGAACGCCAAGATCGTCGGGATGGCCGCCGGCAACGGTGGCTACTGGATGGCCGCAGCCGACGGCGGCGTCTTCAACTTCGGTGCCCCCTTCCTCGGCTCCATGGGCGGGCAACCGAACGCCAACCCGATCCGAGGCATCGCCGCCACGCACGACGGGAACGGGTACTGGCTCCTGCCGACTTCTCCCCCGCCGCTACCTCCCACCCTGAATCCGGGTGCCAGCGGCCCCGCGGTCGCCGTGCTGCAGCAGCAGCTGTACGCGCTCGGGTACTGGGTCGACACCACGGGCGGTTCCTTCGACGACAGCACCGAACAGGCCGTCTGGGCGCTCCAGAAGGCGGCCAACCTCCCCCGCGACGGGGTGGTCGGGCCGTCGACGTGGGCCGCGCTCAACGCCGGGGTGGTCCCCCACCCGCAGACCACGTCGGGCTACGTGATTGAGGTCAACCTGGCCAACGACCTCGTCATGTTCGTGAACAACGGCCAGCTGCAGTGGACGCTGAACACCTCCACCGGCGGCGGCTACACCTACACCTCTGGGGGCGTCACCTCGGTCGCCATCACCCCGACCGGGCTCTTCCACACCTACCGGGTGGTCAACGGGCTCGACATCAGCCCGCTCGGTCAGCTGTGGCGGCCAAGGTATTTCACGGGTGGCTACGCCATCCATGGCGACTCGTCCGTGCCCCCCACGCCGGTGTCCCACGGGTGCGTCCGGGTCAGCAACGAGGCCATCGACTGGATCTGGGCCAACAACCTCGACCCGATCGGGACCGCCGTCTTCGTGTACTGAGGAGCCAGGGCAACGCCGAGGCACCGGCACAGGGCCTCCGCCCGGCCCGACTCCCTAAATGTCGCAGTACAGCATGGAACTTTTGGGCGCTCGACGCCTACCAGCACCTTCCGCCAAATCCGCCGTATGGGCTGGACTTTCGGTCTCTCGATGGCCGGCATCATCTTGCATTGTTCGACACGTCCTGTGTCATTTTGGTGTCACGCCGCTCTCCCCCGCCGCGTCTCCCGCCGCTCCGCGTCCGTCGTCCCGCCCTATCGCCCGAGTCCATACGCCGGGGCATACGGGCTCCGCCGAGACGACTAGCAACTCGGTCGATCTCCGTTACGAGCGCCAACCCCCTTCGAGAGCCCGCCAGGGCCGAGGGGGTCAGTGAAAGCGTGCAGCTGTGCGGTTGCCAGCTTGTGGTTCCAAAGAGCCATGAGCACAATCTGGCGCTCTCGTGATGTGAGGTCTCCTGCCACAGGACCAAAGTCTCGCCTCCTCAGTTGTACTCGATGTGCGGCGCCTGCTCGGCCACGAACTTTCGGACGCACGCCCGGGCGGCGGCCACCGCATCGTCAAACTGTTTCCGCGACTCGTCTGGTGGAACCCTCGTGGTGAACGACTGGTCGGCGAGTTCGCCGAACCGGGCATCCACCTCAATGGATGTTTGCCACTCGTCTTCGGCGGAGCCTCGCCTCCTGGTCACTTTCCTGATCTTGAACATGCTGCCCGAGCTACGCCACCTGTCTGCGCCGCATCTCCCGCCGGTCGACCTCCGTGGTTCCGCCTCACAGCCCAACGAGCGAATCATCAGCAAGCGCGGCCTCGAGACACTCTCGTTGGCGGTTTATGAGGTCGCCGGGCGCCGGCAGATACCCGGGTTGGCCACTCCCACGCCGTAGCCTTCAATCCATGGTCTCGGTGTGCCTCGGACGGCTGGTGATTCACCGCGACGACTCGCGCACTTGCACTGTCTGCAAAGCCGAGGAGCCCGAGCTCGAGCGGCACGAGAAGCTGACCACCTGCCCGGGCTGCCCGGGTGCGACCCGGTCCGCAACGGTACGGGGGCGCTGTGACGGGCGCGGTCACTTCGTCGAGATCGGCTCATAAGCTGAGGGGGCACCTACGTCAGTTACGAGACACGGGTGCAGCGGCCCCTCCTCCACCCAATCGAGGGGCCGCTCCGTCGTGGCGGCTTGGCGCAGCCTCCCAAGGACTCTGCGTTGTCGAAACGTTGTTCGAGCTCCGGTCCGGTCGGCTCTACCCGCTCGCCACCATGGGGCAAAAGATACGAACCGCCACATAGATCGCTCCGCCATTAGGCGGTCCAGGCGGGTGTGGCCGATTCAGCCCCTGTCTTCCGCGGGGGCTGGGTCGCGACCCGATCCTGCCCGGGCGGGATTGGGTGAACTGGGCATTGCAGTGCGTAATCCGCCCGCCTCGCGATCCCCGTGCCCCATCTGGGAGTATCACGTGCACCAGGTCTGGAAATAGGCTGCGCTGCAAGCTGAGGTGGGGACCGGCCGAAGCTCAGTAGCCAGGATTGCGCACCAACGGAAAGCCTGCCTCGCCACGCCCAGATTCCCCGAGAGCCGCCGGAACGAGGCCCAGTGGCATCAGCCGCCAACCAGATCGACCGCCTCATCGGTTCATCTCAAATTTGTCGGTGGATCGAGGCTAAACCGAGCGGCAAGTGCCCGCACGGTATGGATCCACAAGCTGACGCTCCTTCCCGGACCGACAACAAGCAGCCTCGTGCTTGGCCCCTTCGAATTGGATCGGACCATTGAGATGGCGTCGACCGCGGAGGGTCATTTTGGAAGAGAACCGCGTCCATCATCGGGATCTTCATCGCTCCAATCCACCCACTCCACCCCCGAGGCATCGAGGTACCCGTGGACAGCTGCGCCCACGGTGGCGAAGAACCGTTCGTCACCAACGCGGTCATAGAGCCCGTAGCTCCGTAGGTGGTCCTTGACGGGACCTTTCAGCTCCGCGAAGACCAATTGCACCGATTCGACTTCTAGGTCATCTAGTAACTGGTCGAACGTCTCCGCTGCAGAGGTGTCGATATCAGTGATCGGCTCGGCTGCGACGACAATCCAAGTGATCGACTCTTGGCGAGTGGCAATTGCCTTCATCACCCCATCGGAGAAGAATTCCGCGTTTGCAAAGAACATCGGTGCGTCAAATCGGTAAATGATCAGGCCGGGTATCTGCACCGCTTCGGGGTGTCGCTCAATGTCGTGGTAGCCCTTTCGGCCAGGGATCCGCCCAAGAATTGCGTTGTGCGGTCGCCAAGCCTGACGAACGAAATCTCCCAGCGACAAGGCAACGGCAATCGCGATGCCCGGCAACACTCCGAAGATGGCCACGCCCAACAGAGCGGCCAGCGAGAGCAAGAACTCGGACTTTCTGACGTTCCACAGCCAGCGGAGAGTCGCGAGGTCGAACAGCCCGACGGCGGCAGCAATAACGATCGCCGCAAGCGCGGAACTGGGGAGATTCTGCAGCAGGCCGTTGCCGAAAGAAAGGAGTGCCAGAACGCACATGGCCCCTATGACCCCGGTCATTTGTGTAAGGGATCCCGAGCTCTCGGCGGTAATCGTCCGCCCTGTAGACGCGCTGACCGGGAACCCTTGGAACAGACCGGTACTCAGGTTGGCGGCACCGAGCGCCACCAGCTCCTGATTCTGGTCGACGTTCGCGCCCCGTTTGGCGGCGAGGCTACGTGACAACGCCGATGTATCAGCGAGCGTGACGAAGGCCATCCCTAACGCCGCCAAAGCCAGTGTGCCCACATCGTGAAGCTCAACTCGGGGGATCGACGGCTTCGGAATGCCCGAGGGAATCACCCCTAGGACGGCGACGCCATGAGCCGAGAGGTCGAATGCGCTCACGAGGACCGTGGCGCCAACGACCGCGAGAAACACTCCGGGTACTTTGGGGAGCCAGAGGCGAAGGGCGAGGATGGTCACGAGTGACGCCAAGCCGATGATCAAAGACGCCGGTACCGTCTTGCCGTCAGAGACACCATGCACGAAGGCGTGGAACTCCGCTGTGAGACCGTTGGCCGTCGTACTGAAACCGAACAACTTCGGAAGCTGGCTGACCAGCACCACAATCGCGAGCCCGTTCAAGTATCCGACCCTCATCGGCCTCGAGAAGAGCTCGGCAAGGGTGCCGACGCGGAGCATCCCGGCCACGATGCAGTAGGCACCCATCAGCAGCGCGAGGATGCTGGCCAGCGCGATGGCTCTTTGGGGGTCACCGCCGGCGGCGACGAGAGGCAAGATCGCCGCCGCAATCATCGGACCGAGTGCCGAATCGGGTCCAATGACCATGATCCGTGAGGGACCGAACACCGCGTAAGCGAGGAGGGCCAGGACCGACGTGTACAGCCCGGTCACGGCGGGTAGCCCGGCCAACTCCGCATAGGCCATGCCCTGCGGAACCAGCAGGGCAGTCAGTGCCAGTCCGGCGAGGACGTCGTGGAACAGCCACTGGCGACGGTATCGACGAACGAGTTCGAGACCGGGGATCCAGCGAACGACGCCAGACGATGCATGCTGGTTGTACCCGGTTTCAGACATTCTGTCATCGTGTCTCGTCAGGCAACCACCGTAAAGTCCCTGGGCTCATGAGGATCGGTCGCTGACGCGCAGATCGGCTCCACGCCAGAACAACGTCACAAGTGAACAACCAATGCCTTTCTTCGTTCGGCAAGGCGAACTGTCAGCTGAGCCGCACTCGCATCACTGCCGCCTCCATCACCGCGCCATTCTCGGCGGAGGTCACGTAGAGCACGACCGCTCCGTACTTCGTGGTGGCCTTGGCGAACGCGAGTGAGCCACTGAACGGTCCCATCGACGTATTCCCTCCAGTGACGTAGCCCTTGCCCAAGGGAGCGTTGTTGTCGTCGCGAACCTGGGCCTGCACCGTTCCCTCGAAAGCCATGCTCGTCCCCTTCAAAGCAAGTGGAGACGAAATGGATGCGTTCCAAGTCGGGGCGGTCAGATTGATGGCGGCTGTGCCCGCTCCCAGGACCCACCAAGAGTTGTCGGAACCGAGCTGCCTCACCAACACGGTCGTGACGGGCCCAGTGGTGCTCGGTTGAACGGGCACCTCCCCAGAGCGGGCATCGCCCTGCTGGAACTGGCCGATCACAGGATTGACCATGTGGAGATAGCTGGTCGCAAACCCCAAGGCAGCTGCTGCCGGCAACCCGTAGCGGGTATGACTTGCCGTCGTAGGCCACACCGCAGTCCACGACGCGGGTCCGGGCGATGTGGTGCTGGTCGCAGCCGTTGTCGGGGTCGACGAAGGAGAAGTGTTGTTGCCGCACGCGGTCGCCGAGACCAAGAGCATCCCCAACGCCACGGAGATCAAGAGAAACCGCTTCATCATGGTCTCATCGTTTGCCCAGATAGCGAGATTCGGCAGAGCCAAAGGTCCCGAGGTGACCTTCGCCTCTAGCTCAGAAATCTCTACGAATCGATGATCGATTCGTAGAAACAGGTCTCCGAGAGGAACACATCCGATGATGCGGTACCCCTACTACAACGGGGGAAGTCACTGGGGCCTTTGGTTTCTGATGAGTCTGGCCATGCTGGTGTTCTGGGGCATCCTCGCCTGGGCGGTCGTCAACATCGTTCGCCATAACAATGCTCAAATGTCGTAGTACAGCATGAACTCCCACGGGTGCGGCCGGAGCCGCACGGCGTCGACCTCGCGGGAGCGCTTGTAGTCGACCCACGTCTCGATCAGGTCGTCGGTGAAGACGCCGCCCGCCTTCAGGAAGTCCTGGTCGGCCTCGAGCGCGTCCAGCGCCTCCTCGAGCGACGCCGGCACCTGGCCGATCTTGGCCAGCTGGTCGGCCGGCATGTCGAAGAGGTCCTCGTCGACCGGCGGCGGCGGCTCGATGTGGTTGGCCACACCGTCGAGCCCGGCCATCAGGATCGCCGAGAAGGCGAGATACGGGTTGCAGGCGGGATCGGGGCAGCGGAACTCGACCCTTTTCGCCTTGGGGCTCGGCGAGTAGACGGGGATGCGGCAGGCAGCCGAGCGGTTCCGCTGCGAGTAGACGAGGTTGACCGGCGCCTCGAACCCGGGGACGAGCCGCTTGTAGGAATTCGTCGTCGGCGCGGCGAAGGCGAGCACGGCGCGGGCGTGCCTGATGATGCCGCCGATGTACCAGCGCCCGATGTCCGACAGCGCGGCGTACGTGCCCTCCTGGTGAAAGAGCGGCTCGCTGCCGTTCCACAGCGACGAGTGGACGTGCATACCCGAGCCGTTGTCGTCGTAGAGCGGCTTCGGCATGAAGGTAGCCGTGTAGCCCGCCGCGTAGGCGACGCTCTTGACGACGTACTTGTAGAGCATCAGCTTGTCGGCCATCTTCAGCAGCGTGTCGAAGCGCATGTCGATCTCGGCCTGGCCGGCGGTGCCGACCTCGTGGTGCTGCACCTCGATCTCGATCCCGAGCTTCTCCATCGTCAGGATCATCTCCGAGCGCAGGTCCTGGAAGTGGTCCATCGGCGGGACCGGGAAGTAGCCCTCCTTGTAGCGGGGCTTGTAGCCGAGGTTCGGGCCTTCCTCGCGAGCCGGAGTTCCAGATGCCCTTCGATGGAGTCGACCTGGTAGAAGGCGGAGTGCTGGTCCTGTGAGAAGCGCACGTCGTCGAAGATGAAGAACTCCGCCTCCGGGTCCGAAGTAGGAGGTGTCGGCGATGCCGGTCGTCTTGACGTACTCCTCCGCCTTCTTGGCGACGTAGCGCGGGTCCCGGCTGTAGGGCTCGAGGGTCAGCGGGTCGTGCACGAAGCAGTTCAAGTTGAGCGTCTTGTGCTGGCGGAAGGGGTCGATCACCGCGGTGGAGGGATCGGGCAGGAGGATCATGTCGGACTCGTGGATCTGCTGGAAGCCGCGGATGGACGAGCCGTCGAAACCGTTTCCCTCGGTGAACATCTCCTCCGTCAGCGTGTGCGCGGGGAGGGAGAAGTGCTGCATGAGCCCTGGGAGGTCGCAGAACCGGAGGTCCACCACCTCGATCCCCTCGTCCTTCACGAGCCGGACGACCTCGGCTGGGCTGCGCTCTTTCATGATGACCTCTCCCTCTGAGTTCTCGTCGAGCAGCCACTTGGTGCATGCCCGGGCCAACGAGATTCGAGAGGTACCTATCACAGCGGCCGGTTCCAAATGTGCAGCTGGGAGGCCGAGTTCATCAAGTCTTCACAATGGAGGGCGTCGCCGGGGCGACGCCGCCGGGCCTCGTCTCCGGCCACGGTCACGGCGGCCTCCCGACGCACCGCCGGGCCCACGCGAGCGCGCGCCGGGCACCGCCGCTGACGACCTCTTACGCTGACAGCGGTGCCGACGTCGTACGAGAAGGGCCTGCACGAGGTGGCCGACGGGGTCTGGGCCTATCTGCAGCCCGACGGAGGTTGGGGCTGGTCGAACGCCGGCCTCGTGACGGGTGGCGGCACGTCCCTGCTCGTCGACACGCTCTTCGACCTGCGCCTCACCGCCGAGATGCTCGCCACGATGCGCCGGATCACGCCGGCCGCCGAGCAGGTCGGCACGGTGGTCAACACGCACGCCAACGGCGACCACTGCTACGGCAATGCGCTGGTGGCCGGCTCGGAGATCATTTCGACCGTCCGCTGCGCCGAGGAGATGGGCCAGCTCCCACCGTCCACCATGGCCGCCATGATGCGCGCCGCGCCGTCGCTCGGTCAGGCCGGCGAGTTCCTGGGGCGCATCTTTGCCCCGTTCGACTTCGACGACGTGCCGCTCACGCTGCCGTCGCGGACGTTCGAGGGTCGACTCGATCTGCGTGTCGGCGACCGGCCGGTGTCACTGGTGGAGGTGGGCCCGGCGCACACCGCCGGCGACGCCATCGTGCACCTGCCCGCCGACGGCGTCGTCTTCACCGGGGACATCCTCTTCCATGGTGGCCACCCGATCGTGTGGGCCGGCCCGGTGGCACACTGGGTCGCGGCCTGCGACCGCATCCTCGCCCTGGAGCCGACGGTGGTCGTGCCCGGGCACGGCCCCTTGGCGACGCCGGATGCGGTGGCCGAGCTGAAGGAGTACTTCGAGTTCCTGACCCGCCAGGCGCGGACCCGCTTCGATGGTGGCATGACACCCATGGAGGCGGCGCGGGACATCGAGCTGGGCCCCTATTCGGACTGGGGCGAGCCAGAACGGCTCGTGGCCAACGTCCACGCCCTCTACCGCGACTTCGGCGCCGACGGGCCGATCGACGCGTTGACGCTCATGGGCGACATGGCGGCGCTCGCGGGCTGACGGGACGTCACGGGCCCCGCTCGCTCGCAAGCCCCCTCTCCGGGGGATGCACGGGCAAGGCCGAACCGGCGGGGGCGGGACGGATCCGCAACGCCGAGGCCTGCAACACGACTACCCACTCCGGGCCACGGGTACACCACAGGGGTGGAGTCGCGCACCGCGACAGGGATCGTGGGCGGCCGCTACCGCATCAGTGGCGTGCTCGGCGAAGGCGGCATGGCACGCGTCTTCGACGCCTTCGACGACCGCCTGGAGCGACCGGTCGCCGTGAAGATCCTCCGCCCGGAGACGGAGGCCCTCCCCGGCATGCGCCAGCGGTTCCAGCAAGAAGCCCGCCTTGCGGCGCGGCTCATCCATCCCCACATCGTGGCCGTCCTGGACTACGGCGAGGACGACACGTTGTCCTACCTCGTCATGGAACGGCTGCCGGGGACCACGCTGCGCGACGAGATCGCCCGCGGGCCGTTGGCAACATCGAGAGTCTTGCTCGTCGTCTCCGAAGCGCTCACCGCGCTGGTGGCCGCCCACAAGTTCGGCGTGCTGCATCGCGACGTCAAACCGAGCAACATCCTCCTGCAGGACGACGGTCACACCAAGATCACCGACTTCGGAATTGCCAAGACTGTCGACGTCAGGACCGGGGCGGAGGGGATGACCGAGGACTTGACGCTTACCGGGGTCGTCCTGGGCACGCCCGGCTACCTCGCGCCCGAACGGAGATCGGGCCATCCCGCCACGGCACAGTCCGATGTGTACTCGGTCGGCGCCGTCATGGTGGAGGCCCTCACGGGGCGGCGAGCAGCTCCCGGTGCCCCCCCGACGGAGGAGCTACCTCCAACTCTGCGCGACATCGCCCGGCGAGCGCTGGCGACCCAACCGAGCCAGCGGTTCGGGTCGGCGGTGGAAATGCTGCACGCCCTGCGGCCCCCCCGTCCCACGGTCGTGGCGGCACCGCACGCCGCGACGCAGCCGATGGCACCCGGACCGGCCGTGACCCTCCCGGTGGCGCTCGCTGCACCGGGGGCCGTTCCCGGCTCGACCATACCGCCGCAGGGGCCCCGCCCTCGCCGACCGGTACCGCTTTCCCCACACCCACGCGGGCGGCGGCGACGACAGGTGTGGACCGCCGGCGCGATGACCCTCGCTCTGGCCGCGATCCTCTTCGTGCTGTTGACGAGCGGCAGCCAGCCCTCGGGACCGACTGCAGGGGCGACCTCACACCAGGTGTCGCACACGGACTCGGTGGGCGGGGCTATCAAGGCACTGGCCGGCGCGCTGGCGGGTGCCGGGCTGCCGGGCGACCAGGCACTCGCGGGCGGCCTCGACGAGACGGCCTCCCAACACTCGGGCACTGGCCGCGTGGCGGCGGCGCAGAACGCCCTATCACTCGCTGAGGTGCTCCTGGCCGGGGGTGGCATCACCCCGGCGCAGTACCAGGACGTCGTCAACACGCTGCTGCCGACGGGTGCAACGGTACCGACGACGACGACGCACCACTACGACGACAACCACCACCACGATCCCGCCCCAACCAGCGGCGGCGCACCACGGACCGCACCACGGCAGCGACGGCGGCGGCGGCGGGTAGGCGCCTGCCGGACCCGCGGCGGGCAACGAACTGAGGGCACCGGACGCCTGATTGGGGATACGTTGAGCCCGACCACACGAGTGAGGAGACCGAGGATCGCGTCCGGCGGCTCTCCGTGAAAGCGAGGTCCGATGAAGAGCGTCCTGATCCTCGGTGCGGGCTTCGCCGGACTGGAGCTCGCCACGCGGCTGTCAGAGGAAGTCCCAGACGACGTCGACGTCACGATCATCGACAGCAGTGACGCGTTCGTGTTCGGTTACTCCAAGCTCGACGTCATGTTCGGAAGAGTCGACCCAGCCACCGTCCGTCTTCCCTATGCGAGGCTGAGCAAGCCGAGTGTTCGTTTCGTTCAGGAGCGAGCCGTCAGCATCGATCCCGAGCACCGCCGCGTGACGACAGACAGGTCCCAGTACCAGCCCGACATCCTCGTCATCGCCCTAGGGGCGGACCTCGATCCCGCAGCGACTCCAGGAATGGTCGAAGAGGGCACGGAGTACTACTCGGTGGACGGCGCAGAGCGTGTCCGCACCGTGCTGCCCGGGTTCGAGGGGGGCGACGTCATCATCGGCGTGCTGGGGAACTTCTTCAAGTGCCCGGCCGCACCGTTCGAGACCGCCCTGATGCTGCACGACTATCTCGAGCGCCGAGGTCGACGCTCGTCCAGCAGCATCAAGGTGATCAGTCCGATGTCGACGCCGATTCCCATCTCGCCGGAGGCCTCTGCAGGCATCCTCGACGCCCTCGCCGCCCGGGACATCGGCTGGTGGCCCGAATCGAAGGTGGTCTCCATGGACCCCTCGGTCAGGCTCTCCACGCTGGCCGACGGGCGAACGGCTCCGTACGACCTCTTCCTGGGCATTCCTGCGCACCGCGCTCCTCGAGTGGTCGAGGACTCGCCGCTGGTGGAGGACGGGTGGGTCGCCGTCGATCACACCACGTTCGCCACCAGATTCGAGAACGTCTACGCGGTGGGCGACGTCACGAGCGCACCGGTGCCCCGGGTGGGGGCCATCGCCGAGGGCGAGGCGCGCACGCTCGCCGAGGTGCTGATCCATCAGATCCGGGGTGGGACGCCTCCGGAGCCCTACCGAGGGCTGGCGACCTGCTACATCGAGTTCGGCGGCTCCAGGGTGGCGCGCTTCGACGCCAACTTCCTTTCGGGCCCGAAACCGTTCGGCTCCTACACCGAGGCATCCGAGGCCATGGTGGCGAACAAGGTGGAGTTCGGCGCGAGCAGGCGCCGGCGCTGGTTCGGCATCGAGGGCTGAGGTCGTCACCCCGACGCAGCGTCGCCGGCGTCGGGCGACACCTCGGAGGAGGCGTCGGACGGCCCGGACGTCGTGGGAGTATGTAACGCGGGGCCCACCAGGGAGGGAGTCAAGGTGTGCTACAGGGCGTTGAGATGGAGGACGGGTGGCGTGTTGCTGGTTCTCGGCTGCGCCGCACTGGGGATCCTCGGCCCTTCGACGACGGCCCATGCTGCAACCTCGAAATCGCCGACGTACTACGTGTCGTTGGGCGATTCGTACTCGGTGGGGTACCAGCCTGGGTTCGGAGCGACGCCGGGCTACACCGTCTACGTCGCCGGCAAGACCCACCTGAAGCTGGTCAATTTCGGCTGCGCCGGGGCCACGACCACCTCCCTGATCGCCAGCGTCGGATGCCCCGACCCCCTCCCGCACACCACCGGCGCCGCCCCCTACCCAACCATGACCCAGGCGGCGGCGGCCGAGGCGTTCCTCACCGCTCACCATGGGCACATCGGCCTCATCACGGTGACCATCGGTGGCAACGACGTCATCCCGTGCGCGGCGGCAGGCGAACGTGGTCAACTGCGTCGGCACCGCGGTCTCGGGCGTGTCCAAGAACGTCACCGCGCTGGTCGCCGCCTTGCGTGCCGCGGCGGGACCCCGTGTCCCACTCATCGGCCTCACCTATCCCGACGTCATCCTCGGAACCTACGTCTACCCGTCGCAACCGCCCAGTGCATCGCTCGTCTCACTGGCCAAACTCTCCGTGGTCGCGTTCAAGGCCCTCATCAACCCCGCGCTGGCCAAGGCGTATTCGTCCGCCGGCGGAAGCCTGGTGGACGTCACCGCTGCGACGGGCGCCTACACGCCGCTGACCCGGACGGTTCGTCTCGTCCCCTATGGGACGATCCCGGCCCCCGTGGCCAGCGTCTGCTCCCTGACCTGGTTCTGCTCCCAGGGAAACATCCACGCCAAGACCACGGGCTACACCCTCATCGGCAAACTCGTCGTCGCCAAATACGCCGTCATCCGACGCCGATGAGGCCGGCGCGATGAAACTGGCCGCCGGCCTCGTGCTGGCTCTCTTGGCGGCTCTGGCCCTCAACGTCGGGTTCTTCGTGCAGCACGGGGCGGCCAACACGATGGTGACCCTTTCCCTCAGGCACCCCTTCAGTTCCGTCCGGCACCTCGTGACGAACCGCCAGTGGATGTTGGGCTACGGAGCAGGGTGGGTCGGTTGGGGGCTCTACATCGCGGCCCTCGCGCTGGCCCCTCTGTCCATCGTGCAATCGGTGTCTGCCGGAGGCGTGGGTATCCTCGCCATCCTGGCTCACCGGCTCGGCACGCCTCTGACACGGCAGGAGTGGATCGGCACCTACATCGCCGTGGGCGGGCTCGTCCTGCTCGGACTGACCCTGACGTCCGCCATCACGCCGACCGCTCCGGCGCACATGACGACGCTGATCGTCGTGATCGCCGCGGGAGCGGCCCTCGCCGGTCTGCTCGTGCTTCTCGCCCGCAAGACGCATCCCGGGGCGCTCCTCGGGTGCGCCGCCGGCCTCCTCTTCGGCGTCGGGGACCTGGCGACTAAGGGTGCGGTGGCGGGTGTCGGTCTCCTCTTCATCCCCATCTTGGCTGTCTGCACGGCCCTGGCATTCGTGACGCTGCAGGGGGCCTTCCAGCGCGGCCGGGTCCTCGAGACCGCCGGTTCTTCGACGCTGGTCAACAACCTGATCCCGATCATTGGCGGGATCTTCGTCTTCCACGAGCCCATCCCCCCCGGGCTCGCCGGGGTCGCCCGGGTGGTCAGCTTCGCCGCCGTGGTGGTGGGCGCCGTGCTCTTGGCAGGGGGACGGATGCACGCTCAGAGCCCCGCCCACGCTCCGTTGTCTCCGCACTCCTGAAGTCGCCTCACCTCGCCCCCGATCTCTTCGCGGGTCCGGAACCGGAGCCCGCCCGTGGCGCGAGTGGTTGAGCTGGTGCGATACCAGGCGCCCTGATCCAGATCTCGATCTTCTGGAGATTTCGACATTCTCACAGGTCCGACAACGTTTGAGCACTTCTTGCTCAACAAATGAGGCGAACAGGCCGACAATTCCTATGTCATTTCTCAATCATGCTCGACGGTCCGGCTGTGAGTGGCGTCGATCCACTGCATCCAGGGGCATGCCTGGCATATCTGGACGATCGACAGTCGGCCTTCAGGTGGTCGCAGCTCAGCGAGGGAATGCGGTATGTCTGGTGGACAAAAGCGACGATGCACGTGGCTGGCGCTGGTCGGGGGCCTCTGCATTCCTTTGGCCGCACTTGGCTGGGCTTCTCCGGCATCCGCGTTGCCCATCCAGGTCACGATCTCCGTGGGCTCATCGTCCACCCCATCATTCTTTGGCCAGGACGTCACCTACACCGCCACCGTGACGACCTCCGACGCGGGCAGCCTCAACCTCGGCGACCCTATTGAGTTCCAAGACAATGGGAATGACATCGTCAACTGCAACTCCCAGCCGCTGCAGAGCCCGAGCACTGCGCCACCGGGTACGTACGCGGCGACCTGTGTCGAGCCCAACAGCTACCTGTCGCCCGGCGACCACACCATTACGGCGATCTTCCACGGTGACGGGCCCTACCCACCGAATACCGGGTCCCTGACCCAGACGGTCGTTCAGGCCCCCACGACGACGATGATCACCTCCCCCTCCCCCGGAAGGTCGATCACCTACGGCAACGAGTCGCAGCTCTCCTTCGACGTGACGGTCTCGGGTATGCCCGGCGCCAACCAGTCTCCGACCGGCAACGTCACGGTGTACGCCGGTGCGCCAGGACCTGGCACCTACCTCTGTTCCACAGGCGTCTTCGGAGGGGGCGGCGGTCAGTCGAATGGGAACTGTTACATCAACGACACGCAGTTGGGCGCTGGACCCTATGTGCTGACCGCGGTGTACGAAGGCGACGACAACTACATCGGGTCTTCGTCTGTACCCCAGGACCTCACGATCGACCAGGTGACAACCCAGATGCAGGTCTTCCCCGTTCCGGGCTACGCCTTGTACGGCGCGGAGAACGGCAACTTCTTCATCGTCGGCGTCGGCGGCAACAACAACAATGGCAACGCCTCCGGTTCGGTCTCCATCACGGCAAACGGGGTGAACCTCGTCGCTCCCGGCTCGTGTCGGGCCAACAACGGGGGCGGGAATCCCTGCTTCATCGACTCAGCCACCGCCCTCCCGGCCTCCACCACCCCGTACAGCGTCACGCTGAGCTATCCCGGTGATGCCAACTTCATCCCGGCGTCGACGACGGTCCCCCTCTCGATCTACCCGGCGACGAGCTCGGCCTCGCTCACCATCTCGCCCTCGTCCACCTCCTATGGCGACGAGGGCTCGGTCATCATCTCGGCCACCGTGACCTCGGGCACAACCGGCTCCCCGACAGGGCCGGTCACGGTGCAGGACGGGGGCACCACCGTCTGCACCATCACCCTCCAGCCGGCGGGCCCGAACACGGCGGCGGGAAGCTGTCCGGCACTGAGCGGCACCCAACTGCCTCCCGGCAACTACGCGCTGACGGCGAACTACCCCGGCGACGGGAACTTTCAGAGTTCGGTGTCGTCCGCCCGGTCCCTCACCATCGTCGGCCACGCCACTCAGGGCTATTGGGAAGTGGGTTCCGACGGTGGCGTCTTCTCGTTCGGAACGGCTGACTTCTACGGATCGATGGGCGGGACACACTTGAACGCTCCGATCGTCGGAATGGCTTCGACCCAAGACGGTGCGGGCTACTGGCTCGTGTCCAAGGACGGCGGGGTGTTCGCATTCGGCGATGCGCACTTCTTCGGATCGATGGGAGGCGGACCGCTGAATCAGCCGGTCGTGGGCATCGCCTCGACCCCCGACGGTGACGGCTATTGGTTGGTGGCCAAGGACGGCGGGGTGTTCGCATTCGGCGACGCCCACTTCTACGGGTCGATGGCGGGCAGGCCGCTCAACAAACCGGTCGTCGGGCTGGCGGCCGATCCGATAACCGGTGGCTACTGGGAGGTGGCGAGTGACGGCGGTATCTTCGCCTTCCACACTGCGTTCCTGAGCTCTCCCGGGAGCGTTCGATTGGCCGCGCCCGTCGTCGGGATGGCGTCAACGAATAGCGGTGGGGGCTACTGGGCGGTCGCATCTGACGGAGGCCTCTTCGCCGAAGGTGATGCACCGCTTCTCGGCTCGATGGGGGCCCAGGTGTTGAACCAGCCGATCAGGGGAATGGCCGCAACGGCTGACGGGGCGGGATACAGGATGGTTGCGTCCGACGGTGGCATCTTTACCTTCGGCGACGCCGAGTTCGACGGCTCCATGGGGGGCACACCGCTCCATGCGCCGGTCGTCGGGATCGCCACCTCGCAGTAGATCGCCGTCTGCGCCGTGAAGTGGGCGCTGCAACACCCGGTCGGACCGGCGCATGCGAAGGGCGTGAGGCGGGCCGTACACTGACCGCGAGTGAACCGGGTGCTGTCACCCATCGACCTCATCCTGTTGATGCTGGCCCTCTTCGGCATCGGCCTGCTCATTGGGATCTACTGGCAATGGGCGTGGTGACTGACTCGTGTCGGTGCGGGGCAGGTGGCTCGCCGCCCACCTAGCCTGACGTGACGGTCGACGCGGGCCGCCACTGGTAGCACACGTCCGGCGCTTGCTCCTCGTTGTCGCCTGTCGACGTGGCGATGGCCACGAAGCCGTGCCTTTCATAGAAACGCCGGGCGCCGAGATTGCTCTGGAAGGTCCACAGCTTGAGTCCGTCCGGACGCTGCCTCATGGCACGGTCCAGTAGCGCCCCTCCGATGCCCATTCGCGTCGCGGCCGGATCGACATAGAGCTGATCGATCCACTCATGGTCGAGCACCATGAGGGCCATCGCGCCGTGAGTGCTGCCGGCGACCCAGACCTCACGCGTCGGGAGAACGACCTCCTCAAACCACTGGTGCACCTCCTCGGCGGTGTGGACGGTCGGAGGAATCGAGGGAGCTGAAGCCGCGCGCGATCGAAGCCACAGTGCAGCGAGAGATCCCGCCTCTCCTCGGAGAGCTCTCCGGATCTCCATGCCACATCATGTCTCCGGTCCTGGCGGTCCGGGGCCCATTTGCGAGAAGTTGGTGCGGACCGGGAGCTACCCGCCCCCCCGGTCCCGGACCCGAGCGCGCTCTGCACCCATGAAGAGTCCTCGAGCGCCGATCGGCTCCAGGATGGCCGCGCCTGCGGTGACGATGCCGACGGACAGCAGGATGGACCCGACTGCGTCCAGCGGCGTGTGCCAGTGCGCCCCGACGACGGCCAGCGACATCAGCAGGGTCCATGCGATCCCGAGCATGAGCGTGAGGTTGCGTGCCCGCTTCCCGAGCAGTGGGTAGAGCGCCAGCCACATGGCAAGCGCCGTCGCGCTGACCGCGGTGACGTGCCCGGAGGGGAAGGTGAGATCGCCATAGTAAGTCCGCTGGACCAGCGGCTTGGCAACGTGCTCGCTGACGAGTAGCGCCGCGGCGGCGAACACCGCGTAGACAGCGACACGGAAGACGGCTCGTCTGACCAAACCGACTGCAAAAGAGACAACGAGGACGACGCTGACAACCGGGACAGCGAGAAGTTCCGCGAGATTGGCCCAGGCTCCCAAGGCAGAGGGAGGCCCCAGCCACTCGAGAGCGCGGTGCTCGAATGCATACGGGGAGCGGCCGTGCGCCACGGCCAAGCCCAAGGCCGCGGTTGCGAGGAGGCAGGTCAGCGCAGTGACCTTGAACCTGGCGCGCCGCACGGAGAGCAAACTACGTGGCCGACGAGTCGTTGTGTTGTCACTCCGGTCGATTTGCGACATCGGAGAGCAGATCGGGACGGTGGCACCCGAACGCCAATCTCTGGGAGTATCACGACCGTGCCTTCGGTGGGCGGTGACAATCCGTGGGAGCTGGTCACCCAGCGGCCAGGCCCGGGTCGATGGATGAAGGTTGTCACCAACATCTATCGCATGCCCGACGGCGCCGAGGTCGATTGGGACCTGCTCGTTGCTCCGGATGCGGTCGCCGTTGTGGCTCTGACCGTCTTACAAGACGTGGTCCTCGCTCGCCAATACCGTCCGGGACCCGACTGCTTTCTCGACGAGCTTCCTGGCGGGAATGTGGGCGGAGGCGAAACGCCCGTGGAGGCGGCGAGCCGAGAGCTTCAGGAGGAGACCGGCTACGTCGGAGAGGTCGTGATCGTCGGACACACGTGGCAAGGTGCGACCATCACCCGCCGCAAATGGGCGGCTGTTGCGACGGGTTGCCGAAAGGTCTCTGAGCCATCCCTGGATCCCTCGGAAGAGTTCTGCGAGACGGTCATTCGTCCACTCCCCGAGTTCCATCGACACCTTCGGTCGGGGCAGCTCACGGACGCGTGGGCTGGCTACGCGGCGCTCGATCACCTTGGTCTGCTGGGTCCGCCTCCGCGTTGATCCATCCGTCTCCCGATTGAGCGCCGCTCGGTGGGGCCGTGCCTCAATCCGTTGGCGTTCCTCTCGGCTGTCCATCCGGGTCTGGATGAGAGCCTCAACGCCCTCTGCTCAATCGAGGCTCGCTCCGCTCGCCGGGACCGGCGACGGCGCCAGTGGGTCGAAGTCGGCCTCGGGCGTGAACTGGATCTGTACCGCGACCTCTCCCCGACGCACCTCCATCTTCGCCAGGCGCTCAAAGACAGCCCTGTCCGCCGCGGTGAGCGGTGGCTGGGTCACGGACCTCGGCCAGAGGCGATACCGCTTCACCACGTTGATCTCCGCGGCGAGAAGGAAGAGCTGAGCCCCCAGGTAGATCCAGGCCAACAAGACGATGACGATGCCGAAGAACCCGTACGTCTCCGTCGCGTGCTGGAGCTCGCGACCCACGTACCAGCTCCCGAGGAGCTGCAGCGTCTGCCAGAACACGGAGGCCAACACGGCGCCGAGTGCCACGTCACGCCAGGTGAGCTTCTCCGCGGTCATGACCATGTACGCGAGAAGAATCAGCCCGAAGTTGACGGCAAGCGAGCCAATGATCAAGAGCACCCTCGAGATCACGTCATGTGAGGCGACGGTCGCGAATCCAGTAAGCACCGTCGATCCAATGGTGGAGACGGCGAGCAGGACAAGAACGGCAAGCCCCCGGAGATAGCGCATGAGCAAAGGAGGCCAGTGAACGTAGGGGATGTTCCACACCTTGTTCATCGCGCTCTGGGTCGCCAGTCCAAGTCCGATGGCCCCGTACAAAAGGAGCAGGCCGCCGATGAGGACGGCGAAAGCGCTCCCGCTCAGGGTATGGACCTGTGATTGCAGCTGCGGCCCGATGATCGGGAAGCTGCCGAGAGCGCTGTCGACGAGGTCCTTGCGCAGCTGATCGTTGTTGTGCAGGACATAGCCCAGGATGGTTGTGAACAGCATCAACAGAGGGAACACGGCAAAGAGGCCGTAGTAGGCGATGAGTGCCGCCTTGCTGCCAGCCTGGTCGTTGCCGAACTTCTGCAGAACGGCGAAGGGAAATCCGAGCGCATCGTGTCTCTGTTGGAACTTGTCCCCCCGACGGACGAGCACCTCCATCCAGCCAGGTCGACTGCTCGTGCTCGTGCCCGTCTCCGTCATGTTCTGAAGGCTTTGGTCATGCGAGTGAGTCGTCGAATCTTCCGGAGCAGTCACGGCATCTAAAGATACGACTGCTCTGGAGAGCCGGGGGTCCGCAAGGTCCTGGGCCATGTTCTTCACGAGCGTCGGGTTCCACTTCACAAGTTCTGTCGGAACACCTGCTTTGGTCCTACGGATCCTTCATCACTGCACCACCATTGCTCGCAGAACGTCTCCCCATGCCCGCGCCCGAGCGCCTGCCGCGCCCGTGTGCACCCGGCCGACGCGGCGGGACACCCGAGGTGGTGCGACAGCAGCGCGGGGCCGGTGGGCGGAGGGCTCACTGCCAGCCGGTCCCACCGGCCCTCATCCGAGGCATGGGCGTAGTCGGCTGGATCATCGACAGCTGTCGCAACGAGCGCGAGCGGCCGTTTCGTTGTCGAGACGTTGTGCCAGATTCAGTCCGGTCGGCTCTATTTCGCCGCAGCGGGTCCGTGTCACGATTGTTCCTGAGGATCGATGAGGGACAACGGGGTCCGTCACCATCCCTCTCGCAGCATCCCTAACCCCCAGCGCCAGGCGGACACGCTGGGGGTCTTAGGGATGCAACCGTGACGCCACCCGCGACGCGGCCGGATCTCCCGCCGCTGGACGTCGGTCGTACCTCCCACGGGCTCTGACCTCACCTTCGGCCACCGTTGCCTCGAGCCTGTTCTGGTGCACCTGGCAGCGCTCGCTCAACTGCCGCACCTCGTCGATCGTGGCTTTCGACCCTCGGATGCGCTCTTCCGGCCCGAGGCGCATTCTGCCGCCACCTGGTGCCGTTCCGACGGTTCAAGACTCTTCGAGTCGCAGCGGCTTGCTCGGTGCGGCCGGGGACCTCGGCCATTTGGCCGGCACCTCATCGCCGGCAAGGGGGGGTCGGCTGAATCGGCGCAACCCGGCAAAGGGGCGAATTGTTGTCGGGACGTTGTGCCGCTTCAGTCCGGACGGCTCTATTTCAGCGAGGACCGCAGTGCCAGCATCGCGACTGAGGGGCGGTTACGACTGACGAAGCGGGTGCGTCGTCACCGCCCCTCGAGACGATCAAATGGCCTACAAAGGAGGGCCTCAGTGGACGGGTTCGAGATGGCGGTTTACATGAGCCAACTGGTCGAGCCGGAGGCGGCCGGCGGTGGCAGGCGTTGGCGTCGACGTCCGCCGGTTCCTTCGTATGGTTGGCACCTCATCCACGCGGAGCGGCCGCTCACCTGGTGTGGGCTCGAGTTCAGCTACGCATACTCGCAGCGACGCTTGTGGAGCGAGACACCCGAGGATCACAGGTGTCAGAGCTGTAGCGGCCGACTTCAGCGGGTGAGTCGGCCCGACACGAACCAGAGGACCGCGTAAACCAGCCTCCACGTGACCCGACGTCGGTCGACGGTCGCGCCATGGACCGTGTGCACCGGCGCGGAGCCTCATCTGGCATCGGCTGTCAGGTTTCCAGGCGCCCTGCAGACCGGATGCCCTCACAGGCGGTCGGATGAGGTCTTGCGTGAGGACGGCTCCCCCGGATCGTGGCTTGGTTCTCGAGTAGCCGGCGTCCACTGGTAGCTAGGGCCGTGTGTATTTGATGTCGAAGTCGTGCTCCCATGTGACGCCGTCGAACGACTTTTCCCAGTGCGAGACGATGATGTTCCGGTCCGGGCTGATTCGGCCTTCGAATCGTTGCGAGAAACCCGGTGTATTGCGCCACATCTTCCACGATCCCCCAGTAAGGCTCATCTCGTAGACCCGCGACACACCCCGGTTGTCGAAGTAGAGGACTCTGTAATCGGAGTCGGACTCATCTCTGCCGATTGTCCACCGTGCCGAGGGAGGGTTTCCCGAGTGCTCGCTTTGGCGCATCACCAGCAGGGCTCCGTCTTCTATCCACTCGCACGTGACGTGTCCATGACCGGTGTCGCCGCGACTGGGTAGGAAGGGCGCGTTCGATAGTTCCGTGTCCCACTCGCCCGAGAGGAACTCAAGATCGACCAGCGCCGGGTTGTGCCCGAATTGGTCCACCACAGCATCACCCCCTGTGTTCGTGCCGTGAGGAACCTACCTTCGTCGTTACGCCGAGCGTTGCGTCACCGCATCGCCCACTCGCCAAGGCAGCTCAAGAGAGCCACCACCGTCCCGGCGAACCTGGGAGATCCCGCATCGAGGCCCGACGTGGCCGGAGGAAGTGGGCCCAAGCGACGAAGGCGACCGTCCACCGATGGGATGTCGTGGCAACGGGATGCCATGGCTAGCGTTGCAACATGGGTTTTCGCGCCGCAGTGATCATCCTCATTGCGACGATGGGCACCCTTGGAGCGTGGACAGTCGCACAAGGAGGAACCCTGCATGCGCCGACCCGCGCCAACGGAGAGCCGCCGAGAACGCCAATGGCCAGGCATTTCCAGGGAACTGATGCGGTTGGTCCGTTGTTCCCTCCGGGTAGCCGGGTGCATACGTGCACGGCCAGCGTGGTCCAGAGCAATGCAGGCAACCTCTTGATCACCGCCGCGCACTGCATCTCGGGAACGGCCACTGGGTACGTCTTCGTACCCGGCTATCACGATGGCATCGAGCCGCTCGGTTCCTGGGCTGTCGTCGGTGCGTATGGTGCCCCCGGCTGGCTCGCTCGCCGGAGTCAGCGGGACGACTTCGCCTTCCTCGTTGTGGCTCCCCATCGGGTCAACGGACATCCCCAACAGATCGAGGGCGTCACCGGCGCGTACGAGCTCGGGACGGCGCCCCGACCTGGTGAGCGGGTGACCGTGCCCGCCTACGCGATCGGATCCAACGACGTGCCCCTGACCTGCACCGTCCGCGTCTATTACGACCGCATGTTCCCGGCGTTCAACTGCAACCCATACGTGGACGGCACGAGTGGAGCACCGTGGGTCCAACTCCGAGGCCGCCACAGGACCGTCGTCGGTGTGATCGGCGGGCTTCACCAAGGCGGCTGCTATGCGTGGACTTCCTACAGCGCCCCATTCGATGAGACCACCCTGCGCACCGCCTCGAGCGCCGCAAGACACCGACCCTCGACATTCCCGTCCGCTGGAAGCGACGGATGCAGCACGGGACTGTAGGTCCCGTGCTGCAGTCCTCTAAGCATTGTGAGAGCGTTGTGGCTGTTCAGTCCGGTCGGCTCTACTTCGTCGCGGCTGCCGCTGTCAGCATCGTGAAAGAGGGGCGGTGATTTCAGGGGACCACACCGTTGGTTTCACCGCTCCTCTCTACGCGATTGAACCTACGGCACTCTCCCCCGCCGCAGATGGTTGTCCCGCAGCATCTCGGCTACATGCTCGCATCGCGGAATGATGTCGGGGACGCAATCCTGCACAACCTCGGCAACGAGTCTGTCCTGCACTTCGAGGAACACCTCTGAGCCGTGGGCTATGAGTCAATCAGGATGGCGCCCGAGCCGGGGGCGCTGACGGCCTGGTGGCTCAACCCGGTTCCATCTTCTGATCCGTGAGCCCATCTTCGAGCCCGGCGACCTCATAACGGCGTTCGGTTCGCTGCCAGGGCGTTGCTTCCGGATGGGTGCTCGGTGCGGCTCCGGGGCCGCCCACTTGGCGCCGCCCGTCGATGGCGAAGGGCGTGTGGCGTGACCGCATGGGTGCCGCTGGTGCTCGGACGCGTGTCGGCAAACACTGCCCAAAGATGACTCGCCGGCCCGGCGGAGGGGTTCCAAGCACGTCGGTTCGCGTAAAGTCCCTCTAGATCTAACCAGTTCGTCACGCTCCGCTCAGACTTGGTTCAGATGGTCCACTTAGGCTCGCGCCTAGCGATTCGAGCTGGCACAATCCCCCCGCACCCCCGGTGGTGCCGGCCGAATCGTAAGGGTTCAGGCGGCCCTGCGAATGACGGCCCCGCTTCGGTCAGCGGGGTCGTTTCGCGTCTGCCCCCAGCGCAGCATCAGGTGGGGCCCAGGTCTGCCCCAGTTCGCCCACATAGGTTCCACCTCAGCGACACGGCCGGCGCCTCCACAAATCTCTCGACGCCATCGGGGCGAGGCGCCGGGCGTGTCGTGTTCGTCGGGCCCTCGGACACGCCCCTGCTCCGTCGGGCCCTATCCAGCGATCCCCACGATGGGCTTGTTGAGGGTGATCGACCCCGTTGAGCCCAAGAAGTCGGTTGCTGCCAGGATCCCCCCCTCCATGGAAACGAGCGGCAGGTCTGATAGCAACTGAGACCGATGGACCTCGCACTGGCGGTAGAAGCACCCTTGTCGAACCGAGCGTTGGCTCTTGGGGGATTGCGCTCGCCCTGGCTCAGCTGGTATTGGCTCCCTCTGGGACCTGACGCGTTGCCACTGAATGTGATGGCGAGATGAAATTTTCCCGAGTCGTCGTTTTCGGGCTCTGTGTATGCGGCGTCTTGTCGGTATGGCAGCACCCCGGTTCAGCGACCCTCGCTGGTCGGTTCCAGGTGACGCCCGACGGCACGGCGTACACCTACTCGTATTCAGACGGCACGGTGACCGTGACTGCGCCGTCAACGTCGGGAGGAAACGACCGAGAGTTCTTTTGGGCGTCCAATGGGATCACCGAATCGAACACGACCGCGTGCGCTACGTTCAGTGGCGGCCAGGACTTTGACCAGCCGGGTATCGCCCTGCGCATTGCGGACGACGGCAACGAGGCAGTTACCGTCACCGAGAACATCTTCAGCAGTGGCGGTAGCCCGAGGAACCAGTTCAACTTCGATACGTGGAACACGGCTGACGACCCAGCGTTCACCGAGTTCGGCACAGCGAGCGTCAGTGGCCTGCCGTCTTCTCCAGCGACATGGCCGCTCAACATGTGCGCTCAGATCACAGGTAACCTCGTGCAGTTCGTCGTCTGGACGAGTGGCACGCAGCCCGCATGGGGTAACCCGCAGTGGGGCGGCCAAGCAATACTGCCCTCTAATGCGCCCTTCTCTGGCCAGACCGGCTTTTACGTCGGCCACCTGACGCCAGGTACGTCGTTGGAGTACTCCGACCTCACGGTTGACGGCCTAACAACCAACCCGACCCCGTCACATGGTTATTGGCTGGTGGGGTCGGACGGCGGATCTTCTCCTTCGGCTCGGCTCAGTTCTACGGCTCAACGGGCAGCCTCGTGCTACAACGACCGGTGGTCGGCATCGTGCCAACGAGCGACGATGGCGGATATTGGCTCGACGCCTCCGATGGTGGCGTTTTCAGCTTCGGCGATACCCAGTTCTACGGTTCAATTCCCGGTCTTGGCTTGCATCCGGCGGGTTCGGGCCTGCCCAACAGCCTTTATGCCCCCATCGTGGGCATGGTGCCGACTGCCGACGACGGTGGTTACTTCATGGTGGCCTCCGACGGTGGCGTCTTCGCATTCGGTGACGCCAAGTTTGAGGGTTCGTGCCCGGCGATTGGCAGTTGTTCGGGAGCAGCGGTCGCAGTATTGCCTGACGCTTCTGGAAACGGATACTGGTTGGTGACAGCGACCGGCAACGTTTATGCGTTCGGAGATGCTCCCAACTACGGGGTACCTGGGCCACAGAGCGTGCCGGTCACTTCGGCTGTTCGTACACCCGACGGAGGCGGTTACTGGATCCTCTTCGCCAATGGTGCGGTCGCTCCTTTCGGCGATGCTGGCAACTACGGCAATGCAGCGGGCGCATTCGGGGGACTGAACCCGGCCGCTGCGATCTTCACCACTTCGGACGGGGGTGGTTACTGGATCGTCTCGGCCAATGGAACAGTGGACCAGTACGGTGACGCTCCCGATTATGGCGGCATGTCAGGCACGCATCTCAATGGATCGATTATTGCAGCGACTGGCTCCTAGATTTCGACCTGAGATCGTACTTAGTGTCTTTCACTGGGCCGAGGTCGCCAGCGAGATATAGTTACTCAGTGGGTTACTCTTAGCCCGGTTTGTCGGGTCTCAACTACTTGAGAAACCGCCTCTGAACTGGTGGGCCGTAGAGGACTCGAACCTCTGACCCCTTGCCGCGTCATGCAGGCTGACGCTGTTCGTGGGTGTTCGCTGGCCGTCCAGATTGTGTTCTGGCCAGGAACGTTCCGTCCCCGCCCGTCCTCCGGTGTTCAGGGTCGTCCGTCGCTCTAGCTACATAAATGAGCTACATCTGCCTCTGCGGCGCTTCGGGTTGACTGCGGAGCTTGATTACTTGGGCAGGTGCATCGCTCCTCGGACCTGGTGTCTGCCCTCCCCAGTGCTCGCGATGGTTGCTGCGCTCAGAACCGCATGGGCCAGGCGACGCGGTGACGGCGAGCACGTCTCCTGAGGTATGTACTCGCTGTCAGGTGCTGCGGCTAGTCCGGTCGAGCGCCCGCAGCGATTCGGCTATTTCTTTGCGCAGCTGCCGCCGTCGAATCGGGCCGGCCAGCAGCTTGCGATCGAGCGTCTTGAGATACACGTCCCAGCTGACGCTCACCTGCGCCATGGAGTCGAGCGGCACGACTTCCCATTTCCAGTCTGCATACGATGGGTTCCCGTCCGCGTTCCAAGTCCGATATCTGAAGCGACCGCACATCTTTGTCGATCTCCTCAACACGCGAACGGCTCTGCCAGGTCATGCCCCGGCTGGGGTGCATCTTCACCAACCATTCTGTTCCTGGGGTCAAATCGGGAGCCGGCTCGACAACACGTTCAATGGCGCGGTTCCACTCAGGCAGTCGGTCAATGTCGGTGATCAACCGAAATGCGGCTTCGGGAGCGGCGTTGACGCTGCCTACCGCGGTGCCATGAATCTCCTGCATCTTCGGCCTCCTCAAAGCGGTTCTTAGTCACCGTCCGCCCTGCATCTCCTGCATGTTCTTTGCCATCACGGCTTCGGAGACGGCCAACTGGTCAGTCGGACTGAACTGGACGAACTCGGTGCCGGCAGTCGCCGCGGCGTATGACCGGGTGTCATGTAGAAGGCCTCGCCCGCCGCGATCACTTCCTCGTGGTCGTCGTAGCGGACTGTCATCCTCCCTTGAAAACATATCCCCAGTGTGGGCACGGCACCGTTCGCCGGGCAGGCCCTTGAGCATCGGCGCGAGGTCGCGTCTTGACGGATCGACACGAAGTTGACGGTGTAGCCGTCGAGCTCCTCGTCCGGTCCTCGGCGACACCGAAGTCGCTGAGCTTTGAGGCGGTCTCCTTCGATACCTTGGGCATGGCACTGCTCCTTTCCTCGGGTTCGGCGTCAGGCGTCGAACGCTGATCGGTTTCGGAATGGAGGCCTTGAGCCCGGCGCCGGTCGGGGACACGGCGATCCCCACGATGGCCGGGCGCACGAAGCTGGGCGCCTTCGGCAGCTCGGTGTGCTCGAGGCGGTGAGACGGAAGCCGGCGTCCTCGATGGTGCCGAGGGTAGGCCGGTTGCAGTCGCAGCAGACGACCAGCCGGTTCAGCCAGTTCATGCGGTCCTGCTTCCTGGCCGCCGTGGGGTCGGTCGGACCGGACGTGCTCGAGGAAGAGCAACCGGCCCCCGGGGCGCAGGACCCGGCGGATCTCCCGGACGGCGCGGGGTTGGTCGTCGACGCCGCACAGCACCAGGGTCGAGACGACCACGTCGAAGGTGCCGTCCTCGAAGGGCAGGTCCTCGGCCGGGGCCCGCAGCACCTGGTCGCGGGCGCCTCGCCGTCGGACCCGGCGCTCCAGCCGCTTGAGCATCGAGACTTCGGGCTCGGTGATGGTCAGCGACGTGACGGCCGGGCCGTAGTGAGCCAGGTTGGCGCCGGTGCCGCCGCCGATCTCCAGCACCCGTCCGGCTGCCTGGGCGAGCAGCGCCCGGCGCATGTCGGTCAGTCCCGCCCGCTCGGCCCTTCGCATCTGGCCGTCGTAGGTGGCGGCGAAGAACCTGCTGCGAATACCCATCGGGCCCTCCTTCTGCTTGACCTCGATGCAGGCAACGATAAAGGAAGAGCCGCCATCGCGTTCATGGGGCGATTGCCCCATCTTTGCGGCCTAGCCGAGCGCGAGCTCCTCGTCGGGAAGCAGGCCGTGCTGGATGGCGAACAGGCTGGCCCCGGCCCGGTTCGAGACGCCGATCTTGACGTAGATGTGCTCGATGTGGTTGCGGGCCGTCTTGGGCGAGATGACCAGGCGGGCCGCGATCTCCTTGCTCGACAGGCCCCGGGAGACCAGCCGGAGCACGTCGACCTCCCGGGCGGTCAGCCCGGCCGGGCCCTCCCGCCGGCGGGCCACACGATGGCCGGCGGCGCCGAGCACCGCCTCGACCGCATCGCCGTCCATCCGGCCCGCCTTCACCTCGGCCCGCAGCTCCGGCCGCGGCCTGCCCGGGCCGAGGGCGTCGTCGGTGCGGGCGAGGCTCGCGCATCGACTGGTAGGCGTCGGCGGCACCCAGCACCCGGGCCGACAGCGGGATCGCCGCGCCGGACAGGCCCCGGGGATAGCCGGATCCGTCCAGGCGCTCGCGAAGCTGCACCGCGACCGCCCCGAGCGGGGCGAGCGCCGCGGACTGATGCAGCATCCGCTCGGTGAGGTACGGGTGCATCCGCACCCGCTCCCACTCGCCTGCCCCGAGCGGGCCGCGCTTGTCCCAGATGGCGTTCGACACTCCGAGCCGGCCCAGGCCGTGGACCACGCCCGGCCCGGCGAAGCAGCGCCGACCTCGGCATCGTCCAGCCCGAGCGTCGGCGCCCGCCGCGCGCGGCCAGCTCCGACACGGCTCGGGCGTGACCCAGCGTGTAGGGCGACTTGAGGTCCACGAAGTCGGCGATGGCCAGCAGGGCGGCATCGAACTCGGTCGGCGACAGGTACACGCCGAGGGACGGCTCGGCCGCGATGACCGCCTCCCAGGTCTCGCCGGCGTCGAGCCCGTCCAGGATCGTCCTCGGCGTTCGCGCAGAAGGTGGCGGCCAGGTCCGGGTCGAACTGGGTACCCGGCCCGCTTCTCGGCCAGGGCGACGGCCGCGCCGACCCCGCCGATCCGGTGGGCCACCTCGATGAACTCGCCGATCTGGGCCAGCCGCGACGCGATGGGGATGTCCTCGCCCTGAAGGTTCCCGGGCCAGCCCTTGCCGTCCCACTGCTCGTAGGCCGCGCCGACCGCCTCCTGCACCGCCTCGGACAGCCCGAGCTGCTCGGCCAGCCGGCGGGCCAGGGCGGCGTGCTGGGCGATCATGCCGTCGAGGTCGCGGTGGCCGGACACGGCGAACTCCAGGCCGACCCGGAACCGGTGCAGCGGCGGGTTGCCGCTGCCCACCATCCGCAGCATGGCCAGCGCCCCGCCCACGCTGCCGAGCTCGTGGTCGTACTTGCCGGACTTCAGGGCGATGTCGTCGCCGAACCATTTGGCCTGCTCGTGGGCGTCGGAGTGGCAGCCCACGTTGACCAGCAGGGCCGTGTAGTAGACGACCGAGCGCTCGTCCTCGTCGAGCCCGACGCACTCGGCCAAGCGCAGGGCGATCATGCACTGGCGCAGCACGTGCTCCATGGGCTGGCCGAACCCGAGGTCGACCCCCAGCGACAGGGCCGCCACCAGCTCGGCCAGGCGCACCCGGGCGGGGCCGCGCCCGCCGCCAGTGTTCACGGCGCCGACGCTACCCGCGCCCGACATCATCAGTCAGGAGGCGAGGGAGCCCAGCTGATGGACCATGCCGAGGAAGTCTGCCGCCCTGCGATCTTTCCCGCCCTCGAAGCCGCGCGACGGGACCGCTTGACATCGGGCGAGAACGGCCGTCCTGGGCAGCCGGACGACGGCTGGTGTTCGTCGGACGAGCGCTACGCGGGCGCTTGCAGGCGGACTGCCGCATCACCGCCGGGACAGTGGGGCACTTCGGCACAACGGAGACGGTCCTCGAAAGCCAACCTCGGATCGACGACCCGCAGTCGCCGCCGACGCTGCAAAATCGCCCGCAGTGTTCCTCAGCCTTTGCGACCGATAAACGCGAGGAGTTGCGTCTGCGGTCCCAATCGGCGGGCACGAGAATGTCCTCGCCGAACATACCACTGGCTCGCACCATTTCGGCCTGATCCTGGAGCAGCCTGTAGGCGGCGTCCACCAGTTCGGATCGAGGGTGGCATCCTGGCCCGTCGCGGTTGCCAGGTCCCATCCGTGAATCAGGACATCGATGAACCGATGGCCGGCGTACACCGAGCCGGGGACAGGTCCGTAGGACACGGCGCAGGGCGCGTCGAGCGCCCCGGGTGCCTCGAAGGTCGCCGCTGCCGCCTCAGCCGAAGTGTCATATGCGGCCAGGGAGTCGTCCCCGAGCACGTCACCGTCGAGGCGGGCACCGACCTCCTCGATCGTTCGGCCCGAGCCCAACTCGGCCGCCCATAGGTTGCCCGACACCAGGTGATTCAGGAGCGCTTGGACGTCCCAACCGTCACAGGGGGTCGCGTCGGCCCATTGGGCACGATCGGTACCGGCCACAACCGAGCGGGTCTCGTCGAGGGCTCTTCGATGCAGCTGGGCGATGTCTGCCATGGCGCACTCCTCCAATGTTCCTGGTCGAGAACTGACGTCGGCCACTCGGGCCTTCGTCAGTTATTCGAAGTCGGGATTGCTGAGGTGGTAGAAAGTCAGATCACCTTCGATAAGCCCCATGAACTGCTCGTACACGGGGCTCCGCGCCATGGTCTGCTCGTTCTTGCGTGCCTCTTGCTGGGAAGTGAAGTAGGCGGCCTGCGTGAAACCCCCATCACCGTGCCAAGCCATGGTCGCCCCGATGAGGTCAGGACGGACTTTGCGCAAGTCACCCTCCATCTCCGTCATCTGACCGCGCATCTGCTTCTGATCCTTGGCCCAGCCTTGCATGATCTGCACGAACCCTGCGTCGTCGGACCCCCCGTCGAGGAGGCTGTCGACCTCACGGCAGTCGTGGAACGTGACTTCGCCGTCGAAAGCCTTCGATGTCTCTTCGATCCATGCCCCTTGTTCAGGAAGGTCGTTGTCCACTTTCGCGGTCTCCTCCGACCTGAAGCGAGCCAATGTGATCATGTAACCCTCCGCCGTAACGCCTGAAGTGAACCCCAAGAATCCTGTTGTCTTCGGCCTGATCTCCCGGCGCCACGTCGCTACGCGGCGCGACCAGAGATCTGCGTCGCGAAGCTGAACCTGAAACACCTGGATGAACATGGTCATCCCTCCCCGGCCGCCCTCGTCGAAGCCACCCAAAAAGAACCGTAACCCCATGCCCTCAGAGTTACAACGGGATCATGAGGTGCCGAAGCCTGGAATGGCCTGAGGAGTCTGTCGCTACACCTTGAGACCAGACGGCCGCCTACGGACTTCCCTGGAGGATCCCGTCGGCGATGTGTTGATACCGGTGCTCGGACTGCCCCAATACGCCAACGACGGCGCGCAGTTCGGCACCTCGGAGGCGTTGTATCGGGGGCGGCGGCACAGCTGCCGGGCCGAGCGGCATGTTTCGTCAAGCACGCGGAAAGAGGGCGTGATGAGATATGCCCGTGGATGGCGTGCACGACCTCGGCGGGATGCAGGGATTCGGCCCGGTTGAGATGGAGACGGACGAGCCCGTCTTCCATGCTGACTGGGAGCGCCACGCGTTCCGGCTCACAATCTCGGCCATGCTGGCGGGGCACCTGAACGGGCGGTTCAGGCACGCGATCGAGCGGATGGACCCGGCGTGGTACTTGGCGTCGCCCTACTACGAGCACTGGCTCACCGCCACGGCCACCGGCCTCGTAGAGGGCGGTGTGATCACTCAAGAGGAGCTCGACGATCGGCTCGGGGCTCCGTATCCGGTGGCCCGGCCGGTGCGGGCTCCCCGACTCGACGATCCTGGTCCATCGGTGGAGGTCCACCGCTACGGGGTCGGCGAGACGGTGCGGGTGCGCGAGTGGCATCCGCTCGGCCATACCCGCGCCCCCCGATATGTCCAGGGCAAGCCCGGCGTCGTCGTCCGTCTCGACGGCGTGTTCTCGGTCCCTGACGTCGAGTATCACTGCGATCGTCAACGCATGGAGCCGACCTACTCGGTCCGCTTTGAGGCCGTCGACCTCTGGGGCTCACCGGGCGACCCCGTACATGTGGATCTGTGGGAGAGCTACCTCGAGCCAAGGGAGGCATCTGCCCATGGGTGACGAACACCACCATCCGCTGCCCACCACGCCCGTCGAGGACCGAGTCGTGGCACTGGAGTCCCTGTTGGTCGACAAGGGGATTATCGATCCCGACAGCTATCGACGCCGTGGTCGAGTACTACGAGCACGCCGTGGGCCCCATGAACGGTGCCAAGGTCGTCGCCCACGCCTGGGTCGACGATGTCTATCGGGAGCGACTCCTGGCCGATGGCACGGCCGCCATTGCCGAGTTGGGTTTCTCTGGTCCAGAGGGCGACCACATGGTGGTAGTCGAGAACACCTCGGCTGTGCACAACGTCGTCGTTTGCACCTTGTGCTCGTGCTATCCGTGGCCGGTATTGGGTCTCCCACCGAACTGGTACAAGAGTCCGCCGTATAGATCCCGCATGGTCCGTGAGCCGAGGGTGCTCCTGGAGGAGATGGGCTGCACTATTCCCGAAGAGCGCGAGATACGGGTCTGGGATTCGTCTGCCGAGATCCGCTACCTCGTACTGCCGATGCGACCCGAAGGCAGCGACGGGCTCCCCGAGGACGAGCTTGCTGGACTGGTGACCAGGGACGCCATGATCGGTGTAGCCCAGCTGTGACAGAGAGCGACGTGTTCGACGAAGGGTTCGCCGAACCTACTGTGCCGCGGTCGAACGGGACCCCGGTCTTCGACGCACCCTGGCAAGCTCGAGCGCACGCCTTGGCCGTCCTCTCGGTCCAAGGCTGCGGTCGAGATTGGGAGGACTTCCGCCACCACCTGATCGTGGCCATAGACGGTGATGATCGACGCCCATATTGGGAGAGCTGGGTGATGGCCCTTGACGCATTCCTTGGCGAGTGCGGTCTCCTCGCCTGATTCTCCGACCGCCTATCAAGCAACGACCACAGCTCGGGAAATGCTGGGGTGTCCCGGGCTGGAGTTGGCAGGGCGCCTCAGTACGCTCGCCGGGACAGGGTGCATCGCCGGTCATCACTATTAGTACCTTTGAAGCCGGTTTTTCGGATTTTCTGGTGGGCCGTAGAGGACTCGAACCTCTGACCCCTTGCGCGTCATGCAAGTGCGCTACCAACTGCGCCAACGGCCCGTTCACCCAGAACCCTACCACCGTGCGAATTCCGCCCCCCGCAGCTCAGGAGGCCAAGACCGACGGCCCGGGTACATGAACGTACAATTGCGAGCGTGACACAGACCACGGCCACGAGTCCCCTTCCGGATCTGGAGGAGCACCTCCGGCGCATCGCCGAGGACGGCTATACCGTCCTGCCCGGCGCCATCGAGCCCGAGCTGGTCGAGGAGATCGACGACGCGCTGCTGAAGTTGGAGCACGATCTCGGCACCGTTCCGGCCACCAACCTCTTCGAGGGGGTGCACACGACCCGGGTCTACAACCTTCTGGTCCACGGGACCACGTTCCAGAAGATCCCGGTACACCCCAACGTTCTCCCTGTCGTCGAGGGCGTCCTCGACCCCGGGCTGTTGATCTCGTCGCTCTCCTCCATCGCGATCGGTCCCGGCGAGCAGGCCCAGCCGGTACATGCCGACGACCAGCTGATCCCGCTGACCCGCCCCCATGTTCCGATCATCTGCAACACCATGTGGGCCATCACCGACTTCACGGAGGAGAACGGGGCGACACGCATCGTGCCCGGCAGCCATCGCGTGACGAGCCTCCCAACCCACTCGAGCCCTACGAGACGATCCCGGCCGAGATGTCCAAGGGGAGCGTCCTGGTCTGGGTGGGGAGCCTCTGGCACGGCGGGGGCGCCAACCGCACCGACCGGCGTCGCGTCGGCATCGCCATGAATTATTGCGCCGGCTACATCCGCCAGCAGGAGAACCAGCAGCTCGGCGTACCACCAGCACTCGTCAAGACCTTCCCCCGCCGCCTCCAGGAACTGGTGGGCTACTCGGTCTACAACGGCCTCGTCGGGCACATCGACAAGAAGCACCCCGCCAAGGTCGTCCTCGCTGAGGACGAAGGGGTCGACATGGTCTGGGATCTGCTGAAGGTCTGATCGATCAGGCTGCGGGCGGCAGGGCTACGGGCGCAACGGGCCACTCGTAGTCGCGGGGGTCGATGGGAATCTTGCCCTGCGAGATGCGCCACCCGTCGTGACCCTGCGCCCACTCACGGTGCCAACGAGCCTGGCTCTCGTGGAGTTGAGCGAGATCGCACTCCGAGAGAGCCTCGTAGCGCGCCGCCAGAGCGAAGAGCACCTCGACAGAGGCCATTGCGTCTGCCCACGCATCGTGTGCGTTCCCGATCTCGATGCCGTACAGGCAACACAGGTCACCCAGTGTCCGCCGCCCCCTGCGTTCCCGGTCGAAGTGGCGGTCGATGACGACGGCATCGAGCACGGGTCCGCACCAGCCGCGTTCGATGATGCCGCGACCACTGAGTCGTCTGGCCTGCGTGTCGAGGATGGTGAGGTCGTAGTCGAGTTTCATGCCCGCCAACGGCACCGTCCGCCCGCTGGCGGCTACGACGGCATCGGTCACCAATCCGATCGCCTCGACCAGCGGCATGCCCTCCTGGCGCGCCCTCTCTGTCGTGATGCCGTGCACGTCGATCGCCCCGGGCGGGATCTCGCGGCCTGGATCGATGAGACCGGACCAGCTCGTCACCACCACGCCGTCCACCACCCGCACCAGGGCGTAGGAGACCGGCACGTCGTTGAAGCGGTCGATCCCTGTGGTCTCGAAGTCGAAGGCGAGCACCTCGCCTGCGGTCCACCCGGCCATGGAGCCGAGCATGGCAGCGGGGTGTGACAGAACCGCGGATGCACGCATGAGGCGGGCCCGGCAATGAGCCCCCCCCCACGTCGACCTGGCCACTACGGTCCTTTCCCATGTTCAGCGGCTCCCGGCCCGGGTCTCGGCGCCTGGTGCCGGTGGCGGCCGCCCTCGTGCTGCTCGGTGCACTGGTGACGTCTGCGCCGATTGGCCGACGGGTCAACAACGCCGGCGCCGCGCCACCCGCCACGACGGCGACGACCGGCGACCCGGCGACCCAGGTGCAGCCCCTCGACGGCACGGGGACGGGAGCGGTCAGTCCCGGAACCGTGGGCGAGTTCCCCGGGGCCGACGTCCCCTTCGGGATGATGCAATGGAGCCCCGACACCATCCCCGATGCCGTCCAGGCCGGCGGCGGATACGCCTACGCCGACAGCCACGTCAACGGCTTCAGCCTCACGCATCTCAGCGGTACCGGCTGCCCCTCGTACCAGGACGTCCCGATCCTCCCGACGGTCGGTGCGGTCGGCACCACCCCCGAGACAACCGTCGCGACGTTCTCGCACTCCCGGGAGCATGCGGTACCCGGTCGTTATCAGGTCGAGCTCGGGCCCGCCCCCATCGCGGTCTCGCTGGCCGTCACCACGCGCAGCGGCATCTCGAGCTTCGACTTCCCCTCCGGTACGACGTCCAACGTGCTCTTCAAGGTCGCGGGCAGCGTCAACCCGGTCACGGCAGCCCGCGTCGACACCGTGGGCCACGACGAGGTCGAAGGGCAGGTGACCAGCGGGCAGTTCTGTCAGACGGGGACCAGCTACACCCTGCACTTCGTTGCCCTCTTCAACCGGCCCTTCACCTCGGGCGGCACCTGGGACAGCTCGGGCACCTCGGCCGGGACCACGGCATGCACTGGGCCCTCCTGCGGCGCCTACGTCACGTTCGACACGACCACCCGACGTCAGGTCCTCATGAAGGTCGGGATCTCGTTCGTCAGCACGAGCGACGCAGCGCGGAACCTCAAGGCCGAGGACCCGGGGTGGTCGGTCCGGCAGGTGGGCACGGAGGCACAGGCGCGCTGGGATGCCCTTCTCGGGCGTATCGCAGTGCGAGGCGGCACGGCGGCGGAGCAGCACACCTTCTACACGGCGCTGTACCACTCGCTGCTCTTCCCCAACGTGGTGTCGGACGTCAACGGCAGCTACCCCGGCAGCGACGGGAAGGTGCACACGGATCACGGACGGGACGAGTACGCCAACTTCTCCGAGTGGGACATCTACCGCAGCGAGACGCAGCTCGAGTCCCTCCTCGCGCCGCGTGACGTCGGCGACATGGTGCAGTCGCTCGTCGATGATGCCGAGCAAGGCGGTTGGCTGCCGAAATGGGCCATCGTCGGTGGAGACGAGTCCCAGATCAACGGCGACTCTGCCGATCCCATCATCGCCGACGCCTACTCCATGGGTGTCCGTAACTTCGACGCCCGCGCCGCGCTCCGGTACATGGTCAAGGGAGCCACTCAGAACGAGACTGGCCACGGGCTCGAGATCGAGCGCCAGTATCTGAACCAGTACCTGACCCAGCACTACGTCAACGCGGGATCGCTCGACCTGACCTCCATCGACTACTCCATCGGTGGCTCCGTGACGCTCGAGTACGCCCTCGACGATTTCGCGATCGCCCAGGTGGCCGCCGCCCAACACGATCCCTCCCTGGCCTCCACCATGATGCAGCGCTCGGCCAACTGGGAGTACCTGTTCAATCCCTCCACCGGCTACATCCAGGCCCGCGGAGCTGACGGCAGCTTCCCTCCCGGCCAGGCCTTCGAGGCCTCCCAGCTCGAGCCGGGCGGGCAGACGGGCTTCGAGGAGGGCAACGCAGTGCAGTACACGTGGAACGTGCCGCAGGACCTGGCCGCACTGGCCACCCTCACCGGCGGTGACGTCGCCGCCACGACCAAGCTCGAGACGTTCATGAGCTCCCTCAACGCCAGCCGCGACGCCCCATACGAATGGTCGGGCAACGAGCCCGGCGAGTGGGCACCATGGGAGTTCGACTACTTCGGGTCCCCCGAGGAAACCCAGCGGACCGTGCGCGCCATCGTCAACACCGAGTACGCGGACGCACCAGTCGACGAGCCGGGCAACGACGACCTGGGTGCCATCTCGTCCTGGTATGTGTGGGCGGCCATGGGCCTGTTCCCCGTGACCCCGGGCTCTGCGAACCTCGCCCTGGCCTCCCCCCTCTTCCCGTCGGTGACCATCACCCTGCCGGACGGCCGCCGCCTCGTCGAGCAGGCCCCGGGGGCGGCGGCCTCACGGCCCTACGTCCACGCCCTGACCGTCTCCGGGGTGACCCGCCCCTCACCGATGTCAGGAGGGTGCTCCGCCTCGCCCGCGCCCCGCACCGGGGCCGGGGGGTGGAACCTGCCCTGGCTTCCTGCCTCGGTGATCCAGACCGGTGGAACGCTGACCTACACCCTGTCCAGCTCGATCGACCCCGCGTGGGCCTCCTCGCCCTCCGCCAGCCCGCCGTCGTTCGGTGCCGGTCAGCTTCCCGTCGTCGGGTTCTCGGTGCCGAGCGGCGCGACGACCGTGGCGGTCGGGCAACCCACGGCTGTCCAGCTCGGGGTGGTGCTGGCAGGGGCTCGGGCGACATCGGTCCGCTGGCAGGCCACGTCGACTCCGGGCGGCCTGGCCGTCTCGCCGTCCTCGGGAACGCTGACCCTCGCCCCAACCGCGCAGGGTCAGGGCGGAACCGCCGCCTGCGGTCGGTCGTTCCGGTTCACGCAGGAGCTCTCCGTGACCGGCGCCGCCGCCGGGTCGTACTCCCTGCGGGTTGCCCTGAGCACCACCGGCGGGACGATGCTCCCGCCGGTCGTGCTCGATGTAGTGGTGCACTGACGCAGCGCCCAGGAAAGGACGGCGGTCGATGTCAGCTGCGACCTCGACCTTCCCGGGCCGCGGGCTCGGGATCGCCTCCGCCTTGGCGGCCGCTCCAGGCACCGGCGGTCCCGGCGAGATTCCGGGCGCTCCGATGTGAGCCAAGTATCCGCTATCGCCCGCTGGCACCGACTGGGGACCAAGTCCCGCTTGTCGCCTCGCCTGCTGTCCAAGGGTGATCACAAACGACGGGGATATGCTCCCGCCGCCCGGATCGGAGCCGACGGGAGGGACACAGTGGACCTGCAAGCGGTGAGCGACAAGATCGAGATCATGGAGTTGCTGACGCGCTATGCCAGCAGTGTGGACACTCGGGACTGGGAACGCCTGAAGAGCGTCTTCACCCCTGAGGCCGAGCTCGACTACAGCTCGGTCCAGGGTCCGGTTGCCCCACGAGACGAGGTGATCGCGTGGCTCGAGTCAGGCTTGGGCGCGGTGCCGTGGACCCAGCACCTGATTTCGAACCTTGAGATCGAGCTCGACGGCGACAGAGCCAAGGTCCGGGCCATGTTCTACAACCCGATGTTGTTGCCCGGAATGACCGACTACAGCTTCTGCGGGGGCTACTACAACCACGAGCTCGTGCGCACCCCCGAGGGCTGGAAGAGCGAGCACCTTGTCGAGGACAACGTCTGGTTCGTCAACCGTCCCGGCGCGCGGTCGCGCTGAGGGAGGTGGAAGGCATGCCCGGCAAGTTCGAGTCCAAGGTCGCCCTCGTGACCGGGGCGGGTTCGGGCATCGGCCGTGCGGTCACGCTGCGGCTCGCCGGCGAAGGCGCGGCGGTGCTCGCCGTCGATGTCGACGGCGAGCGGCTGAACGAGACAAGAGGCTTGGCCTCGGGGAGCATCGCCGTCCGACAGGCCGACCTCGGCGATCCCGACGCCTGCGTCGGCGCGGTGACGGCCTGCATCGAAGAGCTCGGGCGCCTGGACGTCCTCGGCAACATCGCCGGCATCTACCTGGCCGAGCATGCCACCAAGGTCACCCGCGAGCAGTACCGCCGGGTGATGGCCGTCAACCTCGATGCCTGCTTCTTCCTCGCCCAGGCCGCCATCCCGCATCTCCTGGAAACGGGAGGCAACATCGTCAACATCGCGTCGAATGCCGGGCTCATGGGCGTTCCGTACTCGGCGGTGTACTGCATGAGCAAGGGGGGCATCGTGCAGCTCACCCGGGCCCTGGCGGTCGAGTACTTGAAGACCCCTTTGCGAGTCAATGCCATCGCGCCGGCGGGCACGAACACCAACATCGCGGCGTCCACCGTCTTCCCCGACGACATGGATCCCGAGCTCTCCCGCCGGATGGCCGGGCATCGCGGCATGGCCGAGCCGGAGGAGATCGCCGCGCTCTTCTCGTTCCTCGCGTCAGACGACGCGCGGTCGGTGACCGGTGCCATCTACACCGTCGACAACGGCCTCACGGCGAGCTGACAACCCGGTTCCAACAAAACGAAAAGATTGTCCGGGCGTTGTGCCGTTCCATCCGATCGGCTCTATTTCGGCCCCCCAGCCCTTCAGCATCCTGAAATTGGGGGCGGAGGCTCGAGGGATGTGTACGCCTTGGGTCACCGCCCCCAAGAGCAGCCTGATCCCGCGTCGCCCTTCAAGCGACCGGTGAGTCTGAGCCCCGGACCCAGCGACCTTTTTGTGGCGAGATCATTCGCCGACCGGCTGGTCGATCGGTACGGCTCGCACATGGAAGCCACCGACGCGAACTTGCGGAGGTTCCTCACTGGCCGAGTCGGGTTCTCGACTCTCGACGTCTTCGGCCCACGCGTCGCTCTGATCGTCGAGAACTCGGACGTGAGCCGAGGACGCTCTCGGGGTCACTCCGCGCGCGGACGCCTCGGCCAACTCTTCGAGCTGACGCCTCTCCCGGCGTCGTCGGAACGGGCCACCCCTCGACGTAGGTAGATCGCCCTGCCCCATGACGAGAGCCTAGGGGTTGGTGTGGTCACGACAGTGGCATTTGGTTCCGGCGCCGCTGGGCCGGCCTGGATGCCTTGGGGTCGACCGGTGCCGTTCTGGGGCACTTGCGGGCCAGAATGACCTGCGACAGCGGTTCATACCCTTCACGAGGAGGCTGCCGTGCCCGACTTGCCGACCATCGCACACGTGACGCTGACAGTCAGTGATCTCGACCGCAGTGTCCGGTGGTACGAACGACTCTTCGACGTGGCGTTTCAGCGGGACGAAGACCCCGGCCCGTTTCGACGAGCTGTCTGGCTTGTCGAAGGTCAAACGCTCGTCGGACTTCACGAATTCCCCGATCCATCTGACACACGTTCGTTCGATGAGCGTCGAATTGGTCTGGACCATCTGGCCTTCGCCTGTAGAGGCCGAGATGAGCTTGAGGGTTGGGAAATCCGGCTGTCGGAACTCAGTATCGAAAACGGCGGAATCGTCGATGCCGGCTACGGCTCTGGGCTCTCTTGCCGTGACCCGGACAACATCGCTTTGGAATTCCTCACTCCCGCTCTTTAGAAAGGGACCTCGTGGTGTCAGGTCATGTCGTCTCGGTCCTTGGACCGTGATCTTCATGGCGAAGCGTGACGCCACCCCGATGTGATGAAGGGGCGGGGCCTCCGCCGCCTCGGCACCCCCGATGCAGCGTGAGTCTCGGAGTCTCCGGTGTGGCCGTCGTTTCTGATTGTGCCCGTCGCGAGCTGGGCAGACCCATCCTGTGCGGAGATCGACGAATGTACGGCTAGCCGACCCACCAGGGACAGAGCGACCCTCGCAGGTCCTTGCAGCCGCCTTCGGAGTGCGTTCTAATGCCCTGCCGCCGAAGACTGAACGCCAATAGGTCGAGGGTGTGGTGGCCGGTTCAACCCTGTGATTGTCTCGGGGGTTGAACCGCGTCCGGAAACTGTGACGGTCTACCCTCCCCCGTGGACGCGATGCTTGAGCCCGGGGTCTCGGAACGACACTGTCGGCCCTCAAAGGGCCAAAGAAAGGAAGGTGAACCGTGAACGCCCAGGAGTTGCTGGACAGAGTGGCTGAGAACTTATCGGTGCGACGCTCCTTCGGATCGGCGTATGAGCGGGACGGGCTTCTCATCATTCCCGTAGCACTAGTGGCGGGAGGAGGCGGGGGCGGCGAAGGTCCGATCAAACCACCGGCCGCCGGCTCCAACAGTGCGGTCGCAGCGACGGGCGCCCCACCCGATGCCCAGCCGCTCATAGGCGCAGGCGGGGGATTCGGCGGCCTGGTCCTGCCCGTGGGGGCCTACGTCGTAAAGGGTGACCAGGTCCGCTGGGTCCCGGCGATCGACGTGACCCTGATCGTCCTGGCGGGTCTCGGCATGGTTCGACTGTTGGTTCCCCTGTTGAAAAACAGGAGACGACGCAATCGCGCCTAGCGGAGACCACGGGACTTGCCTCCCGAAAAGATCCCGCAGACATCGCGCCTGAGCCCGGCGATCTGATCACGGCGTTCAGCTCACCGACGGGTACGTGCTTTCGGGTGGTGTACTCGGTGCGGCTGCAAGGTGTTCACCAAATGGACACCTTGGCCCCGTACGCTTTTGGCGGTGCTCGGCGAGGTATCGATCATCATGGTGCGGGGCGATGACTGGCTGGCAGCCGATGAGGCCGACCAACACCAGTACGGCAGACCTCCGGTGAACTCGGCATAGTCCTCGTGAAAGAGGGCGGCAATGCTCAGGACGTGCTCGAAGTGGTTCGGGAGGCCAACCGATCCCGGTCGATCGAAGCTGTCTCCTACGACGGAGGCGTAGGGTGCTCACGCGCTGTATGGGAGCATGCACTCCGTCGGATACTTGGTCTCCCCGACCCCTGCTTCTCGTTACATCGCGACGAGGAACCCGCCTTTGATGTGCGGTCAGACTGCCCTGCCGCCGAAGACTGAACACCTAGAGGTCGAGGGGGGTGGTCGGTTCGACCCTGTGATTGTCTCCCGGGGTGAGGCGGCGGACCAGAATGATTGTTCTTCCGTTGCTGTCCGTCGGCCCGATCGGCCCTATCGAGCAAGGCCCATCATCCGTCACCGTGCATGACGGGGGCTGTGGAGCACAGCCCGACCCCGGACCGCGTGGTTCGCACCCCCCCTTCACGATGTGAACTGGACGCCGGCAGGAGGTGACCTGAGCTGTACCTCGGCTTTACCTGGGCACTCCCTGTGGGTCTTAGCTATGCCACCAAAATGGTGGCCGCATGATGAAGATTGGGGTCCGAATGCAGTCCCATCACCCGACAATCAGAGCGCACAACGGACGATGGGTGGTGGACTGCCCAGAGTGTCAAATGGCGACGCGCACGTACCGAGGCGCCGCCCAGGGGGACCTGCCCATCGGAATTGGAATGCCACTTGAATCCCGTTTGACCGCCGAGAGGCTGAGCGAGAATCACGCAGCGCGCAGAACCAATGCTGTCTGATTGGGGTCACCCTTCCTCGATCGACCCTTCAACTGGGTGGTGTGAGCCACAACCTCGTCGAGCTCGAGTTCGTCGGGCATCCCCTCCGCCGGTTCGTCCTCTATCGGTTGAAGTCCTCCGACTGGCGTCATGCGGCGATCAGGAGCGAGGGATAGTCCAGCTAATCGAATGGGTCGAGAATGCATCCCACCATCAATCCGGGGGTCTCACCTTAGATGGCGCTCGAGCGAAGCGCGCTGGCGAGATCTATGTGTCGGCCGCTTTGCCTGACCACCCGGTATGGCAATCAGGCGGTTGGGTTGGCGAGCGGCCCGCTTCGGCGAGGTCGTATCGTGTCCCTGTCACCGGCGACCCGGGTCAACTTCCGACCCTCTCGGTATCGAGACGTTGTAGTTGCTGTCGATCAAAGTCGCCCTGGACCGTTACGGGCACCTGTTCCCGTCGCTCGGCGTGGCCGTTGCAGACGGGCACGCCGCGAACTACCGGGCCGTGCTCGAGCGCCGGCACCAAACAGACTGCATCGATCCGGTCACAGTTCCCAGCGGCCCAGCGCGACGCAGGAATGCACGTCAGCCCCTGAACAGGGAACACCCTGGAGGCGGCGGGCGGAATCGAACCGCCGTACGGGGCTTTGCAGGGGCGAACACGGGGTCCGCAACGGTGCGTCGTAGTGCATACATCCAGTTCAGAGTGCGTACGAGTTCGAACCGATTCGCACCCATCCGGGGTATGCCGCGGTATCTGCGCGGTATGAAACCCGACTCCGATGACCTTTCAATCAGCCAGGCTCTCTTCACCACGCCGAAGGCCAAGCCAATGGCGTTTGGAATCCAGCGAGGGTTCCGACGGAGCGGAAGGCCTATCTCTCGGGTGGCAGGTTCAGCCGCTCCCTAAGGAGCGATCGATCTGAACTGAGGTGCGCCCTTACCGCCGCGCCCGGCCGCGGCGTGGGGAAAGATGCGGACCGTGCACACCACCGACGGGCCGCTGCTCCGGGGAGCCGGGAGGCCCGACTGATGGGCCTCGGGAAGGAACTGGGTCGGTTGGCCCACGACCGCCTCGACCGCCGGACCGGACTCCCCCACACCCTCGACGATCTCACCGCGCATGTCGTCGGCGACCTGCTGGGCCGGCCGGTCCGGCGCGTCGAACGCCTCGCGGAGACGGCCGGCACCACGGCACGGGCGCGCCTCGGGGTCGAAGGCGACGGCACGCCGCCGTCGGTGTTCGTCAAGCTGGCCCCCCTCCCCGCCGCCGTCCGGCTCTTCGTCGGCCTGGCCCGCCTCGGGCCAACCGAGGTGTCCTTCTACGAGCGCCTGGCGCCGGCGCTGCCCATCGCCGCGCCGCGTGCCCACGCCGCGCGCTACGACGGGCGCACCGGCCGCTTCGCCCTGGTGCTCGAGGACCTGGGTGCCCGGGGCTGCCGGTTCGCCGACGTCCGCGGTGCCCCGTCCCCGGCCGAGGCCGAGGCGGTGGTGCGCGCCCTGGCAACCCTCCACGGCACCTACGCCGCCCCCACCGAGTCCGGTGCGTTGTCGTGGGTCGTGACCAACGCCGCCGACCCGGCGGCACCGTTGACAGCCCGGCTGCTGCGTCTGGTGGTCGGGCGGTTGCGGCGCACCCACCCCGATCTCCTCCCGCCCGATTCGGCGTTGCTCATCGAGCGCCAGCGCCAGTTCGAGGCCCGGCTGCCCCGTGACGGCTTCACCCTGTTGCACGGGGACCCCCACTTCGGCAACGTCTACTTCGATGGCGACGTGCCGGGCTTCGTGGACTGGCAGGTGTTGCGGCGCGGCCTCGGACTGCGCGACCTCGCCTACTTCCTCACGCTGAGCTTGCCCACCGAGCGGAGGCGGGCCGAGGAGCGCCACCTCCTGGACCTCTACCGCGACGAGCTCCCCCGCCACGGAGGACCCTTGCTCGATCGCGCTGAGAGCTGGCGGCGCTACCGCCTGCTGGTGGCCTACCCCTTCGTGGCGGCCGCCTTCACCAGGGCCGCCGGGGGTCTGCAGGCGGAGGAGATCGCCGGCTCGGGGCTACGAGCGCGCCGGCGCCGCCATGGACGACCTGGACACCATGGACGAGGTTCGGCGGCTGCTCCCCTGAAGCAGGTGGGCGGCGGTCAGCGCACATTCGCGGTTCATTCGACTAGCCCCAGTCCGGTGTACGGGGGCATTTCACATCTCACATCTGGACCTGACAGCGACACAAGGTCCCCCCAGTGAACGCCGCCACCGCACCTGCAAAGCAGAGGTCAACTGACGGGATCAGCGCCTCCCGCTGGTGGCATGAAAGACTGAGCATCGGGGGTTGTTTACGGAGGAGTTTTGTGTCCTCATCGGTGACCGCGACGTTCATCTTCACCGACTTGGTGGACTCGACCGCGACCGCGGCGCGCCTGGGTCCGGACGCAGCGGAGGAGCTACGCCAAACCCATTTCCGGCTGTTGCGAGGCGCGATCGTCGGCTCGGGCGGCACCGAGGTCAAGAATCTGGGTGACGGACTCATGGTGATGTTCTCGTCGCCGAGTCGGGCGTTGGCGGGCGCGGTGGGGATGCAGCAGGCGATCCACCATCACAACCGTTCCGACGGTGAGCCGCTGGGCGTTCGTATCGGCATGAGCGCAGGCGAAGCTGTCGAGGAGGACGGCGACTTCTTCGGTGATCCGGTGGTCGAGGCGGCCCGGTTGTGCGCAGCGGCCGGCGCCGGGCAGATTCTCGCGGCGGAGATCTGGTGCGGTTGATCGTGGGCCGGCACGCGACGCAGACGTTCGTCGAGATCGGGCCGCTGGAGCTGAAAGGTCTTCCCGAACCGGTTGATGCGGTCGAGGTGTTGTGGGAGCCCGCGCAGACCGCCGGGTCCGTACCGTTGCCCGGGCGTCTCGTGGGTGCCGCGACCGATGCGCTGTTCGGATTCTTCGGTCGTGGCGGCGAGCTCGCCGTGTTGGAGGAAGCGCGCAAGCAAGCACACACGACCAAACGGTGTCAGGCGGTGTTCGTGGCCGGTGAGGCCGGGATGGGCAAGACCGCACTGGTCGCGCAAGTCGCACGGAGCGCACACGCCGAGGGGTCGATCGTGCTGTTCGGCCACGCCGATGAGGACGTCGGGATCTCGTATCAGCCCTGGATCGAAGTTGTCTCAGCCCTGGTCCGCGACGGTGACCCCGAGTTCGTCGCCGGACTGCCCGCCGCGCAACGCACCGCGCTGGGGCGTTTGGTGCCCGCCCTCAGATCCGATACCGACCGGGTGGCGGATCCGGATACGGAACGGTTGTTGTTGTGGGAGGGCATCAGCGAGTTCCTCGCGGCCGCATCCCAACAGGCGTCTGTGCTGGTGGTGCTCGACGATCTGCACTGGGCCGACACCGCAAGCCTCCAACTGTTACGCCACGTGATGGCCTCGACGACCCCGAAGCAGACCTGACCATCGCCTGCACGTACCGCGACACGGATCTGACCCGCGGCGATGCGCTTACCAAGCTGCTGGCCGACCTGCACCGCGAAGCGCACGTCACCCGCATAGCGCTCGGCGGCCTCGACGATGTCGAAATCGTCGAGTTGTTGTCCGCCTCAGCCGGCTATGACCTTGACGACGCCGGTGTCGGGCTGGCGCACGCGCTGCGGCGAGAGACCGACGGGAACCCCTTCTTCACCGGCGAGGTGATTCGACACCTCGCCGAGTCGGGTGGGATCGTGCTCGGTGACGACGGCCGCTGGACCGTCGCCGACGGTCTCGATGAAATCAGGCCTTCCGTCGAGCGTGCGCGACGTGGTGGGGCGGCGCGTGGAACGCCTCGGCGCCGAAGCGCTGCGCGTCCTCTCTTTGGCGGCAGTGATCGGCCGCGAGTTCGACATCAGCCTGCTCGCCCGCTTGACCGACGTCGACGAGGATCCGCTGTTGGACCTCATGGACACCGCCGTGAGCGCGGCGGTGCTCGTCGAGAGTGCCACCGCGGACCGGTACCGGTTTGCGCACGCCTTGATCCAACACAGCCTCTACGACGAGTTGTCCCCGACCCGCCGTGCCCGGGCCCACCAACGCGTGGCCGAAACGCTCGAAACCCAAGAGACCGGTGAGGACGCGGCGGCACTGGCCGAGCTGGCACACCATTGGGTTGCCGCCACACGGCCCGCGGACCTCGATAAAGCCATCGGCTACGTCCGGCGTGCTGGCGACGCGGCCCGCGACGCGCTCGGCACCCGACGACGCCATCCGCTGGTACCAACAAGCCCTCGACCTGCTCGACCGCCAGACCCCGCCCGACCAACACAGCCGCGCTCAGCTCCTGGTCGCGCTCGGCACCCAACAGAGCCGAGCTGGGCAACCCGAATACCGTGACACCCTCACACGGGCCGCCAGCCTTGCCGAGGAACTCGGCGACACTGACACCCTGGTGCAGGCGGCGTTGGGCTTCAGCGCGTTCGCTGGAGGAGTGGTCGGTGTTGATGCCGCCAAGCGTGTGCTGCGTGCCGCGCTCGACGCCATCGGCGCCGACGAGTCAGCAACACGTGCGCGCCTGCTTGCCGCCTATTCCGAAGCGCACGATGCAGGGTTGGAGTGGCGTGAGCGACGCGACCTCGCGCTCGAAGCCGTCGATGTGGCCCGGCTCGCGGGCGACGACACCGCGTTCGTCGAGGTCCTCACGAACGACGTTCCTCAGCCTGGCGACCCCGGAGTATCGCGATCAGACGATCGCGGATGTCGAGCGGGCGGTCGCGATCGCCGACCGGCTCGGCGACCCGTATCTGCGCTGCACCATTCGGTTCCCGCTGATCTGGGCCCGATACCAACGCGCCGACCTCGCCGGGGCACGCACCGCGATCGACGACATGGCAACGCTCGCCGACCAACTCGGACTGCCCAACGAACTCTGGATGGTTGCCATCGCCCGTACCGGTGGGTTGTTGCTCGCCGGTCACGCCGACGACGCCGAACAAGCCAACCAACACGCGCTCGAACTCGGCATCAGCGCAGGGAAAGACCCGAAGCCCTTCGCAGCCTTCGGCGGCATCCTGTACGGCATCCGACAGCATCAAGGCCGGGTCGACGAAATGGCCGACCTGTTCATCGACGCCGCCCGCGACAACCCATCCCACGCCGCGCTGCGGGCGATCGTCGTGCTCCTGCTGTGCGAGGTCGGCCGTACCGGCGAAGCGGTCGAACGGCTCGCCGACGAAGCCCGCCACGGCTTCGACTTCCCGCACGACACCACCTACCTTGCCGCGCTCACCATTCTGGTTGAGGCCGCTGCGCTCACCCGACACGAGGAGAGCGCACGCGTCCTGCTCGAACGGCTCACCCCGTTCGCCACCCATGTGATCGGCGCTGGCCCGAGCGTCAGTGGTTCCGTTGCGCGACCGCTCGCACGCGCCGCCACCATGCTCGGCGACTACGACCAAGCCGAACAATGGTTCGCGACCGCGCATGACATCCACACGAAGCTGCAAGCCCCGTTCTGGATCGCCACAGGTCAGCTCGACCACGCCGACCTCTGCCTCGCCCGCCGCGGCGAGGGCGACATCGAAAACGCGCGAAACCTCATCACCACAGCCGCTGCCACCGCGGCCGAGTACGGGTGCGCCGGACTCACCAAACGCGCCGAAGCACTCCTCGATGCGGTCTGAGGCGAACCCACGAACCGGAGCAGAACGCGTCCCATAACGCGCACTGGACGACGCCAAGGCCCTTTCCCCGTTGTGCCTGCTTCTAACGGGGCGTAGGGCACGACCCGAGACAAGCAGCGGTCAAGGGCGGCCGGAGGCCGGCGCAGCGGACCCTTGAGGGCTGCGGCGGGAGCCGCGCCACATTCTCATAATGGAGTTGGCCGGACGCCCGGCGGCCGGCCTGGAAGCCCCACTCATGGCCGACCTCCAGCAGCATCTCTCCGACTACGTGGAGGTCCGACCCGACGCTCCCCTCTTCACCCGCCCCTCAGGCCTCCCCCTCCGCCGTGCCGACCTCTCGCAGGCGTGGAGAGACGCCTGCGACGCCGTGGGCGTGCAAGGCGTCCGTCCGCACGACCTCCGTCACCACGCAGCGACAGTCATCGCCCGTAACCCCAACGTGACCCTGCGCGAGCTGATGGCGGCCATCGGCCACTCGTCGCCCGTGGCCGCCCTGCGCTACCAGCACGCCACGGCGGAGCGGAGCAAGGCGATCGCCAGCTACCTCGACGACGTGATCGAGTCGGCTCGGAGTGCGCACGAGTCCGCTCCGATCCCCCGTCGTCCGTGAGGAGCCGCGGTATATCCGCGGTATCCGGCCGGGGACTCGGCACAGGGCAAATGATGTGCAGTACCGCCCACCTGCACCAACAAGAAGAGGCGGCGGGCGGAATCGAACCGCCGTACGGGGCTTTGCAGGCCCCTGCCTAAACCACTCGGCCACGCCGCCGCGCACCAACACGAACGGGCGGCCAGCCTAACGGCCGGCGGCTCGCCCTTGATGGTCCCTGACCGGGCCTAGTGCCTCAAGCGGGAGACCAGCCAGAACACCCCAGCGATCAGGGCAATGATGACCGCTATCTTCACGAAGAAGAGGATGATGCCGGCCAGGCTGGCGAGGATCCAGAAGGCGACGATCACCCCGACCACGCCCACCGCCGTCATGGCGACAGCGTGCGAGAAGGTGACGGGCTTCTTGCCCTCCGTGCTGCGTACGTCTTTGGTCACGAGCCCAATGCTACGTTCCGGCCATGGCCGCTGAAGCGTCGCTGCGGGAACGGCGCAACCGGCTCCTGGCCGAGCCCGGTCTGATGGGGGTGGAATTCTGCCGGCGCTACGCCGACGAGGCCGACGCCTGGCTCTCGGAGCTGGCCGATCGGGCGGCCGGCGACAACAAGCGGCACCTGGCCCTGGTCGCCGTTGGAGGGTACGGGCGGCGGTCACTGTGCCCCTTCAGCGACCTCGACGTGGTGCTCGTCCACGACGGGCGCCGGGACATCGGGGCCGTGGCCGACGGCATCTGGTACCCGGTGTGGGACGAGGGCGTGCACCTCGACCACTCGGTGCGCCGGCCCGCCGAGGTGCTCAGCGCGGCGGCCGAGGACGCGCGCGTTGCGCTCGGCCTCCTCGACGGACGCCTCGTGTGGGGCGAGCCCAGGGTGACCGAGCCCCTCTTGGAGAAGTCGCGAGCAGCGTGGCGGGAACGGCTCGGCACCAAGTACCTGCCGGTGCTCGAGGTGCAGATGGCCGAGCGCCGCAAGACCGCTGGCGACGTGGCGTTCCTGCTCGAGCCCGACCTCAAGGAGAGCCACGGCGGCCTGCGCGACGTGAGCGTGCTGCGCGCCATCTCCGCCTACGCGCCGCTGCTGGCCGACTACGCCGACCTCGCCTCGCTCGACGAGGCGGCAGGACTGCTCACCACCGTGAGGGTGGAGCTGCATCGCATGGCCCAGCGCGAGCACGACAAGCTCCTGCTGCAGGACCAAGATCACGTGGCCGCGGCGCTCGGCTTCCCCGACGCCGACGAGCTGATGCTCGCCGTCTCGACGGCCGGCCGCCAGATAGCCTGGGTGAGCGACGACGCCTGGCGGCGGCGACGCCTCTGGGATCCCACCCCGCCACCGAAGCGTCGCTTCGGCCGTGGCGCACCCGACGCTCGCCCGCGCCACGCCGAGGTGGATCTCGGACCGGACATGGTCGAGGTCGACGGCGAGATCGCGCTCACGCCGCTGGCGCCCGTCTCCGATGACGCGTCGCTGCCCCTGCGGCTGGCCGCCACTGCGGGGGCACTCGACCGGCCGATCGCCAAGGGCTCGTTGCACCGGCTGGCCGACCGCATGCCCTCGCCCGGTGACCCCTGGACGCCGGAGACCCGGGCGGCGCTCGTCGCGTTGCTCGGCCTCGGCCGCCCCGCCGTCGACAAGATCGAGTCCCTGGACCAGCACGGCCTGCTGGTGCGGCTTATCCCCGAGTGGTCCGCCGTCCGCAACAAGCCGCAGCGCAACGCCTACCACACCTACACCGTCGACCGGCATCTCCTCGAGGCTGTCGCGCTGGCCGCCGAGCTGACCGACACGGTCGAACGGCCGGACCTTCTGCTGGTGGGCACACTGCTGCACGACATCGGCAAAGGCTTCCCCGGCGACCACACTGCCGTCGGCATCGATGTCGTCGAGCGCATCGCGACGCGTATGGGCTTCACCTCGGCCGATGTCGAGGTGCTCGTGGACCTGGTACGCCACCATCTGTTGCTCCCCGACGCCGCAACCAGGCGCGACCTGGACGACCCGACCACCATCGCCCGCGTCGCCCGCGCCGTCGGCGACCGCTTGACCCTGCACCTGCTCGCCGCACTGACCGAGGCCGACAGCCGGGCCACCGGTCCCTCGGCCTGGGGGCCCTGGAAGGCGGGGCTGGTCGCCGAGCTCGTGAGACGCACCGACCGTGTGCTCCAGGGTGAGACCGCGCTGGCCGGTCCCGACCCCATCCTGGCCGCCCACCAGGATCTCATCGGGGAAGTGGGCCAGTCCGGACTCCCGTCGGTCCTGTTGCAACCGCCGCAGGTGATCGTGGCGGCACCGGACCGGCGGGGCCTGTTCTCCTCGGTTGCGGGTGCGCTCGCCCTGAACGGCATGAACGTCCGGGCAGCCAACGTGAGCGGGGAGGACGGCGTGGCCGTCGAAGTGTTCACGGTCGAGGTCGCACGCGGAACCTGGCCCGACACCGCCAAGCTGCGGGAGGACCTCGACGCCGTCCTCTCCGACCGCATGTCGATCGGCGAGCGCCTCTCCGAGCGTGAGCGGGTCTACCCTCGCCGTCGGAGCTCCGCCGCCCACCTCCCGGGCAGCGACGTGAGCGTCGACAACGAGGCGTCAGACACGGCCACCGTCATGGAGGTGCGCGCCCCCGACGAGATCGGGCTGCTCCACCGCATCACGCGGGCCCTCTTCGAGTCGAACCTCGACGTGGTCTCTGCCCGGGTCTCCACGCTGGGCGAAATCGTGGTCGACGCCTTCTACGTCCGCGAGCCCGACGGGTCGAAGGTGACCGATGAGGGCCGTCTTTCGGACATTATCGACGCAATTCGGTCCGAAATCGGTCTGTAGGCCCTGCTAGACCCCGGTAGGATCCCCTCTGCCATGTCTGGAGACCACGTCCGGAGTCGGAGGGGCCCACGCCTGTGGGTCATCCTCACCGTGTGCGTGGCCGTGCTCGTGGTCGCCGGCGGCAGCTTCGTCGCCGTTCAGAACGGGCGCGCCAACCAGGCGGCGGCCACCCCCACCGCCCCTCCGGTCGCTCTCACGGTGACCTCGGTGACCCCGACCGGGACCGGCGTCGCCGCCGGGTCCACCATCTCGGTGCAGTTCTCGACGGACCTCGCCCCCGGCAGTCCCATGCCGACCCTCACCCCGGCCGTGGCGGGCTCCTGGGCCGTGCTGTCCCCGTCCTTGCTCCAGTTCCAGGCCACCGGTCCGCTCGTACCCGGCGCCACCGAGACGGTCACCGTCCCGGGCGGGGCCGCCGGCGCGGTCAGCTCCGAGGGCCAGCACCTCGCCCAGAACTTCACGTCGCAGTTCACCGTGGCGCCCGGCTCCATCCTGCGCCTCCAGCAGCTGCTCGCCGAACTGGGCTACCTCCCCCTCACCTTCACGCCCGCCTCACCTCTGACGTCGCCGACGCAGGAGGGCAACGACCAGGTGGGATCGTTCACCTGGCGCTGGGCCGACCAGCCCCTCGCTCTCTTGACGCTGTGGACGCCTGGCACCAACAACGTCATCACGCAGGGCGCCGTGATGAACTTCGAGTCCCAGAACGGCCTGAAGACCGACGGCATCGCCGGCCCGCAGGTGTGGACCGACCTCCTCGCTGACGTCCAGAGCGGCCACGGCGACGCCCTGCCCTGGGACTACGTGACCGTGAGCCAGTCGCTCCCCGAGTCGGCCACCGTCTACAAGAACGGCGTCGCCGTCTACACGACCCCCGTCAACACCGGGGTCGCCGGAGCGACGACCGAGAACGGCACCTGGCCCGTCTACGCCCGCTACACGGTGACCACGATGAGCGGGACCAACCCCGACGGCTCCCACTACTCGGACCCGGGCATCCCGTGGGTGAGCTACTTCCACGGTGGCGACGCCCTGCACGGATTCGTCCGCGGGTCGTACGGCTTCCCCCAGAGCGACGGGTGCGTCGAGATGCCGATCCCCAACGCGCAGGTCGTGTTCCCGCTCACACCGCTCGGGACCCTGGTCACGGTCCACGCCTAGGCCCGGGCGAACCGGGCAGAGTCCCCCGCCGCCCTAGTCTCTCCCCTCGATGTCCCCAATTCGGCGGATTCTCGACATCTGCGGGCGGGTCCTGATCGGGGCCGGCGTCGTGCTGCTCCTCTTCACGGCGTACCAGATCTGGGGCACCTCCATTCAGGAGTCCCGGACCCAGGCCGGGCTACGCACCCAGCTCCAGCAGGAGACCAACAGCGAGGCCATCCGCCACGCGCTGGCCGAAGAAGCCGCACTGAACAAGCTGCCCACCGGCCCACCGATGGCCGCGCCCCGCACGAACGCGCCGCCCGAGGGCGACCCCATCGGCTACATCCGGATCCCCCGCATCGGCATCAACCAGGTCGTCGTCGAAGGCACGAACACCCCCGACCTGCGCAAGGGCCCGGGTCACTACACCGGGACGCCGCTGCCCGGGCAGGGCGGCAACGCCGCGGTCGCCGGGCACCGGACGACCTACGGCCACCCGTTCTACAACCTCGACTCCGTGCAGGTCGGCGATCCGATCGTGCTCACCACCCTGCAGGGCATCTTCGTCTACGACGCGACCAAATCGTTCGTCGTGTCGCCGAGCGACACCAGCGTGATCCAGAACGTCTTCGCCGACCAGCTCACGCTCACCACCTGCAATCCGCGCTTCAGCGCTTCGACGCGCCTGGTCGTCCAGGGCAAGTTGGCCCACTCCCAGCTCTTCCCGAATTCGGGGCTGCCGACCGCGCATCTCCATGCGGACCCGAAGAGCGAGAGCCTGGCCGGGAGCTCCGGCGTCCAGCTGACCGATGCGCTGTTCTGGGGGTTGGTGACTGTGGCGATCGGCGCGGGCATCCTCTATGCCGCCTACCGCTTCCGCAGCCGGCGCTGGGTCATCTACGGAGTGGGAGTGGCCGGAATGCTCGTCCTGCTCTGGTTCTTCTTCGGAGCGGTCAGCCCGCTGCTCCCCGCCAGCTTCTGACCAATGCTCGTCGAACAGCCGCTGGCCGACCACTTCAGGGGTTTCGCTGCGGTGGTCGAGCGTGACGGCGGCTCCACCTACCCCGTCATCTGCCGGGCGGTGGCCGAAGACGACGAGGTGCTCTCCCTCCTCGACGGCGCACCACTCCCCCAGCGCCGGCCGCTCTTGCTGCTGGCGGCCGTGCACTTCCTGCTCCTCTCGGGCGTCGAGCACCCACTGGCCGCGCACTACGACACCGTGGCCGACGTGCGCGGCACCCCCTACGACCCGTCCGGGGACGCAGCCGCCTCCTTCGCCGACTTCTGCGGTGAGCACCGCACCGAGCTGGAGGCGTTGATCGCCACCCGGACGACCCAGACCAACGAGGTCGGACGCTGCACCGCCCTGCTGCCAGGCCTGTGTCACATCGCGGCTCGCTACGGCCGGGACGAGCCGCTGTCCCTCCTCGACCTCGGCACCTCGGCCGGCCTCAACCTGCTCTTCGACGACTACGCCTACGTCTACCGGGCGGCTCGAGGAGACCGGACCATCGCTGCGGGCGCCCGCGACGCAACGGTCGTGTTGGAGTGCACTGCCCGCGACGACGTCGAGAGCCTGCCCGAGCTCCGGCTGCCCGTCGTGGCGGAGCGCGTCGGTCTCGACCTCTCTCCGATCGACCCCTTCTCCGACGACGACGCCCGGTGGCTGCTGGCCTGTCAGTGGCCCGACAACCTGCCCCGCTTCGGGCGCCTGCGCGCGGCGTTGGCCAACGTGCGCGCCTCGGCGCGCCCGCCGCGGCTCGAGCAGGGAGACATGGTGACCGACCTGCCCCGGATCGCCGCCACCATCCCCGGCGATGGCCCACTCGTCGTGTTCCACTCTTGGGTCGCGGCCTACCTCGACGCGGAACAGCAGCGCACCCTGGCCGAAGAGGTCCGGTCGCTCGGGGAGGAACGACCGGTCCACCACCTCTACTGCGAGTCACCCTTCGAGACACCCGGTCTGCCCACGCCCCCCTCGCCCCTGCGACGCGAGGGGCCCGATCTGGCGACGGCTCTCGTCCACTGCGGCCCGGACGACGCTCAGCCGTCCCGCCTGGCCGACACCCACCCCCACGGGTACTGGATCCGCTGGTGGCCTGCCAGGTGACCCGCAGAGCGGCATCGGGTTGACGAGGACAGTCCCCGAGGCACTCCCGCCGCTAGACCGCAAGGACGAGGCCATGGAGGCGATCATCGAGGGGATGCTCCGGGCGGCTGAACACTAGCGGGAGGACGACACCGAGAGCTCGGCGACGTCGGCGTTCTGAACCGAGAGCGGGGGCGTGTTGTCCTTTGGGGCCTGCCCGCCCTTCTCCTTGATAAAGCTGTGAGAAGGCTGGAAACACAGCATTCGGGCATGGCCCAGGGGGAATGCGAGGCTCGACCTCGCGTGGCGTCCTGCTCTCGCCGCCCGGATTGACCCTGACCCGGTGAGGCCTCCTATCTTTACGCAGATGCCCGACAAGCCCGACCAACCGAGCGCGCCTCGCCACCTGTCCTGATGGCAAAGACCTCTACGAACATCGGCGAGGAGCTCGCCGAGGCACCCAAAGCTGGCGTAGGCGGCTTCATGTCGGAGCTGAGCCCGTGGCGGCTGGGAACGCTGAGCATGCTGATGCTCTTCGTCGAGCTCGCGCTCATCCGGTGGACCGCTGCCAACAACGTTCACCTGGCCCTCATCACGAACTTCGTGCTCCTGGCGAGCTTCCTCGGCATCGGGGCGGGCTTCCTACTCGCCGCTGGGTCACGAAATCTGTTCCGGCTGGCGCCATTGTCGCTTGCCGTGCTTGTCGCGTTCGTCCTCATCTTCCCCGTGAAGCTCGTGGCGCTTCGTGGCCCGCATGAGTTCCAGGGTCTCTCAGGGCATGCTCCTTTGTCCCAGTGGGTGAGCCTCCCGATCATCTTTGTGCTTGTGGTCCTGGTGATGGCGGGCCTCGGACAGGCGACGGCCCGGACCTTCGCTCAGTTCAAACCTCTAGACGCCTACCGCCTCGACATCATCGGAAGCGTCGGAGGGATCGCCCTGTTCTCGGTCCTGTCTTTCATCGGGCTTCCGCCCATCGCCTGGGGTGGGGTAGTGGCCGTCGTGTTCGTGCTGCTTCTCGGAAGACGCCAACGCTGGTGGCAGTGGCTCGCGATAGCCGGCATCGTGGTGATGCTGCTGTTCGAGTCACTCTCAACGGTCGACCTCTGGTCGCCGTATTACAAGATCACGACGAGCCATGTGACCAGCACGGTGGACGGCCACGTGTACCACGGACTAGCCGTCTCCGGGAACAACACCCCCTATCAGACCTTGTACTCGATCTCCACCCTGCACAGGATCGAGACCTTCTACTTCTTCCCGTACCGGCACGTGACGAACAGCTCGCTCTCCAACGTCCTCGTGATCGGCGCGGGGACCGGCAACGACGTCGGTGTGGCACTTTCCGAAGGGGCGCGCCACGTTGACGCAGTCGAGATCGACCCCGATCTGGTTCAGCTTGGGAAGGACCACAATCCCGAGCACGCCTATCAGAGCCGGCGCGTCAGCATCCACATCGACGACGGACGGGCATTCCTCCAGGACACGAGCCAGCACTACTCGCTGATCCTCTACGCGCTGCCGGACTCCCTCACGGCCCTCACGGGCCAGTCCGCACCCGTGGGTCTCGAGAACTACCTTCTCACCACAGAGGCCATTCAGGAGGCCCGGGACCATCTGGCCCCCGGCGGGACCTTCGTGATGTACAACTACTACCAGCCGTTCCTGCTCGACCGCTATGCGACCGCGCTCGACGAGGCGTTCGGCTCGCGCCCGTGCGTGGAACTGGGTAACACCCTGAGCGGACGCCAGCAAGCTGTGCTCACGGTCGCCCTCAATGGCGACACCCCGAAGTTGCTCCACTTTCTGGAACGGCCAGCAGGTCGCGCCGGTCTCCGACGACCGCCCGTTCCCCTATCTGCCAACCCCCTCGATCCCGAACTTCTACTTGTTGGTGGTGGGGCTGATGCTGGCAGCCTCCCTGGTGGTGGTGCGGGCAGCGGGAGGACCGTTCAAGAAAATGGCGCGATTCATGGACTTGTTCTGGATGGGTGCGGCTTTCCTGCTGCTCGAGGCCAAGAACATCGTGCAGTTCGCGTTGCTTTTCGGCACGACCTGGTACGTGAATTCGCTCGTCTTCGCCGGCGTGCTCGTCTGCGTCTACGCGGCTGTCGAGACCGCGCGACACGTGAAGCTCCCGCGCGCGGCATTGCTGTACGGAGCGCTGCTCGTGGCGCTGGCCGTCTCGTTCGTGGTCCCTCAGGCTTCATTGCTAGGGCTGCCGGTCGTGTTGCGCTTCTTGGCGGCAACGGCGCTCGCGTTCGCACCGATCTTCATCGCCAACCTCGTCTTCGCTCAGCGGTTCAAGGATGTGGCCTCTTCCACCACCGCCTTCGGCGCAAACCTGCTCGGGGCGATCGTGGGGGGGGTGCTCGCCTACCTGTCGCTCATCACGGGGTTCAGATTCCTGCTCGTGGTGGTGGCGGTCCTCTACGGCCTAGCCTTCGCCTTCGGCCGGCGCCATCTCGCCTTGCGCTCCTGAGGATCGAGCGACACGTTGTTATCGCGCTGGCAGTCCATGCCAGCGACGTCGTTTACGCCGCCACGGCTCGGCTTGCTGCGGTCATAGGGAGTGCAACGGATTCCCACTGGCCAATCAGTCCCACCGTCTCCGTGACTACTCGGTGGCTACAAACGCCTGGGAATGTTCGCGAACAGTGTTGAACGGTGAGACTGTGGGTGCAGTCATGGGGAACGGTGCTGAACCGTTGACAAACGTTGAACGTGAATGGATTGATACTGGATCCGCTGGTGGCCTGACCCAAAAATAGCGTTGACCTGGGTCTCAAGTAACACTGGTCAGTAGTTGGGCCCTCACTACTGACCGTGACTGCAACCGCCTCCGGGATCGCAAAGGACCGTTGCCTGTTCTTCCTTACTGTGTGCAGTCCCGGTTTCACAGCCCCGACGTGTTGTTCTCGTGTGCCGGCATGCCCCGTACGCACCATGGGGCCCGCTGCGGCTCCTTGCAGGCACTGAGGAACGTGCCCTACCGGGTGTGCCGGCCGCCAGTTACGTGAAGGGGTCCCCGGCGGCGACCAGTCCACACGGATCAGGAGTCTGATGCTGGGATGGGATCGGCTCTTGGCAGCAGAACGGTCGCACCAAGTCCGATCAGTCCGATGACGCCGAGGGCGATCATGGCGATGCCATAGGAGCGCTTCGGGTCAGCCAGACCCGCCACGAGAATGGTGCCGGCGACCGCGGTGCCGATTGATGACCCGAGGTTGGACACGCTGCGTGACAGCCCCGAGATCTCTCCCTGTAGGCGTTCGGGAAAGGAGGACTGCACGACGTTGACCGACGGTGTCAGCATGAGTCCGACGCCAGTCCCAATCATGAAGAGCCCGGGGGCGAAATACCACGCGCCAGGGTGGCCCTTCACCAGCACCAAGAGGACCACGATGCCAGCGATCGTGATGATGAATCCGCTCGCAATAAGGGTCCGCTGATGGAACCGCTTGGCAAGAGGGCGAGCAGCGAGCGAGGACAACAAGATACCCACGGTGGCCGCCGTGAAGATCACCCCGGTCTGGATGGCGTCGTAGTGGCGGACAACCTGAAGGTAAGCGGCCACCGTGAAGGAGGTACCGAGCAATATCGCCCACTGCGCGTTCTGAGTGACCAGAGCCAGGTTTGACGTGCGGTTGCGAAACAGCGAGGTCGAGAGCAGGGCTTCGCGGCCTTCGCGTTCCCGTCGGCGGATCCACACGAAGAAGCCGGCAAGGATGAGGGCCCCAAGCAAGAGGAGCGCTGTCATCAGGGCCACACTTTGGTCGGCCGCCAGAATGCCACCGACGAGGATCACCAAGCCAGCGGCGGAGAGGATCGCCCCAACCACATCGAAGGGACGCGTCGGGTCGGCCGGTATGGGATCGACGAGGCCACGGGCAAGGAACAAGATCGCCACGACGATGAGGGCTTGGAAGATGAACGCGGCCCGCCAGGTGATCGTCGGTGGTGATCACACCCCCGATCAGCGGCCCCATCGCGGCTCCGATCCCCCCCATGGCGCTGATCACCCCGAAAGCCCAGGCGCGCGACTTCAGATCAGTAAACAGCACCGTGGTAAGGATGTAGACAGGCGGGATCAACAAGGCAGTTCCCACACCCTCGAAGATCGAGTTGCCGAGAATGAGGACGCCGAGACCTGGGGAGAGCGCGCTCGTTAGCGCGCCAATGCCGTAGACAACGAGGCCAACGGTGAAACACCGCTTTCTTCCCCACCTGTCAGTCAGTTTGCCGCACGGGATCATCAATGCCGCCATCACAAGCAGAAAGAGGGTGATACAAACCTGCACACCCTGAACCGTCGTGTGGAGGTCAGTGCTGATGTCGGTGATCATGACGTTCATGTTCGAGCCGGCAAAGCTGCAGATGAACTGGGCCAGCGCAAGTGGGACGAGCATCCTCTTCAAAGACGGAGTGGGGGTCTTGGATCTTGTCGCCTCAGTCATCGCAATCAAGAATCTCCGCACTGCTCGTTCAAGGGCCTACGACCACAAGATAGGACAGAACCTGAGGCTCTCGGTCGGGTGAGTACACAGAAACTGTGTGGCAGGTCAGGTGGGCGCCTGACGCACCCGTGGGTGCCAGCGGATCTCTCCGGACACGTCGCTTCAGTGAGCGTTGGCATCGATGCGCTTCGGGCCAACATCGGAAGCGAACAACGCGAAGAGAACCACCAGCCACGCGCTGACGAAGATGATGCTTGCGATGACGTCGGTGGTCCAGTGGACGCCTAACTCAACCCGTGAGAATGCCACCGCCGCCACTGCGAGTGCCGCCAGTGCCCACGCCAGCGTTCGGTTACCCGACCTTGGGGCGATAGCCGCCACCACAAGGGCCAAAGTGGTGAACACCAGGAGGGCGACGGCAGTGTGACCCGACGGCCAGGACCAGCCGTGCGCCGAGACCAGCCGGAGATCCTGCGGTGGGCGGTCACGCTTGACGACGTGTTTGGCCAGTGTCACGCCGCCGTTCTCCCCCGCCCAGGCGACGAAGCCGAGAACCAGGGCGGCAATCGGGAGGCGTCGCCGGAGCACCAGGACCACCAAGAGGATCCCGGTCGCTACGAGCGCCACCCACGAACCGAGCCAGGTCACGGCTTTCATGACCGCGTTGAGCACCGGGGTCCGGTGAGCGACTACAACGGACGTGACGTGGCGGTCGAATGCGTTGACCGAACTGGAGTGCTTTACCCCCACGCCGACCGCGATCAGGAGTCCGGTCAGGGCGGCCCAGGCCAGGATGAGTATCAGGGCCCGTAGCCAACGGCTGCGAAGCCGCCCGTCCTGACCTGCCGAATCCGCGCCCAAGCCCATTACTTCCGCCGGGCTCATCTGCCCGTCGTCATGCAGTTTTGCGCCGTGGTCCAGACGGCGCACCTGCCGTGATTTGGGCGATTCGGCCACTCACGATGCTGAAGCAAGATTGACAAGGTACCTTCTGGGCGTGCCCATGACTCGTGGCGTGCCCGACATGATCAGCCGTGATCGGATGTGGAGGTTGGTCTCCACCGGCATCGGCCTGCTGGGCGGTCTGCTCGCCCGGAAGCTCATTAGGGCCACGTATCAGGCCGTCAGCAATGACACGGCCCCGGCTACGCCATTCGACCCCACCAACCCCCGGTTCTCTTGGCCCGACGCCCTGCTGTGGGCGGCCGCGGCCGGCATCGGACTCGGTATCGCCAAGGTGGTGAGTGCCTGGGTCGCCACCTTCGGCTGGGAGGCCGCCACGGGCACGCTCCCCCCAGGAGTCGTCGAGGAGCCAGCGGAGGCCTGAGTTCGGCTGGTGCCATTCAGTCGGGAGCCAGAGGAAGCACCGCTGGTGCCATTCACCTGAACGGCTGAGGCGATCTGCGCCGCCGGATCCGCGTATGTGAGAACTCAGCGCCGGCCCCAGGCTGACGCAAGGACAGCGCCGCTGCGCCACCCCACAAGTAGGCGAATCGTCCTGGTTCCGCCGAGCGGTTGACACTGCTCCTCATGTGGGCCAGGCGTTCAGGATGCGAGGATCTTCGCCTTCTGAGCCTCGAATTCGGCCTCGGTGAGGATGCCCTGAGATTTGAGTTCGGCAAGGTCCTTCAGCTGCGCAATCGGGTCCGGAGCAGGTGCCGGTGCCGGTGTCGGTGAGGGGCGTACTGCGGCTGTTGCGCGTACTGCTGTTGGTCTTGTTGCGCCCACCGATTTTGCTGCCGGCGCGAGACACGGTTCGACACGGCAGTGGCGGTCCCGGCGATGGCGGCGGTGCGTGCGATACCTCGGAGAAGTGGCATGTCTTTGTCCTTTCCTTCCTTCGGTCAGCCTTCGGCGGCGTCGAGCGCCGCGACGAGGTCGTCCTGGGGGATGTAGCCGGCGGCCACCAGCTGGGCCTCGCCACGACGCAATGCCTGGATGAAGGGCGTGGCCCAGCGGTTCTCGAAGATCAAGATTCCAGCCGCCGACCCCGGTTCGATCACCGATGCCGCCTCGGAGAGGTCGCTCTCACCCAACAGACCTGACGAAGCACCTGCGAAGACGGCGAGGTCGAACTGCCCGTCGCGGTCGATGTCCTGGAGCTCGAGCGCTCGCATGGAGCCATCGGAGTCCCGCCTCACGAACATGAGGTCGAGGATCCGGATGACCCCACGATCGACGAGGTCGAGCAGAGTCGCAAACCCTTCGCCCGTCATCTTGTTGCCGGGGAACTCGACGATCAGATAGCTGATCGGGCCAAGGGCGTCCGTTTCTTCTCCCATCGTGGGGCCACCTTTCGAGTCAGCTGACGACTGGAACTGAAGCTAACCCATCGAAGTCGCCCGTGCCACGGCGCTCACCAGACCGACACAGAGTTTGAATCACCGGGGTCGAGGTCCCCGCCCGCTGACAGACTGGCCATCCTCACCTGCACCCTCTCGGGCAACTGAATCCCTAGGTCGAAGACGCTCTGCTGTAGCGTCCGGGGTGATGGCTCGGACCGCCAAGGCCGCCCCCCAGCGGGACCGGTGGCGGCACGTGCCGATGGTCGGATGGATTCGTTCTTACGATCGTCGCTGGCTCAGAGGCGATCTCATTGCAGGGGTCGCCGTGGCGGCCCTCATCGTCCCAAAGAACCTGGGGTACGCATCCATCGCAGGCGTGCCGGTCCAGAACGGCCTCTACGCCGCCGCCGCCGGAGCGATCCTCTACGCCGTCTTCGGAACGAGCCGCCAGATCTCGACCGGGCCGAGTTCGGGACTGGCGGCAGTGGCCGCCAGCGCGGTCCTGGCGACCAAGATCACGGGGACCCAAGACGTGGCCTCCTTTGTCGCCACAATCACCCTTGCGTCGGGAGTGCTGTTCCTTCTCCTGGCCGTGTTCAAGATGGGATGGATCGCCCAGTTCTTGTCCCGCGCCGTCGTCACTGGATTCCTCTTTGGAGCGGCCATCGACGTGGTGATCGGTGAGCTCCCCAAGCTGACCGGGACTGATGTCTCAGGCGCCAACCCGATCCAAGAGTTGCGGTCCTGGTTCTCGTCCCTAAGTAGCCTCAGCTGGGCGACTGTGCTCGTCGGCGTCGTCTCCCTCGTCGTCGTCTTCGGGTTGCGGGCGATCGCGCCACGTATCCCGGGGGCCCTCGTGCTGGTTGTCGGGGGTCTCTTGGCCTCGTGGATCTTTGACCTCGGTGCCCACGGAGTGGCCCTCGTCGGGGAGGTTCCGCGAGGGCTGCCGACCGTAAAGCTTCCGGAATGGCATTTGGTGAGCGCGCACGGGGGCACGATCGCCTTAGCTGCCGTCGCATTAGTGCTCATTGGCTTTTCGCAGACCGCCGGAGACTCCCGGTCGTTCGCCGCCAAGCACCGCTACCGCATCGACATCAACCAGGAATCGGTCGCTCAAGGCATGTCGAATGTGGGCGCCGGACTCTTCCAGGGAATGCCCGTCTCGACGAGCCTTTCGGCGAGTTCGCTGAATGACCATCGGGCGCACGGTCCGGCCTTGCGTCGCTGACCTCGGGGGTGATCGTCCTGCTCACCCTGCTCGTCCTTGCGCCGGTGTTCTCGCACTTGCCCAAGCCCGTGCTCGCCGCTCTCATCATCGAAGCGGTGGTGATGGGCATGATGGACCTGCCCGAGATGCGCCGCCTGGCTCGTGTGCAGCGCTTCGACTTTTGGATCGCCGTGGCGGCCATCGCCGGGACACTCGTGTTCGGCGTTCTGGCCGGGGTGATGATTGGGATCGCCCTCTCACTGCTGTGGCTGATCTCGGTGGCCACCCGCCCTCCCATGCCCTTGCTCGGACGGGAGCCAGGTACCCAGGTCTTCAGGGAACTTGACGAGCATCCCGCCGACGAGCAGTTCCCGGGAGTCGTCATCCTTCGACTGGACGGAGGCCTCTTCTTCGCCACCTCCGATGCTCTCGAGGATCGGGTCCGCGAAGTGGCGCTCTCGACACCTGGAATTACCGGCATCGTGCTCGACTGCGAAGGCATCGACTTCATCGATTCGCAGGGGTCAGCGAAGATGGCTGAGATCCTCGAGCTGACCAAACAGGCCGATATCACCCTGCGGCTCGCCCGGGTGAAACCGGCCGTCAACGAGATCCTGGAGCGCGACGGGTTTCTCGAACGGATTGGTGACGATCGGACTCACGGGAACGTTTACAGAGCAGTCCAAGCGGAGATGGGCGATGCGGAGTCAGGGCGCGGACGCGACCCGACTCCCTGAGCCGGGCGCGGAGCACCTTTCTTGACAACAGCCATAAGGTGTTCGTGGCCGTAGTCTCGCCTGCGATCGCGCATGTGACTTTCTCCCTGTGGCCGACGTGGGTCGACGTCGGAGCGGGGATGGCCGCTGAGAGGGCGTTGCGTGAGCTCGCTCGCCAGACGACCGTCGACGGTGAGGATCCGCTTGGATCATCCGGCCGTATCTGATCGAGTATCCCCCAAAGTGGAAGGGTTCAGGAGCGACTCCACCGCCAACCGTCCACGATGAGTCGTGCATCGGATTGGCTGGTGGCCGGACTGGACGTTGATACCGTCATGATTTCCACATATGACCTGTGCTGCACGTAGAACTGATCGCCAAACTCGGGACCGCTCTTCAGATTCAGCTCATAGGTGGCCTGAGCTGATCTTCCCAGATGATTGTTGGCGATCGACGTCTTGATATGGCTGGCACCGACTTGGGTCAATCCGATCTTGGCTTCTGCCACTGCGGCTGGTGCGAACGCGCTTCCGGTCGGACCTCCGCTCGACGAGGTGATAACGACGTTGACGTTGGGCACTGTTGCACCGCTGAGCGGACCGATGGCGAACACCTTCATTCCTGCGGCGGCCCCAGAACTTATTTCGCCGTTCAGAGCATTGGCGAGGGCGGGATTGTCGTGAGTCGCGGCGTTCAGTAGCGCCGTGACGTCGCTGCCGTTCAGGGGTACTTGCTTCCAGTCGGCCGGAAGGGTCAGGGAGAATCCGTATTGGGGCTCCTTGATGACGACGCCGGTCGAGGCGCCAGCGCTGCTTTTCCCCAGGGCGAGCAGAACCGCCACGAGTGCCACCGATGCTCCAACTTCCATGCGCCACCGATTTCGACGAGCATCCCTCACCTCACACCTCCGAGGACTTCTCCATAGATGATTTCCACGGCAACGTCCGCTACGAGTGTCCGACGACCCGACCTGATCCATCGAGTGAGTCCTCCCCCTGGAGACATGCGCACTCTAGTTCGTCGCATGCACCAGAGATCGCTCCGAGGCCAACCCGATGCTGAGGACGGTACAACCGCGGTAAGGCGAGGGTAAAGCGGAGTGACTCGGAGACGAACCGAACTCATTGCGGACTGCTTCATGACCACACCGAGCCATCCCACTGTCTCGGAGACTTCTTGACGGCTGGCCCGGCGGACGCAGGCAGTTCTTCCCGATGTCCAAGAGCGGCACCGGCCGGTGGAGTCTTGCGAATTTGAACTTTGACCACTGGTGAGACCGTCACTTCGGGTCACGGCAATGATGCGTAACCCATGGCAACCGCAGAACGCATGGACGTGGGCCGACTATTGATGCGCTGGTGGCCCGCTACTCGTCCGGCCCCCACGGCGCATCGCGTCGGGCCGGCACCTGCACCCCCTCCTCGGTGACCATGCCGGCCGAGCCGACGGCGGCGCGGCCGAAGCGGGTCCGGATGGCATCGACCGCGGCGGTCACGTCGTGCCAGGACTGCTCGCGCGCCGTGGCGCTCTGGTTCTCCACGTCGAGCCCGTCCCCCAGCTCGAAGGACAGCTGGTCCGCCCCTCCGACGCCCAACCCCGAGGCGCTCACTCCGAGCAGGCGGATGCCCTCGCCCGGGTCGATGCCCGCCAGCAGCGCCGCAGCCACCTGCCCGATGGCGCCCCCGGTCGCGATCGGCCGCCCAAGGGTGTGGGAGCGAGTCTGCAACGAGAGGTCCTTGAACTTGATCTTCACCGTGATGGTGCGGGCCGCGGTCGACGCGCCACGCAGCATGGTGGCCACCGACTCGGCCATGCGCAGCACGTGACGCTCCAGTTCGCGTGGGTCGACCAGGTCCTGGCTGAACGTCTCCTCGTGGCCGATCGACTTGTTGGGCCGGTTCGGGTTGACCGGGTCCGGGTCCTCGGCGCGGGCGAGCGCGGCGAGGTGTGCACCGCTGGCCTTCCCGAGCCGGCGCACCATGGTGTCGACCGGGAGCGCGGCCAGGTCGCCGACCGTACGTACGCCGAGGTCGTGCAGCCGCTTCGCCGTGGCCGGTCCCACGCCCCACAGCGCCTCGACGTCGTGGGCGTGCAGGAACTCGAGCTCCACCTCCGCCGGGACCAGGTAGACCCCCGCTCCCGGTGTCAGCCCGGCCCGACTGGCTCGGGGCTTGGCCGCCCGCGAGGCAAGCTTGGCGATCATCTTGGAGCGGCCGATGCCGACGGCGCATTCGAGGCGTAGCTCGTCACGGACACGGCGGCGCAATCCGTGGGCAATCTCGTCGGGCGCGCCGAGCAGCCGGAGCGCGCCCGCCACGTCCATGAAGGCCTCGTCGAGGCCGATCGGCTCCACGATCGGCGTGACGTCGTGCAGGATCTTGTGCAGCTGGCCGCTGACCTCGGCGTAGCGGCTGTGGCGCCCCGACAGGAAGATGGCCTCCGGACAGAGCTGGCGGGCCCGCACGGACGGCATCGCCGAGTGCACGCCGTAGGCGCGGGCCTCGTAGGTGCACGAGGCGACCACGCCGCGCGCTCCGGCCCCGCCCACGATCACGGGCTTGCCGGCCAGGGAGGGGTCGTCGAGCACCTCGACCGACGCGAAGAAGGCGTCCATGTCGACGTGGAGGATGGTGGGGACGGGTGGCTGCTCAGGCACCGAGGGTCAACCGGCGGAAACCCTCGGCGTAGGCGACGCCGGCCCTCCGGCCCTCCTCGGCGGCGCGCCGACGCACCGCCTCGCCGGCCCACCCGCTCTGACCGGCGAACTGGGTCCGATGACACTCGACGGCCGCCGCCTTGGCCTCGATCGTCCCGGTGACGTCGACCCACTCGTCAGGCTCGAGCGTCCCCGAGAGCAGCACGGTGGACACCTGGTGGGCCGGACCGGCGTCGGGGAAGTAGTGCGGGAGCGCCGAGGCCGGAGCGACCGCATCGAGCAGTGCAGCGCCGGCAATGCGGTGGTCGCGATGGTTGAAGTAGTCCTGACCGAAGAACACAGCCGTGGGGTCGTGCCCGCACACCATGTCGGGCCGTAGCGCCCGCACCCGCGCCACCAGGGTGCCCCGGAACTCCTCGGAGTCGGCGAGCTCGCCGTCGGGAAAGCCGAGGTTGTCGACGCTCGACAGGCCGATCAGCGCGGAGGAGGCCTCCAGCTCGGCGGCGCGTTCGGCGGCCAACTGCGCCGGCACGACGTCGGGGTCTCTCGTCCCCTTCCCGCCGTCGGTGCACACGACCAGGTGGACCGCGCTACCCGCCGTGGCCCACCGGGCCAGGGTCCCACCGCAGCCGACGTCGGCATCGTCCGGATGGGCGTAGACGGCCAGGACGACGCCGGGCGTCCGGTCCATCACTTCCGCTTGGGCTCCGTCGTCTTGGTCAGCAGGCCCGCTTCGCGCTGGAAGTCGCCCGCCTCCTCGAATCCCTTGTAGACGCTGGCGAAGCGGAGGTACGCCACGTCGTCGAGGCCCTGCAGCCGCTCCAGGACGGCGACACCGACCTGCTGGCTCGTCGGCTCACTGGTCTCCGCCCGGAGGGCGTCCTCCACGCTCTGCGCCAGCTCCTCCATCTGGACGTCGGTCACCGGCCGGTTCTTGCACGCTGACCGGATGCCCTCGACCACCTTGGCCCGGTCGAAGGGCTCACGCAGGCCGCTGCGCTTCACGACCCACAGCGGGACCTCTTCGACCCGCTCGAACGTCGTGAACCGGCGCCCGCATCCGAGGCACTCGCGTCGGCGGCGGATGGCCCCACCGTCCTCGGCCTGCCGTGAGTCCACGACGCGGTCGTCATCGACACCGCACCATGGACAACGCACACCGCCGACGATAGTCAGGGAATGAACACGTGCTCCCCTGGCACGACCACGTTCGAGCCGACCTCCTGGGCCAGCCGCTCGGTCAGCGAGGCTGCGTTGGACGGGTCGGCCCGAGTGGCGATGGACGACAGTGAGTCGCCGGCCTTCACGATGTACTCCTGGCCCTGCGCCGGGGCGGCCTGGGCCAGGGTGCTCCCACCGAGCGAGCGAACGGGCAGGGCCAGCAGGACGAGCAGGCCGACGACCAAGGTGGCCAGGACCACCCGGCGGCGGCGCACCCGGGGGGAAGGCGCGGTCCGCGCCGGCTGGTCCGGCAAGGCGTACAGCCGGGGGCGGCACGCCTCGAACTCGAGCTCATATGCGACCGTCATGGCGACTCCCTGTTCGAACACCTGTTCGCTTACCAACCATTGGACCACGAACACCTGTTCGCTGTCAACCTCGTCGTCGAACAGCTGTTCGTACACGAGGCCACCATACGGAGCGGGTGTGACAACACCCTGCCGGCGTGCTTGACATTCGAGGGATTTAGTCAGGGTTCGCCCCGCACCATCGACCTGCACCGGCCGCTCGACCCGGAGGTGCCGGGGGCCTGGCGCGGCCGCGCGGATCGGCGGCGCGGATTTCGATGCGCTGCGTGATCGGCTCCTGGCCGAGCTGGGGGTGCGGAGAGAGGCCGTCGCCGGCTAGCCCGAACGAACAGATGTTTGCTTTGGCTCCACGCCTTGGCTATCTTGGTCCGTCACGAACGGATGTTCGCCCCCGGGAGGGGTCCGGCGGAACGGCCGGGAGAGCACAAGGAGACGCCGATGGCCGAGGTCCTGAGCGGGAAGCGGCTGCAGATCCTGAACTTCATCGCCGACTGCCAGCGCGAGCGGGGGTATCCGCCCTCGGTGCGCGAGATCGGGGAGGCGGTCGGACTGGCCTCGTCGGCCACGGTGCACAACCATCTCGCCGTGCTCCAGCGCGAGGGCTACCTGTCACGGGACCCGAGCAAGCCCCGGGCCATCCAGGTCCACTTCGACCCCGACACGACCTCGAGGCTCAGCGTGTCGGCCGTGCACAACGTGCCGCTCGTCGGCGACGTCGCCGCCGGCACCGGTGTCATGGCCGAGGAGAACGTGGAGGAGCTCCTCCCCATGCCCGCCCAGTTCACCGGCAACGGCCCGTCGTTCATGCTGCGGGTGCGCGGGGACTCCATGATCGAGGCCGGGATCTACGACGGCGACTACGTCGTGGTCCGCCAGCAGCCGGAGGCGGACAACGGCGACGTGGTGGTGGCCGGCATCGGAGACGGGGAGGCGACGGTCAAGACGTTCAGCCGCAAGAACGGCCACGTCGTGCTCACGCCCGCCAACGAGGCCTACGAGCCCATGGTCTTCGAGGGACCCGACGAGGTGACGATCTTCGGCAAGGTCGTCACCGTGGTGCGCCAGCTCAACTAGGCGGGGCGCCGGACGCCCGCCGAAGGCCGCGTTCCGGGCTACTTCAACAGACGCGACAGTCGACGGTCGGCCAGCACCTTTCCGCCCGTCTGGCAGGTCGGGCAGTACGACATCTCGTAGGACTCGAACGAGACCCGGGCCAAGGTGCCGGTGCAGCCCGGCGTCGGGCAGGGCTGGCCGAACCGGTTGTGCACGGCGAACCGGCCGCCGAGCTTGGCCTCCGAGAGCCCGCCGGGGCGTGCGCGCTCGAGCTCGAGGGCCTCGGCGAGGACGTCGGTCGCCGCGGTGAGCAGGTCCTCGCGCTGTTCGGGGCTGAGCGAGCGCAACGACGCGAAGGGCGACAACTTGGCGCGGTGCAGGATGTCGTCCCCCCAGCCGCGGCCGATGCCCGAGACGACGTGCTGGTCGCGCAGGTCCGTGGTGAGGTGGCGTCTGGAGTCGCTGGTGCGGATGAAGGCGGCGAACTCGTCGGTTCCCGGCTCGGGCCCGAGCCCGGCCAGCGGGCCGTCGTCGCCGGGGGGCAGCACCCACCACGAGGCCTTGCGCTGGGTGCCGTACTCGCGCACGAGCACAGCGACCGTCGCCGGATCGCCACCGTCGTTGGCGAAGGTGAACCGGGCCACCGAGCCGCGGGGCTTGGTCTTCTTGGGTGGTTCCTCGATGTCGAGACGGCCGGCCTGCGACAGGTGCAGGACGATCCGGTTGCCGTCCTCGAAGTCCCAGACCAGGTACTTGGCCCGGCGCCCGACCGAGAGGAGTCGGCGGCCCTGGAGCGAGTCCGGGGTCGGGGCGTAGGTCTTGAGCGAGGAGAAGCCGAGCAGGTCGGCCCGCTCGAGCACCGCCCCCGCCAGGAGCGTGTCGAGGCGCTCGGCCAGCGCCTGCATCTCGGGCAATTCGGGCACGCCACAATGTACGCATGACCTACACGCACGGGCATCACGAGTCGGTGCTCCGCAGCCACACCTGGCGCACGGCCGAGAATTCGGCGGCCTACCTGCTCCCCCATCTCCGCCCCGGCCAGTCCCTGCTCGACGTGGGCTGCGGTCCGGGGACCATCACGACCGACCTGGCCCTCCTGGTGGCCCCCGGTGAAACCGTCGGTCTGGACGCAGCGGCAGACGTCGTGGCCCAGGCGCAAGAGCATGCCGCCCGTCTCGGCCTGGAGAGCGTGCGCTTCGAGGTCGGCGACCTGTTCGCGCTCGGTTACCCCGACGCATCCTTCGACGTGATCCACCTGCACCAGGTGCTCCAGCATCTCGGCGACCCGGTGGCCGCCCTCACCGAGCTGCGCCGCGTCCTGCACCCCGACGGCACGTTGGCGGCCCGCGACTCGGACTACGGTGCCTTCACCTGGGCGCCCGAGGACCGCATGCTGGACCGCTGGCTCGAGCTGTACCTCGCCGTCACCGAGCGCAACGGCCACGACGCCCGGATCGGGCCGCGCCTGCTGGGTCTGGCGCAGGCGGCCGGCTTTGCGGACGTGGCCGTCTCGAGCTCCACCTGGACCTACGCCGACCCCGAGGCGCGGGCGTGGTGGGGCGGGCTGTGGGCCGACCGGGTCCGCTACTCCCGCTTCGCCGAGCAAGCGCTCGAGTACGGGCTGAGCGACACCGAGGAGCTCGGGTCGATCGCCGCTGCGTTCCTGCGCTGGGCGGACTCGCCCGACGCGGTGTTCGTCATCACCCACGTCGAGATCCTGGCCCGGGGCTGATGGTCGGCCTTCGCCGAGATGTGGGCGTGACGCACGCCTCGTCCTAGTCGGCCCAGAGCTTGTCGGTGTAGGTGTCCGTGCCCGGGATGGTCGGGATGAACGGGAGAGCGGCCACCACGGTGCCCTTGCCCGCCTCCTCCAGGCGGCGCCGGTGCTCGACGATGACGGGCTCCCACGCGACCTCGGGTGGCGTGTTCAAGAACCACAGCAACACGGTGCGGTTGTCGTTCGCCGCCTCGCGGGGCACGTCGCCGGGCGCATCGACCTCGAGTGCGATCGGCGTGAACGCGGCTACCAGGTCGGCGTCGGTGCCCGGCAGCAACGCGGGCAGATGCTCGGTGCGCAGCCACGACCAGAGCGCCTCGTTGGACACGGACCGGTCGCGGTCGATGAAGACGGCCACGAAGCCGCGGTATGGATGGTCGAGGGCCACCTCGACGGGGACGCCGTCGGGGTCCCGGCGGTGCTCCCACTGGAAGTTGTAGAGGAGCGTGTGCACGTGGTCGCGCTCGGCGAACATGCGGCCGGCGGCGTGCAGTGCGTTGACCTGGCGCAGGGCCCACTTGTTCCACACGTCGAAGTAGCCGTCGAGCACCCAGTAGACGGCGACGTAGGAGCCCCGGTCCGGCTCGCCGGTGATGACCGACGGGTCGGGGTCGCGCAGGGCCTTGAGGTCCGCCGTGGCGACGAACCGCCGGCCGGCGAAGTTGTAGGGACCGACCATGCATCCCGAGTAGAAGTGGTCCCGCTCGTACCAGCGGTTGTAGGCGACCTCGTGCCCCCGGTGGGGCTCCACCAGCGTCAGGAGCATGGAGCCCAGCTTCACCGGTTCAGCCTCGGCCCCCACCTCGATCGGGCGGCGCTTCTTGGGTGCGTCTTCCTCTGACATGAGGTGCGAACCTAACAGCTGCCCGCGGACGTCAGACAGTTCCCGAAGCGATGATGGGCCCCGTCGGGGAGACGGAACCGCCCGTCGGCTCGGCCGTGATGCTCAGTCGTGATGGCCGCGTCGAGCCGGCCATGGTGAAGGCCGCCTGGCGCGGCGAACCCCCGAGCAGGCCGAGGGAGATCGGTTGGTTCCCCTCGATCGTCCACAGCTGGTAGGTCCGGCCGGGACCCAGCGACGGCAGCTTCGACGAGACCAGGAAGCCCTGACCGGAGGGCACCACCACGACCTGCGCCAACGGCGTGTGCGAGCTGGTGTCGAGGGTGATGAGACGGTGCCCGGGCGTGTGCAGCGCGCCCGTCACCGTGGACGACGGCCTGGCAGAGGCCGCCTGGAGGTTCGACGCCTTGTTGTCGGCCCGCACCAACCCGATGCCGAGCACGACGGCCACCGCGGCGGCCGCGACCGCCAGTGCGCCGAGGGTGGCCACCGTGGTGCGCCGGCGACGCTGCCGCCGGTCGGGAGGCGGCTGGAAGGGGGATCGGCTCTCGGGGCTCAGGTGGGGCATGGGAGGCGGCTCTTCGTCCCCGGGACGCTCGGGAAGCCGACTGGCAATGCTCGACCACAATCCCTCGGGGAGCGGCTCCACCGAGTTGCCGATGGCGGCCGCCACCTCGCGCAGGCTGTCGAGCTCGGACCGGCAGCGCGGGCAGGTGGCCAGGTGGGCCTCGAGCGCGTCGAGCTCGTCGCTGTCGACGGCGTCGAGGGCGTACGCGCCCAGGAGCTCGCTGGCGTCCTCGTGGGACATCACGCGTCGACCCCTCGGATCCCGCCGTCGGCCAGGACGGCGCGCATGCGCCGCATGCCGTTGCGGATCCGGCTCTTCACCGTGCCCTCAGGCTGGTCGAGGAGCTGCGCCACCTCCCGGTAGGTCCGGCCGTCGAAGTAGGCCAGCTCGATGGCCCGCCGCTCCTCTTCGGGCAGCTCCCCCATCGCTTGGGCGACCTGGTCGGCCACAGCCAGGTCCCAGACCTCGTGCTGCATGTCGTAGGAGGCCTCGGCGGTGCGCATGGCGTCGCGGGCCTCCCGCGCCCGTCGCGAGCTCGAGGAGCGGACGGCGTCGACGGCCCGGCCGTGCGCCTGGGCCAGGAGGAACGAGCGCAGCGATCCCCGGGCGGAGTCGAAGCGGTCGGGCTGGTTCCAGAGCCGCAGGAAGACCTCCTGGGTGACGTCCTCGGCCTCCGCGGCGTTCTGCAGGACACGCTTGGCCAGGCCGAACACGGCGCCACCGTGGCGCCGGTAGGCCTCTGCCAGCGCCGTCTCGTTGTACCGGGCGATGGAGGTGACGAGCTGGGCATCGCTGAGTTCGTCGATCTGCATCTACGACCTGTTCGGGCCCGCTTCCCTTCGTGGATGTCAGAGATTTCGCCCATCCGGGTGCAGCCTGTGCCCCGAATAGTAGGCGTTATGCGAACGACGATCGACTCCTACAAGGCCCGAGCAGGACGGTTGGACCTCGAAGGCATCGACTTCGAGGACTTCCGGGACCAGCCACTGCAACCGGAAGCCCTGCGCTCACTGCGCTACATGCACGACGTGGAGCACCACACCGTCTGCTACCTGCGCGACCTGCTGCTGACCCCGGCCCACCAGGACCCGGAGATCACCTCCTTCCTCTCCTGTTGGGTGTTCGAGGAGATGTGGCACGGGGAAGCCATCGGACAGGTGCTCGAGGCTCATGGCGAGCAGGCGGGGGCCCCGCGCATCGCGGCACTGCGCCAGGGCCACCGGCGCCGCCAGGCTGTCTCCACCGCCAGCACGATCGCCTCGGCCGCCTTCGCCGGCCGCGCCTTCGTCGCGCTGCACATGACATGGGGCGCCGTAAACGAATGGACGACCCAGGCGGGTTACGCCCGCTTGTCCGAGACGGCCGCCCACCCCACGCTGCGCGAGCTGCTGCGCCGCATCATGAAGCAGGAGGGTCGGCACATCGACTTCTACTCGTCGGAGGCGACCCGCCGCCTGCGCGACAGCGTCAAGGCGCAGCGGATGACCCGCTTCGCGCTCTCACACTGGTGGCGTCCGGTGGGCTCCGGCGTCATGCCGAGGCGGGAGGTCGGTTTCCTCGTCAAGTACCTCTTCGCGGGCGAGAAGGGCACGGACGTCCTGGAGCGCATCGATCGACGGGTTGACCGCCTGCCGGGGCAAGGCGACTTGCATCTGCTGACGCGCGCCGTCACGCAGCTCGCCGCGTAGCGAAGCTGCGTCCCAAACCGGAGCCGTCCGTGTGCGGCGGCGCTGCGTGCGCCGACGCCGCTCACGCGATGAGCGCGGCCAGCACCTCCCGGGCGCGCTCGAGCTCTGCCACTGAGACCCGCTCGTCGGGGTGGTGGGCCAGCAACGGGTCACCGGGCCCGAAGTTCGCCGCCGGCACGCCGTGCTCCCAGAACGATGCCACGTCGGTCCATCCCACCTTGGCCTTGGGCTGCGCCCCGCTCTTCTCGACCAATGACTTGAGCAACGGGTGCCCGAGGGAGGGCGGCGCGCCGTCCCCGGCGTCGAGCACCTCCCACGTGTCCCCGGCTTGGAGCTCGAGGGTCGGGTCGAGCAAGTCATGGAGGAAGGCCTCGGCGTCGGCGTGCCTCCGATCCGGCGCGTAGCGATGGTTGAGCGCCACGCGTGCCTCGTCGGGCACCACGTTGCCGGCGACGCCTCCCTCGATGGCCACCACCTGGAGCTGCTCCACATAGGCACAGCCGTCGAGCACGACCTCGCGTCCGCCCCACCCGGCCACCCGCTCGAGCAGCGGTGCCAGCCGGTGGATCGCGTTGCGGCCGGTGAACGGGCGCGCCGTGTGCGCCCGTACCCCCCGCAGCGTGATGCGTACCCGCATTGTCCCCTGACAGCCCGCCTCGACCAGCGCGCTGGTCGGCTCGCCCAGCACCGCGGCGTCGCCCGCCAACAGGTCGGGCCGCTGCTGCCAGAGCTCGAGCAGCCCGCTCTCGTCGCGCCCGATCTCCTCGCGGGAGTAGAAGCACCACGTGACGTCGACCGCCGGCTCGCGCACCGTGGTCGCCAGGTCGAGCATGACGGCGAGCCCGCCCTTCATGTCGGAGGCTCCCACCCCCCACACGGTGTCGCCGTCGAGCCTCGGTGTCTCGTTGGCGCCCGGCGGCACCGTGTCGAGGTGGCCCGCCAGCACGAGGCGTTGGTCGTGGCCGAGCGAGGTGCGCGCCACGACGTTGTCGCCGACGCGCACGACCTCGAGCCACGGGCAGGCGCCCAACGCCCCTTCCACGACGTCCGCGATCGGGCCTTCCTGACCGCTGCGTGAAGCGATGGCCATCAGGTCCCTGGTGGCCGTGAGCAGGTCGCCCACCGGATCAGGTGCTGGCGCCGTGGTCCCGGAGGACCTGGTTGAGCTGCGCCTTGTCGTGGCGCTCCCCCTCGCTCAGGCGCTTGATCACGAGGACGCAGGGCACGAAGAACTCACCACCCGGGTACTCGCGCCTGCGGCTGGCCCGGATGGCGACACACCACGGCGGCACGACGCCCCGCGAAATCTCCTCGCCCGTCTCGGCGTCGATGACGGGGATGGAGGGGTCGAGGAAGCTCCCCGCGCCGAGCACCGATCCCTTTCCGACGCGCGCCCCGCCCGTGACCATGCAGCGGCTCCCGACGAAAGCGTCGTCCTCGACGACGACCGGCACCGCGTTGGGCGGCTCGAGGACGCCGCCGATGCCGACCCCGCCGGCCAGGTGCACCCGCTCCCCGATCTGCGCGCAGGAGGCCACCGTCGCCCACGTGTCCACCATGGAGCCCGCACCGACCCATGCCCCGATGTTCACGTAGGAGGGCATCAGCACCACGCCGCGGCCGAGGAACGAGCCCCAGCGGGCCGACGCACCCGGAAGTGCGCGCACGCCTGCCTCGGCGAAACCACGCTTCAGCGGCAGCTTGTCGGCGTACTCGAAGGGCCCGTGCTCGATGGTCTCCATCCCGCGCAGGGAGAACAGCATGAGGATCGACTTCTTGAGCCACTCGTGGACGACCACCTCGTCGGTCGACGGGTCCACCTCCGCCACGCGGGCCTGCCCGGTGTCGAGCAGGTCGATGGCCTGCTCGACCAGCTTCGCCGCGTCGGTGTCCGCCGGGGAGAGCTCGTCACGGCGCTCCCACAACTCCTCGATGCTCGCCTGCAGATCAGCCATGGCTCACCCTACCGAGGCGTTCCCCCACCAGCGCCAACCGCTCCATCGGCTGTACGAGCGCCACCCGGACGTGGCCGGCGCCGCCCTCTCCGTAGAGGTCGCCGGGGCTGACCAGCAGTCCGCCGTCGGTGGCCAATGCCTCCGCCATGGCCCAGGCGTCGGGCCAACGGTCGGCCGGCACCGGGACCCACAGGTAGAACCCGCCCTCGGGGGGCATGACCGGGCAGCCGTAGTCGCCCAGGACACCACCCAGGTAGACCAGCCGCTCGCGGTAGCGCGCCCGCTGGGCCTCCACGTGGTCGTCGTCGGCCAAGGCCGCGGCGCCGGCGGCCTGCGCCGGGCCCGGGACCATCAGGCCGGCGTGCTGGCGCACGGCCCGCAGGAATTCGACCAGCTCGGCGTCCCCGGCGTAGAAGCCGACGCGCACGCCGGCCAGGTTCGAACGCTTCGAGAGCGAGTGCACGGCGACCACACCGTCGGCGCCGTGTTGGAGGACCGAGCGCGGCGGGCCGTTCCAGGTGAACTCGGCGTAGCACTCGTCGGAGAAGACGGGGACCCGATGGGCCCGTCCCCACGCCGCCTCTGAGCCCAGATCTCCCAGACCCCCCGTCGGGTTCGACGGCGAGTTCGACCACAACACCAGGGCGCGCTCGGCGTCGGGGGGATCGATGGCTTCGAGGTCGAGCCCGCCAAGCCGTCCGCTCCGGGGCGGCACCGGGACGGCGCGGCACCCGGCGAGCTCCGCCCCCATGGCGTAGGTCGGGTACGACACCGCCGGGTAGAGCACCGTGTCCTTCTCCGGCTCGCGCAGCCGCAGCACGTGCGGCACCGAGGCCACCAGCTCCTTGGTCCCGACGCACGCGGCCACCGACGACACGGGCACGTCCGCCAGCTCGAAGCGACGGGCCAGCCAGGCTGCGGCCGCCTCCCGCAGCTGCGCGCTGCCCGCCGATGCGGGGTAACCACGCTCCGTGCCCGACGACGCCAGGGCGTCGACGACGGCCCGCAGGGGCGGGTCGCACGGTGTCCCGATGGAGCAGTCGACCATGCCGCCCTCGTGAGCCTCGGCCAGCTTGGCCAGGCCGGTGAGGCGGTCGTACGGGTAGGGCGGGAGGCGGAACGTCACGGCGCCGCCACGAACTCGGCGAAGCGAGCCCGGCCCACGTCGTCCAGCACCACCTGCAGTGTGGCCGACTCCTCCCCGTCGCTCTGACCCACCACCTCGCCCTCGCGGTGGATGGCGGCCAGCACGTCGCCACGCGACCACGGCACGACGAGCTCGACGACCCCGTCGGACCCGCGCAACCGGTCGCCGAGGACGCGCAGCAGCTCGTCGACGCCTTCTCCGGTGCGGGCGGAGATGAGCACCGAACCCTCTGACGCGTGCGCGAGCGACTTGGCGGACTCGGGCGCGCTGTCCGCCTTGTTCACGACCACCAGCTCGGGCACATCGGCGGCACCGATCTCGCGCAGCACCTCGCGGACGGCGGCCATCTGGCCTTCTGCGTTGACCGCGGTGGCGTCGACCACGTGCAGGACCAGATCAGCCAGGCGCACCGAGTCGAGCGTGGAGCGGAACGCCTCGACCAACTCGTGTGGGAGCTTGCGCACGAAACCCACCGTGTCGGTCACGAGCACCGTCTCGCCACCGGGCAGGGACAGCTGGCGGGTGCGCGGGTCGAGCGTGACGAAGAGGCGGTTCTCAGCGGGCACCCCGGCATCGGTCAGCCGGTTGAGCAGGGTCGACTTCCCCGCGTTGGTGTAGCCCACCAGTGCGAGCTCGCGGTGGCGGCCGCGGGCGCGGCTGCGCCGCTGCAGGGACCGGGTGCGCTCGACGTCCCGTAGGTCCGCCTCGAGGCGGTGCATGCGCCGGACGAGACGGCGACGGTCCACCTCGAGCTGCGTCTCGCCCGGTCCCCTGGTCCCGATGCCGCCCGCCTGCTGGCTGAGCGAGGTGCCCCGGCCCCGCAACCGCGGCAGCCGGTAGCGCAACAGAGCGAGCTCCACCTGCGCCTTGCCCTCGGGACTGCGAGCGTTCTGGGCGAAGATGTCGAGGATCACCGCCGTCCGGTCGATGGCGGTGCGGCCAAAGAGCTTCTCGAGGTTGCGGTGCTGCGCCGGTGTCAGTTCGTCGTCGAAGACGACGGTGTCCGCGTCGAGGCTGCGGCTGAGCTCGGCGATCTCCTGCGCCTTCCCCCTCCCCACGAAGGTGGCCGGGTCGGGCGCGTCTCGGCGCTGCACGACGCGGCCGACGACGTCGGCCCCCGCGCTGTCGACCAGTTGCGCGAGCTCGTCGAGCTCCTCGTCGACGAGCTCGGCCGTCAAACCCGGGAACACGACCCCCACGAGGATGATCCGCTCCCGGAAGCTGCGCTCGATGAGCGTCCCGGGCAGCAGGTTGCTCAAGAGAGCATTCCCGGGTGGATGTCGATGTCGGCCACCTTGCGCACGGGTCCCGCCAGGATCGTGGTGGCCTCCTCGTCGTCCCCCAGGGTCACCTCGAGCGTCCCGCCCGGATTGCGCACCCGCACGGTTCCGTCGGGGCGCACGGCTCCCCAGCTCCTCGCCGCGGCGGCGGCCGCGACGCTGCCCGTGCCGCAGGCGAGCGTCTCACCGACGCCCCGCTCCCACACGCGAAAGTCGAGGAGCTCGCCCTGGTCGTCGCCCACCACCGTGATCCACTCCACGTTGATGCCGCCGATGAAGGCGGCCTGGAGCTTCGGTCCGATCTCGGCGATGTCGACGCCGGCGGTGTCGGGTCCGAGCAGCACGAGGTGCGGGTTCCCCACGTCGACCGTCCGGACCCGGCGGTCGTCGAATTCCTGGGGCTGATCGGGCCCGAGCCTGGCCGGGCCCATGTCGACGCTGGCCTTGGCCCACCCGGGCGACTCCCCCGGCGCGTACTCGACCGTTCGGGCGCCGGCCGCCGTCGCCACCGTGAAGCGCGGCGGGGAGACGAGGCCGGCCTCCACCGCCGCCTGGGCCAGGCAGCGCATCCCGTTCCCACTCATCTCCGCCTCGCCGCCGTCGGCGTTGTGCAGCTGCATGGAGAGATCGCAGCCATCTCGCCCGGGCCCCACCCGGATGATGCCGTCGGCGCCGACGCCACGGCGCCGGTCAGCCAGCAGTCGCACCTGGGCCACCGAGAGCCGGACGGTGTCGTCGGGGTCGAGGACGACGAGGAAGTCGTTTCCCGCCCCCTCATGTTTGGTGGCGTGCACCTCACCATTCTCGCAGGTGGCGTCGCTCAGCCGTGCACCGCCAGGGCCCGCTCGAGCTGGTCCTGCACCTCGGCGGGACCGGCCCAGGTGATGCGCGGGTCGCGGCGGAACCATGACGCCTGGCGCCGGGCGAACACCCGGGTACGGCGCACCGCCTCCTCCAGGCAGTCTGCCAGCGGGTCCCCGTCCTCGACATGGGCCAGCACTTCGCGGTAACCGAGCGCCTGGCGGGCGCTGCGCGAGATCCCCTCGGGCCGGGCCGCCAAGGCACGCACCTCGTCCACCAGGCCCGCGGCGACCATGGCCGCGAAGCGCTCGCCGATGCGACGGTCGACCTCGTCCGCCGGGAGCGTCAGGCCCACCTGGGGGACGCCCGTGACGGGATACGCCTCGAGCCCGGGGCCGAAGTCCGAGAACGGCCGGCCGGCGCCGATCGTGACCTCGAGCGCCCGGACCACGCGCCGGCGGTTGGTCGGTTCCATCCGCCCCGCCCCCACCGGGTCGAGCACGGCCAGGCGGGCGTGCAGGTCCGCCGTCTCGGCACGACCCTCGTCCAGCTCGGCCTCCAGCGCGGCGGCGACCTCGCGATAGCGCCCCGGGATGGAGAAGTCGTCGACGACGGCCCGCAGGTAGAGCCCCGTGCCGCCGACCAGCAGTGCGTGGCGCCCCCGCCGACCGATGTCCGCCAGCGCCTCCCGGGCCGCCGCCTGGAACTGGGCGACGGTGAACTCCTGGTCCGGATCGACCAGGTCCAAGAGATGGTGGCGCACGGCCGCTCGGGCCTCCGGGCCCGGCTTGGAGGTCCCGATGTCCATGCCCCGGTAGACGCACATGGAGTCGACCGACACGATGTCGCAGTCCCCCCTTCGCCGGGCGAGCTCGAGAGCCACCTCCGACTTGCCCGAGGCGGTCACGCCGACGAGGGCGACTGTGCTCAAGCGCCCGCCACCGGGATGCGCACGCGATGCCGGGGCCGCGCCGTCACCTCCTCCAGACGGCCCGAGAGATGGTGTGGGTGGCCCGCGGTCACCTGCACACGGGCCAGCGCTCCGGGCTTCGGGCTGCCGACGGGGGCACCCGCAGGGAAGTGCACCAATTTCCCCTGACGCGTGCGGCCGGTCAGCATGGTCTCGTCGCGACGGCTGACGCCCTCGACGAGCACCTCCTCGCTGCGGCCGACGCGCGCCTGGTGGCGGGACAGGGCGGAGCGGTCCACCACCGCCTTCAGGCGCTCGAAACGCTCGGCGATCACGTCGGCCGGGACGAAGGCGGGCTCCATGGACGCGGCCCTCGTGCCCGGTCGGGGCGAGAATATGAAGGTGAAGGCCGAGTCGTAGCGGGCTTCTGCACAGACGGCGAGCGTGTCCTCGAAGTCCTCCTCGGTCTCACCCGGGAACCCGACGATCACGTCGGTCGTCACGGCCAGATCGTCGATGGCGGCCCGCGCTGCGGCCAGGCGCTCGAGGTAGCGCCGGGCGGTGTAGCCCCGCCGCATCGCGCGCAGCACCCTGTCGCTCCCCGATTGGAGCGGTAGGTGAAGCTGCTCACAGACCTCCGGCGTGCCGGCCATCGCCTCGATCGTCTCGGGACGGAGGTCTTTGGGGTGCGGACTGGTGAAACGGATGCGCCCGATCCCCTCCACCGCACCCACGGCGCGCAGCAGCTCCGCGAACAGGGGCCGGCGCCGCGTGATGTCCCGCCCGTAGGAGTTGACGTTCTGGCCGAGCAGGGTCACCTCGGTGACGCCACGGTGGGCGAGCAACGCGACCTCCGAGACGATCTCCTCGAGCGGCCGGCTCACCTCCGGGCCGCGTACCGAGGGCACGATGCAGAACGCACACGAGTTGTCGCACCCGGTCTGGATGTTGACCCACGCCGCGTAGGGCAGTTCACGCACGGCGCCGGGGCCGAGCAGCGGGTCCAGGCCCGTCTCCGGAGCCGGGCCGTCGAGGATCTCCATGACCTGACCCTCGGCCTGCGACCGGCGCAGCAGCCCGGGTGCGCTCGTCAGGTTGTGCGTGCCGAACACGACGTCGACCCAGCCCACCTTCTCCTGTATGCGCTCACGGTCCTTCTGGGCCAGGCATCCGCCCACCGCGATCTGCAGGCCCGGCTTGGCGTCGACGAGCTCCTTGAGTCGTCCCAAGGTCCCGTAGAGCCGCTGGTCGGCGTTCTCCCGGATGCAGCAGGTGTTGAGCACCACCACGTCGGCGTCCTCCATGGCCGCGGCCGGCTCCAGACCGTCGGCCACCAGCAGGCCGGCGAGCCGCTCGGAGTCGTGCTCGTTCATCTGGCACCCGAAGGTGCGGATGAAATAGGTGCGGGACACGGTGCAAAGTCTAGGGAACGGCGACGCCTAGATTTTGACCGTGACACGTCCGGGCCTGCGCACGCTCCGGCGCACGTGGTGGGCCCTGGTGCCGCTGGTGATGGCGTCGTGCAGCTCCGGCACCGGGTCGGGCTCCCCACCCGGGTCGGCCGACGGATCGCTGAAGAGCGCCGATTCCACCGTCATGGCGGCCATGAGCGCCTACGCGGCCCAGGTGAACCTGTGCAAGGCGGCGTCGAGCTCGGTGGCGTGCCTGGAGGTGGCGGACCGCACACTGGGCAACCGGATCCACACCTACGCCAACCTGTTGGCGGTCGGGCACGGCTTCTCGGTGCCTCAGGCCGACCTGGCGACATCCCGCAACGACGCCCAGACGCTCGCCAACAGCCTCGAGATCCTCGGCGACGCGCAACCGACCCAGGCCAACTACGACAAGGTGCGTAACTCGTTCGACGTCCAGGGGGCGATCACCCAGCTGCAGCGCGCCGTCGCCAAAGTGACCGGCGCGCTGGACAGCTGAACCTCCCTACAGGCTCACCTCGGCGTCCTCGCCGTAGACCAGGCCACGCCGGTCAACCTGCAGCGCCAGGACACGCCCGGGGACCCCCGACGCGGCGAGCGCGACCTCGGCTGCTGACCGCACCGCGCTCATGAGGCCGCAGTGCACCACGCCGACCAGTGTCGGCCCGGCCCCGGACCAACTGGCGGCCAACGCGCCCGCCTCCACGAGGCTGTGCAGGAGCGACGGTGCCTCGGGGAAGAGGGTCGTGCGGGCGGGCTGATGGATCCGGTCGTCGGTCGCCTCGGGGATCAGGTGTGCCGGATCGGCCAGCCCGGCGAGCAGCAGGCCCATGCGGCCCAGGTTGAAGACCGTCTCGGAGCGGGTCAGCGTCTCGGGCAGCAGGCGGCGTGACTCGGGGGTGGCGAGGTTGCGGTCCGGGACGACGGCGACGAACGCCAGGTCGTCGTGGAGTCCCAGCGGCGCCTGCATCGGGCGGCCTTCCACCATGGTGGCGGCGACGAGCCCACCGAACACGCTGGCCGCCGCGTTCTCGGCATGGCCGTCGTACGCCGTGGCGACGGCGAAGGGGTCCTCGGCACCGGCCGCGGCGGCGGCGGCGGCGGCCAGGGCGGCGGAGGAACCCAGACCCCGGGCCACCGGGATCTGGGACCGCACGGTCACCGCGAAGCGGTCGTGGCCGAGCACCTCGGCGGCCACGCGGGCGGCGAGGTGGGATGCGTCGTCGAAGAGCCCGCTTCCCTCGCCCTCGCTCTGCACCCGCAGCGAGGGGGCCGGCACGACCTCGACGCTGACGTAGCACTGGAGCGCCACGGCCAGGGTGTCGAATCCTGGGCCCAGGTTCGCCGATGAGGCAGGGGCCCGGGCTCGCACCCGGTCAGGCTACTCAGAAGAGACGCTGTACCAGTGACCGGCGAGGGACGTCCTGCTGCAGCCGCACCGGGACGGCGACATGCTGGAGCCCGAGCGTGACCTCGACCGTGCCGACGCTGGCACCCCGCCGGGCCCGATCGGTCAGGTGGTGCACTGGCAGGAACACGCGGGTGGCGTGGACGCCCGGCCACGTCAAGAGCGAGACGGCTGCCGCGGCCCGGGCCTCGACGGTGCGCCCCGCCTCGCTGACGTGCGCCACGAGCTGTCCCTCGTGGAGCACGGGCGTGCTGCCGATCAGTGGTGCCAGCGCATCCACCAGCGCCAGCCCGTGCAGGCCGGCCTGGGCCAGCACCGCGACGCCCGTCTGACCGGTCACAGCGGCCAGCAGGAGCACGGGACGTCCGTGCACGGTCCGCACGACGCCCAGCACGTCACAACCCCCGGCTGCCGCGGTGTAGCCGGACTTCACGCCGATGATGCCCTGGAGGCCGATGAACGGTGTGTACGTGGAGATCGTCCCGGCCACCGGGAGCGTGACCGACGTCAGGCGGACGATGGAGGCGAAGGTGGGGTCGGCCATGTCGAGCGCGGCCACCTTGAGCACGTCGGCCGCGGTGGACGTCGAGGCCGGGCTGATGCCGCTGGCATCGTCGAAGTGCGAGTGGACCATGCCCAGCCGTGCCGCCTGCGCATTCATCTTGGCCACGAACGCCGTGGTGCTCCCGGCATCCCATCGGGCCAGCAGGTCGGCGTAGTTGTCCGCCGAGTGCACCAGCGTGCCGCCGAGCACCTGCTGCTCCGTCAGCTGCTCGCCGACCAGCACCTGTGCGTTGGAGTCGTCGTTGACGGTGTCGTGGTCGTAGTCGTCGACGTCGGCCTGGGTCACGGTGATGGAGGGCCCGGCGTCGTGCAGGGCCAGCGGGTGATCATGGAGGATCACGTAGGCGGTCATCAGCTTGGTCAGGCTGGCCACCGGCACCGGCTGCTCCGCGCCGGACGCCACGTCGACGCCGATGGAGGGGATCGCGACCGCGGCCTGACCCGTGGCCGGCCATGGCAGCGTGACCGACTGCGCCGGGACGGCGATTGCCGTGTGCATCACCGAGGTCACGACCGGCGGCGGGTCCGCCGCTCTGAGCCGGACCCCGGCGAAGCCGCCCGCTGCAGCGATCACCAGGAGCAGCGCGACGAGCAGCGCGACGCGGCGCCGAGAACGGCGCCTGCGATGCGAGTGCACCGCATGACGCCCGTGCTCAGCGGGCGGGGCCGGTGGCGGCGCCGGCTCGCGCAGCGAGTCGAGCCGGAACGGCGCCACCATGAGGGGCGCCCTGTCCTCCTGGCTCACCTCCCGTCGAGCTCTTCGGGGGTCATGAGGACGGCCCTCGCCTTCGAGCCCTCGCTCGGTCCGACGACACCCGCCTGCTCGAGCAGATCCATGAGGCGGCCGGCGCGGGCGAACCCGACCCGCAGCTTCCGTTGCAGCATGGACGTCGAACCGAGCTGGGAGCGCACGACGAGGTCACGGGCCTGGACCAGCAGCTCGTCGTCGTCGTCCATGCCGCTCGCGCCGGCCGGCCCGTCGTCGATGCCCTCGATCCCGACGATGGCCTCCGACTGACCTCCCTGCGCTCGCCAGTGCTGCACGACCTCGCGCACCTCTTCCTCCGAGACCCAGGGAGCCTGCAGCCGGCGGGGGATGTTCGACGAGGCGGTCAGCAGGAGCATGTCTCCCTTTCCGATGAGCCGCTCGGCGCCGGGCTGGTCGAGGATCACCCGGCTGTCGGCCAGGGAGGACACCGAGAACGCCATGCGGCTCGGGATGTTGGCCTTGATCACCCCCGTGATGACGTCGACCGAGGGTCGCTGGGTCGCGATCACGAGGTGGATGCCGACGGCGCGCGCCATTTGGGCGATGCGGACGATGGAGTCCTCGACGTCACGGGCCGCCACCATCATGAGGTCGTTGAGCTCGTCGACGATGACGAGGATGAAGGGCAGCGTCTGCGGCGCTTCGGGCTCCTCACCGAGCTCGGCCTCGTCGTCGACCGCGGGGTGGTCCTCGCCGAGGGCCCGGGCGGCGACGTCGCGCACAGACCTGCGGACCGACTGCGGCGGCAGGGCGACCAGCCCCTCGTCCACCAGCTGGTTGTAGCCGGTGATGTCCCGCACGCCGTTCTCGGCCAGCAGGTCGTAGCGGCGCTCCATCTCCTTGACGGCCCAGGCGAGGGCGTTGGCGGCCTTCTTGGGGTCGACGACCACCGGATTGAGGAGATGAGGCAGCCCGTCGTACTGGCCCAGCTCGACCCGCTTGGGGTCGACCAGGATCATCTTCACCTGCTCCGGGGTGTCGCGCATGAGAATGGACGTGATGATGGAGTTCATGCACGACGACTTCCCCGAACCGGTCGCGCCCGAGATCAGGATGTGGGGCATCTCGGCCAGGTTCGCCATGACGGCGCGCCCGGCGATGTCACGCCCCATCGCCACCTCGAGCGGGTGCGTGGTCTCGGAGGGCGTGGCCTCCTTCGACTCGAGGATGTCGCGCAGGGAGACGAGTTGGCGGGTCCGGTTCGGGACCTCCACCCCTATGGCGGACTTGCCGGGGATCGGAGCGAGGATCCGTACGTCCGGGGACGCCATGGCGTAGGCGATGTCCTTGGAGAGGCTGGTGACCCGGGCGACCTTGACGCCGGGACCCAGCTCGATCTCGTAGCGGGTCACGGTCGGCCCCACCCGGCTGCCGACCAGCCGGGTCTCGACCCCGTGTGCCAAGAGAGCCCGCACCAGCTCCGCGCCGGCGGCGTCGATCTGGCGCTGGTCCTGGCGCATCTTCTTCGACGCCTGCAGCAACGTGATGCGCGGCAGCACCCATTCGCCCGGCTCGCGGGAGGTCGCCACGACATGCGCCGGCGCGACACGCACCGGCTCGGGCTCCGGAGTGAGCGGGATGTCGATGTCGTCGTCGATCTCGTCCTCGTCCAGCGGAGGCTCGTCGAGCGGAGCGGCGTCCTCGGTGAGCGCCTGCGCCCGGGCCGGGTCCAGGCTGTCGATCAGGTGGTCGTCGGGGACGATGATGAAGGGCTTGCCGTGCCACAGCGACCTGGCGGTGCGCCCGGCGGCCGTGGCGGTCGCGTGCAGGGCGCGGCCGACCGACGCCAATGATGCGCCCGTCCCGACGAGGATGGCGACCAGCACGACAGCGACCAGCAGGACGGAGGCGCCGGCCGGGCCCAGCCCGCCGTGCAGGGGACGTCCGACGACGGCACCGAGGTAGCCGCCCGCCTCACGCAGGGTGTGGGTGGCCGAGAGCGGCGGCGCGCCCTTGGCCACCTCTGCCAGGCCACAGATGCCGAGCAGGCCCAGCACGATGCCGACGGCGAGCCGCCACGGGTCGGCTCCCTCGGCCTCCTCCTCGTCGTCGATCCGGGCCCCCCGATCGAGCAGGAGCGCGAAGCCAGCCCCGGCCGTGACGAGTGGGAGCAGGACGCGGGCCCATCCCGCGAGCATGGCGAGACCCGTGTCGACGCCGTGGCCCACGGGCCCGAGCTGTTGGCCCCACAACGCCAGTGCCAGCAGGACGCCGAGCGTGATCAGCCCGACGGCCCACAGGTCCCTGGCCTGCACCCGCCAGAACGGCGGCCGCGAGGGCCTGGTCTGCTTGGAGCGGGGCGCCGGCTTCTTGGCGGCGCGCGACGGCGCACGCGTCGGGGCACCTCCGCGGGTCTTGGTCACCACAGTGAGGGTGAGATTAGTGCCTGACCTGGTGGTTTTTGTGGACACCCCACCCGTTGAATTACGAACATATGTTCGCTATCCTAACCCCGATGGCACTCCGGTGGGCACTGGCGGAGAGCGAGGAGGGCGGCACGCTCTTCCCCGACGAACGGGTGGCCGAACGTCACGTCGGGAAGGGCGCCTATGCCGGGATGGAATTCCTCCACGTCAACGCCCGGACCATCATCAACACGGTGCCGCCGGAGAGCCAGGTGCCCTTCCGGCACACGATCAACCCGTATCGAGGGTGCAGCCATGCGTGCGTGTACTGCTTCGCCCGGCCGACCCACGACTACCTGGGGTTGGGCATCGGCACAGATTTCGAGCGCAAGATCGTGGTCAAGGTCAACGCCGTCGAGCGACTGCGCGCCGAGCTTCGCTCGCCCAAGTGGAGCGGCGACTCCATCGCCATGGGCACCAATACCGACCCCTACCAGCACGCCGAAGGCAAGTACCACCTGACACGGGGGATCGTGGAGACGCTGTCCGGGGCTCGGAACCCGTTCAGCATCCTGACCAAGTCGACGCTCGTCCTGCGTGATGCGGCGTTGCTGGCGGCCGCCTCGGAGCGCACCCAGGTCTCGGTGAGCTTCTCCATCGGCACGCTGGACCGCTCGGTGTGGTCGCTGACCGAACCTGGCACCCCCCCGCCGGACCGCAGGGTCGAGGCCCTGCGGCGCCTCACCGCCATGGGCATCTCGTGCGGCGTGCTGGTCGCCCCGGTGCTCCCCGGGCTCTCGGACTCAGAAGCACAGCTCAGCGACGTGGTCGAGGCGTGCGCGGAGGCCGGCGCGGTGTCCATCCACGGGGTGGCGCTGCACCTGCGCGGCGCGCTGCGCGCCCACTACTTCGACTGGCTGGAGGGTGCCCGTCCCGACCTGGTCCGCCTCCACCGCGGGCGCTTCAGGCGGGGCGCCTACCAGGGCGACGAGGACCGCGGGCGGGTGGAGGAGATCGTGCGGACGGCAGCCCTGCGCCGGGGCGTGACCGGGCGAGACCGCTATCGCGCCGCCAGCGCCGGCGCCGGCGCCCGAACCGGCGGCGGAGGGCACGCAGCAGCTTCGCCTCCTCTGAGTCGGGCCGCGATGGCGTGGCGCCCCCTGCTCCCTATGATCTTGGCCTCATGCCGGGTGCGGGAAGGTGGACGTGGCGCACGGGCCGCCGTGCCGCGCTGGGCCTGGCGGCGCTTCTCGCTGCCTGCACGCTCGCGGTGACACCACAGGCCGGGGGCGGTCCCGGGGAGAAGGCCGCCGGTGCCGCCATGGCGCATGTCGCCACCAACTCGGCGTATGCCATCGTGGATGCCGCGGGAGGGGTCATGACCTTCGGCGGCGCCGGGTACTACGGCGACACCCTCGAGGTGCCGCTCCAGAAGCCCATCGTCGGCGGCGCGGCAGACCCCCAGGGTGGCTACTGGCTGGTGGCCTCCGACGGCGGCATCTTCACCTTCGGGAACGCCGCGTTCTGGGGCTCGACCGGAGGCATCGCGTTGAACAAGCCGGTAGTGGGGATGGCCCCGACGGCCGACGGTGGCGGCTACTGGCTCGTTGCCTCCGACGGCGGCGTCTTCACCTTCGGCGACGCACGGTTCATGGGCTCGACGGGCGGCATGGCGCTCAACAAGCCGATCGTTGGCATGGCCGCCACGCCCAACGGGCACGGGTACTGGCTGGTCGCCTCCGACGGCGGCATCTTCAGCTTCGGCGACGCGCCGTTCATGGGCTCGACGGGAGGCATCACCCTCAACAAGCCGGTGGTCGGCATGGCCGCCTCGCCCGGTGGGCACGGGTACTGGCTGGTCGCCTCCGACGGCGGCATCTTCAATTACGGCGACGCGCCGTTCTGGGGGTCGACGGGTGGCATCGCCCTGAGCGAGCCCGTCGTCGCCATGACGCCCACATCGGACGGGAGGGGGTACTGGTTGGTGGGCCAGGACGCCGGTGTCTTCAGCTTCGGCGACGCCGGCTTCTCGGGGAGCGCGCAGTCGCCGCTCCACCCGCCCCTGTTCCCTCAGCCGCTGTCGATCCCGATCCCGCCGGTCGTGACGATCATCAATGCCGTCCCGGGTCCCCAGGCGGCGCACCAAGCAGGGCTGCGCGTGGCGTTCTCGGGTGACTCGCTGTCCCTCTACGAGGGCGACTACATCCAGGGGACGGCACCGCCCTACTCCATCGACGACGGGGCCGCTGCCGGCTGCGGCTACACCAACGGCGCTCCGACGCTCCCCTGGGACAACCCGCGGGTGCCCTACCTGAGCCCGGGGGCCTGCGCGCTGTGGGCGACACAGTTGCAGTGGGTCATCTCGCGCTTCCACCCCGACGTCACCGTGATTCAGACCGGGTACTGGGAGACGCAGAACCGCCAGTTCGACGGCGGGTACGCCACGCTGGCCAATGCGGCCTACTCGGCCTACATCGAGTCCAACCTCGAGCAGGCGGTGCAGATCGCCCACTCGGACGGCGGGTCGGTGATCCTCTCCACGTCGCCCTACTTCGAGGACGGCACGCCGCACAACCTGGTGGACGCCTACAACCAGATCGTCTGGAGCGTGGCCTCCCAGTTCCCGTACGTGTCGGTCGACGACCTGTACACGGTGCTCGACCCGGGCGGCACGTACGCGTCCGTGGTGAACGGCATCGTGGCGCGGGGCTCGGACGGGGTGCACATCACCCAGGCCGCCGTGGACAACCTCATCGAGCCCGCGCTGAACCAGATCATCGCCAACGTGGCGGGGGCGGTCTACGCCGGGGGTTCGTAGGCAGCGACGGACCTGGCTCACGCCGGGGCTCGCGCTCAGTCCCGCCGAATCCGAGGCGCACGCAAACCGTGGGTCAAAAGGCCCAATGGCGCTCACGCGGCGGCCACGGCTAACGTCACGCTAGAACATCCAGCTCGACACGGTGTTTCAACCGCCGTTATGGCCTCGATCTCAAGGCACTGTCAGGTTCTGCCGATACCGAGATGGTGCTAACGGATGGCGCCCAGGCCGCTCGTCCGCACGAACCGGGTGGGGCCCATGGCGGACGCAATCAGGGAAGCTGAGGACGGGTCTGTCGTCGGGCCCGAGCAGGCCCTCGAGGCCAGCTCGGACGTCCGCCGCGGCCCCGTCAGCACCGGCTGAGCTGGCTGACGCTCGCCTTCGATCTACGCCTACTCTGCGGCGCTCGCACTCGCCACGGCAGCGCTCTCTGGTGACGCGGCCCCCTCCACGGCGCAGGACCCGTTCGGGTCTTGATCCCCCAACCCGCGATGTTCGCCGTGGTCTGCGTGGTGTGGGCAGCCGTGCTCTGGGCACCCGTGTCACTGCACCATCGCGGCAACACGATCCTTCTCGTGCTCGAGGACGTGCCGTTGCTCCTCGGGCTGGTGTTCCTGTCGCCAGCTCTCCTCGTGCTGGCCTGTGTCACCGCTGCTGCCTTCGTCTTCTTCGTCGTGCGCAAGCAGGCCCTGTACAAGGTGTTCTTCAACGTGGCCGCAGGCGGGCTGGCGCACGGCGGTGTCGGCGGTCGTCTTCCGCGAGATCCTGGGAGCACACAGCGCCGTCAGCCTTTGGGGCTGGGCGGCCGCCGTGGCCGCCCTTTCCGTTGCTGCGATCATCACGCACGTGATGGTCTTGATCATGGCGAGACTGCATGGCCAGACGCCCGAGCGACGGACGGGGCCACAGCTCGTGGTCCACGCGATGCTCACGGCGGCAAGCGTGTGCCTCGCTTTCGTGGTGCTCGACGCCGCGTGGATGAACATGTGGGCCACTGTGCCGGTGTTCCTCGTCGCCGCTTTGTGATCGCGGCCTACCGGGGCTACACCCGCCTGTCGCTTCGCTTCGCCTCGCTGCAGCGCCTGTACGACTTCAGCCGGGCGCTGGGTACGGCGAACCTGGAGCCCATCCTCCATGAGCCTGGAGGTGCTGAGCCAGGTGTGCACGGTGATGCGCGCACGTCGGGCACAGCTGGTGCTGGCCGAGCCGTCAGGCATCCCGCGCCGGATCTCACTGGACGACCATGGGCCTTCCGAAGTTGAGCCGATCAGCCTCGACACGTCGTCGATCGTCACCCAAGCCATCGAAACGCGGCGTCGCGTCCCTCCACAACGACGCACGACACCACAGCGCAGGAGCAGCTACGACCCGATCGCCGGGAGATACGTCCACGCCGTCGTGGCCCCGCTCATCAACGAGAACACGGCGATCGGAGCCATCGTCGCCCTGGACCGCGACGAGGAGCTCGACGGCTTCGACGACGACGATCTCCGCCTCTTCGAGGCCCTCGTGGCACACGCCAGTGCCAACCTCGAGCGCGCCCGTCTCGTCGAGGAGCTGCGGTTCGAGGTCGACAGCAAGTCCCACCAAGCGACGCACGACATGCTCACCGGGCTCCCCAACCGCATGCTGTTCCTCAGCCGGGCGACGAGCGCCCTCAACGACAGCGGGGGTGTCGCCATCGTCCTGCTCGACCTCGACCGCTTCAAGGACGTCAACGACACGCTGGGCCATGCCATCGGAGACCGTCTTCTCTGCGAGGTGTCCGAGCGCCTGCTGCGTGCGGTCGGCGAGCAGGCCACGGTGGCACGCCTCGGCGGCGACGAGTTCGCCCTGGTCATCGCGGACGTCACCGAACCCGAGAGGGCGGTTTCCATCGTCAACGAGCTCAACGCCGAGCTGTCACGCCCGATAGAGATGGATGGACTGACGCTCGCGGTGACGGCCAGCGCCGGCATCGCCCTGGCCCCCGAGCACGGTGACGACGTGGCACTGCTCCTCCAGAGGGCGGACATCGCGATGTACCTGGCCAAGGAGCGTCGAAGCACGGTCGAGGTGTACTCGGTCGAGCACGACCGGAGCATGCGTCGCTGGCTGATGCTCGGCGGCCTGTTGACACATGCCCTCCAGACCGAGACCGAGCTGAGCGTGATGTACCAGCCCATCGCCGACGTCCGGTCTCGCAAGATCGTCCAGGTCGAGGCGCTGGCCCGTTGGAACCATCCCGTGCACGGAGCGATTCCGCCCGAGGAGTTCATCGGGATCGCCGAGCAGATGGGCATGATCAGCCAGATCAGCGACTTCGTCCTCTCCGAAGGATGCGCCCAATTGGCAAGATGGCGTCAGGCGGGGATCGACATCGGGCTGGCGATCAACGTCTCCGGCCGCGAGTTCGCCGACGGCAGCCTCGTCGACCGGGTCGCCACGACACCTGCGGGCCCACGACCTTCCTGCCGACGTCCTGACGCTCGAAGTGACCGAAACGGAGGTCATGGCGGATCTCACCCAGGCGACCCTGGTCCTCGACCAGCTGGCCGACCTGGGCATCCGGATCGGGATCGACGACTACGGCACCGGCTATTCGTCGCTGGCCTATCTCCATCGCCTTCCGGTTCAGGAATTGAAGATCGACCGCTCCTTCGTGACCAACCTCCCCAACGAGATGAGCAACCGCATCATCGTCCGCTCTTCCATCGCCATGGCGCACTCCCTCGGGCTCAGCGTCGTGGCCGAGGGCGCAGAGGACGAGGTCACGTGCGCGATGCTGGCCGACGCCGGATGTGACCAGATTCAGGGCTACTACCTGTCCAAGCCCAAGGGCCCAGCGGAACTCCAGGAATGGCTCCTGCAGGGCGCATCGCTCGAGTTTGCGCCCCTGCACCCAGCTCGAGGTTCGCTCGGAGGACGAGTACCTGGTCGCTCTCGCGCGGTGCCGGGATCAGATAGAGCCCTCGCTGGCCTCGCTCGAGCCCAGCCCGGATCGCCCGACCGGGTAGGGCTCAGCGCGCCAGAGCCTCGTGGCGCGAGTCGCCCTCGATCTCGAGCCACCTCGGCTTGCTGCGGATATCGCTGAACAGATCGCTCCGGCGAGCGAATTCTTACGAAACTCTTCAGCCGATTCCGACATTCCGTGCCTGAGATCGCCCTCGAGACGCCGCAATTCGTTCCTAAATACGGGCTCCCGAAGCGCCCTACCTGGGCCGATTCCACCTGGCCAGGAACAACGAACGCGCAAATATTGGTTGCAATCCGGTTGCAACTTCGGCGAGACTATTGGACGCGGGGAATGGAAGGCGCCGGTAGCACGGTGTAAAGCCCTCACATTCCCCCACCGGTACCGATGCGTCGAAGGAGGTGGGAGATGATGGCTAGATTTGGTTGAACCAATCGGCTAAGAGCCGCATGGAAAGCCTTCATCGCACCATTTCGCATCGGTACGGGGTGTTGCGATGTGAGTATCGACACGGCGGGTCGCCGCCTTGAGCGATTTCTTGGTTTTCGCGGAGGCGGCGCCCGCCGTCTGTCGCGCCAGGGCCAACACGGCAATCATGCGTGCCATTGAGAGTCGGGCGCGACGCTCTTGGTGAGGGGGCAGGGCAAAAGATCGAATGAGGATTCGTAGTCGGGGGCAGCACCGGCGGCGGCTCGGACGCCCCTTCGCCCGGCTCTGGGTGGGTTTCGCCCTGGCAAGCTCCGGGGACGGGTTCGTCTACGGGGCCGTGCCGCTTCTGGCGGTCGTCGTGAATCCCCACCCACTGGCCGTTTCCGCTGTCATCGCCGCGGACAGCCTTCCTTGGCTGCTCTTGGCACTGCCGGCTGGTGCGTTCGCGGACCGGTTCGAACGAGGTCCCGTCATGGCCCTCGCGAACGTCGCTGCGTGCCGCGGCGATCCTGTCCGCCGCAGCCCTGTTGGCCACCGACCGCATGACCCTGGCGCTGCTGATCATCATCGTGCTGATCAACGCTGGAGGACGGGCGACCTACTACTCGTCCCTCCAAGCGATGGTTCCCGAACTCGTCAAGGACGACGCCCTCGAACGCGCCAACGGCGTCTTGACGGGTACCGAAGCGGGCGCGGAGTACCTGGCGGGGCCGGTCGTCGGAACATCGCTCTTCGCCGTGAGCCAGTCCGCACCGTTCTTGGCCGACGCTGTCGCCCTCATCTCTTCGTGCATCCCCTTCGTCCAGTTCCGCTCGAAGGCCCCGGCACCGCCGGACCGAGCTGAATCGAATTCGATCTGGGAGGGCGCTCGGCTCCTGTTTGCCGACCGCCGCCTGCGGATCCTCGTTCTGATGGTCGCCTGCCTCTCGCCTCTTCCAGGGCATGGAGAGCGGTGTCCTCGTGCTCCTGGCCACCACCAAATGGGGGGTGCGAGAGGGCGCCTACGGTCTCTTCCTCGCCTGCGACTGCCGTCGGGAACCTCCTGGGGAGCGCCCTGGCCGATGGCCGGGTCAGGCGCTTCGGCAGCGCCCGCACTCTCATCGGTGCCGCTGTCGTCTCGGGCGTTGGCTACCTGATCATGGCCTCGGCACACAGTTGGGTCGTGGCCGCTCCCGCCTTCGCCCTCGTAGGCGTCGCTGTCACCGTCATCACGGTCGTCGCCATCTCGCTCCGACAGAGGCTGACGCCTCCCCACCTCATGGGACGAGTGGGCAGTGCATGGCGTGGCATCGTGTGGGGGGCGGCGCCAGTGGGAGCGCTCGCGGCCGGAAGCGTGGCGACGATCGGTGGGCTGCGCCTGCCGTTGGTGTTGGCGGGCGTCCTGCAGTGTGCCGTGGCGGTCGTGTTCGCCCGCCCGCTCCTGAGGAGCACCCGAGTCGACGATCCGCCACGACGGATCCACAGCGGCGACGGAAGACATCGGCACTTCACGCCGACGACGTCAGGGTCCGAACCCGTACCACGTCGACCCCGCGTGACCAGTGACCGCCGATCGCGCACCGGGGCGATCCGGTTGGCAGCGGGAGAACACACTGCCGCCTTCATGCCGGCGGTGGCACTGGGTGCCGACATGGTCGAGCTCGACTTGCGCCGCACCCGCGACGACGAGATCGTGGTGCTGCACGACCAGTCGCTACAGCGGCTGTGGGGCGTCGACACGTCGGTCGGCGACCTGGACCTGGCCGAGGTGGCCGCCATCGGGGAGGGTGACGTGCGCATCCCGACGCTTGCGGAGGTGCTGGCCACCGTGCCCCTGCCGCTCATGATCGACTTCACCCGGCGAGAGGTGGTGCCCGGCGCCCTCGACGCCGTAGCGGGGACAGGTGCTCTCGAGCGCTCCCTCTTCGTGACCGGGAACGTCGAGGCCCTGCGCATGCTCCGTGGCCTCTCGAAGGAGGCACGGATCGGCCTGACCTGGGTCGATGGCCCGGAACCGCCGCTGCCGCTGTTGGAGGAGCTCAGGGCCGAGTTCTGGAACCCGATGTTCGGCCTCGTGACGCCCGAGGGCGTGGCACGGGTGCATGCCGCCGGCCGGAAGGTGTCGACATGGACGGTGGACGAAACCGAGGACATGGCCCGCGTGGTCGAGGCCGGGGTCGACGCCGTCGTGAGCAACCGGGTGGAGGAGCTCGTGCGCTTCCTGCGGCGCTGACCCCGCACGAGCAAGTCCGTTACCATCCCCGGACGTATGGGCACGGCACGCAACGGGAGCGTCGAGATCCACTTCGAGTCGTTCGGGGACCCGAACACGCCGACGCTGCTCTTGGTCAACGGCCTCGGGTCGCAGTGCATCAACTACGCCGTCGAGTGGTGCCAGATGTTCTGCGACGAGGGGTTCCAGGTGGTCCGCTTCGACAACCGTGACGTCGGCCTCTCGACCAAGCTCGAGGAACCCGGTTACTCCCTGGCCGACATGGCCGACGACGCCATCGCGGTCCTCGACGCCATCGGGGTCGAGAGGGCACACGTGATGGGGTGCTCCATGGGAGGCATGATCGTGCAGCGGCTCGCAATCGACCATCCGGACCGCCTGCTCTCCGTGACGTCGGTCATGTCACGCCCGGGTGAACCAGGGTACGGCGACAGCTCCACGGACGCGCTCGCGTTCCTGATGGCAGCTCCGCCCTCCTCCCGGTCGGACTACATCGACCATCAGGTGGCCGCCTTGCGGGTGTACGGATCCAAGCCCGAGTGGCTCGACGAGGACGCCATCCGTGCCCGCGCCAGCGCCGCCTTCGACCGCTGCTTCTGCCCGGCCGGAATCGCTCGGCAGATGCGGGCGATCGTGATCGACGGATCCCGGGCCGACGAACTCCGCCAGGTCGACCTGCCTGCTCTCGTGATCCACGGCAGCCGCGACACGCTCATCGACCCCAGCGGAGGGCGACGGACCGCCGAGCTCATACCCGGTGCCCGCTACGTGGAGATCGTCGGGATGGGTCACGACTACCCGGCTGCCGTCTGGAGGCAATGGGTCGATACCTGGTCCGACTTCGTACACAGCAGCGTCCGGACGTAGGCCCACGGCCGTCGAGACGACGAGCCGATCGGTGATGTGACGAGTGCCTCAGCTCGACGAGTGCTGCGGGGCGACGCGCACGACCACGGCGATCACGATCAGGGCGGCGGCGACCGAGGCGAGCAGTGTGATCAGGCTGGCTGTGGAGCTCATGGTTTCCTCCATCGTGTCGGCGGGTCTCCCGACCGGGCGATGATTTCGAACTGTGGACCGATCGACGCACCGTGTCATGGGGACCACGCGCCGCCGGCGACACCCGGACACGACGAAACCGTGGCGTCCAGGGCGGCGCGCTGGCTCGATCTGCCACTATTCCCCGCATGGTCTCCGAGAAGAGAGTGGTCCGCCGGGCCCGTGCCGAGGACGGCGCCGAGGTCTGGCCACTGGTGAGGGACTTCGCCCTCTCCTACGAGCCGGAGAAACGGGTCTTCGAACGTTCGTTCACCGACCTGCTCTCACGTCCGGACACTCTGGTGGCCGTGGCGGACGAAGACGGCTCCATCATCGGGTACCTGCTTGCCAGCTGGCACGGGACCTTCTTCGCCAACGGCCCCGTCGCGTGGGTGGAGGAGCTGATGGTCGCCCAGCCGGCACGGGGGTCTGGCGTGGGTCGAGCACTCGTGGCCGAGGCAGAGCGCTGGGCCCGGTCGGTCCCCTGCGCCTACATCGCCATTGCGAGCAGGCGCGCCGGTGCCTTCTACGAGGCACTCGACTATGAACCCTCGGCGACGTACTTCCGGAAGACCTTCGCACCGCCGAAGGCCACCTAGCCACGCAACGACCCGCCACCGCGGGCCGCACACCTCACGTCCCGTCTCGGACGCCACGTGCATACGCTGCGTCCATGGCAGACCAGGAGTCGGACTTCCCCGAGGGCATCGGGGCCCCCGCCACGAGGGCCCTCGTCGGAGCCGGCTACAGCCGGCTGAGCCAGCTGGCCGGCGTGCCCGTCACGGAGCTGAAGCAGCTGCACGGGATGGGTCCCAAGGCACTTCGAGTCCTCCAGGAGGCACTGGAAGAGGCTGGGCAGTCGCTCGGTTGACTGCCCATGCGTGACCCTTCAACCGCCCTCGTCGAGGCGCCTGATCAGCCACCCCGGACTCACCACCTGCGCGCCGAGGGCTTCCGCTCGCCGTCGCAATTCACGATCCGACGTGACCAGTGTCACATCGGCATCGGAAGCCGCGACGACCGAGACGAGCGTGTCGTCACCACTGCCGGGCGCGTGCACGACGGTGACCCCGTTGTCCGCGGTCGGCTCGGCACCGTCACGTGCCTTACCCTCCAGGACGACGACGACGGGCTCGTGGAGCCGTCCGCCATGCACCGCGGATCGGAGCCGCTGCAGGAATTTCCGAGCCGCTCCCGGACGATCCCGCCACCACCCGTCGGGACGGGAGCCGATCACGTTCGCCGCATCGATCAGGAGCACTCGCCCAGTCTGCCCGCCTCTTCAGCCCCGCCATCTGGCCGACACCGGTCAGCCCGGTCGAGGCCTTCTCGCCAGCTCCGAGAAGGCCGTCGGGGGTCCCTGGTCCATGCGGTTCCTGATCGCCACCGCGCACTCCCGAGCCGACTGGACCGAGGTGTCCACCTCGAGGTCGTAGATCCCGGGGTCGTGGACCGCCCGCTGCCAGCGGAGCACGGGATCCGGAACGGCCCCGCCCGGCCCACTCCTCGCGTAACGGTCCTCACGACCGGCCTCAGCCGCATCGCGCCGCTGCATGACGACGTCGACGGGACACCGCACGCCGATGAAGTACGCCGGACGATCGGCCAACCCCTCGGCGACCCGCGTCAAGATGCCCAGCGGCCTCGAGTAGTCGTCATGGTGCCCGACGTCGACCACGACGTGCAGCCCGAGCCGGCTGAGTGCGACGACCGAGCCGTAGAGGGCGTCGAACAGGACCGGGAGGTGGTCCTCGAGGTCGCGCCGTTCTCCGCCGGGACGCAGACCGATCCCCGGCCGGAGCTCCTCGGGGAGGACGCACTGACAGAACGCGTCCACGCCCAGGTTCATCCAGGTCCCCTGGAAGGATTCCTGTATCGCTCTGGCGATGGTCGACTTGCCCGAGCGAGGCGCTCCGTTCAGGACGACGACGAATCCTGTGTCGACCACGCCGACATCTTCCCAAATGGCACCCGCTGCGGGCTACGGCTTCCCCACGGGAGGCACAGCCTCGCTCCGGAAGGGCGCATTCCGGCTCTACGAGGAGGCCGGCTGCTTCGGCCTCCTCGTCGGCGCCGCCCGGCTGGTCGAGGCCCGCCAGGGCGCGGAACTCGTCGGTCGTGTTGACATGGGGAAACGGCATGTCCGGCTCGGGCAGAGCGAGACCCGCACAGAGAGGGCCCCAGCCGTCCGACGGCGTCCACTCGATCAGGCGGCCGGGCGCGACGCCACGACGGACCGCCTCGTTGTGAGCGTCGTAGGCGGCGATGCAGGCCTCGCGGTCCGCGTAGTCCGGGGTGAGCCGCTCGAGCATGTCCGACGCCATGGCGTACCACTCGGCCGTCTCGGGGGTCGGGCCTCGCTGCATCACCGGCAGGATGGTCTGGGAGAAGCTCCTCCACCACGCGTCAGCGCTCGAGCGCACGGACAGGACGACCACGGACTCGGGGAATGCCTGGTGCAGCTCCTTCCACACGGCAGCGGCCGGCCAGTCGACCGCCGCCGAGAACCCGTCGAGCATGGGTGCCCATTCGGGCGGGCTTCCCAAGATGGCACCGTGCCACAGCGGAACGTGCTCGGGTCGAGGGAAGAGCTCGACCATGTGGTAGCAACTCCCTCCGAGCAGCGTCTCCAGAGCGATCTTGAGGGAGTGCGAACCCGTCCGCCCCAACCCGGCCCCCACTGCCTTGAGCCCCACGGCGGCACCCTAACACCGGGTCCCGCCGCCGACCCGGCCGGATGCCGGGTCAGACCATCAGCACGACGGGCACGATCATCGGGCGGCGCTTCGTGCGGTCGCCGACGAACTTGCCCAGGGCCTTGCGGGTATGGCGGCTCAGGGCCTCGATGTCGTGCGCCCCGTCGCGCAGGGCCTTCGTCACCGCCGCTCCGACCACTTCGCTCGCCTCGCCCAGGAGCGCCTCTGCTTCCGGGGCGTGCACCCAGCCCCGGGTCTCGATCACCGGCGGGCAGCTCAGTGTGCCCTGTTGGCGGTCGACCGTGACCACCACCATGACCACGCCCTCCTCGGCCAGCTTCTGGCGGTCACGCAGCACGCCGTGCTCGATGTCCCCTACCGTCCCGTCCACGTAGACGTAGCCGGCGGGAACCCGACCGTCGCGGGAGATCCCCTTGGCGTCGAGCTGAATGACGTCGCCGTCCTCACACAGGAGCACCTTGGCCGGGTCGAGGCCCATGGAGAGCGCCAGGCGGGCGTGGTGCACCATGTGGCGGAACTCGCCGTGCACCGGCACGAAGCACTCCGGACGGGTCACGTCGATCAGCGTCCGCAGCTCGCCCTGGCGGGCGTGCCCGCTCACGTGGACCGCTTCCGCCCCCGAGTGCACCACCTCCGCACCGCGGCGGTGGAGGTCGTCGATGACCTGGCCCACCGACCATTCGTTGCCCGGGATCGGGTGGGCGCTGATGATCACGACGTCGTCCTCGCCGATGCGGAGCCACTTGTTCTCCCCCGTTGCCATCAGCGACAGAGCCGACATCGGCTCGCCCTGGGACCCGGTCGAGATCACGCACATCTCACCGGGCGGCACCTCGTCGACATCCTCGATGTCCACCCGCACCCCGTCGGGGATGCTGATGATGCCGAGCCGCATGCCCAGCTCGACGTTCTTGCCCATGGAGCGACCAAGGGTGGCCACCTTGCGGCCGTTGGCGACGGCGGCGTCGATGATCTGCTGGACCCGGTGCATATGACTGGCGAAGCAGGCCACGACGATGCGCTTGCCGGACTGGGCCGCGAAGACCCGCCTCAAGGTCACGCCTACCGAGGACTCCGACTCTGTGAAGCCCGGCTCCTCGGCATTGGTGGAGTCCGACAGCAAGAGCCGGATCCCCTCGGTCCGGGCCAGCTCTCCGAAGCGCGGCATGTCGGTGCGGCGCCCGTCGACCGGCTGCAGATCGAGCTTGAAGTCGCCGGAGTGAAGGATCACCCCCTGCGGCGTGTGGAACGCGATCGCCATCGCCTCGGGCACCGAGTGCGTCACCGGGATGAATTCGACGTCGCAGCCGCCGATGCGGACTGTCTCCCCGTCCGCCACCGAGATGAAGCGGGTGTTGCCCGCCACCCCCGCCTCGTCGATGCGGTTCCGCGCCAGGCCGACGGTCAGCTCCGAGCCGTAGATCGGCGCGTGCAGGTCACGCAGCAGATAGGCGAGGCCGCCGGTGTGATCCTCGTGGCCGTGTGTGAGAACGATTCCGTCCACCCGGTCCCTGCGATCGTGCAGGTAGGTGAACTCGGGCAGGACCAGGTCGATTCCCGGCATGTCTGGCTCGGGGAACATGATCCCGCAGTCGAGGATGACGATGCGACCCTCGACCTCGATGCAGGCGCAGTTCCGGCCTATCTCACCGAGTCCGCCCAGGAAGACGATCCGAACGGGCTTCGGTTTGCGGCGCTCAGCCAAGCGGGGCGACCGTGGCTGCGGGCGGGCCGACAGCGGCAAGGATCTTGGCCGCATGGGCGTCGAGCTCGGGGGTGGACGTCCCCATGGGCAGCCGGCACTGGCCAACCCGGAGGCCCAGAGCGCGCATGACGGCCTTGGCCGGCAGCGGGTTGGGGAACTCTGTGGTGGACTCGAAGTCGAAGGAGTCGAGCAGCTCGGCGTTGCCGGCGATGGCGCCCGCCAGGTCGCCCGCCAGGAAGGCGTCGATCACCCGGCGGAACTGCGGGCCGACCCAGTGCGCCGCCACGCTGATGACCCCGACTGCACCGACGGCCAGGAGCGGCAGCGTCATCGCGTCGTCGCCGCTGTAGATCTCGAACCCCGCCGGCGCCTGGGCGGCCAGGTGCGCCGTCGTCGGAGCGTCCCCCGCCGCGTCCTTGAGTGCCACGATCGCCGGCACCTCGCGGGCGAGCCGCAACATGGTGGCGGTCTCGATGCGTCGCCCCGAGCGGATTGGGATGTCGTAGAGGATCACCGGCAGTTCACCTGCCGCCTCGGCCACCACCCGGAAGTGCTCATAGATCCCGGACTGCGACGGCCGATTGTAGTAAGGCGTGACCACGAGGACGCCGTCCACCCCGCTCTGCGCGGCCAACGCCGTCATCTTGACGGAGTGCTCGGTGTCGTTTGAGCCCGTGCCGGCGATCACCGGCACGGTCACCGCCTCCGCCACCGTCCGCCACAGCGCCACCATCTCGTCGTCGGTCAGCACCGAGCTCTCGCCGGTGGAACCGCTCAGGACCAGCCCGTCGCTGCCGTGGGAGGCCAGCCAGCGGCCCAGCTCCGCCGCGGCGGGCAGGTCGAGCGCTCCGGCGTCGTCGAAGGGGGTCACCATCGCGGTGATGACCCGCCCGAACCGGGGCGCGTCCTGTGCGGGGCTCATTGCCCCTTCACGCTACCAGCGATGCGTCGCGCTCAGACGACCAGGCGATCGGCGGGCGACCCGTCGGCGAAGGCGTCCTCGTCCTCGGTGGAGTCGGTCAGGTGCTCGAAGGCGATGGCCCCCATCTCAGTGAATTTGGTGCGCAGCCAGCCGTCGGCGGCGTCGAGGAGCCCCAGCTTCCTGAGGTTGGGGACGATCTTGGAGAACAGCAGGATCTGGAAGTCGTCCTGCTCGGGCGCCATCTGCGTGATCTTGATCACGTCGGAGGTCGGCACCTCCATGCGCTCCCACACCTCCTGCATCGCCATGCGGTCCTTCATGCGGATGGCCGCCTCGAACGCAAACTCCTGGCGTTCGCGCAGCTCGGCCGCGCTGAGCTCCTTGTAGTACTCCTGCAGGCTGAGCACGCCGAAGGCCACGTGGCGAGCCTCGTCCGCCATGACATAGCGCAGCAGCTTCTTCAACAGCGGCTCGGTCGTCATCATGTGGATGAACCCGAAGGCGGCCAGCGCCAGGCCCTCGACCATGATCTGCATGCCGAGGTAGGTCATGTCCCAGCGTGAGTCGGACACGATGTCGTCGAGCAGGAGCCCGAGGTGGGCGTTCATCGGGTAGTGGCCCGAGAGCTTCTCGTCGAGGTACTTGGAGAACACCTCGACGTGGCGCGCTTCGTCCATCACCTGGGTGGCCGCGTAGTACTTGGCGTCGATCCACGGCACCGTCTCGACGATCTTGGCCGTGCAAAGGAGCGCCCCCTGCTCGCCGTGCATGAACTGCGACAGCAGCCAGTTCTGGTTCTCGATCCCGAACTGCATGAAGCGCTTGTCGTCCCACTTCTCCAGCACGGTCCCCACCAGCGCGGCGGGGTCCCACTGCATCTGGGCCGGATTGGCCTCGGCGTTGGCCATGACGACCCGCTCCTGGTCGACCTCGATCGACCAGTCCAGGTCCGTCTGGGCGTTCCACTGCGCCTTCTTGGCCTTCTCGTAGAGCTTGTCGAGCTGCGGCTTGGCCCCCTTCTCGTAGTCCCACGTGAACTCGGCCGGGCAATGGTCGGGCACACGGTGGAACCCCTCGACGTCGTACTGCCCGACGAGGCTCAGCACTGCCTCGAGATCATCGATGTTCTCCCGGCCTATCAGTTCGATGTTGGACCTCAACTGGGACTGGTCGTCGTCGAGCGCGGTCATCGTGGTGCCCCCTTGGTGAGCTGTCTGGTTGGTGGTCTGTCAGAACTGCGTGCTGCGTTGGAACTCGGACCGGAAGAGGTGCGCGCCGCATCGACCCGCAGGGCCAGGATGCCGGGCATCACGAACGTGCGCACCAGGGCCCGGGCGTCGTTGGGATCGGTGAGGTCGGTCCCGGCCGGCGGCCCGGAGCAGTAGGCCAGGACGATGCGCACGGCCCACTCGGCCGCCCGCGATGCCTGTTCGGGCTCGAGCCAGCGGGCGAAGAAGGGCGCGGCCAGGTCGCCGGCCGCCAAGAGCACGCGGTCGAGCTCGCCGAAGGTGAGGTGGGGCAGGACGGCGCCGGGCTCGTGCTCGAGCAGGTAGCCCAGCGCCGCGTGGTTCCGCAGCCAGCGGGCGGACTCGACCATGCCCGCCACGAGCACGTCCTCGAGGTCGGTCGCCTCGCCCATGGCGACGGCCAGCGACGAGAACAGTCGGGCCACCTCCGTCTCGACGACGGCGGCGAGGATGCCCTCCTTGCCCCGGGGAAACGTCCGGTAGACGGTGGCCCGGGAAACTCCCGACGAGCGGGCGATGTCGTCCACCGTGGTCTTGGCGATCCCCTGGCGGGCGAGGCAGCCCAGTGCCCCGTCCACGATGCGGACCCGGGTCGAGGAGCGGTCGTCCGCCCCGAGATGGCGCACGACGTTGTCGCGCTCCCCGTTCGGCGCGCCCGGAGCTCCGGGTTCAGGTCGTGCCGCTGCTGCGCCCACCGGTGACACAGTATGGCGCTTTTTGTCTCACTGTCAACCATTTGGGGCTCAACTGAGGCTCACGTGGCCGGGGGCGACACCCGTGATCAGCACCGCCAGCAGGCCCAGGACCACCGCGCTGCCGCCGATGGTGACCGCCAGCTCGGTCGTCCGGTCACGCAGGCCGCCGGCGTAGTCGTAGAGGAAGCCCAGGACGGACCCCGTGACGAGGCCCCCGAGATGGGCACGCCAGTCGATGTTCCCGGTGAACCCGATGACGAAGTTCAGCACGAGCAGCCCGACCACGGGCGCCACAGGCAGGTGGCGGCGCGCCCCCACCACCACGTAGGCGCCCAGGACGCCCATGATCGCCCCCGACGCCCCGATGCCGGCGACGTTGGGCTGGCTGAGCAGATAGGAGCACACGCTGCCTCCGATGCCGGCGATCAGGTAGAGGGCGAGGAAGCGGAGCTTGCCCAGCAGGACCTCCACCGCCGGTCCGACGATGAGGAGAGCAATCATGTTGAAGAAGATGTGCAAGAAGTTGGCGTGCAGCCACATGGCGGTGAAGGCCCGGTAGTACTGGCCCTGGACGTGCACGGCCGCCGGCCACATGGCATAGCGGTTGACGACGCTCGTGTCCGTCCCGAAGCGCTCGAGGACGAACACCACGACGTTGACCGCGATGATGGTCAGGACGATGGGCGTCGGGTTCGTGGAGCCGACGACGCCGGTGCGGCCGGGGCTGGTGTGGGTGAACGCCGGCACGTGGCGCGAACGCTTCGCTCCCTCCGACGTGCACGGCGGGCATTGCCACCCGACCGGCGCCTGCACCATGCAGTCGGTGCAGATCGGTCGGTCGCAGTGCGCGCACAGGACCGACGCGGCCTTGTCCGGGTGGCGGTAGCACGGCGTCGGCGCGGGCTCGGGCAGCGAGTTGCTCACCGGATGCCGGCCAGCAGCTCGGAGCGGACGAGCAGCGCCACCTGCTCGGGATCGTTGAGGTCCCAACGTCCCGGCGAGGCGATGTACGAGAGCACCATGCGGGCGAGGAAGTCGGCGGTGGCGTCGAGCTCGCTGCCCTCCACCATCCCGTGGCGGGTCAGGTAGGGCGCGAGGAAGGCGGCGACCAGCGTGTGGGTCTGGTCGGCCTCGGTGGTGAGGCGGGGCAGGAGGATCTCCGGCTCGGTCTCCAGGATCCGCTGGAGCACCTCGTGCTCGACCAGCGCACCGTGGGCGAACATGAGACCGCGCTCCATGACCTCCTCCAGCCCCTCCGCATCGGAGACCTCCTCGTAGAGCCGGAGGAAGAAGCGGGCGAACTCCCACCCGACGACGGCCGAGATCAGCTCGTCGCGCCCCCCGGGGAAGTAGCGGTACACGGTCGCTCGTGACACGCCGGCCTCGCGCGCGGCATCCTCGACCGTCGTCTTGGCCAGGCCCCAGCGGGCCACGCAGTCGTAGGTGGCCTGCAGCAGGCGCTCCCGGACCTCGGGGTTCACAGTCCGAGCAACGCCTCGAGGCCCACCGTCACTCCCGGGCGGTCGGACACGGAGCGCACCGCCAACAGGACGCCCGGCATGAAGGAGCGTCGGTCGTAGGAGTCGTGACGCAGGCTCAGGCTCTGACCCGGCGCGCCGAAGATGACCTCTTCGTGGGCCACCAGGCCGGGCAGGCGGACCGAGTGCAGCCGGACACCATCGGGCCCCTCTGCCCCGCGGGCGCCCGCCAGGACGAGATCGGTGGTCGGGTCGGGCGGGAGGGGGCCGGTGCCCGCGGCGCGGCGCGCCTCGGCGATCACCGCCGCGGTGTGCATCGCCGTCCCCGAAGGAGCGTCGCGCTTGGCGTCGTGGTGCAGCTCGATCACCTCCACGCCGTCCATGTGGGGCGCCGCGATCCGGCAGAAGTGCATCAGGAGCACTGCCCCGATGGCGAAGTTCGCCACCACGATCGCGTTGGCGCCGCTCCGTTCGAAGCGCGCCCGCACGGCCGCGAGGTCGGCGTCCGACAGTCCGCTGGTCCCGATGACGGCGTGCACGCCGAGCTGGGCGTAGTGCGGCACGTTGTGGCGCACCGCTTCGGCGATGGTGAAGTCGACCACCACCTCGGCGCCGAGGTCCGCCAGCGCCAGGACCTCACCCACGATCAGCTTGCCATGGGCGTCCTTCCCGACGTGTGCGGGGTCCACGGCGGCGACGAGCTCCATGTCCGGCGCCTCGGACACGGCGCGGCAGACCTCCTGGCCCATGCGGCCGCCGGCACCGACCACACCGACCCTGACCATGGCCTGCAGGCTACCGGGCGGCCATGGCGGGCAGGTGGGACTCGAAGTCCTCCTCACCGAAGGGGCCCACCGCGCTCAGTGCGCGCGGTGCCTCCGCCAGCTGGCCGGCCACCTCACGCACCTGCGCGAGGTCGACCCGGTCGATCCGGCCCAGGACCTCGTCGACCGCGAGCACCTCGCCGTGCAGCAACAGCGACGACCCGATGCGGCTCATACGGGCTCCCGAGTCCTCACCCGACAACAGCAGCTCGGCCCGCAGGTAGCCCTTGGCCACGGCCAGCTCGCGCTCGGTGACGCCGTCGGTGGCCAGCAGCTCCAGCTCCCCGTTGACGATGTGCAACACCTCGTCGACGTGCTCGGGTGCGGTCCCCACCACCACAGCCAGAGAGCCGGCATCCTCGTAGGCCGCCCGCTCCGACCACACCGAGTAGGCGAGGCCGCGCTGCTCGCGCACCTTCTGGAACAGCCGGCTCGACAGACCGCCGCCCAACACGTGGTTGAGCAACGCCAAGGCCCATCGCCGCTCGTCGAAGCGGGAGACGGAGCGCATCCCGTAGACGATGTGCGCCTGCTCGGTCTGCCGCCGGGCGACGTCGAGGGGCACCACGTCGGGCTCCGGCGCCGTGCGCCCTGGCACCGTTCCCCCCCGCGTCCCCGCGAAGCGGCGCTCCAGGTCGGCCGCCACCGCCTCGTGGCGGCAGTCCCCGGCGACGGAGACGACCATGTTTGCGGGGCGGTAGTGGCGGTCGAAGAAGGTGCGGATGTCGTCGCGTGTGATGCGCCGCACCGACGACGCCGTCCCGAGCGTGTCGCGCCCGAGCGGGTGGTCGGGGAAGAGAGCCGACTGCCAGCGCTCACCCGCCAGGTCGGCCGGCTCGTCGGCGTGCATCAGGATCTCGTCGAGGATGACGGTGCGCTCGGCCTCAATGTCGTCGGGCCGGAGGGCGGGCTCCCACATGATGTCGCTCAGGATGTCCAGCCCGAGCGACAAGTGGTCGGAGAGGAGTCGCACGTAGAAGGTCGTGTACTCCTTGGTTGTGAAGGCGTTGCAGTCGCCTCCCACCTCGTCGAGCGCCTCGGCGATGGCCGCGGCGGAGCGCCCCTCGGTGCCCTTGAAGAGGAGGTGCTCCATGAAGTGCGACGCCCCGGCCAATTCGCCGGGCTCGTCACGCGAGCCGGTGCCGACCCAGTAGGCGACCGCCACCGAGCGGACGTCCGCCATGGCCTCGGTGACCAGGCGGATGCCGCACGGCAGGACAGACGACTCGATCAACGACGGCGGGAACGCCCTCGCGAGGGGCGGCGGTCGTTGCCGCGGTCACCGCGGTCGCTGCGACCGCTGTCGCCCTCGCCTGCTCCGGGTCCCAGGTCGCCCAGGTCGGCGACCAACTCGGCCTCGAAGGTGTCCTCGAAGGAGGGCGCCGACCGGGCGTCCGGAGAGGAGGCGGTGGTGGAGGCTGCGGGTGCACGGTCGCCGTTGCCCGCCTCCCGGTTGTCCGCGGCCGCCGGGGCGCCCTCGGGTGCGGCGGCCAGCGAGAGCGACACCTTGCCCTGCGGGTCGATGTCGTCGACGCGGACCTCGACCGACTGGCCGAGGACGAGCACGTCCTCGACGTTGTTTATGCGCTTGCCGCCGGCGAGCGAGGAAAGCTTGGAGATGTGCAGCAGACCGTCGCGTCCCGGCAGCACGTTCACGAAGGCGCCGAACTTGGTGATGTTGACGACCTTGCCACCGTAGACGACGCCGACCTCGGCGGTGGGCGGGTCGAGGATGAGCGAGATGCGTCGCCGCGCCTCCTCGACCGCGTTGCCGTCCTTGGCGCCGATGGTCACGGTGCCGACGACACCGTCGTCGTCGACCGCGATGTCGGCCCCGGTCTCCTGCTGCAGCGTGTTGATGACCTTGCCCTTGGGGCCGATGACCTCGCCGATCTTGTCGATCGGGATCTCCATCGACACGATCTTCGGCGCGCTCGAGGCCACCTGGCCGCGCGGCTCTGCGATCGTGCCTTCCATGACGCCCAGGATGGTGAGGCGGGCCTCCTTGGCCTGCAGCAGCGCTTTGGCCAGCACGTCGGCCGGCAGGCCGTCGATCTTCGTGTCGAGCTGCAGCGCGGTGACCGCGTCGGCCGTACCTGCCACCTTGAAGTCCATGTCACCGAAGGCGTCCTCGGAGCCCAGGATGTCGGTCAGCGTCACATAGGTGCCGCCGTCGTAGACGAGGCCCATCGCGATGCCGGCGACGGGTGCCTTCAGCGGGACGCCGGCGGCCATCAACGAGAGCGTCGACCCGCACACCGATGCCATGGAGGTCGACCCGTTGGAGGCCAGGACGTCGGAGACCACCCGCAAGGTGTAGGGGAACTCCTCCGCAGAGGGGACGACCGGTAGCAACGCGCGCTCGGCCAGGAGGCCGTGCCCGATCTCACGTCGCTTCGGACCGCGCATGAAGCCGGTCTCACCAGTCGAGAAAGGCGGGAAGTTGTAGTGGTGCATGTAGCGCTTGGACTCGACGGGGGTGATCGTGTCGAGCAGCTGGTTCATGCGGGGCATGCCCAGCGTCGTCACGTTGAGCACCTGGGTCTCGCCACGCTGGAAGAGCGCGGAGCCGTGAGCCGTGGGGAACAGGTCGATCTCGGCGGACAGCGGGCGGATGTCCGACGTCCCCCGGCCGTCCACGCGGACGCCCTCCTCGACGATGCGCTGGCGCACCAGCTTCTTGGTGAGCGAGCGAATGGCGGCCTTGACCTCGCCCGGGCGTTCCGAGAACTCGTCGCCCAGGGCGGCCCGGATCTCCTCGCCGGCGTGGTCCAGCGCGGCGTTGCGCTCTGCCTTGGCCGTGACCAGGTTGGCCTTGGCGATCAGCTCGGTGCCGACGGCCTCCACCCGCGCCCACACGTCGTCCTCGTAGTCGCGGAACGTGGTGAAGGGGATGGTCTCGATCGGCCCGCGGGCGGCGGTGAAGGCCTCGACGAGCTGGCGCTGCAGGTTGATGGACTCACGGATCCACTGCTTGGACGCCTCGAGGCCCTCCGCCAACACCTCCTCGGTGACCTTTGGTGCACCCGACTCGTAGTACGACCACGACTTCTCGGTCCCGCCCGCCTCGACCATCATGATGGCGATCTCGGTGTCGGCGTCGTCGGCCAGCGCGCGGCCGGCCACGACGAGCTCGAACACGGACTCCTCGCCCTGCTCGAAGGTCGGGTGCGGGATCCATGTGCCCTCGGTCGTGTAGGCGACCCGCACCGCCCCGATTGGGCCGTCGAAGGGGATGCCCGAGATCATCAGCGCCGCCGAGGCCGCGTTGATGGCCAGCACGTCGTGGGGGTTGACCTGGTCGGCGCCGACGATCGTGCCCACGATGTGCACCTCGTTGCGGAATCCCTCGGGGAACGAGGGCCGCAGCGGGCGGTCGATCAGCCGGCAGGTCAGGATGGCCTGGTCCGAGCTCTTGCCCTCACGTCGGAAGAACGAGCCGGGGATCTTGCCCGCGGCGTAGGTCCGCTCCTCGATGTCGACGGTCAGGGGGAAGAAGTCGGTCCCCTCTCGCACCGAGCGGGCCGCGGTGGCCGTGGCGAGGACGAAGGTGTCCCCCATGCGGGCCATGACGGATCCGTCGGCGAGTTGGGCCAGTTTCCCGGCCTCAAAGGACATGGTGCGGTCGGTCCCACTGATGGGGACCGAAACGGAAATGGCATCAGCCATGATGCTCCTCAGTTGTGTCGGGGGCATCTCCGGTTCTGGTTCCCAGTGGTCGACCACCTCGCGATTGGAAGTGACCGGCGACTGGCAGCCAGGGGCTCGAGACGCCCGTATGTGTGGTGCTCCGCTACCGTCGAATGCCGAGACGGCTGATGATGGTGCGGTAGCGCTCGACGTCGTTCTTACGGACGTAGTCGAGCAGCCGGCGGCGCTGGCCGATGAGCTTCATCAGGCCCCGCCGAGTGTGGTGGTCCCCTTTGTGCTCCTTCAGGTGCTCCGTCAGGTGGTTGATCCGACCCGACAAGAGCGCGATCTGCACCTCGGGAGAACCGGTGTCACTGTCGTGCAGCCGGTACTCGGCGATGGTGGCCTGCGTGTCGGGCATGAAGAAAGAACCTCGAAAGAGCTCGTCGGAGTTTGCCGGGAACCTTCCCCGGCCGCGAACATGCTACCAGCTGGCCGCTGATCAGGGTAGATCGGCCGAGGCGAGCACCCGCTCGGTTGCCTCCACGTCGGCTCGCATCTGGGCCACCAGGGCCTCGATCGACTCGAAGCGCTGCTCGGCCCGGAGCCGGTGGGCGAAGGACACCCGGGCCGCCTCCCCGTAGAGGTCGCCGTCGAAGTGCAGGAGATAGGCCTCCACCAGCACCGGCGCGGTGCCGGGCTCGTAGAAGGTGGGCCGGCGTCCCACCGAGATGGCCGCTTGGTGGAGACTGCCGTCGGGGCGCCGGTAGTGGCCGGCGTAGACCGCGTCGGCGGGCAGCGCGATGTTGTCGGGCACCGCCAGGTTCGCCGTCGGGAACCCCAGTTCGGGGCCACCCCGGCCGTCGCCGCGGACGACGGGGCCGCGCACCTCGTGCGGGCGTCCGAGCAGCCGGGCCGCACCCTCCACGTCACCCCCTGCGATCAGCGACCGGATCCGCGTGGACGAGACCGCCTCGGCGCCGTCGCCCGTCAGGCCGACGCCCACCACATCGAACCCGTACTGGGCGCCCAGCTTGCGGAGCAGCTCGACATTGCCGCGGCGGCCGTGCCCGAAGTGGAAGTCCTCCCCCACCACGACCAGGCGCGCCGACAGCTCGTCGACGAGGACTTCCTTGACGAAGTCCTCCGCCGACTCCTCGGCCCGGGTGGCGTCGAAAGGCACGACGAGCGTGCGGTCGATGCCGCAGTCGGCCAGCAGCTCGAGCTTCTGCTCCAGGCTCGTGAGCTGCTTGGGCGCCGAGGTTGGGCGCACGACGTAGGCCGGATGGCGGTCGAACGTGACCACCACGGTGGAGAGCCCCGCCGCCTCGGCCCGTTGGCACAGGTCACCCAGCAGGGCGCGGTGCCCGAGGTGGACCCCGTCGTAGGCCCCGATGGTGACGGCGGTTCCAGGTCCGGGCATCGCGACCGAGGGTAGTCGGGCCGCCGTCACGCCTCAGCCAGCACGACGGCAGGCCGGATCCGGTCCGTGCCCGTCGCCTCGTAGACGGCGAGCAGGTTCCCCCTGTCGTCGAGCATCGCCCACGGCCCGTCCCCGGCCGCGCCCAGCGGCACCCGGTCCAGCGGGAGCCCCGTGCGGATGGATGCGGCCACGGGCGGCTCGACGGCGACGTGGTCGAGGTCACGCATGGCCTGGGCCGGTGTCAGCACGGCATCGAGGTCGACGTGGTCGAGCGGGCGCGCTTCGGCCTCGCCGAAGGAGCCGATGCGGGTGCGCCGCAGGTTCGCCAGGTGGGCCCCGCCACCGAGTGCCGTCCCGAGGTCGTGGGCCAGGGCTCGGACGTAGGTGCCCGACGAGCACTCCACCTCGGCCCGGTACACCCCGGGCCGGGCCGGGCCGGGCTCGATGTCGAAGCGGTACACGGTCACCGGCCGGGCGGCGCGTTCCACTTCGAGGCCCTGCCGGGCCAGTTCGTGCAGGCGGCGCCCACCGACCTTGACCGCCGACACCATCGGCGGCACCTGCTCGATCTCCCCCGTCAGCGTTGCGGCCGCCGCCCGCACCAGCTCGGGGGTCACGTGGGCCATGTCGTAGGTGCCGGTCACCTCGCCCGAGGAGTCGAGGGTGGATGTGGTGGTGCCGAGCACGATGTCGGTCGTGTAGGTCTTCGGCAACGCGGTGAGGAAGCGCAGCAGACGGGTGGCCCGCCCGAGCCCGACCAGCAGCACGCCCGTTGCGTCGGGGTCGAGGGTCCCGGCGTGCCCGACCCGGCGCTGCCCGAAGATGCGTCGGCAGCGAGCCACGACGTCGTGCGACGTCCAGCCCGCCTCCTTGTCGACGACCACCAGGCCGTTGACGCTCACCGGCTCACCCTCTGACCGACTCACCGGCTCGCACGAGCACCGTGCGGTGCGCGCATCACGGCTCGTCGGCCGCGGTCTCCCCCTCGTGCAGCCCCCGCAGCAGCTCCTCCACCCGGGAGCCCGCCTCGATGGCCGGGTCGGCGCGGAAGGACAGGCGCGGTGTGCGCTTCATCGTCATCTGCGTGCCCACGATGCGCTGCAGGTGGCCTCGCCGCTCTTCGAGCACGACCGCGGTCGTCTCGTCCAGGGAGGCCAGGTAGACGATGGCGGTCCGCATGTCGGCCGCCGTGTCGACGGAGGTGACGGTGATCATGGGCAGTTCGTCGGCGTCGGCCAGCCGCTCGAGCTCCTCTGCCACCACCTGTCGCAACACCTGGTTCACCCGCAGGGCCCGTGGGTATGTCGCCGTGCGCCGTTTCACCGCATCAGCTCCTCAGCTCGTGCAGTCACTGAGCTCTTCAGCTCCTGGCGATCTCGCGCTCCTCGTAGGTCTCGATGATGTCGCCCTCCTTGAGATCCTGGAAGTCCGACAGCCCGATACCGCACTCGAACCCGGCCGCGACCTCCCGCACGTCGTCCTTGAAGCGACGGAGCGAGTTGATGGCTCCCTTCCAGATGACCGTGCCCTCGCGGAGGAAGCGCACCTTGGACCCGCGGGTGATCTTCCCGTCGCGCACGTAGCAGCCGGCGATGGCGCCGATCCGCGGCACGCGGAAGACCTCCCGCACCTCGGCTTCCCCGGTGACGATCTCCTCGTAAACCGGCGAGAGCAGGCCGAGCATGGCCGCCTCGAGGTCCTCGAGGAGCTTGTAGATGATCTCGTAGGTTCGGATCTCGACGTCGGACGACTCGGCCAGCTCGCGGGAGCGCTTGTCGGGCCGCACGTTGAACCCGATGATCGTCGCGTTGGATGCAGCAGCAAGCTGGACGTCGTTCTCGGTGATGCCGCCGATACCCCGCAGGACGAAGCTCAGCTTCACGTCGTCGCGCTCCAACCGCTTCAACGACTCGGTCACCGCCTCCAGCGAGCCCTGCACGTCGGCCTTCAGCACGATGTTCAGAGTCGCTGTCTCGCCCCGCGAGATCTGCTCGAAGAGGTCCTCGAGCTTGGCTCCCGCGGCGGCGGCCACCGGCTTGTGCCCGGACAGGCGGAAGCGCTGCGCCCGCGCCTCGCCCAGCGTTCTGGCCCGCGCCAGATCCTTGGCCGCTCGCATCTCGTCGCCGGCGTGCGGGGGCTCCGAGAAGCCCAGCACCTGCACGGGCGTCGACGGAAGTGCCTCCTTGATGTGGTCACCCCGGTCGTCCACCAGCGCCTTCACCTTGCCCCAGGCGGCCCCGGCCACGACGGGATCGCCGACACGCAGCGTCCCCTGCTCCACGATCACGGTGGCCACCGGGCCCCGGCCCGCCTCCAGGTTGGCCTCGAGCACGACACCGCGCGCCTCGCCCTCGACCCGCGCCGTCAGCTCCTCCACCTCGGCCACGAGCACGATCTGCTCCAGCAGGCTCTCGATCCCGGTGCCCTGCAGGGCGGAGACCTCGACCACGATCGTGTCGCCGCCCCACGCCTCGGGCACCAGCCCCCGTTCGGAGAGCTGCTGGAGCACACGCGCTGAATCGGCGTCAGGCCGGTCCATCTTGTTGACCGCCACGATGATCGGGACCTCGGCCGCCGTGGCGTGGTCGATGGCCTCGATCGTCTGGGGCATCACGCCGTCGTCGGCCGCGACCACCAGGATCACGATGTCCGTGACCTGCGCGCCCCGGGCCCGCATGGCCGTGAAGGCGGCGTGGCCGGGCGTGTCGATGAACGTGATGCGTTGGCCCTGCCACTCGACCTGGTAGGCGCCGATGTGCTGGGTGATGCCGCCCGCCTCCCCCGCCACGACGTCGGTCGAGCGGATGCGGTCGAGCAGCAGCGTCTTGCCGTGGTCGACATGGCCCATCACCGTGACGACGGGCGGCCGCGGCCGCTGGTCGGCCTCGTCCTCCTCGTCCTCATCCTCGAAGTACCGGGCGAGCAGCTCCGCCTCCTGCTCCTCGCCGGGGTCGACCAGCCGCACGTCGGCCCCGATCTCGGCCGCGAAGAGCTCGATCATGTCGTCGGTCAGCGACTGGGTCGCCATGACCATCTCCCCCTGCAGGAGCAGGAAGCGCACGATGTCACCCGCGCTCCGGTTGAGCTTGGGACCGAGGTCGCGTGCCGTCGAACCGCGCTCGACGATGACCTCCCCCTCGGGCACCGGGGCCGTCGAGGGCTGGTACGTGGTCAGTTGCGTCGGCTCGAGCTCCTCGAGGTTGCGCCTGCGCCGGCGTGCTCGCCGCTGCGGCGGGCGCCGGCCGGGCATGCCACCGCGCCCACCTTGGGGTGGGGCGCCGGTCGGGGCGCCGGCTCCGGAACGGCCGCCGAAGCCGCCGCCCGAGGGTCGTCCCCCGAAGCCTCCGCTGCTCGAGGGGCCGCCGGGACCCCCGCCGGGACGGCCTGCCCCCGAGGGGCGGCCGCCGGTCCGGGGCGGGTAGGCGCCCCCCGGTCGGGGGGAGGACGCGGCTGCACTGGGCCTGCGCCCACCCATGCCGGGCGGGGGCGGAATGGGCCGGCCACTCGGGCCGATGGGCGGTCGCGGGCCGGGCGGTGGCGGCACGGGCTTGCCCGAGGGGCTGAGCGGCGGACGGGCCGTGCGCTGGCGATCAGGTGCCGGCGGCGCCGCGGTGTCGGGCCCGTGTGCGGCGGGGGCGTGCGGTGGCACGGCGGGAGGAGCGGCGGCGGGCGAGGCCACGGCAGGCGCCGCCGGTGGCGCGGGAGCCGGGCGGCTGCTGCTGACCAGCCGCGACGAGCGTGGCGGCGCGTCGGTCTCAGGTGCGGTGGGCGCCGCCGCGGCGGCGGCCGGTGGAGCGGCGACGGTGCGTGTCGGCGCCTTCCTCAGCGGCGCCGTGCTCGGCGCAGTGGAGCTGGACGAGGAGGCGACCGCCTTCCTGGGCGCGGCGGCGGGGCCGCCCGCGGCTGCGGCCGGGGCGGGCACGGCGGACGGCGCGGAGGCCGACGTGGTCGCCTTGGTGGCCTTGGTCGCCTTCTTGGCCGGGGCGGGCTCCTCGGGCTGGACGGGACGGCGCAAGCCCTCGGCATCGGCCTTGCGGCGGACGCGGTCGGCCTGCGCGTCCTCGATGGAGGACGAGTGGCTCTTGACCCCGATACCCAGGGAAAGGGCCAGCTCGAGCCCCTCCTTGTTGGTGAGGCCTAGCTCTTTGGCCAGCTCATAGACGCGAATCTTCTTCGGCAAGTGGTTCTCTTTGTCCTTTGTACCTCTCGGGGCCCGGCGTCAACCCAGCCCCCTATCCTCGCACATCGGGTGCGGGGCGCCCCTACGCCTCACCCAGGTGCACACGCAACTGCTGCACGTCGCCGGCCGGGACCGACGCCGCAAAGGCTCGTTCGAAGCCATGCCGGCGCACCGCCTCGTCGAGGCAGGCGAGCGACCCCCGGCACAGCCACGCTCCCCTCCCGGGACCGTGCCGGTCCACCGACAGCCCTCCGCCCGGGAGTCGGACGATGCGGATCAGCTGGTCAGCCGGCAGGGCCCTCCGGCAGCCCACGCACGTCCGGGTCGGCGTTATGCCCCGGCCTCCTCCTGCACCTCGGCCTCCACTGTGGGCTCGGCCGCCTCCGCCACCGGCTCTGCTGCCTCCGCCGCGGCCCCTTCGGTCGCTGCAGGCTCGGTGGTCGGCGTCGCCACCGCCTCGGCGGGTGGAGCCTCACTCGGATCCACCGCCTGGTGCGACCACTCCTCGGCGGACATGGCCTCGCCGCCCTCTGCCGGCTTCCACACCAGGTCGCCGCTCTCGTCCTCGACCCATTCGCCCTCGGCCCACTCCTGGTCGGCGTAGCCTGCCTCCTCCTCGGCCAACTGGGTCTCGCTCTTGATGTCGATGCGCCACCCGGTCAGGCGGGCCGCCAGGCGGGCGTTCTGCCCCTCCTTGCCGATGGCGAGGGAGAGCTGGAAGTCGCTCACGATGACGGTGGCCGTGCCGGTCTCCTCGTCGAGACGGACCTCGCGCACGTGTGCCGGCGCCAGCGCATTCTGAATGAGCTCCACCGGGTCGTCCGAGAACGGCACCACGTCGACGCGCTCGCCGCGCAGCTCGTTGGTCACCATCCGCACCCGCGAGCCGCGGGCGCCGACGCAGGCGCCGACCGGGTCGACGTTGGGGTCGTTCGACCACACGGCGATCTTGGTGCGGTGGCCCGGCTCGCGGGCCGCCGCCTTGATCTCGACCACGCCGGAGCCGATCTCGGGCACCTCCAGCTCGAAGAGCCGCTTGATCAGACCCGGGTGGGTGCGGCTGACCACGATCTGGGGGCCCTTCGTGGTCTTGCGGACCTCGACGATGTAGGCCTTCAGGCGTGCCCCGTGCTCGTAGCGCTCATAGGAGACCTGCTCGGCCTGGGGCAGGAGCGCCTCGACCTTGCCCAGGTCCAGCAGGGTGTAGCGGTTGTCCGTCTGCTGGACGATCCCCGTGACGATGTCGCCCTCGCGCCCGGCGTACTCCTCGTACTTCATGTCCCGCTCGACCTCGCGGATCCGCTGGAGGATGACCTGCTTGGCAGTCTGCGCGGCGATACGCCCGAAGTCGTCGGGGGTGTCGTCCCACTCCCGGATGACCTCCCCCTCCTCGTTGAGCTCCTGGCCGTACACCCGGATCTCCCCCGAGTCGGGGTCGATGGTGACCACGGCCTCCTCGGCCGCGTCGGGGCGGCGCTTGTATGCGGCCACCAGGGCATTGGCCAGGGCGTCGAGCAGCGTCTCGACCGAGATCCCCTTGTCGCGGGCGATCTGGCCCAGCGCGTCGAGGAACTCGAAATTGGTCTTGCTCATGGCCGCGTCACCCTCTCACTCTTCTCGCGCTTCGTTGCGCGGGGCTTGGGCCCCCACTCGAACACCGTGCGCGCCCGCTCGATCTGGTCGTAGCCGATCCGGACCTCGCCGCCCGGCACCTCGGGGCCGACCAGGGTGCAGCCCGTCTCGTCGGTGGCATCGAGCGTCCCGGTGATGCGCCGTACGTCCGACGTGCCCGCGTCGACCCGGACCGTGACCTTCTGCCCCACCGCCCGGGCGAAGTGGGCCGGAGTCCGTAGCCGCCGCTCCAGGCCAGGGCTCGAGACCGACAGCGTGTAACGGCCCGGCAGCGGGTCGATGACGTCGAGGGCGGCCGAGACATCCCGGGTGGCGTCGCCGAGCTCATCGAGGCCGACACCGCCCTCACGGTCGACGAAGACCGTGAGCTGGGCACCGTGCAGCTCCACGTCCACCAGGTCCAGGCCCCGCGCCTCGAGGATGGGCGACAGCTCACCCGCCAAGTCAGTCGTGTCCCTGCTCATCGCCGTCACCTCCTCCGGTCGTCGTTCCTGCCCCCGCAAAGCGAAAGCGTGGGCCGCAGCCCACGCTTCAACGAGGTACTGATCTAAAAATGGACAGCCTGGTGATTATAGCAATCCCCGAACTAGTACGACCGGCCCACGACGGCGATCAGGTCCTCCTCGGCGTCGCCTTGGGTGGCCAGGGATCCGTCGGGCCTCTGCAGGCAGCGGACGCTGATCGCGTGCTCGGCGAGTCGATCCTCCCCGTCGGGACCCAGGGCGCCCAGCCGGACGCGGGCAAAGCCGACCGAACCGGCCTCCACCGCCTCGGCCAGGGAGGACGCGTCCGCCGTCCGGGCGTCGCGGGCGGTCGTGGCCTCGGCCAGGAGCTCGGCCCCGGCCGTGGCCAGCACGGTCGCCACCGAGTCGGGCACCGCGCCCAGGGCGACGTTCGCCTTTTCCCGCCGATGGCGCGTGACCACGGTCACGTTGCCCTCGGCCAGGTCGCGCGGCCCCACCTCCACCCGAACGGGGACACCCTTCAGCTCCCAGTCGACGCTCCGCCGGCCGAAGCTCGTGTCGGTGCGATCGTCGAGGCGGACCCGGTGGCCGGCCGCCCGTAGCTCGGCGACGAGTGTGCCGGCGGCGGCCCCGACCTCGGGCGTGTCCTTGACGACGAGGACCACCACCTGCACGGGCGCCAGCGCCGGGGGGAGGCGGAGGCCGAAGTCGTCGCCGTGGCCCATGACGAGCGCTCCGACGAGCCGGGTCGAGACCCCCCACGAGGTCTGCCACACGTGCTCCAGGCCGCCCGAGGCGTTGGAGAAGGTGATGTCGAACGGACGCGAGAAGTTCTGCCCGAGCTCGTGGCTCGTGCCCATCTGTAGCGCCTTGCCGTCGCCCATCATTCCCTCGCAGGTCCAGGTGCGGTTGGCGCCGGCGAATCGCTCCCGCGCCGTCTTGTGGCCGGTCAGCACCGGGATGGACAGCACGTCGACCATCGTCGAGTGGTAGACGTCGGTCAGGACGCGCAGCGCGTAGGCACGGGCGTCGTCCTCGGTGGCATGGGCCGTGTGGCCCTCCTGCCAGAGGAACTCGCTCGTGCGCAGGAAGAGCCGCGGCCGCAGCTCCCAGCGCACCACGTTCGCCCACTGGTTGATGAGCAGCGGCAGGTCGCGGTGGCTCTGCACCCACTTGGAGAAGAAGTGGTTGATCACGGTCTCGCTGGTGGGCCGGACGACCAGCGGCTCCTCGAGCTCCTTCCCGCCGCCGTGGGTGACGACCGCCAGCTCGGGCGCAAACCCTTCGACGTGCTCCGCCTCGAGCTTCAGGAAGGACTCGGGGATGAAGAGCGGGAAGTAGGCGTTCTCGGCTCCGGCCTCCTTGATACGGCGGTCGAGCTCGGCTTGCATGAGCTCCCAGACCCCGTACCCCCACGGGCGGATGACCATGGTGCCGCGGGCCGGGCCGTTGTCGGCCATCTCGGCTCCGGCGATGACTTCCTGGTACCAGCGCGGGAAATCCTCCCCCCGCGACACGATGGCGCCCTTGGTCATGGCTGGGCAGGCTAGTGCGGGCCCTCGTTGTCGCTGTGCCGACGGATGATCTCGATCTTCTCCGAGGTGTGGTTGGGATCCGCGCCGGTCGACTCGAGCAGCGCGCGCCGGTCGGCCTCCGCCTCGGCCTCCGCGCTCGCGTCCGCAGCGGCCATGCGAGCCTCGACCCCCTCGGCCACCAGACGCTCTGCCTCGTCCACGAGCGCCTGGACCATGTCTTCCTCGGGGACGACGCGGATGATCTTGCCCCGGATGAACAGGTGACCCTTCTGCTTGCCAGCGGCAATGCCGATGTCGGCCTCCCGCGCCTCGCCGGGGCCGTTGACCACGCAGCCCATGACGGCCACCTGAATGGGGAGGCTCAGCTTCTCGAGGGCCTCCTGGGCCTCCTTGGCCACGGCGATCACGTCCACCTGGGCGCGCCCGCACGAGGGGCACGCGATGAGATCGAGGCCCTTGCGTTCACGGAGGCCGAGCGACTCGAGCAGCTGGCGGCCGGCACGGGCCTCCTCGACCGGGTCAGCGGTGAGCGAGTAGCGGATGGTGTCGCCGATTCCCTCGGCCAGGAGGGCCCCGATGCCCGCCGTGCCCTTGACCAACCCGCCCGGCGGCGGTCCCGCCTCGGTCACGCCCAGGTGCAGCGGGTGGTCGAAGGTCTCCGAGGCCAGGCGGTACGACGCGATCATCAGCGCCACCGATGACGCCTTCACGGAGATCTTGACGTCGTCGAAGCCCACCTCCTCGAAGAACGCCAGCTCGTTGCGGGCGGACTCCACCAGCGCCTCGGGCGTCGCACCCCCGTACTTCTTGTAGAGGTCGGGGTGCAGCGATCCGGCGTTGACCCCGATGCGGATGGGCACGCCGCGGTCGCGCGCCTCGGCGGCCACCTGCTTGATCTCGGCCTCCTTGCGCAGGTTGCCCGGGTTCAGGCGGAGCCCCTGGACACCGGCCTCGAGCGCCGCCAACGCCATCTCGTGGTGGAAGTGGATGTCCGCCACGATCGGCACCGGCGAGCGCGGGACGATGTGCGCCAGGCCCTCCGCCGCTGCCTCCTCGTTGCAGGTGCAGCGCACGATGTCCGCCCCTGCGGCGGCCAGCGCGTAGATCTGCGCCAGGGTGCCGTCGACGTCCGCCGTCTTCGTGGTCGTCATCGACTGCACGGTGATCGGGGCGCCGTCGCCGATCGGCACGCCTCCGAGCGTGATGCGACGGGTCGGCCGGCGAGGCGACAGCAGTGAGGAGGAGAGCTCCACGAGGTCAGTGCGGGATTTGGAGCGGGTGCGTGATGTCGAGGTAGATCCCGGCGAAGACGAACACCGCGAGGAAGGCGATGAAGAGTGCCGCCACCGGGAAGAGCTTGGTGATGTCCGCTCGGTAGTAGGGCTCGCCCTTCTTCGTGCGGATCCACTCGTATGCGGCGACGGCGACGTGCCCGCCGTCCAGCGGGATCATCGGCAGCATGTTCAAGATCCCGAACACGATGTTGATCGCGATGAGCAGCATCAGGACCGGCGCGAGGCCAGCCTGCTCCGACTGGGCGCCCAGGTTGGTGATGCCGACGATGGACACCGGGCGAGGCGCAGAGCCGGGGTTGTTCACCGCCGACTGGGCCGCCTTGGAGTTTGTCACCTGGTGGAACACGGACGTGAGGCCGCTCGGTGAGAAGGTCTGCGCGATGCCTGTGACCTCCTGGTCGGTCACCTGCCACATGGTGTTGAACGAGTGGCCGATCGCGGCCAAGGGCCCGACCGACGCCGTGGCCTGGCGGATCTCGACACCGAGATAGCCGCGGTCGCTCAGCGCCTGGCCGTTGACGGTGATGCCCTTGCCGTCGGCCGGCGTGGCCGTCAGGTGGATCAGCCGGCCGTTGCGCTCGACCCCGAGCTGCAGCGGCTTGCCGACGGAGCGCTTGACGATGTTCGTCATGTCGGTCGGGTTGGCGAACGACTTCCCGTCGATGGACACGATGGTGTCCCCCGGCTTGAGGCCCGCCAGCGCGGCGGGCGTGGTGACGCCGGTCCAGTGCTCGACCGAGGCCACCGTGTAGTTGTTGGTGGCCACTCCGAACCCGAGGACCAGGATCACGGCCAGGACGAAGGCGATCAGGAAGTGCATGGCCGAGCCGGCCGAGGCCACGATGATGCGCTGGTGGAAAGGCTGCTGGCGGTAGGCCCGTGGCTCGTCCTCGGGCGTGACGTCCTCGGTCGAGGTGAAGCCCGTGATGCGCACGTAGCCGCCGGCCGGGATCGCCTTGACCCCGTACTCGGTCTCACCCCGGCGCACCGACCAGAGGCGGGGCCCGAAGCCCACGAAGTACTCGGTGACCTTCATGCCGGCCCGCTTGGCGGTGACGAAGTGGCCCAGCTCGTGCAGCATGACGATGGCCACCAGGATGGCGATGAAGAGGAGCAGGTCGCCCCAGCCGAGAGCGATGAAGACGGCCGTGATCAGGGCAACGGCGAACAGGAGCTGGACGACCCGGGCCGGGTTCCCGCCGGGCGTCGGGTCGGGTCCGAGGGGCGGATCCGCCGCCGGGGCCTCCTTCTCGGTGAGCGTCATGGCAGCCCCAACGCTACCGGCCGCCACCCGCTGCCAGGCGGCGGGCCAGGATCTCCCGTGCTCTGGCCCTGGCCTCGGCGTCTGCGGCCAGCACCGCCTCGACGTCGTCGGCGTGGTCGTCGACCCACCCGCCGAGGGTCTCTTCCACCACATCGGCGATGCCGGACCAGTCGAGCCCCCCTTCCAGGAAGGCTTCGACCGCGACCTCGTTCGCCGCGCTGAGCCAGGCCGGGGCGGAACCGCCGCGGCGGCCGGCCGCGTAGGCCAGATCGATGCAGCGGAAGACCGCGCGGTCGGGCGGCTCGAAGGTGAGGGTCTGGGCCCGCGACCAGTCCAGAGCCCCGAAGGGCGACGAGGCACGGTCGGGCCACCCGATGGCGTAGCCGATGGGGAGCCGCATGTCGGGCTCGGACAGCTGGGCCAGCGTCGATCCGTCGCGCAGCTCCACCATGGAGTGGACGACCGACTGGGGGTGCACCACGATCCCGATCCGGTCGTAGTCGACGCCGAAGAGCTCGTGGGCCTCAATCACCTCGAGACCCTTGTTCATCAGCGTGGACGAGTCGATCGTGATCTTGGGCCCCATGGACCAGGTCGGGTGCGCCAGCGCGTCGGCCACCGTGACCGTGCCGAGTCGTTCGGCCGGCCAGTCCCGGAACGGGCCGCCCGAAGCCGTGAGGAGGAGCCGGGCCACATCGGTCGTGCCGTGCAACGAGGCCAGGCACTGGTGCAGCGCGCAGTGCTCCGAGTCGACGGGGACGATCTCGGCACCGGGCGTGCGGCGGGCCTTCTGCACGACGGGCGCGCCGGCGATGAGCGATTCCTTGTTGGCCAGCGCCAGGAGCTTGCCCGCCTCGAGCGCCGCCATCGTGACCGGGAGCCCGGCGAAGCCGACCACGGCGTTGAGCACCACGTCCGAGCCGCGAGCGGCCTCGACCATCCCGTCCACGCCGACCAGGACCTCGGTGCCGGCCGGCACGCTGTCGCGCACCTCGGAGTACAGGTCCGGGTCGCCGATGACGACCAGTGTCGGCCGGAACTCGTCGGCCTGCGCCACGAGCTGCCCTGCCGAGCGGTGCGCCGCCAGGGCGTGCACGCGGAAGCGCTCGGGCTCGCCGCGCATGACGTCGAGCGCCTGGGTGCCGATCGAGCCCGTGGAGCCCAGCAGGCTGACGGTGCGCATCAAGTTCAGCCGAGGTGGAGCGCCTTGACCACGAAATACGTGGCGGGCAGGACGAAGAGCAGGCCGTCGAAGCGGTCGAGGATGCCGCCGTGGCCCGGAAGGAGACGGCCCATGTCCTTGATGCCGAGGTGCCGCTTGATCATCGACTGGCTGAGGTCGCCGAGGGGGGCCACTATCGCCACGACGACGCCGTAGAGCGCGGCCTTGCCGATCGTCCACGGGTGGATGAAGTGCACGACGACGACCGAGACGAGGATGGCGGCCACCGCGCCACCGATCAGTCCCTCCCAGCTCTTGTTGGGGCTGATGGAGGGCGCCAGCTGGTGCCGCCCCACGGCGGAGCCCACCAAGAGGGACGCGACATCGTCGGCCACAGTCACGATCACGGCGGCGAGGATGAACGCGATCCCGTGGCGATCCGGGAAGAGGTTCGGGTCGAGCAGCAGCGCGGCGAAGGACCCGAATGCCCCCACCCAGGCGAACACGAACACAGTCGAGACGAGCCCGGACACCGGGTCCGCCGCCGGCTCCACCCGCGCCAGGTACCACACGAAGGAGCCCGCGACCAGCAGGACCAGTACGAGCGGCAGCGCGGCCACGCCTTTGTTGTACGTCTCGACCATGAGCGACAAGACGGCGACGAGGCCCAGGAGAGTCGCCGGGTGGTAGTGGGCGCGCCGGAACGCCGCATAGGCCTCGGCGGTGGCCAGCAAGACGATCACCGTGACGAGGACCATGGTCGCCACGGTGCCGGAGGCGAAGCAGACCAGACCGACGATGCCGAACACCACGCCGACGCCGATGGCCACCCGCATGTCGCGCCCGCTGGTGCCCGCCGTGTTGACGTTGCCGGTGCGCGCCTTCCCGCCGCTGCGCGAAGTGCGGGCGGCGCGCGCCTTGGGCTGGGGCGGCTGGGGCGGGCTCAGCCGGGATGCCGCCGCCGCGGCGGCCGGCGACACGTCCGGAGACGCGGCCTGGGGGGTGACCTCGGCCGGCTGGTACTCGGATTCGTACGCCGGCTCTTGAAACGAGGCCGGCTCGGCCTCGTGCACCGGCACGGGCTCATACGTCGAGCTCGGGCTGATACGTCGACTCGGGCGGGTACAGCGGCTCGGGCTGATACGTCGGCTCGGCATCGCGCACCGGCGCGGGCTCGAGACCGGGCTCGGGGGGGATCACCAGCGTGTCGTCGGACTCGAAGTGCCAGGGCTGGCGCTCGACGTCGTCCTCGGGCTCACCGAGGAGCGCACCCACAGCGGGCAGATCCTCGGAGAGCATGGACGGCTCGAAGATCTCCTCTTGGGCTTCCCAGTCGGTGTCCTCCTCGCGCCACGTGGGCGGCGCGACGAGCTCCTCTCCGGTGCTGCGGTCGAGAACGGCCGGGACCTGACCCGTCGGTGCGTCGTTCCAGTGCGGCAGCTCGGGGTGTTCCTCGACGACGGGCCCCGTCACCTCGCGGACGGCGTCCCCCGCCGGCTCGGCGCCGATGATGCGTACCCTCCCCGAGTGGTAGCTCGGCGGGTCCTCGTACACTCCCTCGGTGCCGGGATCCCCGACGCCCTCGAGCCCGGTGTCGAACTCGTCGTCGTCGTCGGTGCCGTCTGCCATGCCTCGTCGCTCCTCAGACCTGCAGCAGCTCTTGCTCTTTGTGCGCCAGCAGCTGGTCGATCAACGCGACCTGCTCGTGCGTGATCTTCTCGAGCTCTTTCTCCACGCGCTCGAGCTCGTCGTCAGAGAGCTCGCCGTCCTTCTGCAGCGCTTCGAGCTCGTGGCGCCCGGCACGGCGCAGGTTGCGCACGGCCACCTTTCCCTCTTCAGCCTTGTGCCGCACGACCTTGACCAGCTCCTTGCGCCGCTCCTCGGTCAAGGGGGGGAAGGCCAACCGGATGACGTTGCCGTCGTTCGTCGGGTTGATGCCGAGGTCGGACGCCATTATGGCCTTCTCGATCGCCGACAGGGACCCTTTGTCGTAGGGCGAGATCACGAGCAGCATGGCGTCGGGCACGCTGAACCCCGCCAACTGGCGCAGCGGTGTCGGGGTGCCGTAGTAGTCCACGAGCAGCGGCTCGAGGAGCGCGGAAGAGGCGCGGCCGGTGCGCACGGATCCCATCTCATGGCGGACGTGATCGATGGCCTTGCCCATCTTCTCCCTGGTGTCTTCTTTGACCAGGGCGGCGAGGTCGTCGTCCATCAACGGACCAGCGTACCGATCTGCTCGCCGCTGAGCGCACGAGGGATGTTCCCCGGGGGCATGAGGTCGAAGACCCGGACCGGCAGGTTGTTGTCCTTGCAGAAGGTGATTGCGGTGAGATCCATGACGCGGAGGTCCCGGCTGATGACTTCCATGAAGGAGATCTCGTCGTAGCGGGTGGCCGTCGGATCGAGTTTGGGGTCGGCGGTATAGACCCCGTCCACCCCTGAGTGGGTGCCCTTGCACAGCAGCTCGGCTCCGATCTCAGCCGCCCGCAGAGCCGCTGGCGTGTCGGTCGTGAAGAAGGGGTTCCCCATGCCCGCGGCGAATACTACGATCCGGCCCTTCTCGAGGTGGCGGATGGCGCGGCGCCGGATGTACGGCTCGGCCACCTCCGCCATGTTGAGCGCGCTCAGCACCCGGGTCGGCTGGCCTTGTTGCTCGAGGGCGTCCTGGAGCGCCAGCGCGTTGATCACCGTCCCGAGCATCCCCATGGTGTCCGAGGTCGCCCGGTCCATGCCCCCGCTCTCGCCGGTCGTGCCGCGCCAGATGTTGCCGCCGCCGACCACCACCGCCAGCTCGAGCCCACCGCCGCCCATGGCGCGCGCCATCTCCTTGGCCATGCGCTCGACGGTCGCGGCGTCGATGGTCTCGTCGGATGCGGCGGAGGCGAGGGCCTCCCCCGACATCTTGAGGACGATACGGCGCGGGTCTCCCACGATCCCAGCGCTCAGGCGCCGATGACGACCTGCGCGAACGACACGATGCGGGCCGAACCGAGCATGCCGGCGATCGTCTGCTTCTCGTCCTTCACGTACGACTGGTCCAGCAAGACGCGCTCCTTGAACCAGCCCGTCATACGACCCTCGACGATCTTGGGCAGCGCCGCCTCGGGCTTGCCCTCGTTGCGCGAGATCTCCTCCACCGTCGCCCGCTCCGCAGCGATGTCGGCTTCCGGCACTTCGTCGCGGCTCAGGTAGGCCGGCTTGGTGAAGGCGATGTGCACGGCGATCTCGTGGGCCAGCTCCTCGGAACCGCCCTCGATCACCACCGCCACCGCGTTGACGCCTCGACCCGCCTGCTGGTGCAGGTAGGTGTCGACGACCTGGCCGGGTGCTGCGACCAGGCGGCGCACCCGCCCGACCGAGATGTTCTCCTTGAGCGTCGTGCGGAGCCGGTCGATCTCGTCGTTCAGCTCGTCGGTGGCGTCCTCGCCCTTGGCAGCCACCAGCGCGGCCAGCTCGTCGGCCAACGCCACGAACTCGTCGGCCTTGGCCACGAAGTCGGTCTCACAGCGCAGTTCGACCACGGCGGCGGCGTCACCGGAGCGCACGGCAGCCACGGCGCCCTCGGACGCCTCGCGATCGCTGCGCTTGGCGGCGCCGGCCAGGCCCTTCATGCGCAGGAGCTTGGCGGCCTCTTCCATGTCGCCCCCACTCTCCTCGAGGGCGTTCTTGCAGTCGAGCATGCCGGCCCCGGTCAACTGGCGCAGGGTGGACACGTCCTTGGCGGTGTAGTTGGCCATGGTCAAGCCACCTCGACCGGCTCTGGCGGCGTGTGGACCGGGCGACGCCGGGGCGAGGGCGACGGTGCGCCTTCCTCGGCGGGAGCCTGGGGTGCCATCTGACGGCGGTGCTCAGCGATGAAGCGGCCCTCGGCCACGGCGTCGGCGATCACGCGGCACATGAGGGATCCCGAACGGATGGCGTCGTCGTTGCCCGGGATCACGTAGTCGATCACGTCGGGGTCGCAGTTGGTGTCGACGACCGCGACCACCGGGAGCCCGAGCTTGCGGGCCTCGGTCACGGCGATGTGCTCCTTCTTGGTGTCGATCACGAACACCGCGCTGGGAAGCCGGTCCAGGTCGGCGATGCCACCGAGGTTGCGGCTCAGCTTCTCGAGCTCCCGGGTGTGCTGCAGTGCCTCCCGTTTGGGCATGCCGTCGAAATCACCGGCGGCCTGCATGGCCCGCAGCTCCTGCATGCGCTTCACACGGCCCGAGACCGTGGCGAAGTTCGTCAGCATGCCGCCGAGCCAGCGCTGGTTGACGTACGGCATCCCGCATGCCTGGGCGAAGTCCGCGACGGGGCCCTGGGTCTGCTTCTTCGTCCCCACGAACAAGATGGTGCCCCCGTCGGCCACCAGGTCCCGGACGTAGGAGTAGGCAGACTCGATGCCGCCGAGGGTCTTGCGAAGGTCGATGAGATAGATCCCGTTGCGCTCACCAAGGATGAAGCGCTTCATCTTCGGGTTCCATCGCCGCGTCTGATGGCCGAAGTGGACCCCGGCTTCCAGCAGCTGTCGCATGGTGACGACGGCCATAGAGATGTTCCTCCAGTCGGTTGCTCCCCTGCCGCAGCGCCGCCCAGGGCGGCGACCGTGGAACGCGCGCAGGTGATGTTGGTAGGTGCTGCCGCCCACCCGGTTGGTGAGCCGCGCCATGTTAGCCGCTCAGGCGGGCCTCAGGCTCGGGGGTGGGTCCCACCGTAGACCGAGCGCAGCCTCTCCTTGCTGACATGTGTGTAGATCTGCGTCGTGGCGAGGCTGGAGTGGCCCAGCAGCTCCTGGACCACCCGCAGGTCGGCGCCCCCATCGAGGAGGTGGGTGGCGTAGGTGTGCCGCAGGGCGTGGGGATGGGTCGGCGAGGCGGCGCGGCGGTCCAGGATCCGGCGCACGTCGCGTGGCCCGAGCCGGGCGCCCCGCCGGTTCACGAAGGCGGCCTCGGGCGGCCCGTCCATCTGGTCCCTCCCGTCATCGAACCACGCCTGGAGCGCCGCCACCGCGGCGTCGTGGACCGGCACCCGCCGCTGCTTGCCGCCCTTGCCGAGCACGGTCACGGTGCGGCCGCGCAGGTCGATGTCGCCCCGGTCGAGCCCGCACAGTTCCGAGACACGCAGCCCGGCCGCGTAGAGGAGCTCGAGCACCGCGAGGTCACGACGGTCCACGGCCGTCTCGGCGCTCACGTCGAGCAGGGAGGTGACCTCGCCCCCGGAGAGCACGCGGGGCAGGCGACCGCCACCCGACGGCGCGCGCAGGGAGCGGGCCGGATCTGAGCCGAGGCGACCCTGCCGCACCTGCCAGGAGAAGTAGCAGCGCAGAGCGGCCGCCTTGCGGGCGATGGTGGCACGGGCCAGCCTTCTCGTCCCCAGCGAGGCCAGATAGCGGCGCAGGTGGAGGCGGTCGACGCCGCCCGGGCCCTCGACCCCACCGCGGGACATCCATTCGGCGAAGGCGGCGACGTCGCTCACGTACGCCTTGCCGGTGGCCGCCGAACGGCCGCCCAGCCAGGCGGTGAAGCCGGGGAGATCCCAGTCGGGCGGCACGCCACACAACGGTACCGCCCCCACGCAGGGGTTCCTGGGCACTAACGTCGCCCAGCGAACCTTCGGGGGGTCCGCTTGGTTCGGGGAAATGGAGGACCGATGGTCTCGAAATTCGATCGCCGCACACTCCTCGCCGGTGGTGCGGCCGCGGCCGCGGGCTTTGCGGGGGCATCGGCAATGGGCCTGGGCTGGGACGGGATCGCCGGTGCGGCGACCAACGGCCCGGGCCGCAACGGGGTCACCAAGGCGACCCCCAAGAAGGGTGGCACCCTGACCTTCGGGGTCGACGCCGAGGAGCAGGGTTTCGACCCGACCCAGGCCCGCTTCGACGAGGTGGGCGTCATGTACGCCCGCACCGTGTTCGACCCGCTGACCATCGTGCTCGCCAACGGGGACTGGGCCCCCTACCTGGCCGAATCGGTCGTACCGAACTCCTCCTACACCAGCTGGACCGTCACCTTGAAACCCAATGTCGTGTTCCACGACGCCACGCCCTGCAACGGCGCCGCACTGCTGGCCAACTTCGAGGCGCACTCGAAGTCGGTGCTCACTGGTGTCGTCATCAACCCCACCCTGCAGTCCATCACCCAGACGGGCCCGCTGGCCGTGACCATCTCGTTCAAGTCCCCCTGGGCTCCGTTCCCGTACTATCTGGCCGGCGGCATCGGCGGCCAGATCGCCTACGTCGCCGCGCCCTCCATGCTGTCGAACCCCAACGGCACCTCGCACCCCGTCGGCACGGGCCCCTTCATGTTCAAGGAGTGGGTCCCCAACGACCACTTCACCGCCACTGCCAATCCTCGCTACTGGCGGCCGGGGCTGCCCTATCTCTCGCAGATCACCTACAAGCCGATCCCCGACGAAGAGGGCGCGTTCGGAGGCCCTCAAGTCGGGCACCATCGACCTGATGATCACCGACACGCCCCAGATCATCACCCAGTACCGGGGCAACCGCAGCTACTCCTACATCGACGACAGCACCCATGTCGCGGGCGAGCCCGACATGAACTGCGTCCAGCTCAACTGCCTGGCGCCTCCGTTCAACAACGCGACGGTCCGCCGCGCCGCTGCCATGGCCATCAACCGAAGCCAGTACGTCAAGGTGATCGACGAGGGGGTGCTCCCGGTCAGCACCGGCCTGTTCGTGCCGGGGTCGCCGTACTACTCGCCGACGTCCTACCCGGCCTACAACCCCTCCGAGGCGGCCAAGCTCGTCAAGCAGGCGGCGAACGCCAACGGTGGGCCCATCACCTTCTCCTATGGCTCGACCAACTCGCCGGCGGCCATCAGGGCGGCGCAGTACCTCGAACAGGCCTGGCAGGCGGTGGGCTTCCAGGTCAAGACCAACATCGTGCAGCAGAACCAGACCATCAACAACGCACTGGCCGGCAAGTACCAGGCCCTGGGCTGGCGCCAATTCGGGGCCGTCGACCCCGACCTCAACTACATCTTCTGGAGCACGACCACCGTGAGCTCCGGGGCGCTCTCCATCAACATGGCCCGCAACGCCGACCCGACGATCGAGTCTGCTCTCCTGGCCGGGCGCTCCAGCACCTCCTCGAGCGTGCGCACCGCGGCCTACCGCACGGTGAACAAACGCCTGGCCCTCGATATCCCCTATCTGTGGACCGACCGGGCCGTGTGGGCCGTCATCGGCAACCCGACGGTGCAGAATTTCAACAATCCGACCACGCCGCAGGGCCAGCAGGCCTTTGGCATGATTGGCGGCTCCATCTGGCCCACGCAGATCTGGATCAGCTGAGCTGGAGGCTGATGAGCGGGCGCATTCTGGTTGTCGAGGATGATGAGCGGATCAGGTCCTCCATGCGGCTCGCCCTGGAGGGCGAGGGCTACGAGGTAAGGGACGCCGCGAGCGGCGAAGAGGGCCTCGACCTCTTCGCCGAGGCACCGACGGACGTCGCACTGATCGACCTGATGCTGCCCGGCATGGACGGGTTCGAGTGCTGCCGCGCCCTGCGGCGCAGCAGCGCCGTGCCGATCATCATCGTGACGGCACGGGCCGACACCCACGACGTGGTGGCCGGGCTCGAGGCCGGGGCGGACGACTACGTGACCAAGCCGTTCGTGGCCAAGGAGCTGGCCGCCCGCATCCGTGCGCTCCTCCGCCGCGCCCGCCCGGCCGAGGAGGAGCCTGGCGCGCTCACCTTCGGCGACCTGCAGCTGCTGCCCGAGCAGGGTGTGCTGCGGCGCCTCAACGGCGAGGAGGTCCACTGCACCCGGACCGAGTTCCGGCTGCTCTGCGAGCTGGCGGCGAGCCCCAACAAAGTGTTGAGCCGGGAGCAGCTGCTCGACCGGGTCTGGGGCTACGACTACTTCGGCGACGGGCGCCTCGTCGACGTGCACATCCGGCGCTTGCGCACCAAAGTCGAGGTGGATCCCGCGGTGCCCCAGCACATACTCACCGTGAGGGGCATGGGCTACAAGCTGGTGCCCTGACGTGAGGCTGGGCATCGGCGCCCGCATCACGGCCGTCTTCGGTCTCGGGGCGCTGATCCTCTCCATCCTGATGGGTGGGCTGTCCTACTTCACGACCCGCCACTTCCTGCTGGCCGGGCGAGAGACGGCGGCCCAGCACCAGGCTTTCGCCAATGCCGTCGTGATCCGCACCTCTCTGCAAGCCGGCAACTCCCAGTACGTCCTGCTCCTGTCCAACATCGACGCGGGGACGGATGCACATTCGGTGCTGTACACCCGGTCCAAGGCCTACGCGTCCTCCTTGTCCGTCAACGCGTCCTCCATCCCTCGCGAGCTGCGCAAGGTCGTGCTGGCCGGCACCGCTGCCACGCAGACCTACCGCACCCCGGAGGGGACGGCCGAGATCGTCATCGGGGTCCCGGTCCCCTCCGTCCAGGCCGACTACTTCGAGGTGTTCGACCTCTCCGACCTCGATCACACGCTGCGCGTGCTCGGGTTGACCCTCTTCGTCGCCGGTGTCATCACCACCATCCTCGGCACCGCACTCGGCCGCTTCGCCAGCACCCGCAGCCTGCGCCCGCTGGCCGACGTGTCCCGAGCGGCCGGCGCCATCGCCGGCGGGGAGCTCGACACCCGCCTCGACGCCGATGCAGCCGACCCCGACCTCGAGGGCCTCACCAACTCCTTCAATGCCATGGTCGACCAGCTGCAGGAGCGCATCGAGCGCGAGGCCCGGTTCAACTCCGACGTCAGCCACGAGCTCCGCTCTCCTCTGACCACCCTGGCCGCCTCGCTCGAGGTGCTCGAGGCCGACCGGGACGGGCTCTCCACCCGCTCGCGACGGGCACTGCAGAACCTGAGCGACGACCTCCGGCGCTTCCAGCGCATGGTGGCAGACCTTCTGGAGATGTCCCGGGCCGACGCAGGCTCGGTTGACGTGTTCCTCGAGGAGGTCAACGTCTCGGAGCTGGTGCAGCGTTCGGTGGAGACGGGGTTCGGGCACATGGACCGCCACGGCAACGACGCACCCCCAGAGGTGCGCGTCGAACCCTCCGTGCAGTCGTGGCGGGTGGGCGTGGACAAACGCCGCTTCGAGCGAGTCATGGTCAACCTGATGGAGAATGCCGACCACTACGGGGGCGGGGCGATCACGGTCGGCGTCGGGCCGGGCGACGATGCGCAGGTGGAGGTGACGATCGACGACGCCGGCCCCGGCATCGACCCGAGCGAGCGCACCAAGATCTTCGAACGCTTCTACCGCGGGTCGGCGTCCGGGCGGCGCGGCACCGGGACAGGCACCGGTTTGGGCCTCGCCCTGGTGGCCGAGCACATGCGGGTCATGCACGGTGCTGTGCGAGTCGAGTCTGCACCGGAAGGGGGCGCGCGCTTCGTCCTCACGCTTCCCGTTCTGACCAATGGACACGACTCCGACGCGGACGAAGGGGGCGACGCGTGAGGCGTCGCCTGGCTGCACTCATCCTGTCGGTGCTCGCCCTCGTCGCCACCGGCTGCGCCATCCCGACCCAGAGCTCGCCCAGTGTCATGCCGTCCTCCAAGGTGCCCTTCGGGCTGCTCAATCCCCACCCGCCCACCACCACGACCACCCAGCCGAAGCCGTCGTCGTTTGTTCCGGTAAAGGTGTTCTTCCTCAACTCGGCCGCGCAGCTCACGCCGGCCGTTCGTTACGTCGCGGCTCCAGCCCCGCTCGACGCCATCGTCAGAGCGATGCTGGCCGGCCCCTACAGCTCCGAGAGCGCCCAGGGCATCACCACCGCGATCCCGAGCGACGTGGCGGTGCTGTCAGTCACCCCGCCGCAGAACAACATCGTGACCGTGAACTTGAACGACGTCGGCACGATCACGGGAAGCAACTCGGAGTTGGCGGTGGCACAGATCGTGACGACCATCGTCACCGCGAGCGGCGTCAACACGGGTGTCCTCTTCGAAATCGACGGTCAGCGTACGAGCGTCCCGATCGCCAACGGCTCGCAGGTGAGCACGCCGGTCTACCTCCTCGACTTCCTCGCCGTCGCGCCCTGAGCGGGCGACGGCGAGGTCCGCTCAGCCGGCGTTCTCGACGTCGCGCCGCCAGGGCACGCGGGGCGCACCCGACCACAGGTGCTCGAGGTCGTAGTAGTCCCGGGTCTCCTGCAAGAAGACGTGCACGATGAAATCGCCGTAGTCCATGAGCACCCAGGTGGCGTCCTGGAGGCCTTCGGTGCGAACGGGCGTGGCGCCGTGCGCCTCCTTGACACCGCGCTCGATCTCCTCGACCAGGGTCCGCACATGGCGGGTGTTCTGCGCGCTCGTGATGACGAAGGCGTCGACCACGCCGAAGAGCTCTCCCATGGCGAGCACGACCGTGTCGTGGCCGAGCTTTGCGTCGGCCGACTCGGCGGCGGTGGACGCGGCCGGCGGCAGCTGGACGTGCACGTCCAACCCAGGGCTCAATGGAGCACGTCCAGGATCCCCACGGTGAGGCCGAATGCTGCCACCAAGACGGAGCACGCGGCGACGGCCCAACGCTGACGGGCCCGCCGTGCCAGCTTCTGCTCGGCCCTGCGGTCGGCACGCCGCTGGGCTTGCGCGGGGGACGTCCCCACGAGGGGACTGTCCGACAACTCCGTCCACCCGGCCGGCATGGCACTCATCTAGCGCACAGCGTACATACCTCTGCTGCGAATGCAACGGATGACGGCCTCGGGTACCAGACCGTCGACCCGGCTGCCCGAGGCGAGCAGTTCTCGGACCTCCGAGCTGGAGATGTCGACCTGCGGGCCGTCGACCTGCTCGACCCGCCAGCCCGGCGCCACAGAAGGGTCGGCGTCACCCGGGCGGGACACGACGGCCAGGGTGACCAGGCGTTGCAGCTCCTCCGTCCGGCGCCAGGATCCCAGTTCAGGGACCAGATCGGCACCGACGACCAGGAAGAGCTCGACGGGTCGGCCTCCGGAGCCGGCGAGCACGGCCTCGGCCGTGTCGACCGAGTAGCTGGGGCCGCCCCGGTCGATCTCCAGCCGGCTGGCCTCGGCCCCGGGGATCTCCCGGGCCAGGGCCTCGGTCAGCGCGTACCTGTCCTCGGCGGCCGAGACCTCCCGTTGACCCGACTTCTGCCAGGGGTCGTTCGCCACGACGAGGAGCAGGCGGTCGAGCCCGAGCAGCTCGATGGCGGCCCTCGCCGCGGCCACGTGCCCCACGTGCGGCGGATCGAAGGTCCCGCCGAGGATCCCGACGCGGGTGGGGGGCTCAGGTGCCGGCAAGTTCGGCGATCACCGGCGCCAGCGCGTCCATCTCCGCCTCGTGGACGACGATGTTGCTGAAGCCGAGCTCCTCCCGCCGCCTGCGCAACGTCTCGGCGATCTCCCCGGTCGTGCCGATCAGCGCGATCGGCGCCGCCCGCAGCTGGTCGGCCGTGAGGTCGAACAGCGGCGCCATGGACTCGACGACCTCGTCGGCATTCGGGACGACCTGCACCGTGGCGGTCCAGCACTGGAATTCGAGGTCGCCGGCGCGCTCCCCGCCGCGTCGCGGGCCCAGCGCACCCGGTCGGCGTACTTCTCCACCACGGACTCCGCCGCCACCTCGAGGCCGATGTGGCCGGCGGCCAGGCTCGGCACGATGCTGACGGTGCTCGCGTACTGCCCGGCCAGCGTGAGGATGCGCCTACTGCCGCCACCGATGACGAGTGGCGGCCCGCCGGGAGTGACCGGCGCCGGCGTGCCGATCGCCTCGGTCACCCGATAGTGCTCGCCGCTGAAGGTGGCACTGCCGGAACCCCACATGGCGCGCATGATCTCGAGGCTCTCGGCGAGGCGGGCCACCCGCACTGATGGCGGCTCCATCGGGATCCCCGACTGGCGGTAGTCGGTCGTGAGCCAGCCGGCGCCGATGCCGAGGTCGAAGCGGCCACCGGACACGACATCGAGGGTGGCCGCCTCCTTGGCCAGCACGACCGGATGGCGGAAATCGTTGTCGAGGACCAGCGTCCCGACGCGCAGGGACACGGTGGCCTCGGCGGCGACCGCGACGGCCACCATGGGGGCCCACTGGTCGTCGAGGTGGTCCGGCACATAGAGCGTCGAGAAGCCCAGGTCCTCCGTCCTGCGCGCCAGGTCGCGCCACGCAGCGGGGGATGCTGCCTGCGAGGCCTGCAGCGCGAACCGGAAGGCGGCCATGAGGGGCGAGCCTATGGCGTTAACCTGGTGCGGTGACGAGCCACCCCCACGACTCCTCCTGGACTGCCGCGTCCTGGCGGAAGTTCCCCGCCGCGCAGCAGCCGGAGTGGCCCGACGCGGACGCGCTGAAGAAGGCCGAGGCGCGGCTGTCCACCCTGCCGCCCCTCGTCTTCGCCGGCGAGGCGCGCCACCTGACCGCGCAGCTCGGTGCGGTGGCCAACGGGGAGGCCTTCGTGCTCCAGGCGGGCGACTGCGCCGAGTCCTTCGCGGAATTCACCGCCGACTCCATCCGCGACAAGCTCAAGATCATCCTCCAGATGGCCGTGGCGCTCACCTACGCGGCGGGGGTGCCGGTCGTGAAGGTGGGCCGCATCGCGGGACAGTTCGCCAAGCCGCGCACCGAGGAGACCGAACGGATGGGCGACGTCCAGCTGCCGTCGTTCCGCGGCCACATGGTCAACGACGAGGCATTCGACGCCGAGGCGCGCACGCCCGACCCCGAGCGCCTGGTGGCCGCCTACCAGCAGTCGGCGTCGACGCTCAACCTGCTCCGCGCCTTCACCAAGGGTGGCTTCGCCGACCTGTCCCAGGTGCACCTGTGGAACCAGCAGTTCGTCGCCTCCTCGGCGGAAGGGCAGCGTTACGAGCGCATCGCCTCGGAGATCGACCGCGCGCTGCGCTTCATGGCGGCCTGCGGGATCGACCTCGGCGCGGAGGAGGGGCTGCACGAGGTCGACTTCTGGACGAGCCACGAGGCACTGATCCTGCCGTACGAGGAGTGCCTCACCCGCATTGACTCGCTCACGGGCGACTGGTACGACTGCTCGGCCCACATGGTCTGGGTCGGCGACCGGACCCGACAGCTCGACGGCGCCCACCTCGAATTCGTCTCAGGCATCTGCAATCCGGTCGGCTGCAAGATCGGCCCGAGCTGCACCCCCGACGAAGTCGTCTCCCTGTGCGAGCGCCTGAACCCCGACCGACTGCCGGGCCGCCTCACCCTCATCACCCGGTTCGGCGCCGACAGGATCGGGGAGCTGCTGCCCCCCATCCTGCGTGCCGTGGAGGCCGAGGGACACCCAGTGGTGTGGACCTGCGACCCGATGCACGGGAACACCTTCACGAGCGACGGCGGGCGCAAGACCCGCCGCTTCGACGACATCATCTCTGAGCTGCGCTCGTTCTTCGACGTGCACCGCGCAGAGGGCACCTGGCCCGGTGGCGTGCACGTGGAGCTCACCGGCGACGACGTCACCGAATGCCTCGGCGGGGCCGAGGAGATCCTCGAGGGCGACCTCGGTGCCCGCTACACGACGACGTGCGACCCCCGGCTGAACGCCCGCCAGTCGCTCGACCTTGCCTTCCGCGTGGCGGAATTCCTCAGAAGTTGATCCGCCGCCTCGCTCTCGCGGTGCTGGTGACGGCACTGCCGGTCCTCGCCGTCACAGGGTGTCGCCGTGACTGCGGGCGCACCAGCGGCCGCGGCCGCCGCGACGGTGCCGTCCTACTGGCTGGTGGCGTCCGACGGCGGCATCTTCAGCTTCGGCGGTGCGCCGTTCTACGGGTCGACCGGGAGCATCGCCCTCAACAAGCCCATCGTGGGAATGGCGGCGACACCTGACGGTGGGGGGTACTGGCTCGTCGCTTCGGACGGAGGGATCTTCAGCTACGGCGACGCGAACGTTCTACGGCAGCACCGGGAGCATGGTCCTCAACAAGCCCGTCGTGGGCATGGCGCCGACGCCGGACGGCAGGGGCTACTGGCTGGTCGCGTCCGACGGCGGGATCTTCAGCTACGGCGACGCCCACTTCTACGGCAGCACGGGCAGCATCAGGCTCAACAAGCCGGTCGTCGGCATGGCCGCGACGCCAAGCGGCAACGGGTACTGGTTGGTCGCCTCCGACGGCGGGATCTTCAGTTACGGGGACGCACAATTTCATGGCAGCACCGGCAGCCTCGTCTTGAACAAGCCGGTGATCGGGATGATCACCGGCCCGAGCGCGGGCGGCTACTTCCTCGTGGCCTCGGACGGGGGCATCTTCAGCTTCGGCACGGCGCCGTTCTACGGCTCTCTCGGCGGCCTGCCCCTGAAGAACCCCATCGCCGCGGCAACCGCGATCCCCGACGGCAGCGGCTACTGGTTCTCCGACACCGCCGGCCTCGTCTCCAACTTCGGAGCTGCGAAGTACTACGGCTCGGCACCCGCGCCGCTGAACAGGCCCATCGTGGGCATGGCCGACGCTCCGGGCAGCACGGGCGCCTTCACCGGCGGCACCTACCCGTCGGGCGCGTACGGTTACGACATCAGCGTCTACCAGTGCTCGAGCTTCCCGGCGGGAGATCACCAGATCGGCATCGTCCAGGTGGACGGAAGCTCGTCCGGCAACACGAACCCGTGCCTGGCCCAGGAGGCGGCGTGGGCCGGCGGCGGCTTGAACCTCTACACGTACCTGACGTACGGCACCTCGGCCACCGCCGAGCCGGGATGCAACGGCGACGTCTCCTGCAATGCCGGCTACCAGGCGGGCATTGCCGCCTACACGGATGCGCAGAACGCAGGCGCCGGATCGACCACCATCCCGTGGTGGCTCGACGTCGAGACGGCCGGCGCCAACTGGTCGGGCAACTTGTCCGAGAACGCCCAGTTCGTCCAGGGCGCCCTCAACGCGCTGCACGAGAGCGAGGGGATCCCCGACGTCGGCATCTACGCCAGCCCGGGTGTGTGGAACAACATCGTGGGCAACTACCAGCCCGACGTGCCGTACTGGATGGCCGACTACTTGTCACCGGCGAGTGGACCCGGCTCGTGCGCCGACATCAGCCGATGGCAATCGATGGGCAAGCAGCTCCCCAGCGGACCGCTCGAGGTTGTGCAATACGACAGCCAGCAGTACGACATGGACTACGCCTGCTAGCTCGGCCCGCTCCGGCCATGCTCGCCGGGAGCGACGTCCACGCCACGGGACGCTGAGGAGTCAGACGTCGTCCGGTCTCTTCTGCACGATGTTCGTCCCCGACAGTGCCGCTGCGACGAAGAGCACGGCGCCGAGGCCGAGGAGGTTGGGGCGCTTCTGCCGCATTGCGCCACGGAGTACGACGACCGCCTGAGCCGGTTCTCGGGACAGCCCAGCGTCCTGCTCTCAGTCGAAGGCTCGCTGCTGCTCGTCGGCGCCGTGCTCGGCGCGGTCCACCCCGAAGGCCAGTGCGGCGCCGATGGCCACGTGCGCCACCAAGAGCACCCTCCCGACTCGGGGGCAAGGGCGTCGTCCCCAGAACACCGGCTCTGAGAGCGCACCGACGGCGAAGAGCGCGCCCATCACCCGGAGCAGGGCGGGCCGGCGGTGATAGACGACCGGGGCCAGCGCCAGGGATGCGATCGGTGCCGACAGTCCGGTCCCCCACAATGCGAGGACGACGGGATGGCGCACGTCGAGTGAGCCGCCCCGCCCGAACGGCTCGCCGGCCACACGATGCCGGACCGCCACGGTCGCGCCGGCGGTGTCGACGGCGACGATCGACACGAGCAACGCCTTGGTCGAGATGGCCATCGGAGCAGTATGCCGGTCGTCCGCCGCCGGTGCACCAGAGTCCACCCGTGCGGGGGGCCCGGGTCCTATATTGACGGCGTCTTTCCTGAGGGGAAGGGGGGAATCACATGCATGACCGCACGTTCGAGCGTGTCGGTGCGGCGAGTGGCCTCGGCTTCGTGCTGCTCGCCGTGCTCTCCGGCTTCATCTACCCACAGCAGCCTCGCGTCGATGCCACACCAGCGATGACCTTGGCCTGGGTCCACGATCACCGGGTCGCCCTCCAGGCGGGCATGATCTTCGACTTCTTCGCCGCGGCCGCACTCTTGTGGTTCGTCGGCTACCTGCATCGCGTGCTCCGCCGGGCCGAGGGTGACGACGAGACACTGGCGCCAATCGTGTTCGGGTCCGGCATCGGGGTGGCCATCACGACGGCCATGGCGGCGTTGCCGACGGTCGTGCTCGCCTTCATGGTTGCCCAGCCCGGGGGGATCGGCGATCCATCCCTCGTTCGGATGCTGGGTGATCTGAACACGATCTTCTTTTCCGTGACCTCCGTGATGACGGCCGTGTTCCTCGGCTCCCTCGGATGGGCCATGGTGCGCGGCGAGTTGTCGCTGCGCTGGCTCGGGTGGGTCGGCCTGGTCGTTGCCGTCTTCAACGCCATCGCCGTCTGGATCGGCGTCACGTTCAGCAGCTACCACGGCAAGGGCTGGCTGGTGATCGGTTGGGGTGCCTACATCGGCTTCATCGTCTTCATGCTGATCCTCAGCGGATCCATGCTCAGGCAACGAGAGCTCACTCCGGCCGCCGTCTCGGCATCCGCCGCCGTGTCCTAGCGCCCTGCGCCCGGGATCGGCCTCGTGGAAGGCGACCCCGCCCAGGTCATGTCAACGACGCGATGACGCCCCGCAGGGTGTGTGCGTTCTCGTCGAGAGGGTCCGTGGCCTCGAGGACCAGGTCCACATCCCCGGGAGCCACCCACGACGTGCTCGTGCGCTGCACCTGTTCCCACTCGAGCTCGTACCAATTCGGGATGTGACGCCGGCGGCCCTCCACCCGCGCCCGATGGACGTCGGGATCGGCACAACGCGTCAGGACCACGAGGCTCGGGGCACCTTCTTCGTCGGCCACGCGGCGCGCCCCCGCCACCTCCGGGTCGCGGGCCACCCCGTCCAGCACGACCGGTGACCCCATCCTCATCTGGGCACGGGCCAGGGCCCAGATGATCGACCATCCGACGCCCCGGTGTCCGGGAAGACCCATCACGTCGAGGGCGTCCTGGACCAGCGGGTAGGGGCGCAGACCGCTCATCGCCCAGTCGTGGCCGAGCAGCGCCGCTCGCAGCTCCCGGGCCGCAACCTCGGCCATCGTCGACTTGCCGGTCGCCGGCAGGCCCGTGACCAGAACAAGGAGCATCCCCGAACCTCTCGTCGTTCTCGGCTGGCCCAACGGTATCCGGGCGGACACCATGAGCGAGGCCGTTCGTTCGGAGGCTCCTCCGGGACGCGCTACCCCGGATCGCCCGTCTTCTCCCACACCGACACGTGCGAGGTGCTCTCACTCGTGAACGGCTCGCGCTCCCAGCCCGCCCAGCGCTCGCGCAGGCGCAGCCCGGCGATGCGGGCCATCAGGTCGAGCTCGGCGGGCCACACGTAGCGGAACGGCATGGAGAAGGTCTCCGCCCGGCCGTCAGCCACCCAATGGTGGTGCGAGACCCCCAACTGTCGGGCCACGTCCAGTTCGTCGAACCCCAGGTGGCTCGGGCTGACGTCGAACGCCTGCACCGTGTCACCCGGCGGGAGCCGCCGGAGCTGCGGCACCCCCACCTCAATCACGAAGCATCCCCCCGGCTCCAGGTGCGCCGCCACGTTGCAGAAGCACGCCACCTGCTCGTCTTGGGTCGTCAGGTTCGTGATGGTGTTGTACACGAGGTAGGCGAGCCGGAACTTCCCCTCCACCCTGGTCGACGCAAAGTCACCGAGGGTCACGCCGATGGCCTCGGCCCCCGGCTTCGACCGCAGCTGCGCCACCATGTCGGCTGACAGGTCGATCCCGTGCACCGGGATGCCACGCTCGCGGAGCGGCAGCGCGATGCGGCCGGTGCCGATGCCGAGCTCCAGGGCGGCGCCGCCCGACGCCAAGCCGGCCAGGAAGTCGACCGTCCGCTCCACGACGGCGGGGTGGAACATCCCCGTGGAGTCGGCGTCGTAGTTCCGCGCGATCCGCTCGCCGAAATAGTTGGTCATCACCGGCCCACTGTGCCAGGCCGTGACCGCCGGTGCCGAAGCTCAGTCGGTCTTGACGACCAGCACCGCGCAGTGGGCCGAGTGGGCGACCGAATTCGGCACGCTGCCGAGGTAGCGCCGCGCCCCCGCATGCCCTTGCTGCCCACCACGATCAGGTCCGCCCGGACGTCGGCCGCGGCGTTCAGGATCACGTCGTCCGGGTTGCCCTGCGCCGCGTGCGCCTCGGCCTTCAGGCCCTCCCCGTGCTTCGCGACCGCCTCTTCGCCGACGCTCTTGGCAGCCTCCTCCGCCATGGCCTGCCCCACTCCGGTGTCGACCAACGGCGCGCCCGTCGCCGAGGCCATCCCCGGTCGTGGCGCTCGCACGGCCGTCACGATGTGCAGCTCCGAGCCCCACGACCGTGCGATGTCCGCCGCGGCCTGCACTGCCTTGTCGGCCGTGGGCGATCCGTCGGTTCCAACCACGACAATCTTGTACATAGGTTCGTCCCTTCTGCGGCGGAACGCTCAGCGTAGTTGGGAAGGCCAGAACTTTCCTGTTCAGTCCGCCAGGGCGCGGTAGGCCGCGTCCCAGAATTCCACGAAGTGCGGCGGCGGCTCGGGCGAGGTCATGGCCCGGTTGGTCAGCAGGATGCCCGTCAGGCCGCGCTCGGGATCGCTCGACCATGCCGTGCCGGTGCCGCCGTTCCAGCCGAAGCCCCACGGGATCGGGGGCTCGCCGCTGACCGGCCGTGGCGTCGCCATGCCGTAGCCCCACCCGTGCTCACCGAGGAAGAGGGTCGCGGTGGCCCGCTGGGCGCCCGTCAGGTGGTCACGTGTCATGTCTGCCACCGACGCCGGCGACAGCAGCTGCTGGCCGTGGTGCCGGCCGCCCGTCACGAGCAGGGACGCGAATGCCCAGAGGTCCTCGATCGTCGAGACCAACATGCCCGCCGCGTTCGCCATGGCCGGCGGCTGGCTCCACCACCCGGTGTCGGGCCGGTCGAGCACCGCCAGCGCGCCGGTCTCGGCATCCGGGATGTAGGCCGTGGTGAAGCGGTCCTGCTTTCCCGCCGGGACGCTGAACGACGTGTCCACCATCCCGAGCGGGTCGAACAGGCGTGCCCGGAGGAACGACTCGAGCGGCTGCCCGCTCGCCCGCTCCAACAGGACGCCCAGGACGTGCGCGCCGGTGTTGTAGCGCCACTCCGCACCCGGCTGGTGGAGCAGGGGCAGCGTGGCGAAGCGCCGGATCCACTCGTCGGAGCCGAACGGTGGTGGCGGCCACGGTGGCCCCAGCGTCATCAGGCCCAACTCCGCCTCGGCCTCCTGTATCGGGTAGGAGCCCGGCGGCGCCATGATGGAGCCGAAGCCGAGCCGGAAGGTCAACAAGTCCTCCAGCGTGATGGAGCGCTCGGCGGGCACCGTGTCGTCCAGCGCGCTCTCCAGGCTGCGCAGCACGCGGCGGTCGCCCAGCTCGGGCAGGAACGTCTCGACGGGATCGTCGAGCGACAGCACGCCGTCGTCCACGAGCACCATCGCACCCGCAGCGGCGATGGGCTTGGTCAGTGAGGCGATGCGGAAGATGGCGTCGCGCCGGAGCGGCGTCGGGTTGTCGAGCGCCCCCGTCCCGAGGACCTCCGTGCGCACGTCGTCCCCGCGTGCCACGAGGGCGACCAACCCCGGCACGTCACCCGCCTCGACCTGTGCCGCGAGGCGGTCGTGCAGCCGGCTCAGCCCGACGGGATCGAGTCCCGATGCGCCCGTCATGCCTCGGGGCGCGATCGGGGGATCATGCGCGGCGACCCTAGCGGTAGGGTGCGGGCATGGCGGCGTGGCGCGACGTCGAGCAGGTGATCGCGGTGCTCCCCCGGGTGACCGAGGGCGAGCGCTTCGGGAACCGCACCTGGTTCGTCGACGGGAAGGCCTTCGCCTGGGAACGCCCGTTCTCCAAGGCCGACCTCAGGCGCTTCGGCGACGTCGAGCCCCCGCCGGGCCCGATCCTCGCCCTGCGCACCGCCGACCTGGCGGACAAGGACGCCGTGCTGGCCACCGCCGCCGGGGGGTTCTTCACCATCCCCCACTTCGACGGCTACGCGGCTGTCCTCGTCGCCCTGCGAGCCGTCGCCAAGAAGCCGCTGCGCGAGGCGATCGAGGACGCATGGCTCGCCTGTGCACCCGAGAAGCTTTCGAGCACCTTCCTCGACGCCCCATCGCCCCTCAGGCCCGAGGCACCCCGCAGGAGTCGTTGAAGCGCAGCAGCACCCAGCGGTCCTCCGCCGGCACCCACTCCCATTCCGTCATGGACGCGTGCACGATGCGCACCCAGCCGCGTCGGTAGATGTCCGGCGGCACGCCGAGGAACCGGATCATGCAGGCCTCGATCACTCCGGCGTGCACGGCAGCCACCACCAGCTCCCCCGGGTGACGGCCCACGACCTCGCGCACGGCGTCGGAGGCCCGCACGATGAACTCGGACCAGCTCTCTCCCCCTGGCGCGATGGGCAGGCCGGGGTCGCGGTCCCAGTCGGGGACCCCGAAGGTCTCGACGACCTCCTCCCAGGGCATGCCGTCGCACCGGCCCGGGTGGAGCTCGCACAGGTCGCAGCGCTGCACGACCGGGCCCAGGGCAGTCGGCCCCGGCCCCACCACCGGTCGCAGCCGCTCCGCCGTCTCGATGGCGCGGGGCAGGACGGAGGAGTACAGGGCCGTTGCCCCGCGCAGCTCGCCACTCTCGTAGAGCCGGTCGGCGAGGACGGCCACCTGCCGCCGGCCCAGGTCCGTCAGCCCGGTGCAGCCCTTCAGGCCACCGACCACGTGGTTGACGTTGCACTGTGCCTCGCCGTGGCGCACGAGCACGATGCGCGACGCTCCCTCGGCAGGCGGGAAGATCCGCAGCACGCCCGCCGGGTCGCGGTCGTCGCGCTCGGGGTCGCCTCCACTCACGCCAGGTTCCCGACGAAGTGCTCGAGCTGTCGCAGCGTCCGGCATTCGACCACGTCGTCACAATGGACGGCGTACTCGCCCACGATGGAGTCACCTGATCCCCAGTAGTCACGCGGCTCGGGGTTGAGCCAGTAGACGTGGCGGGCCCGGGCCTGGAGGTCCTCGAGCACCCAGGACCCGGACGCGTGGTAGTTGTTCCGCGCGTCGCCGAGCACGATGACGCTCGAGCGAGACGTCACCTGGTCTCCCCAGCGCCGGTGGAATTCCGACAGCGCGTGCCCGTAGTCGGAATGGCCGTCCACCCAGATGACGTCCGCCTCGGTGTTGATGCGGGCCACCGCCTCGGCCGGGTCGACCACGCCTTCGAAGAACCGGGTCACCTCGTCGACCCCGTCGACGAAGACGAAGCTGCGCACCTTGGAGAACTGCGAGGAGATGGCGTACACCAGGTGCAGGGTGAAGCGGGCGAAGCTGGCCACCGACCCCGAGATGTCGGCGATCACGAAGATCTCCGGCTTGGCGGGACGTGGGTGCCGAAAGCGCGGCTCAATCGGGACGCCCCCCGTCGACAGTGACCGCCGCATGGTGGCCCGGAAGTCCAGCGGGCCCTTGCGCCCGTGGCGGCGCTTGCGGGCCAGGCGCACCGCCAGCTTGCGCGACAGCGGCTGGAGCACCCGGTGCAGCGTGGCCAGCTCCTCACGGGTGGCGTGCATGACGTCGATGTCCTCGGGTAGCGGCTTGCGTACCGACCGGGCCAAGGCCTCGGCGCCACGGTCCTCCACCAGGCGCCGGCGGATCTCGGTCTCGACGGCACGGCGGAACTTCTCGATGCGTGCCTTGAACTCGTCCGCCGCCAGCCTCTGCTCGAGCTCCGTGAGCGACCCGCCGGCGGCGCCCGCCTGCGCCTGGCCCATGAGCCGCTCCAGCACGGCATCGAGGTCGAGGTTCCGCAGCGTGCGGTACAGGTAGTAGGTCCCCCCGACCGGGCGCCCCGGCTCCATGCCGGCGTAGCGGTCGACCGCGTTGCGGGCCACGACGTTCATGAGCCCGGCGTCGGCGGACATCAGCGACTTGAACAGCAGCTCGGCGAGCTCCTCGGGCGTCATCCCCTCGCCCGACCCGCCGCCCTTCCAGGAGCGGCCCTGGCCCCGCGTGGCGCCCTCCCCCGCCTGCTCGCCCTCCCCTTCGGCGCCCTCCTCGCCGCCCTCCTCACCCTCGGCCCCCGCCTGGGCGCCACCCGCCCGCACGGCGAAGAACACCTCGAAGGCCGTCTCGAAGGCCCGCCAGTGCGCCGAGGACTTCACCAGCGTGGCGGCCAGCGCGTACTTCAGCGCCTCGCGATCCTCGAGCGGGATGTGCTTGACCGCCTCGGCGGCGTCGAGGTGCTCGGTGAGCGAGACGGGCAGCCCGGAGCGGCGCAGCTCGAGGACGAAGCCGGAGAGGAGATCGAGCACGCCGCCCTCAGCTCGACGAGGCCGACAGCAGCTCCTTGGTGGCCCGCTCGATGTCGGCTTGGTACTTCAGCAGGACGTGCAGCGTGTCCTTGGCACCGGCCGCGTCGATCGTCTGCACCCCGAGCAGCACGAGGGTGCGCGCCCAGTCCAACGTCTCGGACACCGACGGCGCCTTGCGCAGCTCGAGGGTGCGCAGCGAGCGCACGATCCGAGCCACCTGGTCGGCCAGCTCCTCGCTGATCCCCGGCACCTTGGTCCGCACGATCTCGCGCTCGCGGTCGAGGTCCGGGTAGTCGATGTGCAGGTAGAGGCAGCGCCGCTTGAGGGCCTCGGAGAGCTCACGGGTGTTGTTCGACGTGAGGAACACCATGGGCAGTTGCGAGGCACGCACGGTGCCGAGCTCGGGGATCGACACCTGGTACTCGGAGAGGATCTCGAGCAGCAACGCCTCGGTCTCGAGCTCGACGCGGTCCACCTCGTCGACGAGGAGCACCACCGGCTCCGTGGCCCGGATGGCCTCGAGGAGCGGGCGGGTCAGGAGGAAGTCCTCGGAGAAGATGTCCTCCTCGAGCTCGGACCAGCTCGGGCCCTCCTCCTCGGCCTTGCCGTGCTCCCCGGCCTGGATCCGCAGCAGTTGCTTCCGGTAGTTCCATTCGTAGAGCGCCTTGGACTCGTCGAGCCCCTCGTAGCACTGCAGCCGGATCAGCCGCGCTCCGGTGAGGTCGGCCACCGACTTGGCCAACTGCGTCTTGCCCGTCCCAGCCGGGCCCTCGACCAGCACCGGCTTCGACAGCCGGTCGGCCAGGAAGACGACGCCGCTGATCGACTCGTCGGCCAGGTAGCCCACCTGGGCCAGGCCGCCCCGCACCGCGTCCAGGGACTCGAACCGGGGTGGCCCCGCATCGGGCAGCCCCAACCCCGCGCTCGCCTCGCTCACCGGCGCACCTGCCCGTCACCGCGCACGACCCACTTCAACGTCGTCAACTCCTTCACTCCCATCGGACCGCGGGCATGGAGCTTCTGGGTGGAGATCCCCACCTCCGCACCGAGCCCGAGCTCCTCGCCGTCGACGAACCTCGTCGAGGCGTTCACCAGCACTGCCGCCCCGTCGACCTCGGCCACGAAGCGATCGGCCACCGCAACGTCGGAGGTGACGATCGCCTCGGAGTGCCCCGAGCTGTAGCGGGCGATGTGCTCGATGGCGTCACCGACGTCGTCCACCATCCCGATCGCCACCACGGGCCCCAGGAACTCCGTCGCGAAGTCGCTGTCCATTGACGGCACGGCGTCGGGCACCACGGCCCGGACCCGCTCGTCGGCACGGATCTCCACTCCGGCCGTGGTGAGCGACGCCGCCAGGCCGGGCAGGAACTCGGCCGCCACGCCGGCGTGGACCAGGATGGTCTCGACGGCGTTGCACACCCCGAAGCGGTGCGTCTTCGCGTTGACCGCCAGGTCGTGGGCCATGGCCAGGTCGGCGGCGCCGTCGATGTAGATGTGGCAGTTGCCGTCGCCGTCGAGCACGTAGGGGACGGTGGCGTGCTCGACCAGCGACTCGATGAGTGCCCGCCCGCCACGCGGGATCAGGCAGTCGATCTGTCCGCGCAGCTGCATGAAGGCGATGGCCGTCTCGTGCGACGTGTCCTCCACCAGCGCCACGGCGTCCTCGGGGAGCCCCGCCTTCACCACCGCCCGGCGCAGGATCGCGACGATCGCCCGGTTGGAGTCGATGGCGGAGGACGAGCCGCGCAGGAACGCCGCGTTCCCCGCCTTGAGGCACAGGCCTGCGGCGTCACTGGTCACGTTGGGTCGGTTCTCGTAGATCACCCCGACGACGCCGAGCGGCACCCGCACCCGCGTGACACGGAGGCCGTTGGGGCGGACCCAGCCCTCGGTGACCTCCCCGACCGGGTCGGGCTGGGCGGCCACCTTGCGCAGGCCGCCCGCCATGCCCTGGACCCGCTCCTCGGTCAGGCGCAGCCGGTCCCGGGCCGCCTCGGTCATGCCCGCCGCCTCGGCCCGCTCCAGGTCGGCCCGGTTGGCCTCCACCAACGACGCGCACTCCACTTCGAGGAGGTCCGCAGCCAGCTGCAGCGCGTCGTCCCGCACCGAGCTCGGTGACCTGGCCACCCGCCGCGCCGCCGCCTGGACGCGGCCCGCGAGCTGCTCCAATGCAGGCGAGGTCACCGGGTCAGGTTACAAGGACCAGATCGTCCCGGTGGACGACGACCTGGCTGCGCCTCCCCATCCACTCCCCCGACCGCTCGGCGTGCAGCCGGACCAGGCCCTTGGCGAAGACGGCGCCGTCGGGGCCGGCGATCTCGACGGCGTCCTCGGGCCGGAAGCTGCCGCTGACCTCGACCACGCCCGCGGCCAGGAGCGAGCGCCCCCGCTCGGTCAGCGCCGCCCGTGCCCCCTCGTCGACCGTCAGGCTGCCCGAGGACCCCAGGGCGAAGGCGATCCACAGCTTGCGGGCCGAGAGGCGGCCCTCCCGGGCCCGGAACACCGTCCCCACCCCGGTCTCCCCCGCCAGCGCCGCCACCAGGACGCCGGGCCGTCCGGCGTCGGCGATCAGGGTCTGCACGCCCGACCAGGTGGCGATCTTCGCCGCGGCCAGCTTGGACGCCATGCCGCCGCTCCCGACCGCGCTGCCGGGCCCGCCGGCCAGGCGCTCGAGCTCGTGGTCGATCTGCACCACCTCCTCGATGAGTGACGCCTCGGCGTCGCGCCGAGGATCGGCTGTCAGCAGCCCCGGAGCGTCGGTGAGCAGGACGAGGAGCTGGGCACCGACCAGGTGCGCCACGAGCGCGGCCAGGCGGTCGTTGTCACCGAAGCGGATCTCCTCGTCGGCCACGGCGTCGTTCTCGTTGACGACGGGGACGACGCCCAGGTCGACCAGGTGACGCAGCGTCCCGCGCGCGTGCAGGTACTGGGTGCGGTGCACGAAGTCGAGTGGCGCCAGCAGCACCTGGCCCGCCAGCAAGGCGTGGGGCTCGAGGCTGTCCTGCCAGAGGCGCATCAGGCGGTGCTGCCCGACCGCCGAGACCGCCTGCAGCACGGCCGGGTCCGACGGCCGCTGCTCGCCGCGGCCGAGCGCAGCCCAGCCGGCGGCGATGGCGCCCGAGGTCACGATCACCACCGTGTGGCCGTCCGCGCGGGCGGCAGCCAACTCGCCGCAGAGCCGGGCCACCGTGTCGGGCGTGACGGAAGACGATCCCACCTTGACCACGGCGATCACGAGTCCGCCCCCCAGGTGAAGGTCATGGAGCCCACGGTGACCTCGTCCCCTTCCCGCGCTCCTGCCCGGGCGAGGGCGCGGTCGACGCCGAGGCGGCGAAGCCGGCGCACCGCCTCGGCCTGTGCGCCGGCGTCGGTGAGGTCCGAGAACGCCACCGCCCGCTCGGCGGCGCGGCCCACGACGAGCCAGGCGCCGTCGCCGGCGCGCTGGACGTCGACGCCCTCGGGGGCGGGCCTGTGCACGATCACCTCGCTCGACGCCACTGCAGCCGCCTCGCGGCGCGCCTCGTCCACGAGCGTGGCCAACCGGGCGACCAGGGCCGGGACCCCCTCACCGGTGGCGGCCGAGAGCACCGTGTCGCACACACCGTCGCCGTCGGCCGCCACGTCGGCCTTGCTGCCCACCAGCACCCGGGGACGGTCGAGGAGCTCGGGCCGGTAGGAACCGAGCTCGGAGAGCAGGATGCGCAGCTGGGTGGACGGGGCGTCGCCGCCCAGCTCCGGCGCGGCGAGGTCGAGCAGCACGACGAGCACCCGCGCCCGCTCGATGTGACGCAGGAACTGGTGCCCGAGGCCCTTGCCGGCGGCCGCGCCCTCGACGAGGCCCGGGATGTCGGCCATGACGAACTCGGTGCCGTCGCGCACCCCGCCGACGCGGACCACGCCGAGATGCGGCTCCAGCGTGGTGAAGGGGTAGTCCGCGATCTTCGGCTTGGCGGCGGAGACGGTCGAGATCAGCGTCGACTTCCCCGCGTTGGGGAAGCCCACGAGCGCCACGTCCGCCATCAGCTTGAGCTCCATGTCGAGCCAGAACTCCTGGCCTTTCTCGCCCTGCTCGGCGAAGGCGGGCGCCCGGCGCCGGTTGGAAAGGAACCGCGCGTTGCCCCGCCCCCCCTGCCCGCCCTCGGCCACCTGGAAGCGGGCACCCTCGGTGGCCAGGTCGCAGACCACCCGGCCCTGCCTGTCGCGCACCACGGTGCCCACGGGGACCGGCACCGCGAGATCCTTGCCGCGGGCGCCGTGACGCTTCGAGCCCGAGCCGTGAACGCCGTCGGTGGCGCGCCGGAAGGGATGGTCGCGGAAGCCGAGCAACGAGGACTCGTTGACCGACGCCACGAGCCAGACGTCGCCGCCGTGCCCGCCGTCGCCGCCGTCGGGACCGCCCCGGTCGACGTGCGCCTCGCGGCGCCACGACACCGCCCCGGCTCCCCCATCGCCCGCGCACGCGTGCAGCTGGGCCTGGTCGACGAATCCGGGCATGGCGGGAAGCCTAAGAGGCGATCAGTCGCCGGGCGCGCTGCCCCACCTCGGCGCGGGCCCGGTCCCCGTCGATCAGGGTGCACCGGCCGGCCGCGACGACGCACTCCCCTCCCACCCAGACGTCGGTCACCAGGTAGCCCGCCCCCGCCCAGACGAGGTGGCCCAGGAGCTCGGCGTCGGTGACCGAGGGGGTGAAGCGGGCATCGTCCGTGCGCAGGCGGATGAGATCGGCGGGGCGGCCCACCTCGAGCGCGCCGACCGGAAGGCCGAGTGCCTCCCCGCCGCCGCGGGTCGCCAGCCGCAGCGCCATGGCCGAGGTGACGGCGCCCGGATCGGCCGCGGTGGCGCGCGCGAGCAGTGCGGCCAGGCGCATCTCGTCCCACAGGTGGAGGTCGTCGTTGGAGGCAGGCCCGTCGGTGCCGAGGCCGACCCGCACGCCGCGCTCGAGCAGGGACCGGAGCGGCGCCACACCCGCACCCAGCTTCCCGTTGGAGCCCGGGCAGTGCGCGACCGCAACGTCGTGCTCGGCGACGATCACGAGGTCGCCCTCGTCGAGCCACACCGAATGCGCCGCCAGCACACGGCCCTCGAGCACGCCCTCGGACTCGAGGAGGGCCGGCGCGCTCATGCCGTAGCTCTCGAGCATCTGCTCGCACTCGGCCACGGTCTCGGAGAGATGGATCTGCAGCAGTGCATTGCGTCGCTGCGCCTCCGCGGCGATGGTGCGCAGGCCCTCCGGCGGGACGGTGTAAGCGGCGTGCGGCCCGAAGCCGAGGTGGAGCCGCCCCTCCCTCCCGTCCATGGCGTCGAACAGGCCGCAGGCTTCGTCGAGGAGGCCTTCCCACGTGTTCCTCGATCCCGCCCCGGGCACGTCGAAGATCCCCGGTGTGAACACGGCGCGGATGCCCGAGTCGATCACCGCCTCGATGACCGGGTCCGGGTGCCGGTACTGCTCGCAGGTCGTGGTGGTCCCGTTGCACAGCAGCTCCGCCGCACCGAGCACCATGCCCCAGTACACGTCCTCGTCGCTGAGCAGCGCCTCGCGGGGCCAGACCGTCTCGCTGAGCCAGCGGTCGAGCGGCAGGCCGTCGCCCGCGCTGCGCACCAAAGTCATGGGCGAGTGCCCGTGGCAGTTGACGAGGCCGGGCATCAGCAGTCCCCCCAACTGGCGCACCTCGGTCCCCGCGGCCGCGGGGACCTGCCAGGGGTCACCGACCCACGAGATCAGGCCGTCGTCGATCTCGACGGCGCCCGGCAGGAGCATGCTGTCCCGGGCGTCGACGGTGAAGACGGCGTCGGCCACCAGGCGCAGCGTCATGGTGTGCCGACGAACAGGCGCCCCGACAGGTCGCGCGAGACCCGGATCGGCTCGACGGCGCCCTCGACCCTCACCTCGACCGCGCCGTCGGCGTCGCGGCCGCCGACCCGGGCCACGACGCCGGGGATGAAGCCGCCCTCGTCCAGCAACGTCAACGAGCCCAGGTTCAGCTCGACCTCCTCGCTGATCCGGAAGAGGCGCACCTGCTCGCCCTCACCCACCTCGGCCAAGGGCCGGGTGGCGACGCCCGGCACCGGATTGCCCGACCCCGGGATCGGATTGCCGTGCGGGCAGGTCGCCGGGTCGCCGAGCAGCTCGACCAGCCGGGCCTCGACGTCGTCGGAGATCACGTGCTCCCAGCGCCCCGCCTCGCGGTGCACCTTGGACCACTCGAGGCCGATCACGTCGACGAGCAGGCGCTCGGCCAGGCGGTGCTTGCGCACGACCTTCTCGGCCAGGGCCCGCCCGCTGTCGGTGAGCGACAGCCGCCTTCCGTCGCGGGTCACGTACCCGTCCTCGGTCAGCCGGTCCAGCATCTCGGACACCGATGGGGCGGAGCGGCCGAGGCGCTCGGCGATGCGGGCCTGGATCACCGGGACGCCCTCTTCACCCAGCGCGAGCATCGTCTCGAGGTACTCCTCGACGGGCGGGTGATACTCCTGCGGCGCGTGGGTGCCCCGCTCAGGCATGGCAGTGATCCCCATCCGAGGACGGGGGCACGTCCAGGGCGGGGTTGCGGTCGAAGAACCCGACGGGGATCAGCGAGAAGCCCGTGGACTCGACGGGCATCACCGGCCAGTCCTCGGGGCGCGGGATGTGCGTCACCCCGAAGGAGTGCCACAGCACGATGTCGGTGTCCACCACGGCCCGGTCCTGGGCGGTCCACGCAGGCAACCCGGCGCCGCCGGAATGCTGGTTCGGGTAGTCGCCCGCCGCCCGCCGCTCGTCGGGAGAGAACGGCGTGACCCACACGTTGTGCGCCGCGAAGGCGGCTCGCCGTCCAATGCTCGACTCCGGACCGGCCAGCAGCGTCGGCGTGGCACCGGGCAGCAGCTTGTAGGCCGTGGGCTGCCCCACGGCATTGCGCCGGCTGCGGTTGGCAATGCGCCAGGTCCGGGCGCGCGACGGATCGACGTCGCGCCGGGCCGCCAGCTCCGTCTCGAGCAGTGTGGTCGTCGTCGTGAACGCGCTGCCGACGGGGTTTGCCTCCCCGGGGGGCGACGGCACCGCATCGACCTCGAACACCGCGTTGTCCGGCCCGTCGACCTCGACGTCGAGCCGCACGTTGAAGAGGTGCTGGTGCAGGGGAGCGGCCAGCCCCGGCGCGACCATGCGGGCGTGCTCGCCGGCGTCCTCGCCCGCCACGGCCATGGTGGACATGATCCCGGTGAGCTTCACCTCGAGCTGCATGGTGCCGTCGAGGTAGAAGTACCAGTAGAACCCGTACTCGTAGTTTCCGACGGTGGCGATGGAGCTGATCACCAGGCGGCGCGACCGGCGCACCTCGGTGCGGCCCGAGACCATGTCGACGTGCTTCCACAGGATGGAATAGTCCTCCTCGTGCATGCAGATGGCGTTGGCCTTGGTGTGCGGCTTGCAGCGCTCGTCCGCGAAGACGTAGTCGAAGTAGTGGATCTCGCCCAGGCAGTCGCACCCCAGGGTCAGCGAGTTGGCCATGCGCCCGAGGCCCCACTCGCCGGCGTCGAAGGCGCTCTTCCACGAGTGCATCGGGCTGGGGTGGCCGTAGGGCACCACCATCTCGCTCACCGAGGCGCGGTAGACCAGCGGCCGCACTCGGCCGCCGTCCTCGTAGCCGACCGTGGACAGGATCAGTCCCTCCAGCGGGTCCATACCCACCCGCAGCGACCACTTCTGCCACTTCACGAGGTTGCCCTCGACCACGAAGCTCGGCCCCTCGGGCTGGGTGATGGAGAGGGGCTTGAGGTCGGTCCGCAGCGGCCCGTTGTGCTCGGGGTAGTAGCTGCCCGAGGTGGGCGGGACCGGGACGCTGCCGTAGTCGAGCACCTCGAGGACCTCGCCCCGCCCCATGTCGACGATGGCCAGCAGCCCTTCCAGGGGTCGGGCGTAGCCGTTGTCGTCCGGCGAGTCGCGCAGGTAGGCCAGGCACTTGGTGATGCGGCGCCCCTTCTCGTGTTCGAGACCGAAGGACCCCGCCGGCCACGGGTCGACCTGGACCAGCGAGTGGTCGACCACGCCACGGCGGTCGAGCGCTGCCGTCCACTCGGCGCACTCGGCGAGCGCGAGCTGCGCCGCGTAGGCCTCCTCCATCTGGAGCGGTGGGCGGACGTCCTCGACCACCTCCCAGCGCACGATCTCGCCAGTGGTGACCGAGACCACCACTTCGACCACGTCGGCCTCGGGGCCCTGGAGGAGCACCAGGCGGACCTGGCGGTCGACGAGCGCGGCCGCGCCCGGCTCGCCGCGGTCGACCGCGCGCACGACCTCCTTGGGTGGATCGGACAGGGTGACGTAGGCGAAGCGCAGGGCCTCGTTCGCCACACCCGCTCGGCCCGAGTCGAAGACGATCTGGCGCGCCGCCTTCATCTCCTCCCCCGTGAGGGGCGCCAGTGGGTGGAGGGAGACCGGGGTGGGAACGGCGGTGGTCGACATTGGGGCCATGGTACGTGGCGGGCGGCCGAGGGAGGCCTACGATGCCGCCATGGACGATGCGGCCGAGCGTGCGGCCCGTAGCGCCCGTGAGCTGGCCCGTCGTACCGGCAGCGACCACCACGACGTCCTGCTCGTGCTCGGCAGCGGCCTGACCGGCGCGGCCGAGATCCTGGGCGCCGGCGGGGACTCGCTGCCGCTCGACACGCTTCCCTTCTTCCCCCGCTACACCGCAGCCGGCCATCGCGCCCAGGGCTGGTCTGTCGACGTCGCCCACAAGCGGGTCCTGGTCTTCGGGGGCCGGTGCCACCTCTACGAGGGGATCGAGCCTGATGAGGCCGTGCACCCGCTGCGCACGGGCATCGCCGCCGGCTGCACGACGGTCGTCCTGACGGCCGCGGTCGGGGGCATCCGGGACGACCTCGCGACGGGCTCGGTCATGGTGGTCGAGGACCACCTCAACCTGACCGGGCGCAGCCCGCTGAGCGGGGCCACCTTCGTCGACATGGCCGGCGCCTATTCGCCCCAGCTGCTCGAGCTCGCCCTCAAGACCCCGGGCCCGGCGGGAGAGGTGGTGTCGCCTGGGCCCGGGGTCTACGCACAGGTGTCGGGGCCCCAGTTCGAGACGCCGGCGGAGATCCGGATGCTGCGCACCTCGGGCGCCGACGTCGTGGGCATGTCCATGGCGCTCGAGACCATTGCCGCCCGGCACGCCGGAGCCGAGGTGCTGGGCCTCGCCCTGGTCACCAACCCTGCGGCGGGCACGGGAACCGGTGGCACCGGCGACCTCGCGGCCATTGCGGAGGTCGGCGACTCGGCCGCACCGGCCGTGGCCGACATCGTCCGCCACGTCGTAGGCTCGCTCCCGTGAGCGACACCGTGACGCCGACGGGAGTGGACCACGTGGCCCTGAACGTCCCCGACGTGCCGGGCGCCATCGCGTTCTACACAGAGACGCTCGGCCTCACCCAGAACTTCACCCGACCGGACTTCGGATTCGCCGGCGCCTGGCTCGACACGGTCAACGGGCAGCAGGTGCACCTCATCGAGCTGCCGGCACCACCCAACATGGGCCAGCACTTCGCCCTGGTCTACGACGATCTCGATGCGGTCGTTCGTGAGCTCCGCACCCGGGGGCTCGAGGTGACGGACCCCGTCGCGGTCGGCACCACGGGACGCCACCAGGCCTTCACGAGCGACCCCTGGGGCAACGGGATCGAGCTGCACGAGCGGCCGGCCGCCGGGTAGGCCGTCGGTCAGCCCGGTGTCATCGAGCGTCGGCCTCTCCGGCCGATGGCGCTCCTGATCTCGTCGGTGCACTCAGCGAGGGATGCGTCTCCATCGCAGAAGCGGACGACCCGGACGCAAGCGCGTTCCGAGGTCGTCCCGCTTGTCGCAGGATGCTCTCGGGGTCTCCGGGTCGCTCCCGAAACCCCCGTGGGTGCGCGCCTTAGTCGGTGAGGACGCTGATGTGCTTGCGCCCGCGGCGCTCGCCGAACTTCACGACGCCGTCCGCCTTGGCGAAGAGGGTGTCGTCCCCGCCGCGCCCCACGTTGGCGCCCGGGTAGAACTTCGTGCCCCGCTGGCGCACCAGGATGGCGCCGGCGGTCACCGAGGTGCCGTCGTACTCCTTCACCCCGAGGCGCTGGGCCGCCGAGTCGCGGCCATTGCGGGTCGACCCGCCACCCTTGGTCTTTGACATGTCGGACTCCTCGGACTCAGCCGGCCGCCGTGATGGCGGTGATCTCCAGCGTGGCGTAGTGCTGGCGGTGGCCCCACCGGCGGCGCTGGTTCGACTTGGACTTGTAGGTCATGGCGTTGATCTTGGGGCCCAGCTCGGAACCCACGACCTTGGCCGTCACCGATGCACCGGCCAGCTGCTCGGGCGTGGCCAGCACGGTGTCGCCGTCGACCACGAGGACGGGCTGGAGGGACACCTCGGCCCCGACCGGCTCGCCCAGGAGCTCGACCCGGACGCGCTGACCCTCGGCCACGCGCTCCTGCTTCCCTCCGGACCTGATGACGGCATACATAAGAGCGAGATCCTAGCGTAGGACGGAGTCGTCCAGGGTCACGCCCCGGCCGCCGCAGACGGCACACTCGCTGGAGAGCGTCTCGAGCAGGCCCTCCGACACCCGCTTCCGGGTCATCTCGACCAGGCCCAGCTCGGAGATGTCGAAGACCTGGGTCCGGGTCTTGTCCCGGGCCAGGGCGTTGCGCAGCGCGGCCGCAACCTTGTCCCGGTTCTCCCGGACCTCCATGTCGATGAAGTCGATGACGATGATGCCCCCGATGTCCCGCAGACGCAGCTGGCGGGCCACCTCCTCGGCCGCCTCCAGGTTGTTGCGGTAGACCGTCTCCTCCAGGTTGGTCTTGCCGACGTTCTTGCCGGTGTTGACGTCGATCACCGTCAGCGCCTCCGTCCGCTCGATGATGAGAGAGCCGCCCGAGGGGAGCCACACCTTGCGATCGAGCGCCTTGTGCAGTTGCTCGTGCACGTGGTAGCGCTCGAAGATGGGGAGGCCCTCCTCCTCGGGGTCGTAGTACTCGACCCGGTCCGACAGCTCCGGGCTGACGGCCCGCACGTAGTCGCGCACCTGCTCGAAGAGCGCCAGGTCGTCGATCACCACGCCGCGATACTCCGCGTTGAGCTCCTCACGCAGGATCCGCACCGACAGCTCGGGCTCCCGGTAGAGGAGGCCGGGGGCGTCCGACTTCTTGGCCTCGGCCTCGATGGAGTTCCACTGCTCGAGCAGGGTCGTCACGTCTCGCTGGAGCTCGTCCGCCGAGACGCCCTCGGCGGCGGTGCGCACGATCATGCCGTGCCCGGCCGGCTTCACCTCGTCGATGACACGGCGCAACCGCCGGCGTTCGGTGTCCCCGAGCCGCTTGGAGATCCCGAACGCGCTCGAGTTGGGCACGAGGACGGCGAAGCGCCCAGGCAGGGAGACCTCCTGGGTGAGGCGGGCGCCCTTGGCACCGATGGGGTTCTTGGTCACCTGGCACAAGATGGTCTGGCCGGCCTTGAGCACGTCCTCGATCCGGGGCTGCTGCGAGGACGCCCCACCCTCGATGTCGTCACGGTCGTAGCGCACGTCACCCCGGTACAGGACGGCGTTCTTGGGGATCCCGATGTCGACGAACGCGGCCTCCATGCCCGGCAGCACGTTCTGGACCCGCCCCCGGTAGACGTTGCCGTCGATCTGGTTGGTGTCGTCGGAGGCCCTCGACACGTAGTGCTCGACCAACGAGCGGCCCTCGAGCATCGCGATCTGGGTCATGTGAGGCTGCACGTGCACGCAGACCAGGTAGCGACCCACCTGCTTGGAGCGCCGGTCCCGGGCGGTGCGCCGGCGGCCGCGGGTCCGCCTGGCGCCCGGGTCCTGGCCATCGGCAAGCTCTGCCCCGGCGGTCGGGGGCTCGAGCGGCGCGTCGGCGGGCCGCACCAGCGGCACGACGGGCGCCGGCTGCGTGGCCGGCGGCGGTGTCGAGGGCGCCGGCCGGGTGTCGCCGATCTTCGGCTTGCGTGGCGCAGTGCGCGCCGCGTCAGGCGGGCTCGTGCCGCCTGACGCCTCCCGGGGGGGACCCTCCGGGGTCTGGCTGATTTCCGTCTCGGACATGAGGGAAAGCCCTCCTCGCGTGCTGTGTCGCGCCCGCGCCGGTCCCGGGGCCGCCCAGTGGGAGCGGCTCGAACCGTGCGCCATCGCGTTCGATCCATTGATGCGTTCGACAGGCCCGTCCGAGCACCGCGCTCGGTGCCCAGGGCCGCTACCAGGTCCCCCGGACGGACGCCACGCGGGTGCGTGGCCAACGCCGCCTCGAGCTGACCGTTGGGGCCGGTCACGGACAGCGCCAGGATGGCCGGGCGGATGTCGTCTTCGGCTTGACGACCCTTCCGCTCCCGCCGGACCGTGAGGATGGGGGCAGCGAGCAGCTTTTCCACCTGCTCCTGCAGCTCCTCACCTGGCACTCCGAGCACCTCCAGCTCCCAATCGCACGATGCTACCTCCTGCTGGAGCGATCCCTCCGCCTCCCCGACCACTGCCACCGCCGTCACGTCGATCCCCTGGGGCAGGAGGACGCTCAGGGCCCCGGGCAGCTCCCCGACCGGGATCTCCCCCGCAGCGGGCCGCCCGAGCCGCACGTCGAGGTACTCCCCGCGGGACTCGCAACCGGTGGGAAGGGCCAGCCCGAAGCTGACCAGCGGGTGCGGCACGAACCCCTGCGAGTAGGCCACGGGCAGCCGGCTGCGCCGGAGTGCCCGCTCCCACATCCGGGCCACGTCGCGGTGACTCGTGAAACGGATCTTGCCGGTCTTGGTGAAGCGCAGGCGCAACCGGCGCTGGGCCCCGGGATCCGGGGCCTCAGGAGACACGGCTGACCAGACGGACCGGAACCTGGTCCGCCTCCTTCAGGTCCTGGCCCGTGCCCTGGCTGCCCCCGGCCGGCGGGACCGGTGAGGCCACGACGTGCTCGAGGCCCGCTTCGGTGCAGGCGCCGCAGTCGTAGCAGGGGGTCCAGCGGCAGTCCTCGACGGCGACCCGGGCAAGGGCGTCCTGCCAGTCGCCCCAGAGGAAGTCCCGGTGCAAGCCGGCCGAGATGTGGTCCCACGGGAGCGCCTCGTCGGCGCCCCGCTCGCGGTGGCACACCTCACCGGCACTCAGTCCCTCGGCAGCGAGGGCGGACTCCCACAGCGAGAGGTCGAAGCGCTCCGACCACTCCTGGAAGGTGCCGCCGGCGCGCCACACCCGCTCGATGACCGGGCCCATGCGCCGGTCACCCCGGCTCGCCAAGCCCTCGGCGACAGATGCGGCCGGGTCGTGCCAGCGGATGGTCAGGCCGCGCGAGCTCCGTGCCGCCTCGCGCAGCAACGCGACCTTGCGCTCCAGCTCCGGCACGCTGTCCTGCCCGAACCACTGGAACGGCGTGTGGGGCTTGGGGACGAAGCCGCCCACCGAAGCCACCACGTTGACCGACTTCTGATACCGCCGGCCGATCTCCACGCACCGTGCCCCCAGCTCCGCGATGCCGAGGACGTCCTCGTCGCGCTCTGTGGGGAGGCCGATGAGGAAGTACAGCTTGACCCGCCGCCAGCCCTGGCCGAAGGCGGAGTCGACCGCTCCGTAGAGGTCCTCCTCGGTGATCAGCTTGTTGATGACCGTGCGCATCCGCCACGTGCCACCCTCGGGCGCAAAGGTGAGGCCCGTGCGGCGCACCTTCTGGATCTGCGCCGCCGTGCCCACCGTGAACGCGTCCACGCGCAGCGACGGGAGGCTCACCGAGACCCGCCCTCCGTGCTCGGGGTCCTCGATGATGTCGCGCACCGTGTCCTCGATGTCCGAGAAGTCGGCCGTCGAGAGGGAGGTCAGCGTCACCTCCTCGTAGCCGGTCCGGTCGAGACCCTTGCGCACGAGCTCGCGCACCTGCGCGGCCGGACGCTCACGCACTGGCCGCGTGATCATGCCGGCCTGGCAGAAGCGGCAACCCCGCGTGCAGCCGCGGAAGACCTCGACGTTCAAGCGATCATGGACGACCTCGGTCAGCGGCACCAGCTGGCTCGACGGGTAGGGCCATTCGGCCAGGTCGGCGATGGTCCGCTTGGACACCGTCGCCGGCACGCCGCGGTCGACCGGGAGGGTCGACACCAGCCGACCACCCTCGTAGGCGGGGCGGTAGAGCGCGGGCACGTAGACACCCTCCAGCCGGGCCAGCGACCGCAGCAGCGCGCCGCGGTCACGCTCCTCGGGCGGGGCGCCCTCCAACCAGGCGGCCAGCACCTCGTTGACCTCGCCCACCGCCTCCTCCCCGTCACCCAGCACGAAAGCGTCGACGAAGTCGGCCAGCGGCTCGGGGTTGAACGCGCAGTGGCCGCCCGCCACGACCAGGGCGTCACCGCTGCCGCGGTCCGCCGAGTGCAGGGGAAGGCCGGCCAGGTCGATGAGGTTGAGGACGTTGGTGTAGACGAGCTCGGCCGACAGGTTGAAGGCCAGGACGTCGAAGGCGGCCGCCGGCAGGTGCTGCTCCACGCTGAAGAGGGGCACCCCGGCGGCACGCATCGCCGCCTCCATGTCGACCCAGGGGGCATAGGTGCGCTCGGCCAGCGCGTCCGGGCGCCCGTTCAGGATCTCGTAGAGGATCTGGAGGCCCTGGTTGGGCAGGCCGATCTCGTAGGTGTCCGGGTAGATCAGCAGCCAGGCGACTTTCCCCGGGCCGTGCACGGGGTACACGGACCCCTGCTCGCCGCCGATGTAGCGGGCCGGCTTGGACACCGTGGGCAAGAGGCGCTCGATCTCGGGCCAGAGGGTCTCCATGGGCCATCCACCCTACGGGACGCCCGGGCCCGCTCCGGGACGCTCAGCCGCCCGGCTTGGTCGTGGTGGTCGCGCCGGCGGCCGGCGGCGTGGTCGTGGTGGTCGTCGTCGGCGTCCCGAACGGAGGATTCGGGACGGGCGCGGTCTGGCTCGGCGGGCTGGCCGGCGTCGGCGTCTTCGCCTGCGCACTGAGCGGGTTGGCCACGATGTAGTCGAAGATGTTGCGCACGAGCGGGGCCGCGGCCTGTGCGCCGTAGCCGCCCTGGTCGATCACCGCCAGCACGAGATAGGTGGGGTTCGGGTTGGGGCCGAAGGCGACGAACCAGCTGTTCGGGGACAGCCCGGCCTGGTTCGAGGCGGTGCCCGTCTTGCCGGCAAGGTTCCACGAGGAGGGGAAGCCCTGGAAGTCCCCGTAGGCGGTGCCGTTGGGGTTGGAGATCACGCCCTCGAACCCCTGGAGCATGGCCGAGTAGTTGGCCGGGGAGATCGCCACGTGCCCGGTCACCTGCGGCGCCAGCTTCTTGACGACCTTGCCGGTCAAGGGGTCGATGATCTGTGAGGCGACCTGGGGGGCGTAGCGGGTGCCGCCGTTGGCGAAGGTCGAGTAGGCCACCGCCTGCTCGATGGGCGTCAGCACGGTCTCGCCCTGCCCGAAGGACATCTCGACGTTGTCGCCGGTGAACCACGAGGCCGCATAGGGGAACGCCTTGGGCGCCTCGGCGTGCAGCTTGGCCCGGGTGAGATAGCTGTCGAGGCGGCCCTGCGCCTCCCCGGGGAGGTCGATACCCGTGATCGTCCCTTCGCCGTACGCGGTCGCCTCGTTCTGAATGGGCGTGTCCCCGAAGGTCCCACGTTCCTGCCAGAACTGGTCCCCCAGGTGGTAGAAGAACGCGTCGCTCGACACGGTGAGCGCGCCCGTCACGTTGTAGGTGCCGGTGCCGTCGCCCGGGTTGTCGCTCAGTACGCACCCCGTGTCGTTGTTGACACCGGGTGCCGGGCACCCCGTGATCTTGTAGTGACCCGAGTCGTAGAAGGGTGTGCCCGGCGCGATGAGGCCGGACTGGAGCGCCGCGGTGGCCGTGACGAGCTTGAAGGTCGACCCCGGGGTGTACTGACCCTCGATGGCGTAGTTGTTCTCTGCACCCGACGCCTGCAGGGCCGTGAAATTGGCCGATGAGATGCCGCCCACCCACTGGTTGAGGTCGTAGCTCGGCGACGAGGCCATGGCGAGCACCTGGCCGTTCTGGGGGTTCATCACCACCACGGCACCGTTGATGGCGGGCGGGTACTTCTTGTCGATCGTGTCGAGCGTCTGACGGTCGGCCAGGATCTGCTGCTGGAGGTCGTTCTCGACCGCCTGTTGCAGCCCGGTGTCGATGTTGAGCACGACGGTGTCGCCGATCTGCGGCGCGGTGGTGCTGAGGGTCCCCACCACGGTGCCGCTGGCGTCCACCGAGAGGGCCTGGCGCCCGTCCACCCCGCGCAGGTACGGCTCGTACTGGGCCTCGATGCCCGACACGCCGATCTGGCTGCCCTGGGTGTAGCCGTCGTTGGGATGGGCGGCCAGGTAGCTCGACGTGATGTCGCCCACGTAGCCGATGACATGGGTGCCCGTCGTCCCGCCCTGGGGATAGGTGCGCTGTGCAACCGTCTGCACGCTGACGCCGGGGTACTCGGACTGGTGCGTCTGCAGGAACTGCACGGTGGCGGTGGAGACGCCGACGGCGACGGGCACCGGCTCGTACGGGCTGTACTGGTTGTTGTTGATGGAGGCGGTCACTTGGGCCGGCGTCTGGCCGACGAGAGCGGCCACCATGCCGACGATGCCCGGGTTCTGCGTCGCCTCGGCTCGTGAGAGCAGGATCTCCTGCTGGGGGATGTTCGACACCAGGACGGTGCCGTTGCGGTCGACGATCTCACCACGCGGGGCGGCGATGCTGACGACGCGGACCTGGTTGCGCGTCACCGCAGCGGCATAGGTCTTGCCCTCGACCACCTGGAGCGTCCAGAGACGCAGCACGAGGACGCCGAACAGGAGCAGCACCGCGATCCCGACGATGCGCAAGCGCAGGTTCGGCCGCGACTCCTCCTCCTCGGGATTGCCCACGATGGAGGCCACGTTGACGCTCTTGCGGGGCCGCATGCGCGGCTGGCGTGCGTCGGTGCGCCAGGAAGATCGCCGCGCCGGACGCGTCGAGGGCTTGGGGTGGAGCCGGTCGCCGCGGATCGGGTGGCGGAGGGTCCGCTTCACCAGGCTCTGCTGCCTGCCTGGGCAGGGACGAGCGAGTGGCGGTTGTTCTCACCGGCGAGGGCCCAGCGCATCAACCGGTTGACGGGGAGCACGAGCACCAGGCTGGAGACACCCACCACCAAGGACAGCGCCAAGAAGTCGACCTGCACCATCTGTTGTTGGCCGAGGATCGCACCGAGCACGGCGAACAGCATGTCCGCTGCGACGCTCCCCGCGAGCGCGGCCACCGGCTTGAGCCAGGTCGCCCGGGGGTCCACGGCGGCCGTCAGGGCACCGGTCACGTAGCCCAGCAGGCACCCCACCAGGGCGGACAGCCCGAACGGGGTCGGCAGGACGAGGTCGAACGCCAAACCGGCCCAGAACCCCACGATGGCACCCGTCTCGGGCCCGTCGAGCAGCGCGGCGGTGATGGGGAGCAGCCACAGGAGGTCCGGATGGACCCCGCCGACGCGCAAGGCCACCATCAAGGTCTGCTGCACCATCAGCACGATGAAGATCACGAGCGCCACCCGGACCAGGGAGCGGGCGGTCATGTAGGGGGCGCCCACTGCACGACGTCGACGAAGGCCAGGTGGTGCAGGTCGGCTGCGGGGTCGACCAGGATGCTCTCCTGGCTGGCGCCCGCGGCGGTATGGAACGACTGCACGGTCGCCACCGGGATGCCGGAGGGGAACGACGCCGCGTCGAGACCGCTCGTGTACATCCTCTCTCCCTTGTGCAGCGGCGTATGGGGCGCGACGAGGTCGGCCGTCATGGAGCTCGAGGGGCCCTGCCCGTCCACGATGCCGGTGAGCTGGTCGCCGAAGGTCACCCCGACCTTGGACTGGCCGTCGGTGACGAGGCGCACCACCGAGGTGTGATGGAACGACTGGATCACCTGCCCCACCAGGCCTCCAGCCCCGACGACGGGGAAGCCGACGTCCACGCCGTCGTCCCGGCCCTTGTTCAACGTGATGGTGGCGGTGAAGTTCGACGCGTACTGGTCCTGGGTCTGTGCGGTGATCGTGGGCAGCGACTGGAGGAACGGCAGGTTCTGCAGCGCCAGCAGCTCCTTCAGTTGGCTCTCCTCGAAGGGACGCTCGGCCTGGGCGGCCCGCAGCTGCCCGATCGTCCGCTGCAGTTGCGCGTTCTCCGACTGCAGCGACCCGTAGTTGAACGCGCCGGCGAAGAAGCTTCCGATGGGGCTGATGATGTCGAGGACGCCCTGGCGCAACGGCGCGTAGACGTCGTTGGCGGCGGACTTCACGCCCGAGGTCACGCTGTGGGTCCGGCCGTTGAGGTCGAGCGAGATCAGGGAGAGCGAGATGACGACGAGGATGATGACCGTCAGCGTGCGGCGCGACCGCCGGGACCTGGCCACCCAGAGAAAACCGGTCGATTCAGCGAGTGGAGGTGGTGATCAGCACCCGCTTCAGCGCTTCGAACTCTTCCAGGCACTGGCCGCTGCCGATCGCGACGCAGTTGAGAGGGTCCCGGGCCACCACGATCGGCATACCCGTCTCGTGCTGGAGGCGCGACTCCAGGCCGTGCAGCAGCGCGCCGCCACCCGTGAGCACGATGCCCTGCTCCATGATGTCGGCCGCCAGCTCGGGTGGAGTCCGGTCCAGGGTCACCTTGACGGCGTCGATGATGGCGGACACGGGCTCCTCAATCGCCCGCCGGATCTCCTCGGTGGAGACGACGATCGTCTTGGGCAGCCCACTGACGAGGTCACGGCCGCGGATCTCCGCGTGGAGCTCCTGCTCCAGCGGATACGCAGACCCCAGCGTGATCTTGATCTCCTCTGCGGTGCGCTCGCCGAGGGCGAGGCTGAACTCCTTCTTCACGAACGAGACGATCGCCTCGTCCAGTTCGTCGCCGCCGATGCGCACCGACTGGCTGGTGACGATGCCGCCCAGCGAGATCACGGCGACCTCGGTGGTGCCACCGCCGATGTCGACCACCATGTTGCCCGTGGGCTCGTGGACCGGGAGGCCGGCACCGATGGCCGCAGCCATCGGCTCCTCGATGATGTAGGCCCGCCGCGCACCCGCATACTCCGCGGCCTCCATGACGGCACGACGCTCCACGCCCGTGATGCCCGAGGGCACGCAGATGACCATGCGGGGCTTGGCGAACCGGCGCTGGTGCACCCGGTGGATGAAATAGCGGAGCATCTTCTCGCAGATCTCGAAGTCCGCGATGACCCCGTCCTTCAGGGGGCGGATGGCCTGGATGTTCGACGGCGTGCGGCCGATCATCCGCTTCGCCTCGGCCCCGACGGCCAGCGGTCGCCCGTCCTTGATGTCGACCGCGACGACGGAGGGCTCGTTCAAGACGATGCCCCGGCCGCGGACGTACACCAGCGTGTTGGCGGTGCCGAGGTCGACCGCCATGTCACGGCCAAGCAGGGATAGGCGATTTTCGGCCATAGCTGGAACTCTCCCGAGGGACTCCGGATGGGCGCCGGGGGAACCTGCGCCCGTGGTGGTGCGCCCCCAGGCTACGGGACTGGCGGGGGGTCCACAAGGCGGCCGGCGTGCGACACCTATCTGACCTGGGATTTCGACCGCATCTGGCGGCACGGCCCCGCGAGGGTGTCTAGGACGCCACCAGCGCGGGGAAGAAGAGTGCGATCTCGCGCGCTGCCGACTCGTGCGAATCGGACCCGTGCACGAGATTCTCGGTGGTCTCGATCCCCAAATCGCCGCGAATCGTGCCCGGCGCTGCCTCGGCCGGGTTCGTCCCGCCCATCATGAGGCGAACCACGGCGTAGGTGTCCTTTGGACCCTCGACGACCATGATCAAAGAGGGCGACCGGGTGATGAACGTCACCAGGTCGCCGAAGAACGGCCGCTCGCGGTGTTCGGCGTAATGGGTCTCGGCCACCTCTTTGGCGATGGTCCGGAGCTCGGCCGCCACGAGGCGCAGCTTCTTGCGCTCCAGGCGGCTGACGATCTCGCCGGCCAGTCCGCGCTCGACGCCGTCGGGCTTCACGATGACAAGGGTGCGGTCCACGAGGGGTCGACACTACACAACCGGCACGTGACCGGCCCACGGCCATCAGCGGCCGGCGTCCTCCCAGGGGACCGCCGACGCGAGCGCATCGGCGCGCGCCGTGCCGACGACGTAGAGCGAACCCGCCACCACCACGAGCCCGTCGGCACCGACCATCCCACGCGCAACGCGCAGCGCGTTGCGGACGTCCGGCTCCTCGAACACGGCCAACCCCAGGGCGCGCCCGGCCTCTGCGACCGAACTCGCCGGCATGGCGCGCGGAGATTCGGGCTCGCAGGCGACGATCGCCGACACGCCCGCCGATACCAAAGGCGCCAGCATTGCCGAGGGGTCACGTCCCGCCAGCATCCCGACGACGGCGACGGACACTCCATCGACCGAGAACTCCTCCGTCAATGCATCGGCCAGCGCGGCCATTCCCGCCGCGTTGTGCGCGCCGTCGACCAGCAGCAGTGGCCGCCGCCCGAGGACCTCCAGCCGGCCCGGCACGCGCACGGTGGCCAGCCCCTCCTCCACCACCTCGGGCGCCAGCGCGGCGCCGAAGAACGCCTCCACCGCCGCCAGCGCCACGGCGGCATTGGCGCCCTGGTGGGCGCCGTGCAACGGGACCAGGACGTCCACGTAGCGACCGCCCGGTGTCCAGAGTGTGACGAGCCGCCCGCCCACGGCGACCAGGTTGGACTCGCAGCCGAAGTCGCGGCCTGCCACCCACACCGCGGCCGCCCCGACTGCGTCGGCCCGGGTCTCGACGATGTCGACCAGATCGGCCGCCATCTCCCCGACCACCACCCGGCTGCCGGGCTTGATGATGCCGGCCTTGTCGGCTGCGATCCCCTCGAGCGTGGGGCCGAGGACGTCGGTGTGGTCGAAGCTGACGTTGGTCAGCACCGCGACGTCACCTCGCACGACGTTGGTGCAGTCCCAGGTGCCGCCCAGCCCAACTTCGACGACCATGCTGTCGACCGCCTCGGAGGCGAACCACGACAGGGCGGCTGCAGTGAGGAGCTCGAACCGGGTGGGGCGATCGTCCATCAATGTCTCGAGCAGTGCCAGCTCGTTCAGGACACCCGTGAATGACTCGTCGTCAATGGCCTCACCGTTCCGGGCCAGGCGCTCTGCAACCGCATGCAGGTTCGGGCTGGTGTACGTCCCGACGCTCAGGCCGTTGGCGACGAGCAGTGACGTCGCCATGGCCGACGTCGACCCCTTGCCGTTGGTGCCCGTGATGTGGATGGAGGGGACGGAGTCCTGTGGCTCGCCCAGGAGCGCGGTCAGCGCGCGCATGCGCTCGAGCGTCGGCCAGGCGCGCCGGCGCGGCATGGTCGACTCGAAGTCGATGTGGTCGTCCAGCCACGCCAACGCGTCGTCGAGCCCGTCGAAGGGCGGGGGCACCGCCGGAATCGGTTCGCTCAGGACGCGGCGCGGCGGGAGCGTGTCGCCTTGACCGGCGTGCCCCCGAGCGGCACCAGCGTCGGAGCCACCCGGTCCAAGCACCACTGAGCGGTCCACCACGCACTTCCCCACGTCGGTGCGGCTGGGGATGTCGTACATCACGTCGAGGAGCACCTCTTCGAGGATGGCGCGCAGGCCGCGGGCGCCCGTGCCGCGCAGCAGCGCCTGCTCGGCCACGGCCTCCAGCGCGTCAGGCGTGAACTCGAGCTCCACGTTGTCGAGTGCGAAGGTCCGTTCGTACTGCCGTGTGAGGGCGTTCTTCGGCTCGATGAGGATCTGCACCAACGCGTCCTTGAACAGCGGCGAGACGGCGCTCACGACCGGCAGACGGCCGATGAACTCGGGAATGAGCCCGAACTTGATGAGATCCTCGGGCAACACGTGGCGCAGGATCTCGCCGTCCTCGCGGTCCTTGCGGTGCACCTCGGCGCGGAAGCCGATGCCCCGCTTCCCGATGCGACCCTCGATCAGCTTGTCGAGCCCGGCGAACGCCCCGCCGCAGATGAACAGGATGTTCGTCGTGTCGATCTGGATGAACTCCTGGTGCGGGTGCTTGCGGCCGCCCTGGGGCGGCACCGAGGCCGTGGTGCCCTCGAGGATCTTCAGAAGCGCCTGCTGCACGCCCTCACCCGACACGTCGCGGGTGATGGACGGGTTCTCGCTCTTGCGGGCGATCTTGTCGATCTCGTCGATGTAGATGATGCCGGTCTCGGCCCGCTTCACGTCGTAGTCGGCCGCTTGAATCAGCTTGAGCAGGATGTTCTCCACGTCCTCGCCCACGTATCCGGCCTCGGTGAGCGCTGTGGCGTCGGCGATGGCAAAGGGCACGTTCAGCATGCGCGCCAGCGTCTGGGCGAGCAGGGTCTTGCCGCACCCGGTCGGGCCGAGCAGCAGGATGTTCGACTTCGACAGCTCCACGCCGTCGTCGGCTGAGGGTGGCCCCGCCTGTACTCGCTTGTAATGGTTGTAGACGGCGACAGAGAGGATCTTCTTGGCGTACTCCTGGCCGACGACGTAGTCGTTGAGGAAGTCGAAGATCTCGCGCGGCTTGGGCAGGTCCTCGAAGCTCAGCTCCGTTGACTCGTCTCGCTCCTCGGCGATGATGTCGTTGCACAGGTCGATGCACTCGTCGCAGATGTAGACGCCCGGTCCGGCGATGAGCTTCTTGACCTGTTTCTGCGTCTTGCCGCAGAAACTGCACTTGACGAGATCCCCACCCTCACCGAACTTCGCCACCCGATTTCTCCCGTCCCCGTGCTCGCTGGTCCTATGCCGCGCCGATGGCCTCGAGCGACGCGACATTCCGGGCCGTGATCACTTCGTCGATCACCCCGTAGGTCACCGCCTCCTCGGCCGTCATGATGAAATCACGATCGGTGTCCTGGGCGACCTTCTCCTGGGTCTGCCCGGTGTCCTCGGCGAGCATGCCCGACAGCAGGTCGCGCATGCGGAGGATCTCCTTGGCCTGCAGCTCGATGTCACTGGCCTGACCCTCGACGCCGCCCCAGGGCTGGTGCAGCAGGATGCGGGCATGGGGCAGGGCGAAGCGCTTGCCCTTGGCCCCGGCGGCCAGCAGCACGGCCGCAGCCGAGGCGGCCTGACCGAAGCAGAAGGTGGACACGTCGGCCTTGATGAACTTGAGCGTGTCGTAGATGGCGAAGAGCGCCGTGATCTCGCCGCCGGGCGAGTTGATGTAGAGGTGGATGTCCTTGTCCGGCTCCTCGGACTCGAGGAACAGCATCTGTGCGCAGATCAGGTTCGCCACGGCGTCGTCCACGGGTGTGCCGAGGAAGATGATGCGCTCGCGCAGCAGGCGCGAGTAGAGGTCGTAGGCGCGCTCGCCGCGATTGGACGACTCGATCACCGTGGGAACCAGGTAGTTGTACGCCTTCATTGGGTCCCCCGGATTCTGCTTCGTCACTCGCTCTCCTCTTCCTGTTCGACCTCGTCCTCCTTCGAGGCATCCACCCTGAGGTCATCTCGTGACATCGGGTTGCCTTCCTCGTCGAAGAGTTCCACGTGGTCGAGCAGCCACTCCAGCGCTTTGCCCTTGCGCAGCTCCGAGCGTACCGCGCCGGTCCGGCCGGCCGTGTCGAGTTGCCGGCGCAACTCGGCCGGGGTCGTGCCCATGCGATCCGCCATCACCAGTATCTCGGCATCAAGCTCGTCGTTGCTGAGCGTCAACTCCTCGGCCTCCACCAGGGAGCGGAGGGCCAGGTCCGCCTTGACGGCCGCCTGCGCGTCCACCCGGACCGCCCCCAACAATTCGTCCGGCGTCGTGCCCGTGGCCTGGAAGTACTCGGCCAGGCCCAGCTTCTGGGCCTCCAACCGGTGCTGGAGGTCGTGCAGCCGCTCGTTCACCTCGGCGTCCACCAGGACCTCGGGGACCTCCTCGTCGGAGACCAGCCCGGCCACCGCCTCGATGGTCTTCTGGCGCAGTGCCATCTGGCTCTGCATCAGCTTCACGCGCCCGATCCTCGACTCGATGTCCGCCCGCAGTTCGTCCACCGTGTCGAACTCGGAGCTCTCGGCCGCCCACTCGTCGGTGGCGTCGGGCAGCTTCTTGACCTTGACCTCCTTGACGAGCACCCGGAAGGCGACGTTCTCCTCGGGGGTGTTCGGGTTGGGCGAGTCGAAGGCGAGGATGGCGCCGGCCTTGGCGCCGTGCAGCTCAGCATCGAGCTCGGGGACGATCGTCCCGCTGCCGACCTCGTAGAGGTAGTCGTCGACACCGACGACTTCGGCCCCCGACGCATCGTTGCCGTGCAGGTCGATCGTCACGAGGTCGCCGTCGATGGCAGGGCGGTCGACGACCTCGAGCTCGGCGTCGTTCTCGCGCAGACGGTCGAGCTGTTGCTGCACGTCCTCCTCGCTCACCGTCAAGCCCGGCAAGGTGACCTGCAGCCCGTCGTAGCCGGGGATGGCGACGAGGGGCCGCACCTGCACGACGGCGTCGAAGGAGACGGCGCCGCCGTCCTCGCCGCCGGTGATGTCGATCTCGGGCTGTGCGATCGGGTCGAGCTCGGCGTCGACCACAGCGCGCGCGTAGAAGTCCGGCAGTGACTCACGCAGTGCCTCCGCGCGCAGCGCGCCGGCGCCGCCCATGCGGGCCTCGAGCACCTTGCGCGGCACCTTGCCGGGGCGAAAACCAGGCACGCGCACCTGCCGGGCGAGCGAGCGCACGACGTCGCCGAGGGCGCGGTCGAACTCGGGCTCGTCGATCTCCACACTCAGGCGGACGAGGTTCCCCTCCAGTAGCTCGGTGGTCGCGCGCATCACGAGCCGACCACACTACCGGGCACCGAGCGGCTCCCCGCCCGCCCGAGGAACACAGACGGGGCCCGGCCCGGCTAGACCATGAAATTCATCGCGCCGAGGATGCGGCGTCCCACCGCCGCGTCCCCCACCAGAACGACCCCGCCGGCAGCCTCCACTTGTGCCGCCGTGGCCCGCCCGCACCCGAGGCGCACGAAGTCGATGCCCGACAGCGACAACGTCACCGTGGGGTCCACCTCCGCGCCTGCCTCCCGGGCCCGTCCCCCCTCGACGGCGATGGTGAAGGCGCGCGCGTCGTCGCCCGGCCCCGAGATGTCGAAGCGGACCGCCGTGCCGTCGGCGCAGCCCGCCTTCTTGCCCACCACGAAGGGCATGGCGCCCTGCACGCGGCCGAGGGAGAGCGCCGAGGCGCGGTTGCCACGTCCTCCGGGGCGATCCAGGGCGCGCCGGGTGTCCTGCTCGTGGACCCAGCTGTCGAAGGCCCGCACCTCCATGAACACCGCGTAGGGCACTTCGCCGACGGGGCTCCAGCCGACGGCCGCCCATTCCTCCTCGGTCCTGACCGCGAGCTGAGCCAGCCGGGTGCGGGTCACCTCGACGAACTCGGCCAGGACGGCGGTGCCCGGCAGGGGCCGGCGCACGGCGATCCAGCGCTCGTTCATGGCGCCGAAGTCGTTCTTCACGTGCGGGCCCAACGGCCCGTCCCACTCCGGTGCCGGCTCGCCGAGCAGGGAGCGCTCGATGCCGATGAGGTGCGAGAGCTGGTCCTTGACGTCCCAGCCCGGGCACTCCGTCGCCAGTCCCCACTCGGCCGCCGACAGCGAGCGGCACACGTCGGCCAGCGCCTCCCAGGTCTCGGCGAGCGCTCCCGCCGCCTCCACCCCCCGTTGCCACCAACCACCGTCCTGACCTGCACCGTTGTCAGCCACGAGAAGGACAGTACCCCCGCCCGGCGGCGGCGGTCGGCCGACCATCCCCCATTCCTCGCAGCCCTCCCGCTACGTTCGACAGCCGTCCAGGGCCATCACCGACCAGAGGAGTTGCCATGGCTAACTACGAGGGGTACTGCGTGAAGTGCCGGGAGAAGCGTGAGTTCGACGGCCAAGAGGTCGAGCTCGCCAACGGGCGCCGCGCCGCCCAGGGCACCTGCCCGGTGTGCGGCACCAAGATGAACCGCATCCTGGGCAAGGCCAAGGTCTGACCCCACGCCGGCCCGGCGGGCACGCGGCCGGCCGGCGTGAGACGATTCCAGGCGTGCACGACCTGATCATCAAGGGCGGGACCCTGGTCGACGGGACCGGAGCGTCGGCGCGTACGGCGGACGTCGCGGTGGACGCCGGCCGCATCTCCGAGGTGGGGCCGGTCACCGGCGGCGCCTCCCGGATCATCGACGCCGACGGCCTGCTGGTGACCCCAGGCTGGGTCGACGTGCACACGCACTACGACGGCCAGGTGACGTGGGACTCCGAGCTTGCCCCGTCGTCCTGGCACGGTGTCACCACGCTCGTGATGGGCAACTGCGGCGTCGGCTTCGCTCCGGCGGCTCCCGATCGCCACGATTGGCTGATCGGCCTCATGGAGGGCGTGGAGGACATCCCCGGCACGGCGCTGGCCGAGGGGATCGAGTGGGAGTGGGAGACCTTTCCCGAGTACCTCGACGCGCTGGCGCGGCGGCGCTGGACCGTCGACGTCGGCACCCAGGTCCCCCACGGAGCCGTGCGGGCCTACGTCATGGGCGAGCGGGGCGCCCGCAACGAGCCCGCGGGCCCGGAGGACATCGAGGCCATGCGGGCCATCGTGCTCGAGGCGCTGCGGGCCGGGGCGCTGGGGTTCTCCACATCACGCACGCTGGGACACCGTGCCATCGACGGCGAGCTGGTGCCGGGCACCAATGCGGCCGAGGACGAGCTGTTCGGCATCGGGTCCGCGCTCGGCGAGGCGGGCACCGGCGTCTTCGAGCTGGCGCCGCTGGGCTCGGCGGGCGAGCTGCTCGACGACGCAGTCAAGGAGGTCGACTGGATGCGCCGCCTCTCGGCCGCCACGGGGCGCCCGGTGAGCTATGTCCTGTTGCAACAGGACGACGATCCAGAGCTGTGGCGACGGCAGCTGGCCGCCTCGCTCGACGCCTGCGCCGAGGGGGCGCAGCTGTTCCCCCAGATCGCCGGGCGACCGACCGGGATCCTCTCGGGCCACCACACGACGCTGTGCCTCTTCGCCGAGTTCCCGGCCTACCGCGAGCTACGCGCTCGCGGCATGTCGACCGAGGAACTGGGACACGCACTCGCCGACCCCGCGGTGCGGCGCGCCATCGTGGAATGGACGCCGTCATCGCCCGCCGAGGCGGAGGCAATGGAGAAGGCGTACCACCGCACCTTCGTGCTCGGCGACCCACCCGACTACGAGCCCCGACCGGAGCGCTCGCTGGCGGGGCTCGCCGCGGCACGGGGGATCACGCCGCTGGAGGTGGCCTACGACGAGATGGCCCGCGACGGCGGCCAGGGCCTCCTCTACATCCCGATCCTCAATTACGCCCTGGGTGACCTCGACCACGTGCGCGACATGATGCTGCACCCGCAGGGCCTTATCGGGCTGGCTGACGGCGGCGCGCACACCGGGACGATCTGTGACGCGTCGATGCCCACCTTCATGCTGACCCATTGGACGCGGGACCGAAGCCGGGGCGCGACGCTGCCGCTCGAGTACGTCGTGCGGAAGCAGACCCACGACACGGCGCGCCTCTACGGCATGTCGGATCGGGGCACCATCGAGCCCGGAGCACTGGCCGACGTCAACCTCATCGACTACGAGGGCCTGGCGCTGGGTGCCCCCTACGTGGAGGCCGACCTGCCGGCAGGCGGCCGCCGCCTGCTCCAGAAGGCCGAGGGGTACGTGGCCACCATCAAGGCCGGGACCGTGACGTTCGAGCACGGAAAGGCGACCGGCGAGCTGCCGGGCCGCCTGGTGCGCGGCGCACGCTGAGCGCACCTCCGCACCGGAGGGCCGTCCTGCACGGCAAACTGCACTCCGCATGGCGTCGCCCCTGACCCACTACGCGCTCCGTGACGGCATTCACGTCGGCTACCAGATCTGGGGGCCGGGGACCGGCGGCGCGGTGGACGTGGTGGAATTCAGCAGCGGCCTCATGATCTCCATCGACGAGACGGCCGACGAGCCGAACTGGCTCCGCCACACCGAACGGGTGGCCGAGTTCTCTCGGCTGATCCGCTTCGACTGCGGCGGCCTCGGGCTGTCCGACCCGCTGCCGGCGGGGATGGACCCGTCGATCGAGGGCTGGGGCCGCGACGCCCTCGCCGTGATGGACGCTGCTGGTGTCGGACAGGCTGTCCTTCTGGCATCGGGCGGCGGCGCCATGGCCGCCCTGTGGGTTGCCGCCACCCATCCCGAGCGGGTGACGTCGCTCGTCATCGTCAACGGGACGGCGCGTGTGGGTGCGACGGACGACTACGACGTCGGCGTGCCCCAGGACGAGGTGGGAGACGCCGCCAACATCGACGTGCCGCTGACCGAGGGTGGCGTCCCGCGGGACATCGCCGTCTTCGCCCCCAGCCTGGCCCATCGGGTCGGGTTCCAGGAGTGGTGGGGACGAGCGGCACGGCGTGGGGCGAGTCCCGCGACGGCTCAGGCCTTCAACCTCGTCACGTTCTCGGCCGACGTCCGGTGGTGCCTGCCCGACGTCGCCTGCCCGACCCTCGTCATCGCCCGCACGGAGACCTACGCCAACCTCAGCGAGCACGGTCGCTACCTTGCCGAGCACATCGCAGGTGCCCGCTACGTGACCTTCCCCGGCTCCGACCTGGTGCCCTGGGCCGGTGAGTTCGACTCCATCCTCGACGAGCTGGAGGAGTTCGTCACCGGCGCCCGAGGTCCGCACGCGCCGACGCGGCTGCTGGCCACCGTCCTGTTCACCGACATCGTCGACTCGACCGTGCGGGCGGCGGCCGCGGGGGACCGCCAGTGGCGCGCCGTGCTCGACGAGTTCGACGTCAACGTGGGACGCCTGCTGGCTCGGCACGACGGCGTGCTCGTCAAGATGACGGGCGACGGGATCCTGGCCCGCTTCGGCGCGCCGGCGCAGGCGGTGCGATGTGCGGCCGAGATGGTGCAAGCGGCCCGGAGCGCGGATCTGGAGCTGCGGGCCGGCCTGCACGCAGGCGAGGTGGAGGTGCGGGGCGACGACATCGGCGGCCTGGCCGTGCACATCGCGTCGAGGGTGAGCGCCATGGCGGGCCCCGACGAGGTGCTCGTGACCGGCACGGTGCGCGACCTGGTCGTGGGCTCGGGCATCGTCTTCGACGACCGGGGCCGGCACAACCTCAAGGGCGTGCCCGACGAATGGCAGGTGCTGGCGGTGGAGCGGGCCTAGAGCGGCATGGGGGCCTCTTCTGGCGCGTGAATGACGCTTTCGGACGCTTGATCGACGTTATGGTCTCGGTGCCGTGCACTGGCCGTCCACATCGAGTCCGACCGGGGGGTGCCGGGACCAGGGCGGCGCCGCCAGGGCCTGGCTCGTGGTGCGGACCGCCCGGCGGCGAACACCGGAGCGGCCGTGAGCACCTCCCCGTCTCGCCGCACCGGCAGCCGGCAGCGGCAGGCCCAGATCCGACAGCGCCGAGCCATCGTGCTGGGCTTCGGCGTCCTCCTGGTGGCGGCTCTGGTGGTCGTCCTGTCGTCGGGGGGCTCCTCGCCGCCGGCCCGGCACGCGACGACGACCACCGGCTCGGCCTCGGCGAGGACGACGACCTCCGTCGCCTCGGCCACCAACCACGTCGGCACCGCCGCGTCGGGCACGCCTTCGCTCGAGGCGGGGATAGAGCCATGGCAGCTCGGGGCGGCGGTCTCGCGCGAGGCGCTCACCGCCGTCGGCGGGAAGCTGCGGATCCTCGGCGGCCTCTCGCCTGCCGGCACGTCGCTCGGCACCACGTCCTGGCTCGACACGACGAGCGGCACGGTCACGGCCGGGGGCTCCCTGCCCGCCATCGTCCACGACGCCGCCGGCGCACAGATCGGCACGACGTCGTTCGTGTTCGGTGGGGGCTCGCCCACCACCTTCGCAACCGTGCAGTCCCTGGGCGCGGACGCCGGCACCGGCAGCGTCACCGCGCAGCTGCCGCAGCCCCGCTCCGACCTCGCCGCGGCGACGGTGGGGCGCACCGTCTACCTCGTCGGCGGCTACGACGGCACGAACTACGCGCCGTCGGTGCTGGCGACAGCCGACGGGAGCCACTTCACCAGCGCGGCCACGCTCAAGGTGCCCGTGCGCTACCCGGCGGTCGTTGCGCTCGGAGCCGACGTCTTCTCATTCGGCGGCGAGACGGGGAGCGGCGCAGGCAGCACGGTCACGGCGACCGCGGTCATCCAGGAGATCGACCCCGCCACCCACACGGTCAGCGTCGTCGGCACCTTGCCCCAGGCGCTCTACGGCGCCGCCGCCTTCGTCCTCGACGGCCACATCTACCTGGCCGGCGGCCAGACGGGTGACGGGGAGACGCTCACGCAGATCTACGAGTTCGACGAGCACACCCACCGGGTCGCGGACGCCGGCCTTCTCCCCCAGGCCGTCGCGTTCGGGGGCTACGCCACCGTCGGGACCGGGACGTCTGCCGTGGGCTACATCGTCGGAGGCGAGGTGGCCCAGCAGTCGGGGAACGACCAGGCCGGTGTCGCCAGCGGCACGTTGGACAGTGTGATCTCCCTGCGGCCCAGCACCTACGGCGGCCCGGTCGGTGGGACCGGCGCCGGAGCGCCCTTCCAGGGGCACCTGCTGATCGCCGACCGGGGCAACGACCGGCTCCTGGTGATCGACCCGGCACGGGACCTGCAGTGGCAGTACCCGTCGGCCACCATGCCGCCCCCGCCCGGTGGGTTCTACTTCCCCGACGACGCCTTCTTCTTCCACAAGGGGACGGGGATCATCTCGAACCAGGAGGACAACCACACCATCGTCGAGATCGGCTACCCGTCGGGCAAGATCCTCTGGCAGTACGGGCACCCCATGCAGCCCGGCAGCAGCCCCGGCTACCTCAACCAGCCCGACGACGCCTACGTGTTGAAGAACGGTGACATCACCGTGGCCGACGCCATGAACGACCGCATCCTGTTCCTCTCCCCCGCCGGCGCGATATTGGGACAGATCGGCACCAACGGCGTGGCGGTGCACAACCCGCCGACCGGCGTCGGCTACCCCAACGGCGACACGCCGCTCGCCAACGGTGACGTGCTGGTGTCGGAGATCAACGGCTCGTGGCTCACCGAGTACACCCCCGCGGGCAAACTGGTCTGGACGCTCCACCTGCCGACGGTCAACTACCCGTCCGACCCCCAGCAGATCGGCCCGGATCTCTACCTGCTGGCCGACTACGACCCGCCGGCAGAGGGGCGGATCCTGACCATCCGGCGGTCGGGCGCCATCGTCTGGCGCTATGACGCGCTGTCCGGGGACGCCGCACTGAAGAAACCGTCGCTGGCCGAGCAGCTCCCCAACGGGCTCATCATGGTGAACGACGACTACCGCAATCGCGTCGTCGCCATCGACCCCCGCTACGACACCATCGTGTGGCAGTACGGCATCACCGACGTCGCCGGCACCGCACCGGGGCTGCTGAGCATCCCGGACGGCTTCGACCTCCTGGCCGCCGACGGCTCGAGCCCGACCCACCCCCAGACGGGCTGAGCCGACCGATTCGCCATTCCGACCTGTGCTATTCCTATGATTCGGGGCTCGGGGTCACGTTCGAATCGGGAAGAGGTGGGATGGCACAGCGGACGCGCCCCGTGGCACCGGCCGGGAAGCGCCAGCAATCGACGGCTGGCCGACGCCGGCGCCGCACGCGGTTCGACCGGCCCCCACCGCGTCCGTTCGCCCTGTCCGGATGGGCGTTGCTGCCCCTGCGGGCGTTCCTCGGCTTCACCTTCTGCTTCGCCGGGCTGCAAAAGCTGGCCAACCCGAACTTCTTCAACGCCAACAGCCCGTCGAGCATCCAGGCCCAGCTGATCGCGTCCATCCGGATCAGCCCCCTCCACCAGATCCTGGGGCACCTCCTCAAATTCGCCGTGCCCATCGGCGTCCTGATCGCTGCTGGCTGAGCTGGCCGTGGGTCTGGGTGCCCTGCTCGGGTTGTGGACCCGGGTGGCGGCGGCGGGCGGGATCGTGCTCTCGCTCACGCTGTTCCTGACGGTCAGCTTCCATTCCTCGCCCTACTACACCGGTGCCGACATCGTCTTCCTCTTCGCCTGGATCCCACTGCTGTTGGCAGGCTCGGGCGGGGTGCTGTCCCTCGACGCGGTGATCGCCGGCCGGGTGGCGGCCGAGAACAAGACGGGGCCGCCGACCATGGTGCCGGTGCGCTTCGAGCTGGTCCAACAGGTGTGCGGCCACTACGAAAAGGACACCTGCACGGCTCGGGGGGCAGCGCCGTGCGACGTCCACGGCTGCCCGTTCCTCAGCGACGAGAGGGGCAGCATCGTGCAGCGGGGACCCGATGCCGTCGATCGCCGGACGCTCGTCCTCGGCGGCAGCGCGGTGGCGGCGTCCGCAGTGGTGGGCGCCGTCGCCGCCGGTGCGGCGGCCGGGCTGGGGCGGGCCGTCGGCGGCGCCAAGGGCCCCGATGGCGCCGGGACGTCCGCGCTCTCGCCCACCGCGCCGGGAGGGAGCGCCGGCACGACCACGACGACGTCGGCACCGAGTGGCGCCACCACGACCACCGGCGCGGCATCGGGCGGCACGAGGATCGGCCTGGCCAGCCAGGTGCCCGTCGGTGGCGCAGCCACCTTCACGGACCCGGCGACGGGTGATCCCGGGCTCGTGCTCCAACTCACCAAGGGCCAGTTCGTCGCCTACGACGCGGTCTGCCCGCACGCGGGCTGCACGGTCGGGTACTCCCAGGGCGCCAAGCTCATCGTGTGCCCGTGCCACGGCTCGGAATTCGACCCCACGACGGGCGCCGTGATCAGCCCGCCCGCCCCGCGGGGCCTGACCCCCATCCACCTCGCGGTCAACGGCAACGGGGAGCTCCTGGCGGACGGGTGAGTCCCGGCACCGCTGCGCCTTGGCCTCGAGGTCGTCATCTCCTGCAGCCCGGCCGCGCGCCCGCTTTCGGAGCTCGCCCAACGTCTTGACCAGGCTCTTCGCCCCCTCCGTCAAATCCTCGGGCCTGCAGTGCGCGGGCAGACGCGGCGACCGGGCGGGTCGACCGACGGACATGGTCGAAGCGGAGCACGGCAGCGTCACATAATGGCGAAAGACCCTGGCCGGATTGGTCCGGGTGCCTCATGAATGGGGGCAGTACACCTAGAAGGAGATACGACCATGGACGAAAAGGGTGAAGGCTGGCTCATCTTCGCGGCTGTCGTGCTCGGAGTGGCGGGCATCATGCGGGTCTTCGACGCCATCTGGGCGTTCCGCTACCACGGAGTGCTCCCACAGAACTTCGAAGATGCAATCTTCGGCCACAGCCTCAAGACCTACGGCTGGGTGTACCTCGTCGTGGCCATCGTGCTCATCCTCTGCGCCTTCGGGGTCATGGCCCGGTCACAGTTCAGCCGATGGATCGGAATCTTCGCCGGGGCAGTCATGGCCATCAGTGCCATCTGGTGGATGCCCTTCTACCCGGTATGGTCCCTCACCTACATCCTCGTCGGCGTCCTCGTCATCTACGGACTGGCCGCCTATGGCGGGCGCCAAGTGACGTCGTAGGCACCCGCACACCGAAGGAGGGGGTTGGTGAGGTGTCGAACGGCGGGCGAGAGCAGATGGCGAGTGAGATTCAAGGATCCGCCGCATGGCACGCCGTACCCGCGCTTCGTAGTCGGGGACGTGTGCCCTCGGCGCCGGCATGAGCTGTCCGACGACGTCCGTGGGTAAGCGAACACCACGGTTCCCAAGGCACTCGAAGACAACGTCGGACAAGTGAGTGGCGGCTTGAAGGGCGCGGTGGAGCGTTGGGCCCCGGGATTGATGACCCTACGGAACTACGACCGAGGGTGGCTCCGTCCGGATCTGGTGGCGGGAGTGGTCCTGGCCGCCATCCTGGTTCCCCAGGGCATGGCCTATGCGGAGCTGGCGGGGCTTCCGGCGGTGACCGGTCTCTATACGACGATCGCCTGTCTCGTGGCCTACGCGGTGTTCGGACCGTCGAAGGTGCTCGTGCTGGGGCCGGACTCGTCGGTTTCGCCGCTGATCCTGGTCGCCATCACACCGCTGATCGTCACGGGTGACCCCAAGAGCGCGATTGAACTCGCCGGCATGCTGGCGATACTGGTCGCACTCATCGAGATCGGGCTCGGGGTGGCGAAACTCGGATTCGTGGCCGACCTCCTCTCGAGTGAAGTCCGGGTCGGCTACCTCAACGGCTTGGCGGTGACCATCATCGTCGGCCAGCTGCCCAAGCTCTTCGGCTTCTCCACCAGTGCCGACAACTTCATCGACGAGGTGCGCGCCTTCTTCGACGGCCTGGACCAGACCAACAAAGCGACGCTGCTGACCGGCCTCTGCGTCTTGGCCGTGCTGCTCGTGCTCCCGCGGATCACCACTCGCGTGCCGGCCGTCCTGGTGGCGGTCGTCGGCGTCACGGTTGTGTCAGCACTGCTCGACCTCGCCGCTCATGGCGTGAAGACGGTCGGCACACTTCCCCAGGGCTTTCCCGTTCCGGCGTTGCCGTGGACCAAATTGTCCGACGTCGGCCCCCTCCTGCTCGGGGCCGTGGGCATCACGATGGTGTCGCTGACCGACACGATCGCCACGGCGACGAGCTTCGCCGCCAAGCGGGGGGACGAGGTCAACCCGGACCAGGAGATGGTCGGCATGGGAACCGCGAACATCGCGGCCGGGTTCTTCCAAGGCTTCGCCGTCTCCGTCAGCGGCTCCCGCACGGCCGTGGCCGACCAGTCCGGGGCGAAGAGCCAGATGACGGGACTGGTAGGGGCCGGCCTCGTCGCCGTCCTGCTTCTCTTCCTGAACGGGCTCCTGGCCGACCTTCCTCAGACCGCGCTGGCCGCTGTCGTCATCACCGCCGCCCTGTCACTGATGGACCTGGGCGCCCTGCGGCGTTTCGCGGCGGTCCGCACGTCATCTTTGGTCGTCAGCCTGGTGGCCACGGCCGGCGTGATCTTCCTCGGGGTGCTCCAGGGGATCGTGGTGGCGATCGTCCTGATCGTCCTGCTGTTCTTTCACCGAGGCTGGCGGCCCCACGGCGCCGTCCTCGGCGACGTACCTGCACTCGGGGGATGGCACAGCGTTGCCAAGTACCCGGAGGCGAACGAGCTGCCCGGGATCGTCGTGTTCCGATGGGAGGCGCCGCTGTTCTTCGCCAACAGCGGCCAGTTCCGGTTCCAGGTCCGAAAGCTGGCCCGTGAGCGGAGCCCGGCGTGGATCGTGCTGCAGTGCGAGGCGATCACCGACATCGACGTCACCGCCGCCGAGGTGCTCAAAGCACTGGACGAGGAGCTCAACGACCGCGGCGTCCATCTGGCCTTCGTCGAGCTGCGCGATCGCCTCCAGGACCTGGTCCGCCGCTACGGCCTTCACACCACGCTCGACCAGGAGCACATCTATCCGAGCCTCGACCAGGCACTCGATGCGATCACAACCGCGGCCGGCGAGAACCCTGCGCCACCCGACGAAGGAATGACGCCCCCATGAGCACGGTTCCCGAACCCGCACTGGGCGAGCACGGGCAGGGAAACCCGCGCCTGGCGCTCCTCTTGGCCATGGCGATGTTCGTGCTGGTGATCGACACGTCGCTGATGAACGTGTCGATCTCCGCGGTCGTCAAGGACCTTCACACGACGGCGAGCGGAGTCCAGTCGGCCATCGCACTGGAGGCACTCGTCTCCGCCGCCTTCATCCTGACCAACTCCAAGCTGGGTGACCTCATGGGACGGCGACGTGCCTACGTGATCGGCCTGCTGGCCTACGCCGTCGGTGCGGTGGCCATGACCCTCGCCCAGAACCTGAACACCATCATCATCTTCTGGGCGATCATCGGTGGACTGGGCGCGTCCCTGCTGCTCCCGGCGATGCAGTCCCTCATCCACGGCAACTTCACGGGCGGCGCCCAGAAACGGGCGTATGCACTCGTCGGTGCATCCGCGGCGATCGCGGCCGCCGTCGGCCCGCTCCTCGGCGGCTTCCTCACGACCTACCTGTCGTGGCGGGTGGGCTTCGGCCTCGAGGCGCTCATCATCCTGGTGGTGCTGTCCCAGATCCGCCTCGTCAAGGACGTCCCCTACACCGGGCCGCGCCAGATCGACGTCGTCGGCGCCGTGCTCTCCATCGTCGGCATGGGCGGCCTCGTCCTGGGCATCCTCGTCTGGCAGGAGGGTGGCCAGTTCGTCGGGCTGCTCATGGGGATCGGAGCAGCCACCCTCGCCGCGTTCGCCTACTGGCTGGTGCACCGCAAGCGACACGGAAAGCCCACACTGATCGACCCGGACCTCTTCAAGCACCTGAACTTCCGCATCGGCATCTCCCAGCAGATGCTCCAGCAGATCACGCTGGGCGGCGCCATGATCGCCCTGCCGCTCTTCCTGCAGATGACCCTCGAGTACAACGCCATGGAGGCGGGGTTGTCGCTCGCGCCACTGTCGCTGTCGATGTTCGGCATGGCCATGCTGGCCGGCCGCAAGGCGGGCAAGTGGCGCCCTGCCCAGATCGTCCTGGCCGGCTTCGCCCTGAGCGCTGTCGGCATGGCCGCCATCATTCCCTTGGTTCCGAGAGTCGACTCCGGGTGGTACCTGGTCATCCCGTTGGTGATCTGCCGGTTCTGGACTGGGCATGCTCGTTTCGCAGCTCAACAACTTCACGCTCGCACCCATCAGCGAGGACCGGGTCAGTGAGGCCGCCGGCGTGAACTCCGCTGCCGGCTCGTTCGGACTGTCCTTCGGGCTTGCCGTAGCCGGTGGAGTCATGCTGTGGGCCCTGGCACTGAGCTTCAACCATCAGACGCAAGCCAGTGTCGTGATCCCGCCGGCCCAACAGCAGCAGATCTCAGCCGAACTCGAGCACGATGCCGAGGTCATGAGCAACACCCAGCTCCAACAGCAGATCGCCGGTGAGCCCAAGGCCGTGCAGGACGAGGTCCTGGCCATCAACACCCGCGCCCGGAACCGCTCCCTCCAGATCGCGCTGCTCATCCCCGCGATCGCATCACTCCTCGGCCTGGCCAACTCGTTCCGCATGCTTCGGCTCCCGGACATCACGCCCTCGGCAGACATCGACGGTGTCGGCCTCGGGTAGACCCGCCTGCGATGCTTCCCCTGTCCGTTCGCGGTCTCTCGCCGCCTCGAGACGCCCGTGATGGGTCCCACCACCGAGGAGCGCCGACACCACGCGTCGAGCCTCGGGTCCCCCGAACGACCAACTCGGGTAGCAGTCCTGGAAAGGCGCTCAGTCGAGGCCTTCGCCCCTAAGGGGCTGCCGGGTTGGTCACCAGACTCCCACTGTGTCGATCCCCCGCCAAGGGGGGTGATGGCCGGGTAGGACCTGCACGACGAGGGAAAGCGGGGGATACTGCTCGGGGCCCGTGCAAGGAAGTCAGCGGTCAGGACGAAGCGGAGACGTGGCGGCTGAGCGAAAGGGAGGTGTAGATGGCAACCGTTGACGAGGTCGTCGAGGCGCGGTCACCTGTCGATGAGCGCTGGTACGCCATGGAGCCCACGAAGATCGTCGCCAAGCTCGGCGTGGTCGTGGACACCGGCCTCACCGGTGACGAAGCCGCGACCAGACTCAGGCGGGACGGTCCGAACGCGCTGCCGGTGGAGCAGCCGCCGTCGGCCATACGCCGGTTCTTGGCCGAGTACACCAGCTACATGCAGATCATCCTGGTCGGCGCCGCCGTCGTGTCGCTGCTGATCAAGGAGTGGACCACGGCCATCGTGCTGATCGTCATCTCTCTGTTCAACGCGGTCGTCGGGTTGCGCCAGGCGGGCAAGGCGGAGAGCGCCATGAATGCACTCCAATCGATGATGAAGGCAACGGCACGCGTACGACGCGATGGCGCAGAATCCGAGATCGGGGCCGAGGAGCTCGTCGTCGGCGACGTCGTGCTGATTGCGGCCGGTGACGAGGTGCCGGCGGATGGGCGGATCATGTCGTCCAGCGCGCTGCAGATCGACGAGTCGGCCCTGACGGGCGAGAGCGTGCCGGCGGCGAAGGACGCGGCCACCTTGACGGGCGGGGAGGTCGGACCGGGCGAGCAGTCCAACATGGCCTTCATGCACACGCCCGTGACCCATGGCAGCGGCGTGATGGTCGTCACCGGGACGGGGAGCAGCACCGAGGTGGGAAAGATCGCACACATGCTCTCGGCGACGGCCAACGAGGAGACGCCCCTCACGAAGCAGATGAACACGCTCACCCTCTGGATCGTTGCCGCCGCCGGGCTCACGATGATCGTGATGTTCGCGCTCGGTCTCAGCCGCGGCCAGTCGTGGACGATGCTCTTCGATACGGCAATTGCGCTGGCGATCGCGGCGATCCCGCTCGCTTTGCCGATGGTCGTCCAGGTGGTGCTCTCGCTGGGCAGCGTCGAGCTGGCGAAGGAGAAGGCGATCGTGAAGGATCTGCCCTCCGTCGAGACGCTCGGGTTCACCTCTGCCATCAACTCGGACAAGACCGGGACACTCACGATGAATCAGATGACGGCGGTCGAGGTCGTGGATCCGACCGACCGCTACGAGATCACCGGCACCGGATACAGCCTGGAGGGGAAGATCACCCACCCGGCCGGCAAGACCGACAGCATCGAAGCGGCCATTCTCCCCTACGTCGTTGCCAGCGACACGACGCTCGTCGACGGCAAGGTGGTGGGCGATCCGACCGAGGGGGCTCTGCTGGTGCTCGCCCACAAGGCAGGCGTGTCCATCGACGCCACCCGCGAGCAGCTGCCCCGCCTCGCCACCCTGCCGTTCGACCCGACCTACAAGCTGATGGCCACCTTCAACCAGGCCAAGGACGCGTTCGGAAAGGGGGTCGTGCGGTGCTTCGTGAAGGGGGCGGCACCAGCAGTGATGGCCCTCGCCGCCACCGCCTTGTCCAACGGCACCAGCGTCCCCTGGGACGACGCGCTCCGCCAGGGTGCCGAAGAGAACGCTCGGCGCATGGGAGAGGCGGGCCTCCGCGTGATGGCCGGCGCCTACCGTGACCTCGACGCGGCCAGCTTCGACCCGGACGGCGATCTCCTCGCCTTGGTCGATGCCCTGGAGATGACGAGCCTGGTCGGGATGGTCGACCCGCCCCGCGAGGAGTCCAAGGCCGCCGTGGCCGAGGCGCAGGCGGCACACATCGAGGTGCGGATGGTGACCGGTGACGACGTGATCACCGGGGCTGCGATCGCGAAGCAGCTGGACATACCCGGTGAGGCCATTCTGGGAGCCGACTTCGCCGCCCTGCCCGAGGAGGAACGTCTTGAGCGGATCGACCACATCGGCGTCGTGGGGCGAGTGGCTCCGGAGCACAAGGTGCTCCTGGCCGAGACGCTCAAGAAGAAGGGCCACGTGGTGGCGATGACGGGCGACGGCGTGAATGACGCCCCCGCCATCAAGGCGGCCGACATCGGCGTCGCCATGGGGAGCGGGACCGAGGTGGCGAAGAACGCCGGGCGGATGATCCTCTCCGACGACAACTTCGCCACGATCGTCTTCGCCGTCGAACAGGGCCGCAAGCTCTTCGACAACCTGAACAAGTACATCCGCTTCGTCCTGCTCGAGCTGGTCGCGTTCGTCCTCACCTTCCTCGGTGCGAGCCTGCTCGATCTCGCCTCCGGACAGCCCTTCACGCCGGCCCAGATCCTCTGGATCAACTTCGCCGTCAACGCTCCCTTCGGCGTGGCGCTCGGCTTCGACATGGAGACGCCCGGGCTGATGGGCCGTCGGCCTCGACCACGCGGGGAGTCGATCCTCACCACCCCAGTGAAGATCACCAGCGGGCTCGTCGGCCTCTACATCGCCATCGCCAACCTCGGGATGATCGCCTTCGGAGTCAATCGCTTCAACAGCCCGGCGACGGGTCGCTCGATCGGACTGGTGGCATTCTCGCTGATGCTGGTCGTCGCTGCCTTCGAGGCCCGCAGTGAGACACAGAGCGTCTTTGCCGCCGACACCTTCAACAGCTCGAGGATGAACCGCATCGCCCTGCTAGAGGTCGCCGCGGCGTTCCTCATCACCCAGGCGGACTTCATGCAGAGGCTCCTGGGCACGACCCAGCTCAGCCCTCGTCAGTGGGGGCTCGGCTTGCTGTCCGCCGTCGTGCTGCTGCTCTTGTGGGAGGGCGGCAAGTGGATCGCACGCCGAAGGATCAAGACCTCTCGTGCCTCCATGCCGGTTGGTCGGGAGAACCGGACCGCCCCCTCGACTGCTTGACCACGTTGCATCCCATCGAGACCCATCGGAGGTAGATGGCAATGGCCACGAAGGAGCACGAGAAGCACGGCAAACACAAGGTCGAGGCCCAGACGCCTACGGCCACAGCGGCCCCCGACGTTGAAGCCGATCAGGCGCACAAGATGAAGCGCAAAGAGTACGAGCAGGAGATGCGACTCCTGCACGGAGAGCTGGTGGCGGTGCAGGAGTGGGTCAAGTCGACCGGGGCCAAGATCTGCATCGTGTTCGAAGGACGCGACACGGCCGGGAAGGGGGGCACGATCAAGCGGATCACCGAACGGGTGAGCCCGCGAGTGTTCCGGGTCGTCGCGTTGCCCGCTCCCACCGAGCGCGAGAAGTCGCAGATGTACCTCCAGCGCTACATCGAGCACTTCCCTGCAGCCGGTGAGGTCGTGATCTTCGATCGCAGCTGGTACAACCGCGCCGGCGTCGAGCCGGTCATGGGCTTCTGCGAGCCGGAGGAGACCGAGAGGTTCCTCGAGCTCACGCCGCTGGTCGAGAAGGCCATGGTGCACACGGGGATCCTCCTGTTGAAGTACTGGCTCGAGGTCAGTGCCGACGAGCAGACCCGGCGCCTCGAGAGCCGCATCCACGACCCACGCAAGATCTGGAAGCTCTCGGACATGGACCTGAAGTCCTACAGCCGCTGGTACGACTACTCGCGGGCCCGGGACGCCATGTTCGCCGCCACCGACACCGCGTGGGCCCCGTGGTACGTCGCGCACACCGACGACAAGAAGCGCGGCCGGCTCAACATCATCAGCCACCTGTTGAGCCAGATCCCCTACGAGTCACCGAAGCGCAAGGCCGTCGTGCTACCTGAGCGTCAGGGCTCGGGCGACTACCGGGAGCCCTCCTACCAATACCGCCTCGTCCCGGACAAGTTCTGAGGTTCAAGCGTCGCGTCTCCCGATGGGAAAAGGTCTGGGGACCTTGGACTGGCGCGGCGAGGTTTTTCGGGCTTGGCTTGAAGCGTGGAACAGAGTGCTCACGAGGTGGGCTGGCGCGAGCGGTCGTTCGCATTGCTCTCGCTCGGGTGTGCGGCGCTGCTCATCGTGGCGGTCGTCGTCTTCTCTGTCCGCAATCTGGGCTTCCTGGTCATGGGGTTGGTCGGTGTGGCCTTCTTGGTGGGGGGAGCCTGGTGGGTGATCACCGAGCGGGCTCCTCGAAGGTTCGTCGGCATCGCCGGCGCGGCGGTGGGCGGGACTCTCATCATCGTGGCGGTGATCCGCGCCGAGCCCCATGGAGACCGACCGGTGCTCGCCGTGGTCATCGCCGCGGTGCTCGTCGTTGGCACGGTGGGCTTCGGACGAGCGGCGATCGCCCGCGACCTTCATGAACGCGACGCTCGTCGACCGGTGAGAGTCGTACGACCGCAGCACCCCGTCCTCATCTGCAATCCCTGGTCGGGCGGCGGCAAGGTGGCGAAGTTCGGGTTGGCTGATCTCGCCGAGAGCCTCGGGGTCGAGGTGGTCATGCTCGATCACGGGCTCGACCTCGAGCTGCTCGCCCGCGATGCCGTCGCACGGGGAGCGGACTGCCTGGCCATGGCGGGAGGCGATGGCTCGCAGGCATTGGTGGCCTCCATCGCCATCGAACACGACCTCCCGTTTGTCTGTGTCTCGGCCGGCACGCGCAACCACTTCGCCCTCGATCTCGGGATCGACCGGCAGGATCCGCGCAAGAGCCTCGATGCGTTCCGTGACGGCATCGAGCGCCGCATCGACTACGCGACAGTCGGGGATCGGCTGTTCGTCAACAACGTCTCGCTCGGTGTCTATGCCACGATCGTCCAGCAGCCGGGCTATCGGGAGGCGAAGTCCGAGACCACGAAGGCCTTGCTCCCCGAGATGCTCGGGAGGACACAAGAACCGTTCGACCTTCAATTCAGAGAGCCCGACGGAACCGACGTGGACGGCGCGTTCCTGATCCAGGTGTCGAACAACCCCTACGTGCTCGGGGCAACCCTGGACGCGTCTCAGCGCCGACGCCTCGATACCGGGACGCTCGGCGTCGTCGCCATCACGGCGGCGACTGGGGCGGAAGCGGCCCAGGTGGTCACCCTCTCCGCTCTCGGCCAGCGGCGTCGAAGCCGGCACTGGCACGAGTTCACGACGCCGCGGTTCGAGGTCCGGTCGCGGTCCGGCAAGGCCTTCGCAGGCATCGACGGTGAGGCTCTGGAGCTCGAGACCCCGCTCAGGTTCGAGATCCACCCCCGGGGACTGCGACTGCTGGTCCCGAAGGAGAACTTGACAGCTGCCGAGCGCCGTCGAGCTCGAGATGTCTCGGGTAGGGACCTGATCTCACTTGCCCGCGGTGTGGACCCGGTCTCCGAAGAGGTCTGAACGTAACCTCGCGGCTGTGCCGGTCATCGTCCACTTGTCGGACATCCACTTCGGCGCGCAACTCGATGAGCTCGCAGAGTCGCTCGTGGGTGACATCTGGGATCGCCGCCCAGATCTGGTCGTCGTCTCGGGAGACCTGACTCAGCGAGCGCGTCGGAACCAGTTCTTGGAGGCCCGAGCGTTTCTGGACAGGTTGCCCGGCCCCGTCCTCACCGTCATGGGCAACCACGACGTGCCCCTGTTCGACCTGCCTCGGCGCCTCGTCTCTCCGACGGGGCGGTACCAGAAGTACGTCACCCCGTCGCTGGACCCGATCATCGCCGTGCCGGGATTGGTCGCCATTGGCCTCGATTCGATGCCCGCGTGGCGCTGGAAGGCCGGACATGTCTCACCCCGGCAGACAGATCTGGTGCGAGAGACCCTCGGCCGTGCGACGAGCGGGGCCTGGCGTGTCCTCGTCACGCACCACCCTGTCCTTCCATCGAATCTTTCCGCACTCCGTGGTCGGCAGCGCCTCGTCGACGCATGCGACCAGGCGGGAGTCCCAGTGCTCCTGTCTGGTCATACCCACACCGCGTCGATCGACATCGTCACGCTGGGTGCCGGCGGCGGCAGTGAGCGATGCGCGCTGTCCGTGGTCGCCGGGACGACCATCAGCTCCCGCACTCGTCGGGCCGCGAACACCTACGCCGTCGTGGACCTTCAAGGGGCCATGGAGGCAGGTGCGACCGTGACGGTGCAGATTCGTGAGCCGGACGGTTCGAACTGGTCGTCACGCCACACTCTTCGATTCGAGTACGGCGACGTGGGCATCGTCGCCCGTGCTGCGGTCTGAGCCGCGGGAGGCCAGACCGACGGGGAAGTCAAGAGCCAGTCATCTCCCCCGCTGCGAAGCAGGACGGCACGCCACGAGATGGACGACCACTACGATCTGGCGGACTCCCAGCACCCTCCTCAAACATTGTGTGCACTAAGTGCTACCCATGGATCCGACCCCAGCCCCGCCGGTGTCGCCCGCTGCTCGCCCGATTGGGCCGACAGCCCGTCCGCCTTGACGATGCCCGAACTACTCGACGAGGTGGTCGCGGCCAGCTATGAGGGAAAGCCTTGGGGACGAGTTACTCCAGCGCCTGACCATTCCAACCATCAAGAACCTCTCTCGTGCTTTCAAGTCCTGCCAAATCCATCGCCGGCGGGCGGCCATCGGCATCGAGGTTCCCCATAGTCAAGAGCGGCTCCACGAAGTGTGACGAATCAGACAACCGCCGCAACCCCCGGTCGTTCCGCTCGCACCTCGACAGCACCGAACTTCCGTCCGAATCTTCGAGGCCACCAAGGCCGAGGCGCAATGGCACGCTTCGATCGGTTTGGTTCTTCGTCGCGTTGAAGCCCTTCGTCAGTCGACGATCAGGGTAAAGGACTGGATCGCGTTGGGCCGAATACCATTGCTCGCCGTGAAGGTCAATCGGTAGAAGCCCGACTTCTTCGGAGTACCGCTCAGCACACCACTGCTGCGGTTGAAGCTGACTCCAGAGGGTAGAGATCCCGAGACCTTCAGCGAGGGCTGCGGTGACCCTGATGCCGTCACCGTGAAGGTGCCGAATACACTGTGGTGGAAAGTCGTGGTGTTGTCGTCCGTGAAGGCTGGCGCTTGGTTGTGAGGCGCAGTGGTCGTTGTGGCGGCACTCGTCGTCGATGTTGTGGTCGGTGGCACCGTGGTCGTCGTCGCGGGAGCGGTGCTCGTAGTTGTCATCGGGAGCGCGTTTGTTGTTGTCGTCACGGCACCCCCGCCCGAAACTATCGAACAGTCGTTCGCGGTATGCGTGGCGCCAGCTGGCACGTGACCCGCCGCGTCGAGGACCTGGACCATTCCAGTGCCGTCGTTGGCCACCCAGATTCTATAGCTGCCCTCGCGATCCGGTGACTGCCTGAGCCAGGGCCCCTCGTTTTCGTTACCACCTACATTCGGCGACGTCGCACCGGAAACCAGAAGCTCGCCACCGGCCCGGTCGGCGTTGACTCCACTTGGTGCTGCTCCTGGTGCAAAGTTAGGCGGTGTCGCTGAGTCCGAATCCGTGGCCGTCGCCGAACCGGTGCCGTCGGGATAGGCACCCATTTGGGCCTGGTAGGCGCCAACGGCCTCGGTCGTCGATGCAAAGTCTGATTGGCACGCTGCGACCGTGGCAGAGCTCCTCACACCTTGGAGACTGAAGATCACGACCCCCGCCACGATGCCAACTACGGCCACGACGATGAGCAATTCGAGAAGCGTAAACCCTGCACTCGCAGCGACACCGATGCGCAACCCCCGACGAACCAAAGCGCTGAGGTCAACTCGGTCTCGCCACCAAGCCACTTGCTCTCGCAACCAATGCATTTTTGATTGCCCGGTCCCTTCATTCGCAGCGCAGGGGCCCGACCGTGTGATCCCAAATCACAGCGGGTGAACCCAAATCACAACAGGTATCGTCGGCTTAACTCGGCCGGAAGTTGAGTCCGAGCATTTGCTTGGTTTCGCCGTTCGGCTGGCGTGGCGATGGGATCCATGTCGGTCGAAGTGGGGTTGAAGTGCCAACCAGGGTTGCCAAGAACCGTCACCGCGCCAAGACCCTTCCGTGATGGCTAAGCAGTGTTCCGACTCGACCCTCAGTCGAGGTTCGTAGGAGCCCGCATCAACAAGAAGCCCGCCCGGAGAACCAGCGCAGGCATCCCGGCACCGTGTGTGATGTCGATCACGCTGAACATGGCCAAGATGGTTTCCACCAAGAAGACCGATAGCCAAGGAGACCCAGCATGGACAGCCTCCTCGGCACGATCCTCGATGTCGGCAAGGCGGACAAGAGGACGAGGCCCGCGACGCCCGATACCATCGGCGTGTACGGCATGAGGATCCGCCGCATCGCAGCCGTTGACGGCGACCGCGAGCCCGCAGCAACTCAGAAGGAACACCCCGGCGATGAGGGCCTCGTGCGCGCTCGCGCTCGAGAAGTACGGGTGGATGAGCGCGTTGCCGATGGCGAAGGTGAAGGTGGCAGCAAGGAAGCACACTCCGACAAGGACTCCGCTCTCCTTGAGAGCTGCGCTGGCGGGGTCGCGCGATGTGCGCGCTATGTTGACTCGGGCTCCCTGAAACTTTCCCCGAATCTCCCCGAGACTCGACCTGGGACGGGAAAATCGAGCGTGGAGGCCTTGTAAGTCAGGTTTGACGATCAGTCCCAAAAACACCTGGTCAGACGGCTACAATTTCGCCAGCTTCACAGCTACACAAAAACGGGATGTAGCGCAGCTTGGCAGCGCGCCTGCTTTGGGAGCAGGAGGTCCGGGGTTCAAATCCCCGCATCCCGACCAGCTGCGGTTGACCCCGTTGGGTGGACCTCGGGTCATCTCGTCCCAGACCCGGTGGTTGGATCGCACAGCTCGCGTTGACCCCCATGGTGTGGGCCGCAGGCTGCTGACGGTCCCAGCAGCCGCGTGGTCCGCCCCTCGCCACCGACTCGGCAAGAATGCCCCGATGACCGACGCAGAAGTGGAGCGACGCGCGGGCGGGAGCATCGTGCTGCTGACGCTGGCGTCGGCCCAATTCCTCATGACCCTGGACAGCTCGGTCATGAACGTCTCCATCGCCACCGTCGCCAAGGACGTGGGGACGACGGTGACCGGGATCCAGCTGGCGATCACCCTGTACACGCTCGTCATGGCGGCGTTCATGATCACCGGCGGCAAGATCGGTCAGATCCTGGGGCGCAAGCGAGCCTTCATGACCGGGTGCCTCATTTACGGGACGGGCTCGCTGATCACGTCCCTGGCCGGCTCCCTGCCCGTCCTCCTCATCGGCTGGTCACTCCTGGAAGGGCTCGGGGCGTGCCTCATCATGCCCGCCGTGGTCGCGCTGGTGGCGACCAACTTCGGCGCCTCCGAGCGACCCCGCGCCTACGGGCTGGTGGCGTCGGCCGGCGCGATCGCCGTCGCGGTCGGGCCGCTGGTGGGCGGGCTGCTGACGACCTACGCGAGCTGGCGATGGGTCTTCGCGGGCGAGGTCGTGATCGTGCTCGGCATCCTCGTCCTGAGCAGGCGCATGGCCGACTCCCCGCCCATCCCCGGGACACGGCTCGACCCCGTGGGCACGCTGCTGTCGGCAGCCGGGCTCGGCACGATCGTCTTCGGCATCGTCCGCTCTGGGACCTGGGGGTTCGTGCAGCCGAAGCCCGACGCGCCGCAGTGGCTGGGTCTCTCCCCCGTCATCTGGCTCGTCCTCGGCGGTGCCGGGATCCTCTCGGTGTTCGTCCTGTGGGAGAACCGGCAACTCAAGCGGGGCGGGCCGATCCTGGTGGACCCGCGCATGCTGCGCGTGTCGAGGCTCCAGGCCGGATTGACGTCCTTCTTCTTCCAGTTCCTCCTGCAGGCCGGCGTCTTCTTCGTGATCCCGCTCTTCCTCTCGGTGGCGCTGGGGCTCTCGGCCGTGGCGACGGGTGTGCGCCTCCTGCCGCTGTCGATCACCCTGCTGGCCGCCGCGGTCGGGGTGCCCAGGCTGTTCCCGCACGCGTCACCCCGGCGTGTCGTGCGCATCGGGTTCGGCCTGCTCCTCCTCGGCATCGTCGTGCTGCTGATGGCGTCTCGACGCGGGAGCCGGGCCCGAGATCGTCACCTGGCCATTGCTGCTGATGGGGCTCGGCATCGGGAGCCTGGCCTCCCAATTGGGGGCCGTCACGGTGTCGTCCGTGCCCGACGAGCAGAGCGGTGAAGTGGGCGGGGTCCAGAACACCGTGACGAACCTGGGTGCGTCCATCGGCACCGCGCTGGCGGGGGCCATCCTCATCTCGGTGCTCACCACGACATTCCTCGGGTCGGTCGCCGCCAACCCGGCGATCCCCAAAGAGATGTCGTCCCAGGCCCAGGTGGAGCTCTCAGCGGGCATCCCCTTCGTCAGTGACGCCGACCTCGATGCAACGCTCGAGAAGGCCGGAGTCGAGCCGGCGACCGCACAGGCCATCGTCGACGCCAACGCGTCGAGCCGCGTCAACGGGCTCCGCGCTGCACTCGCCGTCCTGGCCCTCATCGCGTTGGTGGCGCTGGCCCTGACGCGGCGGCTGCCCACGGGCCCGGTGGGCAGCGACGAGGAGGGCGGGGACGGTGCCGGGGAGGCCGACCCCGGTGAGCCCGACGACCTCTCCGGAGACGTGAATGCGAGGCCGGTCAGGCGCGCCGCAGGGTGACGCTGCACCAGGCGCGCTTGCGGCACGAGGGGCAGGTCATGCGCCGGTCGAAGCGTCCCCGGGGCAGCCAGTAGCCCAGCGGGAACTGGAAGATCAGCAGGTCGAGCGCGCCCACGTGCGAGGTCTGGCGGCAGCGTTGACACTCGACCGTGAAGGCACCCCGTTCGTCCAGCGGGTTGCCCGAGGTGGCGGCCAGGCTGTCCGGCTCGGGGCGCGCACCGGAGTAGAGCGCGCGCTTGCCGACCGGGAGCGCCACGGTCGTCCCCCCGCCTCCCCCCGCACTTGGGCTGGCGGGTTCCGCCGAGGGCACCCAGAAGAGGGCACGCTTTCCGAGCGGATCGGGTGCCTTGTCACCCCGTGTGGCTGACACGTCAGGCCGTCTGCATGGCGTCGTACACGTACATCGACAGTGTGCGGTACGCGACGGCGCCGGCGGAGGTCGGCGCATGCTGCAGGACGGAGAGCCCGAGCCCCGGAGCCTCCGCGAAGCGCACGGACTTGGGCACCGGCGGCTCGAAGAGCGGGAGGCCGTAGCGCTCCTCGACCTCGGAGAGGACCTGGCGGGCGTGGGTGGTGCGGCTGTCGAACATGGTGGGGATCACCCCGAGCACGCGCAGTTTCTCGTTGGCGAACTGGCGCACGTCTTCGATCGTCTCGAGCAGTTGGCCCACACCACGGTGGCTGAGGGCCTCGCACTGCAGTGGCACCAGGACCGCCTCTGCCGCAGTCAGGCCGTTGATCGTGAGCACCCCGAGAGACGGGGGGCAGTCGATCAACACGGCGTCGTAGTCGCCGAGTACGGGTTCCAGCGCCCGGGCGAGGACGTGCTCCCGGCCCGTACGGCTCAACAGGTGCACCTCGGCGCCGGCCAGATCGATGGTCGCCGGCACGAGGAACAGCCCCCCGACCCCCGGGACGGCCTTCACCACGTCGGCAAGCCGGGAGCGACGCACGAGGACGTCGTGCAGCGACGAGTCGAGCTGGTCCGGATCGAAGCCGAGGGAGAACGTGAGGCAGGCCTGCGGGTCCAGGTCCACGACGAGGACGCGGTGCCCCTGTTCCGCCATCGCCACGCCCAGCGATTGGACGGTGGTCGTCTTGGCCACGCCGCCCTTCTGGTTGGCGACGGCGACGACTTTGACCATCGCCGGAGTCTAGGACCGTCGCGGGCACACTTCTCATGGGCGCTGCCGCTGACCCGACGTCAGTGGTAGCCGGCCTCCTCGCTGCCCACGTCCGCCACCAGGTTGCCCAGCGCCAGGTTCATGTCGGCCAGGTGGTAGCCCCAGAGGGGGCCCAGGGTTGCCGTCACGGTGGGACGCGGATCAGCCGATCCCGGCGTGGCGGTGACCTGCAGCCATGATGCTCCACCGGACTGTTCGCACTGCGCCGTGTAGAGGCCCGGATACGACACCCAGGGGGTGGTCACGGTCACGGCACGCACCCTGGAGGTCACGCGCAGGAAGAGGGGCTCCAGGCCGCCGGGCTGGGATGAGAACGTCACCGGATTGACGCAGGCCACCTGCTGCCCTCTCTTGGTGGTCTGGCCCGACTGCAGGCTCACACCCTGGCCGGGTCGCCCGAAGAAGGCGTACTTCGGTGGTGGCGAGCCGAAGCTCGAGTAGGCGATGACGCATCCCGTCTGCGTTGCGGACCCGCAGGTCGGAATCTTCTTGAAGCTCCCCCCCACGTCACGGCCCACGGGCACCTGTACGTTGCCGCCGAGGATGATGGCGGACACCATTCGCTTCCGCAGGCTGGGCGAAGGGTCGACCTGGGAGCGCAACAGCCTGATCAGCATGGCGGCGCCCTGCGAATGCCCGATGAAGACGATGGGCCGGCCGTCGTTGTCGTGGGCGAGGTAATCCTTCCAGGCCGACAGCAGACTGCCATAGGCGATGGCGATGACGCTCGGTCGTGTCGCGGCACCGCTCCTGAGGGCGCTGACCGTCGCCTGGCGGTACATGGGTGCCCACACGTTGCACACCTGCGAGAATTGGGAGGCCTGGGAGGCCGCGGCGCCGATCTCGGCCGGCTGGATGGTGAGGTCGGCGTTGTTGCCCGGCTCCGTGGAGACCGTCGGGTACACGTAGAAGCAGTCTTGCCGGTGGCCAGTCGGCGAAGCGGCCGGCGTGGAGACGCTCGTCGTGCCGTTGGCGCTCACGCTGGTCGTCGTCGTGCTGTACGCGCACGGGTCGGCCGCCTGGCCCGGCTCGCAGAGCCACACCGTCCGGGAAGCAGCTCGTAGCGGTCGGATCGCCGCCCGCGCCGGGCCGGCCGCACCAAGGACCAGTGCCATGGAGAGCACACCGAGCATGACGGTGGTGGCGACCGGCTGCAGGGACCCGGGCTTGCGCCCGGTCAGACATCGCTCGGCCATCGATACCCTTCCTCTCGTTCTCCCAGGACACGACGAAGCCCGCCCCAGCTCCAAAGTTATGTGGAGGACGGCTGCCGGTGTCGGCACCGTGCTCGCCACGACAGGCCCGGCCCACCGGGGGGCAGGACCGGACCCCCGACGCGCATAGGGTCATGGGGGCGGCGGGCCCCGTGCCGGTGCGCCTGACTTCGGTCGCCGCCTCGAAGCTGCAGCGAACAGGAAGAAACACGTGGCCGTACCCCACATGAGCCAGAAGTTCATCGTCGGCGCCGTGTTCGTGTCCGCCATGTTCATGAACATCATGGACATCACCATCGTGAACGTGGCGCTCCCGACGATCGGTCGGGACTTCCAGATCGCACCGACGGCCGTGGACGGAGTCGTCATCGCCTACTTGGTCAGCCTGGCGGTGTTCATCCCGGCGTCGGGGTGGCTGGGCGACCACTTCGGTGGCAAGCGCGTCTTGCTGGGCGCCATCATCGTCTTCACGTTGGGCTCGGTGCTCTGCGGCCTGGCCCAGAGCATGACCCAGCTCATCGTGTTCCGCGTGGTGCAGGGTGCCGGTGGCGGCATGATGGCCCCGGTCGGCCTGGCCATGCTCTACCGGGTCTTCCCACCGTCGGAGCGGGTGCGCGCGGCCAGCATCTTGACCGTGCCGACCACGATGGCCCCTGCCCTCGGCCCCGTGCTGGGGGGCTTCCTCGTGACGGAGTTCTCGTGGCGCTGGGTGTTCCTCGTCAACCTGCCGCTCGGAATCATCGCCGTGATCTTCGGGGCGCTCTTCCTGGAGCGAGCGGAAGCCATCGACGCCGGCCGCCTCGACGTCCCCGGGTTCGTGCTGGGCGGGGCGGGACTCGGGCTGCTCATGTACGGGGTGTCGGAAGGCCCGCTGAAGTCGTGGTCGTCCCCCGAGGTCATCTACACCTGTGTGATCGGCACCGTGCTGCTCTGCATCTTCGTCTTCGTAGAGCTGCGCACCACCAGGCCGATGGTCGACCTGCGCCTGCTGTCGGGTCGATTGTTCCGCTCGACCAACGTGGTCATGTTCCTGGCGGCAGCCGCCTTCCTGGGGATGCTCTACCTCATTCCGCTCTACTTCCAGGACGCCCGCGGCATGTCCGCGCTGCAGTCGGGCTTGTCCACCTTCCCCGAGGCGTTCGGGGTGATGATCGGCGCGCAGTTCGCCAGCCGCCTCATCTACCCGCGCGTCGGGCCCCGGCGGCACGTCACCGGCGGCCTGGTCGGCCTCGCACTGTGCCTGCTGGCGCTGACCCAGATCAGCGTGACCACCAACCTGTGGTACATCCGGACCCTGATGTTCGTCGTGGGCTGGATGATGGCGCAGGTGATGGTCCCGAACCAGGCCGCGTCGTTCGCCATGATCACGCCGGAGTCGATGGGCCGGGCGTCGACGTTCTTCAACACCATGCGCCAGGTCGGCAGCGCGACCGGGGTGGCGATCCTCTCCACCGTCCTGATCGGGGTGGGCTCGGCCCAGGCCAGTGGCGGCGAGGTGGCGCCCGACATGACCGCCTACCACCTGGCCTTCTTCACGGCGGCGCTCTTCGCTCTGGTGGCGGCGGCCTTCGCGCTGACGATCCACGACAGTGACGCGGCAGAGACGATCGTGCGCCGCCCCCGGCGGCGGCGGGCCGCGCCGGCGCCGGCGCCCACGGTCGGCTTCCCGCTCCCCCAGGGCAGCGACGCGTGAGCGCACCGCTGACCGTCTGCGTCTTCTGCGGATCGAGCCCCGGGGCAAACCCCGCGTTCGCGGTCGCCGCCCGGCGGCTCGGTGCCGGGCTGGCCGAGCGCGGCATCGGGCTCGTCTACGGCGGTGCCTCCGTGGGACTGATGGGCGAGGTGGCCGATGCAGCCCTGGCCGCCGGTGGCCGGGCGACGGGGGTCATCACCGAGTCCCTGGCCGGGCACGAGATCGCGCACGCCGCGCTCAGCGACCTCCATGTCGTCACCACGATGCACGAGCGCAAGGCGCTGATGTCCGAGCTCTCGGATGCGTTCGTGATGTTGCCCGGTGGCTTCGGGACGTGTGAGGAGTTCATGGAGGCGGTGACCTGGACACAGCTCGGCATCCACGACAAGCGGTGCGGGATCCTGAACGTGGACGGCTTTTTCGACACCCTCCTCGCCTTCCTCGGACATGCCGTGGACCAGGGTTTCATCCGGGCGCGTCAGATCGAGGGTCTCGTCGTCACCGATGGCGCCGACGCGCTGATCGATGCGATCGTGGGGTCGCCGCGCGATGAGGTGGCCGCGAGGTAGCGGGTGCGGTGGAGCCGCTCAGGCCGCGTTCGGAACGAGCAGGAGATCGTGGATCTCGTCCCTGTCCTTCCAGTCCGCCAGAAGAGCGGCGACGTCGGGGAAGGAACGTTCGGCGCCCGACTTCTCCAGGACGGACGCCGAGTAGCCGAGACCCTCGAAGTATCCGAGGTAGTCGACCAGCGACATCATCGAGACCCTGTCCAACATGGCTTCCTTCAGCTCCGTCGTGATGATGGGGCGGTCGCGCTCGATCAGCCGTGTGGCACCCCTCACGACGCGCCCCTCGGCGCCTTCGACGTCCATCTTCAAGAACCCCACCGGGCCATCGACGATGTCATCGAGTCGAAATGTCGGGACGACCACGCCCGGGCGCGCCAACAGGTCCCCGCCGTCGATGAGCCCGCCGTTGGAGCCCACATGTGTCGAGTAGTACGCCCAGCCGGTCGCGGTATCCGCTGCGACCGGCACGAGCTGGACGTTCTCGGCCCCGTGCTGGCGGAGCGACGACAGGAGGAGCCGGCAGTTCTCCGAGTTGGGCTCGAGGGCGATCACCCGCCCCGATGCGCCGACGAGCCTGGATGCCAGGAGCGAGTAGTAGCCCAGGTTGGCACCGACGTCGACGACCGTCATACCCGGTCGGCAATACCGCTCGAACACCGCGGTGAGGTGCGGCTCGTACGCACCGGACCGTAGGCCCGGAGTCACGGCCCCGTCGGCGGCGTCACAGAGGAGTTCGACGTCACCGACGCGGCATGAGATCGCATCCTCCTCCGTGAGTTGCACGGAGAACGTGGTCGGCGCCTCCTGGTGCTCGATCGTCCCGAGCATGCGCCTGATGGTCGAGGGCCGGCTCAGCTCACCAGCCGCCGCCAGGTCGACCTCGGGACGGAGTCGGTCGGGAAGCGTGGGGTAGAGCAGGTGCACGAGCTGGTCGTAGGTGATCCCTCGCTCGGGCAGTGTGCCGCCGAGGCCGTGCACCAGCCGATCTCGCAGCGGCCTCAGCGAATCCTTGACCCTGCGCCGCCAGCCGTCGTCCTGGTGGTCCATGCCGGGTCAACGGTACCCGCGATCGCGCCTGACCGAGGGCGGCGCCACCGCCGGAATTGGCGCCCCCGGCAGGACTTGAACCTGCGACCATTGGATTAGAAGTCCACTGCTCTGTCCGCTGAGCTACGGGGGCACGCCGTCACCTGACAGCCTGACATAGCCCGCCTTCGGGGCGTGCACATTCGATGCGCCATGCCCGTCCGCCGGACGTCGACGTACCGTCCGCCACGGGCCGGTGTGCCACACTTGTGCCCCTCGGTGGGCGTAGCTCAGTTGGTTAGAGCGCCAGGTTGTGGTCCTGGAGGTCGGGGGTTCGAGACCCCTCGCTCACCCCGAAGCGTGCCGGCCCCGACTCTCGGGCCCCGGCACGGGTCGCAGTGCTCGGTCGGGGAGGTTGGCGCGTGAGTCCAGGGAACGGCCGTACGGTCCTCGTGACCGGGGCGTCCTCGGGCATCGGCGCCGCCGTCGCCCGAGAGCTGGCCGCCCGCGGGGACACGGTCGCCCTGGTGGCCCGTCGGGCCGACCGGCTCGACGCGGTCCTGGCCGGCTGCCGGTCGGGTGCTCCCGCGTCGGAGCGGTGGGTGGCGGACCTCTCCGATCCCGCGGCGGCCGCTGACCTGGCCCTCCAGATCTGGGACCATTACGACGGGCTCGACGTCGTCGTCAACAATGCGGCGGTCCCGATGCGCCGGCACGTCACGGGGTTGACGATGGACGAGGTGGAGCGGACGATGCGTATCAACTACCTCTCGCCCGTGGCCATCTCGCTCGCCGTCCTGCCCCGGATGCTGGCCCGGGGATCGGGGACCATCGTCAACGTGTCCAGCCTCGGTGGCCGGCTGGGCATCTCGACCGAGGCGGCGTACTCCGGGTCCAAGTTCGCGCTGGCCGGCTGGAGCGAGTCCATGGCGATCGACCTCGACCGGTCCGGTGTCTCGGTGAAGCTGATCCTCCCCGGCGCGATCGACACCGAGATCTGGGACCAACCCGACAACGACCCTCCTCTCTACGACGGCCCGAAGGTGCCGCCGGAGGAGATCGCGGGAGCCATCGTGGACGCGATCGACAGCGATCACTTCGAGCACTACCTGCCCGACATGAAGGCGGTGATCGAGTTCAAGACGGCGGACATCGACGGCTTCATGCTCGGCATGCGCGGCCTCACGGAAGGTGCTGGCTCGTGAAGGCCCTCATTTTCGGCGCGCCGCCGGCCGAGGACGAGGTCCGGCCCATTCCGGCGGACGAGGTGGAGGCGATGCTGGCCGGCATCCCCTTCGGCCTCCACGAGATCGACGACGCTCGGCTCGTCCGGCCGGACTGGGTGCTCACCCGACCCATCCTCTCGGGCATCTGCGGTTCCGATGCCAAGCTGGTGCTGGGTGACTTCAACACCGGCGACATCGACAACCCGATGGCCGCCTTCTCCTCGCTTCCTCACGTGCCGGGCCACGAGGTCGTGGCCGAGGTGGTCTCCCTCGGCCCCGAGGCCCGGGGCCTCGACATCGGCCAGCGCGTTGTGCTCAACCCCTGGCTCACGTGCGGGCCGCGGGGCATCGACCCGCTCTGCCCCCCGTGCCAGGCGGGCGACCTGAGCCTGTGCTGGAGCTTCACCAAGGGTGATCTGGGTCCGGGCGTGCACGTCGGCGTCATCACCGGCGCACCCGGTGCCTGGGCCGAGCAGTTGGCGGCGCACGACTCCATGCTGTTCCCCGTCCCCGACGGCATCTCCGACGAGGCGGCGGTGCTCGCCGACCCCTTCGCGGTGTCCTTCCACGCCATCGTCCGCCACCCGCCGCCGACCTCTGGCCGCGTGCTCGTCTACGGGGCGGGCGCGCTGGGCCTGACCAGTGTCGCCATCCTCAGGGCCCTCTACCCCGAGGTGGAGGTTGGTGTCGTGGCGCGCTTCGAGGCTCAGCGCGAGATGGCCCAGCGGTTCGGTGCGTCCGCCGTGTTCGCCCACGAGCCGCGCCTGGCGCTCGTCGAGGCGCTGGCGGAGTGGTCCGGCGCCGTCCTCCACCTCCCGCTGGACGGCTTGCCCGTGACGCATCCCGGCCACATCGATGTCGTCTACGACTCCATCGCCAAAGCCGAGACGCTCGAGGTCGGGGTGCGGGTGCTGGCCGAGCGCGGGCGGCTCGTCTACACCGGCGTGGCCACCCCCGAGCGATGGGAGTCCACTCCCATCTACTTCAAGGAGATCACCATCGCGGGGTCGAACGCGTTCGGGATGGAGGACTTCGAGGGACACAGGCAGCATGCCATCGCGCACTACCTCCACCTCGTCGGCGAGGGCCGGCTCGACATCACCCCGATGCTGACCCACCGCTTCGGGCTCGAGGAGTGGTGGCCGGCGCTCAAGGCGCTGGCACGTCAAGACCGGAGCGGCGCGCTCAAGGTCGCCTTCACCCCCAACGGGTAGCGGCACCCGTGTTGAGCTGGGACTTTGAGGCGCGAACTGGATTCTGGTCCGCGAGAAGTCCACGGAACGCTGAAAACTTAGGCGCTGCGGACAGCCGCCAGAGCTGGACCTAGGACCACATCGACGGCTAGTCGCGTCCGGTCCTCGTCGTCAGGAAAAAGGTGCCCATGCACATCGAGAGTCATCGTGGCTGCGGTGTGGCCCAGGCGATCTTGAACGACCTTCACGCTCTCCCCTGCCCCCTCGACGGGTCATCTCACCTCGACGCACTTGCGGCGACAATGGGTGCTGGCGCATCCCCGTCCCCCCAGGCGTTCGGGGTCACGCACCCGCGAGGCGCGGGGCAACACGTGGTCGAAGACAACGAGACGCTTCAACCGGCCAGTGTCGTCGGCCCACCCGAAGTCGTAACCCTCCATTGCGATCTGATCTCTCTGGTAGCGCGCCCATGTGTAACGGAAATGATCATGATGGAAGTCCACCTCGCAGGTCCTCACCACCGTGGCGGCACCATCTAGAGAACCCATGAAGCGACCAAAGGCAGCGCTTAGGGCCTCGGGACCCTCGGTCGTGAATCCCGGATTCACGAAGATGAAATCGGAGGTGACAAGGACCTGAATCTTCGCGAGCCGTTCGTCATCGCCTGCGATGGTCGCGGCGACCATGAGTGCGTCGATCGTTTCCGAGACTTGCACCGCCCCATGTTGCCACTCATGAAGTCAACCAATCCCGTTGAGGCGTGAGGCAATAGGGCCCCTGCCCCCTAGCCCGAAAGTGCCGTACGGCGGCAGTTGGCCGACTGCAAGCGCCGTCCTCTCGATAACGCTCCCATTCCCGGTGTACGGGGCAGGTCGCAACATCCGGGATCTAGCGTTCCATGGATGAGAGATGCCACTGAGGTTGTGACTGCATACTGGGCGACCGCCAATGCAAGGGACTGGTCCGCCTTCGAAGCCCTGCTCTCGGAGGATGTCGTCTACGAAGGACCCCAGACTCGGGAACGAGTCCGTGGCCGTAGCAACTACGTGCGGTTCAATGTGGAGGGCTTCCCCGGTGATTGGCAACTAGAGGTCAACAGGATCATCGGGGAAGGGTTGCATGCGTCCAGCTGGATCCAGTTCACGAACGCCGACGGCACAGTCCAGCCGGGGCTGTGTTTCTTCGATCTACAAGACGACGGCACCATCGTCCGTATCACCGACTTCTGGCCAGATCCGTACGAGCTACCCGCAACCCGAGCGCATCTCGTCGAACGGTACTGACAGCTCCCTTTGATCCAGCTCAAGTGACCCACACCCGGCGATCGGGGGCAGGCGTCCAATCCGTTCGAGGCGACTGCCAGCCGAGGCCCCAGTTGAACCCCGGTGGTAGAGGGGCATCATTGGAAGCAGATGGAGGCTCGCTACCACCACACCTGGAGGCCTCACAAGCCCGTCAACGCCAGCCCCGAGCAGAAGAACCTGGGCTGGAAGTTGGTCAACGCCGCCTCGGTGGCCGTGGCCGCCATCGTGACCCAGCGCCTGCTCACCATGGCCTGGCGCCTGGTGCGCCATGAGCCCCCTCCTAGCGGACCGGCGGACCGCAAAGTTACCTGGGGCGCCGCCCTCACCTGGGCCACCTCCATGGCCGTGGGCATCGCCGTCTCCCGAGTGGTGGCCGTGCGCCTGTCCGGCAAGGTCTGGGAGGCCGCCGTGCACGAGGCGCCCCCAGAAGCGCCCTCATAGACCCCATGGCCTCTGTGAGGCGGTGGGACTGTCCGCACATGGGATTGGTCGGCGAGCCGCGGTAACCCAAAAGCGCCGCAAGGTGTGACACCGGCCCGGCGTACGGGAACACCCTCTCCGGACGTCGTGGGTTCGGGGCAGGCTTTCCTTGTGCGCAGTGACTGTGGTCCTTTCTGTCGGTCCGGCGGCAGGACGGGAGGGCGGAAAAGTCAAACGTGGTCGGGCCGAGCGGAATGATCGTGCCGCGCCTCCGGTCCAGTCGTCGTCGGGTCCTCGGACGTAGACCTGGAGCGCACCCAGTTGGCGAACGTTTCGACGGCGTCGACCACGGCGAAGAACCTGATCGATGGGAAGCGGTCGAAATTGTGCTGTCCGCCCGGCAGCTCTGCGTACAGCACCGGGCTGGTGGAGGTCGCACGCAACTGCTCGGCGAACTCTTTGGCGTGGGCCGGAGCAATCATGGGGTCATTTGCCCCCGGAATGACGAAGAATGGCGGCGCGTCGGCGCGGGCGTAGCTGGCGGGATCGGAGGGACCAAGTTCGAACGAGCCAGCGGAACCGTAGAAGCCGTAGAAGCCCACGGCTGCGCTCACCGACGTGTCCGCCTGTTCGAAGTCAGGTTGGAACATAGAATCATTAGCGGTCATGGCGCACATAGCGGCGAGGTAAGCACCCGCGGAGCCACCGCACATCACGATTGTGGTGGGATCGGCACCGTAGTCTGCGGCATGTGAGCGCAGCCATGCGATGACGCGTTTCGCGTCGATCACATTGTTGGGGAACGCTCCCGCCTGGCGCAATCGATAGTTGGCGCTGATGCACAGCCAGCCGCTTCCAGCCAGCCTGTCGAAGAGTACCCGTGCCTCTCTACTCTTCTTGCCGATCACGAACCCGCCGGGATGGAAGTAGATGAGTACTGGGGACCCGGAAGGCCTTGACCGGTGGCGATAGATGTCCAGGCGGTTGGCAGAGCCCGCGGGGCCATACGCGATGTCGCGGTCGCGCCGCACGCTCCTGGCCGAAATGCGCACCGGTGAAATTAGTCCGCGTAGCAGGACCTGGAGCGTGGTACGCCTGGGCCTCCCCGGGGCTTCGGCGGCAACTCGCCAGTCTTCGCCGAGGGAAGTCGTCAGTGCATGGTCGAGGACAGCGCGTGCCTGTGCGGCTCGGCCGATCACCAAAACCGAACCGGTCAGAGTGCATGCAGCGATTGCTAATGCCACCCACCCGAGCGGTGAGCCGATGTCGCCTTGGGTGGCGGCCACCGCCGTGTTGGCCACCAGCCAGTACGCGACCAAGAAAGGCAGCTCATTGGCGACGCTCTCGAAAATGAACGAAGGGCTGGCCCGAGGTCCTCGAGTGGGTCGCGGCCATAGGGAAAGGGCCGTTGCCGCCGCCGCGACCAAGACACTTATGAGATAGCCGATGGGCACAAGAAAAGATCTATACCCACGACGCCTCAAGATCACGCCCGATCGTGTACGAGTTCATTATTCGGGACAATGGGGGTATCCCATGTGCCGGTACGGGGCATGGGTCAGCCCTGTCGTCGCCAGGCGAAAACGGATTTGACACGTTCACAACTCGGCCCGGCATCGTGGCCGAAGGTGCCCTAACCCTTCACCGCAGCTACCACACCTCGTGCGATTGACGCATTGAGGGTACCTGAGATCTCCATAGCGCCATCGAATGATGTAAACGAAGCTTGAGTGGGCTGGATGAGGGGTGCGCTCACGACCTTTCCACCCACGTCGATCGCCAAGAGCTGGTGGAAGTTTTCTTGGGCGACACGATCCCAGGCAGTCGCTCCACCAGACGTGAGGTGGATCATCACGATCCACTGCCCAGTGCGATCCTTCTGGGCGACCACTGACCCGACGTTGGCCGCGGACAGCCTCATTTCGGACGGACCCAGGAGGTACCTCTGTCCGCCGTTGATCTGGGCGTTTCCCCCGAGTAACACCACTCTGTTTGGCGAGTCATGGGTGCTGTTCGAGTAGCCCGCCAGCGACGGGTCGGGAGCGATGGTGTTCGATGTGTATCCCTGTGGGGCAGACATCGGCGTGACATCAAGAGCGGATTGCATCAGTTCATAGGGAGCGGCACACGGGGGTCCCCCCAATGGGCCGACCGGCCTCGTCGTCGTCGCAGAATATGGGGGGGCGAAGCACAGCACGGCCTGATCAGCACAGTTGAACGACGGCACCGCCGGCCGAAGCTGGCGTGTGCTCCATGAGTGTGCCGGATCCGCTCGACGTGGTCGTGATCAAGAGGGCAATGAGTGCTCCCACGAGGAGGGCTACGACGACGCGAGATGGCTGAGCGCCGATACCGCTTTCGTTGGTGATACCGGGCTTCGGGATCAGGACCTCTACTGGCGCTGGCTTGTCGTCGATGCGATGGCTGGTCTAGACATAGTGCTACTATGTATAGCACTATGTTGCTGTCAAGGTCGACCGCTCCGAAGGGGTCGCCCTGCACGATCAGGTAGCGGCCGAGATCCGCCATGCGATCGCCGCCGGCGAAGCCTCGCCCGGTGAGCGCCTACCTCCGGCCAAGGACCTGGCGGCGGTACTCGGTGTCAACTCCAACACGGTGCTCCGTGCCTTCGCATCCTCGAGACGAAGGTCTCCTGGACTTTCGGAGAGGCAGAGGCGTGACCGTGGCCGGCACGGTCCACGAAGGCGCGGTGATTGAGAAGGTGCGGGAGCTTCTTGAGTTCGCACGCTTTCATGGGTACCGAAGCGAGGATGTAGTCGAGATCGTTCAATCACTTTCGTAGTCTGCCCCCGGTCCGGCGAGTGAGGGCACTCCGTTGCATTGCGTCTTGGACATTCTGAGATTGTGGTCGGCATGACTGTGGTCCCAGGTAGCGACTTAGCAAAGATGGGGTACTCGATGGGGGGTCCGATGGATGGTTCGGAGCACCCAATCGAGGACCACACGGATGAGCTTTGCGTCATGATGGCCGATGGTCAGCAGCACCGGTCCCGGCACTCGGGGACAGTCGAACGGCGATTACGCAAGTAGATTTTCTCGGTAAAGCGCCGGAGCTGGTGGAGGAGACTCATGATATTCCGGTCGTCGAGGATGCGAATCGGCGTCGTGGCGATCCTGGGGACTTCTCTCATCTGCTCGTCGTTACTGGCGTTGCTGTCGATACATCCGGCTGCCGGTGCGCCATCTGGCCATCAGGCATCGACGACGATTCCTCTGCACTACGCCCCGAACGAGCCAACTCCAACCTCATCGACGACCCTTCCCACCGGTCCTGGCATCTCCTACTACCTATCGCTCGGTGACTCGGTCGGAATGTGGGACGGAACCCGATCCTTCCCGTATCTACTGGCCAACCGGTACTCACTCTCCTCAGTTCCGGGTCTTCGCCTCATTGACATGTCCTGTTCTGGGGAAACGACCGAATCAATGGTCAAGGGCTCAACGTGTGCACCCGGAGGGTCCCAGTACGACAACGCCGTCTCGTTTGTGAACGCCCATCGGGGCCACATCGCCCTCGTCACGATCAGTATCGGCGGAAACGACGTCGTACCTTGCATGAGCCGACCCGGTGCTGCCACGTGTTTCGTCAACGGACTGTCGAAGATGAGGACCAATATTTCGACGATCGTGGCTGGCCTACGGATGGCCACCGGCCCTCATGTACCAATCGTCGGGATGAACGTCTATGACCCATTGCTCGGTGATTGGTTGGCTCCCGGCCCTGGTCGATCGCTCGCTGTTGCTGCCGTCGCCGGGGTTGGCTTGCTGAGCAAGACCATGGGCGAGGCATATCACGCCGAGGCGAGTCCCACAGCGGATGTGCAGGGGGCCTACCACTCGGCGGATCTCACACACTTTGTAGGTTCGAGTTGGGGTCGTGTACCGGTGTCGGTAGCAAGTGCCTGCACGTTGCTCGACATCGTGTGTCATCCAGGATCGCTTATTGGATATGGTGACGACCCGAACCATGCGGGTGCGGTGGTCATCACCCATGCATTCGAGAAGGCGATTGGTCGGCTGGCTCCGCCCAAGTCCGACGGGTAGCAGCCCATGGGTCAGACCCCACGTTGCGCCCCGAGCCGGCGTTATACAGGTGATCCGTTGGTCCTGGGCTTTGCTCCTATGGAAGCACACTCACTGGGCGTCGGCGACTCCTTCGATGAGGCCGTCGAAGAGCTGACTGCGGTCGCTCTGACCGCGCTCGTCGGCGTGCTTGCGCTGGCGCTTCAAGATGGTGAGGAACTGCGGACCGGTCTCGAAGAACCCACAGCGCTCACAGACGCTCTCGAAGGCGCAGTCGAGCAGAGCGGGCCTCGTGCAGTGACCGTTGGCGAGCAATCGGCGATGGTCGCTGACCGGCGGCGGGCGCTCGAGACGCGGTCGAGGCAGCGGTGGCGCCGGAGAGTCCGTAGTACTGGGCCTCGACCGCTTCGGTCACCTTGAAGTACGCGTCGGCGACGGTGTCGTCGGAGATGCGCGGCATAGGTCAGGGTCATGTCCATGGAGCGGTGCCCGAGCAAGGCGGCGATGGCCTCGAGGCTCATGCCCCGGTTGATCGACTGGGTGGCGAGCGTGTGGCGCAGCTGGTGGGGATGGACGTGGCCGACCCCGGCCCGCTTGGCCACGCTGGCCACGTAGCGGTGCACGGTGCGCCGGTCGAAGGGCCGACCGTCGTCGCGCTCGAGGAGGTGGCCCGAGCGTGAGCGCCCGCGCACGGCCTTGTACTCGGCGATGAGGTCGACCAGCATCGGGAGCAGCGGCACGTAGCGGTCGTTGTGCAGCTTGCCGATGGGGATGCGGAGGCGATGGCCGTCCCCCTTGCGCACCATGGCGTCGTCTTCGAGCCCGGCGAGCTCGCCGACGCGCATCCCGGTGCGGGCCAACAGTTCGACCATGAGCCGGCGGCGCAGGTTGGGGTCCTCGGCCAGCGCCGCCATGAACTTGGCCGCCGTGGGGTCGTCCAAGAACTTGGGCAGCGGCTCGTCGAGGGCCGGGAAGTCGCTCATGTAGATGAACAGGCGGGCCGGGGCGTCGTCGTAGTCCCACTCCATGATGCGCTCGAAGAAGGTGCGCACGGTGCTGAGCCGGTGACGGATCGTCATGGTGGCCAAGGGCTTGCCGGTCTTGCCCCGCGCGCCGCCAGCCAGCGCTTGAAGTCCTCGATGTGGGGCCGTGCGATGCGCGCCACCGAGACACAGGCCGGGTCGGCCTCGCTCACCCGGTGGGCGAAGAGCCGCAGCGTCAGCTCGGCGGCGGCCACGGTGCCCGGACGGGCCGAGACCTCGAGTTGGTCCAGGTAGGAGGCCATGGTGGCCACCATGACCGGTGCCCTGGCGGCGATCTCGGCCCACGTGACCTCGGGCTTCCCGCCGCCCCGGCGCCGCGGCTGGGACGGCTGCGAGTCGGGCGAGCGCGTTCATTGGGCCACCCCCACGAGTGCCTGGGCCTCGATGGCTTCTGTCGGCCCGGCGGTACTCGTCGTCCAGCCAGTCGACGCTCGAGGTGCAGATAGATCCGCGTCGAGGTGATGGAGCGGTGTCCGGCCTGGGCCTGGATGGCTTCGATGGCCATGCCCGCTTCGCGCAAACGGGTGAAGCAGGTGTGGCGCAGTTCGTGGCAGGTGCCGTGGCTGAGTTCGGCCCGCCCCGGGCGGCGCTGATGATCTGGTCCAGACCCGGCACCGAGAGTGGTTGGCCGCGCCGTGCTCCTTTGAGCGCGACGAAGAGCGCGTCGCTCGTCGTCTCTGGTCGCTCGTGGTCCATGTAGCGCGCCACGGTGGCGAAGAAGGTCGGCGACAGCGGCACCAGGCGTTCGTGTCCGCCCTTGCCTTCTCTGATCAACACCCGCCACTCGCCGAGACGCAGATCGCCCAGGCGAAGGCCGAGCACCTCGCAGCGCCGCAGGCCGCCCAGCACCATGGCCTGGGTCATGGCCCGGTCCCGCTCGGTGCGCAGCGCCCCCATGAGCGCGTCGATCTCGTCGGGGTCGAGGATCCTGGGCAGCCGGCGCACCCCGCGCACCAGCGGCAGACCCCGCCCGCCCCGAGAGCGGCTCTGACGGGTGGCGATGCCCCGGGGCACCGGGTTGGCCGTCACGTCGACGTCGTCGCGGGTGATCAGGTAGCCATAGAAGCTCGAGACCGCCGCCAGCCGGCGCTTGATCGTCGCTGCCGAGAGTCCAGCGGAACCGTCGGCGATGCGCACCACGTTCTCGGCCCCGGGCTTGGGACGACGCTGCGCGGTGACGAAGGCCATGACGTCCTTGGGCCTCACCTCGAGCGGGTCCTTCTTCACCACGCTGAAGAAGACGCTCAGGTCGTGGGCATAGGCCCGCACCGTGTTCGGACGGGCCCGGCCGACCACGAACTCCAAGAACTCGTCGATCAGCTGGTGGCCGATCCTATAGACGTGTTCACCGTCGGGACGGACGTGACACTCGAATGACGGACTCCACTCCACCGCACACCTCCTGGTCGGGTTTGCACCCGAGGAGGATCCCCCGGATGCCTATCCCAGGAGGTGGATCACCTGTATAACCGGCGAACGGGGGCAGTCGGATCAGTCGGCATGGCCTAATAAACGTGTCCCGCCGCGCCCCTTTGAGAAAGGGTCTGGCCGGAGGTTCTCGGGCTGTCGAAAGGACCAGCGAATCCCCTTCCCTGCAAGTGGTTCGTCCGCGTACCGCAACAGGACGTGGAGATGAGCGTGCGGGACTGCCTGCCCGGAGGCAGCGAAACAGTTCCAGCCGATCGTGAAGCCATCGGGTTGATAGAGCTCTTCGAGGAGTGGCCGGACTTCTAGGAGGAGATGCTGGGTCGCCATGAACTCGTCCGGGAGGAGGTCAAATACAGTCTCGCGATGCACTTTCGGGACGATGATTCCGCTGCCCCAAAGCAGCGACTGAGACTCGCCCTCTCTCGCCGCTCCGCTCGCAAACAGGCACAAATCGTTCTCACGGACAAAAGTTGAATCTTGTCGAAAGGCGTCAAGGTTGCAGAAGTCGCAGCGGGTCATTTCCTCCACGTGTTGATTGTGGCTGACAACCGAACCAGGTGCATTCCTTCCCGGTTCGGGGACACCCCTGGGCGATGTGCTGCTCGCTGATCGGAGAGACCTTCTGTCCCGGTTGAGGTTACTAGTGCAGTAACGCCTTCTTGATTCGAGAAACTCACTGCATTGTCCGTACTCTCCGAGCAAGTCATTTACAGCTCGATGTCCGCATAGAGGCGGTGGCGGTCGAGCAAACTGAAACACCGGTCTTCGCAGACTTGGGCGATGTGGGGATCGATCTCGTACTTCGCTTTGGCTGTGGATGTCGCCGGTGTCGTGGCTCTCAAGGCAGTGACTATGACGTCGGCGACTTCGTCGATCTCGTCTGGCCTAAATCCCAGCGTGGTCAGCGCCGGTGTGCCAAGTCGAATTCCCGAGGTGTACCAGGCGCCGTTGGCGTCACCTGGCAATGAGTTGCGATTGGTGACGACCCCTGCGTCAAGCAGGGCAGCCTCAGCTTGACGGCCGGTGAGTCCGAAGCTGGAAGCCACGTCCAAGAGCACAAGGTGGTTGTCAGTTCCACCAGTGATGAGCCGTGCACCCCGCCGCATCAGACCTTCCGCCAGAGCGCGTGCATTCTCTACGATGTGGACGGCATAGGCAGCGAACGAGGGCTGGCGAGCTTCAGACAAGGCAACGGCCTTGGCGGCCATCATGTGGGGCAGCGGTCCACCGAGGACCATCGGGCATCCTTTGTCTACGTAGGGTGCGTATTCCTCGGCGCAGAGCACCAGTCCACCCCGAGGTCCGCGCAGTGATTTGTGGGTGGTGGAGGTCACGACATCGGCGTGGGGCACCGGATCGAGGTCACCGACCAGCACTTTCCCGGCCACCAGCCCAGCGAAGTGGGCCATGTCGACCATGAAAGTAGCCCCGACGTCGTGGGCGATCTCAGCCAAGATGGCGAAATTGGGGTTCCGGGGGTAGGCCGAGTACCCCGCCACGAGCACCAGCGGACGGAACTCTCTCACCTGGGCCGCTATGGCGCCGTAGTCGAGGAGTCCGGAAGCGGAATCGACCCCGTAACTAGCCTGGTCAAAGAGCTTCCCGGAAATATTGGGTCGGAACCCATGGGTGAGGTGCCCACCGGCGTCGAGAGCCATGCCCATCATGCGCTGGGAGTGCAGTTCGTTGCGCAGTTGATCCCAGCTCACGGAGTCAAGGTCGTTCACGTGAGCCGCCCCAGCCTCGTTGAGGAATGGCTGCTCGACTCGGTGGGCAAGGATGGCCCAGTAAGCAACCAGGTTGGCGTCGATCCCCGAATGAGGCTGGACATAGGCGTGATCGGCGCCGAACAGTGCTTTGGCGTGGTCGGTAGCCAATGTCTCGATCCGGTCAACCATCTCGCATCCGGCATAGAAGCGATGGCCCGGAGTGCCCTCGGCATACTTGTCCGACAGCCAGTTGCCCATGGCCAGCAGCACGGCCGGTGAGGCGTAGTTCTCTGAAGCGATGAGCTTCAGTTGACGCCGTTGGGACTCCAGCTCACCGACGATGGCCGCTGCCACATCTGGTTCGGCGGCAGAGATCACCTCTAACGCCGATCGATAGGCACTCGCTACGACTGGTTCGGGCACCACGCGCTCCTTCGGACGACATCGAGTCTTCGCCCAGGCGCACGGCTATATCCGGCAGGCTGCCGGCGGGTCGGTCCCCGGTGGTACTCCACCCAGACGCCAGTAACGACCCGCTCCAACGATAGCCCCAACGAGCTGCGGAGAGGTATGGACCTGATCGAAGGATGACTCGGAGGCGCCCGGGGAAGGATCGGCCCGCAGGCCTCCACTCAGGGCTCTGAAATGCCCCCTACCGCGCGGCCCATATCCAAGTGAGGCACCCCTACCCGACCCGCCTTAGGCTGCCGGTGGTGGGCAGCATTGACCTAGTTATCTTCGACTGTGACGGCGTGTTAGTCGACAGCGAGCGGTTGGCTGTTCGGGTCGAGGCCGAGATCGTTACCGGCCTGGGATGGCCCCTCACGGAGTCGGACATCGTCGAACGCTTCGTCGGCCGGTCGGCGGCGTACATGCATGAAGAGATCGAGCGAAACCTCGGTCGCAGTATTGATTGGGACTCTGAATTCGAGACTCGCTATCGGGAAGTGTTCGAGGCGGAGCTCGTGCCGGTACCGGGCGTCATCAAGGCGCTGCTCGAGATCACCCTCCCGACGTGCGTTGCATCAAGTGGAAGTCACGATCGGATGCGGTTCACTCTCGGTAAGACAGGGCTTCTCCATCGATTCCGTGGACGGATCTTCAGCGTCGATGACGTGGAGAAAGGCAAGCCCGCACCGGACATCTTTCTCCATGCCGCCAAGTCGATGGGTGCATCACCCGAACGGTGTGCCGTGGTGGAGGACAGCGTCTCTGGAGTCAATGCAGGACTGGCTGCCGGGATGACGGTGTTCGGGTTCTCCGGAGGCGTTACCAGTGCCGAATCGCTATCGATAGGAGAGGCCGTCGTCTTCAACGACATGGCGCAACTACCTGCCCTCCTGTCTTAGGGGCAGTGGTCTCCAGCCCGCGCATTGGGACAGCCTGCAAGGATGGCGAAATGGCCGATGCGATCTTTGAGGATCGACGACTAGCGGAGATCTATGACCCCCTCGAGCCGAACCGACCCGATCTCGATCCTTACATCGCCCTTGTCGTTGCGTTGGGCGGCCGATCGGTACTTGACATCGGGTGCGGAACGGGCACATTCGCCTGCCTTCTCGCTGTCCATGGGATAGCTGTTTCGGGGCTCGATCCCGCCGCTGCTTCTCTTGAAATAGCGCGAAGGAAGCCCAATGCTGATCATGTGCGGTGGATCCTGGGTGATGCGACGACATCGCTTCCGTCGCTCCAAGTTGACCTGGTGACCATGACAGGCAACGTCGCTCAGGGTTTCTTGACAGATGAGGAGCTGACTTCGGTTTTCCAGTCCGCTGCAATGGCGCTTCGGCCGGGCGGCCACCTGGTCTTCGAGGTTCGTAATCCGGCAGCGGAAGGCTGGAAGGAGTGGAACCGTCAGCACACCCATCGACATGTCGAGCTGCCCGATGTGGGTGCTGTCGAGACCTGGATGGAGCTCCTCGAGACCACCCAACCATTCATCAAGTTTCGTTGGACGTTTGTCTTCGGGTCCGACGGAACTGAGCTCGTCTCAGACTCGACGCTTCGCTTTTGGAGCCGCACCGAGATCGTCGATGCCCTCGAGCGGGTTGGTTTCGTTGTCAAGGAGATTCGAGATGCCCCGGACCGTCCAGGACGCGAGTTTGTGTTCATCGCTGCGCGACCCGACGGGCCCGACCAGTCCGCCTAGGCAAAATCACGGCTTCCAGGGAGCGCCCAAAGCCGGCAGCGAGGATTCAAGTGGCCGCTGGGTGATCCACCACTTCGGTGAATGGATTGGTCAGCGTGTGGGTGGGTGCCCAGGCCAGGTCTGACTCAAATAAACCGGCTGACGTCCCTTGGACTGTCTTTAGTACGATCCGTCGGCCTGGCCCGGTCACCCACTCGACACCCACCGGTCGGACGGAGTGACCTAATAGGAGCCTGCCTGATACAGGCCCGTCGCTGTCCTGTCCGTCGTTCCGCTCGGTGCGGTGTCACCCCAACCCAAACCAACGAAGGGATGACAGGGGTCTGCTGCACGATCAGGTGACAGGTTCGGTCACGCAGCCTGATCGGCTGGTGGGGTCATGATGATCTCGTATTCGACGGGGGTCAATCGGCCGAGGGCGTCCTGGCGGCGGCGGCGGTGGTAGGTCCGTTCGATCCAGGTGACGATGGCGATGCGGAGCTCTTCGCGGGTGGCCCAGCGCGGCGGTTGAGGACGTTCTTCTGGAGCAGGGGAAGAAGCACTCCATCGCCGCGTTGTCGCCGGCTGAGCCGACCTGGCCCATCGATCCGACCATGCGGTGGCGGTTCAAGGCCCGGTGGACTTTCCGGGATCGAAATTGCGATCCCCGGTCCGAGTGAAAGATGCAGCCGGCCACGCCGCCGCGTCGGGCGACGGCGTTGTTGAGGGCGGCGACGGCGATGCGGGACTTCATCCGCTCGTCGATCGAGTAGCCGACGATCCGGTTGGAGCAGACGTCCTTGATCGCGCAGAGGTAGAGCTTTCCTTCCGTCGTCCGGTGCTCGGTGATGTCGGCGAGCCACAGTTGGTTCGGGGCCTCGGCTGCCGAACCGGCGCTGGACCAGGTCGTCGTGGACCGGGGTGGGCACCTTGGCCGTTCTTCCCGCGGCTTCTTCTTGCCGAACGCCGACCACCAGCCGTTGTCGCGAGCAGATCCGCCACGCGGTGCGCTCAGCCATCGAAGCCGGCGTCGCGGGCCTCGTCGGCCAAGAATCGGTAGCCGAACTCGGGGTCGTCGCGGTGGGCGTCGAAGAGGGCGTTGGCCCGGTAGGCCTCCTCGAGTTCGGCGGCGGTGACCGGAGCGGCGAGCCAGCGGTAGTAGGGCTGGCGGGCGAGCTTGAACACCCGGCACGTCACCGCGACGGGGATCCCGTCAGCGGCGAGCTCACTGACGAGCGGGTAGAGCCTTTTCCCGGCAGGTTCGCCTGGGACAGGTAGGCCGCGGCCCGGCGCAGCACCTCGTTCTCCTGTTCCAGCAGCCTGATCCGCCGGTTCGCCGCTCGCAGCTCGGCGATCTCGGCGCGCTCGAGCCCGCCCGCCGGCCCTCGTCGATGTCGGCCTGGCCAGCCACTTGGCCAACGTATCGGATGGATCCCGAAATCGTCGGCGATCTGCTCGAGCGTCACACCTGCGGCCGGCTCCGGGCGACCCTACGACGTCGTCACGGAACTCCTTGGGATAGGGCTTGGGCATGGCGACATCCTTCCAGCCCCCCCGGGACAACAAGTCAGATGTCACCCAATCGTGCAGCAGACCCAAGGCCACACCCTTCTGGTCTGGAATGGCGACGGGATTACGTCCGAAGTGAGCTTTCATGGGCACAGCCAGGTGAACGTCGATCTCGATGTTGCCGTGGCGAATGCCACCGTCTTGGTGGCTCCTCAAAGGCGATAGCCCTGTCTAGGCCAAATTCAGCTTCATACCGACTTGGTTCGATTGAGGTGCACACTCGTGGCGTCCCACTGCCGGCAGCGTACGGGGGCAGGCCATGCTGAGCCGGTCCCGCGAGAACGTCGATGCGGTTATCTTTCGGAGATGAGCGAGGAAGAAACGGTATGCGACTATGGACCAGACATCTACACGGAGGCAGACGGCGAGGACAACACGCTCGCCAACCTCGGCCCGCTCCGTTCCCTCGCCGGTGTCTGGACCAGTGCCGTAGGTGCCGATGTTCACCCCATAGGTCCGGGTCAGCATCAGTGGTGTCGTCCTCGGGGGCGATGAGCACAACACTTTCGTCGAGCACTACGAACTGCAACCTATCGACCGCCAGACGAACGGCCCACAGTTGTTCTACGGCCTGCGTTATCACACGCACATCGTCAAGCCTGATAAGATCGAGACGTTCCATGACCAGGTCGGCTACTGGCTCTGGGAGCCTGCGGCTCGCACTGTTGTCCATACGCTTGCGATTCCGCGGGGCCAGGTACTCCTCGCAGCGGGCCATGCCGGGCCTGACGACAAGGAGTTCGAGGTCACCGCCGCACTCGGCTCGGAGGTGTACGGAATAGTCTCAAACCCGTTCCTGGACCGAGCCTTCCGTACGGTCAATTTCCGCATGCGTGTCACCGTCAACGACGACGGGACGTGGTCATATGAGGAGTACACCTCGATCCGCATCCCCGACCACGAAGGCTTAGTCGACCACGTCGACCGCAATACGCTGCGTCGTATTGGCGAACCGATACCAAACCCCCTTGCAGCGGGGGCGGACCCTCCTCCCGAGGCATGATTCTGGAGCGGTTAAACCACAAAGGTCACCTAGCCGGTGTGTGTGTGCGTTCGGGGACAGTCCCCTTAGCGCCGTATCGATCTCATGAGGCAGGTCCGCCTGGGTCGAAGTACCCGCTGTCTTCTGGGCTTCCAGATATTTGCGATTTTGGTCCAAGATTTGCCCTTGCGATGCGCCCTTGGTGGGAACTCCTGGGTGATGAGCGCGGACAAAGGTGATACGGAGTGCCTTCTAGCGGGTAATGGCCAACCTCAACAGCCCTTCGTATGACAGTTGACCTTGCGCAGCCCGGTATAGAGGCCCACGCTGACCGCTCCAATGAGTGTCGCCTCTCCGAGGTCAGAGCCGAAGCCAGACCAGAAGTTGTAATAGACCGGACTATTAGGGGAATAGATCGTACCGCTATGAATTGCTGTCCAATGGCGAAGGAAGTCGAAGTACACGATCAGCAACGCGAGGCCGGCGAGGCCGGCGAGGCCGGCGAGGCCGGCGAGGCCGGCGAGGCCGGCGAGGCCGGCGGGGCCGGCGAGGCCGGCGGGGCGGAGCACTACGGCTAACGCCTTCTTCAGTGGGTGTCCTTCCGTATCAAGAAGGTCGAACTCATCGTCTATTTCTGCATGCACGGTATCCATTGAGCACCTCCGTTTCTGATGTCCGCTCCTCGAAAACAAAGTAGCCAGGAGGGGATGAGCCGGGCGGTCCTGGTTGGGCTCAATGGTTGGGCGGCGGGGTCGGGGCCCCCGCCCACGGCCTGCGTACTGGGAGAGGTGTGCGAGGCTCGAGTGAGGGCCTGTTCCTGGGATAGGGCTCGCTCGGCACGGCCCTTGATTCCCGCATCATCTTCCGTGTCATCACAAAGCTGACTGCTTCGACGGGTTCCACTAGGAATGGCGCCCACCAGCGCGAGTACCTGTAGCGCTCCCCGGAATTAGCCAATCTGGTGGACCCGTCTCCTTCGTTCAAAACGAATGCCCATGTGAAGTCGTATGGCGGAGCTGCCGTTCCCATCGGCACCGCGCCCTGAACAGCAAGTGCGTTCCCCGGATCCAACAGAGCAACCTTGAGGCTCACCTGAGGATGAAGTCGAAAGTCGTCGCCTACCTCGATGAACTGGTATTGCGGAAGAGATTCGATCAGCACTGTGCATGTAACATGGGACAAGATTTTCCAGCCAGTTGTAGCTGTATAGCCCGCCTCTTCCCTGGCCAAGCTGAGCAATCCACGGCCATACATGTTCGGATGTGTTGTGAATGCTCACCACACGCGTACGCGATGAGGTTCGCCGAAGACAGGAGGTCGTCGCCGGGCAGCGATGCACTGATCTCCTGGTCGGTCGCTCCCCACCGAAGATAGCTGCGCCTTACGATCATGAGCAGGACTGCAGTCGAAGTTACGCTCGCGAGCGCAGCACGATACCGGTGTCTCACTACGATCCCTCGCTCACTATGTCAACCGAAGTGCTCAGACACTAACGATCTCACCGGTTCCGATCGTCGAGCAACCACCCAGGAAACGTCTCCAACCCGGCGGCGTACTGGGCAGGCGCGTCTGACGGGCACCTTGGAGAACAGCAGTATCTCAATGCACGTAGTTCGACCAGGTGATCGTGATGTGGGCAATACCGAAGATGACACACGGGACGAGCGCAAGATTGTCCTTCATCCAGCTCGCCACGAAGAAGTAGTAGAGGGGCGGCATGGCGGCGATGCCGATCACGAGCAGCCAGGACGAGACATTGCCTCGGTAATATAGAACCCAAGCCGCGTAGTACCACGCCAAGAAGATGCCAGCGCACAGCATCAGCCATTGTAAGCGCCTCCCCGTGCTGCCTCCGCTGATGACGATTATGAGGAGGGCTACCGTCGCAATGCCGAAAACCTGTTCGATCAGGTTGAGAGCTGCGTGTGGAGAACTGTTGTGTTTGAGAACATCATTCGCTGGCGGCGTGGCAAGCCAGATGATGTTCGGCAAGAGCTGGAGGGCGTACAGAAGAAGGCCAGTCCAGCGAGAAGACGATCACATAGCTGCCAATGCTGCCGATCTTCAGCGTCACCCGTCGCCCTCCAATGCCCATGCATAATCGCGGGAACTCCTACCAGGCAGGGCCGAAAGTCCATAAGGCGTGCCGATACCGCTCGATCTGGAGCGATCAATCGACTTTCCCCCATGGTGCCGCAAGGTGTCACCCAGCCCGGCGACTGGGGCAGTCGACAGAAGTCTGGAAGCGTGAGTTAAGTAGGGATTACTGGCTGGCAATGGCCTATGTTTCTCTACGGTCTTCAATCGGCGTTTCTCTACGGTCTTCAATCGGCGCCATCCGGCCACTCTCGGACTGTTGGGGATCGTTGCCCTCCCCCAGACGTGGTGGGGTCAGGATGATCTGCACGGAAGCCACCAGAAGTACCACAATCGTGGCGGTTCGCGCTCACTTCTGCCAATCTCTCTGAAGATTGCATAGATCTGAATGCCGATGGCCAGCGCCTCAGCAGTCAAGGCCAAAGCCACCGCACGCATACCGGTGACAGCCACCGGGTTCGTTTCTGCATGTGGCGCCCGGGTCCAGGCGGCGAGTGCGAGGAGGAGCGCTCCCACCGTCCAGACGAATTCATAGCGATTATCAGAGATGACCGCACGGGCCTGGGCCTCTTGTACGGCAAAGACTGCGTCCGCGACGGAAGTACTGACAACGGCCAACCCGACCAGGATCCACATAGTGTCGGGTCGCCAGGCGAGGAGTCCATAGACGCCAAGGACCGCCCCGATAAGCAGCACATCGAGAACCGGGTAACTGAAGGCAACGACTGCTGCGAGTATGCCGACCGTCTTGTGCTCTGCCGCGGGCTGGACCACCAGGGCGAACCCGGCGGCCAGGGCAACGAGGGTCACCGCGATCCCGTCCATCCAACGATGAAGTTGCCGGGTTGAGGGCCCGGATACGGATGAGGTAGAAGATCCCGACGACGACGAGCGGGTACCAGAGCAGCCAGAGGACGTCAGCAAACGTTGGAAACGGCACCTCTGGTTGCCCAGCGTATGCCACGCTCCAGGCAGCGCTCCCGACAAACCAGAGCAAAAGTGCAGCCCCGAATGCCAGCCAGGCATGCCGGGCAACCGGCTCGAACGCGGCACGACCGAGGACCAGGAAGGCACAGCTGGCGAGGATCGCATTGTGGACCCAATTCTCGTAGAGCCATGCCGGACCACCGACACCAAAGAGATCATTCGCCGCCTCGAGCAGAGTGAACACCAGAAGCACGAACCAGAACAAGCTGAGGAGGACTGGTATCGAGATCAGCTGCCCCTCATCGTCGACGCGGCGCTCGTCCTCTTGGCTGCCCGTCCTCCCCATCCGGATCGACCAGGTTGTGCGAAGTAGTCTCATCCGTTTCCGGTCCTCGTCGGTTGACCCAATCACCACGCTCAGTGAGGCCACCATCTTCGCCGAACCAACGCCGGCGCCGAAACTGACGCCCTGCGACGGCCTTCTCAGATAGCTGCTGATCGTCTTAACCTCATGACTTAGGAGAGCAGAGCCGTCGAGTCCACGAGGAGGGCGCGCTGGAGGCACTGAAATGCCCACCGTCCCGGCGTATTGGGATATTTCACCGAGCTACGCCTCTCCGTAAGCGTTGAGGATCGAGCTGAGCGAGGTGGGGCCGTCCTTGTGACTGACCTCCAACGACTTGGAGCCCTACCCAGCCGGGGATTGCGAAGCCGCTTGCTCCGGAGTAGGATAAACGGTTCGAGCGGATCGACCTATGACCGGCAGTCGTACAGGTCGGCGGTCTGTGTCCTGGGTCGCCCAGCGCGAGAGCGAAGGGAATGACTTGATGGCCGATCAGAGTTCTCCATACATTGACTATGAGAATCTGCCGGTTCCCTCTGAGGGGATCATCGCGACATTGTTCATCACGGTGCGGAAGGTCGCCCAATCACACGATTTCTACTTTCGCGTCCTGGGCGGGAAGGTAGTTCTAGAGGAGAACCCATGCATGGTGAAGCTCGCCAACAGCTGGATCATCATGAATCCTGGTGGTGGGCCCACGCCCGACAAGCCCGGCATCTCGGTAGTCAAATTATGAGCCCGACGACACGACGTCGATCTTCTTAAATCTGCGGGTCGCGGACATCGACGCCTGCTACAGGGAATGGAGCGAGCACGAGGAGCCGAATTTATTACGCCTCCGATCGATCGAGGTCCCGAGATACGCTGCTATATCCGCGATCCGGATGGCTACATGATCGAGGTCGGTCAATCCACAGGCCTCTTGTCCGGCCAACTGGCCAAGAAGCGGCCGGAGGATCTGCCGGGCTAGAAGTGGGCTCAAGAAGCGACTGGAGTGGCATGGTGTCGATTTGTCCCACCTACCCGGCAGCGTCGTACGGGGGCAGGGGACACGAAACGACCGCGCCGAAGCTGGCGGACTTACGGTCGAGACGTCTTCGCCGGCGCTCTCGACGTGACTCAGGCAGACACGGAGTTGTGCACGTGGAACGACACCTCTTCCGGCGGTCCGACTAGCCCGTCTTCCACCTTGGCCAAACCTGGCAAAAGAGTCTCATCACGGAACTTCACCCATGAAGCTTCGGAGTCCCAGAGTGCGACGACGACGAGCCCATCGTCGGTCTCGCCAGCAGCGTGGTACGTCTGTCCTGCTGGAAGTCCCTTACCACCATTCGGGTGCACGACCTTGATGGACCGGTCGTACTGTTCGGCTGTCCCACCCTTAAAGGTATGGGTGATACCAAATGTGGTTCCCATGTCGCCGACCTCCTCGGTTTTCAAATGCTCTGGCCAATGTACATCTGGTTGGCCGAGCTGGTGGGGATTGAGCACCCGTCGGGCGCACAAGACCGGCGGACGGGGACACTAAGTCGGTAACGTCCTCTTGTGTCAAGCGCCGAGACCAGAGCAGCTCGTATCCGACAGTTCTTCTCGCCTCAGCCTGATACCGCTGACGAGGATCGGACTCGGATTCCGCATGTAGCGCTGGAGGAGGTTTCAGATGGCCAGCCTGATCTATTTGGTGATCGGGTCGCTCGACGGCTACGTCGAGGACGAGCAGGGCAAATTCGACTGGGCGGCGCCGGATGAGGAGGTGCACGCGTTCGTGAACGACCTCGTACGCCCTGTCGGCACCATCTGTACGGGCGGCGCATGTACGAGACGATGGTCTACTGGGAGACCGACGACGATCAGGCGGCGGTGGCCCGGGACTACGCCGATATCTGGCGTGCGGCCGAGAAGGTTGTCTACTCCCGGACGCTTCAGACGGTGTCCAGCGAGAGAACCCGAATCGAGCGCGAGTTCGACGCCGCGGCGATCAAGCGGCTGAAGGAGAGCTCGCCATCCGACATCGCGATCGGCGGGGCGGAGCTCGCCGGCCAGGCCATCGCCGAGGGGTTGGTCGACGAGTGCCAGCTCTTCCTCGGGCCGGTCCTGGTGGGCGGGGGCAAGCGCGCCCTGCCCGCCGGCGTCCATGCCGAGCTCGAGCTGTTGGACGAGCGCCGCTTTCGCAGCGGCGTCGTATACCTCCGTTACCGTCTACATCCTGGCTGGCCGTGTTGATGCAGCAGCGCGTCGAGCCTCTCGGTCGATCCATAAGCAGTGGAGTGTCCCCAAGGTGGTCGGTCGAGGGCGGTTAGTAGCTCAAGGCAAGTACCTGGGCCTGGACAACGCGCCCAAAGCCGGCATCGTACTGGGGCGGTCACGGACTGCTCGAATCCGATGCCGCAGCTCCCACAGATGAAGCCGTTCTGTGTCGGGAGGGAGTTAACCACGGACCCATTCCTCACTGCGGCGCCACAGCTCCGCCGCCAACTCAGGGGTGGCTGCCGTGTTGGGCTCCTTCACGGCGCAGTCGGTGTAGTAGCGCCCGGTGTCGTCGGCGACGTCCGGCGAGCTGGCGCAGTAGACGCTGGTACGCGCTCCATCCTCCGGCGACTTCATGAAGCGGGTCATGACGAAGCGCATGGGCCGAGGGACGTTGCGCCAGATCTCCGAGGCGACCATGCCGGGGTGCAGGACGTAAAGGTGGATGCCGCGCCCGGGGACACGTCGGGCCAGCTCCTGGCTAAACAGCACGTTGGCCAGTTTTGATACCTCGTACTCGGGAAGTCCGGTCATCGAGCGGTGGGACGGCGCACGGCGTCGAAGTCGATCCCCTTCGCTTGGTAGTGCGATTTGCTCGCCACGGTGACCACCCTCCGAGGCGCCCCGTCGCCCAGGGCATCGAGAAGCCGGGTGGTGTAAAGGAAGTGGCCGACGTGGTTGGTGCCGATGCCAGCTCGAAGCCGCTCGCTGTGAGACCACCCCGGGTTCCGGAAAGCCGGCGTTGTCGATGAGGACATCGATGCGCGGCAGCCGCTCGGCGATGGCGTCGGCAGCGCCCCCCACGGAGTCGAGGTCGCCGAGGTCGATCGGCACCACCCCGAGGGCTGGGGTGCCCGCGGCCGACAGCTCGTCGATACCGGGGCGGCTGGGACTCGGAGCGGCACGCAAGGAGGAGCTTCGCCCCCTGGGCGGCGAGCGCCCGGGCGGTGGCTGCCCCGATGCCGCTCGATGGCGCCGGTGATGACCACAGTGGTGCCATCCAGGTCTGCCATGGGCGCTACCCTTTCCTCGGCTACTCGCCGCAACGGTGATATGAGCGGATGAGAGCAGACGCACGGGAATGCCGGATACCGCATGACCAGGACCCTGAAGCCCCTGCCCCTATGGCGCCGGAGTGCCCCACCGTCCCGGCAGTATGGGGCACGCTTGCTCGGTCTGTGAAGCGCGTGCGCTCTCAGATGAACCGACCATTTCGCGAAGGTGGCGGGGCCGATCGGACGTGGCATTCTGTGGTCATGAGAAGTCGACCCTGGCTGCGCCGCAGCCGCTCTTGGGTGCCTTTTGGTCGTTGCCAGCTGCTCCTCTTCGCTCTCGGGCGCGGCCGCTCCTCGGAGTGCAAGGTGCTCGACACCTTCGACATTTGGCACAGACGGCAGACCGAACGAGATCCACGGTACGAGTGTCCACGGACAGCTGTGGGGCCTTGCTCTTGGACCTGGGCACATTCCGCCGCGGAGCGGTGACGAATTGAGATTGTTTGGCGAATGACCGGTACTGGCCCGTTGCATGTCTCTGTCACCGCACCCAATGGCCGGCGACAGCCATTGGTCTTTGGCCCTGAAGCGCATGCGGTAAGCAGCTATCACCGTCCCGGCGACGAATGGGGAACTGGGTTTCGTTTCTCAGCTCCCGGTTGCTGGCACATCAAGTTGACTCGCAACTCCACCTCTGGCGACGTATGGCTAAACGTGCGCGCCTGAGCGTCGACGTGCCGCCTCTTCCCGGCGCGTACGGGGTCAGCCTGGTCTGGAGATAGGGCATGCCTCAAGGGCACGGACCGCGAGGTACCCGCCCTCTTTGGCACTGCGATGTCCTGGGCTGATGTTGTCCCGACGAGTGCGCTAAAGAGAGTCCCACCTGAGACCAGTGGTGAGGAGGCTGGGTGGAGAACCAAGACCCAGTCAGTCCTGTGAACATCCCATAGCAAAGTAACTATCGAATCGTCAGATGGATCGAAGAAAGACACGATGCGCATCCGTCCCTCGGGGCCGCCATCTTCACGGTGGCAGCGCTCTACTTCTTGATCCAGGTCGTCGTTGCTTGGGTCTTCATACCTAGCTACAGCCTGGTATCGAACTCGATCAGCGATCTGGGCGAAACCAGTTGCGGCGGCTACGGCTCGCCGACGATGTGCTCTCCTCGTTGGTGGCTGATGGACTACGCCGGCTTCCTTCTCCTTGGTCTGGTCATGGTGGTCGGATCGGCTCTGCTGTACCACGAGTTCACCGAGAGACCCCAGCGTGAGCGGCGCGCGGCCATGGTCGGTTTCAGCTTGATCGCTTTGGGAGGCCTCGGTTCGATTCTCGTCGGGTTCTTCCCCGAGAACGAGAACCGGACGATGCACATCGTCGGCGCCGCTCTCGCGATCGGGGTTGGCAACGTCGCAATCCTTGTGCTGGGGGCCATACTCGTACTGCCGGAGTCCATGCGACGCTCCATGCTCCTGTTCAGCAGCTTGGCGTTGGTCGCCTTGGTGTGTTTCGCGTCACACAGATATTTCGGGATTGGCCACGGGACCATGGAGCGGGTCGCGGCGTACCCCGTGACGATTTGGATGATCACCTTCGGTCTGTATATCTGGCGGTTCCACCCGAAGAGATCCCGCAACTACACCTAGCAAGATGTAGGGGCTATTCGGTCAATCCATCCGTACGTCGACGCAAACTATGGCTTGACGGACCCAGAAGCGGTGGCGATCAGTGCCCACATCCCGGCGTTATGGGGCAGGGGCGGCGTCACGGCCCTTGGGTATACCTTGAGTGTGAGTGCTGATGACTCGACTACACCGGAGGCGCTCTGGATATGCCGAACGACGACGCAGTTGATCGCAACCTTCAAGGCATGGATGAACTCGACTTCGTGGGATGGAACAACGCCGACTGGACCGGCGTCTTCGCTCACTATCACACCGACGACGTACTTGTGGACTGGCAAGGACAGCCCCAGACCCACGGCATCGAGGAGCACATCGAGGCCATGAAGTCATACGTCGAACATAGCGGGGGCGGTACACCGCCCCAGATCACGTCCCACCCGATCAGGTTCGGGACCGGAGAGTGGACGTGCGTCGTCGGGGAGTTCGACAACGGTGCCCGTATGGTGACCGTAGCCAAATGGCGCGATGGCGCCATCGCTGAGGAGTACATCTGGGCGTAGCACCGCTCCGACGGTATGGGACATTTAGCGTTGGTTCCGGGCATCCACCGATTTGGCGGAAGCCCTTCGTAGGGTGCGTCGGGTCGGTTCTTCTGGCTTGACTTTACGGGGGCCGGAGCGAGCGATAGCTCGACTCCACAACGGTGATCGTCGACCAGACGAGCCTCCCGACGCACGTGCATCCCTGTTCTGGAACTCGGCGGCCGATCATGGTGTCGGACCCCTGCTTCTGAATGTCTGGATGGTCACATCCCTGCGGAACGTGCAGCGGTCGACGACGGAGAGCCGACTGATCAACCGTCCAGAGAAAGGACCACGCCATGAGTGAAGTGAGGTTGGGCATCGACGTCGCCTGTCGGGCCGACCACCGGGCCAGCCTGGCCGACGAGCGAGGTGAGTTCATCTGGTCGTCGTGGAAGTTCCGCACGACGACCACCGACCTCGAGCGCCTGTGGGCCAAGATCCCCGTCGGTGCTTCGGTGACCGTGATCCTCGAGCCGACCCGCAATGCCTGGGTGCCCCTGTCCGCCTGGCTCCAGGCCCGTGGCGCGACAGTCATCTTGGTGCCACCCGAGCAGTCGGCCGACCTGCGCGACTACTACAACAAGCACACCAAGACCGACCGGTTCGATTCACGGGTGCTCGCCCGTTTGCCGTTGCTTCACCCTGAGGGCCTCCGCGGCATCGACAACCTCGGCCCGGCGGAATCACTGCGCCGGGCTGTGCGTCACCGCTTCAGCTTGGTCAAGCGCCGCAGCGCCGCCAGCCTGCGCCTCGATGCACTGGTCGAGTTGCTCGGTCCGGGGTGGGCCGATTCCCTCGGATCGGCCACGGCATCGAAGACCGCCCTGGTCATATTGGAGAAATACGCCGATCCACGGGCGCTCAAGCGTCTCGGGCGCGCCCGGCTGACCGCAATCTTGATCCGCTCGAGTGCGGGTCTCTGGCGCGAGGACAAGGCCGACGAGCTCTTGGCCATGGCCAACGAGACCCTGGCGCTGTGGTCAGGCGGGGGCATCGACTTCACCGAGTTGGCCCACGACATCGCTTCCGAAGTCCGGGTGCTGCGCCAGCTCGACGACGAGATCGCCGCGGCCGACAAACGGATCGCCGCCCTCTATGACGAGGCCGATCCCAGGGCATCGTCGCTCGGCCCCTGGGCTCGGACCCGTCCTCTCCGCCGCCATCTTGGCCAACGCGGGCGACTTCAACCGCTTCGCCAACCTCGCCGGCGTGCGCTCCTTCACCGGCTTTGTGCCCAAGATCGACCAGTCCGGACTGGTGGCCGGACACAAGGGCATCACCAAGGCAGGTGATGCCGTCCTGCGCCAGGCCCTCTACCTGGCTGCCGATCACGCCCGCCACATCGACCCGACGCTCGCCCAGCGCTACTACCGACTCGTCATGGTCGAAGGCAAACACCACAACTCGGCGCTCTGCTCGGTCGCGGCCGTCCTCATCACGCGGATCGCTGCCTGTTGGCGCAAGGGAGAGCTCTACCAACTGCGAGACGAAGACGGTGGCACCCCTCATCGTCGATGACATGTGCACGGAGTTAAGCGACAAGAATCCTCATCTCATGCTCGTCAACCCGAGGTGCGTCCGACCATTCTCGGAGTCGAACGCCCAGTACTCCCGCGGGGTGCCTGGGTATCGGGGCGCCAAGACGATATGAAGGTGGTCCACGCCGTCACCGAGCACAAAGCTGTAGACGTGCTCAGCTCCCGCCACGTTTTTCAGAGCCTGGGCCAGGCGATTCACCAGTTGACCGAGGTCGGCGGCTTCCTCGTCCGTTAGATCGCCCAATCCGGCTGCATGCCGCTTGGGTTCGGCGACAAGGTAACCCCGATACGCCGTTCGTCCGGTAGGCGAAAAGCGTGACCGGCGTAGATCAGGTCATCCTCGAACAGAACGCCACCAAGTGCTGCATCGCCGAGCGCATGTTTGGCACAGACAAAGCAGTCCACGGACGGTGTTTCTTTGTCCATACGTAGAGCATCCCGCATCAGTTAGTCGCTCTGCCGGACCCCACAGTCACGACCGAGGCCCCAGCCCATAAGTGGATTCGGTATGGGGCAGGAATCCCAAAATTATTACTGGGGGAATTGTCCTCGCCGTGGGAGAAAGTTCCGCGTGGATCCTTCATTCTCCCTCGCAGCCGTGCTGGGCCAAACCGGAGCGAATCAGCCGAGAGTCGCCAAAATCTGGGACGTCCGTTGGGCATTTCACCCACCGCCACCCGACCCTGGCGGAGTCCGCGAGATGAGCTTCAAACAGTGTCAGTTTGTGCGAGCCGTTGAGTGATCAAATGCCTGGTCACGACCCAATACGACTGTTAGTCGAGCTCGTGCCTCCCTCGAGGTCGCCTTCACGCCCAACCGGTAGCAGCCGGGCCTAGGCCCCCGTGCCCAGCTCGCTGAACTTCTCGTAACGCGCCTCGGTGGGGCGAACCCAGGCCGGGTCGGGCTCGATCCGGCGGCCCACCCCCGCCCAGCGCGCCGAGTCGTCGAGCGACGTCTCCAGCCCGGCGGCCAGGCGGGCGAAGTACGCCGCGCCGAGAGCAGCCCCTTCGGGAACGGCGACGGCATCGACGGGGAGGCTGGTGGCGTCGGCCACCGCGGCCATCCAGGCCGTGACGCGGGACCCGCCGCCGCTGGCGATGATACGGGCGGCCTTCACGCCGGAGCGGTCGAGCATCCGCCGCACGACGAAGCCGCTGGCCTCGTACGCCGCACGTTCCAGCGCTTCGGCCCCGGACCCGATGTCGAGCCCGTAGAGGTTCGAGCGCAGGTTGTGGTCCTCGAAGGGCGTCCGCTCCCCGCGGACATAAGGCAGCCATACGGGGACCCGGCCGGGTTCCCCCAGTCGGGGCTCCAGTTGCTCACGCTCGGGGCCGGGCCGCGGCGTGTCGCGCAGGAGCCCGCGCGCCCAGTCCACGAAGAGCGCGCCGGCGTTGCTCGGCCCACCGATGAGGAAGCGCTCGGGTGTCGTGTGCGGATAGCTGATCAATCCTGGAGCGACCACCCACTCGTCGCACACCGCCCAGACGATCAGCGTCGCCCCGAAGATCACGAGCACGTCCCCGGGCTCGTTCGCACCCGCCACGATCTGGTCGCACAGCGCGTCGATGGTGCCGCCGGTGATCACGGTGTCGCTCCCCGGCAGCACACCGGCGGCCTGGCCCATCGGGACGACCGTCGGCATCTGCGACTCCGAGACGCCTACGGACGAGAGCATCTCGGCGTTCCACTTCCCTCGCGCATGCAGCGAGCCCAGGGCAGCCGTGACACCGCTGTCGATGGCGGGCAGCCCCGAAAGCGCATAGGTCGCCACCGCCTGGCAGGGCCAGTAGCCCCGGGCGTCCGGAGCAGCGGCGGCGGCCCAGCGCAGGAACCCCTCGGCGTCGGGCATCGTGCCCTGCGCGAGGCTGACGTCGGCACCCGGGTTCGGACGACCCTCGCGGTCGCCATAGAGGAGACCGGGGAGCAGGGGGACGCCGCGGCTGCTGACCGCAGTCAGCGAGGGGACCATTGAGGCGACGGCCACGCCGGCGAGCCGGTGGCCCTCGGCTGTGAGCTGCTCGGTCACCTGCTCGAAGGCCTTGCGGGGACCGGCCCGCCACGCCCGCTTGGCATCGTGGCGCAGGATGTCGGGTTCGGGTGCCATCACCCGGTGGGGCACCCGGCTGCGGGCGACGACCTTCCCCTCCTCGTCGACCGCCAGCGCCTTGACCGACGTGGTCCCGACGTCGACGCCGACGGTGACGGCCTGCGGCGGCCCCTTCACGAATCTGACACACGTGTCATGATCACGTCATCGTGTCTAGTGGGCACGTGGAGCCGCGTCCACCTGTGGCTGACGTTGTGACTTGCGGGATCTCGGACCCCTCACGCGTGGGACCTTCAGGAGCATCGGGCGGGCACCTGAGTCTCTACGCCACCCGCCGACGGCGGCGGATCTCCCGGCGCTCGGCGTCCGTGGTGCCTCCCCGGAGCCCAACCGAGTCACAGTCGGCCAACGCCGCGTCGAGGCGGTACTGACGGACAGCTCAGTCATCACACAGATGCCGCCCGCCGTCGACGTGGCCTTCGGTCCTCGGACGAACGTCCGTCCCGCGGCCCCTTCACGCAGCCCGATGTTGCCGTTCGGGGCGCTGCAGGAAGTCCTCGAGCGAGGCGGCACTGCCGGGGGCCTCAGGGGCCATCAGCCATTGGATCAGCGCCTCATTCACGCCGGCGGGGGTACGGGGGCGCTGTATCCGGGCGGGTGACCCCACCAGGGCTCGCTTCCATTGCCCAACGAGTCCGGCGCCCAGCCAATAGGGTCACCGCGGGGCGGCAATTGATCTACGTCCCGACAACAACTCCGCGGCCGTGACGTTTGGCTCTGTCCTCATCGACCGAGATCGGCCAACTTGGCTTTGTGCTGCTCTCGGACCTGGCGGACACGATCTTCGACGCCCTGAACGACGCTCTCCCCAACGACGACCTTCACCTGGTTTGGCATGTCGATGTGTTCGAGGGCTGGGCCAAGATCCCCTTCGTCACCGTCTGCTCCGGAGTGAGCCGCAGCGAGGGTGGCGCCGCGCTCGCGGAGAAGATTGTTGCGGTCGTCGCCGGGGTCATGGATGGAGGCCGCCACGACGTCCGGATCATTTGGACCTGCCGCGCTGAATCCGACCCGAGCCAGGGGGGCTAGGTGGACTCTGAAGTTGACGATCAGCGAGGAAGCAACGTCTGGGATCGCATCCCCTCCTACCTGAAGTTGATCGCTGGAGCACTGATTGCCGCCATTGCTTTTCTTGGTGCATACGGCTTGGAATTCCACGATGGAAAGTCCGCGATACCCCCTTCAGCCGCGGCAGACAGCACAAGGGCCCCGACCACAACGTCACTTCCTCCGACCACAACGATTCCGCCCCCAACGACCACTCCGGCCCCAACGACGGTGACAACCTCGCCGCCACCGCCGCCTCTGCCATCAGGTAGTGGTCCGCAAACGTCTGAGCACTACACGACGAACGACAACTTCTCGGGCTCTACATATTTGCCAGGCGCTGACGGGTTTAACCTCGCAGATGTGTCGAGCAACAGCGCGACGACAGCGTTACCGGCGGGTGTGAAGGGACTTGAATACATCGGCTCTTGTGCTGGAGCAACGACTAGCTTTCAGACAACCATTGCGAGTTTCATTGGGGATGCCAAAGTGTTCGGCTTCTACCTTGTGGATGAGCCACATTTGAGTTCGTGCCCACCTGCGAATCTCAAGGCGGAATCTGACTGGATTCATGGCAACGATCCTGGCACGAAGACATTCATCGTGGTGGAAAGTGCAGCTACTAACCCGGCGACGCCGAATTATGAGAATACGTACAACCCTGCAAACACGGATGTTGACTTGTTTGGTCTTGTGTCATATCCGTGTCAAAAGGGATTGAGCGGCTGCGCGTACTCTTGGATTCCCGCAACCGTAGCGGCCGCGGAAAGGGCTGGAATACCACTTGCTGACATCGTTCCTGTTTACCAAGCGTTCGGCGCGTACGACGCTGGTCAATGGGATCTTCCAACGGCAAGCCAAGAATCGGAGATTCTGTCAATGTGGGGATCGGCTGTTCCAACTCCAGTATTTGATTACGCGTATTCATGGGGTGCACAATGGGGAGATCAGGCGTTAGGCGGGAGTCCTTCTCTTCAGTCGGTATTTCTGGCTCATAACGGATAGAAGAAATGGTGCCACGGCATCTGCCGCGACCGAGAAGCGCCAACCTGTGAGCCATACCAGTCCTATGGATTCGCCTGCCTGCTGAGATCGTTGACACCCCGGCGATTCGGTTCCCCGGTGAAGCGGGGCTCGGTGCTCAGGCAAGATCACTTGCGCTTGGAGCATCCACGGGCTGCGGCCAAATGGCGGTGAGGCGCAGGAACTCGTCACGAGCCATCGAGATCCTCCCTTCTGCCGCCACCCTGACGCTTGTTCCCGCACTCGGGGACGTGGCCGTTCTGGAACGCCGGATCAGTCGGTGGGTCGACGGGTCCTTCACGACCACCCGCAGACGGTGGACACGGGGACCCCGCTCTCCGATGCTCCCCGTCTTGTAGGGTCGCCGCCGATGCACGTTCCCAGACACGATGTGCCCCATTTCTGGCCCGAAGGATCAGTGTCAGGAGTGTTTCTCCAGGGTCTCAAGTACTTTGGGACCTATCACGTCAATTTGGACGACGCCCGCCGCGCATGGAGAGGATCGCACGCATGACACGCTTCCGGCCCAAGGCCCTGGTCACGGCGGCCGTCAGCGGTCCCGGCCTCGACCTGTTGCACCAGTTGGCGGATCTGGTGCTCGATTCGTGGCTGGATCAGCCAACACTGCGCATCTACAACGCCGCCCAGCTGGCTCAGCGCGTGACCGCGGAGGGGGCATCCATCGTGATCGTCGAAAGCGACGTCTGCGGTGCCGAGCTCTACGAGCAGCCGATCATCGCCGTGTGCAGCTGCCGGGGCGACCCCACCAACGTCGACGTGGCCGCCGCCACCGCTGCCCGCGTGCCGGTGCTGCGGGCCCCTGGACGGAACGCGGACGCGGTGGCCGAGTTGGCCGTCGCCCTCCTCTTCGCCGCCACCCGCGGCGTGGTCCCGGCCGACCACGACGTGCGGGAGGGCCAGATCTACCGTGACGGGAAGATCCCCTACCAGCGCTACCGAGCCTGGGAGCTGGCCGGCAAGACGGTGGGCCTGGTGGGCCTCGGAGCGGTCGGACGCGCCCTGCGGTGGCGCCTGCGCGGGCTCGGCATGGATGTCCTCGCCTACGACCCCTACGCAGATGACGCCACCAGCTCGCTCGACGAGCTCTTGACGCGCGCTGACGTCGTCTCCATCCACGCCCCGGTCACCGCAGAGACGACAGGCATGATCGACGCGGAGGCCTTCGCCAAGATGCGCGATGGCGTCGTCTACCTCAACACGGCTCGCGCAAAGATCCACGACACCGACGCTCTCGTGGAGGCGCTGGCGTCGGGCAAGGTCGCCGCAGCCGGCCTCGACCACTTCGAGGGCGAGCACCTGGCGCCCGACCACCCGCTCACCACGTTCCCTCAGGTCGTGCTCACCCCTCACATCGGCGGGGCCACCTACGACACGGAGTCGAACCACACCCGCACCATCGCCGAGGACCTGTGCCGACTCATGGCGGGGGCGCGGCCGCTGCACATCGTGAACCCCGAGGTCCTGACGGACTGACGTGGCGGCTCGCCAACCGACCATCATCGCCACCTCCATCGGGTTCCAGCCCGAGGGGCCCGACCCGGCGAACCTGCGCCCGGGGCCGTCGTACCGGATGGCCGCCGACCTGGCCGGCGCCGGCGCGCACCCGCGTCTGTGCATGCTCGCCACGGCCACCGGCGACGACGCGCCACGGCTGGCGGCGGCCCACAACGCGTTCTCCAAGCTCGGCTTCATCAGCTCCCACCTCACCCTCTTCCCGATGCCCAACGTGCCCGACGTGCGCGCCCACCTCCTGGCCCAGGACGTGATCTTCGTGGGTGGCGGCAGCACGGCGAACCTGCTGGCGCTCTGGCGCCTGCACGGTCTCGACACGATCCTGCGCGAGTGCTGGGAGGCCGGCGTCGTGCTGCAAGGCGTGTCGGCCGGCTCGCTGTGCTGGCACGTCGGCGGGACCACCGACTCCTTCGGCCCCACGCTGCAACCGGTCACCGACGGTCTCGCCTTCCTCCCCTATTCCAACAGCCCCCATCACGACGCCGAGGAGCAGCGGCGGCCGCTCATCCACCGTCTCATCGCCGAGGGCACACTGCCCGACGGCTACGCCACCGAGAACGCCACCGGCCTGGTGTTCTTCGGCACCGAGTTGCAGGACGCCTTCACCGAGGTGGAGGGAAAGGTGGCCTACTCGTTGACGAGAGTGGGCGACGTCACGCGGGAGGTCGCGCTCGACACCAGGCTCCTCTGATCGTCACCACCGGGGTTAGGGTCCTTCCATGGGCGGCCGGCTCGAGCTCCAGGGGCTGTGCCGGCGCTTCGGGTCGCTGACCGCGCTCGACGAGCTGACCTTCTCCGTGCCGAGTGGGCAGGTCGTCGGCTTCCTCGGCCCGAACGGCGCCGGCAAGACGACGACCATGCGGGCCGTGTTCGGTCTCACCGACCTCGACAGCGGAACGGTGCGCTGGAACGGGGAGCCGGTCGGCCAGGCCGAGCGGCGGCGCTTCGGCTACATGCCCGAGGAACGCGGGCTGTACCCGGCCATGCAGGTGGGCGACCAGCTCGAATACCTCGGGCGGCTGCACGGCATGGCGCCGGCTGACGCGCGCAGCGCCGGTGAGGAATGGCTCGAGCGCCTCGGGATCGCCGATCGCGCCCGGGACAAGGTCGAGGAGCTCTCACACGGCAACCAGCAGCGGGTGCAGCTGGCCGCGGCCCTGCTGCACGAACCCGAATTGCTGGTCCTCGACGAGCCGCTCGCCGGGCTCGACCCCAGCGGGATCGACGCGATTGGCGCCGTCCTGGTCGATCGGGCCCGGTCCGGGTGCTGCGTCCTGTTCTCGAGCCACCAGCTCGACCAGGTGGAGGATCTCTGCGAGTCGGTCACCATCATCGACCACGGCCGCCTCGTGGTGGCGGGCCGGGTGGACGACCTGGCGACGAGCGGCCCGCGGCGCCTCGTCGTGCGGATTGAGGGCGATCGCGGAGGTGCGTGGGCCCGGACGCTGGACGGCGTCACCGTCTCCGAAGTCGCGGGTGGCGAGGTGCGCCTGGTGCTGCGGGACACGGTCGACAGTGATGCCGTACTGCGGGCCGCCATGGGCGTCGGAAGGGTCATCGAGTTCGCATTTGCGCGCCGCCGCCTGTCCGAGGTCTTCCGGGAGGCTCTGGCGTGACCCTCCTCGTCATCGTCGTCGTCGCCATCGTCGTCGGGGCCGTCCGGCTGTTCCTCCGGGCCCGCCGACGCCGGGGGGCGACCCCCCATTCGCCGGGCCGCCCGCGACTCGCCTCCTGGGCCGGCGACACGGGGATCGTGGCGGCCCGCGAGGTCCGGGAGCGGGTGCGCGGCCGGGTCTTCCGGGTGGGGACACTGCTGATCCTCGCCGTGGTGGCGGCCGCCATCGTCATTCCCACCCTGACCCGCTCCACACCGCAGCCCCAGCGTGTCGGGGTGGTCGGTCCCCTCCCGGCGTCCCTGCGGTCGACCGTGGCCGCCGCAGCAAAGAGCGTCGGCACCTCCGTCCGCTTCGTGGACGAAGCCGACGGCGCCTCGGCCCGCCACCAGGTGCAGGCCGGCACGCTCGACCTCGCCATCATCGACGGTCGGGCCCTGCTGGTGAACCAGCCCATCGATTCGAAGGACACCTCCACCACTGCGCAGTTCGTGGCCGCCACCGCCCACGCACTGGGGGTGGCCGAGCGCGTTGGCGGCCGCCCACCTCACGCCGTCACAGTCCTCGGCCCTGGCCAATGCCAGACCCCTCCCCGTGCAGAGCCTTCATCCGGGAGGCGCCAGGTCGAAGGTCAACCCGACGTCGGTGATCGGGCTGATCCTCATCTTCCTGATGCTCACCCAGTACAACACCTGGATCCTCATGGGGGTCATGGAGGAGAAGTCGAGCCGGGTCATCGAGGTCCTGCTGGCGGCGATCCGTCCGCTCCAACTCCTGAGCGGCAAGGTGCTCGGAATCGGGCTGGTCGCCTTCGGCCAAGCGGCGCTCATCGTCGTCTTCGCCCTCGTGCTCGCCTCGATCGTCGGCTCCGACCTCATCCACGGCACGGCGCCGCTGGTCGTGGCGAGCACGCTGGTGTGGCTCGTGCTGGGCTACTCCTTCTACTGCTGGGTCTACGCCGCCGCCGGCTCCATGGCCGAGCGGCAGGACCAGGTGCAGAGCCTGGCCCTCCCGCTCAGCCTTCCCATCGTCTTCGGCTACATCATCGCCATCACCGCAGCGTCCTCGGGCGACGCGTCGCCGCTCTTGAAGGTGCTTGGCTACCTGCCCCCGACGGCGCCCTTCGCCATGCCGGTGCTCGTCGGGCTCTCTGCCGTCACGTGGTGGGAGTTCATGGCGTCCGCGGCCATCACGGTCGTGTGCACCGTGTGGGTGGCCCGGGTGGCGACGTCGGTGTACCGACGGGCAATCCTGCGCACCGGCCGCCGGGTACGGCTCAGCGAGGTGCTCGCACGGGCTCGCTGAGGGCGACGGCACGGCTCTGGGCGCATTCGTTCATACCGCCGCCCCGGCCCAGTCGGACCCGGCATGGACCGTGTCGGTGTCGCGCCCCGAGCGCAGCACCCGGCCCGGCACGGCGCCGGTGAAGGCGCCGTCGCGCACGATCTCCGTCCCGTTCACCAGCACGTGGCCTATGCCCTCCGCCTCGGCGTAGAGGCGGCTGGCGCCACCCGGCAGGTCGTCGCGGGTGCGCACCGCGCCATGTCCGATGGCGGAGGGGTCGAAGACCACCACGTCGGCGAAGGCGCCCGGGACGAGGCGGCCGCGGTCGCGCAGGCCGTAGAGGCGGGCCGGTATGTCGGTCAGCTGGCGCACCGCCTGCTCCCAGCTGAGCAGGCCGCGGGCCCGCACGCCGTCCCCGAGCATGGAGGTCGAGTAGATGGCGCCGCACATCGTGTCGAGGTGGGCGCCCGCATCGGAGCCGCCGACGATGGCGCGTCCGTCCTGCCAGGTCTGCGCCCGCAGCAGCCAGTCCTGCTCCGACTCGCCGATGGGAGGTCGCAGGCCGGTGCGCAGGCGGTCCGCCACCACCACGTCGAGCAGCGCGTCGAAGGGCGCCACCCCACGTGCTCGGGCGACCTCACCGACCGTGCGCCCTTCCGCATCGGCGTTCTCCACGGCGAAGGTCTCCTCGAAGACGAGCCGGTCCCACACGGCCAGGTGACGCAAGATGCCGGCCTCGTCGGACTGCGAGCCGGCATCGAGCCGGCGGCGCGTCCCGGGGTCCGACAACGCCGCCATGCGCTCCTCGAGCGGGAGTGCGAACACCTCGCGCCAACCCGGCAGGCCGTCGAGGATGGCGCCGTGCTCGAAGCTGAGCCGCAGCTGCATGGTGTGGGGCAGCGTCAGCGCGACCACGGTGGCCCCACGCGCCGCCGCCGCCGTCCCGGCGGCGAGCTGGCTCCAGGCGGCGTCGGGGTTCATGGCCGACACGCCGAGCACGTTCCAGTTGACCGGCCGGTCCGCCAGCAGCGACATCGTGGCGAGGAAGTCGATCTCCTCTTCGGTGAAGCCGTTGAGGCACCCGGGCACGATCAGCTCGACCGTTGTCCCCTCGTGCTCGCGCACGGCGGCGGCCAGGCACTCCATCTCCTCCCGGCCCGCCGCGCGCGACGGGACGGGTTGCCCGTCCCCGTCGTTGTGCGTGTGCACCTGCGAGGTCGAGAACCCGAGCGCGCCCTCGGCCAGGGCGGCGTGCAGCGCCGCCTGCATGGCCTCGAGGTCCTCCGCTCTCGCCGATCCGGCCACGGCGCGCTCGCCCATGACCAGCCGGCGCAACGTCGAGTGCCCGACGAGGAAGCCCGCGTTGACCGCGATCCGGCCGTCCAGGTGGCCGAGCCACTCCCCGAACGAGGTCCAGTCCCAGGGGAGGCCGGCCCGTAGTGCGGAGAGGGGCATGCCTTCGACCCGCGCCATCATCCGGGAGATGTAGTCGGCGTGCTCCGGCGCCAACGGCGCCAGCGAGAACCCGCAGTTGCCGCCCAGCACGGTCGTCACGCCGTGCAGCGGGGAGGGACTCGCATTGGGGTCCCAGAAGAGCTGCGCGTCGTAGTGCGTATGCAGGTCCACGAAGCCGGGGGTGACGAGCATGCCGCCGGCATCGACGATGGTGGCCTCGCTGCCCACGGCGCGGCCGGCGTCGGGCCCGATGGCGGCGACGCGCTCGCCGTCGATCACGACATCGGCGCGGGTCGCCGGCGCGCCGCTGCCGTCGACCACGCTCCCGCCGCGGATGACCACCCTCATGCGGACGCCCCCCACGACCCCTGACCCGGACGGCGCACCGTCACCCGCTGCCGGGCCGGGTAGGAGCCCGCCGCACCCGGTACGACGGCGCCGTCGATGAGGAGGCCGACGCCCGTCCGGACGTCGTCGACGTGTGTGGTCATACGCAACCCCCCGGGCCGGCCGACTTTGCTGACGATAGTGTCACCTGCTCGTGGGAGCCGTCGAGACGGAGCGGGAGGAGCACCGGGCAACGCTGCTCCCCGATCCCGACCGCCGCCCGATCCGGGTCCCCATCATCTCGGTCGACGATCATCTCATCGAGCCGCCAGACCTGTTCGAGGGCCGCCTGCCCGCCTCGTTGCAGGACGGTGCGCCGCAGGTGGTCGAGGACGAACGCGGCACACAGTCGTGGGTCTTCGAGGGGAGCCGCTACCCCAACGTGGGCCTCAATGCCGTGGTCGGACGGCCCCGCGAGGAGTGGAGCATGGAGCCGGCCCGTTTCGACGAGATGCGCCCCGGCTGCTTCGACATCGGTGCCCGGGTGCAGGACATGGACCGGGCCGGCGTCTGGGCCTCGCTCTGCTTCCCGTCACTCGTCTCGGGATTCTGCGGCGCCGTCTACTCGCGGGCGCGCGACGGCGACCTCGGCCTGGCCTGCCTGCGCGCCTTCAACGACTGGCACCTCGAGGAGTGGGCCGGCCCCCAGCCCGAGCGCATCATCCCCCTGCAGCTGCCCTGGCTGGCCGACATCGATGTGGCGACGACCGAGCTGCGCGCCAACGCCGCCCGGGGGTTCAAGGCGGTGAGCTTCCCCGAGTTCCCCTCCCAGCTCGGTCTGCCCTCCATCTTCAGCGGCCTTTGGGACCCCTTCTTCGCCGCCTGCGAGGAGACCGACACCGTCGTGTGCCTCCATACCGGGGCCTCCGCCTGGGCCCCGCTCCCCTCGCCCGATCCGCCCTTCGAGCTGCTCCCCACCGTATTCCCGGTCAACGCGCTGCTGGCGGCGGGCGAGTGGCTGTGGTCCGGCGTGCCGCTGCGCTTCCCGCGTTTGTCGGTGGCGATGTCCGAGGGCGGCATCGGCTGGGTGCCGATGCTGATGGACCGGGCCGACTACGTGCTGCGGCACTCCGCGTCGGGGACCGAGAGCCAGGCCTGGCCCTCCGACCTGCTGCCGAGCGAAGTGCTGCGCCGCAACTTCTGGTACTGCTCCATCGACGACCCTTCGGCCGTCGTGCAGCGCCACGTCATCGGCGTGGACCACATCATGGTGGAGAGCGACTACCCCCACGCCGACTCGTCGTGGCCCGACACCCAGCGCGTGCTCGCCGAGGCCTGGGGGGCGCTGCCCGATGACGAGCTGCGCGCGGTGGCCGGGGGCAACGCGGCACGGTTGTTCCGCCACCCGCTGCCGGACGCCGACGACTGGCGCTCAGCGCCGTCTTCACCGTGACCGACGTCCCGCTCCCCCCGCGCCGGTCCCGTCGTCGATGCCGACGGCCACGTGGTCGAGCCCCTCGAGGCCTGGCAGGGACTGCCCGGGCGCTTCCGGCCACGGATCGCGGCGGACGCGGCCGGCTACGAGCACGTCGTGGTCGGCGACGACGAGATCCTGGCGGTGCCGCTGGGGAACCTGGCCCGGCCCGGCTCGACGTTCGACGACCCGTCGGCCTTCCGCCCGTTGGCCGACGCCCATCCCGGTGGTTCCGACCCCGTCGCCCGGCTGGCCGACATGGACCGCGAGGGCATCGACCAGGCTGTCCTCTACCCGACCATCGGGCTGTACTTCTCCGTTGTGAGCGACGCGGCCGCCGCCGTCGGACTGGCCCGGGCGTACAACGACTGGCTGGCCGGCTACTGCGCCGCCGACGCCCGCCGCCTCTTCGGGGCAGCCCTGCTCCCCCTGCAGGACCCGGAGGCGGCAGCCCGGGAGCTGCGTCGGGCCGTGACCGAGCTCGGCTTCGTGGCGGGGTTCGTCCGCCCCAACCCCTGCCTCGGTCGCTCGCTGTCCGACCGGGTCTACGACACCGTGTGGGACGCCGCCGAGGAGCTCGACGTGCCGATCGGGATCCACGAGGGCAGCTCGGTCATCGTGCCCACGCTCGGGTCCGACCGCCCCTTCAACCCGCTGGTCCTGCATGCCGCCTCGCACCCCTTCGAGGAGATGCTCGCCTGCGCCCAGCTGATCGCGTTCGGGGTGCTCGAGCGCCATCCGGGCCTGCGTTGCATCTTCCTCGAGTCCTCCGGTGGGTGGGCCCCCTTCTGGCTCGAGCGCCTCGATCAGCAGGCCGAGTCCTTCGGCGGCTTCTGTCCGGGCATGGCGCTGCGCCCGTCGGAGTACTTCGCCCGTCAGTGCGTCATCAGCTTCGAGGTCGATGAGCGCACCCTGCCCGCGCTGACGCCCTTCGTGGGGCCGGGGCGCATCGTGTGGGGCAGCGACTACCCGCACCACGACGCCACCTTCCCCGGCGCCGTCGACGCGCTGCGCGCCACCATCGCCCCGTGCTCCACGGCGACGCAGGTCAAGATCCTCGGGCTCAATGCCCGGGGCACCTACCGCCTCCCCTCGCGTCATGTCGGGCCGGCGGCGCTCATCGGGGACTACTTCGCCGCCGTGACGGCGCAGGACCCCGAGCTGCTGCGCGGGCTGTTCGCGCCCGACGCCCGCTTCGACGTGGACGGCGACCGCCGCGCCGGGCACGAGGACATCCTCCGCTACTACGCCGACCACACCTTCGTGTTCGAGGACTTTCGACCCGACCCCGGCCCGCTGCAGGTCGACGGCTCCACGGTGACGGTGGACATCGACGTGCATCTCGGGGGAGCGGAGCGTACGGTCCGCGACGTCTTCGAGACGGACGGGGGGCGCATCACCGCGCTACAGGTCCTGGGTTTCGCCGACGTGTTGCGGGCTGCCGGCCCGCGCTGAGTCAAGCCGACGGCACCGGCTGAGGCTGCGGTCCGCGCAGGAGCCGGCCGGGCCGCGCTCCCGTCGCTTCGTCGTGCTCGCGCACCACGACCCCCGACTTGATCGTCGCCACGTAGCCCCGCGCCCGCTGGATCAGCCGCTTCCCCGAGCCCGGGAGGTCGTAGACCATCTCGGGCGGGTCGAGCGCCAGCGCGTCGTGGTCGATCACGTTGACGTCGGCCAGGAATCCCGGCGCCAGCAGCCCGCGGTCGCGGAAGCCGTAGAGCTCGGCCGTACGCCGGGTCTGCAGGTGCACCACCGTCTCGACGGGGAGCCGCTCGCCGCGGGAGCGGTCACGGGCCCAGTGCGCCAGCATGAACGTGGGGAGGCTGGCGTCGCACAGCACGCCGCAGTGCGCGCCGCCGTCGCCGAGCCCGAGCACCGTGGCCGGATGGACGAGCATCTCGCGCACGGCATCCATATTGCACTGCGCGTAGTCGAGGAGCGGCAGGTACAAGAGCTCCGTGCCGTCGCGGCCGAGCATCAGGTCGTAGAGCACCTCATCGGTGCTGCGGCCTTGCGCGGCCGCCAGCGCGGTGACGCTGCGCTCCGGTGGTGGCTCGTAGTCCGGTGGGTCGCCCAGCGGGAACAGTTTGTGCAGGTTGCCCCGCAACAGCTCGACGAAGCCACCCGGCCGCGGCTCCTCGCCGAGGATGGCCGCCCGTACCTCGGGCGTGCGCAGCCGCGCCACGCGCTCGGCCAGCGGGAGGCCGGCGATCTCCTGGTAGGAGCGGTGGTGCGCGAAGGGATGCGTGGTCGACTGGAACCCCACCATCAACGACGTCGGCTTGCCCGCCACCTGGGGGACCAGCCACGCGCCACGCCGGTTGGCGGCCACGCCGCGGTCGATCCACTCGCGCCACAGGTCGGGGGCGAAGTCGGCCTGGAGCACCTGATAGGTCACGGGCACACCGGCCCGCACCGAGATCTCCGACATCCAGGCGAACTCGTGGTCGAGGTCCCGCATGTCGCTCGCCACCGAGAAGACGCGATGCCCGGCCTTGCCGAGCGCCTCACCGATGGCCACCAGCTCGTCGGCGGCTGCGGTGGTGCCGGCGGCCAGCTCGCCGTCCTTGGCCCGGTGCAGGATGGTGCGCGTGGTCGAGGCACCGATTGCGCCGGCATGCACGGCCTCGCGCACGATCGCGGCCATCTCGGCGATCTCCTCGGAGCTCGCGGTGTCGTTGGCCCGGCCCTCGCCCAGGACGTAGGCACGCAGCGCCCCGTGCGGGATGAGGCTCGCCACGTCGAGCACCCGGTCCGTCCGCTCCACCTCGTCGAGGTACTCCCCGAAGGTCTCCCAGTTCCAGTTCATGCCCTCGGACAGCGCGCTGCCGGGGATGTCCTCCACGCCCTCCATGAGCTGGATGAGCCACTCGCGGTCCGAGTCCCGGGCCGGCGCGAACCCGACGCCGCAGTTGCCCATGACGACGGTGGTCACCCCGTGCCACCCCGAGGGGGAGACCTCGGGGTCCCAGGTGGCCTGGCCGTCGTAGTGGGTGTGGATGTCGACCCAGCCCGGCGTGACCAGCCGGCCGTCGGCGTCGATTTCGCGGCGGGCGGCGCCGTCGACCACTCCGACCGCGGTGACGACACTGCCGTCGATGGCGACGTCACCGGTCCGGGTGGGACGCGCCGACCCGTCGGCGATCGTTCCGCCCCGGATGATCAGGTCGTGCATGGCTGCTCCTCTGTCGGTCAGACCCAGCTTCGCAGCTTTTCGATCATGGCGACCGGGTCGGCGCCGACCGGGGTCACGTTCAGATGCGTCACGCCCACCTCGGCCAGTGCGGCCACGCGCTCTTTGATGTAGGTCTCGGGGCCGCAGAGCGACGTGGCCTCGAGCAGCTCGGTGGGCACCAGTGCCGCGGCCTCCTCCTTCTTGCCCGACAGGTAGAGGTCCTGGATCTCTGCTGCCTCCTTCTCGTAGCCGTAGCGGCAGGCCAGCGCGTTGTAGAAGTTCTTCCCCTTGGCGCCCATGCCCCCGATGTAGAGGGCGGCCGCGCCCCTCCCGAGCTCGCGGATGTGGCCGACCTCGGCCTCCTCGCCGATGGCCAGGATGCCGCCGGCGGCGATCTGCAGGGTGCCGAGCGACGGGTCCCGTTTGGCGGACCCGGTGGCGAGGGCGGGGCCGAAGACCTCCTTGGCCTTGTCGGGCACGAAGAAGATCGGCAGCCACCCGTCGGCCACCTCGGCGGTCATTGCGACGTTCTTCTCGCCCAGGGCGGCGACCCAGATGGGTATGCGGGGGCGGACCGGGTGGTTGATGATCTTGAGCGCCTTGCCGAGGCCCGTGCCCTGCCCCGCCGGCAGCGGGATGTGGTACGCCGCACCGTCGTGCTCCAGCGGCACCTCGCGGGCCCATACGTCGCGGCAGATCTCGATGATCTCGCGGGTGCGGGTGATCGGGCGGTCGTAGGGCACACCGTGGAAGCCCTCGATCACCTGGGGACCCGACGCCCCGATCCCCAGCTGGCAGCGGCCGCCCGAGATGGCGTCGATCCCCGCCGCGGTCATGGCGATCAGCGTGGGCGTGCGACTGTAGATGGGCAGGATGGCCGAGCCGATGTCCACCCGCTCGGTCTTGGCCGCCAGGTACCCCATGAAGCTCGGCGCGTCGAAGCTGTACGCCTCGGCCACCCACACGACGTCGAGACCGACCTTCTCCAGTTCCGCGGCCTGGCGGGCCGACTCCTCGAACCCCCCGGCGTAGCTCAGCGTCATGGACAGCTTCATGCGGTCCTCCCTTTCCTCGGCCCGGCCCGGGAGCGTAGCGGTGACGGCCCCCCAAAAAAGAGTATCCTAAAACTCCTCCCTAGGCCGGCCGTAGCATCTCCGCCATGGCGGCAGCCGGCATCGAATTCGTGCTCTTCGACCTGGGCGGCGTCCTCGTGGACCCCGGTGGCGTCGGGAAGATGCGCGAGCTGAGCGGGATCGGCACCGACGAGGAGCTGTGGGAACGCTGGCTGGCCTGCCGCTGGGTGCGCAGCTTCGAGGCCGGCCGCTGCTCACCCGAGGACTTCGCGGCCGGCGTCGTCGGCGACTGGAGCCTCGACCTGGAGCCGGCCGCGTTCCTCGAGGAATTCGGCTCGTGGTCGAACGACCCGTACCCCGGGGCGGTGGAGCTGGTCACCGCGGTGCGGGACGCCGCGGGCGTCGGCTGCCTTTCCAACACCAACACTGTCCAGTGGCACGCCAACTACGAGGCGACCCCGGTCACCGAGGCCTTCGAGCTCCGCTTCCTCTCCTTCGAGCTCGGGATGGTCAAGCCTGACCGCGAGATCTTCGAGGAGGTCGCGGCAAGGCTGCCCGTCCCACCCGAACGCGTGTTCTTCCTGGACGACAACGCGGCCAATGTCACGGGGGCACAAGCGTCGGGGTTCGTGGCCCGGCACGTGCGGGGCGTGGACGACGCGCGGCGGGCATTGGCATCGGAGGGCGTGCTCGCGCGCTGAGTGCGCGCCGATGGGCAGCGGGCGCGTCCGGTGTGCCAACATGCCGCCATGGTTGCCAATGGCCCGATGATGCGTCTCCTGCCGCGCCTGAGCGAGGACGTCGCCTTCTACTGGACTTCGGGTGCCGACGGTGTCCTGCGCCTGCTGCACTGCAACGCGTGCGGGTTCTTCATCCATCCGCCGGGTCCCGTCTGCCCGCGCTGCCTCTCGCGCGACGTGGCGCCGAAGGCCGTCAGCGGCCATGGCCACGTGGAGACCTTTACCGTCAATCACCAGCAGTGGATACCCGGTAGCGACAGCTACGTCATCGCGTGGGTGTCGATCGACGAGCAGCCCAGCGTGCGCCTGACCACGAACCTGGTCGACGTCGAACCCGACGACGTGCACGTCGGGATGCCCGTCCACGTGGTCTTCGAGCACGTGGACGACGTGTGGCTCCCCCTCTTCACGCCCGAGGGTGTGTCGTGAGCCCTCCGCCGGCCCAGGAGCCGCTGGAGCGACGGGCGATCATCTCGGGCATCGGGCAATCCGACGTCGGGCGTCGTCTGGGGCGCTCCGACCTCGACCTCACGATTGAGGCGGCGATGGCGGCCATCGCCGACGCCGGTCTCAGCCGCGACGACATCGACGGCATCTCCACCTACCCGGGCATGGGCGCCGGCACGGCCGGCTTTGGCGGCCCGACGACGCCCGACGTGCAGGACGCCATGGGCCTGTCGCTCAACTGGCACGACGGCGGCGGCGAGGGTCCGGCGCAAATGCGGGCCGTGATGGCGGCGGCACTCGCCGTGGCCGCAGGGCTGGCGCGCCACGTCCTGGTCTACCGGACCGTCACCGAGGGCTCCGCGCAGGGCACGGGGGGACGGCAGGGCATCGGCGTGTCGTCAGGCGGGGGCGGCATGCCCCGTTTCGGGGGCTTCATGCAGTGGTCCCTCCCCTTCGGAGCGGCGTCGGCCGCCAACTGGCTCGCCATGGTGGCGCAGCGCCGGATGCACGAGTTCGGCCTCACCCGCGAGCAGATGGGCCAGATCGCGCTGAACGCGCGCCGCAACGCTGCTCTGAATCCCAAGGCCGTCTACAGGGCTCCGATGAGCATGGACGACTACCTGGCGGCGCGGATGATCACGACGCCGCTGTGCCTGTTCGACTGCGATGCCCCCTGCGACGGATCGACGGCCGTGATCGTGTCGCACCGTGACGTGGCCGGCGATCTGGACCACCCCGCCGTGGGCATCAACGCACTCGGCACGGCCCTGCGGGGGCGACCGAGCTGGGACCAGTTCGACGACATGACCTCCATGGCGGCGCGCGACGCCGCCGCCTCCATGTGGGAGCGCACCGAGCTCACGCCCGCCGACGTGGACACGGCGCAGCTCTACGACGGGTTCTCGATTCTGACCATCGTCTGGCTCGAGGCGCTCGGGTTCTGCGGCCGAGGTGAGAGCGGACCCTTCATCGAGGGTGGTGCCGCCATCGCGCGTGACGGTGTGCTGCCGCTCAACACGGCGGGTGGCCAGCTCTCGGGTGGCCGCCTGCACGGGTTCAGCCTGATCCACGAGGCCTGCGTGCAGCTGCGCGGCGAGGGCGGCGAGCGCCAGGTGGTCCGGCCGGGCGGGCGGGCTCCCGAGGTGGCTGCGGTGGCCAACGGAGGCGGCCCGATCGCCGGCACGATGCTGCTCACCCGCGGCGTCGGCTGACCCTCTGAAGGCTCAGGCCGGTTTCGTCCCCGCCAGGTGGTGGGCGGCGCGCGCCGCCAGCGCCACCAGGGTGAGTGTCGGCCCGTAGCCGCTCGAGGTGACGAACACCGAAGAGTCGGCCACGACGACGTTGTCGAGCGCGTGCACGCGACCCCAGCGGTCCACCACGGATGTGTCGGGGTTGTCGCCCATGCGGGCCGTGCCGATCACATGGCGGCTCTCGGGCACCGGGGTGGCCCCGACACCGTGGTACGAGACGCCGGGTGACGAGGTGTGCAGGACCCACTCGGCACCCATCTCCTCGAGCACCGACTGCAAGATCTTCCCGTGGTGCTTGGACGCTGCCAGCTCGTGGCGGCCCGGCTGATAGGTGACCCGCGCCACCGGGAAGCCGCGGACGTCGCGTACCGACGGGCTCAGGTCGACGGTGTTGGTGACGTAGGGCAGATCCTCGCCCTGCATGATGAAGGCCCACATGCGCTCGCGCAGGTTCGACTCGCGCATGGCCTGCGCGTGGCCTCGGCCCCACGGAGAGTGGCGCGCCTCCATGATCGGCAGCCCCCCACCACTGTGCTCGACGAGGCCGCCGCGGAACCACGGCAGCCCCGCACCGAGAGCGGCCTCCCGCGAGCGCTCGTCCTGGACCATGGCGTCGTCGTGCACGTGCGTGACCGCCCGCCCCTTGTGCGGGTGCAGGCGCAGGTGAGGGAAGTGCCCGACGACGATCGTCTGGAAGTGGCACATCAGGTAGCGACCGAGGGCCGGGTGCTCGAGCCCGGAGAGGAGCAGGATGCGCGGCGTCTCGATCGCGCCGCCCGCGACGATCACGAGCTTGGCGTCCATGGTGCGCGTCTCGCCGTCGGGGCCGATGAACTCGACGCCCGTCGCCGTGCGCCCGCTGTGTGACGATGCGGCTCACGTAGGTCTCGGCCATGAGCTCGGCCCGACCCGTGGCCATGGCCCGGGTGAGCAGGGCCACCGGGTCGCCCTTGGCGTGGATCGGGCAGCCGAAGAACGCACAGAAGCCGCAGTTGTTGCAGGCGGGCCGCCCGTCGTAGGCGATGCTGTTGGCCGCCGTCGGTGCCTCGTAGGGGTGGAGCCCGACCTTCTCGGCGGCCGCCGAGGACAACACTGCCCCGTACATGGGAGCCCCGGGTGGCATGGGGTAGGGGCCCGACCGCCAGGCGGCAAAGGGGTTCGCACCCTCCCGGCCTGCCACGCCGATGGCCCGCTCCACCTCGGCATAGAACGGCTCGAGCTCGTCGTAGTCGATGGGCCAGTCGTCGACGGCCGCACCCACCTGGGGACCGTAGGTGGAGAAGAGGCGGAAGTCCTCTTCCCGCAGGCGCGGCACCTTGCCGTCGGCGTGGGTCCCGCCACCCCCCACCGTTGTCGGGATGGAGTTCACCTCGCCCACGTGCGTGTGCTCGCCCTCGTCGGCGGACCGGCGGAAGGCCCGCGGCTCGATGAGCGGGTCGGGTCCGAGGAAGTAGCGCGAGATGAACTTGATCTCGTCGTTGGAGTAGTCGCCCGCCGGCCGGGCCATGTCGTCGGGGTCGAGCAGGTGGTTCCGCCCCTTCTCCATGATCACCACCGACCAGCCGGCCCTCGTCAGCACCTCGGCCGCCGTCGCCCCGCCGGGCCCGGACCCGATGATGACGGCGTCGGCGGTCACGGCTGGGACACCTCGGCGTCGCTGTAGCCGCGCGGCTGCACGTCACCCTCGTAGCCGATGTACTCCCAACCGACGCAGTCGCGGTTGCCCCCGTACTCCGGGGGGCCGTACATGCCCTCGCAGCAGTGCTCCCACAGCAACTCGCAGAAACCCTCGTCGGCCCGGAGCCGGCGCCGTTGTTCCGACCCGTCGACCGCGGCGAAGTCCTCGCCCAGCTCGGCGAGCCCCTCCCGGTAGCGCTGCTGGAGCCCCACCACCGGCCCGTTGAACTCGCGCTCGGGAATCCCCCGGGACCCCTCGAGCCGCGTCCGCCAGGCCAGCTCGTCCAGCCGGGACAGCCGGTGGAAGCGGCCGAAGCCGGTCACCCCGCCCTTGCGCCCCGAAGTCGGACCCCCCGCCCAGATCCGGGGCGGGTCGAAGGTGAAGGCGCCCAGGAACCCGTCGATGTAGTCGGCCACGCCCGCCTCCTCGGCCCCGGGGGCACCCTGGTCCGAGGGCATCATCTGTGCGCAGGCGGCCCGCAGCGTGGCGTACTCCTGCTCACTCAGCCAGACGGGCACCGGGCAAACGTAGCGTGCCGTCGCCCCCGATTGCTGACGCTGCTGTCAGGTTAGGATCGTGCCTCATCCCGACTGCGGCCGTCGGTGGACCCCTCGTCGGGGAGGGCACCGACACGACGGGCGACCCACAGCAGGGCACGCTCCTTCTCGTCGAGCACCTCCGCCACGAGGTTGCCCGTCTCGCTCGCGCCGAGGTCGACCAGCCGGCACCAGTTCGTGAGCAGGCGGAAGCCCGGACCCCGGTAGCGGCGCCCCGCCATGCGCACCGGCAGCGCGGGAATCCGGAGCAGCCAGGCCACCAGGCCACCCGCGATCTCCGGCAACGCCGAGCGCTGACGGACGACCTCGTCGTACTCGCCGGTGACCACGTCCACCATGTTCTCGAGTGCCTCGGACCCGGGCTCGAAGTAGTCGGAGTGCGCCGCGACGGTCGGATGATCGGGCGCGTTGGTGCTCATCCGGGTGCCACCGAAGGTCGGGGAGGTCGGGGCGGAGCCGAAGACGCCGAGCTCGGCGATGGCGTCGCCCGGCGCCTGCTCGGAGAAGAAGTGGGACTGGTCGATGTGGAGGTCGCGCAGCTCGTCGACGGTCATGCCCGGGCTTCCGGCGACGACGACGTCGGTGCACTGCAGCCCGCAATCGGCCAGCGCCGCGCCGACCACGATGGACCCGAAGCTGTGGGCGACGAGGGTCAGTGACTGATCGGTGCGAAGCGAGAGCGTCGCCACGAAGGCGGTCAGGTCACCGGCGGCGGTGACGAGGTCCTCGTTGCACTCGATGGATCCCGCTGCCGCCGCGACGATGTCGGCGGGATTGTCATAGCCCTTCCACAGGACGACGGCGGTGGACTCCGCCGCGTCGTACAGGTTGCGGGCCTCGGGGATCCAGTCGTCACACAGGTTCGTGCCGTCACCGACGCCGGGGACCATCACGGCCACGTGCGCCGCCGTCCGCAGGTCTCCGAAGAGCACCGCGTAGTGCTGCAGTTGCGGCCGGTAGAGAAGGGTGTCACCGCCACACGACAGGAGCGTCCGGAGGAGCTTCACCCGTTCGCTGTCGCCGTCGGCCTCTGCGGCGGCCAGGTCCATTTTCACAGCGATGAGGTTGCTGGCGGCACGACGCAGCAGCTGGTCGTTTCCGGGCATGCACCAGGTTACGCTCCCGGCGCGCCGCGATCGCGCTGCCTAGCCTTGTCTGCCATGGGTGAAGCACTCGCCATCCTCGCTGCTGTGTTGTTTGCGCTCGGTACCGTGCTCCAACAGAAGGGGGCGCTCAGCACGTCGGCGCCGGAGGGTGACCCTCACTTCTTGCTCCAGGTCCTGCGCCGACCGGTCTGGTTGGCCGGTGCCATCTTGCAGTCCTCGGGCTGGGTCGTGCAGGCGATGGCGCTCGATCGCGCTTCCCTGGTCGTCGTGCAGTCCCTGACGGCGCTCAGCCTGGTCATCGCGCTGCCGTTCGGGGCCGTCCTCACCGCGCAGCACATCGGCCGGCGTGAGCTGTCCGGCGCCACGCTGACGTTGCTCGGGATCGTGTTCTTCATCTCTGCCGGGCAGCCGCAGGGCGGCACGTCGCATCCGAGCGCCGCGGCCTGGTGGTCCGCGTGCCTGGTGACGGGCGCGCTCGTGGTCTTCCTGTTCGGTCTCGGCCGGCGCTTCACGGGTGCCGCCAAGGCGCTCACCTATGGCGCCGCCGCCGGTCTCGGCTACGGCCTGCAGGCGGCGGTGACCAAGACGTTCGTGACCGAGATCGGCGGCGGGGTCCTCGCGCTGCTCAGCAGCTGGACGATCTACGTGTTGATCATCAGTGCCGTGAGCGGATTCGCACTCCAGCAGTCGGCACTCAAGACCGGCGTCCTCGCGCCGGCGATGGCGTCGAGCAACTCGGTGACCTTGTTCTCGAGCGTGATCCTCGGCATCTCGGTCTACGGGGAGTCGCTGGCCAAGGGAGGTTCGTCGCACTCCGGATCCGCCATCGTCGGGCTGCTGATCGCCATCGTCGGGATCGCACTCCTCGCCGGCTCCGAGTCCCCGCAGGGGGCGGCGACCGGCACGACCGACCCCTCCCCCGCCACGTGAACCGCGGGGTCACGTCCTCCGCGCCGGCCTCCGACGGGCGCAGGCCTCGGGTGGGTTGAGGGTGCACCTGCTCGCCTCGGTGGACATCACCGGCACCTGGTGGCAGTACGTGGGCCTGTTCGTCGCCGTGGCGGCTTCGTGGGCGGGCGTGCCTTTCATCGGTGCCACCGCGCTCGGCGCGGCCGGCGTGGCGGCCAGTCAGGGGAAGCTGAACCTGGCGCTCGTCGTGGGGGTGTCCACGCTCGCCGGAGAGGTCGGAGGGCTCATCGGCTACACCATCGGCAACCGCTGGGGGCGCCAACTCCTGGAGCGCCCGGGCAGGCATCAGGCCGGACGCCAGAAGATGGTCGAGCGCGGTGAACGTGCCTACGCCCGATGGGGGCGCCTCGCCGTCTTCTTCACGCCGGCAATCGTCTCGGGCACCGCCAAGATGCAACATGGGCAGTTCGTTCTCTGGAACCTTCTGGCGTCACTCGGATTCTCGGTGTCGGTCGCAGCCAGCGCGTACGGCCTCGGGAGGATCCTCACGGGGCACTCCTCGCCACACGACATCGCCACGCTCCTCGTGGGCCTCGTCGTCGGAGTCATCGTCACCGTGCTCTTCCACCGCCACCGCCACCGCGCTGCCGCGACGGCTCAACGGTCAGCGGGGTAGGCCGAGGATCCTGCCGGCGATGATGTCGCGCTGCACCTGCGAGGTCCCGCCCGCGATGCCGGCGGCCTTGCTCCACAGCCACTGCCGCGCCCACGGCCCTGCCTCGGCGGACGCCGGGTCGCGGCCGGTGACGAGGAGTCCGGCCTCGGAGAGCTCCTGCGTCATGGCCGTCCACATGAGCTTGATCCAGCTCGACTCGGGACCGGGCTCCTCGCCTCGACCCAGGCGGGTCAGGGTGCGCAGGTTGTGCAGGCGGAGGACGCCGAGGTCGATGTAGGCCCGTGCCAGCGCGTCGGCGACGAGCGGATCATCGAGCGCGCCGTTGTCCAGCGCTTCCTCGTACAGCCGAGCCAGGTAGGTCTCGTGGACGACCTGCTCCTTGAAGGGGAAATTCGTTCCGCGCTCGTGGGCCAGGGTCGATCCGGCCACGGTCCAGCCCTGGCCCTCCGTCCCTACCACTTGCTCGGCCGGCACGAAGACGTCGGTCAGGAAAACCTCGTTGAATTCGGCGTCACCCGTCATCTGCACCAACGGGCGCACGTCGACCCCGGGGTCGGCCATGTCGACGATCAGCGCGGTGATGCCCTGCTGCGGGCGGGGCGCGTCGGGCTCGGTGCGGGCCAGGCACAGGCCCCACGTCGCGAACTGGGCGTACGACGTCCAGACCTTGCGACCGGTCACGACGTAGCCCCCGTCGGCCGGTGCGGCACGCGTCGAGAGGGACGCGAGGTCGCTGCCGGCGTCTGGCTCACTGAAGAGCTGGCACCAGATCTCCTCCGCCGAGAGGATCGGCGGCAGGTAGCGCAGCCGCTGATCCTCGGTGCCGTGGGCCAGCAGCGTCGGCCCGACCAGGTTGATGCCGACGCGGTTCACCGGCTGCGGCGCCTGCGAACGGGCGTACTCGCTCTGGTACAGCGCGACCTGCACCGGCGTCGCGCTACGCCCGCCGTACGCACTTGGCCAGTGCACGCCCACCCACCGGTCCGCCGCCAAGGTGGCCTGCCACTCCCGGCCCCACGCCACCTCGTCGGCCAGGTCGACGAACGCCGGGGGCCGGTGGGAATGCTCCGCGAGCCAGGCACGGAACGAGGCAGCGAACTCCTCGTCCTCCCGCTTCAGTGCGAGGTCCACGGCGGCCCCGTCTCGCATGCTGACATCGGCGTCACGTTAGTGGGGTGCGGGTAGGGTGCCCTGTCGTGACGGCCCGCCTGCGACCCACCTGGGTGCCGCGCCTGGCCCGCACCTACCGGCGACCCGGCGGGCCCTGGGACGTGCCGACACTCGACGCGCTGCTCTCGGCCCACGGCGGCGAGGTGGTCGACGGTGACACGAGGCTCTCGGCGTCCCAGGCGGATGCGCTCGTGGCGACGATCGCCGGAGGGCTCCGGGAGCGCGGTGTCGGACGCGGCGAAGCCGTCGCCTGGCAGGTGCCCAACGGCCTGGCTGCGGCAGTCCTCACCCGGGCCTGCTGGCGCATCGGTGCAGTGGCGGCACCGTTGCTCCACTCCTTCGGGGCCCGAGACGTGGACGCTGCCCTCGGGCAGATCGACCCCGCGCTCGTCGTCGAGCTCGCGACGGACGTGATCTCCGATCCGGCTGCGCTGGCCGACGCCCTCGGAGGAGCACCCGTTGCCGCCGGCTCGGGTCCCAGCCGGCCCTCCGACGTCGCACTCGTCCTGTTCACCTCCGGCTCGACGGGAGTGCCGAAGGCGGTGCTCCACACCCACCGTGGGTTGAGCTGGAAGGCGACCCTGATGGCGCAGGTGCACGGCCTCGGCCCGGCGGACGCCGTGCTCATGCCCGCCCCGATGGCCCACATCTCCGGCCTGCTCAACGGCGTGCTGGTGCCCGGTGCGGCCGGGTTGCGGTCGGTCCTGGTCCGCCGGTTCGATCCCGAGCAGGCGCTCGTCCTCGTGGCACGCGAACGGATCTCGTTCCTCGCCGGGCCGCCGACCTTCTTCATCGCGATGGCCCGTGCCCTGTCCGAGGGCGCGGGCGTCGACGTGTCCTCGGTGCGCCTCGTCTCGAGCGGAGGCGCTTCGGTCACGCCGGCCTTCGTCGAGGACACGGCACGCACGTTCGACTGCCGGGTGAAGCGCACCTACGGCTCCACCGAGGCACCGACCGTGACCACCAGCACCGACGACGACCCGTTCGAGAAGGCCCGCGACACAGACGGGCGCGCCGTCGGCGAGGTCGAGCTCCGGGTGTCGGACCCGGCCTCGGGCGCGGCGCTCGGGGCGGGCGCGGCTGGAGAGCTCTGGGTCCGCGGGCCCGAGATGTTCGCCGGCTATGCGGACGCCGAGCAGACCAGCCGCGTGATCGCTCGCGGTGGCTGGTTCCGCACCGGGGACCTGGCCACAGTGGACGAGGAAGGATGGGTGCGTATCGTCGGCCGACTGAAGGACGTGATCATCCGCGGCGGCGAGAACATCTCGGCGTCCGAGGTCGAGGCGGCCCTCGAGGCCCACCCCGACGTCCGCCATGCGGTGGCGGTGGGGTATCCCGACCCGCTCATGGGCGAACGCGTGGCGGCCTTCGTCGAGGCGACTGCGCCCTTCGACCTCGAAGAGTGCCGGCGCTGGTTCGCCCGCCGTGGCATGGCGAAGTTCAAGACACCCGAGAAGGTCGAGCGGCTCGACGGCCTGCCCCTGCTCGGGTCCGGCAAGGCCGACCGCGCCGCATTGCAGCGCAGAGCGGCCGGGACTTGAGCGGCAACGACGACCGAACGGACAAGGTGCGACCGGACAAGCCCCGTCACCGCACAACACCGATACAGCGTGTGCGCGTACCTCGCCGCAACCTGATCCCTCCGGCGCTGCCGGCCGTCCTCGCGCTGGCGACCCTCGGCTTCGGGCTACCTCGGCTTAGGAGATCGCCTGGCCCGAGTCCAACCGGTCGCGCAACATCGACGCGATGCGGTCGCGGTGGAAGGCCGCGTCGCCGAAGCTGACCTGATCGAGCTGGGCGCGCTTTACGTACAGGTGCATGTCGTGCTCCCAGGTGAAGCCGATGCCACCATGGACCTGCAGCCCGGCAGCCATGACCCGCCGCGACGCATCCGAGCACCACGCCTTGGCCATGCTGGCCGAAAGGCTCCGGTCTGCGTCGCCGGCGGCGGCACACCACGCGGCGTAGTACACCGTCGAGCGCATCCCCTCGACGTCCACCAAGGCGTCCGCCAGCATGTGCTTGACGGCCTGGAAGGAGCCGATGGGCTTGCCGAACTGGACACGGTCCTTGGCGTAGTCGACTGTCATCGCCAACACCCGGTCGGCCGCACCGAGCATCTCCGCGCTGACCAGCGTGGCGGCGCGGTCCACCAGCAGCTCCGCTGCGTCGGCCCCACCCACGCGCCGCGCCGGCGTGGCGTCGAAGGCCAGGATTCCCAGCTCCCTCGTCCGGTCCATGGCCGGGATTGCAGCGGGTCGGCCCTCGCTGCGGAGGTCCACCACGTAGACGGCCCCGCTGGCGGAGACCACCGCTACGTCGGCGGAGGGGGCGTAGACCGTGGGCGCAGACGCACCGGTGAGCCGGACGTCCGTCCCCGATCCGACCACCGAGATCGCGTCGTGCGCAGCTGCGACGCAGCCGACCGCCGCACCCTGGCTCAACGCCTCTCGCCACTCCTTGGTCCCCTCGTCGGCCCGCGCCTCGGACTCGCACAGCGCTCCCAGCGCCACGATCGAGGGCAGGAAGGGCGCCGCCACCAGGCGTCGTCCGACCTCCTCACAGAGCACGGCGACCTCCACCATGCCGAGTCCCAGACCCCCCTCGTCCTCCGGCAGCTCGAGGGCGAGCCAACCCTGATCGGCCATGGCCGACCACACCGCGGCGTCGTATCCCTGCGGCGCGTCACCGCGTCCGGGGTTGTCGGCGTCCGGTGTCCGCTCGCCGCCCGCGCCGGGAAGCGTGCCCACGACCGAGCCCGTCCCCACCCGGGCTCGCAGTGCATCGTGCCCGGCCGTCCGGTCCAGCAGCACGGCTGCTGCGTCGCGCAGGGCCTGCTGATCAGCGGAGAGGTCGAAGTCCACGGCGGCGCAGTCTACGGTCATCCCTGACAGAGGTGTCACCCGTCGTGGTGGCTGTGCCATGCTGCCGCAGATGGATCTGCGCGCCACCGCCGAGCAGGAGGTGCTGCGCGACGCGTTCCGGGCCTGGCTGATGGAGCACCTCCCCTGGCCTTATGGCGTCGGGCTGCCGCCCCGCTTCGACGTCCTGGCCGACGCCGTTGCCTTCGGGCGGCGCTGGCAGGGTGACCTGGCGGCGGACGGCTGGGTTGGCATCACGTGGCCCGAGGAGTACGGCGGCCGCGGCCTGGGCGCGCTCGAGAATTACGTCGTGATTGAGGAGCTCGCCCGGGCGCGAGCTCCCGAGCTCGTCGGGCGCATCGGCATCAACCTCGTGGGGCCCACCCTGCTGGCCCATGGGACGGCCGCCCAGAAGGAGCGCTTCCTCCCCCGGATCCTCTCGGCCTCCGAGCTGTGGTGCCAGCTCTTCAGCGAGCCCGACGCCGGGAGCGACCTGGCCTCGCTCGCCACGCGTGCCGTCCCCGCCGACGGCGGTTACCGCGTCACCGGCCGCAAGGTCTGGACGTCCTATGCGCAGTTCGCCGACTGGGGCCTCTGCCTCACCCGCTCCGACCCCGACGCGCCCAAGCGCCAGCAGGGCATCACGGCACTCATCGTCGACATGCACGCCGACGGCGTCGAGGTGCACCCGTTGGTGCAGTCGACCGGCGAGGCCGAGTTCAACGAGGTCGAGCTGCACGACGTCTTCGTACCGGCCGAGCAACGTGTGGGCAACGAGGGCGAGGGATGGACGATCGCCGGCTCGACGCTGGCACACGAACGCGGGATCAACCCCCGCCAGCTGGTGATCCACGCGCAACTCATCGATGAGTTGCTCCGCCTGGCCCATGGCAACGGGAGCTTCGACGACTGGCGCCTGCGCCAGCAGCTGGCGCAGGCCGCAACGGAGGTTCGCCTCTTCCAGCTTCACAACTGGCGCTCGCTCACGCGGCTGTCCAAGGGCGAGGCGCCCGGACCGGAGGGCAGCGCGCTCAAGCTGTACTGGAGCGAGATGTCCAAACGGCTCCACCAGACGGCGCTCGACGTGCTCGGCCCCGCGGCACCCCTCTGGGAGGGCGCCCCCGGGAACCCTGGCGACGGCGCCTGGCAGCGCTCGTGGCTCTATTACCAGGCGTCCTCCATCTTCGCCGGGACCAACGAGATCCAGCGGACACTGGTGGGCGAGCGCGTCCTGGGGCTCCCCAGGGGTTGAGCGTCACCGGAGCCGCCGGCGCGGCGCGGCAGGATGGCTGGCACAGGAGGATGGGTGACATGGCAGAGGAGTTCGAGACGATCCGTTACGAGACCGACGGTCCGGTGGCCACTATCACGATGAACCGGCCCGACGTCGCCAACGCGCAGGACTCCCGTTTGATCGACGAGCTCGACGCCGCCTTCGACCGCGCCGACGCCGACGACGACGTGCGTGTCGTCATCCTCGCCGGTGCGGGCAAGCACTTCTCCTCGGGTCACGACCTGAAGGCGCTCGTCAGCGGCGAGGGGAACGATCCCTGGGTCGCCCTGCGCGACACCCCGGAGGGCAAGTTCCACCACGAGAAGACGATGTACTACGACCGCTGCCTCCGCATCCACGACTTTCGCAAGCCGACGATCGCCGCCGTGCAGGGCAGCTGCGTCGCTGCCGGCCTCATGCTCGCCGCCATGTGCGACCTCATCGTGGCCTCCGACGATGCCGTCTTCTCCAATCCGGTGCTGCGTCTGACCGGCGCCGGCGTGGAGCTCCTCGTGGAGCCCTGGGAGCTCGGGATCCGCAAGGCCAAGGAGTTCCTGCTGACCGGCGACACCATCGATGCCCAGGAGGCGTGGCGGCTCGGCCTGGTCAACCGGGTGGTCCCGCGGGCGGGGCTGGCTGCTGCGGCGCACGAGCTGGCCGACCGGATAGCCCTGGTCCCGCCCGTGACGGCCCAGACCGTCAAGGACACGATCAACCAGACCTCCACCTTGATGGGCAAGCGTGACGCCCTCAAGTACCACTTCATGGCGCACCACTGGGTCCACAATTCGGCCACCGCGCTCGACGCACTGGCGGCACGCAAGGCGAAGGGCTCCATGCGAGAGGTCATGGCCGAGCGGGACAAGGGCCACCCGGAACCCGGCGCATGAGCAGCCCGGGTGAAGGGCCGCTCGCCGGTATCCGGGTGGTCGACGTCGGAACGCGCATCTCCGCGCCGTTCTGCGCCGGCCTCCTCGGCGAGCTGGGGGCAGACGTGATCAAGGTCGAGCTCCCCGGCGAGGGCGACTTCATGCGGACCATGGGGCCCTTCGTGCCCGTCGAGGACGGGCCCGACTACTCGCTGTCCTGGGCCGTCGAAGGTCGCGGGCGGCGCGGCGTCACCTGCGACCTGCGTCGCCCCGAAGGGCGTGACCTGTTCAAGCGGCTGGCGGCCACCGCCGACGTCGTGTGCGAGAACTTCCGTCCCGGCACCATGGAGCGCTGGGGCCTGGGCCCGGACGACCTCCCCGCCGAACTGGTGTACGTGCGCATCAGCGTGTTCGGGCAGAGCGGCCCCTACGCGCCACGGCCGGGGCTGGACCGACTCGGCATCGCCTTCGGTGGCCTGCTGCACCTCACCGGCGATCCCGATCGGCCGCCGGTGCGTCCCGGCGTGACGGTGTCGGACTACCTGACGGGCGTGTTCGCCGCCTTCGCCGCGGTGGCGGCGCTCTACGGCCGCGACTCGGGTGGCGCACGCGATGGAGGCGACGGCGAGGTCATCGACGCGCCGCTGTACGGCGCGGTCCTGCGGATCCTCGAGTGGACGCTGGCCGGCTACGACCGGCTCGGGATCGTGCGCCAGCGTGAGGGCAACCGGCTGTCGCACTCGGCCCCCCTCGACAATTACCCGACGGCCGACGGGTTCTTCGTGTGCATCGTCGCCGGCTCCGACGCCAACTTCGGGCGCCTGTGCGCCGCCATGGGCCGACCGGACCTGGCCTCCGACCAGAGGTTCGCCAGCCTGGCCGAGCGTGCGTCACGTGGTGACGAGATCAACGGCATCGTCGCCGAGTGGACCTCGACGCTGACGGCAGAGGAGATCACAGCTCGCTGCGTCGAACACGACGTGCCCGTCGGGACCGCCTACAGCGCGGCCGACATCTTCGCCGACCCCCACATGATCGCCCGGGGCGACCTCGTCGCCGTCGACGATCCGGTCATCGGCCCCGTGCGCCAACAGGCACCCTTTCCCCGGCTGGCGAAGCACCCGACACCGGTGCCCACGGGGGCGCCCCGGCTCGGCGAGCACAACCGAGAGGTGTGGTGCGACCTGGTGGGGCTGAGCGAGACCGAGCTCGCCGAGCTGCTCGAGCGAGGCGTCGTCTGACCGATCGTGCCCTAGCCGAGCGAATTGACGAGGCGCCCCAGGTAGGCGGCCCCGCCGAAGGTGAAGATCCCGCCGTCCGCGGCCGCCATCCAGTAGCCGTTGGTCACGTTGTCCGCCGCCATGCCGACCACGGGGGCCACCAGGGCCAGGGCCCCCGTGGAGCCCTCGAAGGGTGCCTGCCCGTAGGTGAAGATCCCGCCGTCGGAAGCCACCAGGCGGTAGCCCTGGCCGCTGGGTGCCGCCTCCATGCCGACGATCGGCTTGTTGAGGTGGAGACCGCCGGTGCCCCCGAGGAACGGGGCGTGGTAGCTGAAGATCCCGCCGTCCGCGGCCACCTCCCAGTAACCGCCCGTCGCCCGGTCGGCCGCCAGGCCCACGATGGGCTGGTCGAGCGGTGCGCCTCCCATGGAGCCGTAGAAGGGGGCGTCACCGAAGCTGAAGATGCCGCCGTCGGCGGCCACCAGCCAGTAGCCCCTGCCGTCGGGCGTGGAAGCCATGCCGACGATCGGCATGTCCAGGCGCAACGAGCCCGTCGATCCGTAGAAGGCGGCATCGCCGTAGTTGAAGACGCCCCCGTCGGCCGCCACCAGCCAGTACCCGCCTCCGTCCGGCGTCGCCGCGATACCGACGATCGGCGAGTTGAGCGCCCCCGTCGGTGCGCCCTTGTCCTGCGCCGACCCGAACCCGGCGACCGTGCCGTCCGCCTCGGCCACCCAGTAGCCGCTGCCGTTCCCCAGCGGCGCGATGCCGATCGTGCGTGAGGGCCAGTCGATGAGCGCCACCTGGCCCCAGGTCAACGTGACGTCGCTGGGCGGCGCGCACGAGCTCACGAGGACGACGGCGATGGATCCCCCGCGGGTCGGGGAGTAGGCCGCCCCCATGGACAGGACCGGGGGGCCGGTCGGACAGCTGGCGAACTGGTGCAGGATGATGTCGCGATGGGACCAGCAGCCCGACGGTGAGGCCGGCGTGCAGGTCGCGTTGATCGTCGATGCGCCGCTGAAGCCGTCGTCGTACATCCAGTAGTAGTCGGCCTCGAGCGCTGAGGAGACACCGCCGGCCCACAGGGAACCGCCGAACGTGAGGGGGGCGCCACCGGTCAATGAGCTCGGGAACGACGGGTCCGCGCCAGAGTTCGCGCCGGCCTGGGCGTACGCGTTGAGCTGTGCCGACATGTCGTCGACCGGAGGCAGGCCCCGGTCGATGCGCTCGTCGTTCACCGCCGCGAAGACCTGCTCGGTGAGCGGCAGGGTGTCCAGCTGCGACTCGAACACCGCCATGTTCCCGACCCCCTCCTGGGCGCGGGCCTGGTCGATCGACGTGAGCCAGTCGCCGCTGCTCGGCGCGATGTTCTCCGGAGGGGTCGCCGGTGGCAGGATCCCCGCGGCGCCTGCGGGCGCCATGGTCAGTCCGGCCGCGACGGGACCGGTCATCAAGATGACGAACGCCAGTAGCAGTGGTGCGACTCGTCGACCGGCACGGTGAGGCACGATGTCTTCCCCTGGTGGACCTCGTTGACCTATCGGCCCGGGGCCGGGAGAGGTAAAGCGAAAAGCGGGAATTTGTCGGCGGCCGGGGACCGGCTAACCGGCCGAGGTGACCAGTCGCCCGAGGTAGGAGGCCCCGCCGAAGGTGAAGATCCCGCCGTCGGAGGCGGCCATCCAGTAGCCGTTCGTCACGTTGTCCGGGGCCATGCCCACGACCGGGGCCACCAGGGACATGCTGCCGGTGGAGCCGTCGAAGGGCGCCTGCCCGAAGGTGAAGATCCCGCCGTCGGAGGCGACGAAGCGGTAGCCCTGGCCGTTGGGAGACGCCTCCATGCCCACGATCGGCTTGTTGAGCTTGATGCTGCCGGTGCTCCCGAAGAACGGGGCGTCGTAGCTGAAGATGCCCCCGTCGGAGGCCACCTCCCAGTAGCCGCCCGTCCTGGCGTCGGACGCGATGCCGACGATCGGCTGGTTGAGCGGCGTGCCGCCCATGGAGCCGTAGAAGGGTGCGTCGCCGAAGCTGAAGATGCCGCCGTCGGAGGCCACCATCCAGTAGCCCTTGCCGTTGGGCGTTGACGTCAGGCCGACGATCGGCCTGTTGAGGCGCAGGGAGCCCGTCGACCCGTAGAAGCCGGCGTCGCCGAAGCTGAAGACTCCGCCGTCGGCGGCGACCAGCCAGTACCCGCCGCCGTCCGGCGTGGCCGCGATGCCGACGATCGGCGAGTTGAGCTGACCGGTCAGCGATCCGTGGTCCTGGGCGGACCCGAAGGCCGCGACCGTGCCGTTCGCCTCGGCCTCCCAGTACCCCGCACCGTTGCTCAGCGGAGCGATGCCGACCGTGCGTGAGGATGACTGGACGGCGGCCGCCACCTGTCCCCACGACGTCGTCACGTCGGCGGGCGGGGCACACGAGCTGACGAAGATGGCTGCGATGGACCCCGCGGCGTAGCCCGACGGCGAGTAGGCCGCACCCATCGAGAGGACCGGCGGCCCGGTCGGGCAGTTGGCGAACTGGTGCAGGATGATGTCGCGGTGGCCCCAGCACCCTGAGAGCGTCAGGAGGCTGCAGGCGGTGTTCGTCGTGGAGGAACCGCCCCACCCGTCGTCGTACATCCAGTAGTAATCGGCCTCGAGGACGGACGAGAGCCCGCCGGCCCAGATGGAGCCGCCGAAGGTGATGGGCGCGCCACCGGTCACGGCGGACGGGAAGCTCGGGTCCGTACCCGAGTTGGCGCCGCCCTGGGCGTACGCGTCCAGCTGTGAGGTCATGTAGTCGATCGGTGGCAGTCCCCGGTCGATGCGCTCGTCGTTCACGACGGTGAACACCTGCTCGGGCAGCGGCAGCGAGGCCAACGCCGACTCCGAGACGTTCATGGCGCCCACGCCCTCCTGGGCGGCGGCGGAGTTGATGGCGGAAAGCCAGTCGCCGCTGTCCGGCGCGATGTTCGCCGCGGGGTTGCCCGGGGGAAGGATCCCGGCGGCGCCGGCCGGTGCACTCGTGAGCCCGGCTGCGATGGAGCTCATGATCATGGCGCCGATCGGCAGCAACAGTGTCGCGACACGGCGACGGGCACGGCGACGCACGATGTCTTCCCCCCTCTGAGTTTCCCCTGCGAGGTACTCAGTATCGGGAGGGACCATCCCGGGAGGAATGGGACCTTTTGACTATATGAAGCTGGAAGTCGGCCAAAACCGCTCTTCGTTGTGCGCGCGTTGTGCCAAGAGGATCGCGCGGTGTCAACGTGGGCTGCAGCGGCCCGGGCGACGTCAGCTGGTGGCGATCAGCCTCTCGAGTGCCCGTCGGTCCACCTTCTCGCCGGCGGTGAGTGGCAAGGCGCTCAACACCACCATGTCCTCGGGCAGCTTGTAGCGAGCGAGGTGTTCCGCCGCGAAGTCCCGCAGTTGCGCCAGTTCGGGCGTCGGCGCGTCCGGTTGGGGCACGACGACGGCGACGCCGATCTCGCCCATCACCGGGTCGTTCCGGCTCACCACCGCCACGGCCGCCACACCGGGGTGGTCGGCCAGCACGCCTTCGACCTCCATCGGGTAGACGTTGTAGCCGCCGCGCACGTAGCGCTCGCGGCTGCGACCGGCCAGGTGCAGCCGACCGCGCTCGTCCACCCAGCCGAGGTCGCCCGTGCGGACGCTGCCGTCCTCGCTGAACGCGTCGGCGTTGGCCCCGCTGTTGCGCCAGTAGCCCTCCATGACGGCCGGTGACCCCAGGCAGACCTCGCCGATCGCCCCGGGCTCGACTGGCGCGCCCGCCTCGTCGAGGATCGAGAGCCGTACGCCGGGCCGAGGACGTCCGACACTGACCTCCGCGTCCTCGTCGGGGTCCCCGAACGACGTGCCGCACCCGATGCCGGCCTCGGTGCACGAGTACCGCACGGCCAGCGGCGCACCGATGCGCGCCCGCGCCTCGCGCACGAGCGCGGGGGTGGCCGGCCCGCCACCCATGACGACAGCGCGCACGGACGACAGGTCGGTGCTGTCGAACGACGGGTCGCGCAGCATGAGCGCGATCTGCGTGGGCACGCCACTCAGCGCCGCGATCCCCAGCTCGGCCACCTTGCGCAGCGCGTCGGCCGCCTTCCACGGTTGCTGCGACAGGTGCTGGGTGCCACCCTTCTTGAGGTTCCCGGCGAGCTTCGTCGTCGGGCCGAGGTGGGCGAGCGCCGAGCCCGCCATGGAGTGGCCGCCACCACCCCAGGCCGCGCCGACGTCACACTGCGTGATGAAGCCGATCTGACGCCCGCAGAAGACCGCTCCCTTCGGCGTTCCCGTGGTGCCAGATGTGAAGACGATGGCGACGGGCCGGTCCTCGTCAGGTGCCAGGGGAGCCGGGCTCGTGCCCGGGCGTCGCAGGCCTTCGAGCACGCCGGCCGGATCCGTGGCCGGCACCACGAGCACCGAGGCGATGCTCCCGGTGCGCTCCGCCGGGGCCAACTGCTCCGTCGTGATGACGACCCTCGGGTTGGCGACGCGCAGGACGGCATCGCGCTCGGCCGACACGAGCCTGGGGTTGACGGCGGCGGTCACCGCGCCCAGCTTGGCTGCGGCCACATAGACGATGAAGTGCTCGGGCACCGAGGGCAGCAGGAGCCCGACCACATCCCCCTCCCCCACGCCGAGCTCGGCCAACCCGACCGCGGTCTCGTCGGCCATGGCGTCGAACTGCGCGTAGCTCAACGTCAGACCCTCGTCGGCGACGAAGGCCGGGGCCGGCCCGAAGCGCTTGGCCGCCTCGGCGGCCGTCTCGGCCAGCACGCGCGCCGGCCTACGGGCCGACGACGACCGGGGGGGTCCCGGTGCGGATCGGCGTCGTGCCGGGTTGGGCGCGGCGCGCCGGCGCGGCCACCGTCACGGTCGCCTCACCCCCGGGGCAGGCCGAGCACACGCTCGGCCACGATGTTCCGCTGGATCTCCGAGGTGCCGCCCGCGATGGTGCCGGCAAAGGAGCGCAGGTACTGCACGGGCCAGGCGCCGTCGTAGAAGGAGCCCGTCCCGCCCGACACCAACGGCTCCGGGCCGAAATTCGCCCGGTCCCATTCGGTGAACTTGTTGGGTCCCGGGCCGTCGAGGTCGAGGCCCTCGAGGCCGAGCGCCTCCTGGGCCAACAGGCAGGCCTGCTGTTCGGCCTCGCTGCTGAAGAGCTTGAGGACGAGGTGCTCGGGAGACATCTCGCCCCGGGTGGACTTTGCGAAGCCCCGATAGCCCAGGCAGCGCATGGCGGCCGTGTCGGTGGCCAGGCGGCCGATGGCGGCCGCGATCCGGGGATCGTCGCCCAGGGTGCCGCGGTGAGCATCGGGACGCCGGGCCAGGCGGACGAGGGCCTTCAAGGTCCGCTCCATCTTCGCCACGTTCATGATCCAGAGCATCCCCCGCTCGTGGCGCAGCGACCCCTGGCTGACCACCCAGCCGTTGTCGAGCTCGCCGAGCAGGTTCTCCCCCGGCACCTCGACGTCGGTGAAGAAGACCTCGTTGAAGTCGGCGTGGTGCGGGTCGGTCAGCTCGGGCAGAGGCCGGCAGGTGATGCCCGGCGTGCCCATGTCGATGATGAGCACACTGATGCCGCGGTGTTTCGGCGCCTCGGGGTCGGTGCGCACGTAGCACATGCAGTAGTCGGCTTCGTGTGCGCCCGACGTCCACACCTTCTGCCCGTTCACCACGAAGTGCCCGTTGCGCTGCTCGGCCTTGGTGGTCAACGAGGCCAGGTCGCTGCCCGCGTTGGGTTCGCTCATCCCGACGCACCACGTGATCTCGCCCTTGAGCGTCGGGACGGCGAAGCGCGCCTTCTGGTCCTCGGTCCCGAACTCGACGATGGAGGCGGCGCAGATGGAGAGGCCCTGGGGATTGAGCGAGCGGGGCGCCATCCGCTCGGCGATGACCTCGAAGTAGACCATCTGCTCCTGGGGCGTCGCGTTGCGACCGCCGAGCTCGGGCGGCCATCCCGGCACCAGGTATCCGGCCTCGAACATCTCCCGCTGGAAGGTCCGGGCCCATTCGGGCAGGTGCGCTGACGAGCGCCGCCTGTGGTCCTCCGTGACGTCGGCCGACGGCAGGTGTGCGTCGAGCCACGCCTCGAGCTCACGCCGGAACTCTGCCAGCGATGCGTCGGGGGCGAGGCGCATGGGCAACTATGACATGGGCGTCAGTCGGCGGGCGAGTCGTCGTCCTCGTCCTCGTGGAGGCCCGCCGAGCCCTGCTTGAAGCCGCGTCGGGCGTCGGGCAGGGCCTGAATGGCCAAGACGATCCCGAAGGCGGGCTCGGTGAGGAGGATCGACCCGGCGATCTCGTCCCAGGTGGCGCCCACCTCGGCGGCCAGCCGGGCGTGGCGCTGCACCCCACCGGGCTGGCGGGCGATGACGGTGCACACCAGGCGGATCAGCTCGTGCGTCTTGCGGTCGGGGGCGCGCAGGGAGTCGATGGAGGCCATCCAGGCGTTCTGGGCCTGCAGGACCCCGGGTGCCCACTCGTGCAGGAACTTCTCCGAAGGGAACGGCCAGACGTCCTCCTCGACGCCGATGTCCAGCGCGTCGTCGGGGTGTTCGGCTTCGGCGCCAGGGCTCATCGTCGGGTCATCGTACCGGTGCGGCTCGCTCAGGCGCCCGGTTCGGGGTCGCGGGGCTGGCCGAGGATGCGCTCCGCGATCACGTTGCGCTGCACCTCGCTGGTGCCTCCGGCGATGGTGAGGCAGCGCGTCGAGAGGAAGCCGTCCTCCCACCGCTGTGCCTTCCCGTCGTGTACCGCGCCGTCCGCGCCGTAGAGCGCCATGCCCATCTCCTGAACCCGCTGCTCGTGCTCGACACCGAGCAGCTTGCGCACGCTCGACCCGCTGCCCGGATCGACGCCCGAGAGCGTCCGCAGTGTGGAACGGTGGCCGAGCAAAGCGACCGACTGCGCCTCGGCGATCAGGTGGCCCAGGCGCCCCTCGAGGCTCGGCGGGCTCTCCTGGCCGCGTTGGTGGCGCCGGGCCACGCTGCGGATGAGCGATTCCACCCCGTTGCCGAAGGACGCGCCCGACGACATGGAGACGCGCTCGTTGGCCAGCGTGGTGCGGCCGATGCGCCAGCCGTCCCCGGGGGTGCCCACCACCGCGTCGTCGGGGACGAAGACATCGTTGAAGAAGACCTCGTTGAACATGGCGGCGCCCGTGAGCTCGCGCAACGGCCGGATGTCGATGCCCTCGGCGTGCATGTCGACGATGAAGTACGTGATGCCGGCGTGCTTCGGCGCGTCCGGGTCGGAGCGGGCGAGACAGATGCCGAAGTCGGCGGTCTGGGCCAACGACGTCCACACCTTCTGCCCGTTGAGCATCCAGCCGCCTTCGACGCGCTCCGCCCTCGTGCTGAGGGCGGCCAGGTCCGAGCCGGCGCCGGGCTCGCTGAACAGCTGGCACCAGCTCAACGTCCCGAGCAGCGTGGGGCGCACCCAGCGCTCCTGCTGCTGTGGGGTCCCGTGCGCGATCAACGTCGGCAGCGCCCATGCGCCGACGGCGAGGTGCGGGCGGGCCACGCCCGCCGCGTCCAGCTCCTCGTCGATCACGAGCTGCTCGAGCGGTGAGGCGCCCCGGCCCCACGGTGGCGGCCAGTGCGGCATGATCAGGCCCGCCTCTGTCAGTGCGGCGCGCTGGTCGCCGCCCGATGCGCCCACCCCGACGATGTCCGCCACCACGGCGCGGATCTCGTCGCGGAGCGCGTCAGCCTCGGCGGGCAGGTCGGCGGCCAGATTGCGGCGAGCGCCCCCGACGGCGAGCGCAGTCACCTCGTGTTCGAGCGCCCCGACGTCGCCTCCGGCCACGAGCTGCAGGTTGGCCATCGCCCGCTTGAGGTAGAGATGCGCATCGTGCTCCCAGGTGAAGCCGATGCCGCCGAGGATCTGGATGCACTGCTTCGCGCAGCGGGCCGCCGCATCGAGCGCGACGGCACCGGCGATGCCGGCACTGAGCGCGCGGTCGGCGCCGTCCCCGGCCTCACTCCACGCGGCTGCGGCGTCCCAGGCCACCGCGGCGCACTGCTCGACGGACACCAGCATGTCGGCCAGCGCGTGCTTGACCGCCTGGAACTGGCCTATGGGCCGGCCGAACTGGACCCTCACCTTGGCGTACTCGGACGCGGTCTCGAGGCACCACCGCGCGATCCCCGCGCTCTCCGCCGCGGCCAGGACCATCGCCAGGCCCCGCACCTCTGCGTCAGGCACGAGCAGCGGTCGGTCAGCCACCAGGACCTCCCCCGCGACCTCGAGCGTCCCGAGGGGCCGGGTGGCATCGAGGGCCGGGAGCGCCGCGACCGACGCCAGGTCACCGAGGGCCTCGCGGTCGACGAGGCACCACTGCGTGCCGCCGGCCCCGCGGTCGAGCGGCACGAGCACGAGCCGTGCCGTCGGCAGCCCGAGGACGGGGCGCACCACGCCGGCGGGGACGGAGCCGGCCGCGTCGTCGCCCGGTTGGAGGCCGGCGGCACCGAGCGCCACGGCCGCCGTGATGGTGCCGTCGGACAGACCGGGCAGCAGCGCCGCACGCATGGCCGCGTCCCCGCAGCGAGAGACGGCGGCCGACACGAGGAGGGTCGGGAGGACGGGGCCGGGGAAGAGGGCATGGCCCAGCTCCTCGAGCACCACGGCGACCTCGGCCAGCGTGAACCCCTCCCCACCCGATGCCTCGGGCAGGTGGAGTCCCAGCCACCCCTGGGCGGCCATCTTCTCCCACACGGCCGGCAGGTCGGCCGCCGGGTCCGGCGCCTCCGCCACCGCCCGCGCCTCCGCCGGGGGGCAGTGGGTCTGGAGCCAGCGCTCCGCGGTACGGCGGAGGGACTCGTGCTCCTCCGTGATGGCGATCGGCACTACGCCCCCTCCTCGAGCGGCACCTCGACGCCGAGGCGCCACAGCGTGATGGCGCCGACCGGGCACCCTTGCGCCGCGACGCGCAGCCGCTCCTCGTCCGTGGCACCCGGGTCGAGGACGACGGCGTGGCCGTCCTCGCTGAGGTCGAACGTGTCGGGGGCCCAGAACACGCAGTTCCCGGACCCCATGCAGCGGTCCCAGTCGATCTTGACGTCCAGCGGCTCCATCGGCTCCCCCATGACCGCGCTCACGCCGCCCGCAGCACGATGGCGCTCGTGGGCACGCCCTCGCCCGAGGTGACGAGACAGGTCTGCGCGCCTTCGACCTGGCTCGTCGAGGTGCCGCGCACCTGGCGCACCCCTTCGGTGACGAGGTTGAACCCGTGGACGTACGCCTCGGACAGTCCGCCGCCCGACGTGTTCGTCGGCAGTGACCCCGTGGGCCAACGCAGGTTGCCGTCGGCTACGAAGTCTGCAGCCTCGCCGCGCTTGCAGAAGCCGTATCCCTCCAGTGACAACAGGATGAGTGGTGTGAAGGCGTCATAGATCTGGGCCACGTCGATCTCCTCGGGGCCGATGTCGGATTGGGACCACAGCTTCTCCGCGCAGGCCCAGGCCGGGCCAGTCAGCGGGTCTTCGCAGTAGTAGTTGACCATCGACTCGTGCTGGCGGTGCAGCCCCTGCCCGAACGCGTGCACCAGCGCCGGGGGGTGCGGACAGTCCTTGGCTCGCTCCGCGGACACGAGGACGGCGGCCAGTGCGCCGTCGGTCTCGAGACAATTGTCGAACAGGCAGAGCGGCTCGCTGATGAAGCGAGCTCCCATGTAGTCGTCGAACGACATCGGCTTGTCGTGCATCAGCGCCGCCGGGTTGCGGTTGGCGTGGGCCCGCACGGCCATGGCCACCTCGGCCAGGTGCTCCCGCCCGCCTCCGAACTCGTACATGTAGCGGCGAGCGAGCATGGCGACCTCGTCGACCGGGCGCAGGAGACCGAACGGCCTGGTCCACTGCGCCTGAATCGGGAGCCGGGAGGGTGCCGCCGCCCACGGCCGGGCCGCGCGGGCCCCGCGCTTGCGCGAGCGCCAGGCGACGACGACGTCGGCCTGCCCGGTGGCGATCGCCATGGCGGCGTGCCCGATGGTGGCGCAGCCGGCGCCGCCGCCGTAGCCGACCTGCGAGAAGTACGTGATGTCCCCCGCCCCGATCGTCTTGGCCAGCGTGACCTCGTCGGTCGACTCCATGGTGAACGACGAGAGGCCGTCGACCTCGGAGGGCGTGATGCCGGCGTCCCGCAGCGCGGCCACGACCGCCTCGGCCGCCAGCTGGCCCTCGGGCCGGTCGATCTGCTTGGCGAACTCGGTCTGCCCGATCCCCACGATGGCCGCCGCATCGCGCAGCGGGTTGGCTCTGCCGCCCATGTGCTCGAACCTAGCCTCCGGCGGCGGGTGCCAATGGGGCCTCGAACACCACGGGGAGCGAGAGCGGGGAGCGGAACGCCAACCCCTCGATGTGCGGCGGCTCCACGTCGGGGTCCAGGGTGATGGGACCGAGGCGGTCGAAGAGCGTGTTGACGGCGACCCGCGACTCCATGCGGGCGAGGTGCATGCCGAGGCACACGTGCACGCCGAAGCCGAAGCCGACGTGCTGGCGCTGCTCACGGAACAGGTCGTAGCGGTCCGGGTCGGCGTACTTGCGCTCGTCGCGGTTGGCGGCGCCGATCATCAGCGCGATGTCGGCACCCTCGTCGATGGGCACGCCGGCCAGCTCGGTGTCACACGTGGCCCGCCGCAGGATCAGCGTCACCGGCGGCTCCCAGCGCAGCACCTCCTCGAAGGCCTGGGCGTACAGCGAGCGGTCGCGGTAGAGGGCCTCGAGCTGGGCCCGGTCGTTGAGCAGCGCGAGCAGCAGACTGCCCGAGGCGCGGTAGGTCGTCTCGACCCCGGCCGGCAGCAGCAGGCGCAAGAAGGAGTAGATCTCCTCGTCGCTGAGGCGCTCCCCGTCGACCTCGGCCCGCACCAGGTCGCTGATGAGATCGTCGCCCGGCGCAGCACGTCGCTCCGCCATGACGTCGGCGAAGTAGTCGCGCAGCGCCACCGAGGCCGCGATGCCGCGCTCCCAGTTGGCCGCGACGCTCGTGAGCTCGAGCGCCCAGCGCTGGAACCGCGGGTAGTCGGTCCGTGGTAGCCCGAGGATGCGCGCGATCACCTGCACCGGGAAGTTGAACGTCACCTCCCGCACCAGGTCCGACCGGCCGCGCTCGGCGAACGAGTCGATGAGCTCGTTGACCACGACGGCCACGAGCTCCTCCTCCCACCGTCCGAGCATCTTGGAGCGGAAGCTCGATGCGACGAGGGCGCGGACCTTCCGGTGCTCGGGCTCGTCCATCTGGAGGATGGTGCGGCCCATGACCATCCCCACCACGTCGGCGTAGACGGCGTTCGAGTACGTCTCGTTGTCACGCAGCACCTGGACGACCTCGTCGAACCCGAACACGGTCACGGGCGGCGGCTTGGTCGGGTCGCCGATGTCCGCGCCCTCGCCGAGGTCGATGGGCCCCGTGTGCACCGGCGACTCGCGGCACAGCTCGTGCAGCCTGGGGTACGGGTCACGGATGCTGCCGCTGACCATGTCCTTCAGCTCGAAGGGGTCGAACGGCACCGCCCCGGCATCCGCCGCCGAATGAATTCCTGGCATTTCGCCTACGTACCCCCTATTTTAGGGTGGAGCGAGGAGCCGAAACCTGACTCCCGTGTCATATATAGCAAACGGGTGTTGGGGCGTCGAGGGCGGGCGGGGTTCTCGGCGAGCAGCAGCCTCTGCACGGCGGTTGAAGTTGGGCGGCTCACAGGGCAAGGAGCCAGGCTCGTTCAGGGGAGCAGACAGGAGGGGGCAACAGGCAGGAATTTCGAATTCCCGAAATCGAGAGGCGGAGAATGGGAATGCACATGACGGTCGACTACCACACCAAGGGCGCAGGCTTTCCGGAGCCGGGCGGCGCGGGGCAGGTGGAGGGGTCGGCCACGAGGCGGCGGATCCTCGACATCGCGCTGACCCTGATGTCCCAGCGTGGTGTCGACGGGACGAGCATGCGCGACCTGGCGGGGGCGGCCGGCCTCAACGTGGCGTCGCTGTACCACTACTTCCCGTCAAAACGCGACCTCCTCGAAGCAGTCCTGGTGGAGCAGGGGTTCCTCCCGGTCCAGGCCCCCCGGCCCGAGCTCAACGGCCAGTGTCCCGACGAGGCCAGGCTGGCGGGGCTGCTGGCCGACATCCTGGTGTCGATGTTCGAGGTCGAGGACTTCGTCCGCCTCATGGTCGGCGAGGCAATCCGCGGCGAGTCCACGGCGCGAGGCGTGGGCCTCGACCTCTTCAACTCGTTCCAGGACCTGATGGAGCAGTGGATCACCAAGCACCGGCCCGACATGGTCGAACGCGCCGGCGCCGCCGAGGTGTCACGCCTCCTCGGCGCAATGGTGATCGGGGTCTTCGTCCAGCATGCCGCCGGGGTGCTGTCCGAAGAGAGCGCTGACCTCACCGCGCTCTCCCTCCAGCGGGCCCGGGAGGCGGCCCGCATCCTCGGGCCGTCGGCCTAGAGCCGGCCGGACCCCAGATCAAGGGGTTCGGGGTCGCGCCGGGGCTCAGTTGCTGTAGTGCGCGTCGGCGTCGGCGAGCCGCTCGGCCAGCCGGGCCAGCATCTTGACGCCGATGCCGGGGGTGGTCATCAGCATCGAGCGGAATTCACGGGCGTCGAGCACGAGCAGCTCCATGTCCGTCTCCGCGACGACATCAGCTGTCCGGATGCCTCCGTGCAGCAGCGCCAGCTCACCGAAGTAGCCGCCGGTCGTGAACTCCGCGATCTGGCGGTTCTTCACCCGGCACGAAGCCACGCCCGTGAGCACCAGGAAGAACTCGCGCCCGGCCGAGCCCTGCTCCGTGAGGACCTCACCCTTGCCGACGCTCACCGGAGTGCCGAGCTGGGCGATGGCGCGGAGCTCGCCCTGCGAGCAACCGGAGAAAAGCGGCACCGCCTTCAGGAGGTCGATCTGCTGCTTTGGGATGCGTGGGCGCATGTCACCACCCGTCTTGTGTGTGTACTGCTTCGGTATGCCAGCGGGAGCGTACCTCCCCCAACCCCCGTGTGCCGGGTTCTTCGGCTGCCGGTGGCGCACGGCGCTCACTGCCCCGCCCGCAGCCGCTCGCGCAGCACGAACTTCTGCACCTTGCCCGAGGCCGTCCTCGGCAGCTCGTCGACCACCCGCAGGTCTTCGGGCCACTTCTGCCGGGCCAGACCGGCCGCGTCGAGATGGGACCGCACCGCCTCGAGGTCGGGCGGATCGTTCCCGGGCTGCATGCGGAAGAAGGCACACCCGTGCTCTCCCAGGCGCTCGTCGGGTGCGGCCACCACGGCGACCTCGGCCACGCCTGGCATGTGGGCCAGCAGCTGCTCCACCTCGGCGGCACTGACGTTCTCCCCGCCGCGGATGATGATGTCCTTCACCCGGTCGGTGATGGTGAGGTAGCCCTCGGCGTCGATCACGCCGACGTCGCCGGTGCGGAACCACCCCTCCTCGTCGACGGCGACGGCCGTCAGCTCGGGGTCGGTGTAGCCCGCGAACCGGTCGGGCCCGCGGCTGAGGATCTCCCCCGGCTGGCCGACCTCGACGTCGTTGCCCTCCTCGTCGACGGTGCGCACCTCGACCCATTCGAGCGGGCACCCGTCAGTGTGGATGCGCTTCTCCTTGGGGGCGGTGTGCTGTGACCCCGTCACGGAGGGATGCTCGGTGCACCCGTACGAGCGCACGAGCGAGATCCCGAGCTCGTCCGCTCGCTCGGCCACCGCGTTGGGGATGGGCGAGCCGCCGAGGCCGATGAAGCGCATGAGATCGACGTGCTCGGGCCCGAACCCCGGGCAGTCCAGCAGGCTCGTGAAGAAGTAGGTCGAGCCGCTCCCGGCCGAGATCTGCTCCTCCACCATCGCGTTGAGCACCGTCGGGGGGTCCCACCCGTCGATCATGTAGATGGGGCGTCCGCCCACGAGCGGGCACAGCAAGCCACCGAGCATCCCGATGGCGTGCCCGACCGGCGCGCCGACGAGGTTCGGCCGGTCGCGCAGCGCCTGGTGGCCCGACAGCTGGCGCACCTCGCAGCCGAGGGTGCGGTGGGTGTGCACCACGCCCTTGGGGTCCGCCGTCGTCCCGGAGGTGTAGGCGATGAGGGCCGGCCCGTCGGGGTCGACCGCCGCCGGGCCGTCGATCTTCTCGGCCCCGCGCACGTCCTCGAAGGAGAGGTCGTCGGCGGCGAGGCCGGCCCCGGCGTCGGACCCGCCCACGACGATCACGTGCTCGAGGTCGGGCAGGCCGTCGCGGACCGTGCCCAGGTCGGCCAGGTAGTCGCGCTGGCCGATGCGCGCCACGATGACCAGGGCCCGGGCCCGGCTCTGGCGCAGGATGAAGCCGACCTCCTTGGGCCCGTAGAAGTGCACGATGGGGACGAGGGTGACCCCGAGCATGGCGCAGGCGTAGAAGGTGATCGCCGCCTCCACCCAGTTGGGCAACTGGAAGGCGACGACGTCGCCCGGGCCGAGCCCGAGGGCACGCAGGCCGGCGGCCACGCGCAGCGACTCGTCGTAGACGTCGCCCACGGTCCCGAGGTAGGGGTGGGTGGGCGACCAGATCCGGAAGCGTCGTGTCGGGTCCTCGAGCAGTGCGTCACTGAGGAACTGTCCGAGCGAGCGGTCGTCCCAGGCGCCCTCGGCCCGGTAGCGCTCGGCCAGGTACGCCGGGACCGGACGCAGCTCGAGGTTGCTCACGCCGACTCGATGAAGAGCGACGCCAGGCGGTGGCGCTGCGCGCCCGCCCCGCCGAAGAGGACCTCGTTCTGCTTCACCCGCTTGAAGAGGAAGTGGGCGTCATTGGCCCAGGTGAAGCCGACGCCGCCGTGCAGCTGGATGTCGTCGCCCGTCACCCGCACGCCGGCCTCGGCTGCGTAGCTGGCCGCCATGGCGGCGGACTGGCCCCGCTCCGGCGCCTCGGTGTCCGACGCCCAGGCGGCGAATTGGAACCCGGCGCGGGCCATCTCGACCTGTTGGAACATCTCGACGAGACGATGGCGCACGGTCTGGTAGGTGGCGACCGGCTTGTCGAAGACGACCCGCTGCGACGTGTAGGCGATCGCCTCGGCCAGGGCCCGGTCGGCGGCGCCCACGGTCTCGGCGGCCAGGGCGACCGCGACGTCGTCCTGCACCCGGCTCCACAGCGCCGCCTGGTTGCCCGGGGGCCCGAGGGGCACCGCCGGCGTGTCGTCGAGGACCAGACGGGCGAGCTTGCGGGTCGGGTCGAGCGAGGGGACGAGCTCACCGGCGGGCGCCTCGAGCAGGTAGGAGCGCACACCCTCCTCGCTACGCGCCACCACGATGGCCCAGTCCGCCGTGTGTCCGTCCACCACGAGCGGCTTGTCGCCGGAGAGCACCCACCGCGCCGCCTTGCGGCGCGCCCTCGTCCGCACCGTGGCCAACGGCTCGCCGTGGCCCTGCTCCCCGAGCGCGACCGTCCCGCGGCGGTCGCCGGAGGCCAGGTCGGCGAGGAGCTCGGTGGCGCCGAGCGCCCGGGCGGCCAGCGTGGCGGTGACGGCGGAGGAGAAGAAGGGACCCGGGAGCGGGGTGCGGCCCATCTGCTCGAGCACGATGCACGTCTCGAGCAGGCCGGCGCCCGTGCCCCCCTGGTCCTCGGGCACCAGGAGGCCGGTCCATCCGAGATCGACCAGCGTCGACCAGAGCGCGGGCGTCATGCCGGACGGGTCGTCGGCCAGCTCGCGTACCAGCTGTGGCCCGCACTCGCGCTCGAGCGCGCTGCGCGCCACCTCTTGCAGAGCGAGCTGCTCGTCGTCGTACGTGAAGTCCACGGTCTCCCCTACGTCCTACTCCGCCGGCCGTCTTACTCCGCCGGCATCGTGCCGTTCCCTGACACCGGCGTCACAGTACACGGCGGTCGACTACCCTTCCCGGCGTGGATTTCGCCTTGGCACCCGAGGACGAGAAGTTTCGCGACGAGCTCCGGGCCTGGCTGGACGAGAACCTGCCGCCCTTCCTCGAGGCCGAGTCCCTCGGGGACGATGCGAGCCTGTCGGGCGAGGCGAGCCAGCTGCGGCGACAGAAGTGGCAGCGCAAGCTGCACGAGGGCGGGTGGGCCGCCATCCACTGGGGGCCCGAGTACGCCAAGGGCCGGTCCATCAACGCGATGCAGCGCCTCCTCTACTCCGAGGTGATGGCCGAGTACCGCACGCCGGGCATGTTCAACACGAACGGCATCTGGCAGATCGGGCCCATGATCATCGCCTGGGGCACCGAGGAGCAGAAGGCACAGTGGCTGCCCTCCATCCTCGAGGCCGAGGAGCACTGGTGCCAAGGCTTCAGTGAGCCCATGGCCGGCAACGACCTGGCGAACCTGCGCACGACCGCGATCTACGACCCCGACACCGACGAGTACGTCGTCAACGGCTCCAAGATCTGGATCTCCTCCGCGCACCTGGCGACGTGGGGTCTGTTCCTGCTGCGGACGGACCCCACGGCCATCGAGCGGGGCAAGAAGCACGAGGGGATCACGGCCTTCATCCTCAACCTGAGGACACCCGGCATCGACGTGCGGCCGATCCGCGACATGGCGGGCGAGGAGCTCTTCAACGAGATCTTCTTCACCGACGTGCGCATCCCGGCCAAGTGGCGCCTCGGCGACGAGGGCGCCGGCTGGATGGTGGCGATGGGCACGCTCGGCTACGAGCGCGTCGGCATCGCATCGCAGATCGCGATCCTCGCCGCCGACCTGCGCGCCGTCGTCGAGGCGGCCCGCTCGGTGAACCCCGACGCCCTCGAGGACCCGTCGCTGCGCGACCGCGTCGCCAAGGTGTGGACCGAGATCGAGCTGGCGCGCCTGCTGTCCCTGCGGGCGCTGAGCAAGATCATGAAGGGCGAGAAGAACTGGCCCGAGGTCCCCTTCGCCAAGCTCTCGTGGTCGTCGATGGCCCAGACCCTGGCCGAGCTCGCCGTCGACCTGCTCGGCCCGGCGGGAGCGCTGGCCCGCGGCGGGCCCGACTCGGTCGACCGGGGCAAGTGGACACGCCTCTACGCCTTCCAGCGCTACTCGACGATCGGCGGGGGCTCCACCGAGATCCAGAAGAACATCATCGCCGACCGGGCGATCGCCATGCCCGGCAAGTCGCGTTCCTGACGCCGTCCCGTTGAAGGCACAGCGTTGAGCGCCGACCCCCGCGCCACCTGCATCATCGGCGTCGCCCGCCACACCTGGCACCCCTCCGACGCGGACGTCGCGCCAGACGGCGCGCCCGAGCCGCTCGCCATGTGGGAGCGGATGGCCCGCGACGCCGCCACCGACGCGGGTACGGAGAACGCCGCGGCCATCGTGGGCGCGCTCGAGAGCATCGACGTCGTCTACTCACAGTCCTGGCAGTACGACGACCCGGTGGCCCGGCTGGCCGAGCGGCTGGGGGCGTCGCCGGCGCGGCGCAGGTACTCGGGCATCGGCGGGTCGGTGCCCCACGTCCTCGCCACCGAGGCGTCCCGGGAGATCCGGGCCGGCGGCCTCGACCTCGCACTGATCACCGGCGCGGAGGCACTGGCCACCGTCCGCCGCCTGAAGAAGGCGGGCGAGAAGCCGCAGTGGTCCTTCCGGCCGGCCGAGAAGCGGCCCTTTCCGATGGACATGGACTTCGACCCTTCCGAGATCAGCCACTCGGTGTTCGAGGCCTACCTGACCTTCGCGCTGTTCGACAACGCACGGCGGGCACACGCCGGGCGGGCGCTCGACGAGCATCGAGCGTCGCTGGGACGGGTCATGGCACCCATGACCCGTGTCGCCGCCGCCAGTCCGCACGCGTGGTTCCCCGTCGAGCGAGACGCCAACGAGATCGTGACGGCGACGGCGGACAACCGCATGGTCGCCTACCCCTACACGAAGCTGATGACGGCGATCATGGACGTGGACATGGCGGCCGCACTGGTGCTGGCGAGCGCGGCCAAGGCCGATGCGCTGGGGGTCCCCGAAGAGCGTCGGGTCTACCTGCGCGGCTGGGGCTACGCCGAGGACCCGGCGCACGTGGCCGGCCATCCGGAGCTGTGGCGCTCCCCCGCCATGGCGGCGGCCGCGGCGGCGGCCCTGGCCGGCGCGGGCGTCGGCGTCGACGACGTCGCCCATCTCGACCTCTACTCCTGCTTCGCCAGCTCGGTCTGCTTCGCGCTCGACGCCCTGGGCATCGGGCCCGGCGACGAGCGCGCCGCAGCGGTGACCCAGACGGGGGGCCTGCCGTACCACGGCGGCCCGGGCTCCAACTACATGACCCACTCGCTGGCCGCCATGGCCGAGACGCTGCGGGCGGACCCGGGCTCCCACGGCATGGTGAGCGGGGTGGGCATGCACATGCAGAAGCACGCCTACGGGGTGTGGTCGACGGCGCCCGGATCCGCCCCGGTGCCCGATGCCCCGGCCTCCGTGGCGGCCGTCGAGCCGGTCGCCATCGTCGCCTCGCCCGAGGGCGCCGGGACCGTCGCCACCTACTCGGTGCTGCACGGGCGCGACGGGGAGCCAGAGCGCGCGCTGCTCGTCTGCGACCTCCCGGGCGGCGGTCGCTGCTACGCGTTCCTCGACGGCGGGGCGTCGGCCCTGCACCACGCCGAAGCCGAGGAGCTGATCGGGCGTCGGGTGACGCTGACGCCGCAGGACCAGCTCAACGTGGCCCACCTGTCCTGATGCCGTCGGTCGTCGGCATCGACGGCTGCCGGGTCGGCTGGGTGGTGGTCACGGTGCCGCTGGACGAAGCGGTGCCGCTGAGCGGGCGCGACACCTCGGAGGCGGCCAGCGCCGCGGTACGCGTCGTCACCGATTTGAGCGAGGTGGTCGCCGACTTGCAGGCGAGCCGGACGACCGCCGGCACCATCGACATCCCAATCGGGCTGCCGGGCCGGGACCCGCGTGCCGTCGACATCGAGGCCCGGCGACGGTTGGGGCCGCGCCGGTCCTCGGTCTTCCCCGCGCCCGTCCGACCCGTGCTGGCGGCGGGGACCTACGACGAGGCATGCGCGATCTCCCGTGGCGTCTGTGGGAGGGGGATCTCGCAGCAACTCTTCAACATCGTGGGAAAGATCCGGGAGGTGGACGACCTGCAGTCCCCGGCGCTGCAGCAGCGGTTCGTCGAGATGCACCCCGAGCTCAGCTTCACCGAGCTGGCCGGCGCGCCCATGCAATTCCACAAGAGCACGACCGAGGGCCGGGCAGAGCGCCTGCTCGCCCTGCGGACCGTGTTCCGCGACATCGACACCGTGTGCGGTGCTCGCTGGAGCGGCACCCGGCCCGACGACGTCCTCGACGCCTTCGTCGGTGCGTGGACGGCTCGCCGCTTCGCAGCGGGCGCCCATCTGCAGCTGGGCGGCGCGCTCGACGAGACCGGGCTGCGGATGGAGATGATCGCCTGACGCCTACCCGGCGCGATGGAAGTCCAAGAACTCCGAAACCCGCAGGACGCCCAGGACGCCGCGCAGGAACAGCGGGACGTGCTGGCGGTGCTCGTCGACGACGACCTCGGGCTCCGTGAGCTCGTACTCCCTGTGCCGGGTGATCAGCCGCACGGCCCCGTGGGCCAGCGCGTTCTTCACCCAGTCCGAGTCCCGGCCGTAGGTGAGAGCGACGCGGAAACCGTTGTTGGTCGGGAAAACCAGCACCGGCGTGCGGTACACGTCGCGCGTTCGACGGCCCACGTGCATGACGATGCCCATCCCGGGCAACACTCCAGCCACATGGACAGCCACCTTGTTCGTGACCGCCCTGTTGAAGCGTGCCATCCGCCGGCCCAGGCGCGACGGGCGTGGTGCCACATGCGCCCGTGACCGCGGCCGCGCCGAGTGCGCGCTCATACGAGAGTCAGCCCGCCGTCGACCGCCAGCACCTGTCCGGTGATGTAGCTCGCCTCGTCGGAGAGCAGGAACACGGCCGCGGCAGCCACCTCCCAGGCCGTGCCCTGGCGGCCGAGCGGCACCGGCGTGCGCGTCCGCGACGGGCGTCCCGCGGAGGCGGCGCGGCCGAGCGGCGTGTCGATCAGCCCTGGTGCGAGCACGTTGGCCCGGATGCCGCGGCGGGCGCCCTCCACGGCGACGTGGCGGCTGAGGCCGATGAGCCCCGCCTTGGAGGCGTCGTAGGCGGGGATGCGGCTGCCCGGCCGGAGGCCGGCCACCGAGCCCATGAACACGATGGACGCATCGTCGGGCAGCGTGACGAGGGCGCGCCGCACCAGCATGAAGTGTGCGCGCAGGTTGAGGGCGAAGGTGCGGTCCCACTCGTCGGGTGACGTGCCGGCGACGCCCATCCCGAACCCGGTGCCCACGTTGAGCACCAGACCGTCGGGCGCCAGGCCAGGCTCGTCGGACACCGCCAGGCGGCATCCCTCCTCGGTCGTCACATCCGCGACGACGACGGCCGCCTTGCCGCCCTCCTCGGTGACGATGCGCCAGGTCTCCTCGACGGCCGCCTCGTCGCGGTCCACGCACACGACCGTCGCTCCTTCCCGGGCGGCCCGCACGGCAATGGCCCGGCCGTTGCCGACGGGCGCATCGGGGTCGCGCGAGGGTTGGGTCCCGGCGCCGACGACCGTGATGCACCGGCCGGCGAGGAGCGGGGTCATCGCAGCACCGCCGACATTCCCCCCTCCCTATGCCGCCGGGCCGCCGGCCACGCCGAGCGCCAGCGCCTCCGCCCTGGGCTCCAGCTCGACGCGCAGGGAGCGGAGCACCGTGGTCAACATGAGGTAGTGGGCGATGAGCATCAGGAGCTCGATCAACTCGCCCTGGTCCAGCTGTCCGTCCAGCTCGCGCCAGGTCTCGTCCGACACGGCGCCGTCGTCGGCCGTCTCGTCGACCGCACGCAGCGCGGACCGCTCGAGTGGCGACCACGCGAGCGCGCTCAGGTCACCGCCGGCATCGCCGAGGGCAGCGAGCTCGACGGCGGTGACACCCTGCTCCTCACCGAGCTCGATGTGCTGCGCCCACTCGTAGCGCCCGCCGAAGCGGCAGGCCGTGCGCAGGATCACCAGCTCGCGCAGCCGGCCCGGCAGGCGCCCGGAGAGGAGCGCCCCGCCGAACCCGAGCCAGCGGCGGAACAGCTCGGGGTCGGCCCGGCCCAGTGTCGTGAAGATGTGCATCGGCTCGTCGGTCCCGCCGGGCGAGCGCTCGAGCAGCCGGGTCAGGCGCTCGTCCCACTCGCCGGCGGGGAGCGGAGCCATGCGGGGTCCGGACGAGGCCATCGCCGCATCGTAGGCACGCCGACCGACCCAGGTCTCGGGAACCGTGCCGGTGAACCACGCGGTCTCGCCCGGCACGGCACGCAGGCTCAGCGGAGCGGCCGGAACCCGATGGGCGGCGGCTCGGGCCCGGAGCCCGGCAGGCGGCGGATGGCGGCGTCGGGCCGACTCACCTCGTCGAGGATGCCGTACTCCACGGCCTCGACCGCGCTCAGGAAGCGGCCCCGTTCCACGTCCTCCTCGACCGTGGCGGCCGACTGCCCCGTGGCGGCGCCCAGCCGCTCACAGAAGCGGCGTCGCTCACCTGCCCGCAGCTCGGCCCACCGGGCCACGTTGCGCACGTGGGCCTCCAGCCGGGTGGCCGGCTCGTACAGGGAGAACCGGGTGCTCGGCAGTGCGCCGCGCTGGGCGCAGACCGCCACCACTCCGACGGCGCCGGCTCCCACCTGCCCCAGGCACAGTGCCCGCACCGGCACCCCCATCAGCTCGATCACGTCCATCAGCGTCAGCGACGGGCCGAGGCTGGCCTCGCCGCAGTCGACTCGCAGCGTCACCGGCTCGTCACCGTCCGCATCGAGCGTCATGAGCTCGGCCGAGACGCGGGTGACCGACAGGTCGTCCAGGGGCCCGTGCAGCACGACGACCCGTTCCTCGAACAGCCGGCGGGCCAGTGCCTCGGAGAAGGGCTCGGGCCCGACGCCGGTGCCGGCGCCGGCGCCGGGCCCGGTCGGTGGCAGCCAGGGCCAGTCGTGCTCGGTCCCGTCACCCATGCTCGATCCTCCATTCCAGGCGCGCCCCCAGGGCGGAGGTGTAGCGCTCCACGGTCGAGAGCCGGGCATCGAGTTCGCCGGCCTCGAAGCGGGCCACGGCCGACTGGGAGGTCCCCATGCGGGTCGCCACCTCGGCCTGGGACAAGCCCAGCTCCCGGCGCAGCGAGCTGAGCTGCCCCGACACCGAGAGCCGGCGCTCGGCCATCTCTCGAAAGCCGGGGAACACCGTTGGGTGCCGTCGCTCGCTCACGGTGGCCGATTATCTCACATTTGATATAACGTGGGAAGGACCCCGGTAGAGAGGAGCCTCCCGACATGAGCCCGAGCCCGCAGCACCGAGAGCACACGTCCGAGTCCGACCGCCTCCGTCAGGTTCTCGTCCCCACCGTGATCGAGGAGGGGAACCGGGGCGACCGCGCCTTCGACATCTACTCGCAGCTCCTCCGGGAGCGCATCGTGTTCCTGGGCCAGGAGGTGGACGACCAGGTGGCCAACCTGATCATCTCGCAGATGCTCTTCCTCGAGGCCCAGAACAACGAGAGGGACATCCACCTCTACATCAACTCCCCCGGGGGCGTCGCCTATGCCGGCATGGCCATTTACGACGTGATGCAGCACGTCGAGCCCGACGTGTCGACCATCTGCGTCGGCATGGGGATGTCGGCCGCCGCCATGATCCTCTCGGGCGGCGCGCCCGGGAAGCGCTTCGCCCTGCCCAACGCGCGCATCATGATCCATCAGGGCTCCGCCGGTACGCGCGGGGCGCCGTCGGACATGGAGATCCAGCTGCGTGAGGTGCTCTCGCTGACCCGCCGCATGTCCGAGATCATCGCCCATCACACCGGCCGCCCCATTGAGCAGGTGGCACAGGACATCGACCGCGACCTCTACATGACCGCAGGCGAAGCCCGCGACTACGGCATCATCGACGACATCATCCTCCCCCGTCGTGGCCTGTGCGCGCCCGAGCCCGAACTGCAGGTGGCGAGCGCCTGAACGCCGCCCGGGCTCACCCCCGGGCGCTGCGGGGCGCCGATGCCCGTCCGCCCTGGATTCGTCGCTGGCGCCATCTCGGCTCCACCAGGTCACCTCCTCCGAGGACGTGGCCGCTTCGCACCGGCAGCGCGGCGGCGCATAAGGTACGTGACACGAGTGTCAGGGAACGGCACGAGGGGAGGACCGCATGCGCACAGAAGACATGATCCTGGTCAGCGTGGACGACCATGTGATCGAGCCACGAGGGATGTTCGACGGACTGCTCCCGGCCAAGTACCAGGACAAGGCGCCCCAGCTGATCCGTCGGCCCGACGGCACCGACTACTGGTACTACGACGGCAACGAGATCCCCAACGTCGGCCTCAATGCCGTCGTGGGCCGGCCGCCCGAGGAGTACGGGATCGAGCCCATGTCACTCGACGACATGCGGGTCGGTTGCTACGACGTCCACGAACGGGTGCGCGACATGTCGGTCAACGGTGTCCTCGGCTCCATGTGCTTCCCCTCGTTCCCCCAGTTCTGCGGACAGCTCTTTGCCCGCCGCGAGGACAAGGACGAGGCGCTCGCCATGATCCGCGCCTACAACGACTGGCACATCGACGCCTGGTGCGGTGCCGAGCCCGGCCGTTTCATCCCCCTCTCCATCCCGGCCATCTGGGACCCCGAGCTCGCGGCGGCCGAGGTGCGCCGGGTCGCCAAGAAGGGCTGCCACGCCGTCACCTTCTCGGAGAACCCCGAGAAGCTCGGCTGGCCCTCCTTGCACTCGAGCCACTGGGACCCGTTCTGGACGGCCTGCGCCGACGAGGGCACCGTGATCTGCATGCACCTGGGCTCGTCGTCCCAGATACTCGTCACCTCCGCCGACGCGCCCATCGACGTGATGATCAGCCTGCAGCCGATGAACATGGTCCAGGCGGCCGCCGACTTGCTGTGGTCTCCCGTGCTGCGCAAGTACAAGGACTTGCACTTCGCACTCTCGGAGGGCGGCATCGGCTGGATCCCCTATGCCCTCGAGCGCATCGACTACGTGTACCAGCACCACCACAAGTGGACGGGGCAGGACTTCGGCGACATGCTCCCCAGCCAGGTCTTCAAGGACCGCATCATCACGTGCTTCATCGATGATGCCTTCGGGGTTGCGAGCCGTGACTACCTCAACCTCGACAACATCACGTGGGAGTGCGACTACCCCCACTCCGACTCGACCTGGCCGACGGCACCGGAGGCCTGCATGAAGTACCTGGCCGACGTGCCCGACGAGGACATCAACAAGATCACCCACCTCAACGCCATGAAGCACTTCCAGTACGACCCCTTCAGCCTGCGGCCGCGTGAGAAGTGCACGGTGGAGGCATTGCGTGCCGAGGCGTCCGACGTGGACACCTCGCTCGTCTCCCGGGCGAGGGGCCACACGGCGACCAACGAGGACGGCATCGTGAGCATCTCGAGCTTCACGGTGGGAATGTCCCGGGGTCACGCTGCGGACTGAGCGTCCCGACCCGGCACACCTTTCCACCCTCCACCCCAGAGAGCACCGGAGCACATGTCGATCGACTACGTCACCGGTGACGACCACGTCGTCACCGTCACCATCAACCGTCCCGAAGCGCGCAACTCGCTCGACATGGAGCACTTCTTCCAGCTGCGCTCGGCCTGGGAGCGCTTCGCCGAGGACGACGACGCCTTCGTGGCCATCGTGACGGGGGTCGGCCGGGACTTCTGTGTCGGGGCCGACCTGAAGACGTACATCCCGCAGATCACCGAGCTGCGGAAGCGGATGAAGGCGGGCGAGGTCAGCGAGATCGACGGCTACCGGCTCGACGACGGGGTCAAGGCGGTGCTGCGGGGCACGAAGCTGTACAAGCCCATCATCGCGGCCGTGAACGGCACCTGCGTGGCCGGCGGCATGGAGATGCTCGGGGGCACCGACCTCCGTGTCGCCGCCGACACCGCCACGTTCGGGGTCATGGAGCCCAAGCGGGGGCTCTTCGCCGGGGGTGGCACAACGGTGCGCCTACCCAGGCAGATCCCCTACCCCGCCGCCATGGAGCTCCTGCTGTGCGCCGACCAGGTGCCGGCCCAGCGCGCCTACGACATGGGTTTGCTCAACGAGGTCTGCCGGCCGAGCGACCTCATGGAGCGGGCCTACGACTACGCCCACCGGATCACGGCCAATGGCCCCTTCGCGATCCGAAAGACCAAGGAGTCGGTGTTGCGTGGCCTGGCCACCAACATGCCGGAGGCCTACAAGATCGAGTCGGAGATCTCCGGGGAGGTCTTCTCCAGTGAGGACGCCACCGAGGGGCCGCTCGCCTTCGCCGAGAAGCGGTCGCCCCAATGGAAGAACCGCTGAGGTCGGCACGACCTAGCGGCCGCCGATATGGTGCCGGTGCTGCCGGCGCAGCGGGACCACCGGCTCGGGCCGCCGGCCGGGAACCGTAACCAGTCCACCGTCAATTCGCGGCGGAGACCGAGGGCCGTGCGTGTGACGAGCTCCCGATCTCTAGCCGCTGATGGCCCGAACCCGAGGACGGATCGATCCGAGGTATACACACCCAAGGATCAGGCCGACCACCCCTGTCAAGAGTGAGAAGACGGCGATGAGCGTGATCCAGAGGGCCTTGGACGATCCGGCAGCGGTGAATGCTCCTGACGGTCTCGACGCGGCATCGACGATCGCCCAGATTGGAACGACGAGGCTGGCGATGCCCAGGATGAACACGAAGAACACGACGAAGATGTCGGGCCCGAATATGTCGCCGAGCATGCTCTGGACCTCCACTCGGTGCGCGGGTTGAGCCAGGCCAAGCTAGCTCTCCAACGCGTACACCATGGTCACCTGATCGGTTTGGACCTGCGTGCCGGGCTCCAGCGGCACCGCGCTCGCCTGCCGCGCCGTCGCGGCAGAGTCCGCTCCGAAGACCTGGCTCTGGGGGAAGAGCGAGGGCTGGGTGTCGTCGGCCAGGGAGCACACCGGACCGAGACGGCGGCCCGCTGCGGTCGCCATGGCCTCGGCGTGCGCCACCGCATGATGAACGGCGTCGGACCGTGCCTCGTCCTCGACCTCCGCTGGATCTCCGAACGAGAAGGTGAGCGAGTTGACCTGCGCGGCATCCCCTGACGCGTTCACCACGGCATCAATCGCCGCGCCCGCCGTCGAGGTGTTCCGCAACGTGGCGGACACGGTGTTCGTCACCTGATAACCGGTGAGGACGGGTTCGCCGCCCTTGGGGTAGGCGTACTGCGGCTGGAGCGACAGACCGGTCGTCTGGATGTCGCGTCGGACCACCCCAGCCGGCGGCCAGGGCAGCCAGAGCCTGGTTGACTTGGGTGTTGTCCGTTGCCAGCGCGGCGCTGGAGGAGCCTGCCGTGGTGTTGAAGCTGAACACCGCGGTGAGCACGTCCGGCGTCGCCGAGGCCTGTCCGGTGCCCTGCACGGTGAGGCGAGGGGACGACGAGCCACACCCTGCGGCCTGGACCGGTGTGGTCGCACCGGCATCGCTGAGCGCAAGGCCCAGACCGGCGCCGGCGAGCAGCAGCGCGCCAAGCGTCACGGCCAGCACCGTGGTCCTGGTGAGCGTCCGCCGCGACCGCGGTGATGCTGGGGGTTCCTCGGCCATGTCCCGGTCCTCCTCTTGTGCGACGAGTGGTATCGCAGGAGAGACGCATCGGGATGTGGTTCGGTTCGCGTGCTGCAGCCGCTCCGGGAAGGGGAGGCCGTACCAGGTCAGCCGTTCTGCGCGCTGCGCCGCAGGGCCAGCAGCGAGGGGAAGCCGACGATGAGCGTTTGCAGCCGCCAACCCCGGGCGGGCAGGCCGCGCCGGCGGGCCATCCGGCCTGCGGCCAGCGCCTCGGCGGCGTGGATGACCGCGGTGCCGACCAACATCGCCTGCAAGACCTCGCGCGGTGGCAGAGCGTCACCCGTCCTCTCACCCGCCTTGTCGTAGGCCGGCTTGCTCAGGGCCAGCGTCGACAGGACCACGATGCCGCCGTCGAGGAGGAGGAACCAGAGCCTCGACGGGCGCACGACGCTGGATCGCGCTGCTTTTGCCATGCGCCCCTTCTAGCCACCCCGGGCACCCGGCAGCAAACGCAGCGCGCCGGGCACCGCTTCCGAGCCGCCCGTCGCCGCCAGTTGGCCACAGGCGGCGTCGATCTCCGCTCCCCTCGTGACGCGGATCGTCGCGTTCACGCCGAGAGCAGTCAGCTGGCCGCGGAACCGCCGCACCTGGTCGGCCGGGGAGCCCACGACCGGATAGCCGGGGGTGGGGTTGAGCGGGATGAGGTTCACGTGAGCGCCGAGCGGGCGAGCGAAGGCGGCCAGCTCGGCGGCATCGCTGCCCCGGTCGTTGACGCCATCGATCAAGGCCCATTCGATGGAGAGTCGGCGCCCACTGGCCGCCACGTACGCGGCACAGGCTCCAGCGAGGTCGGCCAGTGGATAGCGCCGGTTGATCGGGACCAGCTCGTCGCGCAACGCGTCGTTGGCTGCGTGCAGGGAAACGGCCAAGTTGACCGGCAGGGTCTCGGAGGCGAGGCGACGGATCCCGGGCACCATGCCGACGGTCGAAAGGGTGAGATGCCGCGCCGAGAGTCCCATCTCGCCGTTGAGCCGGACCACCGCGCCCCAGACGCGGTCGTAGTTGGCGAGCGGCTCCCCCATCCCCATGAAGACCACGTTCGACAGCCGACGTGGCCTGGCCTGGCGGATGGCGACTGCCACCTGCTCCACGATCTCCCCCTCGGTCAGGTGCCGCTGGAAACCGGCCTGCCCCGTCGCGCAGAACTGGCAGGCCATGGCGCACCCGGCCTGCGTGGAGACGCACACGGTGACCCGGTCGGTGTAGTGCATCAACACCGTCTCGACGCGGGCCTCGTCGTGGAGTGCCCAGAGCCACTTCGTCGTCTGCCCCCCGTCGGCGGTGCGCCGTGAGACCTCGCGCAGCGCCGACGGCAGTGCCGCCTCCAGCGAGGCCCGGAGTGCCGAGGGGAGCTCGGTCATCTCGTCGGGCCGCTGCACGCGGGTATGGAGGCTGTCCCAGACCTGGCGGACGCGGTAGACGGGCTGACCCTCGAGGAGCTGGGCCAGCTGGTCCCGCGTGACGTCGTAGGGCGCGGGCATCGACCCAGGCTACGGGGCGAGCCTGCTCAGTCGCGCCCGAGGATCACCGTGCCCGCGGCAGTGAACCAGCCGCTCGTCCCGTTGACGCAGGCCAGCCGGGCGTCGGGCACTTGGCGCAGGCCGCACTCGCCCCGCAATTGCTTGACCGCCTCGATCAGCAGGAACATGCCGCGCATGCCCGGCTGGCAGGCAGACAGCCCGCCGCCGTCGGTGTTGGTCGGCAGCGCGCCGCCGACCCGGAGCTTGCCGTCCTCGACGAACGGACCACCCTCGCCCTTCTTGCAGAAGCCCAGCCCTTCGAGAGTCAGGATGACCATGGGCGTGAACGCGTCGTAGACCTGCACCGTGTCCATGTCTTCAGGGGTCAGGCCAGCCCGATCGAAGGCCATCTGGCCCGAGCGGACGCAGGGCGACTCGGTGAAGTCCTCCCATTCGCTCATCGTGGTGTGGGAGACCGCCTCACCGGTGCCCAGGATCCACACGGGCGCCTTGGCGCAGTCGCGCGCCCGCTCCTCGTGGGTGAGGACGATGGCGCCTCCGCCGTCGGAGCGGATGCAGCAGTGCAGTTTCGTGAGGGGGTCCCAGACCAGCGGGGCGTTCACGACGTCGTCGATCGTGATGGGGTCCTGGTAGTAGGCGTCCGGATTGAGGCCTGCGTTGTAGCGGGCCGAGACGGCGACCTCGGCCAGCTGTTCGATCGTGGTGCCGAACTCGTACATGTGGCGTCGGGCCACCATTGCGTAGTGGGACCCGACGGGGTGCCCGAACGGGGCTGCGAACTGGGCGGGTCCGCGGGTGCCGAACGACAGGTTCGCCATGCGCAGCTTCTTCTTCAGGTCGGCACGCTGGGTCGACCCATAGGTGAGGACGACGACCTCGACGAGTCCCTGGGCAATGGCCGCCGCCGCGTGCTCGACCATGAACTCCCAGATGCTCCCCCCGTGCCCGGTGGAGTCCACCCAGTTCGGCCGGAGGCCGAGGTACTCCGCCAATTCGACGGGTGGCAGCGCACCGGTGAGGGACATGAACCCGTCGACCTCGGACTTCTCGATCCCGGCATCGGCGAGTGCGCGCGTGGTGCCCTGGAAGTTCAGCTGGAAAGCCGTCTTGTCGTCGACCCTCCCGCAATCGGACGTCGAAGCGCCCACGATCGCCACGCGGCGGTTGGCCATGTTCTCGTGCTCTCCTCTTCGTCTCGGACCGGCGCCGGTCAGGTTACGGCCTGCTGCGCTCCACGGGTCAGCCACCGCCCATCTTGAGGCCCGGATGCCGCGAGTGGAAGATCTGCGCGTTGACCTCGGCTGCGATGTCGGAGGGGTCCCATCTCACGTCGCCCTTGGGGTTGTCGACGGCCGCGCCCAGCCGCCAGGGCTCATAGTGCGAAATGTTCGTCCCCACCGCGCGGAACACCTGCCCCGTGACGTGCAGAGCCTGGTCGGAGGCCAGCCAGGCGACCATGGGCGCGGAGTTCTGAGGATTGAGCCGGTTGAACTCCTCGTCGCCGTATGCATCGGGCTCCTTGACCTCGACGTCCTTGAGGACGCCGCCTGTCAGGCGAGTGACGCCGCCTGGGGCGACGGCGTTGGCCCGGACGCCGAAGCGGGAGCCCTCGAGCGAGGTGACGATCGTGAGGGCGGCGATCCCGGCCTTGGCCGAGCCGTAATTGGCCTGGCCGACGTTGCCCTGCAGCCCCGCCGACGAAACCGTGTTGACGACGGCGGCGCGGACGGTCTCGCTTGCCTTGGAGCGCTCGCGCCAGCGGATACAGGCGAACTTGGTCGCGGCGAACGTGCCTTTGAGGTGTACCCGGATCACCGAGTCGAAGTCGTCCTCGGTCATCGACACGATCATCTTGTCCCGGATGATCCCGGCGTTGTTGACCAGGATGTCGAGGCCGCCGAAAGCGTCATAGGCGGTGTCGATCATGTTCTCGGCCCCCCCGAAGTCGGACACGTCGTCGTAGTTGGCGACGGCCTCACCGCCCCGGGACGTGATGACCTCGACGACCTCGTCGGCCGTGCGCTTGTCCGCTCCCTCACCGCTGGAGGAACCCCCGAGATCGTTGACCACCACCTTGGCGCCCTGCGCCGCCAGCTCGAGCGCCTCCCCGCGGCCGATGCCGTGGCCGGCGCCGGAGACGATGGCGATTTTCCCGTCCAAGATGCCCATGGGTCCCCCAATCCGGAGAGAAGACTGACACGTCTGTCAGACACCGTAACGGTGGCGGCGAAGACCCGACAATTCGTCGGAATTCCCCTTCCACCGGGGACGATTGGCGGCGTGCCCGGATCGACACTGACACCGACGTCATATACGGTGAGTGCCTCCACGGGCCCCGCTGGGGGCCCGCCGTACCGCGCCGAAGTCGGCGCGGGGTGGCCGCGGCTGGCAGGCTGCTCGCGACGACGGCATAGGCGCCGAGGGGCATGACGGCGCGGCACGAGGGAGGGACATGGCAACAGCGACGACGGCGACGGGCGACGGGACGGACATCACCGGCCGCCCGACCACCCTTCGCTCCATCGACCTGGACACGTTCTTCCGCCCGAGAAGGGTGGCGGTGGTGGGGGCCTCGGACACCAACGCACGGCCCAACACGGCGCTGACCCAGAAGATCACGCTGTGGGCAGAGGAGCGGGGCGCCACGGTGCACTTCGTCAACCCCAACCGAGTCGAGGTGGCGGGCCGTCCCTGCGCCAAGACCCTGACCGACATCGACGAGCCGCTCGACCTGGTGGCGATCCTCGTCGGCGAGCCGCTGCCGATCCTGCGCGACGCGGTGGCCGCGAAGGCGAAGTTCGCCGTCGTCTTCGCGGCGGGATTCTCCGAGGTGGGGGCCAAGGGGGAGCGCCTCCAGGAGCAGATGGAGCGGATCATCGAGAGCGGTGAGCTCCACGTCCTGGGGCCGAACACCAATCTCAATGCGTTCGAGGTCTTTCGCGAAGACCTCCCGGGCAAGGCGATCGCGCTGATCACTCAGAGCGGCCACCAGGGACGGCCGGTGTTCCAGGGCCAGGAGATCGGCATCAAGCTCTCCCACTGGGCCCCGGCCGGCAACGAGGCGGACCTGGAGTCCGCCGATTTCATCGACTACTTCTCGAGCCTCGGGACCACGGGCGCCGTGGCTTGCTACATCGAGGGATTCAAGAACGGGCGGACGCTGCAACTCGCGGCGGACGCGGCGGCACGGCGCAAGATCCCCATCGTGGCCGTGAAGGTCGGGCGCACCGACGAAGGCACGTCCATGGCCAAGGCGCATACGGGACACCTCACGGGCTCCGACGAGGTGGTGTCCGCCGTCTTCCGCCAGTACGGCGTGCAGCGGGTCGACGGTCTCGACCAGCTGCTCGAGGTCTCAGCCGCACTGGCGCGCAGCACGGCACCGGCCCCAGACGCCATTCGCCGCCTGACCCGCGGCGCCGGTGGCCGGGTCTGCGTCTACTCGATCTCGGGCGGCACCGGTGCCCACATGGCCGACATGGTCGCGGCGGCGGGTCTCGAGCTCCCCTCTCTCACCAAGGCGTCCCAGGTGCGGTTGCACGAGTGGATCCCGCCGTACCTGCGCGTCTCGAATCCCGTGGACAACGGTGGGGCCCCTGTGCGTGACTGGCGCGGACCGAAGATCATTCAGACGATGCTCGCCGATCCCAACGTCGACCTCCTGTTGTGCCCCATCACCGGCGCACTGCCGTCAATGGGCAACAAGCTGTGCGAGGATCTCGTGGAGGCGGCAGCGACGACCGCCAAACCGGTCTTCGTCGTCTGGGGCTCCCCGGTCGGCAACGAGGAGGCCTACACCAAGACCTTGCTCGGGAGCACGGTGCCCACCTTCCGCACCTTCACCAACGCGGTGATGGCGGCAAAGGCCTATTTCGACCATCACCGCTTCATCGCTTCCTACCAGTCGGCCTTCACCCGACCGGCGCTACGGCCCACGCCGGCCAGGCGCAAGGCAATGCCGGTGATCGCGCCCGGAGGTGTGCGCCGTCGAGGGGGCGAGAGCCTCTCGGAGCAGGACTCGAAGGCCCTCCTCGAGGCGTACGGGATCGCGTTGCCCAAGGAGCGCATCGCCACGTCGCCGGGAGAGGCCGCCAAGGCCGGGAGGAAGATCGGTTTCCCTGTCGTGATGAAGATCGTCTCGGCGGACATCTTGCACAAGTCGGACCTGGGCCTGGTGGCGGTCGGTGTGCGCGACGAGGACGATGCCCGGCGCACGTACAAGCGCCTGCGGGCCACGGCCAAGAAGGCCGCGCCGACGGCGAGCGTCGACGGCGTGCTGGTGGCACAAATGGTGCCGGGGGTCGAGACGGTCGTCGGCATCGCCCGTGACGACCTGTTCGGTCCGGTCGTGATGTTCGGGCTCGGCGGCGTGTTCGTCGAGGTGTTGCACGACGTCACCTTCCGCGTCCCTCCGTTCACGGCACGGGATGCCACGGCGATGTTGGACGAGCTGCGTGGTGCCGAGCTGCTCCGCGGCGTGCGGGGGCAGCCGGCGGCAGACCGGGCCGCCCTCGTGGACGTGCTGATGAAGATGCAGCGCCTTGCAGTCGATCTCTCCGATGACGTGGCAGAGGTCGACATCAACCCTCTGTTGGCCGGTCCTCAGGGCGCAGTGGCAGCCGACGCCCTCGTCGTGCTGGCCTGACCCGGCCGCCACCATCCCACGGACGACCCAAGGAGGCCGATGAGCGACACGACCGAGGACCCGGTGGGCGACGACCTCACCCGGAGGATCGAGGACGGCATCTGCTGGATCACCCTCAACCGGCCCGAGGCCGGGAACGCCATGACGCAGTTCATGCGGGACCGGATCGCAGACTGGGTGCAGGACGCATCGGCCGACCTGTTCGTGCGGGTGGTGGTCATCACGGCCGCGGGTGACAGGGCTTTCTGCACCGGGGCGGACCTGCGGGGCGGCCGGCTGCCCCCGCGAGCCAGGCCCGAGGACGCACCGGACAGTGTTGTCGGAGAGGGCTCCCGCATGATCCGCGACGGCTGGCAGCGCCTCGTCACCTCCGTCCTCGACTGCGAGAAGCCGGTCATCGCCGGCGTCAACGGCACGGCGGCGGGGGGCGGGATGCACCTCGCCCTGGCCTGCGACCTCGTGGTGATGGCCGAGGAAGCGAAGTTCGTCGAGGTCTTCGTCCGCCGCGGCATCGCGCCTGACGCAGCCGGAGCCTGGATCCTCACCCGGCTGGTCGGGATCCAGAAGGCCAAGGAACTCTTCTTCTTCGGAGACGACGTGCCGGCGGCCGAGGCCTACCGCATCGGGCTGGTCAACCGGCTCGTGCCCCGGGCCGATCTGCAGGCCACCCTCGAGGAGTTGGCAGGGCGCCTCGCCAAGGGGCCGACGAAGGCGATCTGGATCGCCAAGTGGCTGACCAACCGAGCCCTCGATGTCGACCGGGCGACTGCGCTGCACGACGAGGCCCTGGGGCAGGAGCTGGTCACCAACACGCTCGATTCCAAGGAGGGCATCGCCAGCTTCGTGGAGCGCCGGCCGGCCGACTTCAAGGGCTGGTAGTTGCGGGAATCGTCGTCGTCGCACCCACTGCCGTCGTGCTGGTCGTCGAGGCACCGGGTGACGTGGTCGTGGTCGAGGTGCCCGTGGGCGCCGTGGTGCTCGTCGTCGTGCTCACCGGCGTGGACGTGGTCGTGGTCGAAGACGAGCTCGTGGTCGTCGAGGTCGGCGATGACGTCGTCGTGGAGGTGACCGGCGGCGGGGTGTTGTTCAGCGAGGTGCCGGTCCCGGCGTTGCCGAAGATCGACGCCAGCGGCTTGCCCGAGATGAGCTCGACGGCGGTGATGAACATGAGCGCGAGCACGAACACGATGGCGGCCGTCCCCGCGATGGCAGGCCAGGAGAAGCGCCATGCAGGACGCCGGGAAGGCGCCACCGGCGTCGTGGTGGCCTCCAATTGCTCCGTGGCCGGGGCATCGGCCTTCGCAGAGATCTCCAGGCGCTCCGTCGCACCCACCGGAGCCGCCGTCGACTCCATCTCGACGGTCTCGGATCTCGCGCCGGCCGTTGACCCGGGCTCGGTCGGGACCGACGAGGCGTCGACCGACGACGCTCCAGCACCGCCCGCACCTGTCGCCCCCAGCTTGCGCAGGAGCGTCGACGACTCGGGCGCCCGCACGACGACCTGCTTGACCGCCTCCTGGCCCCTCTCGATGGACTGGGCCACCAGGGCCGTGCCGAGGGTCGCGACCGCCGACCCGATGGCGACGCCGATGATCGTCCCCTTGACGCCGAAGACGGACGCGATGACGGCGGCGATCACCGCGCCCGCGGCAGAGGCCAGGATCTGGCGGACCGAGAATTTCACTCCAGGAACATCTAGCCGCGCCCGGGTGCCGAGGCTTGGCGGACGGCCGACCAGGCGCGGGTCGTCAGGGGTTTCGTCACGTCGTCGGTGGTCACTCCCCCACGGCCCCGTCGATCTGCTCGCGCAGGAGGTCGGCGTGCCCGTTGTGCCGGGCGTACTCCTCGATCATGTGGATCATGATCCACCGCAGCGAAAAGGTCGACTTCTCTTTCGAGACCGACAGGTCGTCGAGGTCTTCGGCGGCCGCGACGATCGAACGCGAGAGCTCGCACTGGCGGTGAAAGAGCTCGATGTCGGCCATCGCCCTGTGGGGGTCGAGGTCATTGAAGTCCGCGTCCCGGTCGTCCACGGTCGAGAACGGTTCGGGCGACGAGCTCCCACGGAAGATGTGGTCGAACCACCACCACTCCACCAAGGCCATGTGACGCACCAGACCGAGCAGGCTGAGCCCGGACGGCGGTATGCCCCGACGCGCCAGGTCCGCACCGTCCAGCCCCTCGCACTTCCACAGCAACGTCGAGCGTTGATAGTCCAGCCAGGTCGCCAGCATCGGCCGCTCGGGGCCGGTCTGCGGCGGCTCGGGCCGGGTCACTGCAGATTGCACCGGTCCAGGTTAGCGGTGAAATCCTCCCCCGAACGGGGGCCGGTAGCATGGCCACCGTGCGTGAACGGTGGCTTTCCGGGCGAGCCGTCTCGCTGCACGCGGCCGTGCTCGTGTTGGTGCCCGGTTGCGCGATCGCGGCATGGTGGCAGGTGAACCGGGCCCAGGACGGGAACGTGCTCAGCTACTTCTATTCGGTCATGTGGCCCGCCTTCGGGATCCTCGTCCTGAGCTTCTGGTGGGTGCTCATCCACACCGACTACGAGGCGGTGGGGCTCAAGGGCATGCGCCGGCAGGCCCTGCAGTCCGAGGCGCCGGCGATGCCGGTCGCCGGGAGCCCGGGCGTCGAGGCGGATCCGGAGCTCGCCGCCTATAACGCACGACTGGCCGAATTGTCGGCCAAGGGACCCAAGACGTGGCGGACTCGCGACCCGGTCGTGGTCCGTCGGGCGCCGTGAAGCGGCTCATCGAGCGCGGCCTGAAGGGCGCGCTGTTCCGCTACCAGGTGATGGCCAACGTCGTCGGCGTGCTGATCATCCCCTTGTTCTTGTTCTTCTTCCTGCATCTCGCTGGGGCGGGGAGCTTCAAACTCGAGCTCGCCGTGTTCGGCATCGGCCACGGCTACCTCTACATCGTCTACCTGATCACCGCCGGGCTCCTTGCCCTCAAGGCGCGGCTGCACATTCTTTGGATCCTCTTGATGTTCGCCGCTGGGCTCGTTCCAGGGCTGACGTTCGTCGTCGAGTGGCTCACCGTCACCCGCAAGATCCAGCCACTGCTCGCCGCTCAGGAGGCGGAGGCGGAGGCGGGGACGGGGACGGGGGTCAGCCCAGCCGCTCGATGACGGTGCCGTTGGCCTGGCCACCGCCCTCGCACATCGTCTGGTACCCGTAGCGGCCACCGGTCGCCTCGAGCTGGTTCAAGAGCGTCCCCATCAGGCGCACACCGCTCGCCCCCAGCGGGTGGCCGATCGCGATGGCACCACCACGGGGGTTGAAACGACCGAGGTCGTAGGAGAAGGCCTTCTGCCACATGAGGGCGATGGCAGCGAAGGCTTCGTTGCACTCGACGGCATCGAACTCGTCGACCTTCATGCCGGAGCGCTCGAGGAGCTTGTGGGTCACGGGCACGGGCGCCGACAGCACGATGGCTGCATCGTCCGCCGCCACGGCGAAGTGTGCGAAACGGGCTCGGATCGGCATGCCGAGTGCCTCGGCCACCGACCGGTCGGCAATCAACATGGCCGCGGCGCCGTCCGTCGTCTGTGACGAGTTGCCTGCGGTGATGTCGGGGGCCGTGTCGGGCTCCCAGTGCTGGGCCGGGGGCAGCGCGGCGAGCGCCTCCAGGGTGGAACTGCGCCGAATCCCCTCGTCCGCCCGGAGGAACTCCCCGGTGAGGCTCCCGTCCTCCGCCTTGATCGGCACGGCGAGCGCCTCGCGCTCGAAGTGGCCGTTGTCCCAACTCTCGGCGGCCCTACGGTGCGACTCGAGGGCGTAGGCGTCCATCTCCTCCCGCGAGATCCCGTACCGCTCGGCCAGGACCTGGCTCACTCGGAACTGCGTCCAGAGGCGCCCGTCGACCTCCTCCATGAAGGACGGCGGGAACGGCCCGGTGCCTCCCCGCGCGTTGGAGGCGAGCGGCACCCGGCTCATCACCTCGACACCGCACGCGATCACCAGGTCGTAGTGGCCCGCCGCAACGCCCGCGGCGCCGAAGTGGACGGCCTGCTGGGACGACCCGCACTGGCGGTCGACGGTGGTGGCCGGAACGGTCTGGGGCAACCCCGCCGAGACCCACCCGTTGCGAGCGACGTTGGTGCTCTGCTCACCGACCTGGCTCACGCAGCCCCCGATGACGTCATCGATGCGCTCGGGGTCCACGCCGGTTCGCTCGATGAGCGAGGTCAGGGCGAACCCGAGGAGGTCGGCCGGATGCCAGTTCGCCAGCGCCCCGCCTCGCTTGCCGAACGTCGTGCGCACGACGTCGACGATCACCGGCTCCCTCATGAAGATGCCTCCTCGGTCATTTCCTCGTCGCGCCCCGGCCACGCCCGCGAGGCGGCCGCCTCCTCGCGGCGGGCCATGAGCGCCTCGACCGCCTCGCCCGCGCCCGGCGGGTTCGCCCTCGTAGGCCACGCTCCCGTGATCGAGCACGACCGCCCAGTTGGCCAACTCCAGTGCCCGGTTGACCTGCTGCTCGACCACGACCAGCGCGGTGCCGTTGCGATTGATCTCGCGCAGACCCTCGTAGACGGCGTCGACGACCACCGGCGCCAGACCCAGGGACAGCTCGTCGGCCACGAGCACCTTGGACGGCACCACCAGGACCTTGGCCAACGAGAGCAGGCGCTGCTGGCCGCCGGACAGCGTGCCCCCCATCTGGTCGCCGGCGCTCCCCGAGGATGGGGAAGGCGCTCGTAGGCGCGCTCGAGGTTCTCCTTGAGCTTGGCCCGCCCTGCCCGCTGGCGGAAGGCCAGGGTCGAGGTTCTCCTCGACGGTGAGGCTCGAGAACACGCCCCGGCCCTCCACGACATGGGCCATGCCGAGCCGGGCGATCTTGTAGGCGGGCAATGCGGTGACGTCCTGCCCGCAGAAGATGACCTGACCCGCCGACGCGGTCACGAGCCCCGTGATCGTCCGGGCGATGGTCGACTTGCCGGCGCCGTTCGAACCGACCAGGGCCACGACGCCGCCTGTCGGGCACCCGGAACGACACGTCGAAGAGGGCGCGATACGGGCCGTAGGCGCGCGCTGACGTGCTGCGACCGAGAGGACGTCGTGTTCTCCGCGCCGAGGCCGCGGCGGCGGTCTGCACTGCGTCAGCCCCAACTGGCCCAGGTAGGCATCACGGACCAACGGATTGGCCATGACCTCGTCGAAGGTCCCTTCGGCGAGCATGGCACCGAGGTCCATCACGACCGTCCGATCGACCACCTCCGCCACCATCGAGAGGTCGTGCTCGACCAGCAGGACGGCCGTGCCCCGCTCGCGCTGGACGGTTCGGAGCACGGCGGCCACCTCGGCCGTCTCGCGCAGGTCGAGACCGGACGACGGCTCGTCCGCCAGCAGGATCTTCGGCTCGGCGGCCAGCGCTCGGGCGAGCTCGACCAGGCGGCAGTTGCCGAGGCCGAGGGCGTTGACCGACGTATCGGCCAGGTGGGTGATCCCGACGAGCTCGAGGTCGGCTCGCACCCGCTCCATCTCCTCCGGCCGTCGGCTTGCTCAGGTTCAGCAGGTCCCGCCACAGCCGGCCCTCGCCGCGACGAGCCCGCTCGGCAACCATGAGGTGGTCCCGGACCGACATGTCGGTGAACACCTCCACCTTCTGGTAGGTGCGGCCGATGCCCGAGTCGGGCCCGCTTGAACGTCGGCAGCCCGGTCAGCGACCGTCCCGTCGAAGACGATCTCGCCCGACGTCGGGCTTCAGCTGCCCGCAGACGCAGTTGAACAGTGTCGTCTTGCCGGCGCCGTTGGGTCCGACCAGGCCCACGCTCTCGCCGGCCCCGACGTCGAACGTGATGCTGCTCACCGCCTGGATGCCACCGAAGGACTTGCACACGCCGCGCAGCCCCAGAGAGGGTCTGGCTCAGCCATTGGCGTTCGAGGCGACGAGATGTCGCAGTGCGGCGAGGTCCTCGGCTGCCAGCCGCGGCCAGCGCTCGAAGAACAGTCGCTCGAAGCGCGCCGTCCCCTTGCGCTTCTGGAACTCGAGCACGCCCTCGGGGTGCTGCGCGTAGGTCAGTGCGCCGAACGCAAACAGAACGAACGGTCAGGCTCGAGGCGCCGATACGGGCGGGGAGCAAGGTCTGAGGATCTGCTGTGTGACGAAGAAGCCGATGCCGGCCTGGATGGCGCCCTCCACCGTCGTGACACTGGTTGTCACCACGAGGACGACGAAGCACCAGTGAGAAGTCGGCGTTCCAGTCCGCTCGGGTTGACGACCTGCTGCTCCATGCTATGGAGGAGCCCGCCGATGCCGGCGATGGCCCCCGACAAAGCGAACACCATGATGCGCTGCCACGACAGATTTACCCCGAGGCCCGCGGTGGCCGTCTCGCTTCCCCGCATGGCAGCCAGGTTCCGGCCCACCGTCCCCTTGCGCACCATAGGAGCCACGACCACCACGACCAGGACGCCGAGCGAGAGAAGGAACATGGCATGGCCGTCGAAGTTGAAGAAGGCGCGGGTGCCCCAGCCACTTGGCCTGGAGGCTCAAGCCCCCTGTGGACCTCCGGTGATGGAGATCTCATTGAAGAACGTGGCGTCCACGAACAACGCAGCCGCCAGCGTCATCAGTGCCAGGCCCAGCCCACGTAGCCGCAGAGACAAAAGTGCCAGCAGGACAGCGACCGCCGCCGCGAGCACCGCGCCGAAGTTCCCGCCGATGAGAGGTTGAGGCCGAGGTGGTTGGCCAGCTGTGCGGCCGTGAAGGCACCCACCCCGGCCAGAGTGGCCTGGCAGAGCGAGAGTTGGCCCGCCCATGCCGGTGATCAGTGTGATGGAGAGCAGCACGATCGACAACGTCAAGCCCGTTGTTGAAGACCGTCGCCCATGCGTCGGGCATCCAGGTCAGCATCGACACGAAGAAGCCGGCGAACAGGATCCACCACAGGATCCGGATGATCCGGTCCATGCTCGGCGCCCGGTGGTCGCCGCAATCGGGGGAGGTGGTGGGTCGATGGTGGCCAGCGGGTCACGGCTCGCGTCCAGCTTGCGCATCCCGGGAGGAAGAGCAGCGCCGCCGCCAGGAACAGGAACGGAAGGACGGGACGATCGCCCCGTACAGAATTGTTTGGTGGGATGTAGCCCTGCAGCACGGTGGTCGGCACCCCGATGATTGTCGGCGACAGCGGCGGCGATCGGCAGGGAGCGCAAGCAGCGCCCAGGCCGCGGCTGCGATCGCCGTCACCGTCAAAGTGACGTAGTCTCTGGGGCTGAAGCGCGCCCGAACACCGGGGCGAGCAATACACCGGCCAGGCTCGCCATGAAGCTGGACACGATCCATGCGACCGCCGACCACACCATTGCCGTTCACTCCGTCGAGCTGCACCAGCCGCCGGCTCTCGACTGCGCCGCGCATCTGCAGGCCCAGGTTCGTGTAGCGGAGCAATATCGTCAACACGACGAGCACGACCCCGGTGACGGAGATCGTCGACAAATAGATGCCGTTGATCGGCGTCCCCGACAAAGTGAAATACACGGTGTTCGGATTGAAGAACGGCAGGATCGTCGCGGTGGCGTCCAGGTTCTGGGGCCCGAAGATCACCGGCAACAGGTTGGGGATCCCAACCAGCAGCGCCAAGCTGCACGACCATCTTCGCGGATCGCGTTCGAGTTCGCGATGTGCCGGAAAATCAGCCGGTCGAAGGCCCAGCCCATCACCGGCCCCATCACCACCACCGAGAGCAGGAAGGCCTCGAAACCCGACCAGTTCTTGTACTGGGTCAAGAACGTGAAGACAAAAGCGGAGGCGAAGGCCTGCGCGCCAAATGCGAAGTTGAAGACCCCGGTCGCCTGATAGGTGAGAACCAGGCAGACGGCGACCAACGCGTAGGTGCAGCCATAGGGGACCCCGGGGAGTGCGAACCCGAGGAACTGCTCCATTCCGGCGCCCGACGATCCCGCCGGTCCTGTCCCCGCTCCGCCCGCCGCTCAGGCGGGAGCGGGAGTGCCGGCCGGGACGGGGAAGACGGGGCCCCTTGTTCGGGTTGATCGACTGGAAGCAGTTGAAGACGTTCTGCCCCTTGTTGAGCGCCGGCACGTACTTGTCCCCGCTCACCTTGATGATGGCGCCGCAGTAGGGCGGTGCGTGACCGCTGTGGCCCCGGCGTCCTTCCAGTTGACCGGTGCCTGAATCCACCGGCCGTGAAGGCAGTGATGGAGTTGTCCTGCTTGATCACGTTGGCCCAGTGTAGGTTGTTGCCGGCCATCTTCACGCCCTGGACGAACAGCGCCGCCGACTCCCACCCCTGAATGGCGACCTCGTCCTGGACGTAATTGGGCTCGTACTTCTTCATCTGCGCCAGTGTAGAGCTTGAGACCGGGGTACAGCGACGTCGGGGACGCGTGAACGGCACGTGCGCGATGTAGAAGTACACGTTCTGCATCAGGCTCTGGTTCTGGTTCAGCGTGGCCTGGTCGTTCCGCTGAGCCACAGCTGGGTCATGTTGACCCCGTACTGCTTGATCGCCCGGGCCATGGCTGATGTTGCCCTGGACGTCCATGCAACTGAGCGACGAAGTTGGAGCCGGCCTGCTTCATCCGCTGGACGTCGGTCGCCACCGTGGATCCGGGGTAGTTGACCTTGAGGTCGCTGTAGCTCACGTTGTAGCCCGCTGCCTGCATCGCCGACTGCCTGGCTGGCAGAGCGTCGGACGACGCCGCGATCCCGTAAGCGATGAAGGCGATCGACGGTCTTCTGGGTTGCTGCGGCCACGTAGATGCGTATGCGGCGCGCCTGCCGGGTAGTACTGCACGGACCCACCGGCGGCGAACAGGTTGGGCGCCGGGGCCCAGTTGCCGGTCACGTTGTACCCGTAGGTCGGGATGCCGGACTGCACGAACAGATTCGGAGAGAAGAACGCCGTCGCCACCCCGGTCACGGCGAACACATGGTCCTGGTTGATCAGGGTGTTGGCCAGCTGGTTGAACGTGGTCGGGTTCCCGCCGTCGTCGAGGGCGTACTTGTAGTCGATCTTGCGGCCGTTCACACCACCCTGGGCGTTGATGTAGTTGTAGTACGCCTTCTCGCCGTAGATCAGGGAGGAGAAGTTCGATGCCAGCGTCCCCGTCTGGGTCGAGATCGTCCCCACCGTGATGGAGTTCGACGTGACACCGGGCGCGGTGCTCGCTGCCGCGCCCGCTCCGCCAGCGCGCCCGCCGACATGAACACGACGCCACCCGTCAGGACGCCCCCGTGAGCACCGTGGCCCCCACAGCCCCTGAAACCCTGTCTCACTCGCATGCCGTCCCCAATCGTCCGTCGTGGCGCATCCCCCCCGGGATGCCGGTCACTGTACTTGCAGGCTCTCACACCCATTGCTCACCCCTTGTGCTCTTATCACGTCTGCGAACTGCTATGGCGTCACCCTTGTCGCGCTCCGGGATCCTTTCGTTCCGATTCAGAGGAGGAATAGCCGCTGACGGTCGAACTCTCGCAGCGCCCGCACCTCCTGAAGGCTCACGGCGGGTAGCTCCTCCACGTCGCGCACCACGTCCGGGTCGTAGCCGCACGACGATAGGAACGCGCGCACCCGCTCCTCGAGCGTTCCGTCACCCGAGGGCACCGCGGCGAGGCGGAGCACCCCGTCCCGGCGGCGCAGGATTCCCTTGTCGGTGACGACGCTCGCCACCCGCTCTCCGGGCGAGGTGACATAGCCAGCGCGAAGCGGGAGCCGTTCGGGACGGGCCAGCGTCACCACGACACACGCCGTGGCCCGGCTTGCCACGTCGTTGGCACCCCCTGAGCCGACCAAGAACCGCCCGCCCGCCAGCTGCGTCGAGTTGAGGCACCCTTCACTGTCGACCTCTGCCGCGCCCAGACACCCCACCGTGCTCGTCCCCGGGCCGCCGATCACCATGCCGAGGACGGTAGATGCGTCGGACAGGTACGGCGTGGCGGGGAAGACTCGCTGGTTGAAGATGTACGGGTCGGCCGGCGTCGGCTGATAGCCCCACAGTCCGAGCTCAGCGGTCAAGGTCACCTTGCTGCCTGCCGCCCTGGCCCGGGCCACCGCCACCCAAGCCGCGAGGTTGGCCACCCCTGCGCCGGCCAGCACGGCGTCGGCATCCACCTCGGCCACGATGCGCTCGACCTCCCGGGCCCCGAGGGATGCGGCCTGTTCCCAACGGGTGACGACCGGGTCGTCGACGACCGGGTTGGCGTCGGCGTCGGCCTTCCACGACATGGGGTCGGAGCGTCCTTCGAGCCAGAGCAGGTGCTCCGAGCCCACCCGCGAGAGGTAGTCCTCGTGGGTCGCCAGCCCGAGCACCCACTCCTCTGCGTACGCATCGAGCTCGTCTCGTGCCGCGGCGTCGGCGACGGCGCTCCAGTGCGCGATGTCCTCCCCGTAGCTACGGACCGGGAGGCCGGGTGCGTAACAGCCTCCGGGGTGGGCGCCGTATGGCGCTTCCACCACGGCCAAGACCCGATGGCCTGGGACCCGGACCCGGTGCCCCAACCCCTCGACGTCGTCGAGGACGCGCTCCACCGTCGCAATGACCCCTCGCCGGGCGGCCCAGGCTCCCCACACGCCGTCGAGCAAGGGCTCCGAGAAGACGAGGTTGCCGGCTGGGTCAGCCGCTGCCGCGTGCACGAGGGCCACATCGGGGGCCAGGGGCTCGAGCAGGCCGAGCGGACCGAACGGCGAATCCACGACAGTGAACGCGTCGTTCTGGGCCATGGACGATCCGACCAGTGACCCCGTCACCGCCGCCGGCAACCCCCGAGCAGCCGCCTCGAGGCGCTGCGTCAACGTGAGGATGGACCAGTGCTCGACCTCGACGTCGCCCCCCTCGTAGGCCTGGCGGAAGACCGGATTGGGCGTGTAGGTCGGGAAGCTGTTCCCCGAGTAGGCGGTCACGACCTTGCGGACGAGGCCACCACGGAAGAAGAGCGCCCCGAGTGCCCCGAGGCTGGTCATGACGAGGGTGAAGCCCGGATCGGTGTCCCAGAAATGGCGTGCGAGCTCACGGGCGGCCGCGGTCCAGCGGCTGTGTCCCATCATCACGTGCACGGTGTCCCCCGGCCGCACGTTCTGTGCAACGGCGTCGGCCAAAGAGGTGACCACCGGGCTGGCCGGCGAGGAAGACCCGGGCGTCACAGAACCGGCACCGTGTCAGGCAACGAAACACGAACTCCCAGGTCCTGCCTCATTTTCTCCCCCAACCAAACCTGACCACCGTGTCAGGTTAGCCATTTCGACCACGCCCGGCACTACGATCCACCAGGCATGGGATCGCCGAGAGTCCAACGTGACCCGGCATCCGCCACCAAGGCCTCGGCCCGCTCCACCAGAGACAAAAGCGCGGCCACGTCGAAAGGCCCCTCTCGCATTGCCGCCACCGGTTCGGTCACGTCGACGCCGGCCGACGGCCGAGGCGGGTCCGACGGCCCGACTGCGTCCGACGGTGACGCCGTCGGCGCGCCGGCGAGCAAGCGCGTCCTGCGCAGCCAGGGACGACGCACCATGCGGAAGCTCCTCGACGCGGCGATGGTTGCGTTCGACAAGCGCGGCTACCACGCCACCCGGGTGAATGACGTCGTCGAGATAGCCAAGACGTCGCACGGCACCTTTTACCTCTACTTCTCGAACAAGGAAGATCTGCTGCGGGCACTCGTCATGGAGGCCGCCTCTGAGGCACAGAAGCTCTACGACGCACTGAGCACGCTCCCCGCACAGGGGGGCGCTCCACAGTGGGAGGACGTCTACGGCTGGATCCAGGCCTATTCAGAGCTCTGGACCAAGTACGCGCCGCTGTTCCGGTCGTGGACCGACCTGGCCACCATCGACCCCGAGCTGATCGACGTGATCCGCCACACCTTCACGGTGATGTCGGGGGCACTCGCCAATCAGATCGGGCCCGACTCGTCGGGCCACATCATCGACCCCGATGCCGCCGGGATGGCCACGCTGGCCATGCTCGACCGCTTCCACTACCTGCGCGAGTTCGTGGGACAGCCGATCGACGATGTGGCCCTCGAGACGATGACCACCATGGTCTTCCGGGCGCTCTTCGACTCCAAGGCCTGACCGCCGGTCAGGGGCGTCTCTGCGACTCCGGCTGCACCGGTGGGAACACCCTGTCGAAGATGCCGTCGACGCCCGAGCCGTGCAAGGTCAGCCCACCGTCCACCACGACGTTCTGCCCAGTGACGAAGCGGGCCAGATCCGAGCACAGGAAGACCACGACGTCAGCCACGTCCTCGGGCTCGCCGATCCGCCCCACCGGCGTCCCCGTCTCGAAGCGCTCCACCTGGTCGGGCATGAACTCGAACCACGGGGCGGTCATCGCCGTACGGATCATGCCGGGCGACACCGCGTTGACCCTGATGGTGGGTCCGTACTCCAGGGCAGCCGATGCCGTCAGTGCGGCCACGGCCGCCTTGCTGGCGGCGTACGGCGCCTTCGCCCGCAGCGGGGCGCGTCCCGCTGATCGACGCCGTGCTCACGATGGAACCGCCTCCGGACGCAAACAGGTGCGGTGCGGCAGCCCGAATGCCGGCCCACACGCCCGTCAGGTTCACCCGGAGGACCCTCTCCCATTCGGAGGGATCGAGCGCATGCAGCCGGTTGAAGGCGGAGGTTCCTGCGTTGTTGTAGATGATGGTCAGTCCGCCCAGAGCGGAGGCGGCCGCGTCAACGGCTGCCTTCAAGGCATCGGGATCGCCGACGTCGACGGAGTAGGCCTTCCCGTCGATCTCACGTGCGACCACTTCTGCGGAGTCCCCGTCGACGTCGAACACGGCGACACGGGCGCCCTCTTCGGCCATCCTCCGGCAGGTTGCCCTCCCGATCCCCGAGCCGCCCCCCGTCACGATGGCCTTCCGGCCGTCAAGCAGTCCCACTGTCCGCTCCCGATGCTTTCTCCCGAACGGCCCAGGGCGGTGCTTCGAAGACAAGGGGCTCGTCGAGCTCTCGGATCAACAGCTCCTGGGCCATGCTCAGGTGCAACGAGCCGTCCTCGCCGTGCATAGTGGCGCGGACGGTGGCGCGACCGCCTGCGTTCACCAGGGCGTGAAGGTCGAAGATGCTCCACGCATCCGCCCGCCAGGGACGGTGGAACCAGACGGCGTGATCGAGGCTGGCATCGGTGTGCGTCCCCCACGTGCCCAAGCTCAGGGGCCGGAAGGCGGCACCCGTCATGTCGGAGAAGTAGGCCAGCAGGCACGCATGCAGCATCGGGTCGTCGGGCAGAGGCTGCCGCGTGCGGAACCAGCAACGCCGGGTGGACAGGTACGTGCCGTCTCTCCTCTGCTCGGTGGCGCCGAGCTCTCGGATGTCGAATGGGAACGGGGCCTCGAACCCCTCGACCTCCCGCGGCGGCGGGATCCCCGGCCCCATCGGCAGCTGGTAGTCGGCGCCGTCCTCGGGAACATGGAACGAGCAGGTCATGCGGAACGTATCCCGGCCATCAACCGCGCTCGCGACCTCCCGGGTGCTGAAGGAGCGTCCGTCACGCACGACGTTCACGACGTGGGTCGTGCGGGCCCCGGGGCTCGTAGGCCTTAGGAAGTAGCCGTGCAGCGAGTGAACCTCGAGCTCACGAGGGACAGTCTGCCCGGCGGCGCTGAGCGCCTGCGCCACCACCATCCCTCCAAAGGTGCGGCCACCGACCCACCAGTTGGGGCTCGTCGTGGTGAAGGTCGGCCGCCCGTCAGCATCGGGCTCCTCCATCTGCGCCGTGATCGCCTCGACCAGGTCGGCAACCGAGGCCGAGACGACCTCGGCTTCTTCGGCGTCGTCAAGCTCCACGGACTGCTCCCCCCTCCGTCGATTCCGTCACGACAGTTCCACCTCGACGGCCATTCCCTTGGCCGCCAGGTCCACGCATCGGTTGTCGTCGGAGTAGCGGAGCCCCTGCACGTTGTAGAGGCGCACCTCGGCCGCATCGACCGGGAACGGCCCCCAGTGCCAGGTGCCCCGGTTCAGCACGAGAGGCTCCAGGGGCTCGATCCGGAAGACTCGGATCGACTCGGTGTCCCCTTCGTCATTGAACTCCACCCCCGCTGGCGCCACCGCGATGACCGCGGGCACATCGAGCGACAGCAAGGCCTGTGTGTGGGTGTCGTGGCGGTAGAGCATCTCGCACCGCAGTCCACTGGCGGTCTCGGGTACCTCGGCGCGGGCGTGCCCGATGAGGTTCACGTGGGGATCCGCCCACTCGAAGGTCATCCGGTGCTCGCCGTCCCGAGGGTCGGTGTCCGCCACCGGCAGCCACCCGAAGGGCGACCACGCAGCCTCGGTCAGACGCTCAGGAATCACCACTCTCGCTTCCTCTCCCGAACCGTTTGTGGACATCGCTCACTCTCATCCCTGTCGAACCAGGTCACGCGGTGGTGCGGCTCGCGGCGGCGCGGCCTAACCTGACACCGGAGTCAGTCTATGAAACCTTGGGAGGCCCTCAGGATGGATGTCCGTAGCATTGAGGCGAAGGCACCGGTGGTCGAGCACAACGGCACCGTCCCTGTCTGGTGGATGATCGAGTCCCGCGAGTTCAAGGACATCACGGACGGGGGGTACCTGGAGCTCGTGAACGAGTTCGAGGTCCCGGGTGGGGGCCTGGTCGATCCGCACTCCCATCCCACCCACGAGTTCTATTACGTCATGTCCGGCAAGGGGATCATGACGATCGACGGGGAAGACCGGCCCATCTCTCAGGGCGACCTCGTCTACATCCCGCCGGACAAGGTGCACTCCCTGCGACCGATCAGCGATCACGCTCCCATCCACTGCTTCTGTTTCGCCATCGGTGTGAAGGGTGCCGGCGCCATCAACTACACGACCCACTAGGTGTCGCGCGTCCTCGTCACACGCCCCCTGACGGCAGGCGGGACCGACCCACTGATCGACGCGGGCCACGAGATCGTGGAGCAGGACGAGAGCGCGCCTCTTACAGAGGATGGGCTGGCGAAAGCTGCACCTGAATTCGATGGGATCGTCTGCCATCTGACAGACCGGATGAACGCCACTGTGCTCGAGTCGGGAAGAGCGGGACGACTCCGCGTCGTGGCAAACGCAGCGGTCGGTTATGACAACATTGATGTGGAGGCGGCGGCTGCACTCGGCATCACGGTGTGCAACACACCGGGCGTCCTGGACGACACGACGGCGGACCTCGCATTTCTCCTCATTCTGGCGGCCACGCGGTTGGCGTCCGGTGCCGAACGGGATTTGCGAGAGGGTCGTTGGGGCGGCTGGGGATTCGGCACGCACCTCGCGCGCGATGTACACGGCACGACCCTCGGACTCGTGGGCTTCGGCCGCATCGGGCAGGCGGTCGCCCAGAGGGCAGAGGGCTTCGACATGGAGGTCATCCACACCTCCCGACACGACACCGGCCTGAGGGGGTTCGTGGCGACGCTGGCGGAATTGCTCGAGCGATCCGACATCGTGAGCTTGCACGTGCCCTTGAACGAGACCACCCGCCATCTCATTGGAGCGGCGGAGCTGGCAGCCATGAAGCCGACGGCTGTTCTCGTCAACACGGCCCGTGGGCCGGTGGTCGACGAGGATGCACTGGTCGAAGCACTCGAGGCGGGCACCATCTTCGCCGCAGGGCTCGACGTGTTCGACGGCGAACCGGCTGTGAATCCCCGACTGCTGACGGCGCCACGAGCGACACTGCTTCCACATATCGGAAGTGCGACGATCGCCACCAGGACACGAATGGCCCGCCTTGCCTGTCAGGGGGTCTGTGATGTCCTTGCTGGACGGACACCGCCAAACGTCGTACTCCCCTCGCCGCCAACCTCTTAGCGGCAACCGTTTCATCGAGGTCGCCTCACTCGGCTAATTTCTCCGACGGCGGGGAATACGATCATTCAGTCGGCTGGAGGGACTCCCCCCTGGGCGGAGGTGGCGGGCGTGCGCACGAATCGAGGACTCACCGTGGCCCTGTCGACGGTGCTCGCCCTCATCGGCATTCTCGGCATCCAGGCCCTTACCTTGCCGGCAGCGGCGACAACTCCCCATTGGCAGACGACCGCCAGTTACCCGCCTTTGGCCAACGTCAGGGCGGTGTCATGCGCTCCCAGCATCTCGCCGAGCTCAGCGACCTGCGTCGCAGTCGGCGACGACGGTGGCAACGTGGCGTCCGTTCTCGTGACGAACAACGGTGGCACAACCTGGACCGATACCGCTCCAGCACCCGGCGTCACGACGCTCTCCACGGTCTCCTGCCCTTCGGCCTCGGTCTGCTACGCGGGCGGAGGCTCGGGGATCATGAAATCCACCGATGGCGGGTCGATGTGGACCTTGCAGGACGGAACCTTCCCCGCTGAGTCGATCTCGTGTTTCACAATCGATGAGTGCACGGCGGTCCAAGGCATCGACATTGTCAAGACCAATAACGGCGCAAATTGGAACTCTCAGATATCGCCATCCGGCACTGATTCACTTTCCGATGTGTCGTGCTCAAATGCCATTACCTGTGCCGCGGTAGGTGTAGTGAACGGAAGTCCTGCAATTATTGGCACACAAGATGGCGGTACATGGACGACCTTGGATCAACCAAGTGTCAACCTCCTCTCGTCGCTGTCGTGCTCAACATCGACAACATGTGTCGCTGTTGGAGTTGCATCAGGTGGCAAATCCACCTCACTCAGTACAGTCAATTTCTCCACATGGGTGCTCCTACCTCCATACCTACGGGTTCTGAACTGACCGCCATTGCGTGTCCCAACGAGACCACTTGCATCGCCGTTGGAACCAACCTCACCTCCACGCCGTACGTCATCTATACGTCGACCACAGGATCGACTTGGTCCCTCCAGAGTCCGCCATCGAATGCCGTCGATCTCACAGGGATCTCGTGCTCAGCCCCTGAGGACTGCGTTGCCGTGGGAGGCAATGGCAACAACGGGGCGGGATCGACGATCATGGCGACGGTCACGGGTGGGTTGTCGTGGACTGCCCAAAACCCTCCCGCTGGCAGCAGCACACTGAATTCAACCTCGTGCCCGAGTACTGCCGACTGCTTTGCCGCCGGCGTGGACTCGGTGCTGACCTCTCGGAATGCCGGGTATGCGTGGACCAACGAGTCGATTCCTTCCCAGGTGAGTGGCCTCAACGGGATCTCTTGTCCGACGACAACCGACTGCACTGCCGTAGGGTTCGGCATCTTCGGCAGTCCCGTCGTCATCGGGACGACGGACGGAGGCACAACCTGGACGTCTGAGAACGTTCCGCCTGGAACCGGGACCTTGACCGCGGTCTCGTGTGTGAGCACGACGACCTGTCAGGCGGTGAGTGACTTCGATGCCGGATCCGGCTCACCGAGCATCCTTGTCACTACCGATGGGGGAACCGTGTGGTCGTTGGAGTCATTCCCATCCACGGTCTCCAATTTCACGGCGATCTCTTGCGTTGATTCGCTCGACTGCACAGCGGTGGGCTCCTCGTCGGGTGGTCCATCGGCGGCGATCCTCAATACGACCAACGGCGGAACCACGTGGACTCCCCAATCCGTTCCGACGGGTGTGGCCAGCCTCAACGGCATCGCGTGTTCGAGCGACACGTCGTGCATGGCCGTCGGCTCGCACGTGATCACCACCACCGACGGGGGCGCGCAGTGGCACGACATGGGGAGCCCCGCCGGCGCCACCACCCTTTCGTCGATCAGCTGCATCAGTGCGAGCAGCTGCACCGCAGTCGGTGGAGCGCAGATCATCGACACCGGCAATGGAGGCACGAGCTGGACCGGTCAGGCCGTGCCCACCGGAGTCGGCTCGCTGGTCGGAGTCTCGTGCGCCAGCCCTGCTAATTGTGAGGCCGTCGGGGCGGGGACCAGCTCGGGAGGCACGATCGAGACTCTGTCGGCCCCCCCGACGATCACCACCGCGAGCCTGGCTATCGGCACCATCGGGCTGCCATACGTGAGCTCGCTGCGAGCGAGCGGCGGCTTGGCCCCCTATTCGTGGGCCGTCACCGCTGGCCCATTACCACCTGGACTGCGTCTCGCACCTGATGGGACCCTGAGCGGGACACCGATCATCTCCGGCGAGTACCCCGTCACGTTCAGCGTCACCGACGCCAACGACTTGTCCAGCTCGGTGGTCGTGGTGATCTCCATCAAACCCATTGTCGCTCCTGGCTACTGGGAAGTCGCCAGCGACGGCGGCATCTTCAGCTATGGCGGAGCGCAGTTCTACGGATCCACCGGCAGCCTGCATCTGAACGCACCAATCGTCGGAATGGCCGCCACCCCCGATGACGCCGGGTATTGGCTGCTGGCGTCGGACGGTGGGATCTTCGCCTTTGGCGACGCCATCTTCTACGGGTCGACGGGCGGCATGCACCTCAATGCGCCAATCGTGGCGATGGCACCCACGCCTGACGGGGCCGGCTACTGGCTCGTCGCTTCCGACGGTGGGATCTTCGCCTACGGGGATGCTGGCTTCTACGGCTCGACCGGCTCCCTCTCGCTCGCCAAGCCCATTGTCGGGATGGCCTCGACCATCGATGGCCTCGGCTACTGGCTCGTGGCATCCGACGGAGGGATCTTCGCCTACGGCGACGCCGGCTTCTACGGCTCCACCGGGGGATTGCCGCTCCAGAGACCGATCGTGGCGATGACGACGGCCCCCGACGGAGGCGGCTACTGGCTCGTAGCCTCCGACGGTGGCATCTTCAACTTCGGCGACGTCAGCTACTTCGGCTCGACCGGCAGTACGCCATTGAGCGCACCAGTGGTCGGGATGAATCGCACGGCCGACGGCCAGGGTTACTGGCTGGTCGGCCGCGACGGGGGGATCTTCAACTACGGCGACGCCGGGTTCTACGGATCCGCCGGAGACGTGAGGCTCAACCGACCGATTGTGGGAATGGCGGCGATCCAGTCGCTGTCGGCCGGATCGACACCGTCCCTCGCTCGCGCGCTGCCCGATTAGATCCCCGAGTTCCTGCATCTAGCCATCGATCAGACCGTCCGGCCCGGAGGCACCGCGACCTTCAGCGTCCCCCCCGGGGGGGCGACGTCACAAGTCAGGACCATCGGTCTGGTCTGCCCGAGCCAGCAGTGGTACCGCTACCGGGCCATCGTCGCCAACACCTCGGGCGCCGTCACCTTTGCTTCGGCCGCTCTGGTCGTCGGTACGGCGAGCCCCGCCTTCAGCCCACCGTTGCGCTGACCTGCGCGTGGCTCTCAACCCTCCGCCTTCGCCGGGCGGGTGTCGGAGCCGCTCGTCGCCGCGGGGCCTTCATGTGCGAGCCATTCGCACCATTCATCCACGCCCTCACCGCTCCGGGCGCTCGCCATGATGATCCGCGCCGCCGGGTTCACCGCGGTGAGATTGGCCAGAAACGCACCCAGATCGAAGTCGAGGTGTGGCAGCAGGTCGATCTTGTTCACCACCACGACATCCGCCGCCCGGAACATCACGGGGTACTTGAGGGGTTTCTCCTCGCCCTCGGTGACCGAGAACACCATCGCCCGTGCATTCTCCCCCACTCGGAACTCTGCCGGACAGACCAGATTGCCGACGTTCTCGATGATCAGGAGATCGAGCTCGGGCAACGGCAGGCGTTCGATCCCCGACCGGACCATCACGGCATCGAGATGGCACTCCCCGCCGAATCCCGCACTCGTGTTCACGAGGGAGATGGCGGCCGCGCCCGCCCCGTCCAGCCGTTCGGCATCGAGGCTCGTTGCGATGTCCCCCTCCAGCACACCGATCCGCACCGAGCCGCCGAGCGCCTCCAGGGTCTTGCGCAGAAGCGTCGTCTTGCCCGCACCAGGGGACGACATCAGGTTCACGGCACGGACGCCGGCTTCGGCCAGACGGCGGCCGTTGTCGTCCGCCACCCGGTCGTTCTCCGACAACAGGTTCTCCAGGATCGTGACTCGGGTCTGACCCGTCTCGACGTAGCCCGAATGGTCTCCGACATCGATCAGTGTCCGATCGTGGCCATGCTCGTGGTGTTCGACGTCGTGCGTGTGCACATGGCCCGCGCCCTCGGCGTGGACGTGGAACCGTCCCATGCCTACGCCTCCACCAGATCGATCGAGACGACGAGGAGCTCTTCGCCACTGAGCAGCTTTACGTCGAAACCCTCGCACGTCCCGCAGGCGAGGATCGGCAGGTCGAGGGTGGTGCGAGCCCCGCAACCGAGGCACTCCACGACTGCGGGCACCTGCTCGATGACAAGCTCTGCGTCCTTCAGCTGCGTGGTGCTCGAGACGACCTCCCAGCTGAACTGGAGCGCGTCGGGCACGACCTGGCGGAGGTGGCCGACCCGCACCTTCACCTGGGACACCGGCCGTCCCTCCGCGTGTTTCTCCGCCGTGCTGGCAATGGCGTTGCAGATTGAGAGTTCATGCATCGCGTGCACCTCGACTGGAGCATATCGAGGGGCGCACGTGAGGGTGCCGGTCAGGCTGACGCGACCTCTTCCCTCGGCTCTTGAGCCAACGCGGAGGTCCACCTCTCCTCGACTCGAGCCAAGCGCCAGTAGAGGAGTGCGATCACCCAGGTCGCCACGAACAAGCCGACGATGACGAAGCCGGCAGCGTTGAGATTGAAGCCGCGCACGAAGTCCCAGAAGGGTGAGCTGAGGTTGGCCTGCTGCCCGATCAGCCCCAGGATCTCGATGGTGCCGACGAAGAAGGCCACCGCAACCGACAGCCCGGTGATGGTGAGGTTGTAGAAGACCTTGCGCACCGGGTTGGCGAACGCCCAGTCGTAGGCGAAATTCATGAAGTACCCGTCGAGTGTGTCGAAGGTGCACATGCCCGCGGCAAAGAGCAGGGGCAGCGACAGGATCGCGTAGAGCGGAAGGCCGCCGACGACGGCCGAGCCGGCGATGACGAGCAGGGCGATCTCCGTGGCGGTGTCGAATCCGAGGCCGAAGAGGAACCCCACCGGGTAGAGCTTCCAGGAGGTGTCGACATGCCGGGCGTACCCACCGAGCAGGCGGTTCATGAGCCCCCGCTTGTCGAGCTGGCGGTCCAGCTCGACCGGGTCGTAGCGCCCGGAACGCATCTGGCGGTACAGGCGGGAGATCGAGAGGAGCACGAACAGGTTGACCAGGGCGATGAGATACAGGAACATGCCTGAGATCGAGGTCCCGACGATGTTGGTGACCGAATGCAGTCCCGATGTCTGCTGACTGACTTGGAGGTTGAGGGCCCGTATCCCGAAGCTCAGAGCCAGGGCCAGGAGCAATACCACGGTCGAGTGCCCGAGCGAGAAGAAGAAGCCCGCCCCCAGCGGGCGCTTTCCTTCGCCGACGAGCTTGCGAGTGGTGTTGTCGATGGCTGCGATGTGATCGGCGTCGAAGGCGTGCCGCATGCCCAGCGTGTAGGCCAGCACCCCGGTGCCCAGGCCGAACAGCTTGGTCTGCGAGATGTGGAAGTGGTGGCCAACGGCTCGGGCCAACAGGGCCCAGCCGACGACATTGAGGACGACGACCACTGCGGCCATGCCGGCAACGCGCGACCACTCCCGTCGCGTCAACCCCGTGTCCGCGGAGCCTGCGGAACTCGACGCAATTGCCATCTGCCCGAACCTCCCGCCCGGTCGACTCGACGGCAGTGTACGCTTATTGCGACTGCTTCGCAATAGAGTTCGGCCATTCCGGAGGTGGAAATGCCGTACCCCGGTACGATCGCTGCGTGAGCCGTTCCCCGACCGAGCCGGGGGAACCCGCCGAGGCGGCAACGCTCGAGGACGCCCTCGAGCTGGTGCGCCAGCACGGGGGTCGGGTGACGTCCTCGCGGCGGCTCTTGCTTCGTGCGCTCTTCGCCTCCAAGAGCCACCGGACGGCCGAGGAGCTCAGCGAAGAGGTCCAGGCCGAGGCCCCTGACATCCACCTCTCCACCATCTACCGGAACCTCGACGAGCTCGAGCGCCTCGGTGTCGTCGTCCACTCCCATTTCGGACACGGTCCGGCGACCTACCACTTGGCCACGGCGGTGCACGGGCACTTCGTGTGCGAGGAGTGCGGCAAGCTCATCGAAGTCCCCGACACCTTGTTCGACGACTTGGCCCACGAGGCCCTCTCCCGGTTCGAGTTCACGCTCGACCCCCACCACTTCGCAATGCTGGGGCGCTGCGCCGACTGCACGTAGGCCAACCGTGGCGCCGGCTCGGGCAACCGGCAACGGGGGCGCGGCGGGCTGATGGCACCTAGGATGGCGTCCGCAGGGCAGCGGCAAGTCGGGAGCCGACCCGGATCGCATGTGCGTGACTGCGACGACGGTCCGCGAACGCATGCACCGAGATTGGTCGAGGACTCCATGGGCGACACAGGCGACATGGGCGGAAGCGGAGACGAGCCGATCGGCGGCGGCGCCCAACCCGAGGTGCTGCTCCGGAAGATCATCGAACTGACCGACGACGCGGTCATCACATGTGACCTCGGGGCCACGGTCACCTACTTCAGCGAGAACGCAGAGCGACTGTTCGGCCGGTCACGGCACGTCGTCGTGGGCAGCCCCGTGGGCACCCTGTTCCCGCAGCATCTGAGCGACGAAACGGATGATGTGTTGGCGACGGTGGCCGCCGGCGAGCGAGTCCGGCACTACGAGACGGAGATCGTGCGCGCCGACGGGCTCCCCATCCCGGTGTCGCTGTCCCTGGCGCCCCTCACCGACGGCGCGGGTCAGATCTCCGGCTCGGTCGTCGTGGCCCGTGACGTCACCGAGCAGCATCTTGCGCAGGCCACATTGGCAGAGATCGACGCACGGCTCGAAGAGAGCGAGGCGCTCTCGCACGTCGGCAGTTGGCTCTGGGACCTTCGGACCGGCGCCGTCCAGTGGAGTGCAGAGTTCCACCGGATCCACGGGATCGATCCTCTCGACTTCGCCGGGACGTTCGAGTCCTACATGGAGCTCATCTCACCCCTTGACAGCGAGCGCGTGCGCGCCACCATGACCGACTCGGCACACGACTCGAGGCCTCTGGACCTCGAGTACCGAGTGGCCCACCCCGATCAGAAGCCGCACGTCATCAGAGTGCACGCCAACCCCACGGTGGGCTCAGACGGGAAGCCGGTCGGGCTGCGCGGCATCGGACATGACGTCACCGACGAAGCCGGGCAGCCCGGCTCCATCTCGCCGGGCTGAGGAACGGAGCGTTCAGGCGTCCGCCCGCGCCGCCTCCGCGTGGAGCCGCACGCGGACGTCGGGAAAGATGCGGAGCATCAGCATCGTCGGCGAGGGAACGGCGAAGTCCCGGATGTCGAAGACCTGCTCGCCGCTGATGACCAGGCGGTCGCCCGCCAGGGCCTCGACGCACACCGTCCCTTCTGCCGGCCGCGAGATTCCGTGGAACGTCAGCTCACCCCGGATCCGGTAGCGGGACCCGGGTGCACCGGGAGCGCACTCACGGAGCTCCACCTTCGCGTTCGGAAAGCGCCGTGAGTCGATTCGGCGCTGGAGCTCGGCGTCGTAGATCTTGTTTCCCGAGCTCAGTCCCGACACGTCGATCGTGAGCCATCCCGAGGGTGGGATCTCCGTGCTCACCGCACCGTCGACCATGGCCGCGTAGAGCGCGCCCTCGACGCCGACGGTGGCGAAGCAGATAGGCCCGACGGTCGAACGGGCATCGATCAGGACCGCCGACCGCTCCGGATCCAGGACGAAGCGCTCCATGACAGGCCGTGCGCCGTGGACGGCCTCCGGCTCCCGCGGTTCGGAGGATGTGCCCTCCTCGGCGTCGCTGTCGAGGGGCATCAGGCGACGGCGCCACATGGACGTCGTCGAGACCGCAGACCAGCCGACGTCGAGGTCGGGCGCCCACCCCCCCTCCACCTCGGCCAGCGCGGCGTCGACAGTGCCGGTTGCCTGGTAGCGGCGGATGACTTCACCGAGATGTGCGTATTCCTCGCGGACCACCCCCATCCAGACCCGCAGCACACGCTCGCCCAGAGGCGTGACCGAGTACACCCGTCGTGCGGGCCCGGGGTGGTGGTGCTCGGCCGAGACTTGCACCAGGCCGTCTTGCTCGAGCTGGGCCAGGGCCCGATAGACCGCCGGTCGGTCGACCCGCCCAAAACGGAAGTCGAGAAGGCGGGGAACCAGGCCGTACCCGTAGCACGGCTCCTCGGACAACAAGAGGAGGATGGCCGGCAGCATGAACCGGCGGGGCGGCGCAAGCTCGAACCGCGCCACGCCCTCGGTCGCCGGCGCCCTGGAGCCCACTGTTCCATCGCCATGGCATCAAGATCCTCGTCCCGGCAGTCAGGGGTGTCAACAGACTGGCTTCGGGTACCTCCCCGACGACGGTGCAAAAGACACCCATTTACACCGGACGGCACCGGGCTGACACTGCATCCAGCCGCACAACCCAGCGCGGCCACGACCGGGGAGGGAACCTTGACGGCGACTGATACCGCGACCGACGAGGCAGTGGTCCATGTGCTCTGGATCAACGCAGGGCTCAGCTGCGACGGGGACTCCGTGGCGCTGACGGCAGCGACCCAGCCGAGCATCGAGGAGATCGCCTTGGGCGCCCTACCGGGGTTGCCGAAGATAGCGGTCCACTGGCCTCTCATCGACTTCGAATGCGGCCCGGTGGGAGGGGCTGACGACTTCATCGAGTGGTTCTTCAAGGCGGACCGAGGTGAGCTCGATCCCTTCGTCCTGGTCGTCGAGGGCTCCATCCCCAACGAGGCGATCAAGAAGGAGGGCTACTGGTGCGGCTTCGGGAACAACCCCGAGACCGACCAGCCCATGACCACCAGCGAATGGCTCGACCGGCTCGCACCGAAGGCGCTGGTCGTCCTCGCGGCCGGCACCTGTGCGTGCTACGGGGGCATCCACGCGATGGCGGGCAACCCCACGGGCGCCATGGGCGTTCCGGACTACCTCGGATGGGGTTGGACCTCCAAGGCCGGCATCCCCATCGTGTGCGTGCCCGGATGCCCGACCCATCCCGACAACCTGTCCGAGACGATCCTCTACTTGCTGTACCAGGCGACAGGCCAGGCGCCCATGATCCCCCTCGACGACTCGCTGCGGCCGCAGTGGCTGTTCGGCAACACGGTGCACGAGGGATGCGACCGGGCCGGGTACTACGAACAGGGCGACTTCGCCACCGAGTACGGCTCGCCCAAGTGCATCGTCAAGCTCGGGTGCTGGGGGCCGGTCGTGAAGTGCAATGTGCCGAAGCGCGGCTGGGTCAACGGCGTCGGGGGCTGCCCCAATGTCGGCGGCATCTGCATCGGCTGCACGATGCCCGGGTTCCCGGACAAGTTCATGCCCTTCATGGACGAACCACCGGGTTCGAAGGTCTCGACACTGGCCAGCGGGCTCTATGGCAGCGCCGTCCGCGGGCTGCGCAAGATCACGCTGCACACGCTCGACGACGAGCCCAAGTGGCGCACCCCGGGCAGCGACCTGTCGACCGGCTACAAGAAGATCTGGAGGTAGGTGCGAAATGGCGACCAAGAAGTTCACCGAGGACAGCAACGGCCTGGTGGAGATGGCCTGGGATCCCGATCACGCGGATCGTGGGGAGCCTCGGGATCTACACCAAGATCGACTTCGGAAAGGGGAAGGTGGCGGAATGCCACAGCACGTCGTCCATCTTCCGCGGCTACAGCATCTTCATGAAGGGCAAGGACCCGAGGGACGCCCACTTCATCACGAGCCGCATCTGCGGCATCTGCGGTGACAACCACGCCACGTGCTCGTGCTACACGCAGCAGATGGCCTACGGGGTCCACCCGCCCGCCCTCGGCGAGCAGATCGTGAACCTCGGCGAGGCGGCCGAGTACATGTTCGACCACAACATCTTCCAGGAGAACCTCGTCGGGGTCGACTTCTGCGAGAAGATGGTCGCCGAGACGAACCCTGGCGTGCTCGAGCAGGCGAACAAGACCGAGGCACGCGCACGCCGCTCACCACGGGTACAAGACGATCGGCGACATCATGCGGTCGCTGAACCCGTTCTCCGGAGAGTTCTACCGGGAGGCGCTCCAGGTCAGCCGCTACACCCGTGAGATGTTCTGCCTCATGGAGGGGCGCCACGTGCACCCGTCGACCCTCTACCCGGGTGGCGTCGGCACCACCGCGACGATCCAGCTCTTCACCGACTACTACGCCCGCCTCATGCGCTACGTGGAGTTCATGAAGCGGGTCGTGCCGATGCACGACGACCTCTTCGACTTCTTCTACGAGGCGATGCCGGGTTACGAGGAGGTCGGCCGGCGCCGGATCCTCCTCAGCTGCTGGGGGGCCTTCCAGGACCCCGATGTCTGCAACTTCGAGTACAAGGACATGACGAAGTGGGGCCGGGCCATGGGCGTGACCCCCGGCGTCGTCGTCGACGGCAAGCTGGTCACGAACGACCTCGTCGAGATCAACCTCGGCATCCGCATCCTCCTCGGGCACTCCTTCTACGACGACTGGGAGGACCAGGAGATGTTCGTGACCAGGGACCCGCTGGGTAACCCGGTGGACCGGCGCCATCCCTGGAACCAGCACACCAACCCCCAGCCGCAGAAGCGCGACTTCGACGGCAACTACAGCTGGGTGATGGCGCCGCGCTGGTTCGACGGCAAGGACCACCTGGCCCTCGACACCGGTGGCGGACCGCTGGCCCGGCTGTGGTCCACCGCGCTGTCGGGTCTGGTGCACACGGATCACCTCGACGCCACCGGCACCAGCGTGAAGATCCACCTGCCCAAGACGGCCCTGGTCGGTCCGGTCGACCTCGAGTGGAAGGTCCCCCAGTGGTCCAACACGACTCGAGCGTGACCGGGCGCGGACCTACTTCCAGGCCTACGCGGCGGCGGCCGCGCTCGACTTCATCGAGAAGGCGCTGGCGGAGGTCCGGGCGGGGCAACACCAAGACCTGGGAGCCCTTCGAGGTCCCCGACGAAGGTATCGGATGCGGGTTCACCGAGGCGGTGCGAGGCGTGCTCTCCCACCACATGGTCATCAAGGGCGGGAAGATCGCCAACTACCACCCGTACCCGCCCACACCCGTGGAACGCAAATCCCGCGGGACAGCTACGGCACCCCCGGGCCCTACGAGGACGCGGTCATCGACACGCCCATCTTCGAGGAGAACACCAAGGAGAATTTCAAGGGCATCGATATCATGCGGGCCGTGCGGAGCTTCGACCCCTGCCTGCCCTGTGGCGTGCACATGTACCTCGGCAACGGCAAGGTGCTCAAGAAGCTCCACTCCCCCACCCAGGTGGCGAGCCCGGAGGACGTTCCTGCTTGATCGCAGGGAGCGATGGCTGAGCCCCGGAACCTGCGGGCAGAGCGGTGCGCGGATCGAGGAGGCTCTGACCGAGCTCGAGGGCTGCGCGGACCCGCGCGACGCTGAACCTCGCCGAGGAGCTGCTGCGCCTCGTGTCGGATCTCTACGGCGCCGGCATGGCGCGGATGCTCGAGATCGCCGAGGCGCGGGCACCCGGCTTGGTCGCCGACTTCGCCTCCGACGAGCTCGTGGCCAGCCTGCTGCTGGTCCAGGGCCTGCATCCCGATCCACTCGAGGTCAGGGTGGAGGGCGCTCTGGCAGTCGGTCCGGCCCTTCCTCGGGCGCCACGGCGGCGACGTGGAGCTGCTCGCCGTCGACGACGAGCCTCGGCGCGGTGAAGCTGCGACTCCTCGGGAGCTGCGACGGGTGTCCGTCCTCCGCCGCCACGCTGCGGGGCGCCGTCGAGGCGGCCATCCTCGAGGCAGCACCGGAGGTGACGCGGATCGTGGTCGAGGAGTCGAGCGCCACGGAGTCCGCGGCCGTTCCCGTCGCGCTCGGGATCAAGCCCGTGTACGACGAGTGCCCCGCCGAGGTCTCGGTGCGATGACCGACGCCGCTCGCCGTGCTCCAGCGCATCCGCGCGACGCAGCCGCGGGCCGTGCCCGAGGCACCGAGGAGGTGTGCGAGCTGTGCTCGGAGCCGATCGCGCCCGAGCACCGGCATCTGGTCGACCTGAAGTCGCGGACGCTTGCTGTGCGCCTGCCGCGGCTGCTTCCTCCTCTTCGAGTCGGAGGGCGCGGGCGGCGGTCACTTCCGCAGCGTGCCCGAGCGCTACGTCGCCTTCGACGACTTCGAGCTGTCACCGGCCCAGTGGGACAGCCTGCAGATCCCCGTCAGCGTCGCCTTCTTCTTCCTCAACTCGGAGCTGGGGCGGATCGCCGCCTTCTACCCGGGACCGGCCGGAGCGACCGAGTCGGAGCTCCCGCTCGACGCGTGGGCCGACCTCGTCGCGGCCAATCCCGGCCTCGCCACGATGCAACCCGACGTCGAGGCGTTCCTCGTGCGCGCTCGGAGGGTCGCCATGGCGACGCAGCGGGCCGAGTGTTACATCGTGCCGATCGACGCCTGCTACGAGCTGGTCGGGCACCTGCGGATGCTCTGGCGCGGCTTCGACGGCGGGACCGAGGCCAACCGGAAGCTCGACGAGTTCTTCGAGGACGTCAAGGTGCGGGCGCTATGACGGACCTCACCTTCGAGGTGCTCGACGGCTCGCACCGAGCCGCATGCCGCCGTCCCGACCATCATGTTCCGGACGCGCACGGCCGAAGCGGACGGCCGGCGTGTGCACGCAGCGGCCCTGCGCTGCCAGATCCGCATCGAGCCACAACGCCGGCGTTACAGCGAGGCCGAGGAGGAGAAGCTCTACGAGCTCTTCGGCGAGACGCCGCAATGGGGCAGCTCGCTCCGCCCCTTCCTCTGGACGCACGTGTCGACCACGGTGGGCCGGTTCGACGGCGCGACCGAGTTCGACCTTCCCGGTCGAGTGCACCTACGACTTCGAGGTGGCCGGCGGCCAAGTACCTGCACGCACTCGGCGACGGCGAGATCCCCCTGCTCTTCCTCTTCTCGGGGACCGTTTTCACCCAGGGCGAGTCCGGCTTCTCCGCCGAGCCGCTCTCGTGGTCGGCGGAGTCCTCCTACCGCCTGCCCGTCGCCGTCTGGCGCAGCACCATGGACGCCTACTACCCGGGAAGCGGGTTCATCCGCCTCGGGCGCGACACGCTGGACGACTTGCAGCGGTTCAGGGCGGTGCGCGGCCTCCCCACGTGGGACCAGGCCTTCGCTCAGTTGCTCAAAGAGGCCGGGGAGGGGCGGCCATGAGTACGACGGGCCTTGACACTGGCCGACCGTCCTCCGACGTCGTGGAGGACCGCTTCGCGACGGCGCGGTCGGTGGCCGACGCCGTCCTCTACGAGGGCTACGTCCTCTATCCGTACCGGGCGTCGTCCCGGAAGAACCAGGTGCGGTTCCAATGGGGCGTGCTCACCCCGCGGGCGTTCAGCGAGGCGGACGGCTCAGAACGGTGGTCGGTCCCGCACCGAGTGCCTCGTCGGTCGCTTTGGGGGTGGCGGTCGCGGCGACAGGGTCCTGCAGGTGCGTGTCCGCTGCCTGCAGACCCAGCGCCGCCGCGTGGAGGCACGACGTGGGCGACCACGGGGCCGACGGCGACCCGAGGTTCGACCCAGTCGACTCCCTCGCTGTCGACGGCACCTGCCACGTCGAGTGGGACGAGGCGCTCGACCAGGTCGTGGACCTGCCCCCGCTGACCTTGCGCCTGGTCGGGCTCGGTCGCCGACGAGCTGGACTTCCGACTGGATGGCGGGTCGCGAGACCGAGCTCATCCACGCAGCCGACGGCTCGTTGGCGGGTCGCTTCGTGCGCCAGCGACTGCCGGTGCGACGGCAGGGTGCGGGTCGCCGTCGGCCCCGGCCGTCGACGGCTCGCCCTACGACAAGGTGACGGTCACCGTGGAGAACACCACGGAGTGGGACGACGACGGCGCGCTGAGGAACGACGCCATGGGCCAGAGCCTCGTCGCGGTGCACACGATGCTGGCCGTCGACGGCGCCACGTTCGTCGTCCCTGCTCGACCCGCCCGACGACGCCGTCGACGGCGGTCGCAGTCGTGCCGGAGCGACGGCACGTATCCGGTCCTCATCGGCGACGGAGACGTCGTGCTCTCCTCGCCGATCATCCTCTACGACCACCCCGAGGTGGCCCGAGCAGAGCCCCGGCGACCTCTACGACTCCCTCGAGATCGACGAGATCCTGGCCCTGCGGGTCATGACGCTCACCGACGCGGAGAAGTCCGAGGCACGAGGAACGGACGCCCGCGCCGCCGCCATCATCGACCGCTGCGACAGCCTCTCCCCCGAGACGATGGGCCGGCTGCACGGGCAGATGCGTCCTGTCGAGCCGGAGTGGCCCACCATCACCACGCCCCGGGCCGGACGACGGAGAAGTCGCCGGCACCACGAGCGGCGGCGTCGAGCCGTGGTGGGACCCGGCCGCCGACGCCTCGGTCGACCCGTGGACGGACACGGTCGCGGTGCAGGGCATCGAGCTCGCACAGGGGTCCGTCGTCCGCCTCCACCCCTCGGGCCGCGCCGACGCGCAGGACATGTTCCTCGACGGCCTCTGCGGGACGGTCGCCGGGGTGTTCAAGGACGTCGACGGCGGCGTCCACCTCGCCGTCACCCTCGACGACGACCCCGCCGCCGGCGAGCTCGTGTGGCAGGGCCGCTACCTCTACTTCCATCCCGACGAGGTCGAGCCGGTCGACCGGGTGCAGCCGCAGTGAGGGGGCGCACGCTGGTGGCCGGCATCGGCAACGTCTTCCTGTCGGACGACGCGTTCGGCGTCGAGGTGGCGCAGCGCCTCACGGGCCGGGCACTCCCCGAGGGTGTCCGGGTCGAGGACTTCGGGATACGCGGCATCCACCTGGCCTACGAGCTCCTCGACGGTTACGACACGCTCGTGCTGATCGACGCCGTCCCCATGGGCGAACCGCCCGGGACCCTCGCCGTGATCGAGCCCGAGGCGGGCCGACGGTGCGCCGGTCGGCCGAGTCCTGGACGCCCCGGCCGTGGACGCCCACACCATGAGTCCCGACGTCGTCCTGGCCACGCTGGCCCGGCTGGGCGGATCGGTGGACCGGATCTTCATCGTGGGATGCCAGCCGGCCAACCTTCGACGAGGGCATGGGCCTGTCGCCCGCCGTGGTCGCGGCGGTCGTCGATGCCGCGGCAGACCTGTGCCTCGAAGTGCTCGACGCCGTCGGCCAAATCCCTCAACCCGTCGAAAGGGGAACCCACCAGATGATCCGTCGTTTGCCGCATCACTGCTCCTGGCCGCCGTGGCCGGCCTCGTGATCCGCTCACTGCCCGACATCGCCCGCTACCTCAAGATGAGGGAGATGTGAGATGTCGTCGCTACGTGTTCCGGGGCTGCTCGCCCTGGCCGTGCATCGCGCTCGCCGTAGCCTCGGCCCCGACATCGCGGCACCTGCGCATGCGGCGGATGTAGACCGGCAGTGGCCCGCTACACCATCGTCCCGGAGCGCTCTGAGGTCTCGATCGACGCGCGCTCGAATGTGCACCCGATCCATTCCGCACGAACGGCCTCGAGGGCTTCGTGGACCTGGAGCTCGAGCCATCGGGCACGCTCGACCTGGCCACGCGCCCAGTCGGGCACCTCTCGCTGTCCGTCGACAAGCTCAAGTCCGGGAACCGCATGGAGGACCGGGAGCTGCAGAAGCGCATCGAGGCGCAGAAGTTCCCGAAGATCGAGGGCGTGCTGGACAAGATGGTGAGCGAGGACACGGACGGGTCGCTACCGGGTCAGCGGGGACATCAAGTTCCGCGGCGTGTCCCGTCGCCACGAGGACCTCATGGAGATCGAAGAGGTTGACGATCACACCATCCGGCTCGCGGCTCGTCCCGCTTCGACATCCGCGAATTCGGCATGCAACCGCCGAAAGTGCTGATGCTCAAGGTCGAGCCCGAGGTCGACGTCGGGGTCGACATCTTCGCCGTCAAGGACGACTAGGAGGAGGCACGGACCATGTGCTTGGGAATCCCGGGGCAGCTGAAAGAGATCTCGGAGGTGAACGGCCACCTGGCGAAGGTCGACGTGTCCGGCGTCACGAGGATCGTCAACATCGGCCTGCTCGAGGACGAGCCGCTCTCGGCTGGCGACTGGGTGCTGATCCATGTGGGTTTCGCCATGTCGAAGATCGACGAGGAGGAGGCGGCGCTGGCGCTGGCCTCGCTGCAGCTGATGGGCCAGGCCTACGACGACGAGCTCGACGCTTTCTGGGAGTCAAAGATCTCGAGTGAGTCCACGATCTCGAGCGAGACGGGAGGTACGTGATGGGAGTGATCATCGGTGTCGTGATCGGCTACGCGCTGGGCAGCCGGGCCGGGCCGGAGGCGTGGGCGGAGTTCGAGGACGCGTGGCACACGATCTACACGTCCGAGGAGGTCCGCGACCTGGCGGCCGGCGCGCTGTCCATCGCGCGGCGACCTGGTGGAGAAGAGGGCAGAGGTCATCGCCGGGATCCTGGGTGGCGCCGAGCCGCGCTCCCGCCTGCGGCCGGTGGCCTAGCGGCCCATGAGGTTCGTCGACGAGTACAGGGACCCGACGACGGCAAGGGCGCTGGTGGCGCAGATCACCGCGCTGGCCGGTGACGACGCGTTCAAGTTCATGGAGGTGTGCGGGGGCCACACGCACACCATCTATCGCCACGGCATTGAGCACGTGCTGCCGGCCAACGTCGAGCTGGTGCACGGCCCGGGGTGTCCGGTCTGCGTCATCCCGATGGGGCGGGTCGACGACGCCATCGCCGTCTCCCTGGAGCCCGACGTCATCTTCACGTCCTTCGGCGACATGATGCGCGTGCCGGGCAGCAAGGGCAACCTGCTCGACGCGAAGGCGGGCGGTGCGGACATCCGCTTCGTCTACTCGCCCCTCGATGCGCTCAAGATCGCCGTCGGAGAATCCCGATCGCAACGTCGTCTTCTTCGCCGTGGGATTCGAGACGACAGCCCCGTCGACGGCGCTCACACTCCTCGAGGCGCGGGCCCGGGAGGTCACCAACTTCTCCGTCTTCTCCAACCACGTCACGATCGTCCCGCCGCTGCATGCCATCCTCGAGTCCCCCGACCTGCGCCTCGACGGCTTCCTCGGCCCAGGCCACGTCTCCACCGTGGTCGGGCAGCGGCCCTACCGGTTCGTGCCGGCCGAGTACGGGTTGCCGCTGGTCACCGCCGGATTCGAGCCACTCGACATCCTGCACGCCATCGCCATGCTGCTCAGCCAGATCCGGGAGGGGCGCTGCGAGGTCGAGAACCAGTACTCGAGAGTCGTCCGCGAGGGCGGTAACCCCCGGGCCCTGGCGGTGCTGGCCGAGGTCTTCGAGCTGCGGCCCCACTTCGAGTGGCGCGGCCTCGGGTTCATCGCGCAGAGCGGGCTGAAGCTGCGCCCCGAGTTCGCCGCCTTCGATGCCGAGCTGCGCTACCCGATCCCCAATGTGCGGGTGGCGGACCCCAAGGCGTGCCAGTGCGGCGAGGTGCTCAAAGGAGTGATCAAGCCCTGGGAGTGCAAGGTGTTCGGCACGGCCTGCACTCCCGAGACGCCGATCGGGACCTGCATGGTCTCGTCAGAGGGCGCGTGCGCGGCGTATTACAACTTCGGGCGGATGCACCGCGAGGCGGCGGTGACCCTGGGGCGGCGCAGCGGTTCCCCGGCGTGACCGGTGTGGCCACGCCGGGGGCGGCGGTTCGCCTCCGACTCCGCGTGGCCGGGCTGGTCCAGGGGGTCGGGTTCCGGCCGCACGTCCACCGGCTGGCCACCGAGCTCGCACTGGCGGGCCACGTCGGGAACGACACCGAGGGCGTGTTCATCGAAGTCGAGGGGGACGCCGTCGCGACCGACGAGTTCGTGGCGCGCCTGGTGACCGATGCGCCACCGTGCGGCCCGCATCGCGTCGGTCGGGTGCGAACAGCTCACGCCGACCGGCGAGGCCGGCTTCGCCATCGTCGAGAGCAACGAACACGGCAGGATCCAGACGTTCGTGTCGCCCGACATCGCGACCTGCGCCGACTGTCTCGACGAGCTCTTCGACCCGGCCGACCGCCGGGCGCGCTACCCCTTCATCAACTGCACCAACTGCGGTCCGCGCTTCACCATCACGGTCCGCCTCCCCTACGACCGCCCGAACACGACCATGCAGTCGTTCGCCCTGTGTGACGCCTGCGCCTCGGAGTACCACGACCCGGCGGACCGCCGCTTCCATGCCCAGCCGGTGGCCTGCGGCCGCTGTGGGCCACGCCTCTGGTTCGAACACGGGCGACGGCGGCTCGGTGCAGGGCTCCGATGCCGCCCTCGCTGCCGCCCAGGCGGCCCTCGCCCGCGGTGAGATCGTGGCGGTCAAGGGGCTCGGCGGGTACCACCTGGCCTGCGACGCACGATCCGACGCCGCCGTCGAGCGGCTGCGCGCCCGCAAGCGCCGCTTCGAGAAGCCGTTCGCCGTCATGGTGCGCGATCTCGAAGAGGCCGCCTCCCTGGCGCACCTCGGCCAGGTGGAAGGGGACCTCCTCGCCTCGGCCGAACGGCCGATCGTCCTGGTGCGACGACGGAGCGAGGCACCGGTCTCTCCGCTGGTGGCGCCGGGGAACCCGCGGCTCGGTGTGCTGCTGCCCTACACGCCCCTCCACCACCTCCTCTTCGCTCCGGTGCCGGGCGCCGGCCCCGAGGCGCGTGTCCCGACGGCGCTGGTCATGACGAGCGGCAACCTGACCGACGAGCCGATCTGCCACGAGGACGACGACGCCCGGGAACGGCTGGGCCCCATCGCCGACGCCTGGCTCCTGCACGACCGGCCGATCCACGTCCCCTGCGACGACTCGGTCCTCGAGGTGGACCCGGGCACCGGGCGCGAGCTGCCGCTGCGCCGCTCGCGGGGCTACGCGCCCCTCCCCGTCCATCTCCCCTTCGCCGCCGCGCCCACCTTGGCGGTGGGCGGCGAGCTGAAGAACACGTTCTGCCTCGCCGCCGGCCACGACGCGTTCATGAGCCAGCACATCGGGGACATGGGCAGCGTCGAGACGTGGGCCGCCTTCGAACGCTCCACCCGCCAGCTCTCGGGCCTCTATGACATCCGGGCGGCACGGTTCTCGGCCGACGCCCACCCCGGCTACCAGACACGCCGCTGGGCCGACGAGTCCTCCGCCGACCCGGTGGCCGAGGTGCAGCACCACCACGCTCACATCGCATCCGTGATGGCCGAGCACGGCGTGGCCCCCGGCCGACGCGTCATCGGGATGGCGTTCGACGGGACGGGCTTCGGGACCGACGGCACCATCTGGGGTGGAGAGGTCCTCGTCGCCGGGTACGACGCCTTCGACCGGGTGGGGTACCTCCGGCCGGTTCCCCTGCCCGGCGGCGACGCCGCCATCCACCGCCCCTGCCGGGTGGCGCTGGCCCACCTGTGGGCGGCCGGGATCGAATGGGCGGACGACCTCCCGGCGGTGGCGGCCGTGCCCCCCGAGGAACGAGCCGTGCTGGTGCGCCAACTCGAGCGCGGGACCGGGTGTGTGCCGACCTCGAGCATGGGGCGGCTCTTCGACGCCGTGAGCTCGCTGCTCGGCCTGCGCCACGTGGCCACCTACGAGGCACAGGCGGCCATGGAGCTGCAGTGGGCGGCCGAGGGCGCGGCGGCGTGGCGGCCCCGGCCGTATCGCTTCGAGCTGCGCGGCGAGGAGCTCGACCCCTCCCCCGTCCTGCGGGCGCTCGTGGCGGACCGGCGCGCCGGCGTCGACGGCGGCGCCATGGCGGCCGGCTTCCACGTCGCCGTTGGCCGGCTCATCGGCGACGTGGCGGCATTGGAGCGCGCCCGGACCGGCATCGACGTCGTCGCCCTGAGCGGCGGCGTCTTCCAGAACGCACTCCTGCTCCGGCTGGCGCGCCGTGAGCTCGAGGCGCGGCACTTCGAGGTCCTGACCCACCGCGTCGTGCCCCCCAACGACGGAGGCCTGGCCCTCGGTCAGGCAGCCGTCGCGGGCTACCTGCGCCACGGTGCGGGCGGGTGCATAGTGGCGGGCATGCACAGACCTGAGGCGAACGGCTCCGGGCCGGCCGAGGACTTGTCGTCGGCTGCGCTGTCCCTGGCCCGCCGTTTTGCCGGCGGGGCCACCATGTGGTGCGTCGCGCCGCAGTGGCCCGCCCACGCCCGCCACGTCGCCGTCGAGTTCGTGCACCCCGTGATCGTCGGCAAGCGCGCCCTGCCGGCAGTCAGCGTCGACGCCACCGGTGCCGCCGAAGCGGTGCGGCTCCTCGCCCGCCCCGACGACATCCTCCTGGTCGTGAGCACCGCCGACGACGACGTCGCCTCCGACCTCGTGGCACGGGCCGACGCCTGGGGCTTGACCAGCCTCTGGATCGGCGCCGGGGTGAGACCGGGCCCGGGTGGCGGGGCGGCCCGGGCCGACCACCTGGTGTGGCTCGATGACGCCGACCCGGCGGTGGCGGCACGCTCGGGCGAGCTCGTGCTCCTCTATCACCTCCTCTGGGAGCTGACCCACGTCGTGTTCGAACACCCCGGGCTGCTGGCACCCGAACCCGACTGCGCCGACGAGGTGTGCGTGACGTGCTCGGACGAGGGTCGTGTCGCCGAAGTCCGGATCGTGCTGCAGGAGGGCCGGGTCGAGGTCCTGGCCGGCGGGCACCCCGAGCAGATCGACGGAAGGCTCGTCGACGACCTGCGCCCCGGTGACCTCGTCCTGGTGCACGCCGGTGTGGCGGTCGCCAGCCTCTCGGAGCCCCATGGGTGAGGCCGCCGGCGCTGCGGAGCCCACGGGCTTCCTCTACCCCTTCATCGAGGCGGAGGAGCGCGACGCGGGCGCTCTGCTGACCGATCTCGTGCTCTCCGCTCGCGCCAAGATCGAGGAGAGCGCCGCCCTGCGCGCTGCGACCCTGGAGCGCTGCGCCGACGCGATCGAGGCCACCGGCGCCGCCATGGCGGAGCGCTTCGCACGCGGCGGCCGCCTCTTCACCTTCGGGAACGGTGGCAGCGCCACCGACGCCCAGGGGTCGGCCGAGCTTTTCCGCCACCCCGTCCGCGGGCGTCCCCTACCGGCTCTGTCCCTGGTGGAGGACCAGGCGGTCCTGACCGCCCTGTCCAACGACGTCGGCTTCGAGCTTGTCTTCTCGCGCCAGCTGATCGCCCACGCCGCCACGGGCGACATCGCCCTCGGCTTCTCCACCAGCGGCAACTCTCCAGACCTGCTGCGCGCCTTCGAGGAGGCGACAGGCCGCGGCCTCCTCACCGTCGGGCTGTGCGGTTACGAGGGATCCGGGATGGCGGTCAGCGATGCCGTCCGGCACTGTCTCGTCGTGCGCTCCGAGAGCGTCCACCGGATTCAAGAGACCCAGGACGCGCTGGTGTTCGCCCTGTGGGACTCGGTCCAGCGCCAGCTGCCCGAGGTTGCGGCATGACGGGCACGGCGCACGACCCGGCCGCCGACCACGGCGCCGGCGAGGCGGCGAGCGGCCGCGAGGCGGCGGTGTTCGGGCGCATCGAAGCCTTCCGGCGCCGGCGCCCGCGCCTGCGCGACGAGGTGGTCACGCTCGCCCACGGTGCGGGCGGCAAGGCCTCCGCCGCCTTGCTCCATGCCGTGTTCCTCCCTGCCTTCGCCCCCGCGACGGAGCACGGCACCGAGGCGGTACCGCTCACCGACGCCGCAATCCTGCACCTCCCCTCGGGCGAGCGCCTGGCCTTCAGCACCGACTCCTACGTGGTGAAGCCCCTGCGCTTCCCGGGTGGCTCGGCAGGCCACCTCGCCGTCCACGGGACCATCAACGACCTGGCGATGATGGGCGCGCGGCCGGTGGCGATCTCAGCCGCCTTCGTGTTGGAGGAGGGCATGCCCATCGACGTGCTGCGCCAGGTGGTGGCGGACATGGCCGAAGCCGCCGCCGGCGCCGGCGTGCCCGTCGTCACGGGCGACACCAAGGTGGTCGACCGCGGCGCCGCGGACGGGATGTACATCACCACGGCCGGCGTCGGGATCGTCCCGGCCGGCCTTGAGCTGGCGGCGGCCAAGGTGGCGGTGGGCGACGTCGTGCTCGTCTCGGGGACCATGGGCGACCACGGGACGGCGGTCATGCTGGCCCGGGGCGACCTGGCCCTGGAGGCGGACATCGCCTCGGACACCGCCCCGCTCCACAAGATGGTGGAAGATCTCATCGCGGCCGCACCGCACACCCGGTGGTTGCGCGACTCGACGCGGGGCGGCGTGGGGACCGTGTGCAACGAGCTGGCCCGCGACGCGGATCTGACAGTCGTCCTGGACGAGACGGCACTGCCGGTGCGGCCCGAGGTGGCCGCCGCCTGCGAGCTCCTCGGCATCGACCCCCTCTACGTGGCCAACGAGGGGAAGCTGGTGGCCGTGGTGGCACCCGAGGAGGAGGACGCCGCCCTCGACGCCATGCGCGCCCACCCGCCGGGGTCCGGGGCCGTGCGGGTTGGCGAGATCTCCGCGCAGCCCCCGGGGATCGTGGTGCTGCGGACCGCCATGGGCGGCACCCGCATCGTCGACATGCTCGTCGGCGACCCGCTGCCGCGCATCTGCTAGCGACGCCGACCTCGTCAGCCGGGCGTGCTCACCAGGTGCTCGAGCGGGCCAGCGTCCGGTCCAGAATGCCGAGTGTGGCCCGCAGCGCAGTCTCGGAGATGACGGGGAAGATGTTGGCGTCCCGGTACGACTGGTCGATCTCCGACCAGTCGTAGTACGAGGTGACCACCGTGCCGCCGCCCTCGGCCGGCTCGAGCGTGTAGCCGTACACGTGGCCGATCTGGGGCCGGATCTGCCCGAGGATCGTCCACGCGATCTCTCGATCGGGCTCGAAGCGCTTGATCGTCACGGTCACGTCGTAACGGCCCAGCGGATAGTCGTTGAGCGCCTCGCGGTCCATGTGCACCACGAACTCGTCGCCGACCTTGGTGGCCGGCTCGCCCGTGGCGTCCATCAACATGCCGGAGCTGTCGATGGTGACGTGGCCCTGCGGGTCGCTCAGCAGGGCGAAGATCCGGGAGGGCTCGGCCGGGATGGTCCGCTGTACCTCGATGCGCTCGTCGCTCATGCCCGGCATTGTGCCACCTGGGACGGCGCCGGGTCCGATGGCTGCAGCGGTAGCCTCCGCCGTCATGGCGACCACGTCCGGCGGCTCGCGACGGTGACGGTCGTGCTCGTGCACGGCGGCGGGACGACGGCCCGTTTCTGGGATCGGCTGCTCCCGCTGCTGGGTGGACCGGCCCTCGCCGTCAACCTGCCCGGTCGTGCCGACCGTCCGGCCGACCTGGCGACACTGTCGGTCGGCGACGAGGTCGCCTCGGTCGTGGCCGACATCGAGCGCACGGCCCCCGAGGAGCCGATCACGCTGGTGGCGCACTCCTCGGGGGGCCTGGTGGTGCCGGGCGTCGTGACCGCCCTGGGCGGGCGGGTCGGGGCGGTCGTCCTCAATGCGGCGCTCGTCCCGTCTGACGGAGGTTGCGGCATCGACTGCATGAAGGAACGCCACCGCGAGGGCCTGGTCGCCGCGATCGCCGCCGCCGAGCGCGACGGCCACACCATCACCCTGCCCGGCCCACCTTCAGATCCCGAAGCGTTCCGCAACGCATACGGGGGCGACCCGCTCGACGACGACACGCTCGCCTACGTCGTCGACCCGGTCCGTTGCGTGGAGGACACGGTGCACCACTACTTCCAACCGGTCTCGTGGACCGGGGTCAGCGGCATCCCGATCACCTATGTGCTGAACGAACGCGACCGCCCGGTGCCCCCCGGCTCCCAGGACGAGATGGCGCGCCGACTCCCGCCGCCGGCCACGGTCGTCCGGGTCGACTCGGGCCACCTCCTCCCCGTGACCTCCCCGGGCACCCTCGCCCGAATCCTCGCCGGCATCGGCACCTGAGCGGCGCTGGCACGCCTCTAGGCCCGGCCCTCCCTCACCAGCGAGGGGTCGAGCCCGAGCAACTCCACCGTGGTCGATCCCGCACGCAGCGCCTCGAAGAAGCCCGCCTCCTTCGCCTCCCGCGCCCTGCCGGCGGCCAGCACGTCGTCCAGCGCCCCCCCGGGCACGAAGGTCACCCCGTCGACGTCGGCCACCACCCAGTCCCCCGCCGAGACCAACACGCCGCCCACCCGAACCGGGACGCCCACCGTCCCCGGCTTGTCCTTCGTCGCGCCGGTGAGCGCGACCGTCGAGGAGAACACGGGGAAGCCGTGTGCCTCGAGAGCGGCGACGTCGCGCACGCCGCCGTCGAGGACCAGGCCCACCAGCCCGGCCGACTCGGCGGCCGTCGTGAGCACCTCGCCCCAGTAGCCGCGGTCGGCCACCCTCCCCACGTCGACCACGAGCACGCTGCCCAGCGGCGCCCGGGTGACGGCCACGTGGACCGCGAGGTTGTCCCCCGGGGTGCAGCCCACCGGGTAGGCCGGGGCGGCCAGCGCCGCGCCGGGCCACGCCGGCCGCAGCCTGCGGTCGGCGGCGCGCCCGCCCGACTCACCGATCGTCGCCGAGCCCAACGCAGCCAGTGCCGCTGCGGTGTCGTCGTGGTCGTTGGCTGTTCCCACGTCGTGCCTCCTCGCGCCTGGCCGGTGCCTGCGGCCCTGCAACCCGTCGGGTCCGTGCATTCGACCACCGGACAGTGCCGACGCACCAGCCCTACACTCCCGGCGTGCCAGACAACATGCTGATCGTCACGCAGGTGGCCCCCTACGCCGACGGCCCAGCCGGTGTCCACGGCGTCCTCACCCAGGCCGCCACCGGCCTCGCCGAGCTGGCCGGTCTGTCCGGCCTCTCCCCGACCGTGGTGACCGACGTGCGCGACGTCTCCCCCCGCCAACTGGCCTCGGCCGGCGTCCTCGCCCTCTTCACCATCGGGGAGACACCGTGGTCGCCCGAGCAGAAGGCGGAGTCCCTCGAGGCGTGGCGGCAGGGCCATCTGCGCGTGCTGGGCGTGCACTCGGCAACGGACGCCAGCCACACCTGGCCCGAGTACGGCTCGGTCCTCGGGGCCCGCTTCGACGGGCACCCCTGGACCCAGGACTTCGCCATCGACGTGCTCGACACCGGGCACCCCGCCACCGCCCACCTCGGCACCCGCTGGCAGTGGCACGACGAGGTCTATCTCTTCCGAGACCTGCGCCCCGACGCCCGGGTGCTCCTCCGCCTGGCCGAGGACCAGGTCGACCTCTCGGCGCCCGGCGGACGGGTCCCCGACTGCGGCTTCCCGCTCGCCTGGTGCGTCGAGGACGGCCCCGCCCGCACGTTCTACAGCGCCCTGGGCCACTTCCCCGGAGCCTGGGAGACGCCGGCCTATCTGCGCCACCTGGCTGGAGGCCTCGCCTGGTTGCGGGCCAGCGCATAGCCTGACGCCCATGTCAGGTCCCCGGGGGGGGTCGGCCGCAGGCCCGCTCCCCGACGTCATGGCGGCGGCCGTCTACCGGTCGCCGGGAGTCATCGAGGTGGAGGAGCGGCCCGTCCCGCGCCCCGGCGCCCGACCAGGTCGTCGTGCGCGTGCACGCGTGCGGCATCTGCGGGTCGGACATCCACCAGCTGCGCGACGGCTGGGGCTTCAAGCCCGGCGCCGTGGCGGGCCACGAGTGGAGCGGCGACATCGTCGCCGTCGGCGACGATGTGACGGGATGGTCAGTCGGCGAGCAGGTGGTCGGCGGCGCCTCACCGCGCTGTGGCACCTGCCGGCGCTGCCGCGAGGGGAAGCCCTCCCAGTGCGAGAACCGCAACAGCATGATCACCGACCACACCGACGGCGCCTTCGCCGAGTACGTCGTGGCGCGGGCGGCGGGCGTGTTGCGGCTGCCCGACGGGCTCCCGCCCCGTCACGCTGCGCTCGCCGAGCCGCTGTCGGTGGCGCTGCACGGGATCACTCGTTCGGGTGTCGTCCCGGGCGACACGGTGATGGTGTTCGGGGCCGGGCCCATCGGCGCCCTGAGCATCGCCGCCCTGCGCGCCAAGGGCATCGACGGACATCACCGTGGTCGAGCCCCACGAGGGTCGGCGCCGCCTGGCCTCCGACCTCGGTGCCACGGCCGTCGTCGACCCGGCCGACCTCGAGGTGTTCCCCTCCTGGGAGCCGGAGCGTATGTCGTCGCGCGCCGTGCACGTCGTCCTGGAGTGCTCGGGGCACCGGGCCGCGATCGAAGCCGGCTTTCACCAGCTCGCGCGTGGCGGCATCCTGGTCATGGTGGGCGCCGGGATCGACCACCCCATCTTCGACATCAACCGCATGATCCTCAACGAGCTGACCGTCACCGGGTCCTTCGTCTACGACCTCGGCGGCTTCGAGCGGGCGCTCGAGCTCCTCGCCTCGGACGGGTTCCCGGCCGACCTCCTCATCGCCCCGGACGACGTCCCGCTCGACGGCATCATCGGAGCGCTCGATGACCTGGCGCTCGGCCGCATCGCCGGCAAGGTGATGGTCGTGCCCGAGGTGCGGGACTGATGGCCCACCCCTTCTACCCTTCCGGCAATCCGCGCTTCAACCACGTCGCCATGTCGCTGCCGGCCGACCTGCTCGGGGTGGAGAGCCGAGCCGACCTGTGCCGCTTCTTCCGCGAGGTGCTCGGTTTCGAGGAGATGGAGGTCATGACGGAGGACCGCCACCGCCTCATCCTCAGCTGCGTCCACTGGGACCAGTTCATCTTCCTCATCGCGGAGGACGACCCGATGCGCTGCCCGCGCATGGACCACTACGGGTTCGCCGTCGGCTCCCTCGACGAACTGAAGGGGATCCAGGAGCGCGCCGAGGCGTTCCGCAAGTCGGACGACCGCATGGAGCTCATCGACCTCCATGTCGACGACCAGAAGGTGGTCAAGATCCACTCGCTGTACCTCACCTACATCCTGCCGATGACGTGCGAGTTCCAGTACTGGGAGTTCCCCGAGCCGGCGTCCGGCATGACCACTCCGACGAGCCTCGCCGAGCGGTTCCGCTCGCTGCACGTGCCCGGCACCCCGCTCCTCATGCCCAACGCGTGGGACATCGGGTCGGCCGTACTCTTCGCCTCGCTCGGCTTCGACGCGCTGGCCACGACGAGCGGCGGCTTCGCCGCCACGCGAGGACGGCTCGACGGGGCGATGACGAAGGACGAGGTCCTGGCCCATGCGGGCGAGCTGGCCCGGGCGGTGGACGTGCCCGTCTCGGCCGACCTCGAGAACTGCTTCGCGCGACGAGCCCGACGGCGTCGCCACCACCATCACGGCGGCCGCCGGCCTCGGGCTCGCCGGCGGGTCGGTCGAGGACTTCACCGGCGACCCCGCCGACCCGATCTACGAGCTGCCCCTGGCGGCGGAGCGCGTGCGGGCGGCCGCCGAGGCGGCCCACGGGAGCCCACAGGGCTTCGTGCTCACTGCCCGCGCCGAGAACTACCTGCACGGCCGGGTCGACCTGGCCGACACCATCGCACGGCTGCAGGCCTACCAGGAGGCGGGCGCCGACGTCCTCTTCGCACCGCGGGTCGTCGACCCGGGCGAGCTGCGCCAACTGCTGTCCGCCGTGGACCGCCCGGTGAGCGTCCTGGTGCTGCCGGGCGCGCCCAGCGTCGGGGAGCTGGCCGAGCTCGGGGTCAGCCGGATCTCGGTCGGCGGCGCCATCGCGGTCGCCGCCTACGGTGCCGCCATTCAGGCCGTCACCGAGCTGCGAGACGAGGGCACCTGCGGCTACTGGGACCTCGCCGCGCTGGCACGGCCCGTGATCGGCGACGCCTTCACTCGCTGACGGCGACCGTCACCTCTATCTCGACGGCCCCGTTGCGCGGCAGCGATGCCACGCCGATGGCCGAGCGCGTGTGGCGGCCGGCCTCGCCGAAGACGTCGGCCAGCACCCGGCTGGCGCCGTCCACCACGGCCGGCTGCTCGTGGAAGTCCGGGGCGGAGGACACGTAGCCGGTCACCGTCAGCACGCGGGCAATGCGATCGAGCGAGCCGAGCGCCACCTCCAGGACCGCCAGGGCGTTCAACGCGCAGACGGCGGCGGCCGCCCGGCCCTCCTCCACGCCGACCGTGTCTCCCAGCCGCCCGAGGCAGGTCAGCTCCCCGGCGATGCGCGGCAGCTGCCCGGAGGTGCGCGCCACCCCCTGGTGCACCACGACGGCGTCGAGCGGGTCGTGCGGCGGGTGGGGGCCGTGCAGCGTGAGGCCCAGCTCGGCGAGCCGGGCCCGGATGGTGCCGTCGGTCATCGCGCCTACCGCATGTAGGGATAGACGTTGGCGAAGTTCTGGTTGACCTTCTCGGGCAGCGGGAAGATGCCGCCGAGCTGCTTGGCGCCCCAGATGATCCTGGCGGAGCGCTCGACCAGTGCGGTGTTGTGCATGGTCTTCTGCATGGTCGTCCCGACGGCGACCATGCCATGGTTGGCGATGAGTGCGGCGCCCCGGTTCTCCAGGGCCTTGACCGTCTGCTCGCCGAGCTCGGCCGAGCCGCTCGGGCAGTACTCCGTGCAGCGGATGTCCCCGCCCAGGTACACGGTGAACTCGTCGATGCAGCTCGGGATGTCCTGGTGGGCCACGGCGAACATGGTGGCGTGCACGGCATGGGAGTGGATGCACACCGCGATGTCCTCGTAGGCGTTCATCACCGCCAGGTGGAGGTACTTCTCCGATGTGGGGCCACGCTCACCGGAGACGACGTCGCCGGCCGGGTTCACGATGACGATGTCCTCTGCCGTCATGATCCTGTAGTCGAGCGACGACGGCGTGACGGCGATGTTGCCGTCCTCCATCCGCGCCGAGATGTTGCCCGACGTCCCCTCGACCAGCCCTTTCTCCAGTAGCTCCTTGGCGGCGGCGACGATCTGCTCCGGTGCGTTCGGAATGTTGGTGGCCATGTCCCGGGTGCTCCTCACCGCTCATGGGCGACCCTCGTCGTCCCGTGGTCGCCCCCGATGGTACAGCCCGGCCACAATGCCTGACACCGCTGTCAGGGAAGGGGGGCGGGGTACTGTTCGCCCATGGGACTTCTGGACGGTCGGTCGGCGGTGGTGACAGGCGCAGGTCGGGGCATCGGGCGCGACATCGCCCTCTGCCTTGCCGCAGAAGGGGCCAAGGTCGTGGTCAACGACGTGGGCGTGACCCTCGGCGGTGAGGGCACCGCGGAGGACCCCGCCGCCCAGGTCTGCAAGGAGATCGAGGCGGCGGGCGGCACCGCCGTCCCCAGCCACGACTCGGTGAGCGACTTCGAGGGTGCCGGTCGCATCATCGGCGCCGCCGTTGACGCCTTCGGCGGCGTCGACATCCTGGTCAACAACGCCGGCATCGTGCGCGACCGGACCATCGTGAAGATGGACGAGGACGACTACGACGCGGTGATCGCCGTGCACCAGAAGGGCACCTTCAACACGGTCCGCCACGCCGCGCCGCTCATGAAGGAGGCCGGCTACGGCCGCATCGTCAACATCACCTCCTCGGCCGGGCTGCGCGGCAACTTCGGGCAGACCAACTACGGGGCCGCCAAGGCCGCCATCATGGGCATGACGTTCGTGTGGGCCCTCGAGCTCGGCAAGTACGGCGTCACCGTCAACGCGGTGGCCCCGGCCGGCTTCACCCGCATGACCGAGGGCCTGTACGCGGGGGCGGAGCCACCGGCCGACCAGGACCCGGCGCTCAACGCACCGCTGATCGCGTTCTTGGCCTCGGAAGGTGCTTCCTACGTGAACGGGCAGGTGCTCGGTCGCACCGGGTTCGCCTACACCCTGTTCCAGACGCCGCGGCAGATCGCCACCATGTGGCGCGAGGGCGGCTGGACCCCCCAGGAGGTGGCCGACCACTTCCACGAGGTGCTCGGCCAGCACCTCCAGCCCGTGGGCATGGGCGAGCACCCGCTGCTCGGCAAGAAGGACTGAAAGGGCGCCCGCCCACCTCCACGCCGCTCTTCGGGCCCTCCGAACCGGACCCTCCGAACCGCCCTCCGAACCGGCGGGGCATGGTATTTCGGACTCTCAACGGATTGTGATTTCGAGCTCTGGAGGTACCCGACCCCTCTGCCGCCTGGCCCATTCCGGGTGCCGGGCTGCGACGCGCCGGACCTGACCGGCGACAGGCATCGGCCGCATCTGTAGGGTGGAGTCACTCAGCTTCGACGACGAGGGAGGGCTTTCCCATGGACGTGCGCGACAAGATCTACATCAACGGGGCGTGGGTCCCCTCGACCGGGAGCGGCACGCTCGAGGTCATCGACTCGGCCACCGAGGAAGTCTTCGCCACCATCCCCGAGGGGACGCCCGAGGACGTCGACAAGGCCGTCGAGGCCGCCGCGGCGGCCTTCCCCGGTTGGGCCGCCACCTCGCGGGAGGAGCGCGCCAAGCTGCTCACCCGGATCGGCGAGGCACTCGCCGCCCGCACCGACGAGATCGCGCAGGTCATCTCGCACGAGGTCGGCATGCCGATGACGCTGTCGGGCTCCGTCCAGGTCGGCCTGCCGGCCGGCGCCTTCGCCGACGCCGCCAAGGCCGCCGAGACCTTCGAGTGGGAGGAGGAGATCGGCAACTCGCTGGTCGTGCACGAGCCCGTCGGAGTCGTCGGCGCCATCACCCCGTGGAACTTCCCGCTCTACCAGGTCGTCCTCAAGGTCGCCCCGGCGATGGCCGCCGGGTGCACCGTCGTCCTCAAGCCGAGCGAGGTGGCACCCATCAACGCCTTCATCCTGGCCGAGGTGATCGACGAGATCGGCCTCCCGCCGGGTGTCTTCAACCTCGTGAGCGGCGTGGGGCCCGTGGTCGGCGAGGCGATCGCGGCGCATCCCAAGGTCGACATGGTGTCCTTCACCGGCTCCACCCGGGCCGGCCGCCGCGTCATGGAGCTGGCCGCCGAGGGCATCAAGCGCGTCTCGCTCGAGCTCGGGGGCAAGTCGGCCAACATCCTGCTCGACGACGCCGACCTCGCCACGGCCGTGCCGGCCGGGCTCTTCGGCTGCTACATGAATTCGGGCCAGACCTGCTCGGCGCTCACCCGCATGCTGGTCCCCCGGGACAAGCTGGCCGAGGTGGAGGAGCTGGCGGCGAACGCCGCCGCGGGATTCGCGCCTGGCGACCCCTTCGAGGAGGGCAAGCTGCTCGGCCCGCTGGTGTCGGCCGTCCAGCGCGACCGGGTGCGCGGCTACATCAACAAGGGGATCGAGGAAGGCGCCAAGCTCGTGACGGGCGGGGCCGAGGCCCCCGAGGGGCTCGACAAGGGCTTCTACGTGCAGCAAACCGTCTTCTCGGAGGTGACGCCGGACATGACGATCGCCAAGGAGGAGATCTTCGGCCCGGTGCTCTCCATCATCCCCTACGACACCGAGGAAGAGGCGATCGAGATCGCCAACGGCACGCCCTACGGGTTGGCGGGTGCGGTGTGGAGCGCGGACCCGGCCCGGGCCGAGCGGGTCGCCCGCCAGATGCGCACGGGACAGGTCGACATCAACGGCGCGCCGTTCAACCCGAGCGCGCCCTTCGGGGGCTACAAGCAGTCGGGCATCGGCCGCGAGCGTGGCAAGTACGGCCTCGAGGAGTACATCGAGACCAAGGCGATGCAGCGCTGACCACCCCCTGGTGTGTCGCCGGAGGCGCACGCATCAACTGAACCACTGCGTCTTGCCGCCGGCCTCAGGACGGCGGGACGATGGTCAACGCCGGCGACCCCGGGGGCTGCAGGGCGGCGAGCACGTCGGCCGTGCTCGGTGACCGCGGCTCGAGGGCCAGCTCCAAGAAGCGCGTCGTCTCCTCGCGCATGGCGGCCGCGGCCGGCGTCGCACCCACGAAGGAGCCGAGGTGATCGCCACCCTGCTCCACGATCATCGCCTTCGACGACGCCTGCGCGTCCTGGAACACGAGGGGCGTGAGCGGTGCCAGGCCGTACTCGTCGTCCGACCCGACTGCGACGAGGAGCGCGGCGGGCGTGGCGCCGACGGTGTAGGGCGCGACGCCCGACGGCAGCTCGCCGGACAGGCAGAGGACGGCACGCACCCGGGGGTCGGCGTAGGCAGGATCGAGGGCGAGGAGCGCGACGTCAGTGCCGCCGTCGGAATGCCCGGCCACCGCGATGCGCGCTGGGGTCGACCGACACCGTGCCGCCGTGCAGCAACGAGGTGATGACGAAGGACATGTCCAGGGCCTGGTCGGCGTAGTCGCTCACCGGCGAGCCGGGGTAGAGATCCGTCGAGTCCGGGAAGACGGGCGCCGCCACGAGGAACCCCGCCTGGGCCCACTGCTCGAGGAGCGGCTGATAGACCGCCGGGTTGCTGTTCCACCCGTGGGCGAAGACGACGAGCGGCAACGGCGTCGGGGCGCCAGAGGGCACCAGCAGGTCGGTGACCAGCCGTCGCCCCGACGAGGGCGGGACCGCGCCGCGCGCCGGAGTCGACCGGCTCGGGTCGAACAGCGTGATCGTCTCAGAGCGCACGGTGAAGGGCGGACCCATCCCTGGCGGGACTGGCGGCGGGTGCTGGGTCACCGTGCGGGGGGAAGGGGATGTGTGGTGGCGCGGGCCGCCCGTGTGGCGGTGGGCGCGGGCGGCGCCTGCGGGCGCGCCGAGCACGGTCGCCAGCGCGACCAGCCCCACCGCTGCGGCCGCCGCTGCACACCGATACCCTCGCCCTCGGAAGCCCACGCCGTGCCTCGTCCTTCCGCTCCTGCCGCGACTCCCCGATTGTCGCACCCGGCCGGGAGTCGGGGCTCCCACCTCAAGGGGTCCGGGGGACCACCGGCCGCACGCCGCCCGGCGTGAGCACCTCGATTCCCGACAACCGGGGATCGAAGGTCGAGCCCAGGCCCAGCACCAGGGCGTTGCCGACGGTCGCAACGCCCGACCAGTTGGACTGGGGCAGGCGCACCCGAGCGATGAGCCGCCCCGTGACGGCGTCGCGCACGTCGACGGACTTCGCGGCAAGAGCAGGCCCGTTGAACGTCATGCCGCCGGCAACGGTGGTGGCGTCGAACGAGGCCGCCCCGCTGGCCTGCCAGAGCACGGCACCGCTGTGCGCATCGAAGGCGTGATCGGTCGGGTTCTGCGTCACCTCGTCGCGGGGGTCGGACGGGTCGCAGACCGGCACGGCGCCTCCCTTCCGGGGGCGGAAGTCCCCCAGTCCCGTCGACCCGTAGACACGCTGGCCGTCGTAGGCCGTGGTGCCGATGAACCCACCCGACGATCCGCCGAAGACCACGTTGGTCGACCAGCGCACCCCGCCCGTCCCCGGGTCGAGGGAGTAGTACGTCCCTCCCTTGCTCCCCACGCCGAGGAACGAGGTCGTGCCGCCCGCGAGACCCGCGTTGGCGGTGGCTCCGAAGTCGTCGTCGCAATCCGGGCCGCTGCCTACCGGGTGGTACTTCCACACCAGGGCGCCGTCGCTGATGCGCAGCGCGACCACCGAGTCGGCGTAGGGCTGGGTGCCGCCGAAATTGCAGTCGGCCGTACCGAACACCACCGTCCCCCGATCGGGGAGCACGGTGCCCGACGACCAGACGCTGCCGCAGCTGTCGTAGAGCACGCGTCCGGCGGCGTTGACATCGGTCTGGAACTCCCACACCGGCTTGCCGGTGCCCAGGCTGGCGGCGACCACGTAGCCACGCGATGCCTTCTGGCCGTCCACATCGACGCCGACGATGACGCGACCGTCCGCGACCACAGGCGAGGAGAAGATCCTCGTGCTGTCTGCGTCCGGGTTCGGGGGGCCCGGCAATCCCGGGTAGTCGTGCTCCCAGTACACCGCCCCGGTGCTCGCGTCGAGGGCATAGAGGGTGTACCCGCCGCCGAAGATGACCAGGGCCGGCCGAAGGCCCGAGGCGGGCTCGAACCAGGCCGAGGACGTCACGAGGCCCCCGTCGGAGGTGGCGTCCCGGGGGTGCTGTCCCGGGTAGGGCGTGATGGCGTTCTGCGCGTGAAGCTTGACCCTCCAGCGCAGCTTCCCCGTCGCCAGGTTCACGGCGTAGAAGGAGTCGTCCCAGGCGCCCGCGTACACCGTGCCGCCGACGACGGTCGGTGTCGCCGTCACCGCGTCACCGGTCGGGAAGAACCATGCCGAGCGCAGGGTGCGGGCCGCGGCCTCGGTCAAGGTCGTCCGGCCGTGAAAGGTGTGCTGGGCATCGTGGCCGTAGGACGGCCAGTCCCAGGGGCCGATGCCGGCCGACGGTGTGGCCGACCGTGTCGCCGACGACGATGTCCGCTCATGGGCGGCGGACGGCATTGTGGTGCCGAGCCCGGCCCACGCCGCGACACCGAGGACCGCGCCGCCGAGCGCCCGCCGGGAGAGCCACGACGGCACGGGCCGTGCCCTGGACTCGAGCCGCACCGTGGGCAAATCAGCCGAAGCCGGGTGTCGCCCGTGCGCCGGTGGCGGGCCCGCGGGCGGGTGCCGGGTTCTCCGACGGGCCCGAGAGCGGGGCCACGATCTTCCCCGTCGGGTACGGGCAGCGCATCTGGGCCGGGACACACACCGTCACGCTGGTCGGGAAGTCGAACCCGCCCGCCACCGTCACCGGCGTCGAGGGCTGCCCGTTCGCGAAGGTCACCCGCATGACCCGGCCCCCGTAGGAGGCTGGCCCGCAGCCGGTCAGAGGCCCGGTACAGGCGATGTGGATGTCGACGAAGTACAGGGTCCCGTCGGGGGCGAAAGCCATGCCGAAGGGGTTGTACTGGTCAGGGCTCTTACCGAGGTCCGCCACCGCGGTACCGGGCACCGAGCCCCGCCCCGGCTCCGGGCTGCCGCTGGCACTCACCCAGACGATGGAGGGGTTGCCGATGTAACTGCTGACGGCGAAGCAACCACACGTCGGGTCCGCCGCGATGCCGGCGGGGAAGGACAGGCCCTTGACGAAAGTGGACACCTGCACCTTGGCGCGCGGGTAGACCCCGCCGGGACACTGGGCGGCGCTGGTCGGCAGGGACGCGTGGACGAAGCGGAGCACACTGCTCGTGCCGACGTTCGGGACCAGCAGGTCGTCGTTGGACGCGACTGCCATCGTCCCGGGTTGGGCCAGCCCCCCGGTGCCGTCCACGTGGTGCGGGCCCACTCCGCCCGTGGTCGGGCCGTAGACGATGCAGTACGTCTTGTAGCTCGGTGCGAACCACTCCACCAGCCGGCCGCTGCTCGGGGCCGGGAACGCGCCCTGGGCCGTGGCGATGTCGGCGCCGAAGACGTTGTGCCGGCTGTCGACGGCGCACCCCGTGTAGGTCTGGTTGTTGTTGAACACGCCGTTGGGGCTCGGCGGCGAGTCACCGCCGATGCTCTGGCCGCGCAACTTGTAGGGCCCCGGCACGTACAGCGTCTGTCCGCTGAACGACCCGTCGGGCCGGTCGAGCTCCTCGCCGTCGGCGGGCTGCTTGTAGGGCTTCAGCCCGCCGAGGTTGTGCTGCTCGGGGAGGGTGGGGTCGTAGCCACCGACGAAGCGGCCCCCGGGCAGCACGCACACCTGTCCGTTGAGGTCCCAGGCCGGGAGCAGCTGGCCTGCGACCCCGCTGGGCATCGAGAGGAAGTCGACCTCTTCGTTCTGGTCCCAGTAGACCAGGTACCCCGGCTGCCCCTTGGCACGGGCCGTGGCTGTCAGCACGCCGCCCCCCGCCCCCTTCGAGGAGGCGGACGCACCCGAGGACGTGGCCGTGACGCTCGCACCCGTGGCCAGCACCGCCGTGAGGCCCAGCGCGGCGGTCAGCCTGAGGCCCCTCCCCTTGTCGTGCCGCATCGAGTTCCCCCGGTTACCTACCTGACGCCGGCGTCATCGTAGGCGGGCGACCGCGGCGGCGCCGGGCTCACCTACGCACGGCGGGGACTCAGCGCGATCGCGCGATCCGGGCCTGCTCGATCTGCCGGAGGCGCGCCTGGGCGAGGAGCCACTCGCTCGAGCGGGCGGCCTGGCTCTCTCCCACCAGGTGGTGCGATCCCGCCAGGTCGTCGGTGCGTTGTCCGCACCGCCGACAGACCGGGATGCGTCCGTTCGTCTCGGGCAGGTGATGCGCATCGAGCTGCACGGCGACTTCCAGAGACTTCGACGAGGTCATGGCCCTCCCTTGGAAGCTCCTCGCCCCACCCTACGCCCGCCAGGGGGCCGCGGGCACCGGCGCCCCCTCAGGCCTGCTTCCGGGCGCGCCAGACCTCCTCGTAGGGCCAGCGGTTCGCCCACCATCCCTCCACGAAGCCGTAGCTGGACGTCGCGTCGACAGGGGCCTGGAATTCGACGAGATCGAGGATCTCGAAGCCGTTGCGGCGCAGCAGCCGGATCCAGTCGCCATGGCCCAGGTGGAACTCGATGGTGGGGTCGTCGGGCCACTCGAAGCGGTGCATGCCGAAGTGCGGGCGCAGCAGCTCGGCGGTGGCAGGCGTCTCGTCCTCGTCGGGGACGCAGAGCATCAACAGCCCGCTGTTGCCGAGGAAGATCAGCTCTCCCCCCGGCCGCAGGAGTCGTGAAGCCTCGGGGATCCAGGCGTAGGGATCGGCCCAGATGGCGGCCCCGTACTCGCTGATCACGAGGTCGAACGACCCGTCGCGCAAGGGGACCTGTTCCCCGGATGCCCGCACGAGGGGGAAGGACAGGCCGAACTCCCCCTGGAACTGCCGGGCGATCGCCAGCTGGCCCGCCGAGGGGTCGACCCCGATCGGCGCCGCGCCCCGCCGAGCCAGCCAGGCCGAGACGTAGGCCGTCCCGCACCCGAGCTCGAGCGCGTCCTTCCCCTCGAGGTCAGCGGGGAGCAGGCGAGCCGTGCGCTCGGGGACGGCGAAGATGCCCCAGGTGGGCTCCGTCGCCGACCAACCCCGCCGCGCCGTGCGCAGCTGGTCCTCACGGCGCCGGTCCCACGCGTCCGCGTTCACCGCCACGTAGTCGAAACGTCCCCCGCCCATGGCGGGTCACACTACGCAGCCGGACCCGGCCACGCCCGCCGACCGAAGAACTAGACCGATCCGAGCGGGTCCTTCCACCCGGGCGAGCCGGTCCGCCCGCCGGCCGCCACCCGCAGGCCGATGAAGTTCCGCTGCGCCTCCACCGTGCCCGCCCCGAAGCACAACCCGCGGACGTCGCGGTAGGCCCGCTCGAGCGGGTACTCGCGCGAGTAGCCGTAGCCACCGTGGATCTGCATGGCCTCGTCGCACACGAACTTGGCGGCCAGGTTCGCCGCCGTCTTGGCCAGCGCGGTCTCGAGCGGTGGTGGCGTCCCGCCGGGACCGGCGAGCCGCACGGCCCGAGCCAGCAGCAGCCGCGCCCCTTCGAGCTGCACCGCCATGTCGGCCAGCTTCCACTGCAGGCCCTGCAGCTCGGCCAGCGGCCGGCCGCCGACGACCCGCTCGTGCATGTAGCGCACGGCGTGCTCGAGCGCCCCCTGGGCCGCGCCGATGCACATGGCCGCGTTGCCACAGCGCTCGTGGTTCAGGTGCGACAGGAGCACCTTGAACGCGTCCGTGCTCGACGGGTCGCCGGCCAGCAGCACGTCGTCGGCCGTGATCTGCACCCCGTCGAAGGCCAGTTCGGCCTCGGTGGCGGCGTGGATCCCCATCCCCTTGTGACGGCCGGTGACCGACACGCCCTCGCGGTCGGTCGGCACGATCACCGCGCCGATGCCCTTGGCCCCCTCGCCCCCCGGCCAGCGGCACCACACCAGCACGCCCTGGGCCACGTCGCCCAGGGTCGAGTAGTTCTTGTACGCGTTCAGCCGCCAGCGCCCTGGCCCGTCCTCCACCAGCGCGGCGCGCATGTTCTGCACCGCGGACCCGGCGTCAGGCTCGGTGATCCCGATGCTGATGATCGCCTCGCCGTCCGCAGCCGCCGGCAGCCAGCGCTCCTTCATCGCCTCGGGGCCGAGGTGCTCGATGCCCCGCGGCGGCCCGTTGAACGTGAGCTGGCAGCAGATGGCCGACGACACGTCGGCCCGGGCGATCTCCTCCAGCACGATGGCGGCCTCGACGTCGCCCAGGCCCATGCCGCCCCAGCGCTCCCCCACGGTGATGCGGAGCAGGTCGGCGGCGGCCAGCGCCTTGCGCACCTCCGTCGGCACCGCGCCCTCCTCGTCGGCCTGGTGCGCCCGAGGCGCCACCTCGCGGCTCGCCACGTCGCGTGCGAGCTGGCGCAGGGCGGCTTGGTCGTCGCTCTCCTCCAGCAGGTCGACGCCCGACCCCGGTGAGCCCATCAGCCGAGCTCGGTGCCGACGATGCCGACGAAGCTGACGCCCTCGCCGGGGGCGCCGCCCAGGTTGTGGGTGAGCCCGAGCGTCCGCCCGGGGCCGACGGTGTTGATCTGACGTTCCGGCGGCGCCTCGCCCCGCAGCTGCAACCAGCACTCGAAGAGCATGCGCAGGCCCGAGGCACCGATCGGGTGGCCGAAGGACTTCAGCCCGCCGTCGGGGTTGACCGGCAGGTCCCCGTCGCGATCGAACGTGCCCTCGAGCACCTCCTTCCACGCCGTGCCCCGCTCGGCGAAGCCGAGGTCCTCCATCAGCACGAGCTCCGTCGGCGTGAAGCAGTCGTGCACCTCCGCCATGGCGAGCTGCTCCCGCGGCTCGGTGATCCCCGCCTGCGCGTAGGCGTCGGCGGCCGAGCGCACGACCTCCTCGAAGGTCGTGTAGTCGTACGCCGGGTCGATCGGCCCGGCCGCCGGACCGGCCACGAAGGAGAGTGCCTTGACGTAGAGCGGGTTGTCGCAGTAGCGGTGGGCGTCCGAGGCCCGGCAGATGACCGCCGCCGCCGAGCCGTCGCTCACCCCGCTGCAGTCGAAGACGCCGAGGTCGCCGGCCACGAGCGGCGCCTTGGCGATGGTCTCCATCGAGACCTCCTTCTGGAACTGCGCCCGCGGGTTGCGCGCCCCGTTCTGGTGGTTCTTGAAGGCGATCCGGCCCATGACCTCCTTGAGCTGGTCCCGGTCGACGCCGTACTTGTGCGCGTACGAAGGGGCCAGGAAGGAGAAGGCGGCCGGCGACGACAAGCCGGGATCGGTCCCGTCCCCGACGGCGCGGATCCCCGTGAGGCCCGAATAGCCGGTGTCCTTGAGCTTCTCCACCCCGATGGCCATCGCGGTGTCGTAGGCGCCCGAGGCCACGGCGTAGCACGCGTTGCGGAAGGCCTCGGACCCTGTCGCGCAGTAGTTCTCCACGCGGGTCACGGGCTTGTAGTCCAGCTTGAGAGGCCGCGACAACGTCACGCCGCACACGCCCGACGTCATGGTGCCGAGCCAGAAGGCGTCGATGTCGTGGAGCGACACGCCGGCCGACGAGGCCGCCTCCGTGGCGGCGTCGGTCAGGAGGTCGTCGACGCCCTTGTCCCACAACTCGCCGAACCGTGTGCACCCCATGCCGATGATGGCCACCTGGTCCCGGATGCCGCTACTCGCCATCGCCCTCGTCTCCTCGCTCCCCGGTCGGTCCCGATCCGTCGGCCGGGCGGGCCTTCCAGAAGTAATTGTGCACGCCCTGCGCCGTCCACACGCGGCGGAACGTCATGGCGACCCGGTCGCCGATGGACAGCTCGTCGGCCCGCACGTCGGTGATCTCGCAGCGGTAACGCCCGCCGCCGTCGAAGTCGACGATGACCCCCACCACGGGCGGCGACAGGCTGAAGGCCAGGTGGTCGATCGTGAAGGTGGCCACGGTGCCCAGCACGTCGGCCAGCCGCTCGGGCTGCATCTGGTCGATGGCGTGGCAGGAGAGGCAGGCCCGCGTGGGGGGCATGTGGCGGAAGCCGCACACCTGGCAGCGGCTGGCCACGAAGGCGTACTTCCATTCCTCGGACCGGTGGACGGTCGGGGCGCCGGGGCGCTCGGGGTCCGGGCGCCGCGGCGGCTCCCGGCGCAACTGGCCGCGCCAGGTCAGGAACGTCGCGTACGGGAGGTCGTCGCGTCCCGCAGCCACCTGTTCGGCCACCGACGGCACGCCCGCTCCGGCCCGGGCCCGCTGCGCCCCGGGCAGCGCACCGGTGGTGCGCAGGATGAGGGCGTCCGCGCCGTCGGCCAGCGACAGCACGGCGATCACCTGGCCGGGCTCGGCGCGCTCGAGCACGTCGCACAGTGCCAGGCCGGCGTGCGCCGCGCCGAGGTTCCCGACCGCCGAGGTCAGGTCCGGCGCCAGGACGCCGTCGCGGACACCCAGGCCCGAGGCGGCGGCCTTGACCGCCCGCACGTGCAGCCCGGTGACGACGGCGTGGTCGACGTCCCCCTCGGCCAGGCCGGCGTCCTTGAGCGCCGCTGCGTACGCCTCGCGGGCCAGCGGCACGTAGAGCTCCTCGCCGAAGCGCTCCTCCCAGACGTGCGAGTCGGCCTGCCCCGGCACGCGCCAGCGGTCCAGGAACTCGTCGGTCGCAGCACCCCGTCCCACGAGCTCGGCGACTGCGCCCTCCGGCGCGCACACGAACGCCGCCGCCCCGTCGCCGCTGTCGCGCTCCTCCGCGGAGCCGGCCAGGCCGGACCGCAGGTCGGACACGACCGCCATGGCCGTGCGGCCGCCCCCGGCACCCGCCAGCGCCTGCAGCAGGGTCGCGGTCGCCGAGCGCGAGGAGCCCGAGAAGTCATAGGCCCCGCAGGCTCGGCCGAGCCCGAGCGCCGCGTGCACCGTCGTGGCGCTGGTCTTGTCGAGATACCCCGGGTCCGGGGTGGACAGGAACAGGTCCTGCACCGCACCCGCTCCGGGGCCCACCGCGAGGGCCCGCCTCCCCGCCTCTACCCCCAGGGTCGTCGTGTCCTCGTCGTGCGAGGCCACGGAGCGGGTCCCTCTGCCGCCGCCGCTCCCGAGGACGCCGGCGATGGCCGACCGCTGGAGCCGCCAGTAGGGCAGGTACGTCCCCCAGGCGGCGATCCCCGAGCTCATGGCCCGATCCTATGTACGACTGGGCCGGTACCCGAAACCGGGTCAGCGGCTCGCCCCGCCGCCGCAGCCGAGTTCGACCCCGTCGCCGGGCCCGTGATGCCCGGCCCTGCCGCAGGCCCGCCGCGATCCCCACAATGGCGCGTTGAGGGCGATGGAGCCCGTCGAGCCAGGAAGGGCGGGCGCCGGAGGTCGGTAGTGAGATGCCCCGTCGGTGGCCACCGGTGTGCCCGCCACGGACGCAGCCATGCCGACCACGGGCTAGGACCGGGAGCCGGCCGACCAGAGGCGGCGTCGCCGTAGTGAAGATGCCCCGTCGGAGGCGACAAGCCGGGTGTCGAGGGTCCAACGGAGTGGCCCCATCACGCGATGGCCACCACCACGAGCTCCCAGCTGTCGAGCTCGAGCGGCCCCCCGCCCCCGGCCCGGAACGTGACGTCGTGGAAGCCGGCGGCCTCGAGCCACACGACCCATTCCGGTGGGGTGGGGAGCCGGACGAAGTAGGAGGCGCGCCGGACCGCTCCGTCGCGGTGAACGGTGCGCTCTATCGCCATGCGGCCGCGCACGGGGTCGAAGGTGGAGATCTCGACCATGGTGTCGTCGCCGCGCTGGACGACCACGGCGTCAGGGGTGGGCGTGAAGTGCCGGACACCGCCGTCGTGATGCATGGTGTCGATGGCCACCTTCCCGCCCCGCCCGAGGACGCGGTGGAACTCCTCGAGGACCCGGTGGCAGTCGGAATCGTCGTAGTAGCCGAACGAGTTCAGCCAGCACACGACCGCGTCGTAGGGGCCCTCGACCGGGAGGCTGCGCAGGTCTCCCACCAGGTAGTCGACCATGCCGTGAGCGGGCGGGGGGTCCGAACGGGCCTGCTCGACGTAGGCCGGCGTGAGGTCGATGCCCGTCACCCGCATCCCCGCCTCGGCCAGGCGGCGGGCGATCCGACCGTGCCCGCAGGGTGCGTCGAGGATCCGGGACCCGGGCGGAAGGTCCAGCAGCCCCAGGATCTCGGCGGCGTCGGCGTCCGAGTGCTCGTCGTCGATCGACTCTGCGTAGAAGTACGGGTAGTCGTCGCTGAAGGTCGCCTCCATGTCGAACGTCATGCGCCATCTTCGCCGCTAGGGTCCCGTGCGTGCGGGAGCCTCAGGACCTCTCCTTCGACGCCGCCACCTCTGTGGTGCCGACCAAAGACCCCCACCTGTTCGAGACCACCGTCCACGAGCTGTGGACGGTGGGCGACAAGCCGAACGGCGGCTACCTGCTGGCGCTCCTGGGCCGGGCGGCGCTCGCCACCGGCCGAAGCGACGTCGGCCCAGGCGGCGGGGGCTGGGGGATCGTGTCCTCCTCCATCACCTACCTGCGGCCGCCCGACCTCGGGCCAGCGACCGTGCGCACGACCCTGCTCCGCCGTGGGCGCTCGGCGGCGCACGTGCGGGCCGTGCTCGTCCAGGACGGCACCGAGCAGATCGACGCCGTCTTCGTGCTCGGAGACGTACCGGACAGGGCAACCGGTCGCTACGACGCCATCGAGCCGCTGCGGGCCCCCGATCCACCGCAGTGCGTCCGGCTTCCTCCACGCATGCCCGGCGGCGTGCACGTCGGGATCATGGAGGTGCTCGACCTCCGGCTGGACCCGGCCACGTTGCCCCTGGCCGACCCGCACCCTCCCGAGGATGCCCGGGCCGAGCTGCGGGGCTGGACCAGGTTCGCGGACGGGCGGGATCCCGATCCGCTCTCTCTGCTCTTCGCGGTCGATGCGATACCGCCGGCCACGTTCCGGATCGGTTCGACCGGCTGGGTGCCCACCCTCCAGATGTCCGCCTACGTCCGCGCCCGTCCCGCGCCCGGCTGGCTCGGCATCCGCATGACGGCAAACCTCGTGGCCGGCGGCATGGTCGACGAGACCTGCGTCCTGTGGGACAGCCGCGGCCACGTCGTGGCGCAGTCGACCCAGCTGGCACGGGTGCGCTTCTCCGACGACGTTGCCTGACCCGCGCTCCTCCGCGGCTCACTCGTCATGCAGCCCGATCCCCGTCTTCGTCGCTCTCCTCCTCGTCGTCGGCGTCGTGGCAGTCCCACGAGCAGTACCCCGCGATCCGTGGAGACTCGGGGTGGAAGCCGCAGCGGCGGCAGAGCTGCGTCGTCATGGTGGTACTCGCTTTCACACTGGCGATGTCGTACATGGTCGATTTCATTTCGGTCCTGCCCCGTCACAGGGCATGTGATCATTCCGGACGCAAAAGAGCCGCTCCCCTGAGGGAAGCGGCTCCTCGACACCGGGACTGGGTGAGAGTCCTCCCTACGGCGTCGGGGCCACCTCCCGCGCGCTCTGCTTGGGGATCCCGCCGATTTGTACCTCGGACATGGCGACGCGCGACTCGCCGAGGGAGTTTCCGCCCCCTTGGCACCGGACGAGCCAGCCGTGCGTTGCGCTCTGCCGGGTCATGATGAGCAAAGTATACGAGTCCCCGCACCCGACCCCGCGCACTTGGCGCGCTCTCCGGCAGAGTTCATCCGCGCGTCACACGCCTGACGCTCCGAGGGCAGTGATCACAGATTCCCGGTCGGCGGGCGCGGCGCGGCCGCGACGGATACGTTGCGGCCATGGCGCTCGCCCTCGGCATCGTCACGCCCGCGCTCCACATGAACCCGCGCTTCGACCCTCCCGAGTGGGAGATCACGGCGAGCGTGGCCGACGTGGTGTCGGTGGTGCAGGAAGCGGAGCGGCTCCGCTTCGACTGGGTGGCCTGCTCCGAGCACATCGCCATCCCGGCGGCGGCGTCGACCGTACGGGGCGGCCGTTACTTCGATCCCTTCTCGACGCTGGGCTTTCTCGCCGCCACGACGTCACGCGTCGGTCTGCTCACCCACATGGCCGTCCTCCCCTACCACCACCCCCTCGAGCTGGTGAAGCGACTGGGCACGCTCGACGTGCTGAGCGGCGGACGCGTCATCGTCGGCGTCGGCGTGGGGTCGCTCCGGCCCGAGTTCGAGGTGCTCGGGCACGCCTTCGACGGCCGGGGTGAGCGCTCGGACGACGCCATCCGAGCCATCCGGGCCGCTTGGGGGCACCGGTTGCCCGAGTACCACGGCACGCATTACGAGTTCGAGGGTTTCATCGTCGAGCCGTCGGGCCTGCCCAGGCCGGTCGAGCTCTGGGTCGGGGGCCGCACCCGGCGCTCGCTCCGGCGCGCGGTCGAACTCGGCGACGCCTGGATGCCCTTCGGGTTCAAGCTCGACGAGCTCACCGGGCTGCTGACGGACGCCAAAGTGCGCGACGCCCTGGACCGCCGGGCCGCAGAGCGCGGCGGACCGCTCCAGCTGATCCTCGCCCCCGAGCCGCCCATCGACCCGTTGGGCGACCCGGACGGGACCACCGAGTTCCTGGCCTCCTACGTCGCCCTCGGCGCGACGGGGTTCAGCCTGCGCTTCGACCATCACTCGCCGGCCCACTTCTGCGAGCAGATGGCCGCCCTACAGTCCGTCGTCGGGGACGCCGGCTTCTGAGCAAGAGACCGATGTGATCGCCGGCCGCGGTCAGGCCGATGCGCCGGCCAGCCTGGCCCGCAGCTCCGGCTTGACGACCTTGCCGGTGGGGTTGCGGGGCAGCGCGTCGACGAAGAGGAACTGTCGGGGCACCTTGTAGTCAGCCAGGTGCTCCAGCCCGAAGGCCCGCAGCTCCTCGGCGTCGGCCGCGGTGCCCGGGTGGAGGACGACGAAAGCCACCACGTCCTCGCCGAGCACGGGGTGGGGCGCGCCGACGACGGCGACCTCCTTCACCGCCTCGTGCTGGACGAGGACATGCTCGACGTCGGTGGCGTGCACGTTGTTGCCGCCACGAATGATCACGTCCTTGGAGCGGCCGACGATGTAGAGGTAGCCGTCCGCATCGAGCTTGCCCAGGTCGCCGGTGATCAACCAGCCGTCCCGCCAGATCTCGGCCGTCGCCTCGGGGTCCTGGTAGTACTCGCGCTGGCGGCCCGGCATCTGGAGGCGGACCTCCCCCACCACGTCGGGCGGCACCACCTGGCCGTGCTCGTCGACGACCTGGGCGACGGCCGGCGGCGCGATCTGGCCGACCGAGCCCGGGCGCTTGACCGCTTCACCCTTGGGCATGATGCAGTAGGCCGAGCCCGCCTCGGTCATGCCGTAGTTGTTGGACACCAGGGCGTCGGGCATCTTGGCCTGCAGCCGCTCGACGACGTAGGGGGCGAGCGGCGCGCTGCCCACCGAACACATCTGCACCGACCTCAGGTCCGCGTCGGCGAAGCGGGGGTGGTCGATCAGGAGGTGTGCCATCGCCGGCACGAGGAAGACGGCGACAGGGTGCTGCTCCTCGACGACGCGCAGCCAGCGATCGGCGTCGAAGCGCGGCTGGTAGATCACCTGCAGGCCGAGCTTCATGGGCGTGTAGACCAGCGCGATGCCGGCGAAGGTGAACAGCGGACTGGCGTGCAGCCAGCCGCCGCCGGTCCAGTTGGGCTCGACCGCGCCGATCATGGATCCGTTGGAGTGGCGCACCGCCACGCCCTTGGGGCGGCCTGTCGTGCCCGAGGTGTAGAGGATGTCGGCCAGGTCGTCGGACTGGCGCGGGGCTTGGAACGCCGAGCGGTCGCCCGCCGTCGCCTCGGACCAGCCGAGCAGGTCCGTCGCGGAGTCGCCGGCTGCCTCCCCGCCGACCTCTACGCCGGCGTCGATCAGCGCGACCAGGTGCCCGCCAGCCGCTTCGAGGTCGCTGCCGACCAGGTCGCCGTCGGCCACCACCGCGGTGGCGCCCGAGTGGGCCAGGACGTGCGCCACCTCGGCCGGCGCCAGTCGGGGGTTCATGGGCACCGCCACCCCACCGGCCCGGTGTGCCGCCGAGTACGACACGAGCCAGCGCAGTGCGAGCTCGGGCCGGAGGTGGATGCCGACGCGGCCACCAGGCTCGAGGCCGGCCTCGAGCAGGCGCCGCGCCATGGCGTTGGCGGCGCCGTCCCACTCGGCGAAGGTCATGGACCCGACGTCGACCACCTCGAAGGCCGTGCGGTCACCGAACTCGGCGGCCATGCGGGCCAGGTGTTCGTCCATCAGCACGGAAGCGGATCCCCCAAGTGGCTGGTCGGTGGGTGAAAGTTGACGCCGGTGTCAGGTTCGTTGCAGCATGGCCGATGCACCTGCGGGGGTCAATCCCTGGGGTGACCACCGCATTTGCTTGCCTGGGGGCCGCGGCGCCACCGGGACACGACCTTAGGGGAGAGGCTCCATGAGCATGGTCCGTTTCGACCTCCCAACGCCCGAGGGCGACACGATCGAGTTCTGGGAGGCGGCCAAGGAGGAGCGACTCCTGGTCAAGCACTGCCTCGACTGCGACGCCTACTCCTACTACCCGCGGCCGTTCTGCCCCAAGTGCTGGAGCGAGCGCGTCGAGTGGTACGAGGCGAGTGGCGAGGGAACGCTCTACACCTGGTCGGTCATCTACAACAACGATCAGCCACCCTTCCGGGACCGGGTGCCCTACGTGGCGGCGATCGTGGACCTGGCCGAAGGGCCCCGCATGATGACCAATGTCGTCGACTGCCCGTTCGACGAGCTGCGCATCGGCATGCCGCTGCGGGTGACCTTCCAGCCCATCTCCGACGAATTCACGATCCCCGTCTTCGTGCGGGCCTGAGGAGCACACCATGACCGATGCCACCGACGCCGTCATCGTCGCCGCCGTCCGCACCCCGATCGGCCGCTCGGGCCGGAGCCTGGCCGGGCTGAGCCTCCAGGACATAGGCATGCAGACCGTGGCGGCGGCCATCAGGACAGCTGCGCTCGAGGCGGGCGACATCGACGACCTGATCCTCGGGGAGGTCCTCCAGGGTGGCGGCTGCACGGCGCGCTACGTGGCCAACGCACTGGGCCTGCCCGCGGACACACCCGGTGGCGCGGTGCAGCGCCAGTGCGCCACCGGGATGATGGCGGTGCAGGAGGCGGCCGCCAACATCCGCTCGGGCATGGCCGAGGCGGTCATCGCCGGTGGTGTCGAGTCGATGACGCGAGGCCCGCTCATGTTCGAACGGTCGCCCTTCCCCTTCGGTGGCGTGGAGCGGTACCTGCCACCGAGCCATCCCGACTCGCCCGAGGCACCCAACATGAACATGCTGATCACGGTGGGCGAGAACACCGCACGCGAGTGCGGCATAACCCGTGAGGAGTCGGACCACTGGTCCTACCACTCGAACATCAGGGCCGTGGCCGCGACCGACGACGGGCGCTTCGCGGATGAGATCGTGCCGCTGGAGGTCCCGGCCGGCCGGGGCGAGCACGTCACCGTGAGTGTGGACGAGCACCCGCGACGCGACACCACGCTGGAGAAGCTGGCCGCGCTCCCTTCGCTCACGGGCCCCGACGGCACCATCACGGCGGGGAACTCCTCGGGCATCGCCGACGGGGGCGCCGCCCTGGTCGTCGTCGCCCGCGCCTACGCCGAGGCCCACGGGATGGAGCCGTTGGCGACGGTGCGCTCGTGGAACTCGTGCGGGATAGAGCCGGCCCGCACGGGCCTGGCGCCGACCGTGTGCGTGCCCCGGGCCCTGAACCGGGCCGGGCTCAGCGAGTCCGACGTGGACCTGGTCGAGATCAACGAGGCCTTCGCATCGATGGCGGTGGCCTGCGCGCGCAAGCTCGGGTTCCCCCACGACATCGTCAACGTGAACGGCGGGGCGGTCGGCATCGGGCATCCCGTGGGCGCCTCGGGGGCGCGGATCCTGGTCACGCTCATCCACGAGCTGCGGCGCCGCGGGGGCGGCATCGGGGTCGGGACGCTCTGCGCCGGCGGCGGCATGGGGTCGGCGACGGTGCTGGAGGTCCACCCGCCGGCCTAGCGCTGGCTCGCTGCCCCCGGCCCCTCCGGGTACGCCGGCTCACCCGTGCGCGACGCGCACCAGTCCCAGAGCTCCCGGCCCTCGGATCCCGTGCGGCCGCGGGCCGTCCAGGGCAGATGGTGCTCGCCACGCCGGTGCCGGTCGTGGAAGAACCCCTCGTTCGACGGGGCGGACGCGTGCTCCCGCCGGGCCTCTCCGGCCGCCAGCCAGACCACGGTGTCGGCCCCCTGCGCCGGGCTCCGCAGCAGCGGCCCGAGCCGGGCAAAGCGGGGCAGCCCGCTGGCCAGGCCCGGCGTGTCGACCCAGCCGGGGTGCGGACGCGTAGCTGGCCACGCCGTCGGGGCCCCAGCGGCGCGCCCACTCGTGGGACAACACGACCTGGGCCCGCTTGGCCCGGGCGTACGCCGTGGTCCCCTGAAACTGGTCCGGCGGCATCTCGAGGCAGTCGAGATCGAAGCGCTGCGTGTACATCCCCCCCGACGACACGGTGACGATGTTGGCTTGGCCAGATCGGCGCAGGAGCGGGCCGAGCAACCACGTGAGCTGGAACGGCGCCAACACGGCGGTCGCCACGGTGAGCTCAGCGCCATCGGGAGCGCTGCGGTAGGTCGGGTACAACGCCCCGGCGGCGTGCACGAGCACGTCCAACCGCTCGTGGGCGGCCGTCACCCGCGCGGCGAACGAGCGCACGGCCTGCGGGTCGGTCACGTCGAGCACCACCGGCTCGACCACAGCGCCGGCCCCGAGGGCACGCGCCTGGTGCGCGGCGTCCTCGGTCCGGCGCGTGTCGCGGCCGACCATCCACACCGTGGCGCCGAGCCGGGCCAGCTCGAGCGCGGCCTCCCGACCGATCCCCGAGGAGGCCCCCGTCACGATGGCCACCCGGCCCGCGAGGGTGCCCGGCGCCTCCCAGTGCTCGAGGCGCGACCGTGCGGCATAGCCCGCCCGGCTGAAGCTGCCCACGATGGACGCCTCGAGCGCCGCGTCGACCAGATCCGACAGCTGCACTCTGCTCATGCCAGGGCCCGACGCAAACCGTCCGCCCCGCGGTCCGCCATCTTTCGGAACGACCGGGCGACGAGGGGTGCGGCCAGGCGCAGCACGCCGCGGCTCTCCAGCACGGCGACGTAGCTGACCTGCGACCCCGCCCCGTCTCTCTCCACCATGATCGTGTCCGTCGACACCATCCCGGACTGCTCCGCCCGCAGCACCACCCGGGTGGGCCGGTCGATGGCGACGACCCGGTAGTCGAACGGCACGTCACGGCCCGCCACCCGCACGCGCAGTCGGTACACCGAGCCCACGTCGGGGGGGCCCGGGGTCAGGGGCTCGGCCTCGGTCACGCCGGGGTCCCACTCACCGGCATTGCTGAAGGTGGCCAGGTACTCGAACACCTCGTCCCGGTCCCTCGGTGAGCCGATCTCCGTGCGGTACGTCGTCATCACTCCTCCTTGTCGTGCCCGGTGCATGGCCCCGGGGCAGCCGCTGCTAGTTTAGTACTAAATACCGACCGGCCCGGAGGCCCCCTTGCGCATCGCCATCATCGGAAGCGGCATCGCCGGCATGACCGCGGCCCACCTGCTGCACCCGCAACACGAGGTCCATCTCTTCGAGGCGGACGGCCGGCCGGGCGGCCACGCCAACACGGTCACCGTGGACCTCCCCGGAGGCCCGGTCGCGGCCGACACGGGTTTCCTCGTCTACAACGAACGGACGTATCCCCTCTTCACCCGGCTCCTCGCCGACCTGGGTGTCGCGACGCACCCGAGCGACATGAGCTTCAGCCTGACCGATCTGCGTTGCGGGCTGGAATGGCGCGGCACCTCGCTCTCCACCGTCTTCGCCCAGCGGCGCAACGCGGCGCGTCCCGCCTTCCTGGCCATGCTGGCCGACGTCGTGCGGTTCAACCGGCTGGCGCGCCGGCTCCTCGCCGGACCTGCGGCGGAGTCGGGCTCCCTGGCGGACCTGCTGGCCGGACGGCGGTGGTCGGCGGGCTTCTTCGACTGGTACCTGATCCCGCTGGGGTCGGCCATCTGGTCGGCGGACCCCGAGACCTTCACGCAGATCCCGGCCCGCACCTTCGCCGAGTTCTTCGGCCGCCACGGGCTCCTCGGACCGGGCGACCAGCCGGACTGGCGCACGGTCACCGGCGGATCGACCAGCTACGTCCGGGCGATCCTCGAGCCGCTGCGCAGCCGCGGCCGGCTGCACCTGGCGACGGCGGTGGCCAAGGTGCGGCGTCAGCCGGACGGGGTGGAACTCTTGACCGGGGCGGGCCCGGCGACCTTCGACCACGTGGTCATGGCGACCCACAGCGACCAGGCCCTGGCCCTGCTGGGCGACCCGAGCCGCGAGGAGCGCCACGTGCTCGGCGCGCTGCGCTACCAACCGAACCGCGCCACGCTCCATACCGACGCCACGCTCCTTCCGGTCAACCGGCGGGCCTGGGCGTCGTGGAACTACGTGCACCCGGAAGGCCACGCCCGGGGCGCCACGCTGACCTACTACCTGAACCGGCTGCAGGGCTTCCAGGCCGATCAACCCGTCCTCGTCACGCTCAACCGTGACGAGGCCATCGACCCCGACAAGGTGGTGGCGCGCTTCGACTACGCGCACCCCATCGTCGACGAGGCAGCGGTGGCCGCCCAGGCCCACCAGGTTGCGCTCAGCGCGGGCACGGTCTCCTACTGCGGCGCCTACTGGGGCTACGGATTCCACGAGGACGGCGTCCGCAGTGCCCTGGCCGTCTGCCGGCGCTTCGGGGCTCGCCTGTGAGCGCTGTGTCCCCCACGGCGCTGCGCAGCGCGCTCTACGAGGGCACCGTGACCCACCGGCGCGCCGAACCGGTACACCGGTTCACCAACCGGGTGGCGCTGCCCCTGCTCTTCCTGGACGAGATGCCCGAGCTGCGGTCCGTCCACCCCCTGGTCGACCTCGACCCGTCCCCCCACCGCCGGCGACGGCCCGCCGCCGTGCGCTTCCGCCGCAACGACTATCTCCCCTCGGACGCGCCCACGGTGCGGGAGGCCGTGGAGGAGACGGTGGCCGGTGCGGGGGGCCGGGTGCGCGGGCCCGTGGCCATGCTCGGCCACGTCCGCACCTGGGGCTGGCTGTTCAACCCGCTGACCCTCTACTACTGCTTCGACCCGTCGGGAATCTTCGTCGAGTGGACCGTGCTCGAGGTCTCCAACACCCCGTGGCACGAGCGTTGCCGCTACGTCGTCGGGCCACCCGGGGAACACCGTTTTGCCAAGGCCATGCACGTTTCGCCGTTCCTCCCGGCGCAGGGCACCTACACGTTGCGCTACTCCCCACCGGCGGAAGGGCTCCGGGTCAGCCTCGACGTCGAAGCGCCCCGCCCGCCCGCGCCATATCCTCGGTGGGACGAACCGAGCCCCCAACGACCCGCACCGCAGCTGGCGGCCTCTCTGGTGCTGCGGCGCCGGCAGCTCGACCGCTCCGCACTGGCACGCCTCCTGTGGTCGTACCCGCTGATGACGGCTCGCGTCTCGGCTGGCATCTACGCGCAGGCGCTGCGGCTCGGTGCCCGGCGAGCACCGTTCCACCCGCACCCCGGGCGCGCTGGCCAGGTCGGGGCCTGCCCGTCGATGCCGACGGTGCCGACGACGGCCCTGGAGTCCGCCCGTGACTGACGCCGGCGCGCGGCTGCTGGTCGACCTGGCCCGACGGGGCGGCCGCCGCCACCCCGGCACGTTGCGCTTCGAGGGCGCCGGGTTGCCCGGGGCGCGCCCCGTCGAGACCGGGTCGGGCGATCCGGTGGTCACCGTGGTGGTGCACGACCGCAGGGCGTGGTCCGCCGTGCTCCGCCGCGGCTCGCTCGGGCTGGCGGACAGCTACATCGCAGGCTGGTGGGACGCCGACGACCTCACTGAGGTCGTGCGCATCGCCTACCGGCGGACCGCTGCGTTGCGGCAGTTCACGGATGCGTCGGCGCGTCGGGCCGGTCCGTTGCTGGCGGCGGTGAAGAGGCTGTCGCCACCGAGCAAGCGCCGCGACCGCGACAACATCGCCGCCCACTACGACCTGTCCAATGACTTCTTCGCCCTCATGCTCGACCCGACCATGGCCTACTCGTGCGCCTACTTCACCGACCAGGCCACGAGCCTCGAAGCGGCCCAGGTGGCCAAATTCGACCGGATCGCCCGCAAGCTGGAGCTCGGCCCCGAGGATCACGTGATCGAGATCGGGACCGGCTGGGGCGGGTTCGCGATCCACGCCGCGCGGCGCTTCGGCTGCCGCGTCACCACCACGACCATCTCGGAGGCCCAGCGCTCCCTGGCGGAGAAGCGGGTGGCGGAGCACGGTCTCGCCGACCGGGTGAGCGTCCTCGGCGCCGACTACCGGGAGCTCGACGGTCGCTACGACGCGCTCGTGTCGATTGAGATGATAGAGGCGGTCGACTGGCGGCGGCACGACCAGTTCTTCGCAGTCTGCGCCCGGCTCCTGACCGACCGGGGCCGCATGGGACTGCAGGCCATCACCATCGCCGACGGGAGCTTCGAGCGGGCCAAGCTGCACGACGAGTTCATCCGCACGATGGTGTTCCCGGGCGGGTGCCTGCCTTCCATCGCCGCCATCGGCGCCTCGGTGGCGCGCACGTCGGACCTACGGATCGTCGACCTCGAGGACATCGGTCCGCACTACGCAGAGACGCTGCGGCGCTGGCGGGCCAACCTGGAGCGCCGGCGCCCCGCCGTCGAGCGCCTGGGCTTCGACGAGCGCTTCTGGAGGTTCTGGACCCTCTACCTGTGCTATTGCGAAGCGGCCTTCATGGAACGCCACGTCTCCGACGTGCAGGTGGTGCTGGCGAGGCCGAACGCCCCGATGCCCCGGCTCGAAAGGTGCGCCTGACCGCCGCCGACGACGCACCCTGGCCCGCAGGGGCTCGCACGCCCGTCCCCCGCCCAGCTCGAGCTCAGCGCGAGCGGCGGTCCAGGTCGTCGATGGCCTCGCTCAGGTGCCGCGTGTCGCCGCCGCTCCAAGCCGCCCCCAACCGAGCTGCATGCTCCTCGTCTGCAATGCCGGCCCCGCCCACGAGCACGGGCAGGCCCGGGCTCGCCTGCTCGACGGCCCGCACGATCGCCCGTACCGACCGGTCGTGGTTCCCCGACGTCACGGCGACCGCGACGGCCAACGGGCGCGCCGTCTTGGTGACGGCGGCCCCGAACGCGTCCGGCGGGACGTCGGCACCGAGGTCGATCACGTCGTAGCCGTGCCCACGCAGCACGTTCGCCGCCATGGCAGTGGGGAGCCCGTGCAGCTCGTGTGGAGGGGTCCCCAGGATGACGCTTCGCCGCCGGGGGCCCCGTTTGGTGAAGCGAGCCCCGAGCCGGGCCACCACCCTCGTCGCCACGCCCGAGGCGCGGTGCTCGTCGTCCACCGTGTAGTGGCCGGCCTCCCACCCCTCCCCCACCGAGCGCATGGCCAGGCCCAGTTCGTCCAGCAGGATCTCGTCGGGGTTGGACCCCGAGCCCAGGCGCCCCTCGACGATCGCCCACGCTCCCGGCTCGTCCCCGGCGACGAGCCTGTCCTCGAGCCGGCGTGCCGCAGCCTGCCGCGTCGACCGTCGCGTCGCCGCCCGCGGGCGCCCGGCCACCGCGGCTCCCGTGCCCACACGCGGCAGGTCACGTGGGTCGACGAACCAGTGCGAGCCGACCTGGGTGGCGGGCAGACGGCCCGTGCGGACGTAGCGGTAGGCCGTCATGTAGTGGACCCCGAGCCTGTCCGCGGCCTCCTGCAGGTTCAGAAGTCCTCCGTGGGAGCCCGGCTCGCGTGCCGGCGATGTTCGCGCCATTTACTGATAAACCATAGCCGCTGCGCCCTCGTGACGCGCCCCGGCAGCGCCTATTCCTTGTCGTCGCCGCCCTCGGCCATGTGGTCCTTGATGGAGTTGACCACCGTGGGGTCGAGCAGCGTGGTCACGTCGCCCAGGGGACGGTCGTCGGCGACGTCGCGCAGCAGGCGGCGCATGATCTTGCCGCTGCGCGTCTTCGGCAGCTCGGGGGTGAGCATGATCTGTCGCGGCTTGGCGATCGGACCGATCTCGCGGGCCACGTGGTCGCGCAACGCGCGCACCAGCTCCTCACCCTTCTCGCCGTCGGCCACCTCGGTCCCCTTCACGGTGACGAAGGCAACGATGGCCTGTCCCGTGGTGGCGTCGCTGGCCCCCACCACGGCGGCCTCAGCCACGGCGGGGTGGCTGACCAGGGCGTGCTCGACCTCGGTGGTGGAGATCCGGTGCCCCGAGATGTTCATGACGTCGTCCACGCGGCCGAGCAGCCACAGATCGCCGTCCTGGTCGCGCTTGGCGCCGTCGCCGGCGAAGTAGCGCCCGGGGAAGCGAGACCAGTACGTCTCCTTGTACCGCTCGTCGTCCCCGTAGATGCCGCGCAGCATGCCCGGCCACGGCTCGGTGAGCACCAGATAGCCCCCCTCGCCGTGGCCGACGGAGTTGCCGTCGCTGTCGATGACGTCGGCGGAGACGCCGGGGAAGGGCGTCATGGCGGCGCCCGGCTTGGTGGCCGTGATCCCCGGCAGCGGGGAGATGAGGATGCCGCCTGTCTCCGTCTGCCACCACGTGTCCACGATGGGGCAGCGCTCGCCCCCGATGTGGGTGCGGTACCAGATCCACGCCTCGGGATTGATCGGCTCACCGACCGACCCGAGCAGGCGCAGGCTGGAGAGGTCGTGCTGGGACGGCAGGTCCTCGCCCCACTTCATGAAGGTCCGGATCGTCGTCGGGGCGGTGTAGAGGATGTTGACCTTGTAGCGCTCGACGATCTGCCACCAGCGGTCGCGCGTCGGTGTATCGGGCGTGCCCTCGTACATGACGGACGTGGCGCCGTTGGCCAGCGGCCCGTAGACGATGTAGCTGTGCCCGGTCACCCAGCCGATGTCGGCCGCCGTCCAGAAGACATCCGTCTCGGGCTTGAGGTCGAAGATCAGGTGGTGCGTTGCCGAGACGTGAGTGAGGTACCCGCCGCTCGTGTGCAAGATGCCCTTCGGCTTGGCCGTGGTGCCGCTGGTGTACATGATGTAGAGCGGGTGCTCTGCATCGAAGGCCTCGGCCTCGTGCGCGTGCGGCTGCCGGTCCACCACCTCGTGCCACCAGACATCGCGCCGATCGTCCCAGGTGACGTCCTGACCGGTGCGCCTGACCACGAGCACCCGCTCGACGTCGGGACACTCCTGCAACGCCTCGTCGACGGCGGGCTTGAGGGAACTGGACGCGCCCCGCCGGTAGCCGCCGTCTGCCGTGATCACGAAGTGGGCGTCGCAGTCGAGGATCCGGCTCCGCAGCGCGTCGGAGGAGAAGCCGCCGAAGACCACGGTGTGGGGCGCCCCAAGCCGCGCGCAGGCCAGCATGGAGACGACCGCCTCGGGGATCATCGGCAGGTAGATGGCGACCTTGTCGCCCGAGCGCACTCCGAGCTCCGTCAGGGCGTTGGCCGCCTGGCACACCGAGGCCAGCAGGTCGGCGTACGTGATGGTGCGGGTGTCGCCGGGCTCGCCCTCCCAGTGGAAGGCGACGCGGTCGCCGAGGCCGGCCTCCACGTGGCGGTCGAGGCAGTTCACGGCCACGTTGAGCTTGCCGCCGACGAACCACTTGGCAAACGGGGGCTCCCATTCGAGGACGCGCGACCACGGCTCGGCCCAGGTCAGCCGCTTCGCCTGGGTCTCCCAGAAGGCGAGCGGGTCGGCCTGCGCCTCGGCGTAGATGCCCGGCTGCGCGTTGGCGTGCTTGGCCAGGCCCTCGGGAGGCGGGAAGGTCCTGGTCTCGTTCAGCAGGGCCGACAGCCCCTGCTCCTGGGTCTCGCTCATGTGGCCTCCTGGTGCGCGTCCGACGAGCACACCCTGCCTATCAGACGCGCCGAGAGAGCGGCCAAGGGCTCAGGTGCCATTCCGGAGCTCGAATCCGTCGAAGCTGAACGCCGGTGTCACGGTCGCGCCGACAAGCGAGTAACGACCGAGCGGCCGTGCCGACTGCCACACACCCGGTTCGACCACGGCCTGCGGCACGTGGCCGGACGCCACCTCGGGCCCGACGATCAGGACGTCGCGCCGCCCGTCGGGCCACTCACAAACGAGCTCGAGCGGGTCACCGGCGTAGAAGTGCCAGAGCTCGGTGGCGTCGATGCGGTGCGGCGCGGAGACCTCGCCTTCCAAGAGGAGGTAGTAGATGGCGCTCCCGCCCGGTCGCTCCCCGTCCTCCGCCGCTGCGACCCACGTGCGCCGGTACCAGCCGCCCTCGGGATGCGGGGCGAGATCGAGCGATGCGATCAGCCATTCGCCCGGGCGCACCCCGACAGTCCGCCCCCTCAGTCGGGGACGGCCCCCAACGCGGCGGCGACCGCGAGGGAATGTTCGGCAGAGCCACCGAGGAGCGCTCCGCAGGACTCGGCCCGCTTGATGAAGAGGTGGCCGTCGTGCTCCCAGGTGTACCCGATGCCACCGAAGGACTGGAGCGAGTCCCGGCACACCGTGCGCTGGCACTCGTCGCTGGCGGCCTTGGCCATGGAGACGGCGGTGCCCCGAGCCGGCGTGTCCTCGTCGATGGCGGCGACCGCGAAGTAGCACAGGGAGCGGGCGCGCTCGAGGGCGAGGAACATGTTGGTCATCTTGTGCTTGACCGCCTGGAAGGAACCGATCGACCTCCCGAACTGCTCACGGTCCTTCACATAGGACAGCACCATCTGGAAGAGCGCGTCGCAGACACCCACCGTCTCGAGCGCGAGGGCGACGGTCGCCTCCTGCAGAGCGCGCGTCACGCCCTGCGTGGAGGCAGCGCTGCCGGGCTCCCCGAGGGCGCGTTCGTCGGGGACGAGGACGCGGTCCAGGGTGGCGGTCGAGAGGGGACGGCTGGCATCGAGCGAGCGCACGGGCGTCAGCCCGGCCTCGGCCGCGGGGACGACGAACGCGCCGACGCCGTCGCCGGCACGAGCGACCACGGCAACCTCGGTCACCCCCTCGCCGCCGAGCACTCCGAGCTTGGTGCCCTCGAGGACCCAGCCGCCTTCGGCCCGTTCGGCGGTCATGGTCAGGTCGCCCAACGACCACCCGCGTTGGTGGTCGGCGAACGCGACGGTCCCCGTGATACCGCCGGAGGCGACCTCAGAGAGGAAGCGCTGGCGCTGCTCGGGTGTGCCGACCTCCCGCACCATCGGGGCGAACTGGGTGACGGTAGGCAGCAAGGGCCCGGGGGCGACGGCCCGGCCCAGCTCCTCGACCACGACGGCGGTCTCGACAAAGGAGAGTCCGAGGCCACCGTTCTCCGCTGGAACGGCGAGGGCCGGCCAGTCGAGCGCGACCATGGACCCCCACAGCTTGTCGGCGGCCCCACCACCTTCGACGACCGAGCGGACCAGCTCGAGCGGGCACTCCTTGTCGAGGAAGGAACGGACGGAGGCCCGCAGCTCCTCCTGGTCGCTCGTGAATTCGAGCTCCACCGCCCTCCCTTCCCGGCACCGCCGGTTGTCTTCCGATCCCCGATTCCGGACTGGGATCGCCGCACTGCGGCAGGTCCGGGCGAGTGTATCTGACGCCTCCGTCAGGCTCGGAGCCTCCGTGCTACCCTCTCGGCGCACCGTTTTCTGGGAAGCATGTTGAGAGGTGAACCCCGGGGGGGTCGCCGGTCCGGGATCAGAGCCCGGACCGGCGATTTCGGGGGAACACGATTTCGGACAAGAAATCGAGTCGGCGCTGACACTTTCCTGACCGTGATGGTCGCTCGCCTACACTCTCCGGTGCGCCTCTAGCTCAACGGCAGAGCAACGGACTCTTAATCCGCAGGTTTCGGGTTCAAATCCCGAGGGGCGCACTCAGACACCGAGGGGCGCACTTGAGTGGCGGAAACGTCCTATGAGGATTCGTTTCCTGATTTACGTCATGTTGGTCCGACGGGCGCCGTGCACGCTGCGTGCGGCGTCGGACGAGTCTTGGTGTCTGCCGAAATCGACTCTAGAGCTGGGACTACGTGACCCAGGTCGAGGCGGTGCCGCTCTCCATTCGGCACCAGCGGGTCCATGCTGGCCACAACACATTCGTCCACCCCGACGAGTGGCAGTTCGTCACGACCAAGCTGACAGAGCGCCTCTTTCTTGCGGGAACGGTCGAAGAGATCGTGGTGCGCATCCTCTCCTACGAGGCTGTCGGGCTCGACGAGCTGCTCCTGCTCCCTGACCTGGAGCACCGCGACGCAGACACCGACGCCTTTGCCCGCCAGGTCCTGCCGGAATTGCGCTCCGTCTGAAACCGATCGGACTCTTCCGACATCGCCGCGCCGGTCAACCGGATTCGCGCCCCGGCATTCTCGATGGGACCTGCAGATCGTTTCAGTCGATGCCGCCGGGTCACTCGGCGTCACGGTCGCACACCGCGTAGGTGAGCCCGTCAGGTGTGTCGGAGACCCGACGGTGATAGTAAACGCGGAGAACCGACCCGGCGCCGACCTCAATCTGGTCGGGCAACACCCACACCGACGTCGCCCAACTCGACGCGGGCCATGTCCACGGATCGAGGGTGTGCGCGATACCCCCGTACAACTCGGCGCGGAACGTGAGCGCGGTGGCGTTCACTTGGCCGGGCGGATCGACGACGAGATCAGCTGAAGCGCTGACCGAGGGCACATCTAGGGTCGTGAGGTCGAGCGTGACCATCTCGACCGCTGGACCGACCTGGGGCCAGGTGGCGACCACCTCGCCCTCGGTGATCGTATGGGTCGGACCCGGGGTCGCTGCCTCAAGCAGGGGCTCGAAGTCGATGTCATAAAGGGTCCGCCAGCGTTCCACTGCAGCGCGCCCAAAAGCACGCTGTCTGATCTCGGCCTCGGGTAACAGGATGGGGCGGGCCAGCAGCGCGAGCGCATTGGGGATCATGCGGGCTCCCGGTGCCAGTAATCGGTGGCGGGCGTCGAGGGTAGTCTCGAGGATCTCCTCCTCGAGTGGCTCGTTGCCGATGACCTCGGCGACCAGCAGGTCAGCAGGCTCAGGCAGTTCGATCTGCCTCGACCAGCCGGGTATGAGCGTCACGCGATCCCGGACCCCGTTGAGCGCGAACACGCGCTCTGCCACGTCGGCGATGTCACTGGCCTCGACGGCGTAGACGTGCCGGGCACCGGCCCGGGCCGCGGCTACGGCCAGGACTCCGCTGCCGGTGCCGATGTCGAGCACGACGTCAGAGGGGCGTACCGCTGCAGCTAAGGCAGTCAGATAGTCGCCGGTCCGACGTTCATCGTGGAGCATGCGCGCATGCTCCACCGGATCAGCCCACCCACTGGTCGGAGTTCGGTTGACGTCAGGAATGACCAGTGCACCTTCCTCGATCAGCATGTTGAGAACGCTTAGCGTGGGTGCAAAGTCGGTGGAATGGCCGTGCTGGCGCTCCAGCCAGTCGATCGCGTCACCGAGCCGGATCGGTTGCGAGAACATGGCCAGGATCGCGAAGCCCCTCGGTCCGATGTCGATGATGGTCCCCACTGGTGAGTCGACCACAACGTGTCCCGTTCGGTCGCAGCGTGTGCGGATCGCTGGTGCGAGCTGAAGAACAGTATCGGGAGAGAGCTCCATCTCCTACCTCGAGCAGCGACTTCGGACTCACAGCCACGCTCTCGACATAACCACCACTCACTGCCCCTTTCAATCTGGCCGCCTCCGCAAGTGGCGGAGGGCGCCGGGACCACGACAGACCTCGTTCGCGCCAGACGCAATTTGGCCACCTACCTCAGACGCCCTCGACGGCGTCGAGCCGTCCCCCCCGGATCGCCCACGAACTGCTAGATAGTCCCGCTCGTTCTGGTCCGCGTAGCGGTTGGAGAAGTCGGTGATCGACCGGTCGAACTTGTCGCTCCTACCGAGATAGGCCGCCAGCGCCACCGCGTCCCCGGATCGGGCGTGAGCCCGGGCGAGGGTCCACCCGCAGAGACCGGCGTAGAAGCCGAGCATGACGGGGGTCATCGTCTCGACGAGGGCCGAACCCTTCATGTCGCGCAGCTGGCGCCAGTACAGGTGGCGATTGGCCTCGACTCCCTTGGTCCAGCCCAGGTAGATGTCGCTGGCCGCCTGCATCAGTCGCTGCCCCTGGACGACACGCTCGCCGGGCTGGTTGAACCGGCTCTTGGGGAGGTGCTCCTCGAGTACCGACGCCGTCGCCTCCTTCACCTGGAGGAACAGCGGATCCTGCTGGTCGCGGCCCTGAAGCAAGACGATGAACGCCCGGGTGCCGACACTGCCCACCCCCACCACCTTGCGGGCCATGTCGACGATCTCGAACCGCTCGAGGAGGTGGCGCCGGTCCTCCTGCAGCGTGGCCCGGTAGGCGCGGAACTGCTGGTGGATCATCTCCTGCACCTGGTCGGCGGAATACCCGTACATAGCCTCGAGGTCGCGCACCGGGATGACCACCGGCGGCTGGCTGACGATCCGGTACCGACCGTCGACCATCTCGCCAAGCTTCGACAGCGCCTGCAGGCTGTCGCGGGTGTGGGCCTTCTCGACGGTCTTCTTGGCCGTCTTCGCGCCCTTCTTGGCCTGGGCGGCCGCGCTCTTGGTCTCGCCCCCTTGGTCAGGGTGCGGATCGCGTCCATGATCTCCTGCTTCGGTCAGTCGGGCATACCAGATGTCCATGTTGCCCATCTCGGCGAACTCGGCCATGGCCTCCCGGTAGGCCGTCACCGAGGCGAGCGTCGACGCCGCGGCGTCGGCTGCGCTGAAGCCGTTGTTGCGTGCCGCGATGGTGAAGCTCGCCGCCATGCGCTTGACGTCGTACTCGAAGGGCCCGGGCAGGGTCTCGTCGAAGTCGTTGAGATCGAACAGCAGCGTCCGCTCGGGCGACGCGAACCCACCGAAGTTCGACAGATGCGCGTCGCCGCACAGCTGGACGTTCAGCCCGGCCGTCGGTGTGTCCTTCAGGTCGGCCGCCATGATCTTCGCCGCGCCCCGGTAGAAGGTGAACGGCGACACCATCATCCGACCGTGGCGAACGGGCACCAGGTCCGGCTCTCGGGTGAGGTTCTGCGCCTCGAGCAACGCCACCGGGTCGGGGCGGTCGGTTGCCGGCACCCAGCCGCTGTGTCCCGCCAGCGGCGTTCGCTCGCGGGCCTCCTTGCCCTACTCCGGCGCTCGTTGACGCTCCGGTGAGCCACCTTCGTCTCAGCCATTGGGGTACCTCCATGTTCCATTGATGTCGCCGAGGATCGGGTTTCCAGTTGGCTCAGTCCCGTACGTAGCTACT
>CAVSSK010000005.1:0-13079 GCA_963730395.1 uncultured Acidimicrobiaceae bacterium | reverse complement strand
ACTCTGAGCAGGGGTTTCAACCTGGTTGCGACGTTTCGTTAGGCGAGAACTAATGCAGGTGCAGCCAAGAGTGCAGCCTTGAGGCCAGCGTGGTGGTCGGTATCGGCACTGACCACGACCGCCGTCCTGTTCGCAGGTTGTTCATCGGGGAACAACAGCGGTTCGGCAACCAGCAACTCAGGTAGTGCGGGTTCGACAGCCTGCTCTGGAGCGATTGGCTGGTCGAATGCCAGTTCCGTTGAAGGACACGATGCAACGATCAGCGGCCCGGTCATCACTGCGAACTACGAGCCATCTTCCGACGGGCAGCCCACGTTCCTAAACGTCGGAGAGGACTATCTGAAATTCTGGGAGGTTCGTAGTAGTCATATGGGGCGACAACCGCTCGGCATTCTCGCCTCCTCAAGAGGTTGCTTACGGCGGTCAGACCGTATGCGTGACCGCCCGGTGCAGACATACCAGGGAATCCCAGAAATCATTGCCACATCGCCCAGCCAGATCTCCGTCGCCAGTCAGGGTTGAAGAGAGTCACGAGGTATCCAGATTGGGGGCGGATCTCTAGGGACATTCCATCAGCCTGGGCGTCAGCGCCATCCCCTGTCCCAGCAGGCACTTTCGGGCTTATATCGGCCACCCAAGCGCTGGCGAACGCCAAGACCTAAGAATGGCGAGGTGACGGAGGCCAGGAACCGGGAGGGGCCGCCTCTCGCGAACGAGGTAGGCCGCTGGCACAAAGGCATCGACACCGTCGAACCCGTGGGGAAGACTCTGCTCGATGCCCGATCGCGGTATCGGACCAAGGAGCCATGTCATGAGTTACCTAGAGCTTTCCCGCACGCGACCAGTTATCGCCGCGTGGGAGAACCTCACCGACGCACAGAACGAGAATCAGACAACAGCCATCTATGAAGTCATCGGAAAGAACGGCGGGGACGTCAAGGCCGTCACGTTTTCACCGAGTCACAACGCCATAACCTCGGTCATCGAGTACCCGGATCAGCTGTCGGCGATGACCACCGTAGCCGAGATCTTGGCCCTCGGGACGCTCGAGTATGTCGAGATCGAGCCGCTATGGGACGTGGTGGAGTTCACCGGATTGGTACGCTCGGCCGCAGCTAAGAAGTAGCCGGCCCAATCGCCTTCCTGTTTGACCCGCAACCTGTTTGGGTCTGGCTGAAATTCTGAAGTCAATCAGGGCGAGGCAGACATCGTGAGAAGGGGGCACCGTAGGGGCAGGGGCTTATGGTTGCTGGTCATGCGGTATCGGCATTCCCGTGCGTCTGCTCTCATCCGCTCATATCCTCCGTTGCTGCAAGTAACCGAGGAAAGGGGTAGCGCCATGGCAGACCTGGATGGCACCACTGCGGTCGTCACCGGCGCATCGAGCGGCATCGGGGCAGCCACCGCCCGGGCGCTCGCCGCCCAGGGGGCGAAGCTCCTCCTTGCGTGCCGCTCCGAGTCACGAGCCGCCCCGGTGCTCGACGAGCTGGCGGCGCAGCTGTGGCGCCGCAGTGAGGAGTGGGTCGCGGTCTAACCCTCCAACACAGAACGGTTCATCTGCGGGAGCTGCGGCGTCGGATCCGACCAATCCATGAGTGCCCCATTACGCCGGCCCTGTGGCAGAGCTGGCGTGCAACCTACGAGGTCCGAAGCGTCGAACCAGTCTCAAGGAGGGTCTTGAGACTGGAAAGGACGGCCGGCCAGCCCTCAGAGATGCCATTGAGTACGGCGCTCCCTGGTTCGAACCCGTCGTGGACGACCGTGAGCTTGACGGTGCCGTGCCCAACATCCTCAATGTCGAAGGCCACCTTGGAACGGGGCTCCGCGCGCCACACGTCAGCGGTGGCTTCGTCCATTCCGACCTCGGCTGCCCACTCTGGCGTGATCGTGTGCCAGGTGTAAGACAGCCGGCGGGAGGGATCGGACTCGAGGATCACCTGTTCAGGGTCGCTGACGACAAGTCCGACCTCCTCGTGCTCCATGTCGTAGGTAGAGCCCTTCTGCCAGTCGGAACGGAAGGTCTTCTCACCGGCCCTTTGGTGCCGCCAGTAGCGACGCATAAGGGCAGGGTCGGTGAGGCCTTGCCAGACCTGCTCGGGCGTGGCCTGGATGTAGATCGGATAAGTGAAGCTCCTCATTTCGTTGCTGCTTGCAGCCATTGCCTGGCCTCCATCCATCGGCGTCGGTTGAGGTGTACTGCCTTGGATTCAACTACCCATGGCCGACTAGGTGGAACCTCTGTTTAGGGTGCCCCCGTTCGATGCTCCGATGTCCGGGGTGCGCCTCTGCGGTAGGGCGGAGACTACTCTCGGAGGCGGAGATCTCGACTGATCAGACGACACATTGAGGAGCATCAGATGGCAAGGGTATTGATGGTTGTGCAGCATCCAGTGAAGGACTTTGACGCTTGGCGGATCGAATATGACAAGGCGCAACCGATACGTGACAAGCACGGGGTCACCGACGCCACCGTCTTTCGGAATGCCGATGATCCGAACGAGATTACGGGGTTGCACTGGTTCTCTTCGGTCGAGGAAGCTCACGCCTTCGCCGACGACCCCGATCTGAAAGACGCCATGGCTAGAGCGGGCGTGAGCGGACCACCCCGCATCGAAATCAGCGTCGAGGTGTAATACCGACCGGCACTTGATCGAACTGTCGAAGGAGACCTGTCGAAATCAGCCGTTTGAGGCAGAGGTTCACCCGTAAGCCCCTGCCCACAAACGCACACCGGAGGCAGTGCCCTGCGATGATCTCGGCGCCCAAGAGGACCGCGATGATTACTAGGAACAACCACCAGGGTTCCCCGAAGCGCAGCTGGGAGGGCAACAACGCCCTGAGGAGGCCGATTGCCAGCACAGCCAGGGGCCATGGGCCAGCGAGGTTCCCCTAGCCTCTGCGAGCCGCCATGGTGAGTCGTGGGAAACGGATGCCATACGCTCACCCAGCGTCATCACCGTCAGGTGTCTGGTCGGTATCGGGCTGTGTGAGGCCTGCATCCACAAGAAGTGTCCAGGCGCAAATCAACCCGACGAGGAATGCCAGGAGAACAGCGGGCACCAACCAATACAGTCCACCACCGCTCTTCGCGAGCAAGGTGGCACCCGCCACTGCAATACAGATGTAGATCAGGAGTGGCGGGGCGGGGGAGCTCACCCATCCGGCAGGCCTACTGGTTAGGGGCAATGTGGTGTCCGTCTCCGATCGATGGATTCGACGTTCTATCGCCAGCCGACCTCCAAACAAGATGACACCAAATCCGATCAGCTCCCACGCCAACGCGGTGCTCGATTGAGTGGGGATCAGCACGAAGATCCCGAGGAGCAACGGGGTCACGAGCAAGATCAGCGTCTGCCAGGCACGGACCGGAAGAGACTTGCTCCTGAGAATCCGACTCAGATTGATGGAAACGGAAACGAACACCAGCCCGGTCAATGTTGCCGCGATCTCGGCGACCGTAGAGAAGATCTCCGACCACTGGGTGGCGTCGTAGGCAGTTGTCACCACGCGCTACACGTTCGTGTAGTTCGGACACCGTCGATGGACCAGCGGCCTCCACCACTTGCTCGGCATCAACCATCCGGCGCCCCGTGCTGTTCGGTGAACTACTTCCTCCAGAGTGACATCACCACCACGTCACCACCGACAAGCATCCACCAGGGCACCCCCGGGGCTCCGATCAGCCCGACCACCAGCGCGGTGTCGACTGCTGTCACCGGCGGGGTTCAGATCACCAGCAACATTCAGTTCGACAGCTGACGAGAACGCAACCCTCTCGATTTCCGACGTCTAGGCGTGGGCGAGGGCTACTGGGGCGCACTTACGAGGCGAAGTCTCACTAGCGCCGGTTTGGCCGACGAATGGCGGACCTCTATTACATGAAAGAAAGGTACGGTGTCGCTGTGCATCTCATGGCGACCTCAGACGGTACGTTGCGGCGCGACGCCTACGTGCTCTCAGTTCGGCTTGCCCACCACACGGTTGCCGGCCGGCCCGAGGCACAGCCATCCGCCGCGCTAAAGCGGATGGGCGATCTAGCTGAGAAGGTCACGCTGGACGGAACTAACGACACCACGTTCATCGTCCTGTCCGACGAACGGATTGCAGAAGTCGCGGAGGATATCTATGACATCCAGCTCGAGATCGTCGGCGAACTAGGTCATCTCGGGTAGTCCAGCTGTGGGCCGCTTCGTACGCTTCAGAATCCCTCCGATGCCCGGCTGGTCACCCTCGGAGGGTGCTCCCGCCGGGCCTCAACATACCAACTGCGCCCCGAGCTATGTCCAGACGCGAAACGACCCCGCCGAAGCGGGGTCGTCGTTCGCAGGCCCCTGACCCTCACGATTCGGCCGGCGCCACCGGGGCTAGTCGGGAGATTGCACCAGCTTCGATCGCTGGCTGCGAGCCTATGTGGTCCATCTGAACCAAGGCTGAGCGGAGTGTGACGCGCCGGTTTCATTTAGATGGTCTTTACGCGAATCGACCCCGTCCCGGAGTACGGAACTCACCCTCCTGTGTTCCGGCTCAGCTGTCGATTGCCGAACGGAGCTGCGCGAGACGCCCCCGCTTAAGCGAGTACCAGACCCACTTGCCTCGCCGCTCTCCCTGGACGAGTCCCGCCTCGCTCAGGATTCTGAGGTGGTGCGAGACGGTGGGCTGGCTCTTGGCCACCGTCTCGACGAAGTCGCAGACACAGACCTCTCCCTCCGGCGAGGCGGCGAGGATGCTGAGCACCCGCAGCCGGACCGGGTCGGCCAGTGCGCTGAACCCGCTCGCCAGTTCGGCGGCATCGGCGGAGCCGAGCGGTGCGGCCAGCACTGATGCACAGCACTCCATCGGGCGGGCCTTTGTCGTCGGGGCGGGCTTGCTCACGGGTCACCTCTTCCATTGACAATGATCGATGCATCGACCACACTCGATGCATCGACTGGTATCGATGCTACAGGGATCGGCCAAGCAGAAGGGGAGGGATATGCGCGAGCACGAACCCATGACAGCGCAACAGAGCGTGCAGCTCAACCACGTGGTCAAGCACCTGCACTCCAAGTTCCACGGCATCTTCGGCCTCGAGACCATCGAGGCCTTCGTGTTCGAGAGCTACGACGAGATTGCGAAGAAGGCCACGGTCACCAAGTGGCTGACCGTCACGGCAGAGAAGTTCGCCCTGCAGCGTCTCGAAGCCTTGGCCCACACCCGGGACGGGTCGCTGAAGGCCATTCCCGCAGTGCTCTTCCTGTGCGTGCACAACGCCGGGCGCTCTCAGATGGCCTTGGGTTGGTTCAACCATTTGGCCGCTGGTCGTGCAATTGCATGGTCGGGCGGCTCAGAGCCCGGGTCTGAGATCAACCCGGACGTGGTCAAGGCCATGGCCGAGGTCGGGATCGACATCTCCAAGGAGTTCCCCAAGCCCTGGACCGACGAGTTCCTCGGGGCGGCCGATGTGGTGGTGACCATGGGGTGTGGGGACGCCTGTCCACTCGTGCCGGGGAAGCGCTACGAAGACTGGGAGCTCGAAGACCCGAGCGGCAAGTCACTGGAGGAGATCCGCCCAATCCGAGATGCTGTCAGGGGCCGGGTCGAGGCGCTCCTGTTGGAGATCCTTCCGTCGTATCAGCCATGAATGGGCGATCAACGGGCGTTGAGATCGGGACGGTGCGATTCTGAGTAGCCCCCAAGTTGTCGTACTGGGGCTGGCCGTTTAGCAACCCTCCGACGCCCCGCCAGTCACCTTCGGCGCGTGCTCCCGGCACGCCTCGATGTACCAGCCCTGCGCCCCGAGCAGTCCTTCCAGACGCCCTTCCACGCCGGCTCCCCGCAGCAGTGGGTGGCCTTGAGTTGCCGGGACTGCACCATGCGGAAGCTTCGATCCGGCAGGGGGCTGAAAGCTTCGATCAGGGCGCCGGGCTCGGGCATGAGGTCCATGGAGCGACCGTAGACCGGCGGAGGATCACCGGGAATTGAACTTGAGCGTTACCTGTGCGGACCGGTGAGTCAGCTATATTTCGCTGCCCGAACCGGTCGTTGCAGATAGAGGTCGGTCCGAATGCGTGAGTCCCATCACCCGACGATCAGACAGCACGACGAATGGTGGGTGCTCGAGTGCCCCGAGTGTCAAAAGGCCGCGCGGGCGAGGTATGGCGGCCGCGAGGAACTGCCCATTGGGATCGGAATACTCCTCGAGTCCCGCGTGACCGCCGAAAGGCTGAGAGATAACCACGCCCGCAGCTGATCCCTGCAGGCTGATCTAGTCAGATCGCCGGGCAAGGAGCCAGACGTCGTCCCAACCCCGGAGACAAATCACAGAGCTGAACCGGCCACCTCACCCCACCCCCCTGCCTGACCGTTGGCGAGGCGTTCAAGGTGACGGGAACATTTGAGCGCACTCCGCAGACAGCGGCAAGGTGCCGCCGCCGCCCAGGCGCGACCCAGCCCCGCGAGAAGGCCCGCGAGACCGAGTCGATGCCCATCCCCCAAAGCCAAATGGGCAGCGGAGAGTGTGACACGGTCGGATGTCAACCTGGGATCACCCCGGTAGACCGCCCCGATACAGCCGACACATACCCTCGCCACCGTGAACGAGGCCCTTATCGCCTGGCTGATGACGGCCCCGGACGTCCCCGACGAACGCCTCACCCTCGATGACTTCCTACGTCGGCCGGAGTGGCACCAGCGGGCCGCGTGCCGGGGCGTGGGCGTCGACGCGTTCGTGATCCCCACGGGGGTCGCTGCGCCAGCCCCTTGTGATCCAGAGCAGCCCAGTGTCGCTCTACTGGGGCGAGAACTTGTGTCGCTCGACGTAGTCGACCATCTGTTCGACTATTTCGGCAGCAACGGCCATGAAGGATTGGGCCGTGTCCGTTGTGTGAACGAGCATCTCTGGGTACATTTCGCGTACAACGATCTCAGCTGGTGTTGTCCCCACTGGACGCAAATAGTGACCGAGATTGTTGCTCAGCACGTAGTGGTCGAGATCGCCCCTCTCTGCTACCGCGATGATGGCTGGGACAAACTTCTCAGCGGCACTTTCCTTGTCTGCGTCGATGAGGTTGCTCGATTCAAGTTGCGTCCGAATCCACCCCTCAATCGCAGCAAGGGCGTTGGCTCCTGACACGATGTCAGGAACGCCGAAGGACCGTCTGAGGACGACGTTCCAATCTGCAAATGCTGATTCTTCCCGCATCGCATTAACGCTATCTCTCGCCGGACTTGAGTGGTCGAGGCCACCGAGCGGAGATCGCCGAGCAAGCCGCAAAGATGGGCATATATCCAGGGGGAGGACCGACGCCGCCGCCGTCAGGGCCCTATGTGAGGGCTGTCCGGTGCGGCGGGATTGCCTCGAGGCGGCGATGGCGATGACTCGCCCCTTGGGGCTCTGGGGCGGGACGACGGAGGTGGAGCGGTGGGTGTCACTAGCTCCTAGTGATCGCTGCGTGCCCTACGATCAGGCACCGCATTTCTTTGAGTGCGGTCAGGGGTTGGAGCCGGAGGTAGCGATGTACGCGGTGATCGTCGTGGGAACAGATGGATCTGACCGAGCCGCTATCGCGGTGACTCAAGCCATCGCTCTGGCAAAGATCACCGGCGCCACGTTGCACGTGGTCCATGCCGTTCGGCCTGTCGCTAGGGCGGGGTCAACGAATGACTTCGCTGCTGTTGCTGTGGGAGAAGCCAACATGATGTTCGATCGCGGAGACTACATCGGTGCCCAGGTGCTCGCTGAGGCCGCACGCGAGGGTGTGTCCGCTGAAATGCACAGCGCCGAGGGTGATCCGGCCGACGCGCTGATCGCGGTCGGCAAGTCCTGCAAGGCAGACCTCGTGGTGGTCGGGAACCGGGGCATGACTGGGTTCAAGCGCCTTGTGCTTGGGAGTGTTCCCAATAAGTTGTCCCATCACTGTCCGTGCAGTCTGCTCATCGTCAGCACTGACGCTGCGAGCGCGTAACCAGGCATCGCCCCGGCTGCGGGGCTGAACGCCGTGATCAGGTCGCCGGGTTCGGGCATCGGGGTCACAGATCAGAAGATAGAACCGGGCTCAGCCACCAGGCCGCCATCGCCCCCCGCTCGGGAGCCATCCTGACTGACTCGTAGCCTGCGGCCCAGAGCCGCTCCTCGAAGTGGTCGAGAATGGCGGACTCGTTGCCGAGGTTCTCGTGGAGGATTGCGTCTCCGACGTCGTTTCGCGATGAGAACACGGACTCGCGATCATGGTCGGAGCTGAGGACCAAGTGCCAGCCGTCGGGATGGGCTACCAGTGACGCCTCTGTGGCGTTCTCCCAGAACGGAATGTCGGCGGTAGGGCTCATCTTGGGGAAACTGCTCTCGTGATCGGCGGCGCCCCGTGACCGACTGGATCTCGCAAAATGTAAACGAAGTCGGCGATGCGTGCTCTTGGCGGTTGGCCCGGCTGTGTGCACCCGCAGAGATTGAACTAACAGAGTCATCCGCCCGTACGGCCCACAAGCAGCTGCCCGTCGCCCCCATGGAGCGAACCAGACCGACGGACTCGCAGAACTCGACGACCTTGCGATCCGAGAACTGGCTGCCCCGGTCGGTATGGAACACGGTGGCCTCGACCTGTCCGAAGCGGGTCCCTGTCGCTTGGTCGAGCGCCTCGAGGACGATCTCGGTCCGCATGTGATCGGCGACGGAGAACCCGAGCACCCGAGACGATCCCTCGTCGCGAATGGCGCACATGTAAGCCCCGCCATCGCCGACTGTGAGGTAGGTGATATCGGACGTCCACAGCTCGTCGATCCCCTCGGGATGGAACTCGCGATTCACCAGGTCCTCGGGGAAGGTGGCGCCTGGATCGGGGGTGGTGGTGACCTTGAACAGGCGTGGGCTCACCCCGACGATCCCGAGGCTGGCCATGCGGGCGGCCACGGTGTTGGCGCTCACCCTCTCCCCGGCCTCATGGAGGTCCAGGGTGATCCGAGGAGCGCCGTAGGTGCCCTCCGAGCTCTTGTGCAAGGTGATGATCTACCCAAACCCTCGCAACCGTGGGGGACGGGCGAGTTCATCCGGGGGACCACGGGCAACTACGAAGCCGTGCGGGCGCTCTGCAAGGACTGCCCGGTGCGCCGCGAGTGCCTCGAGGTCGCCCTGGCCGATGACTCGCTGGTTGGGCTGTGGGCGGGACGACCGAGGCGGAACGGAGAGAGATGCGGCGGGGGAGTGAGCGTTTCAACGGCGACCTAGCGAATCCTCAGATCGCCAGGTGTTCGGTGAGGTCGAAATCTAAGATCCAGTCGCTGCAATGATCGATCCATTGAGATGCGTGCCTGACATGCCGCCATAATTGGGAGCGTCACCGTACTGGTCCACTGTTCCATTGGCCGAGACGATCCAGTAACCACTCCCGTCCGAGGTGGTGAAGATCGCAGCGGCCGGGTTCAGCCCCCCGAATGCGCCTGCTGCATTGCCGTAGTTGCCAGCATCGCCGTAAGGAGCGACCGCACCATTGGCGAAGAGGATCCAGTAACCGCCTCCGTCGGGTGTACGAACGGCCGAAGTGACCGGCACGCTCTGTGGCCCAGGTACCCCGTAGTTGGGAGCATCTCCGAACGCATAAACGTTGCCGGTCGCTGTCACCAACCAGTATCCGTTTCCAGAAGCGTCAGGCATTACTGCGACCGCTGCTCCCGAACAACTGCCAATCGCCGGGCACGAACCCTCAAACTTGGCGTCACCGAATGCGAAGACGCCACCGTCGGAGGACACCATGAAGTAACCGCCGTCGTCGGCAGTCGGCACCATGCCCACGATTGGGGCGTAAAGGCTGTTGGGCAGGCCCGAACCCGCCGGATGCAAGCCAAGACCGGGAATGGAACCGTAGAACTGGGTATCGCCGAAGCTGAAAACGCCACCATCGGAGGCGTCGAGCCAATATCCGCCATCGTCGCTCGTTGGCACGATGCCGACCACCGGTCGTTGTAGCACGAGGCTACCCGTAGAGCCGTAAAACTGAGCCGAGCCGAAGGAGAAGATCCCGCCGTCCGACCCCACCAGCCAATAACCATGTGACGGGGTCGGGTTAGTTGTTAGGCCGTCAACCGTGAGGTTGGAGTACTCCAACGACGTACCTGGCGTCAGGTGGCCGACGTAAAAGCCGGTCTGGCCAGAGAAGGGCGCATTAGAGGGCAGTATTGCTTGGCCGCCCCACTGCGGGTTACCCCATGCGGGCTGCGTGCCACTCGTCCAGACGACGAACTGCACGAGGTTACCTGTGATCTGAGCGCACATGTTGAGTGGCCATGTCGCTGGAGAAGACGGCAGGCCACTGACGCTCGCTGTGCCGAACGCGGTGAACGCTGGGTCGTCAGCCGTGTTCCACGTATCGAAGTTGAACTGGTTCCTCGGGCTACCGCCACTGCTGAAGATGTTCTCGGTGACGGTAACTGCCTCGTTGCCGTCGTCAGCGATGCGCAGGGCGATACCCGGCTGGTCAAAGTCCTGACCGCCACTGAACGTAGCGCACGCGGTCGTGTTCGATTCGGTGATCCCATTGGACGCCCAAAAGAACTCTCGGTCGTTTCCTCCCGACGTTGACGGCGCAGTCACGGTCACCGTGCCGTCTGAATAGGAGTAGGTGTACGCCATGCCGTCGGGCGTCACCTGGAACCGACCAGCGAGGGTCGCTGAACCTGGGTGCTGGCATACCGACAAGACGCCGCATACACAGAGCCCGAAAACGATGACTCGGAAAAATTTCATCTCGCCATCACATTCAGTGGCAACGCGTCAGGTCCCAGAGGAAGCCAATACCAGCAGAGCCAGGGCGAGCGTAATCCCCAAGAGCCAACGCTCGGTTCGACAAGGGTGCCTCTACCGCCAGTGCGAGGTCCATCGTTCTCAGTTGCTACCAGACCTGCCGCTCGGTTCCATGGAGGGGGGGGATCCTGGCAGCAACCGACCATCTCAAGTTGCGTTCAATACGCCGCCCTGGTGCGTTGTCGTCCAACTGCACCCAATCAAGACTAGGTCAGATGAACGACCGGGCTAAGCCCGCCCCCGCTCGCCGGGAGGGGGTGCCACCATGCGGCACCCCGGGTCATGCCCCACTTGGATACGTCGCCGTCGAAGTGGGACTCCCGATCGAGAACAGTCGAGTGGTTACCGTGTGGCCGCAGTGGTGTCATCCGATCGAGTTCAAGGGGGGGCAATGAGTAGGGTTCCGGATATCGATGATCGCCGCGGCCGCGGTCCTGGTCGCGCTCACCGTGGGGGCCATCGGATCCACGGCTCTGGCCGGAGGCCTCACCAGCCCGCCGACCGTCGGCGCCACGTACTGGACCAACGCGAACGCGCCGTCGGCGTCGGGGCCAAACCGGTTGAACGCCGTCTCCTGCACGTCGTCGACCTTCTGTGTCGCGGTCGGCAGCAGGACATCGGTGCCGGGGGCGGCACGCTTGTGGAGCAGTGGAACGGATCGTCGTGGGCCGTCGTGGCGAGCGTCAACCCTCCGTCCACCAGTGGTGACGAGCTCGACTCCGTGTCCTGCGTCGGACCCGCGTTCTGCATGGCGGTAGGAACTTCGGGTCAGGGAGCGGTGGCCGAGACGTGGAACGGCACGACGTGGACCCTGGCCAACCCGGTGATCCCGTCCAGCGTGACCGGAGGGGCGGTGCTGTCCTCGGTCTCCTGCGTCTCGACGACCGTGTGCGAGACGCTCGGGACGGGATACAACGCAACCCCCACCCCCATGGTGTTCGGCAACCAGTGGAACGGATCCGCGTGGTCGCTGGTCTCGGCCGCCACCCCGAGCGTTTCCGGAAGCTTTCCGACTCCGGTGATTGAAGCGACGGGCATGGATTGCGTGACCACCACCTGGTGTGTCGCCGTCGGCACCACGAACGCCAACGTGACCGCGACGACGCCCTTCGCCGAGCAGTGGAACGGATCGTCATGGTCCCTCGTGAGCGTTGCCGTCCCCTCTGGTGCTGGCGTGATCGGCAGCTACCTCGCGTCCGTCTCGTGTGTGGCACCTCTTTCTGCGAGGCCGTGGGCCAGACCATTGGTGCCACCGGCCAGAACCTGATCGAGAACTGGAACGGCTCGCAGTGGGCGATCGTCACGAGCCCCGACACCTCCCCGACCCAGAACCAGGGGCTCAAGGCCGTCGACTGCTTCAGCCAGACAACGTGCAGCGCGGTCGGCTCGTCCGCAGCCACCACGGGACCGTCGCCCGCCAGCTTGGCCCTCGAGTGGGATGGCAGCTCGTGGTCGATCGTGAGCAACACGCCCAACCAGGGCACCCTCCAGACCAACCTGGCGGGTGAGTCGTGCCTGACGGACTGGGCCTGCGTCGCCGTGGGCGGCTCTTTCTCGGCGCTTTTCACGCCCGCCCCATTCGCCATGTCCGCCCCCATCGCGCGGTCGGGCTACCGCTTCGTGGCCTCCGACGGCGGGGTGTTCACCTATGGGTCTGGCGCCCCGTTCCTGGGATCGATGGGTGGCCAGCACCTCAACAAGCCCATCGTGGGCATGGCGGTCATGCCAGCCGGTGACGGCTACTACCTGGTGGCCTCCGACGGGGGCATCTTCAACTACGGCTCGGCCCAGTTCTACGGCTCGACGGGGTCGATCGTGTTGAACAAGCCCGTCGTGAGCATGGCGCTGACCACGGACGGGGCGGGCTGCTGGTTGGTCGCCTCCGACGGGGGGTCCTCTCGTACGGCGACGCCCAGTTCTACGGCTCGACGGGCTCCATGCACCTCAACAAGCCGATCGTCGGCATGGCGGCCACCCCCGACGGCAAGGGCTACTGGTTCGTTGCCTCCGACGGGGGCATCTTCAACTACGGCGACGCCACCTTCTTGGGCTCCGCCGGCTCCACAGTGCTCAACAAGCCCGTGGTGGGCATGGCCGCCCCGGTCTCGGGCGGCTACTACCTCGTCGCCACCGACGGGGGCATCTTCACCTACCCGACGACCGGCGGGCCCCCCTTCTACGGCTCCACGGGATCGATCACGCTCAACAAACCGATCGTGGGTATGACCGCCGTCGCCAGCGGCTACTACCTGAGCGGCTCGGACGGCGGAGTATTCACCTACCCGACCACCGGTGGCCCGCCGTTCCT
>CAVSSK010000004.1:0-319638 GCA_963730395.1 uncultured Acidimicrobiaceae bacterium | reverse complement strand
CACCAGTGCGGGTAACTCCGGTGCCTACTTCACCTACAACCCCATCCTCACGGTCTCTGCCGTGAGCCCGAACTCGGGCCCGATCTCGGGAGGCACCACCATCACCATCACCGGGACCGTCTTCGTCAGCGGAGCTGTCGTGAAGATCGGCCAGGGCAACGGCACCGGATCGGGGGCCATCGCCGCTACCAACGTCACGGTTGTATCTCCAACCAAGATCACTGCCGTCACCGGCGGGGGGGCCAAGGCCGGTACTTGGACCTTGTTCGTGATCACCTCGGGGGGCACCAGTGCGGGTAACTCGGGTGCCTACTTCACCTATCACTGAGAGCGAAATTGCGAGACGTTTCAGTTTCCCCTGGGGGATTCTCGGGCGGCACCACGCGGACGGCGAGCGGCGGGGTCTTCAATCAGAAGTTCCAGGAGTGGCAGGATTTCTACAACTACGCTCGGCTCCACGGCTCGCTGGGGTCAGACGCCTTACGAACGCTTACGGCAGATGACGACCCCGCGCTAAGCAATGTACGTCAGTTGAAAATGGTGTCGCAGGGGGGAAGCAAACCTTAAGCCCACCGCCGGTGTGGGCTACGGAGGTGGCGGCCTAGCTGGGTCGTCCCATCGTCCACCCCTGGATCTCGCTAAGGCGAACCCTCATCGTGAGGCCGTCGACGATGTTCATCTGGCCCAGGACCCTGACATTTCTGAGGTGCACGTAGGCCATCCGGCTGTCTGAGCCCGGGCCCTGGTCTCTGTAGAACTGGGAAACGGTTTCGAACTGGTTGGCCAGCGCGTCGGAAACCATGGCGCCTACCTCATCCAGTCCGCCAGTCGTTGCCCCACGCATATTCTGCGACGTCTCCTCCCACCACCCACGGGCGCTCACAATGTCGGCCGCGTACAAAGATCCGCCGATGATCAGCATCACCCCAATTGAGGCCACGGCGCCTTCGACTTGACCGAGCCTGTTCAGGAGGTGCGTCAGGCCGGCCAGGATGGGGTCGTGAGGCTCTGTCGGGTCGTCCCGGGGAGAGGCTCCGGTGTCCTCGGTCGAGTTGTCGTCAACCACGATCGGCCACGCTACAACCGGCCACCCCTCACGCCACCCCCCGCCGCAGGCCCTTGCGATCCCGCCCGAACCTTCCGCCCCACACGCCGATGGTCGACGGCACCTCGAGGGCGGAGGCGAGGCACTCCTGGCGCACCGGACACCCCGCGCAGTAGGCGAGCGCCTGAGCCGGCTTATCGCCCCGCTCTGGGAAGAACAGGTCCGGGTCGGCTCCCCGGACGCGGCCCGCTGGTGCCATTCCGGCCGCTCGAGGAGCTTTAGGAGCGACGGCGGGTCCGGCGCCTCTGGCGTCATGAGCCACTCGATCCGGGCCTGGCGAGTATCGCGGGCCCTGGCCAGCGTCGCCTCGAGGTCCGAGAGCTTCGGCTCCTGGCGCGGCGTGGGCCCCAGCTCGGGCTCCTCGTCGAGATCCTCGGGCCACTCCAGGGCGGTCACCGGCTGCAACGGTACGACCAGGTGCCGGACAGCGGGTGGACCGGATCGAATCGCGGGGTTGGACCGCGGGCGAACCCTCAGTCCGAGCCCTGGACGTATTAAGAATCGAAAAGTGCGTAACGTAACTGTCATCTTGGCGGGAGGGGAGGGCAACGAAGGTGGCACAGACGGAGAACATGCGGCCGAACCTTGTGGACTTTGGCGACACCCAGCAAATTAGCCAGATCGACGCGTCGAGAAGCGAGCTCGGTATCTCGAACCGGACGATCCTCTGGGCGTTGATCGCTGCGATCGCGTTGGCGCTCGCTGCACTAGCGGTCGGAGTGATCGCTCTAACGTCGACACCTGGTGCCGTGGCCGGTCCGCAGGGGCCGACGGGACTCCAGGGCGCCACTGGCGCGGAAGGCCCACAAGGGGTGTCGGGTCCCCAAGGAGCCCCAGGACCACAAGGAGCAACCGGATCGCTGGGACCGGCCGGACCAAAGGGAGCTACAGGGCTCACTGGGGCGCAGGGCGTTCCTGGGCCCGCCGGAGCGAGCGGCACGATCGTCGCGAGCACCGTCGTGTCCGGCGCGACTGTGCTCTCTGCCGCCAACCCACCGGTCGGGACGATCGTGGTTGCAACGGCGTCGTGCCCGGCAGCTTTGATCTCGCTCGGGGGTGGCGCTCAGGTCTCAGCAACAGGCTTCGGGAGCAAGAATGTCACCCTGCGATCCTCGTTCCCCGCGGCTGCTAACGGGTGGCGAGCGGTCGCATCTGTGATCGGGCCGCTCGGCGCCGGAGAACAGTTGGTCGTACATCCATATGTCCTCTGTGGCAAGGGGTCGGGGAGCCCGTCCGCGGCTCCGACGACAACATAAGCCGCTGCTGCCGAAAAGACATCGTCCAGCGTCACCTCGGTTGTCGAAACGTTGTTCGGGCTCAGGTCCGGTCGGCTCTACTCCGTAGCCACCGCATGGCAAAAGATACGAACCGCCACAGTGATCGCTCCCCCAATAGGCGGTCAGGCGGGTGTGGCCGGTTCGACCTCTCTCCTTTGGAGGTCGAATCGCGGGGTTGGGCCGCGGACGGACCTTGAGTGCGGCAGCCCGACACTGCCTCGATGAATCGTTGTCGGTCCGTTGTCGTCCTTCAGCCCGGTCGGCCCTATCGAGGGACCCCCATTATCAGTCACCGTGCAGCATTGGGGGCGGGGAGCACAGTCCGACCCCGGACCGCGTGTTCACCGTCCCCCGAGCCAAGCTCGACGGACCGGGGGACGATGCCAGTCAGGGCCGAGGCCCACGAAGCCCGTGGCACTCGGGGGGTGGGGCAGCTCCCCTGACTGGCAGTGCCATCGCTCCTCCGGTCCGGCGGGCGGCTGTGATGCACGAGCATCAGCGGCGGCGGAGCAGCACCCGGTCCAGCCGCTCGGCGTCATCATTGCGTGATCGTTGTGCCGGTTCAGTCCGGTCGGCTCTATTGCAGCGAGGACCGCAGTGCCAGCATGTCGACTGAGGGGTTGCGGCTGATGAAGCGGGTACGTCGTCACCGCCCCTCGCGAGGATCCAATGGCCTACAACTGGGGGGTCTCATGGACGGGTTCGAGATGGCGGTATTCACTAGCCAACCGATCGATGTGGCGGTGACGGGCGAACGTGGGCGGTGGCGTCTACGCCGGCCGGCCCCTTCGTACGGCTGGCATCTCATTCACGCTGAGCGACCGCTCACGTGGTGCGGGCTCGAGTTCAGCTATGCATTCGCTCGACGCAGCCGATGGAGCGAGGCTCCCGAGGATCAACGCTGTCAGAGCTGTATCGGACGACTTGAGCGGGTGAGCCGCACCGACACGAGCCAGAGGATCGCGTAGATCAGCGTCGTCGGGCCCGACCCCGGTCTACCTTTACGGGGTGGGTGGCTCCCGGTGTTGCGCGTCCCTGGCCTCGTCAATGGTTGAGAACATTCCCAATGCGAGGCGCTCGGATTCGACCGCGTCGTCAAGGGCGACCAGGACCTCCCCGAGGCTCGGTTGGCTCGGATGTGTGAGCCCGGACGCCAACAGCTCCACCCAGACGTAAGGCGGTCCCGGCGGATCGCCCAACAATGCGTACAGGACTTCATGACTCATTATCGCCAGCGCGGCCACGAACTGAGGCGATTCTCCGGCAGCAAGCACGCGGTCGCGGACCTGGTCAGCGATCCTCTCCTGCAACCCGGTTCGGTCGTCCTCGGTCACCGCGTCTCCTTCACTGACCGCCCCGTCGCCTTCGCCCACTTCTCGATCGCCTTCTTCTCCCACAGGCGCCCGCGGCCGAGGGTGACGACCTCCTCAGGGAAGTCCGGGTCCGAATGGGAGAGCTGGTCCACCCGCTGCCGGCTGATGCCGAGCAGCGCCGCGACCTCCGTCACGCCGAGAACTTCCACACCGGCAACGGTACTTGTCACGCCGTCAACGATAGCGTACCCTCTTGACGTAGCGTCAACCCCAACGAACGGAGGAAGCATGACCACAGCGGACGAACGGACCGAGACGGCCGATCTCAGCTATCGGGAGCTCGGGCGCCGTGAGTGTGACGGTCTGACTGGCGACCAGCTCTGGGACAGGCTGGAGATGGCCGTGCAAGGAATGGAGGACGCCCTCGGGGCGGCGCGGGACGCCTTTGAGGATGTGGACATGATGATGTTCGTCCTTCGAGCGCGTCGGAGGAGCGACCAGCCATGAAGGGCAAACTCCCCGCACCGATCAGCGACGAGCACGCCGAGCTCCTCCGGCGCTACCGCCTGCACCAGGATCGCCGCGGCCTCTTGCCCTCGACAATCGACTGCACCGGCACCCGGATTCGCGCCTTCGCTCGTTGGATCGACAATCTCCCCCGCACCCAAAGCATTGTGGGGTAAACCCAGGCGGCTCTGGATAACCAGAGTCGCGCCACGGAACGCGAGACGGCGAGGCGCATGTCCTTGTCCGGGTAGGCGGCGAGGCTGCGTCCTTTGATGAGCTCGTAGAGGTTCGTTCCCATCTCCTAAAGGCGGTTGCTGGTCTGCGGGTACTCCTCCATCGGCAGGCCGACCTTGACGAGGCGCTGGGAGACGGACTGGAGCTGGTAGGGGTCGAAGAGCACCCGGCGGACGGTGAAGCGGTCCCGGAGCTCGGTCATCGAGTTCTCGATGGTCACCTCGAAGTCGAGCGGGTTCTTCCGCGATGGCTGGAAGACGCGGTGCCAGACGAGGCGGACCTTCTTGGTGTCACGGTCGAACGTTGTGGCGACGATGGCGCTCTTGTCGGTCACGCCACCGCGCTCCCCCGGCGGATCTCCCGCCGCTCCGCGTCCGTAGTCCCGCCCCACAGCCCCATGAGGTCGGAATCGGCCAGCCCGCCTCGAGGCACTCCTGACGCACCGGACAGCCCTCACACAGATCCCTGACGGCGTCGACTTGGCCTTGGTCTCCCGGATGGAACTCACCCGTCCCCCACGGTGGCGAGGGTACGAGTGGGCTTTAACGGGGCGGATGACTCTGTAGTTCATTCTCTGCGGGTGCACACAGCCGGGCCACAGCCGCCAAGGGCACGCTTCGCCGACTTCGTTTACATTTTGCGAGATCCAGTCGGTCACGGGGCGCCGCCGATCACGAGAGCAGTTGCTCCTCAAGATGAGCCCTACCGCCGACATTCCGTTCTGGGAGAACGCCACAGAGGCGTCACTGATGGCCCATACCGACGGCTGGCACTTGGTCCTCAGCTCCGACCATGATCGCGAGTCCGTGTTCGCATCGCGAAACGACGTCGGAGACGCAATCCTCCACGAGAACCTCGGCAACGAGTCCGCCGTTCTCGACCACTTCGAGGAGCGGCTCTGGGCCGCAGGCTACGAGTCAGTCAGGATGGCTCCCGAGCGGGGGGCGCTGGCGGCCTGGTGGCTGAGCCCGGTTCTGTCTTCTGATCTGTGACCCCGATGCCCGAGCCCGGCGACCTCATCACGGCATTCAGCCCGCAGCCAGGCCGGTGCTTGGTTACGCGCTCGCAGCGTCAGTGCTGACGATGAGCAGACTGCACGGACAGTGATGGGACAACTTATTGGGAACACTCCCAAGCACAAGGCGCTTGAACCCAGTCATGCCTCGGTTCCCGACTACCACGAGGTCTGCCTTGCAGGACTCGCCGACCGCGATCAGCGCGTCGGCCGGATCACCCTCGGCGCTGTGCATTTCAGCGGACACACCCTCGCGTGCGGCCTCAGCGAGCACCTGAGCACCGATGTAGTCTCCGCGATCGAACATCATGTTGGCTTCTCCCACAGCAACAGCAGCGAAGTCATTCGTTGACCCCGCCATAGCGACAGGCCGAACGGCATGGACAACGTGCAACGTGGCGCCGGTGATCTTTGCCAGAGCGATGGCTTGAGTCACCGCGATAGCGGCTCGGTCAGATCCATCTGTTCCCACGACGATCACCCCGTACATCGCTACCTCCGGTTCCAACCCCTGACCGCAATCAAGGAAGTGCGGTGCCTGATCGTAGGGCACGCAGCGATCACAAGGAGCGGCTAGTCACACCCGCCGATCCACCTCGGTCGTCCCGCCCCACAGTTCCCACCAGCGAGCCATCGGCAAGCGCCGCCTTCGAGGCACTCGTCGGCGGTTTATGAGGTCGCCGGGCGCCGGAAGAATACCGGGGTTGGCCACTCCCACGCCGTAGCCTTCAATCCATGGCTCAATTTTGCCTCGGACGGCTGGTGATTCACCGTGACGACTCGCGCACTTGCACTATCTGCAAGGCCGAGGAGCCCGAGCTCGAGCGGCACGAGAAGCTGACCACCTGCCCGGGATGCCCGGGGTGCGACCCGGTCGGCAACCGTACGGGGGCGCTGTAACTAACTGGTCTGCGGCCCTCTATTACTTGTCGGGGAGGTCCTTACAACAGCAGTCGAGATCCCCGCAGCGCTCGACCACCCGATCCGCATCGACCAGGCAACCGCATTGGGCGCATCGCATCTCCATCTGCCGATTCTGCCACCGACGCTGCCTCGGTCTACGGTCGAGCGTCGTGGACCTCACGCCCGAGCCTGGCGACCTCATCACGGCGTTCAGCCCGCAGCCAGGCCGGTGGTTCCGGATGGTCTACAGCCACCAGCTCCAAGCTGACCACTGCCACCAGCCGCCCGCGTGGAAGGGTCAGTGGCAAGACGTCAAGGAGCACTGGTGGTATGTGGAGGCGTGTCGACATCACGCTCCGAAGCTGACCAGCGACCAGTCCGAGGGCTTCTGACTACCTGCCCGAGTACGAATCGGGCCAGGTTCGTCGGGGCGGCGTGGGTCAGATGGCGCTGCCGCATTGAGGACAAAAACGTGATCCGGGCGTGAGCCCAAAACCGCACGCCGCGGAGAAGCGCGGAGCACGTGTCTTGGCTGCATGCTTGGCGACCGGTGCGGGCCACCACTCAGGGGCCGGTGGGAGCTCGGGAACACCCACCGGTTGAGGAGCTGGATTCGCCTCTGCTGGCTGCAGCCACTGAGGAGCCGTCCCCGGACTCGCTGCCGTGCGAGAGATCGAGGGAGCGATCAGCGCCGAACCAAGGAGGATGCAGGCAATGACTAGGTACCCGCCAGCTTGGATCTCGTAGATACCGGGATAAAGGTTCTGCTGCAATGTCACGCCGCGGAGGAGGGCCTCGATGGTTCCGATGGCTAGGAAACCGAGCCCTGCGCCGAGGAGCCGCCACGCTGGTCCGAGGCGAAGAACTGCAGAGAGACAAAGGGCAATACCGATGCCACCGTACGAAACTCCCGAGAGGATTCCTGAGAGCTTCGTATTGAGGGAGGTGAGCTCGAACCATGATGTGTAGTACAGGTCGTTGTAGAGGAGTCCGAAAAAGGAGATCCCGGCGATGACCAGCGGCGCCACTGGGGTGTGTCCGCTCGACCTCACCCGATGGCGACCGTAACGTCCAGTGAGCACGAAGGCCAAGACGCCAAGCGTCAAAGCTGCGGCAGCGACCGCGAGTTGGATGGCGTTTCCGACTCCGGCTCTGTTGGGCAGCCACAAGAACCGCACGTAGAGGGCGTAGGCGAGAAGGGCAACAGTCTGGACAGTGAAGACGACGCCAGCGATAGCCAAGAGCGCACTATCGCCAGGCCGAGCTCCCTTCGAGGACCGGGCCCAGGCGGTCCCGCAGAATGCCGCCAAGGCGGCGAAGAACCACAATCCGGGGATGAGGAAGTTCCCCACATGGGCGTAATTGACGTTCAGCGTGTAGTAGGACGCGGCGTAGAAGCCACTGGCCGCACACGCGATTACCGCGGAGGTGCACAGCAGCGCGAGCCCAGTCTTGCGCCGCAGTGGGTCGAGCACGCCGATGCGCCCGAGGGCCGGTTGCCGCACAGCGACAGCTGGAGCGAGCGTGGTCATCCGCCTGATCCTGACCGTACCGCTCTGATGAAGTTGACGATGAAGATGACGAGGATCAAGCCCACGCCGATCCAGCCCAAGGCGACGCCCGCGATGGCCATTCCCCGGCCGCGTTCGTTGCGCGTCTTGATCTGGTTCAGTGCGACATAGCCGAAGACGAGGGCGAGGATGGAGCCGATCCACTCGATCCACAAGATCCCGAGCACCATCGACGCGATCGCCATCCCGTTCATGGCTCGGTTCACTGGGGGTGTGTTCGCGTAGTCCGGAGCGTCGTACTGCGCGGCTGGATACTGCGTGGCTGGATACTGCGTGGCTGGATACTGCGTGGCGGCGTGCTTGCCGGTGCCGGGTGGCGTTGCAGCCGGAGCAATCGGGACAGCGCCATATGATGTGACCTGGTCGCCAGGCCCGAGTGCAACCCCACATTGGGTGCAGTACTTCCCACCGGACGGGGCGACGTGCCCGGTGACGCACGGCACACCTCCGGCCGTCATCGGGATGCCCCGGCCGCCTTGACCACGCGCTCACCTCCACCTCGTGCGGCCCGATGCGCCGGGGCGAACGAAAAGAAACGGTACCCCAGTGTCACCCCGGTGTGGCCGAAGGCACCAGAGGTACCAACTGCGCCCCTTTCTGCCGGGTGGACGAGATGATCGCGAGCGTCGGAGCGTTCTTTCCCGCGCAGCCTCTGACCGGTAAGTCCGCCACAGCGTTGCGGCCCCGCTTCGGCGGGGCCGTTGCGCGGCCCCGGCCCGGCGGTCTGGGGCAGTCCCATCTCACCGTCGAGTGGCTCCCCCACTAATCACGGTTCCGTTCGGTGCAAGTCGTCCCGCGGGCTGAAACCACCTGTTACCTAGAGACGTGAAATATGGGGATCTACATGACTTACGCGGTCCCTTCGCAGGATTGGGCGGACTTCTACGTCACGGTCGCTACGGTTCTCCCAGTGCTCATGTTGGCCGTGAGCTATGCGTGCGTGCGGTCGCCGACCTCTATAAGGCGGACGACAAGGGCCTCGCCGGATTCGCAATCTTTCTCTTCATTTGCGCATTGATTGGGGACACCGTTGGCGAAGGGTTTGCACTCTCTGTGATCCACCAAGCTAAGGATCAGGGAGGTTTGCTCAACGGGATCCTGACTGTGATCTTGCTCTCGACGATGGTGCTCGTTGCTCTGGGAATCAGCGCCCAGATGATTGTCGGGACAAGGAAAAAGGATTCGGCGACATCGGGCCCTGACCGATCTGCACAAATGGAAACTCCAACCTGAGCGTCCCTATCATGCGCCATCACGCCTCGTAGTCCAAGGGGGCCGTCAGTGCCCACGAGCCGGCGAACAGGGGGCAGTCACGACCCAGGTGTCGCTACACGATCATGTGCCTTGCTGTTTCAGGGCGATCCCCAAAGTGTCGATTCGATCGGCGAGATCCTTGAGCCCACCTTCGGTATGGATGTCCAGCCGATCGAGGATTTGTACGGTGTCATCGTAGGTGTGCTGTGATCGGATATCACTCGCCACACTCTGCACATTTTGACCAACCATGATCACCGACAGCAGCACCAATTGAAGGAACGTTTGTGCAATCCACGCGATGATACCCTCACCGCCCGGTTTCAATGCCGGCGGTAAACCAATTAAGGCAATGATCGCAAACACATAGGCGCACCACATCGATCCGACGATGTTGGTGAGGAAGACGGCTATCTTGGCGTTGACTCCGTCGGCCCGCTGGACCTCTGTTCGCAGCCCGCGAATACTTATCGCTTGACCAATGTGGTGGTGTGTCTTGACAGGTTTCGGTATCTGAACATCGCTCATCCAGCTCTCCTTTTCAGTCGCCAGACATTCTCCCGAACGCGGTGACGGCACTCAAGTGCGCAATGACGGTCATCCCTTGTCGAGCGCACCACCGGAAGAATCTCGCCACAGGCAAAGCGCTCGACCCGCTTCCTCGTCGGAGTCTCTGTCCGATGTTTGTCAAACCACCGACACCCAAGGTGATGATCTACGCCACATCTCATTCGCTTTTCGAGTACTCGACGCTCGCCGATAGCGCCAAACGACAGGAGGCCGACAATGGCTAGACGCAAGCGCCCCCGTGAAGGTCCTCTGACTGCAGTCTGGGCGCTATCGGGCGTCCTACCTCGCCCCGGAAGCCAAACGCCGGGCCGGCGAGTCAACGTTCGCCAGCGTCGCCGATGCAGACGCCTGGTTGTCGACCATCTCGTCGGACATCGTCAAGGGGAACTGGGCGACTCGGGCACCGGACCCACACGGCTGCGCTGCGCTACCAGCACGCGACCGACGAGCGCAACCGAGAGGTTGCGGACCGTCTTGGTGCCCTGCTGTCGGGCGGGACGACCGACGTCGATCCGGGCGCCGACGTGGTCGAAATCCGACCGCGTTGAATCTCACGAAGCAACGCTGGGGGAATGGTCAGCGACCGGCAACTTCCTTACCGCGCTGAGGAAGTCTGTTTCAGCAGGTCAAACGGGGTGTCGGAGGGCCGGATTACGCGAAACCCGACTGGCGGATCCAGCCCTGGGACCAGCAACGATAAGTCTTTGAGGGTGCGGTCCCTGTAACACAGCACCCTCAAACTGCATCAAACATTCCCCATCCTTAACTGCTCGACTGCAGTCCAGACGAAAACACTCTGGCTTCTTGGCCTCCCGTCGTAGTGTCGAGGGATGCCCCAGCCCCCCGGTCAGAGCATCTTTCGTCTGCGGATCCAGCTCAATGACGTCGACCCGGTGATCTGGCGACGGTTGCTCGTTCCCGGAGCCATCCGCATGGCCAAGCTCGCCGACATCCTCTTGGCAGCGATGGGATGGTCCAACTCGCATCTCCACGCATTCACCGTGGGCGACACCCGCTACGGGATGAACTACGACGAGTTCCCCGAAGGAGAGATCGATGAGAAGGGTGTCACGGTCCTCCAGGCGTTGCGCGACCAGCGCCGGTTCACTCTTGAATACGACTTCGGCGATTCGTGGGAGCACGAGGTCGTCATCGAAGAGCTGACGTGGTCCTACTTCGGCTTGAAGTTCGCGGTGTGCCTCGACGGAGCAAATGCGTGCCCGCCCGATGACGTCGGCGGCACGTGGGGATATACGGAGTTCCTGAGTGCCATCGCCGAACCCACCCACGAAGAACACGAGAACTTCCTCGAGTGGGTGGGTGGATCCTTCGACCCAAGCGAGTTCGATCTCGGCGAGGTGAATGCCGTGCTGCAGAAAGTCCGCTGATCAAGAGACTTCCACGGGGCCAAAGCCAGTGGGTGCTTGCTACAGTTGCATGCGCCTCAAACGGCACATCGGAGATAGTCGAGATGGCTCGCCGGTTGCCGTCGAGCACATTGAATCAGCCTTGGCGAGAGGGCTTGACCTTGGACCTGACTCTAAGGTCTACCGTGACGGTGCATGACGGGAGCCTCGGGCTTCGGGCGGACACCCTGCGCTACTACGAGCGGATCGGCCTGTTGCAGCCCGCGGGCGGGTGCACCGCGATCGCGGCGCGGGCCATGGCGGGGCGCCCTAGGACACGCCGCCGAGGTCTTCGCGGCTGAGCGCCGTGAGCACGTTCTGGACTTCGGTGCGACCGCGTCGCCCAAGAGGAGGGCGAGGACGACGGGTAACTTCAACGGTGCAAGACGGGCCGAACCACGACGGTCCTTACTGCTTCGTGTGGCTCGCGACCACCAATCCCTCGGTAACTCGCGGCGGGTTTGGGAAGAGCGCAGCAGCGTTATCCTCAACCCATTGATGCGCCAGTGTGACGGACTCGTCGGCACCGGCTTTGTCCTCGAACACGCTGAGGGACGCCATCGTGCCCTCGCCAGCGTCAATCCAGTAGTAAGCGATGAAACCGCTCACTTCTTCAAGGAGAGGCATGAAGCTTTCACGGACGAGGCGTCCCGCTTCGGCGTCGTCTGTGATGCCCTCGTACCGTCGAACGGCTGCATACATCGGCATACCTCCTTCGCTCACCCTTCTTGTGGACCGCCTGCGCTGACCTCCGGCTCCCCCCGCCGCACTACCCACGCGGGCGAGCCGGACACCGCCATCATGGCCACCTCGGCCCTTGCAGGGCAAGGGTGCAGTCTCCCCGGCGAGAAACGGCCGTTCAGGGAGGCGACGCATACATCGAGGACGAACTTGGCTTGTTCCGATGGGGCAGGTCGAGGCGGATGGAGCGAGCCCACTAGATTCGCTGGGCGGCAGCGGCCGTAGCGTCCCTCCCGCGGGTATCCCCTACCGCTGCCGGGATGGGGTGCCACCCTGCGGCACTACGAGGTGACCCTTCGGTGCTTCCTGAGACATGCGATGGAGTAGGCGTCGCGGGTCTCGCCAGGTACCGCAGCCTCTTGATCTCTGGCGCGAATGATCTCGAGGCAGTTCAGGCGAAGCGAATGCCATGATGGCGCCATGACGGCGCCCGATACCCAGTATGCGGTGCTCGATGGACGCTACCTGGCCTTCCAGGTCTGTGGTAGCGGCGAGCGTGACATCGTGATGCTGAGCCGGGCAAGCAACCCAATCGACTTGATATGGGACGACCCCTTGATGGCCAGGGGTCTGCGCCGCTTGGCTTCGTTCGGTCGGCTGATCACCATGGATCTGCGGGGGTGGGCCGCGTCAAGCGATGTGAACTTAGATTCCCTTCCCGCGATGCAGGCGTGGACCGACGATGTCGGCGGGGTATTGGATGCAGTAGGAACGCACTCGGCGGTGATATTCGGGTCCGCTACCACATGCTTGCCTGCCATGTTGTTCGCCGCCAGTCACCCCGATCGTACCCAGGCGCTCGTGCTACACGCCCCCTTCGCCCGCTTCGTACGCGGCCCTAACTACCCGTTCGGGATCCCGGCGGACATCGCCGATGCCTATGCCGACGCGTACCGCCAGGCGACCGGAACCGCGGCATCGCTTGATCTCCAAGCGCCCAGCAGAGCGAACGATGTCTCTTTTCGGAGATGGTGGGCGCGCAGCGAACGGCTGGGTGGTCCGCCCAGCACACTGGCTCGCATCTATGCGATGTTCCAACGAACCGATGTCACCGACATCCTCGCCACCATTCAGGCGCCCACTCTGATCGTGCGACGCACCGGGGATCAGTTCGTTCGTGACGGCCATGCCCAGTACATCGCCGAACGTGTGCCGGGGGCGATACTGACCGAGTTAACAGGACACGATCATGTCTGGTTCTCCGGCGACGTCGATGAGTTTATGGATCAGATTGAGGCATTCCTCACGGGGGTACGAGCCTCACGGCCAACCAATCGAACGCTCGCCACGGTTCTGTTCACCGATATCGTTGACTCGACGAGGAAGGCCGCACAGCTCGGCGACGCGGAGTGGACGTCGCTGCTGGCAGGACATGACGATATAGCCGCCCGCCATGTCGGCGCCTTCGGTGGGCGCCTCATCAAGAGCACTGGTGATGGATTTCTGGCGACCTTCGACGGCCCGGCTCGAGCAACGCAATGTGCGGTATCGCTGAGGGATGCCCTCAACGACATAGACGTCATCATTCGCGCTGGAATCCATACCGGCGAGATTGAATGGCGAGGGGAAGACGTTGGTGGCATTGCCGTTCATATCTGCGCCCGAATCGTTGCGAAGGCACACCCATCCGAGGTTTTGGTATCACGAACAGTCACCGATCTCGTGGTTGGTTCGGGCATCGGGTTCATCGATCGTGGCGAGCATGAGCTCAAAGGCGTGCCAGGGAGGTGGAGGCTGTTCGCTGTATAGGGCGGGGTGCCCCCATACATTGCCGGCCTGGAGCGCCGCCTGACTGCCCGGTAATTGCTCTAGTTGTCTGCGGCTAGGCGGTACTTTTTGAGCGCAACTTGAGAGGAACGGACGAGCCGACCTACCCAGCGCCGCATACAGTGCTGGCAGTGGAAGCAGGCCGGCCGTGCGGGTCAAACGAACATCGAAACGCAGTTCAGGACCCTAATCCCCGTGACGGTCCTCGAGGAGGCCTTCCGTGTGCAGTGACGACACACATGCTGACCACCTGCCGAGCCCAGATCCCCGGGTGCTGCACGATTTCGAGCCAAAGGTGCTGTTTGACCTTGAGCCGGTCGACTCGGTGGTAGTGACGACATTGATGGACAACGTCACCGACGTTTTCATGCCCGACCAGGGGCCGGCCCGCCGCCCGCCGCTTATGTCCGACTGCCGCCAGTCCGCAGCCACCTTGGAGGGCGGCGAGGTTCCTTCGGCCCTGATAGCAGAGCACGGCTTTTCGGTCCTGGTAACTGTGTCCAAGAACGGCACGGAACATCAGATCCTCTTCGATGCCGGAGTCAGCCCCGACGGAGTGGTGGAGAACATGCGCCGCCTCGATGTCGACGTGTCGTCGCATCGAGACGATCGTCTGTAGCCATGGGCACTTCGACCACACCACCGGCCTTGACGGGCTCATCCGGCGCCTGGGGACAGTGAACCTGCCGGTACTCATCCACCCACACTTCTGGCGCCGTCGGCGGGTGACGATCCCGGGCCGCGACCCCCTGGAGATCCCAACGACGAGTCGTCGAGCGCTCATCGATGCTGGATTCGACGTGATCGAGGAGGGTCACCCGAGCTTCCTGTTTGATCGGTCGGTCTTGGTGACCGGCGAGGTGGCCCGCACCACCGGCTATGAGCCGGGCTTCCCGCCTCAGCAAGCCTGGATCACTGGCCGGTGGGAACCCGACCCCTTGGTGCTTGATGATCAAGCCCTCATCGTCGACATCAAGGACAAAGGACTCCTGGTGATCACGGGATGCGGCCACGCTGGGATCGTGAATATCTGCCGGTATGCCCAACGTCTGACCAAACAGCGCCCCCTCTACGCCGTGATGGGTGGATTTCACCTCAACGGACCGCTCTTCGAACCACTCATCCCTCGGGTCCTCGATGACCTCGACGCGCTTGCGCCGGCCGTGATCGTCCCTGCTCATTGCACCGGATGGCGAGCTCAGCACGCAATAGGCGCTCGCTTCGGCGAAGCGTTCATCCCGAACACCGTTGGTACCCGCTTCGAACTGTGATCGGCGACCATGACGCACCGAGCTCCTCAGAGATCAGACTTCCTCATCAGGGAGCCTCGACCGCTGTTCGCTCCTTCATGCAAGCGCTCGGTACGCGGGCAAACTGCTTGGAGCCGCCGGGCACGTGACGGCGCCTGAGGACGAGCCTCGAGACGATCCGGCCGGGGTCGCCCCGTTCGCTGCCGGCCTGGGGTCACATATTTCTGACCGGATTACGCCAAACGCTTGCTCGTGCAAGCACCCCCTTGGTCCTCCACGTCGACGTCCACTCGATGAGCGCCGTCCCGCTTTGATTCCCGACACGCGATGTGTTCACCAGTCAAGAGCTTCCGGCACCGCAGGCCGAGGAACGTCATTCGAGCACCGTGCGTTTTGAGAGCAGTTCGATCATGGCCCGAGGCAAGGCAGGCGGCCGCGAAAGCAGCGCCTGAAGGCCGTCCCACCCAACATCGTCGAGGACGAACACCCGCCGATCAGCAAGCTCCATCTCGGCTGCTTCGACTGCGTGGCGCACGACGAAGTCATTTGCCGACTCACCTCGAGTCTCGGCGGCACGGCGAAGAACCGCGTCTTGCTGTGGGGTGAGGCGCAGGCTCAGCCGCTTGGTCTTTTCCGTCATGGGCTTTAGATACTTTCTTCGAGTTGCTCTAGGAACTCTCGGGGCGATACGACAGTCACGACATCGGACCTCCATCGCTGGAGCGCATGGTCTCCCGTGACCAAGAAATCCACCTCTGCCGCCACGGCGAGCGCCGCCAGGTAGTCGTCATCGGGGTCATCGGTAAGCCGTTCGACGTTCGGTGGATCCGCTTGCAGCGTCGCGCTGTCATGTAAGAGTTCGACGAGTTCGGAAATGTCCTCCGAGAAGATCTTGCTCGAGAACTTCGACCGGCTGACCACTTCGACGAGTTCAGCGACCAGCTTCGGCGAGACGACCAACTCGAATCGGTCTCGCCTCCATCCGCGCACGATGTCATCGGGCGGACTGCCTTTGCCCAACAGAGCAGAGATGAACACGCCCGGGTCGATCACCACCCGGATGGTCAAGCCGAACGACGCTCCTTGCGGGCTGCCCGAAGCTCCTCGTACGCCAACTTCATCGCCGCCTCTTCGTCGAGATCGAATCGTTCCTGGATTCGTTCGACCGCTCGGAAACCCAAGTCCCTCACGAGAGCGCGCTCGACAACAGCGGCGACGTCCGTGCCCCGACGCTCAGCTTCAGCCTCAGCACCCGCGGCGATGTCGTCGGACACCTCGATCGTGATCTTTTGGGACACGGCCCAATTGTGCCAGCCGGCTGCAACCGGTAGGGACAGGGCCGGTCAAGGCCGGCGCAGCCGCCCGTAGGGGAAGCCTTGACGGGCCCGGGCGGATCCGTGGCCACAATGGCCAAGGCCGCCCGATGGGCGGCCTACCTGCGCTTTTGCCTCTCTCCGGCAGGGCTTGTCGCAACCATGCGACATACTCCCGGCCATGACCGAAGACCTTGATTTCCGCAGCGACAAGAGCGAGAGCGCCGAAGGTGGCCGGGTACGCCGTGAACCGCTGGGCCGGGTACCACCACAACCTCGACGAGGACGTCCTCGCCGAGGCCTTCTCGACCCCCGCCCGGAGCATGGAGGACTTCGACCGGAGATCTCGTGACGCCATCGCCGAGGACGCCCGTCGAGCGCTCCGAGCTGATCGGCTTCTGGGTGGCCTGGCATCTGGCCGGCGGCTTCGACAACCTCGAGCGGGGCGGCTGGCACCGGGCCACCATCTTCCGCAAGGTCCGCCGCTTCCGGGCCACGCTACGGCGCGCACCCCGACGAGTTCGTCTTCCCCTGGATCAGCTCGACCTCGACACGGCCTGGTCCGAGCAGATCTCCCGCCAGCATCGAGGCCGCCCGCGGTCGAGGGCTCGGCTGACCCAGCATCGAGATGGCTCCCGTGCACCCCGTCTGACCAGCTAGTCGCAAATACGCATCTTCCGAGACGGGGCTGCGGGAGCTGGCGTCCGGCGTCGACGCCCTCTACCTCTCGGGCCGGGCCGAACTGCCCAAGCGCTTCCTGGCCCGCCTCGAGGACTGCCGGACCTGGGCGGGCGAGGCCAAGCGGCCGGCCCCGTGCGAGATCGGTGATCTGACCTTCGGGATCGCTCCCCACGGGTGGGGCAAGTACCGCTTCTGCCTCGACCACGAGATGGCCCGCATCGGCTTCTCCACCAGCCGCCATCTCCCGACCGTGCGGGTCCAGCCCCGCTCCGAGTTCCTGCACGCCGTCGGACCCGAGGCGGCGGTGGCGGCACGTGCACGATCTGCTCGATCGCCGAACTGGGCCGCCTGCGCTTCTGGGTCAACCGGGTCGACCTCTTCGCCGACTGGCAGGGCTGGATCCTCACGCTCGAGGACGCCCAACGCTTCGTCTGCCGGGCCGACGCCCGCCGCACCTACGAGATCGCCGGCACCCTGACCGGCTTCGAGTTCGGCAGCCGCAAGACCAACACGTTCCTGGCCCGCCTCTACGACAAGACGGCCGACATGGCCGCCAAGGACAACGGCTGGTGGCCCGAGGTCTGGGGCGATCGCTACGTGCCCGGCACCGCCCGTGCACCGCCTCGAGTTCGAGATCGGTCGCCAGGGCCTGGTCGAGTTCGACCTCAACACGCCCGACCAGGTCCTGGCCGCCGCTGGCGACCTGTGGGCCTACGCCACCAGCGGAGTGGCTGACCTACCGCTCCCCCACCACCGACCAGACCCGTTCCCGCTGGCCCCTCGCCCCCGAGTGGCGCCAGGTCCAGCAGGCCACGCTCGGACACCGGGCCGTCGGGCGTCGAGCGGCTGCGGCTCGCCCGACGGTCGGCGTCCATCGAGAAGCTGCTCCCGGGCCTCACCGGCTACCTCGCCTCGCTGGGCGCCCTCATCGGCACCGAGGGCATCGACGACACCTTGGGAGCCGTCGGGCATCATCTGCATACCTACGAGATCGTCAGCCACACCGCCTTCGCCGAACGGGTGGCCCGCCGCCGCAGCGAACTGGAGCTGCGGTGAGCGCGGCCGGGCCCGACTACGAGCGGGTGGCGGCGGTGCTCGTGCGGATCGGTCTGCGCATGGTGAACGAAGAGAAGTGGAACAGGAGGACACGGATGCTGACGGTGGCGTACTGCCGGGTGTCGACCGAGGAGCAGGCGGCGGAGGGCTTCTCGATCGCCGGGCAAGCTGACAAGCTGCGCGTCTACGCCGAGCTGCACGACCTCGGCGAGGTGACGGTGATCGCCGACCCTGGGCTCTCGGGCAAGAACCTCGAGCGGCCCGGCCTGCAGCAGCTGCTGCACATGGTCGACGAGGGCCACGTGGCCAACGTGCTCACGTGGCGGCTCGACCGGCTGTCTCGGAACCTGAGCGACCTGATCCTGTTGGCCGACCGCTTCGGCCAGGCCGGCGTCGCGCTGCACTCGTTCACCGAGAAGATCGACCTCTCGTCGGCGACGGGCCGGATGTTCTACAACATCCTCGGCTCGTTCGCGCAGTTCTACCGCGAGCAGCTGGCCGAGAACGTGCGCATGGGCATGCAGCAGGCCGTGCGCCAGGGCAAGTGGGTCAACCGTCCCAAGACCGGCTACGACCTCGTCGACGGCGAGCTCGTCGCCAACGAGATGGCACCGGTCGTCCGGCGCATCTTCACGCTGCGGGCCGAGGGCCAGAGCATGGGCAAGATCGCCGACGCCACCGGCATCAAGTACTCGACCGTGCTCACCATCCTCGAACTCGCGCATCTACCTCGGCGAGGTGCAGATGAACGGCGAGTGGTTCCCGGGCCGCCACGAGGCGATCATCACCCCCGAGCAGTTCGCCGCCGCCCACCGGGGCCGGGTCAAGGGCCGGGCCCGGGGCACCGACCTGCTGTCGGGCCGGGTCCGCTGCGGGCTCTGCCAGCGCCTCATGGCCCTCGACCAGAACGGCCAGGGCCGCAAGGCTCTACCGCTGCCACCACCGGGGCCAGGGCTGCGCCCAGCCCCGCCGGACCAACGTCGGGCTGCTGCGGGCCGCCGTGTTGGGGCTGCGGCTCATCGGCGACGACGTGGAGCTGCAGGCCGCCATCCGCAAGGAACTCGAGCGGGCCCGAACGCCGGCCCCCAAGGCCGGCGGAGGGCCCCGCGCTCGGCGTTCCCGTCACGGTGTCGAGGAGCTGGTGGCCCAACGCCGCAAGCTGCTGCGCCTGTACTACGCCGACAAGATCGGAGCCGACCTGTTCGCCGAGGAGGAGGCGCGCCTGTCCGTGGCCATCCGTGAGGCACAGCGTGAGGCAGACGATGCACGCGTCGAGGTGGCGCGCTCGGACGACGTCGCACAGCACTTCGACGCCGTCGCACGCATGCTCGCAACCCTCGACGTCGACAAGACGTGGAACGCCGCGACGGAGGTCGAGCGACGCGTCCTGATCGACGAGTTCATCGAGGAGATTTCGGTGTTACCGGATTACCTCGACGTGAAAGTGCACGGAGCGCCTCCGCTGCACGTCCGCTACCAGGAGGTCGGGATGAAGGAGTCGGGTTTTGATCGTGTCGGAGGGGGGACTTGAACCCCCACGCCCTTGCGGGCACCAGCCCCTCAAGCTGGCGCGTCTGCCTATTCCGCCACTCCGACGGGCTTACGACTGGAATGCAGCGTCCGGAGATCGTAGCGCGTGGGCATCACCCCACTCGGTGCAAGGGGACGCCCGAAAGGCCGGCCGGCCCGGGCGGGGCCGGGCTACTGCCCCGGCAGTGAGGGTGTGGTGTTGCTGGTCGACTCCGGCGAGCGCACGGCCCACAGTTGGGCGAACCAGAGGAGGCCGTCGCTGCGCGGCATGGGTGTCACTCCCCCGATCGTGCGGCTCCACGCCAGTGCGGCCGGCTCCGCGAACAGCGGCAGCGCGACCATCTCGTCCCACAGCTGCGTGTCCGCCTGGGCGTAGTAGCCGGCCGCCGTGTTGGGGTTGAGCTGCTGGGAGGCCGTCTGGACCAGCCTGTCGAACTGGCTGTTCGAGTAGTTCGTCCAGTCTTCGGATCCGTTCTTGCCGGGCGCCCCGAGCAGCGTCGTGTACCACGAGAGCGTCTGGCTCAGGTACGGGGTGAACGTCACCGGCACGAGTGCCAGGTCGGCGAACTCGGCCGCCAGGATCTGCCCGGCCGCGCCGCGCTCGTGACCGGGTACAGCGTGGTGTCCAAACCCGCCGCCAGCAGCTCCGAGCGGATCACCGGGGCCGCGGCGGCGGCCCAGGGGTCGCTCTCGTCGACCACCATGTGCAGCACGAACGGCGTCCCGAACGCCGAGTGGTAGTAGGGGTCGCCCGGCGTGCGGACCAACCCGGTGGCCTGAATGAGCGCGGCGGCCTGGTCGGGTACCGGCGTCACCGGGAAGTTCACGCTGCCGCCGGCACCGATCGTCGTCGTCGAGGTCGACGAGGTCGGGGCGGGGATCGTCGTCGTCGGGGAGGCGGTTGGTGCGGGCTTGTAGCTCGGCTGGCCCTGCACGTACACGTGGCTGTCCGCCACCTGCATCCCCGGCACCGCCCAACTCGCCTGCTGGTTCACGAGGTCCTGGCGGTTGATCAGGAGGGCGATGGCCACCCTGAGGTCCGGTGACAGCTGCGCGTCGAGCGAGCTCGCCATGTCGAGCTGCAGGAGCGTGGCGGAGGTGTCGACGTCGCTCTGCGCGCCCGGCAGCCCCGTCATCTGCGTCAGGAACGCCGTGTCGACCGTCGAAGGCTGCGCCACCTGGACGAAGCCCGAGGACATCCACTGGGCCAGCTGCTCGGTCGAGGACGCGACGTGCACCGTGATGGAGCGGGCGTTGGCCGGGGTCCCCCACCATTTCGGGTTCTGCACGAGCCTGATGGTCTGGCCCGACACCGACTCGATCTCGAACGGGCCGCCCGACAGGTCGATCGCCGGGTTCACGGTGGTGCAGCTCGGGCTCCACCCCACCTTCTCCATCACGTGGGCCGGCACCAGGTTGCTGAAGAGCATCTGCCAGTCGGCGAACGTGGTCTTGAACTTGACCGTGACCGTGTGGCCGCCGTTCGAGCCCGTGACCGACGCGATGTCGCGGTAGCCGGCGATGCTCGCCACGTCGGGCGAAGAGACAACCGGGTCACCGCGCTGTTCCTCCCAGGCGTACTTGAAGTCCGCTGCCGTGATGGGCACGCCGTCGGACCACACCGCCTTGGGATTCAGGGTGTAGACGATGGTCTGGGGATTGATGCTGAGCGGCTCGGCCGACTCGATCAGGTCCGGGTTGGACGTGGGCTGGCCGGCCGCGGTCACCACGTTCGGCACGAAGGGGCTGGGCAACACCCCGGCCAGCACCGTCTGCGTGCCCGGCGTGTCACCCGCCGGCGTGTTGGGGTTGCATCCGGTCGGGCCCTCGGTCATGCCGAAGGAGATGGCCCCTCCCGCCACGCCGACATAGGTGACCGTGGTCCCCTTGCCCCCTGCCCCGCCGCCGCAGGCCGCGGCCACGACAGCCAGTGCTGCGAGGATCCCGACCAGCCCACCGCGCCGGGGGCGTCGGCCCCGGCCCTTCACTGCAGCCGGAGATCCAGCGTGATCGTGGCGAAGGCGAAGATGATGGCCACCGTGACCGTGATGCGGTCGAGGTTCCGCTCCACCACCGTCGAGCCCTGGGCGGCCGCCCCCACACTGCCGCCGAACATGTCGGACAGCCCGCCCCCCTTCCCACTGTGCATCAGGATGAGGAAGATCAATCCGAGCGCGGAGAGCACCTCGATGACCACGTACACCCAGGTGACTGCGGACAAGGTTGCCAACACGGAGGAGCCTCCAACTCGAATGCGCGGCCGAATTTCGCCCTGATCGGCCTAGGAACGGTAGCAGGCGGCGGTGGCCCGAATGATGTCGGTGAAGCTGGCCGCCTCGAGGCTGGCCCCGCCGACCAGGAGGCCGTCCACGTCCGGCTCGGCCATGAAGTCGCCCGCGTTCTCGGCGTTCACCGACCCCCCGTACTGGATCCGCACGCCCGTTGCGGCCTCCTCGCCTCCCACCTTGGCCACCAGGGAGCGGATGAAGACCCCGGCGTCCTCGGCGTCCACCGCGGTGGCGGCCTTCCCGGTGCCGATGGCCCAGATCGGCTCGTAGGCGACCACCAGGCCCGCCAGGACCTCGGCGGCCAGGCCCGTCAGCGCGGCCAGGACCTGCTCCTCCAGGACGCCCTCGGTCTGCCCCCGGTCGCGCTGCTCCTCGCTCTCCCCCACGCAGACCACCGGCGTCATCCCGTTGCGGAGCACCGCCCGCAGCGTCGAGGCCACCGTGGCGTCGTCCATGCCGAAGAGCCGGCGGCGCTCCGAGTGCCCGACGATCACGTAGGCGGTGGAGAGGCGGGCCAGCATGCGCGGGCTCACCTCACCCGTGCGCGGCCCGGCGTCCTCGTCGGAGCAGTGCTGGGCGCCGAGGGCGAGCGGGATGTGCTCCTTCTCCACGAGCGTCTGCACCGTGCGCAGGTCGGTGAAGGGCGGATGGACGGACACGTCGACCCGGGCCACGTCCTCGGGCTTGAGCCGGAGGCCGAGGTCGCGCACCGTGTGCAGCGCCTCGATGTGGTCGTGGTGCATCTTCCAGTTCCCGCTGACCAGCGGGCGGCGCGCCGTCACCCCCGGGGTGCGTTCGGGGCCTGGCGCAGGGCGTCGATGCCCGGCAGGTGCCCCTCCAGCTCGATGAAGGAGAGCGACGCTCCCCCACCGGTCGAGAGGTAGCCGATCTTGTCGGAGAGCCCCAGCTCGTCGAGCGCACTGGCGCTGTCGCCGCCGCCGACCACCGAGAAACCGGGGCAATGGGCGACCGCCTCGGCCACGATCCGGGTGCCCTCCGCGAAGCGGTGGTCCTCGAAGGCGCCCAGCGGGCCGTTCCACAGCACCGTCCCCGCGGTCGACACCTCTTCCGCGAAGGCGGCCGCCGTGTCGGGCCCGATGTCGAGCCCGGTCCAGCCGTCGGGCAGGTCCCCCTCGATGACCTTGACGCTCCCCCGTGGCCCGTGCGCCCCCGAGGGCGGCCCGAACGTCCCGCCGGGCTCCAGGGCCCGGGTGTCGGTCGGCAGCAGGATGCGCACCCCCGAGTCCAGCAGCGCCCGGCAGTCAGCGAGGTGGGCCTCGTCGAACAGGGAGCTCCCCACGTGGTGGCCCTGGGCGGCCAGGAAGGTGAACGCCATGCCGCCGCCGACCACCAGCGTGTCCACCTTGGTGGCCAGGGCCTTGAGCACCTCGAGCTTGTCGGCCACCTTGGCGCCCCCCACGACGGCCACGAAGGGCCGTGCCGGGTGCTCCATGATCCCGCCGAGCACCTCCACCTCCTTGGCGAAGCGCAGCCCCGCCGCGCTGGGGAGGAAGCTGGGCGGCCCCACGATGGAGGCGTGGGCGCGGTGGGCGGCCCCGAAGGCCTCGTCGACGTAGGCGTCGAAGCCCTCGATGAGCCGCTGCACGAAGGCGGGGTCGTTGGCCTTCTCGCCCGGGTCGAAGCGCAGGTTCTCCAGCAGCCCCACGCCGGGGCACAGCACCTCCAGGCGCTCCCGCACCGGATCCATCTGCCAGCGCGGGTCCGGTGCCCCGGCCGGCCGGCCCAGATGCGAGCACGCCACCACGTCCGCGCCCTCGTCCAGCAGCCAGCGCAGCGTCGGCAGGGCGGCGGTGATGCGGAAGTCGTCGGCCACGGTGGCCCGGCCGCGCACACCGATGTGCAGCGGCACGTTGAAGTCCACCCGGACCAGCACGCGCTTGCCTTCGAGGTCGGGGAGGTCCTTGAGGAGCGGGATGCCGCGCAGCGGGTCCATCGGGGTCAGCCGCCTACCAGGAGGACGAGGTCGACCAGGCGGTTGGAGTAGCCCCACTCGTTGTCGTACCAGCCGTTGACCTTGACCAGCGACAGCTCCTCGGTGATCGGCATCACCATGGTGAGGCCGGCGTCGAAGGTGCACGATGCGGGGGAGCCGACGATGTCGCTCGAGACGATCGGGTCCTCCGTGTAGTCGAGCACCCGGTCGAGCGGCGGCTTGGCCGCCGCCTCGGCGAACGCGCCGTTGACCTCGGCCACCGACGGGTTGCCCTTGACGACGGCCGTGAAGTCGGTGATGGAGCCGACCGGCAGCGGCACCCGCAGCGAGATCCCGTCCAGGCGGCCCTTCATCGACTCCAGCACGAGGCTGGTGGCCTTGGCCGCCCCGGTCGTGGTCGGCACGATGTTGACGGCGGCCCCACGGGCCCGGCGCGGGTCCTTGTGCGTCAGGTCGAGCAGGTTCTGGTCGTTGGTGTAGGCGTGCACCGTGGTCATCAGCCCGCTCACGATGTCGAAGCCGTCGTCGATCACCTTGACCATCGGGACGAAGCAGTTCGTCGTGCACGAGGCGTTCGACACGACGATGTCGGTGGCCGGATCGAACTCGTCGTCGTTGACCCCGATCACGAAGGTCGCGTCGGCGTCGCCCGAGGGGCCCGAGATGATGACCCGCCGCACCGAGCCCCCGAGGTGCCCGGCCGCGTCGGCCCGGGAGGTGAAGCGCCCGGTGGACTCGATCACGACGTCGGCGCCCAGCTTGTCCCAGGGCAGCTGCTCGGGCTCACGCTCCTCGAGCACCCGGATGGGCCGGTCGCCGACCAACAGGTCGTTGCCCTCCACGTCCACCGGCACCGGCAGTCGTCCCTGGGTCGAGTCGTAGCGGAGGAGGTGGGCCAGGGTCTCGGGGGACGCCAGGTCGTTCACACCGACGACCTCGATGTCGGCGCCGCTGGCCAGGATCGCCCGCAGGAAGTTGCGGCCGATGCGCCCGAAGCCATTGATGCCGACCCGTACCGTCATCTCGTCCCTTCCTCTCGGTTTGACCGGGCTATGCCAGCAGACCTGACAGCGCCTGCGCCAGTTTGGCCGGGCTGTGCACCAGGGTGTTCTCGCCCGTCAGGGGGACGTCGTGCACCGGCACAGCCGTGGCGCCGATGCTCATACCCTGGATGCTGTCACACAGCACCACGTCCACCGCAACATCGTGCCTGGCCAGGGCCGTGACATGGGCCGCCACGTCGTAGCCCTCGGTCTCGGGGACCTGGGGACGCAGGTTGCAGACGTACACCACCTGGGCGTTGGAGGAGGCCACCGCCTCGGCGATGCCACCCACCGCCACGGCGGCCAGCACGCTGGTGAACAACGACCCGGGCCCGATCACGACCTGGTCCGCCTCCGCGATCCGCTCGACGGCCAGGGGCGGCGGCTGCGCGTCCCCCGGCACCAGCGAGACCGTCCAGATGTCGCCCGTGCCCATGACGGCCACCTGGCCCGCCACCGTGCCCTGGCCCGACTCGGCCTTGAGCACGACGCGCTCCGAGGTGGCCGGCAGCACGTCGCCGTGCGCGCCGAGCAGCTGGGCCGCCTCGCGCACGCCGAGGACGAGGTCACCCGTGGCCTCGATCAGGCCGGTCAGGATCAGGTTCCCCAACGCGTGGCCGGCCAGCTCGCCCTCGTCGAAGCGGCGCTCGAAGGCCATCGCCAGCGCCGAGTCCTCGTCCGCCAGCGCCACCAGGCACTTGCGCATGTCGCCCAGGGCGACGACGTTCAACAGCTCGCGCAGCCGCCCGCTGCTGCCACCGTCGTCCGCCACCGACACGATGCCCGTCACCGTGCCCGCGTAGCGCCGCAGGGCCCGCAGCGTGACGGCCGTGCCGTGCCCACCCCCGATCGCCACCACCGACGGCCGTGTGCGGCTCACCGGTCGATGTCCCGGTGGAAGACGGACACCGCCTGGCCGTGCTCGCTCAGCCGGTCGGCCAGCGCGACGGCCAGGGTCGGCGAGCGGTGGCGCCCGCCCGTGCAGCCCATCGCGATCGTCAGATACGACTTCCCCTCCCGCACGAACGCCGGCAGGATGCTCGTCAGGAGCTCGTCCACCTTCTCGAGGAAGCCGACCGACTCCGGCTGGCCGAGCACGTAGTCCCGCACCGGCTGGTCGAGCCCGCTCAAGGGCTGCAGCTCCTCCACCCAGAACGGGTTGGGCAGGAAGCGGCAGTCGAAGACCAGGTCGACGTCGAGGGGGATGCCGTGCTTGTAGCCGAACGAGACCACCGAGGTCTGCATGTGCGGCGTCTCATCGTCGCCGAACGCCTCCAGGATCCGCGACCGCAGCTGGTTCGAATTGAGCTCCCCGGTGTCGACGAGGAGGTCGGCCCGCTCGCGCACGGGCTCGAGCAGCTTGCGCTCGTCGGTGATGGACTCCTCGACGCCCCGAGCGGCCAGCGGGTGCCGGCGCCGGGTGCCCTCGTAGCGGCGCACGAGCACGTCGTCGGGCGCATCGAGGAAGACCACGCGCACCCGCGTGCGGGTGTTCCGCAGCTCGTCGAGCACGCGGGCCAGGTCGTCGAAGTACTCCGGCCCCGCGTTGCTGCCGCCCCGCCCGATGACGAGGGCCACCCGCTCGATCCCCGAACCGGGTCGATCCACCATCTCGACCATCTTCGTGATCAGCTCCGCGGGGAGGTTGTCGATGACGAACCAGCCGACGTCCTCGAGCGCCGCCGCGGCCGTGGACCGACCTGCCCCGGACATGCCGGTCACCATCACGAACTCGCTCATCGCCCCCCAGCTTTGCGCACGCCGTCGTACACCGCGAGCGCCACGGTGTCGGGAAGCCAGGAAAGGGCCTGGAGTTGTTCGAGTGTTGCTGCCCGCACGGCGTTCACGCCGCCCAGCTCCTTGACCAGACGGGCCTTGCGGACCGGGCCCAGCCCGGGGATGTCGTCGAGGAAGCTGCGCGTCATCCGCTTGGCCCGCCGCTCCCGGTGGAAGGTGATCGCGAAGCGGTGTGCCTCGTCGCGCAGGCGCTGCAACAGGTAGAGGGCGTCCGAGCCGCGGCGCAGACGCACGGGGTCGGGTGATCCGGGGCGGTAGACCTCCTCGAACTGCTTGGCCAATGCGGCCAGCTCGATCTCACCCCCGAGCCCCAGCTCGCGCACGACCCGCTCGGCCACGCCGAGCTGGCCCTTGCCGCCGTCGACCAGCAGCAGGTTGGGCCGGTAGGCGAAGCGGCGCGGGCGTCCGCTCGGCGCCTCGGGCGCCTCCTTGAGCGCCGTGAGCCGGCGCGTCAGCACCTCCTCCATGGCCGCATAGTCGTCATTGCCGGGCACCGACTTGACCTTGAAGCGCCGGTAGTCCGACCGCTTGGGCAGCCCGTCTTCGAACACGACCATGGAGCCCACGTAGTCGGTCCCCTGCAGGTGGCTCATGTCGTAGCACTCGATCCGCAGGGGTGCCTCGTGCAGCCCCAGCGCGCCCTGCAGCTCGGTCAGCGCCTTCGAGCGCGCGTTGTGGTCGGACGCACGCCGCAGCCGGTGGCGGGCCAGGTCCTCGCCGGCGGATCGGGTCACCGTGTCCTGCAGCGCCCGCTTGGCCCCCCGGAGCGGGACGGCGATGTCCACCGGGCCCCCCCGGACACCGCGCAGCCAGCTCTCCAGGACCTCGCGGTCGGCCGGCTCCTCGGGGAGCAGCACCCGCCTGGGCACCTCGGTCCCCTCCGCCCCGTACACCTGCGAGACGACCAGCGCCATGAACTCGGGACCCGAGAGGTCCTCGACCTTCTCGGCCACGAAGCCCCGGTGGCCGACCACGCGGCCCCGGCGCACCCGGAAGATCTGCACCGACGCCTCGAGCGGGTCCTCGGCCAGGCCGACCACGTCGAAGTCCTCCGCCCGGTCGGAGACCATCTGCTGCGTCTCGGCCGCCTTGTGCACGGCCGCGATCCGGTCGCGCAGCCGTGCCGCCCGCTCGAACTGCAGGCCGTCGGACGCGGCCAGCATGGCCTCCTCCAGGCCGGCCAGCACGGGCTCGGTGTCGCCGGAGAGGAAGCGCATGAGGTCGACCACGTAGCCGTCGTAGGCCTCGTGGTCGACGGCGCCGACGCACGGCCCCGAGCAGCGCTCGATGTCGTAGAGCAGGCAGGGCCGTCCGAGCCGCTGGTGCCGGGTGAACTTGGTGTCCGAGCACGTGCGCACCGGGAAGCTCCGCACCAGCAGGTCGAGCGTGGACCGGATGGCCCCCGCGTTGCCGTAGGGGCCGAAGTAGCGGACGCCCTTGCGCTTGCGCCCCCGCACGACGGCCGGCCGGGGCCATTCCTCGTTGAGGGTCACGGCGAGCCAGGGATAGCTCTTGTCGTCCTTGAGCCGGACGTTGTAGCGAGGCAGGTGGGCCTGAATGAGCGAGTGCTCGAGGATCAGGGCGTCGACCTCGCTGTCGACCACCACCCACTCGACGTGGTCGGCCTGCGCCACCATCTGGGCCGTGCGGGGCGGGAGCCGGGCGGAGTCCTGCCAGTAATTGGGCAGGCGGTGGCGCAGGGACTTGGCCTTCCCCACGTAGAGGACGCGGCCCTCGGCGTCGTAGAACTGGTAGGAGCCCGGGGCGTCCGGAATGGAGCCGGTGGGCGGCCGATCCTGCATCACACCCACTCTCGCGCAGCGGCTGGTGGCCGGCGGTACACTGGTGGTGCCGGCCTGGTATCCGGCGTACAACCTCGCATCGAGGCCGACAAACCCGCGGATGGGCGACCAGGCTGTCCCCGCCGGCCAGATCGATGCTCTCCCTCAAAGGGGGCAGACCACATGCTCAGGCTGCAAACGCCGCTCCCAGAGCGGTACACGGCCGCGAACGGGGACGAGCTGGACGCCATGATCGGTGCCGCCAAGGCGGCGCTCGGCTCCCGGCTCTTCATCCTCGGCCACCACTACCAGCGCGACGAGGTGATGCGCTGGGCCGACGCCAGGGGTGACTCGTTCGGCCTCTCCCGCCAGGCCGCCGACCAGTCCGACGCCGAGTTCATCGTGTTCTGCGGCGTCCACTTCATGGCCGAGTCGGCCGACGTCCTGACCGGCGACCACCAGAAGGTGGTGCTCCCCGACCTCAACGCCGGCTGCTCCATGGCCGACATGGCCGACATCGACCAGGTCGAAGAGGCCTGGGACGAGCTGGCCCGCGTGATCGACGTGCACACACTGATCCCGGTGACCTACATGAACTCGGCCGCCTCCCTGAAGGCCTTCGTGGGCCGCCACGGTGGGGCCGTCTGCACCTCGTCCAACGCCCGGGCCGTGCTCACCTGGGCCCTCGAGCGGGGCGACCGGGTCCTCTTCTTCCCGGACCAGCACCTCGGCCGCAACACCGGCTTCCAGCTCGGCTACGGCGCCGACGACATGCGGCTCTGGAACCCGCGCCAGGCCCTCGGCGGCCTGACGGACCGCGAGGTGAAGGAGTCCACCCTGCTGCTGTGGAAGGGTCACTGCTCGGTCCACCAGCGCTTCCGGCCCGAGCACGTCGAGGCCTTCCGCGCCGAGCACCCCGACGGCATCGTCATGGTGCACCCCGAGTGCGCCCACGACGTCGTGGAGCTGGGCGACATCACCGGCTCGACCGACGCCATCATCCGCGCCGTGGCGGCTGCTCCCGCCGGCTCGGTGATCGGCGTGGCCACCGAGATCCACCTCGTCAAGCGGCTCGACGACGAGTCACCCGACAAGACGGTGGTCTGTCTCGACCCGCTGGTCTGCCCCTGCTCGACCATGTCGCGCATCGACCCGGAGCACTTGGCCTGGGTGCTCGAGGGCCTCGTCGAGGGCGAGGTGCGGAACCAGATCACCGTCGACGCCGAGACGGCCGAGTGGGCCCGGGTCGCGCTCGAGCGGATGCTCGCGATCACCTGAGCCGGCCACTCCCGTCCGATCAGGTGACTCGAGCGGCAGGATCCGCACGATCCGCCGATAGGGTCCGGACGAGAGTGTCCGATCGCCCGGGAGGCAGTGCGGTGAGCGACTACCCAGGCACCCTGGTGCCCGTCAACCACGTCGAGCCGGTGCCGCGTCGTGTCCGTGCCGTCCTGGGTGGCGAGACCATCGTCGACACGACCCGTGCCCTCTACGTGTGGGAATGGTCCAACTACCCGCAGTACTACATCCCCACCACCGATGTCGTCGAGGGCGTCCTGGTCGACGAGGAGGTGAGCCAGCACAGCCCGCGGGGCGACACCGCGCTGCACGGCATCCGTGCCGGCGACGTCCACCGCCGGCACGCCGCCAAGGTGCTGGGCACCTCGAAGGTGGAGGGGCTCGACCACACCGTGCGGTTCGAGTGGTCCGCCCTCGACGCCTGGTTCGAGGAGGACGAGCAGGTCTTCGTCCATCCGCGCAATCCCTACACGCGCGTGGACGCGTTGCGCTCGACCCGTTCGGTGCGCATCGAGCTGGACGGCACCGTCCTCGCGGAGTCGTCGTCGCCCGTCCTGGTGTTCGAGACCGGGCTCCCCACGCGGTACTACCTGAACCGCCTGGACGTCGACTACGCCCATCTGGTCGCGTCGGACACGGTCACCGAATGCCCCTACAAGGGCACGACGAGCGGCTACTGGACGGCGCACATCGGCGATGCCACCTACCCCGACATCGCCTGGGCCTACGACTTCCCCACCCGCGAGCTGCTGCCCATCGCCGGCCTGATCGCCTTCTACAACGAGAAGGTCGACACGTTCCTCGACGGCCGCCGGCTGGAGCGGCCGACGACCCACTTCTCGCCCCGTTGAGTCCCCGCTCGTGACCTCGGGGAAGGAGCCTCTCCCCCGAACCTGACGCGCCCCTCTCCTACTTCGCCCGGCTCAGCACCGGCTTGAGGACCTCGCCGGTGTAGCTGCCCGCCGTCTTGGCCACCTGCTCGGGCGTGCCCTCGGCGATCACCGTGCCGCCCTTGTTGCCGCCCTCGGGACCGAGGTCGATGATCCAGTCCGCCGTCTTGACCACGTCGAGGTTGTGCTCGATCACCACGACCGTGTTGCCCTGGTCCACCAGGCGGCCCAGCACCTCGAGCAACCGCCGCGTGTCGTCGAAGTGCAGGCCGGTCGTGGGCTCGTCGAGGATGTAGAACGTGTGCCCGGTCGGGCGACGGCTCAGCTCGCTGGCCAGCTTCACCCGCTGCGCCTCGCCGCCCGAGAGCGTGGGCGCCGGCTGGCCCAGGCGCACGTAGCCCAGCCCGACGTCCACCAGGGTCTGCATGTGGCGGGCGATGGAGGGCTGGCGCTCGAAGAAGCTGAGCGCCTCCTCGCACGACATGTCCAGCACGTCGGCGATGGTCTTGCCCCGGAAGGTGATCTCGAGGGTGTCGCGGTTGTAGCGGGCCCCGTGGCAGATCTCGCACGGCACGTAGACGTCGGGGAGGAAGTGCATCTCGATCTTGATCGTCCCGTCGCCCGCGCACGCCTCGCAGCGGCCGCCGCGCACGTTGAACGAGAAGCGCCCGGGTTGGTAGCCCCGCACCTTGGCCTCCGCCGTCTGCGCGAAGAGCTTGCGGATGTGGTCGAAGACCCCGGTGTAGGTGGCCGGGTTCGACCGCGGCGTCCGGCCGATCGGCGCCTGGTCCACGTCCACCACCTTGTCGAGGTGGGCGATGCCCTCGACCTTGCGGTGGCGGCCCGGGAGCGCCTTGGCCCGGTGCAGCTGCTGGGCCAGCGACCGCAGCAGGATGTCGTTGACGAGGGTCGACTTGCCCGAGCCCGACACGCCGGTCACGGCGATCAGGCAGCCGAGCGGGAACGACACGTCGATGTCGCGCAGGTTGTGCTCGCGGGCGCCCCGCACCGTCACGACCTCGCCGGTGCCCGGACGCCGCCGCGCCGGCACCGGGATGGACTTCTTCCCCGAGAGGTACTGGCCGGTGATGGACGACTTGTTGGCGAGCAGTCCCCCACGACCGGTGACCGGGCCGGCGTGCACCACGTTGCCGCCGTGCTCGCCGGCACCGGGGCCGATGTCGACCACGTAGTCGGCCGTGCGGATGGTCTCCTCGTCGTGCTCGACCACGATGACCGTGTTGCCCAGGTTCCGCAGCCGCTCGAGGGTCCCGATGAGTCGCTGGTTGTCGCGCTGGTGCAGGCCGATGGAGGGCTCGTCGAGCACGTAGAGGACGCCCACCAGGCCACTGCCGATCTGGCTGGCCAACCGGATCCGCTGCGCCTCGCCGCCGGACAGGGTGCCGGCCGAGCGGGCCAGCGAGAGGTAGTCCAGGCCCACGTCGAGCAGGAACTGCATGCGCTCGCGCACTTCCTTGAAGACCCGGTCCGCGATCATGTGCTCGCGCTCGGTGAGCTCGAGCCCCGACATGGCCTCGACCGCCGCCTCGATGGACAGGCTGCACAGCTCGTAGATGTTGCGCCCCCCGACGGTGACGGCCAGCGACTCGGGCTTGAGGCGAGCGCCGTTGCACTCGGGGCAGTCGACCTCCCGCATGTACTGCTCGATCTGCTCGCGCGACCAGTCGGACTCCGACTCGCCGTGACGTCGTTGCAGCCACGGGATGATCCCCTCGTAGTGGGCCTCGTAGGAGCGGGTGCGGTTGAACCGGTTCTTGTAGGTGACGTGGACGGCCTTGGCGCCCGTCCCGTAGAGGACCAGCTTCTTGTCCTTCGCCTTGAGCGACTTCCACGGCGCGTCGGACGAGAACCCGCCGAACTCGGCCACGCCCTGCTGGAGCCCCGTGAAGTACTCGCTGCGGGCGCCGGCCCAGGGGGCGAGCGCCCCCTCGCCCAGCGACAGCGAGTCGTCCGGCACGACCAGTTCGGGATCGACCTCGAACCTGGTGCCGAGACCGAGGCAGGCCGGGCAGGCGCCGTAGGGCGAGTTGAAGGAGAAGCTGCGCGGGGCGGGCTCCTCGAAGCTGACGCCGCAGTGGGTGCAGGCCAGGTGCTGGGAGAACGTGATGGCCTCCTCGTTCTCCTCGTCGCCCGCTGCCGTTCATGACGAGCACCTCGGCCGTGCCGCCGGTGAGCTCCAGGGCCGTCTCGATCGACTCGGTCAGACGCTGGCGGACGTTGTCCCGGCGGATGAGCCGGTCCACGACGACCTCGATGGTGTGCATCTCGTAGCGGGCCAGGCTGACCTCGGACCGCACGGCCAGCTCGAGCGGCACGCCGTCGACCCTGACCCGGGCGAAGCCCTGCTTGGCCAGGTCGTCGAGCAGGGAGCTGTACTCCCCCTTGCGCCCGCGCACCACCGGGGCCAGGACCTGGAACCGGGTGCCGTCGGGCAGCTCGAGCACGCGGTCGACGATCTGCTGGGGGGTCTGGCGGGCCACGGGCCGTCCGCAGGTGGGGCAGTGGGGATGGCCGATGCGGGCGTAGAGCAGCCGCAGGTAGTCGTAGACCTCGGTGATCGTCCCGACCGTCGAGCGCGGGTTGCGCGAAGCCGACTTCTGGTCGATGGAGATGGCCGGGGAGAGCCCCTCGATGAAGTCGACGTCCGGCTTGTCCATCTGGCCCAGGAACTGGCGGGCGTAGGCCGAGAGCGACTCGACGTAGCGCCGCTGGCCCTCGGCGTAGATGGTGTCGAAGGCCAGGGACGACTTCCCGGACCCCGACAGGCCGGTGAAGACGATCAGCTTGTCCCGGGGCAGGTCAAGGGACACATCGCGCAGATTGTGTTCGCGAGCCCCGCGAACGACCAGACGGTCGGCCATCCGGTGAGGATACCGGCGCGGTGTATCACGTCAGTTCGGGCCGCGGCGCCGGGCCGCCGGACCCCTCCCGGCCGCACCCGAGGCGGCCACCGGCCACCCCGTCTAGGACTCCTCGAAGGTCAGATCCTCGTCGCCCCAGTAGGCGTCCACGGCGGAGATCAGGCCGTCGTCGGTCACCGTGAAGATCTCGACACCCCGGATGTGCATGATCGAGCCGCCGGCCAGGGTCAGCGTGATGTGGAAGGTGATGGCCGCCCGGTCGGCGACGGGGTGGAGCTCGGTGACGTCGAACCGCATGGCCTCGCAGCCGTCGAAGGACCGCTGCATGAAGGCGCGGATGGCGTCGCGGCCGACGTTGGGGGCCGTCGGGTACGGGTCGACCTGCACCGCGTCGGGGGTGAAGAGGGCGGCGTAGGCGTCGGCGTCCCGGGAGCCGACCGTGGCGGCATAGCGCTCCATGACCTCGCGCAGCAGGGCGGTGGTGGGCATGGCCGCACGCTACCTCTGCGGCCGGCCCACCACGGCGTGGGTGCCTCTCCCTACACTGCTGTGCGTGCCGGCCGAACGTGCCACTCCCCGCCTCACCATGATCGGGAACGCGCACATCGACCCGATGTGGATCTGGGACTGGGACGAGGGCATGCACGAGGTGCTCCAGACGTTCCGGGCCGCCGTCGAGCGCCTGGACGAAGACCCCGACCTGCGCTTCGTCGCCAGCTCCGCGAGCTACTACCGCTGGGTCATGGAGACCTCCCCGGACCTGTTCGCCCGCATCGGTGACCTCGTGCGCGCCGGGCGATGGGTGATCACCGGTGGTCAGTGGGTCGAGCCGGACTGCAACCTGCCGTCGGGCGAGTCCGTCTGCCGGCAGTTCCTCTACGGCCAGCGCTTCCTGGCCGAGCATCTCGGTGTCACGGCGACGGTCGGGTACAACGTCGACTCGTTCGGGCACTCGGGAACCCTGCCCCAGCTCCTGGCGGCGTCGGGCCTCGGCTCCTACGTGTTCCTGCGACCGGGCCCCGACGAGAAGTCGATCGCCTCCCCCGCCTTCCGCTGGCGCGGCACCGACGGCACAGAGGTCGTCGCCTACCGCATCCCCTACGACTACTCCACGAGGGGCGGGCTCGAGGACGAGGTGATCGGGAAGCGGGCGGGCGAGCTGCTGGAGCGAGGGCGTGGAGCTGGGGGTCCCCCTCATGGCCTTCTTCGGCGTGGGGGACCACGGCGGAGGGCCGACCCGGTTGGCCATGCGGACGATCCACGCCTTGGCGGACGAACACGGCGGGGCGGTGGCGTTCGGTGACCCCGCCAGCTACTTCCGTGCGCTCGAAGACGCACCGGGCGGAGCGAGCGAGCTGCCCACGGTCGAGGGCGAGCTCCAGTGGCACGCCGTCGGGTGCTACTCGGCTCGGGCCGACCTCAAGCTCGCCAACGGGCGGGCGGAGGACGCGCTCGGGCGGGGCCGAAGTCCTGAACGAGATGAGCCGGCTGTTCACGGGCGACGCACCCGATGTCCGCCGCGAGCTCTCGGAGGCCTGGCAAGGGGTCCTCTTCGCGCAATTCCACGACGCGCTCGGTGGCACGTGCACGGACCGTGCCACCGAAGCCGTCCACGCACTCCTGGTCTCGGGCGCGGCGCGGGCCGAGCGGGTGGCGACCCAGGCCGTGCACCGCCTCGCGGAGCACGTCGACACCTGGGTCGACGGCGCCGAGGCGGCCGAGGGCATCGAGAGCGCCGATCGGAGGCCTGCCGGTGCCCATGATCGTCTTCAACCCCCACTCGTGGCCCGCGACCGCGCGCCGTCTCGCTCCCGCACCCCATGGCCGTCGCGACGGACGCCAGCGGGCGACGCGTCCGCGTGCAGCAGGTCCCCTCGGGCGAGGTGACCTACAGCCCCACCGCGCAGCCTCCTCCGGGTCAGCCGTCCCCGCGCTCGGCTATCGCCGGTACTGGCTCCATGTCGCCGATCCGGCCGGCGGTCAGGGGGAGCCGGCTGTGGAACCGGCGAACGCCAGCGAGGACGGCGCTCTGGGCAACGGGCTCGTCCGAGTGAAGGTCGACCTGCACACGGGCCGCATGGTCCAGATGGTGGCGAGCGCCCTGGGCCGGCCCGACGGGTCGGAGGTTCTGGCCGACGGGGTGCGACCAGTGCTCGTCCACGACGCCAGCGACACGTGGTCCCACGGCGTCGACCGCTACGCAGGTGACGAGGAAGAGGGTCACCTCCTCACGGTGAGGGTGGTCGAGACGGGCCCGGTCCGCGCCACGGTGCGCAGCGTCTGGTCGTTCGGCGGCGGGCGGACCACCGTGGCCCAGGAGGTCTCCCTCTACGAGGGCGACAGCTCGGTGGAAGTGTGCCTCGACGTCGACTGGCACGAGGCCCATCGGGTGCTCAAATTCGTCGTCCCCGCCGGCGCTGGACCGGGCCGCTGAGCGTGGCCGGCGCCGCCTTCGGGTCGGTCGAGCGGCCGTGCTCCGGCCACGAGGAGCCCATGGTCCACTGGGTCGACCTCTTCGACGCCTCTGCGGGGTGGGGCCTCGCCTGCGCCATCGAGGGGGCCGGCGGCTACGACGCCCTGGGGTCGACGCTCCGCGTCACCGTCTTGCGCAGCCCCCGGGTCGCCGATCACGGGCTCGGATGGGGCGAGGAGGACCGGGCCGGCTACCCGGTCACGGACCAGGGGCGTCACCGGCGCCGGTACCGCCTCGTCCCTCACCTCGGCCCGGCCCGTGCCGCGCAGCTGCCGCAGCGTGCTGCCGAGCACCGGATCGAGTTGCCGGTGGTGCTCGACACCTGGCACCGGGCCGGCTCGGGCCCGAGGGCGTCGGCGGCGCGCATCGACGGCGACGGGACCATCGTGCCCGTCCTCAAGCGCGCCGAGGACGGAGGCGGCACCATCGCTCGCCTGTGGGAGGTGGCCGGCCAGCGCGAGCCGCGTCCGGCTCTCCCTCCGCTCGGGCGAGCCGGAGCTCGTCTCCGTCTGGGAGGGCGAGCTCCGGCCCCACGAGGTGCGCACGATCTTCATCCCCGACGACGACCCGACCGGGTCGCGGACCGTGGGCATCCCCGAGCTCGACGTGCAGCACCCGGCCCGGTCCGACTTCGCCGGCCTCCTCGCACGCCATCCGGACCTCTCGGGCGTCGTGCCCCCGGGTGAAGGCTGCGCTCACGCTGCTGACCCGCACTGTCGACGGCGGCGGCACCATCTACGTCGGAGGGAACGGCGGCAGCGCGGCTGACGCGGAGCACATCGTGGGCGAGCTCGTGAAGGGCATGGAGCACCGGCGACCCCTCGACCGCGGCGAGCGCGCCCGTCTGCGGGAGCTCGTGCCGGCGTCCATGGCCGACGAGGCCGACTACCTGGCCGAGCGCCTCGAGGGCGCCATGCGGGCCGTCTGCCTGACCAGTCAGTCCGGGCTCCTGTCGGCCATCGCCAACGACACCGCCGGCGACATGGGCATGGCCCAGCAGCTGCACGGCTACGGCCGCCCCGGCGACCTCTTCTGGGCCCTCTCGACGTCGGGACGCTCACGCAACGTCGTGCTGGCGGCGTTGGCCGCCCGGGCGGCGGGGGTCGGCGTCCTGGCCTTCACCGGTGACCGGGGCGACCGCCTCGGGGCCCTGGCCGACGTCTGGGTCGCCGGTGCCCGCCACCGACGTGGCGGCCGTGCAGGAGCTGCACCAGCCGCTCTACCACGCCCTGTGCGCCGCCCTGGAGCACCACTACTGGCCTGAGGCCCATGGATCCGGCGGCGGGACGTTCGGCCCTATGCCGAAGGACCCCCCGCTGTAACGATTTCTTCGCGTGGGACCCGAATCGGCACTGCAGGAAGTGGGGCTGGGCGGCGTGCCGGTCCTCTCCGTCCCCCGCGTCGAGGCCTCCTCGGTCGAGCTCGACGGCGTGTCCAAGGCCTTCGGGGACGTCACCGCGCTCCACGATGTCACGCTCGACGCCCGGCCGGGAGAGTTCCTCGTGCTGTTGGGGCCTTCGGGCTGTGGCAAGTCGACCGTGCTGCGGCTGATCGCCGGCCTCGAGGCGCCAACGGCGGGCACCATCCGGATCGGCGGGGCCGCGATGAACCGTGTCGTCACCAAGGATCGCGACGTCGCCATGGTCTTCCAGAGCTATGCCCTCTACCCCCACCTGAGCGTGCGCAAGAACATCGAATTCCCCTTGCGCTCGCGCCGGGTGCCACGTGACGAGATCAACGACATCGTCCCCCGGGTCGCCGAGAGTCTCCAGCTCACCCCCTACCTGGGCCGCAAGCCGGCGGCGCTCTCGGGTGGCCAGCGCCGAGCGCGTCGCCCTGGCCCGGGCACTGGTGCGCCGACCGAAGGTCTTCCTCATGGACGAGCCCTTGTCCAACCTCGACGCACAACTTCGCGTGGAGATGCGGGCCGAGCTCGTCGATCTGCACCGCCAACTCGGCATCACGATCCTCTACGTCACCCATGACCAGATTGAGGCGATGACGATGGGTGAGCGGATCGCCGTGCTCAAGGACGGGGTGCTACAGCAGCTCGACACGCCCGAGTCGGTTCGGGACACCCCGGCCAACGCGTTCGTGGCCAGCTTCGTCGGGAGCCCGCCCATGAACATCCTCTCCGGGGCCCTGGGCGAGTCCGAGGGACGGCTCTGCGTGGAGACGGTCGCCGGGCGCGTCACCCTGCCTGCGCTCGAGGCCGCCCTCGTCCGCCGTCTCTCGCTCGAGTCCGTCCTCCTCGGCGTGCGGCCCGAGGACCTGTCCATCGATCGCGACGGTGAGCTGGCGGCCACGGTCAGCCTCGTCGAGTCGATGGGTCGCCTCCAGCACGTGACCTGCAGGCTGGTGGACGGGCGTCTCATCAGCGTCCAGGGCGCCGAGCACGTCGCCCTCACCGTGGGAGAGGAGGTCGCATTGTCCGTGTGCGGCGCCGTGCATCTCTTCGACCCCGTCACCCAGTTGCGGCTCTCGTGAGGCTCCGGGCCCCCTTTCATTAGGGACCTAATCCCCTGTCGGGTCCCGGGCCTCGTCCCGGAAGATGCAATCGTGCTCCATGCTCTGCGGCGCGGGCGCCGCACATCCTCCTTGGTCATGCTCCTCGCCGCGGCGAGTGCAGGAGTGGGCTCACTGCTGGTCGGAAGCGCCGACGCCGGCGCGAGCCCGTCGGTGACCCTCACCGTTGCGTACTGGAGCGGCTTCAACCCGGCCGGGGTCAACATCATGCCCGCGTGGATCGACGCGGCAGCCAAAGAACTGCAGAAGACGTATCCGAACGTGAAGGTGGTGGGCGACGAGATCACCACCAGCTCGGAGTCCGAGTACTACTCCAAGGTGGACCTCACCGAGCGCAGCGCGGCGGACAGTTCCCGATGTCGTCTTCGAGGACTCGTTCTTGGTCGGGTCCGATGCCAGTGCCGGCTTCCTCCGTCCGTTGCCCCAGCTGACGACCTGGCCCGGTTGGAAGTACTACTACCCCGCCATGAAGAGCATCGCGTCGTACAACGGCAAGGTGTACGGCGCCATGAACAGCACCGACGTGCAGCTGATCTACTACAGCCGCAAGCTCTTCAAGCAGGCGGGTCTTCCGGCGACCTGGCAGCCGCACAGCTGGGGCGACGTGCTCTCGGCCGCCCGCGCCATCGCTCGCAACGACAAGGGCGCCGATCCCGCTGTGGATCTACACGGGCCAAGCCGTCGGTGAGGCCTCTGCCTTCCGCGGGTTCGAAGTGTTCCTCAACGGCACCAAGTGACCGCCTCTACGACTACACCACCCACAAGTGGGAGATCTCCGGACCCGGGTTCAACGCCACCTGGAAGCTGCTGTCGCAGATGCAACCGCTCGAGGAACCCGAGTCGATGTGGTCCAACCCCAATGCCGACGCCACGGTCGCCCTCACCCTGATGCCCCACCAGCAGGTCGGCATCGTCTTCGACGGGAGCTGGGTCGCCACCGCCTATGTGCCGGGAGGACTGGCGCCGTGGCCGGGCTTCTCCGCTGCCTACGGCGAGTCGGCCCTGCCCACCCAGACGGGGGCCGCGCCCGGGTACACGAACCAGTCGGGCGGGTGGGCGCTCTCGGTGCCCCAGCTGGCGCCACACCCCAGCTTGTCGCAGGCGTTCATAGAGGCGGCCTCGTCCGCTCCACTCCTCGCCTCCTTCGACCCGGCCTCGGGCAATCTGCCGCCCCGGGTGGACGTCCTGACACAGCCGGCCTGGCAGGCGTCGGTGAAGGTCAACCCGGTCTCCAAGTTCGCGTCGGCCCAGCTCCCCTACACGACGTTCCGCCCCAACCTCCCCGCCTACGTCCAGGTGTCCAACGTGATCCAGCAGCTCACCGAGGCGATCTCCAGCCGCTCCATGACCCCCGGCCAGGCGGCGGCCAGCTACGCCGGCCAGGTGACCCAGATCGTCGGCTCCGGCAACGTGGAGCGAATGAAGAAATGAGCCAGGTCGTCGACCTGAAGCCCGGAACGTCCCCGGATGTGCCGGGTCCACCTGCGGGTCGTCGCGCCAAGAACGTCACCGTGGAGACTCCGCTCCGTCGCCGCGTCACGGGCCTCACGATGGTCGCCCCGATGCTGGTCGTGGTCCTCGTCTTCATGGGATGGCCGGCCATCTGGACGTTCGTCCTGTCCTTCACGAACATGACGGTCACCGGCCCGACCGCCACGCACTATCAATTTGTCGGTCTCGCAAACTACCGACAGCTCTTCTCCAACGGCAGCGGGCTGGCCGAGTCGATCGGCAAGAGCATCTACTACCTCGTCGTCTCGGGGTATCTCGGGCAGGCCGCCCTCGGGTTCCTGCTGGCCTATTTCCTGTCCCGGTCGGCGTATGCCGTCCGCGCCGACGGTTGGCGCCATCGTCATCGTCGCCTGGCTCGTCCCCGAGATCGTCACCTCCTACATGTGGTTCGTCCTCCTGAGTGACGGCGGCGTCATGCAGCAGGGCTACCACCTGTTCGGCTTGAACTACCAGAGCTGGTTGGTCAGCAACCCGATGCTCGCCGTCAGCCTGGCCAACGCCTGGCGCGGCGCCGCCTTCTCGTTCCTCCTGTTCTCCGCCGCACTCGACGGCATACCCACCGACCTGACCGACGCGGCCGAGGTGGACGGTGCCGGCGGCTGGCGACGCCTGACTCGCCTCACGATCCCACTCCTCTCGTCCGCCATCGTCGTCGACCTGGTGATCATCACCCTGGCGACGCTGAACGACTTCTCCCTCATCTACGCCATGACCGGTGGTGGTCCCGGAAACGCGTCCAACGTCCTCTCGGTCTTCATGTACCGCCAGGCCTTCTCCAATTACGAGCTCGCCTATGGCACGGCCATCGCGGTCGTGCTCCTCGTGATCGGGGCCATCCTGGCGGGGGTCTACATCCGTCTCCTGCGGCGCCAGGGCTCACTCGCCGAGATGCGGTAGGGGCCGGTGGCATCGCGCAACGACCGGGCAGGCGTGCTGGCTCCCTCGATCGCCATGTCGGTCGTGGGCCTCATCTTCCTCGTGCCGTTCGTGTGGCTGGTGGTCACCGCATTCAAGACCCACGGCAATCTGACCATCGGCGGCGGAGGACCGATCACCCTGAAGAACTTCCAGAGCGTGTTGCACGGAAGCTTCCTGTCTGCCTTGGGAAACTCCATGTACCTGGCGGTGGGCACGACCGTGATCACGACCGTCGTCGGCATCGTCGCCGCCTACCCCCTCTCGCGCTACCGCTCACGGGTTCAGATCTGGTTCGTCTACGCGCTGGCCTTCATGGCGTCCCTTCCGATCATCGCCCTCATGATCCCGACGTACGACTTCTACGTGTCGGCGAACTTCATCAACTCGAAGTTCTGGACCGTGTGGTTCCTCACCGCCACGTCGCTCCCCTTTGCCACATGGGTCGGCCGCTCCTTCATCGACGCCGTCCCCTTGGAGCTCGAGGAGTCGGCCTGGATCGACGGCAACTCACGCTTCGGCTCGCTCCGGCACATCGTCCTCCCCCTCGTCCTCCCAGGCCTGTGCGTCATCGCCGTGTACACCTTCGTCAACGCCTGGGGGAACTTCTTCGTGCCGCTCATCCTCCTCCAGGGGAACAACGAGCCGGCCTCCGTGACCATCTACGGCTATTTCAGCCAGTACGGGGTCAATTACGGCCAGGTCGCCGCCTTCGCGATCCTCTACTCGCTGCCCCCGGTGGTGCTCTACATCGCGGTCACCAAGTGGGTCGGTGCGGGCTTCTCCCTCGGCGGCGCCATCAAGGGCTGAACGCTCAGCCGGGGACGGAGGCGCGCAGCTCGGCGATCTCGTCCCGGAGGAGCGCCGCCTCCTCGTAGCGCAGGTCGGCGGCGGCCGCCTTCATCTCCGCCTCCAGCTGACCCATCAGCTCCATCGCAGCGGCCGGCGTCGACGCATCGCCCTCGGCGAGGAGCGCCGGGCGCCGGTTCCCCCGGACGGCGGCGTTCTTGCGCACCTCGGCCCGGCTCCGACCCGCCTTGGCCACCCCCCCGCTGGTCCCCCGCAGGCGCTCGAGGATGTCGGTCACCGACTTGCGGATCGTCTGCGGATCGATCCCGTGCTCGCGGTTGTAGGCGATCTGCACCTCACGGCGGCGTTGGGTCACCGAGACGGCCTCCCGCATGGAGTCGGTCACCGTGTCCGCGTAGAGCACCACCATGCCGTCCACGTTGCGGGCCGCCCGGCCCATGGTCTGGATGAGCGAGGAGGCCGAGCGGAGGAAGCCCTCCTTGTCGGCGTCGAGGATGGCGACGAGCGCCACCTCGGGCAGGTCGAGCCCCTCTCGCAGCAGGTTGATGCCGACCAGGACGTCGATGGAGCCGAGGCGCAGCTCACGCAGGATCTCGATGCGGGTGATGGTGTCGATGTCCGAATGCAGGTACTGCACCCGGATGCCGGCGTCGGCCAGGTAGTCCGTGAGGTCCTCGGCCATCTTCTTGGTGAGGGTGGTCACCAGCACGCGCCCGCCCGCGCCGACGGTCTTCTGGATGCGGGCGATCAGGTCGTCCACCTGCCCCTTGGTCGGCATGATCGTGACCTCGGGGTCGACCAGCCCGGTGGGGCGGATCACCTGCTCGACGACCTGGTCCGAGTGCTCGAGCTCGAAGGGGCCGGGCGTCGCCGACACGAACACGCACTGGGGCACCCGCTCGACGAACTCCTCGAAGCGCAGCGGTCGGTTGTCCTTCGCCGAGGGCAGCCGGAAGCCGTGCTCGACGAGGACGTCCTTGCGGGAGCGGTCTCCGGCGTACTGCCCGTGCAGCTGCGGCACGGCCACGTGGCTCTCGTCGATCACGCACAGGTAGTCCTTGGGGAAGAAGTCCAGGAGGGTGTACGGCGTCTCGCCCGGCGCGCGGCCATCGAGATGACGGCTGTAGTTCTCCACCCCGGAGCAGACCCCCGTCTCGGCCAGCATCTCGAGGTCGTGCTCGGTCCGAACGCGCAGCCGCTGCGCCTCGAGCAGCTTGCCCTCCCGCTCGAACTCGCCGAGCCGCTCCCGCAGCTCGACCTCGATGGTCCCCACGGCCCGCTGGATGATGTCGTCGCCCGTCACGTAGTGCGTGGCCGCGTACACCGCCACGTCGTCCATCTCGTCACCCATCTCGCCCGTGAGCACGTCGAAGGGGACGATGCGCTCGACGGTGTCGCCGAACATCTCGACCCGCAGCGCCTGCTCCTCGTAGGCCGGGTGGATCTCCACGGTGTCGCCACGGGCCCGGAAGGTGCCGCGGACCAGGTTGACGTCGTTGCGGGCGTACTGGAGGTCGACCAGGCGCCGCAGGACCTCCCGCTGGTCGACCTGGTCGCCCACCTGCAAGCCGAGGATGCGATCCCGGTACTCCTCGGGCGAGCCCAACCCGTAGATGCACGAGACCGAAGCCACCACGATCACATCGCGCCGCATCAGCAGGGAGGACGTCGTGGCGTGCCGCAGGCGGTCGATCTCGTCGTTGATGGACGAGTCCTTCTCGATGTAGGTGTCGGTCGTGGGGAGGTACGCCTCGGGCTGGTAATAGTCGTAGTACGAGACGAAGAACTCGACCCGGTTCTTCGGGAAGAGCTCGCGCAGCTCGGAGGACAGCTGGGCGGCCAACGACTTGTTGGGCTCGATGATGAGCGTCGGCCGCTGCACCTGCTCGACCATCCAGGCGATGGTCGCCGTCTTCCCCGAGCCGGTGATCCCCTGCAGCGTCTGGTAGGGGTGACCCCGCCGGATCCCGTCGGCCAGGGCGGTGATCGCCGCCGGCTGGTCGCCCGAGGGCCTGAACGGGGAGACGACTTCGAACGCGGGCATGACCCTTCGAGGCTACCGGGGGCCTGTGACGGCTCAGGCGTGCGCCCGCCGCTCCGCGGCAGCCGCCACGAGCCAGTCCCACAGCTTGGCCACCTCGCCCGCCAGGGCAGCCCGGTCACCTGAGTTGTCCACGACGTAGTCGGCTTCCTTGACCCTCTCCTCCCGGGAGACCTGGGACCGGATCCGTGCCTCGGCGTCCGCCCGGTCGAAGCCCCGCTGGGACAGCAGGCGCTCGAGCGCGACGTCGGTGGGGCAGTCCACCACCACCACCTTGTGCAGCCGTACGGTGTCCCGGTGGGCCGCCGTCAGCAGGGGGATGGCCAGCACCACGATGTCGTCGCTGTCGGCGTGGGCGTCCCGCGCCTCGATCATGGCGAGGCCGATCGCCGGGTGGGTGATGGCGTTGAGCGCCAAGCGGGACTCGTCGTCGGCGAAGGCGACCGCCGCCAGGGCCTGGCGGTCGATCGTGCCGTCGGCCGCCAGGATCCCGGGCCCGAAGCGGTCGACCAGCGGCTGGTACGCGGGCCCCCCGGGCTCGACCACCTGGCGAGCAACCTGGTCCGCATCGATCAGCACCGCACCCCGCTCGACCAGGAGGTCGGCCACCGCCGACTTCCCGGAGCCGATGCCGCCGGTGAGGCCGACGGCGAGCATCAACCGGCTCCCTCCCGGCGCGGCGCCCGGGCGATGGCGAAGAGCACGAGGGTCGTGTCGTCGGGATCGTCCGTGACGAACCAGTCGTCGGCCGTGATGCCCGTCGCTCCCCCGGTGTCCTCGCGGGCCACGAGCTTGTACGCCAGGGGCAGCAGCCTCGTGTACGCCCACACGTACCACTCGTGCGGCACGCGATGCCGGAGGTCGAGGACGTCGAGGCTGAGAAGTCTGTTCGCCTTCACCCGCCGGGCCTCGATGTCCGCCTTCACGTGGGGTGCGGCGTCGACCCCCCCGAGCCACACGTCGCCGAAGTGGCGCTCGAGCATGGCCCGCAGCGCGCCGCGGTCGAACAGGTGGAGGTGGAACGGGTTCTCGAAGTCCGCCGGCCGGTTCGGGGTCAGCACGCAGGCAAGGCCGTCGTCCCTGAGCACGCGTGCCAGCTCCGACACGTGCGGCTCGGGGTCGGTGAAGTGCTCGATCAGGTGGGACGAGCAGGCGGCATCGAAGCTCGACGGCCCGAACCCCAGCTCGAACGCGTCCATCTGGGCCACCCGCAGGCCGTCGGGCCCGTAATGGGACGCTGCGGTCGCCACCGCGTCGGAGGAGTAGTCGACGCCGACGACCTCACGCCCGGCCCCGAGGAACCTCGCCGACTCGAATCCCTGGCCACACCCCACGTCGAGGATGCGGCCCGCACCGATCCGCTCGAGGACGGCCCGGTAGCCCGCCTCGTGCAACGCCAGCAGGGAGTCGGGCGTCACCCCCTGTTGCGGCCGCTCGCCCGTCAGGCGGCTCTTGGTGCTGGTGGCCACGGGCGCTCCAATCGCGGTGACACGCCGGGGTGGCGCTGCCTGCTTACACTACCCGGCGACCTTTCGGCCCCCTCTTCATGACCACGTCCCCCACCGTCACCGCCCCCCGGGGGCGGCACGCAGCCAGACGAGGCTCGGGCGTGCGGGGAGGCCGCTGGTGGTGGATCGGCGGGGCCGCCGCGCTGGCCGCCATGGCCTACGGCCCCCTGTTGGCGGTACGACCCGGGGTCGTCACGCCCGACACCAAGACCTACCTGTACCTCGACCCGACCCGCTTCCTCGGTCAGGCGGCGTTCATGTGGAACCCGACGGTGGGACTCGGCACGGTCACCCACGAGTACATCGGCTACCTCCTCCCGATGGGCCCGTTCTTCGCGGTCTTCCACCTCCTCGGCGTGCCCGTCTGGGTGGCCCAGCGCCTCTGGCTCGGGTCCATTCTCTTCGCCGCCGGGCTCGGCGTCCTGTACCTCTCGCGCATCATGGGGCTGCGCGGCCCCGGGCCGGCCGCCGCCGCGCTCGCCTACATGCTCTCGCCGTACTTCCTCCAGTACGCCGGGCGCATCTCGGTCATCCTCCTGCCCTGGGCCGGCCTGCCCTTCATGCTGGGCCTGACCATCGTGGCCCTCCGTCGCAGCGGGTGGCGCGAGCCGGCCCTGTTCGCGGCCGTCGTGGCGACCGTGAGCGGCATCAACGCCAGCTCCATCATCTACGTCGGCGTGGCACCGGTCCTGTGGCTCTTCTACGCGGTGGTCGTGCTGCGCGAGTCGACGTGGCGACACGCGCTCGCCACGGGCGTCCGCATCACGATCCTCACCCTCGGCGCGTGCCTCTGGTGGATGACGGGGCTGCAGGTGGAGGCGGCGTACGGCGTCAACGTCCTCGAAATTCACCGAGACCGTCCCCTCCACCTCGGCGACGTCCAATCCGGCCGACATCATCCGCGGTCTCGGCTACTGGTACTTCTACGGCACCGACCACCTCGGACCGTGGACGAACGCCGCCATCCGCTTCACCCAGGACATCTCGCAACTCGCCACGTCCTACGCCGTGCCGGTCACCGCGCTCGTGGCGGCGGCCTTCGTGCGCTGGCGCGAGCGCGCCTACTTCCTGATCCTCCTCTTCGTCGGCCTCGTGCTCTCCGTGGGGCCGTTCCCGTTCTCCAACCCCACCGTGATCGGGGGCGAGCTCAAGACCTTCATGACCAACACCACGGCGGGCCTCGCGCTGCGCTCGACCGACCGGGCGACACCGCTCGTGCTGCTCGCGCTCGTCATGCTCCTGGGCAGCGGGCTCACCGCGTTGTGGTCTCGCGTCTCCGTCGTGGGCCTCACGGCGTCCGTCCTCGTGGCGGGCCTGGTGGTGGCCAACATCCCCTCGCTCTTCCTCGGCGACACCATCGCCAACAACTTCACCCAACCCGCCACGCTGCCCTCGTACCAGGTGGCCGCCATCGACCACCTCAACGCGACGCACCCTGGCACCAGGGTCTTCGCCATCCCGGGCAACGACTTCGCGGCCTACCGCTGGGGCGACACCGTCGACTCGCCCCAGGCGGCGCTGCTCACGCGCGACTTCGTCACGCGGGAGCAGCAGATCATGGGATCGATCGCCACGGCCGACACGCTCTACGCGACGGACGGCCCGCTGCAGGACGGCACCGCCAACCTGAACGCGCTGGCGCCCATGGCCCGGCTCATGGGCGCCGGGGACCTCATGGTCGAGTACGACCAGCAGTACGAGCGCTACGGGGTCCCACAGCCACAGCTCCTGGCCCTCCAGCTGCTCCAGACGCCGCTCGGACTGACCGATCCCGTCGCGTTCGGCGCCCCGAGGCCCAATCTCTCCGTGGACTCGACGCTGAACGAGCAGGACCTCTCGATTCCGGGCAATCCGGGCTGGCCGGCCCCGATCGTGACCTACAGCGTGACCAACCCGCGCCCGATGCTCCGGGGTGAATCGGACAGCGGCGCCGTGGTGATGGAGGGCGACGCGACCGGGCTCAACAACCTGGCCGGGCTCGGGCTCCTGAACACGACCAGCGCGATCTACTACGCCGGCACGCTCGCCAACCAGCCGGCACGCCTGCGCGACCTCTCGTCACAGGGTGCGCAGCTGGTGCTCACGGACACCAACCGCAAGCAAGCCTTCCGCTGGGACACGCTGACGGCGAACGCCGGCTACACCGAGACACCCGGCGAGAACCCCGCCAAGAGCGACCTCAGCGACAGTCCGATCGAGCTGTTCCCGGACGCCGCCATCTCCAGCAAGTCGTACTCGTCCTACGTCGGCGCGGTGAACGTCACCGCCAGCAGCTACGGGAACTCGGTGTCCTACACGCCCGAGGACCAGGCCTACAGCGCGATCGACAACAATTTCGACACGGCCTGGATCACCGGCACCTTCGTGCCCAACCCGTCCGGTCAGTGGTGGCAGGCGCAGTTCGCCAACCCGGTCACGACCGATCACATCACCCTGGTCCAGCCGCAGCGAGGCGACCGCTCCCGCTGGGTGTCCGCCGTCACCGTCTCCTTCGACGGCAAGGACCCCGTCCGTTACGACCTCACGAGCGCGTCGCACGTCACCTCGGGCCAGACCCTGACCTTCCCCACCCGGACCTTCCACACCCTGCGGGTGACCATCGACGGCACCACGAACGACACGGCCCCGCCGCTGTCCGCCTCCGCCGTGGGCTTCGCCGAGGTCGAGATCCCCGGCCAGCAGGTGCACCAGGTCATCCAGATGCCGACCCAGATGCTCTCCGCCCTCGGGGCGTCCTCGGCGGCCAACCGTCTGACGGTGGTGATGACCCGCCAGCGCACCTCGCAGTTCCCGCCGCGGACCGACCCCGAGACCACGATCTCGCGCCAGTTCACCCTCCCCACCCCGCGCACGTTCGCCCTGTCGGGGAGCGCCAGCCTGTCCGCCCTGATCCCCGACGACGAGATCGACCGGCTGGTCGGCCGCAGCCCCACCGCGGCGACGGGCGTCCAGGACGCGTACTCGTCGGGGCGCCTGCCCGGGTCCCTGGGGGCGACCGCCTCGGCCACCGTCGACGGCGACACCGCGACGGCCTGGCAGCCCGGTCTCGGATCGGACGCCCAGGTCGGATCCACGCTCACCTACGACCTGGCAAGGCCTCAGGCGCTCAGCGGGCTGGCCCTCCAGGTCATCGCCGACGGCCGCCACTCGGTGCCCACCGCCATCACCGTCACCTCCGGGAGCCAGGTGCGCAAGGTCGCGCTGCCCGCCATCGCGGACGGCACGGTCCCCGGCGCCGTCACCACGGTGCCCGTCTCGTTCCCGGCGCTGACCGGCTCGCACTTCATCGTCACGTTCACCGCCGTCCGGCCCGAGTACGCGGCGAACTACTACTCGGCCGGCCCGTTGGCCCTCCCGCTCGGCATCGCAGAGATCGGGATCCCCGGCGTGCGCTCCGCCCCGACGCCGGCGGACCTCCCGGGCAACTGCGTGTCGAACCTGCTCGCCATCGACGGCCGACCCGTCGACGTGGCCGTGGTGGGGTCGGCACAACGTGCCCTCCAGAACGGTGAGGCGCAGCTCGTGCCCTGCGGGCCGGACGCGAAGGGGATCACGCTCGGCGCGGGTCCGCACGTGGTGCAGACCGCGCCGGGGCACAACCCGCCCTGCGCCAGCACGCCGACCACCTGCACGGGTTGGAACATCGACCAGCTCGCCCTCGACTCGGCGGCGGGCGGCGGCAGCGGGCCCGCCGTCTTCCCCACGTCGGCCGGGACCCCACAGCTGGCGGCGACCCAGCCGGGGCCGGCCCCGAGCATCGACGTGACGTCGTCGCACATCGACAGCCACGGCGGCGACGTCACGGGGGCCACGCACTCCTTCGAGCTCGTGCTCGGCCAGAGCGTCAACAAGGGCTGGCAGGCGGTCGCCCAGCCGGGCCCCGGCGCCGCCCCGGGCGCCCGGGCCGTGGACCTCGGGACGCCACAGCTGGTCGACGGCTTCGCCAACGGGTGGCACGTCAGTGCGGCGGACCTGCAGCAGCTCGGCGGTCCGGGGTTCACGGTCGAGCTGACCTGGACCCCCCAGCGCGAGGTCTGGGCCGCGCTCGCGCTCTCCGCCGCGACGTTGCTCCTGTGCCTGGTCCTCGGCTTCCTCCCCCTGCGCGCCCGGCGCCGCGTCCGGGCCTGGCTCCCCCGCCGGCTGCGCGGGCCGGCGGGCCCCGACGCGCCGGAGCGGCCGGCCGTGCCGTTCGACGCCCCGGGCCTGGCCATGCCCTACTCGCCACCCCCGAAGGACCAGCGCCCCCGCGGCTGGCTGCGCTTCCCCAGGGCGCTGCTCATCGGCGCGGTGACCGGCGGGGTGGCCGCACTCGTGGTCCCGCCGCGGGCCGGTCTCGTGGTGGCCGGGGTCGTCACGATCGGGCTCCTGGTCCCCTGGGCCCGGGCCGCCGCGACCGTGGGTGCCGTGGCGTTCGTCGTGGCCGGCTGCCTCAACGTCGTCCAGGGGCAGAACGTGCATCACTACCTGCCGGGCTCCAACTGGGCCGGCTCCTTCGTCAACGCCGGCAACCTGATCTGGCTCGGCGTCGTCCTCCTGCTGGCCGACGCCGTGATCTCCGGCCTCGGGCTGCGCGTCCGCAAGCCGCTGGGTCGCCGCGCCCTGCGGGCCGGGACGGTGCCCGAGCGCGCGAGCGAGGCGCTGCTGGTCACCCCGCCGATCGTGGGGATCGACGGCTGACCGTCAGGTCCGCCCGCTATGTCCGGGTGGCCTCTTCCGCCAGGGCCTCCAGGGCGCGGCGCGCCGTGGCGTCCCAGGTGAACCAGCGGGCCCGGGTCAGCGCGCCCCTGGAGAGCCGGCTGCGCAACACGTCGTCGCCCAGGACACGGCCGAGGGCCCCGGGGAGCTGCCCCACCTCGTCGACCAGGATCCCGGACTCACCATTGAGCACCGCATCGGCGTGCCCCGCGATCGCGGTGGCGACGGCGGGGGTCCCGCACGCCGCCGCCTCGGTGAGGGTCATGCCCCACCCCTCGCGCTGCGAGCTGCTGGCCACCACCCAGGCCTGGCGGTACCACGACACGAGCTCACGGTCTCCGACGTGCCCGGGCATGCTGATCCACTCCGCGGCGCCCAGCTCGTCGCGCAGCGCCTCGAGGGCGGGGCGCTCGTACCCCTCGCCGATCAGCACCGCCCGCAGCTCGGGCTGGTCACGCTTCGCCTCGGCCAGGGCCCGCAGCAGCGCGTCGAAGCGCTTGACCGGCACCAGGCGCCCCACCGCGAGCACGAGCGGCGTGGGCGAACGCTGGCCACCGGGCGTGTAACGGGCGTCGACGCCGGGCGGGGCGACGGTGACCCGGTCCGGGTCGAGGCCCAGCATCTCGACGATCTCGGCGCGGGACGACTCCGACAGCGTGACGACCCGGCTCGAGCGATAGAACCGCGGGGCGATCCGCCGCTCCACCGTGTCGCCCAGGCGGGCCAGCGTGGGTGGCAGGACCATGCCCCACATCTCGGCATGGACATGGTGCAGGAAGACGAGGCGCGGCCCCCGGTACCACAGCGGTGACAAGAAGGGCATGCCGTTCCAGATCTCGACCAGCGCGTCGCCGGGACGGTGGCCCATGCGGATGCCCTCCCATGCCGCACCGGGGAAGACGGCGTAGCGCCCGGCACGCCGCAGCACGCGGTAGCCGTCGCGCGTCAGGGCCTCCGGGGCGCCGGGGACCGCAGAGGTGCGGAACGTGACGTCGAGGCCCGCCGCCGCCCACAGCGACGCGATCTTGTGGGCGTGCAGCTCGGACCCGCCCGCCTCGGGGTCGTCGAGGTCGCGCCACGCCACGAAGTGGATCCGCCGGATCCCGGCCTCGGCGGCGATGGACGCCAACACCTCGCGGTGCGGACGCTCGTCGTGGCCGTGCCGGTCCGGGGGCGCGGCAGTGACCGGCCCCAGGTCGTCACCCATCGCGGTCACGTTAGCCGTGCCGGCTGCCTCCCGACCCGGACCCGGTGGACCGCGGCGAAGCCGATCAGGATCACGATCAGCACCGCAGCCTGGGTGGCCAGGTCGACCAGGGCGGTCGCCCGGGGAGCACCGTGCACCACGAGCACGGCCGTGGTCAGCGCCGCCGCTCCCCCCACCAGGACCGCCGCCACCCAACGCCGGCCGACGGCGAGCAGGTACATGGTGAGCACCACCGACACGCTCAACATGATCATGGCCAGCACCAACGGAGCGAGCGCATCGGCGGCCGCGGTGTACGCGTGGTGGAAGACCACCTGGAGCAAGGCCTGGGGCGCCACCACCGCCACCGCCAGGAGCAGCGCCGACGGCACGCCCAACAAGACGAGCACGACGGCCAGTTGCCGCAGGGCGTGGCCACCCTGGCGCCATCGAATGGCCGCTTCCGGGAGGAGGTACCCGCCGAGCACGACGGCACCGAAGACGATCGCCTTGCTGGTGACCGACACCGCCGCGTACGTGCCGCTCTGCGCCGGGTTGTCGCGTCCGACCACCAGCACGTCGACGTTCTGCAGCACCGCCACCATCGACAGCGATATCGACGCCACCGCGAGGTCGAGCGCCACGGTGCGCCGCACGGACGCCCCCTGGCCCAGCACCGGGTCGGGCCGCACCGCGGCAACCCAACCGGCGGCGGTCCACAGGCGGGGGCCTTGGCCACCGGACCACTCACGTACCGCGGCGTAGCGCGCGTGCACCGCCGCCACGACTTCGCCGATCAGCACACCGATCGCCGCACCCGAGGGCCCGAACCCCGCGAGCACGAGCACGAGCACCGCGATCAGGCGCACACCGATCTCGATCACGAGGTTGATCGCCAGCGGCCGGTAGGCACGGTGCGCCTGCAGCAGGCCGCGGTCGAGTGAGAGGAGCACGAAGAAGGCGGCCGCGGTGAGGATCGCCGCGATGCCGATGCCGCTCTGCTGGTTCAGCAGGACGGCCACCCCGTGCCGGCTCACGAACACGAGGGCCGCCCACGCCAGGACGAGCATGGTGCCCTGCCGGTGCACCCGGCCGGCCCAGCGGCGCACCAGGTGCCCGCTCCCGTCCTCGTGCCACATGGTGACCCGCCGCACCACGGCGACGACCACGGCCGACCCCGGCATCGAGAGGATGAGGTAGAGGCCCGTCAGCTGGTTGAGGACCCCGTAGCTGTGGGGCGAGAGGAGGCGCGCCAGGGCGACGGTGAGGACGACGCTGGCCCCGTTGGCGATGACGCCGGCCGCCGCCAGCGGCCCCGCCTGGAGCAGCCCGGCCCGCATCGACTCGACGCCCGGACGCGCGTCAGCGTCGAGAAGCAGCTCCGCGCCGAGGTTGGGGCCGACCGCATTGGGCGCGAGCGACATCGCCGCCGGGACGGACTCGACGACGACCTCCGCCGGCGCCGACCCGGTCGGCTCGGGGCCGGTCACCCCCCAGACCTTGCCGCCGTCTCGTCCTCCAGGCCGATGTGGTCGATCTCGGGCAGGATCTCGCGCTGCAACAGCTGACCGCCGGCCGGGCTGATGTGGACGCCGTCGGGCCAGCGCACGTCCACCCCGTCGAGAGACGCGGTGTAGACGCCGTCGCGGCTGAGCATCCGGTTGAGGTCGATCACACTGACCTCGCCCGGATCGGCCTGCGCCACCTGGCGCACCAGTGCGTTGTAGGCCTGGGCCCGGGCCGGCGCGTTCTCCGGCCAGGGCACGCCGTCGGGCTGTCGGTTGCTCGGGTCGACGTAGGGCATGGTGAAGAGCACCACTCTGGCACCGATCGAGTGGAAGATGGCAACAGCGGACTCGAGGTCCGCGCTGAGATGCAGGTCCCAGGCCGGCTCGCCGATGTGGACCCACTGCCCGTCCAGCAGGTGATCGGCCACCTCCCACCGGCCCAGCCCGAGCGCGACCACCTGGGGACGTTCGCCGGCCGCCATGAGGGGCCACAGGCCGCGCCACAGCGCGCAGCCCTGTGTCGCCGGCCCGGCACGGCCCGAGATGAACACCTCGAGTTGCGGGTCGAGGTCACAGCCCAACGATCCGTGGTCCGAGACCGCGACGCCGTACCGGGCCTGGGAACGCTCCGACAGTCCCATGCCCAGCGTCAGGGCGATGGAGTCGCCCAGGATGAGCAGCCGGACGGGGCGCTCGCCAAACGCCCCTGAGCGTTGCAAGACGGCATGCTCCGACGCACTGAGGCCCGGCGGAAGCGGGATGGCCACCCGCTCCCCGGAGGCATCGGCTCGCGCCGCCGTTGCCGCCCCGGCGGTGAGCGGCGCCAGGGCGAGCAGGCCCAGGGCGGCCGCCACGGCACAGGCCACACCGAACCCGCCTCGCACTCCCGATCGCGTCACGTCCGCTCACGCCCTTCTCGAAGCCGACCGGCCCCCAGGCTGCGGAGGCAGCCCGCGCCGGGCCGTCCGCCCGCACGCCCCCGACTCTTCCGAGTCGGCCGGTCCGGGCCGGCCCTTGAGTATCCCGCACATCTCACCCGTCGCCGAGAGCCCCCGATGCGACGCACTTGGGCACCCGCATGGTGGCGACCACCGGACTGGAGCCGCCGTGGGCCGGCGACGCACACGATCCGAGCGTGCCGGCCTTCAGGCGGAGCGGCGCACCGAGCCCGAGCTCGACGTCGTCCCACACCCAGGCCCCGGCCTGGAGTCGGGGCAGCCGGCCCAGGGCGGCCGTCATGAACGCCGCCGTGTAGGTGGGATCGCGTCCCTGCTGGTGGGGGGCGTCGGTCGGGTTGACGGCGATCACCACCGTGGTGACCTGCCACACGGCCAGCGCGTGGCGCACGGCGGCGTACTGGGCCGGGGTCCCCGTCGGCAACGCCCTCCCCACACCGAACCCCAGCAGGCTCAGCACTCTGAAGCCTGGCGTCGCCGATCCGGCGCGGTTCGCCACCCCCTGGGGCCCCCCGCCCCCCGCCTGGCTGTAGTGCATGCGGTCGACCGCCTGCCACGACATCGCGTTTTGCAGCCCCGAGAACGGTGCGGGGTACGAGAGCAGCACCTGACCGGGGGGCAGCCCGGGGGCGACCTCGCTGTACCAGCGCGGCAGCGTCACGGGCTGCATCGCGAAGGGCAGGCGCTCGCCGAAGACGATCGCCATGGGCGACGAGCGCGACGCCGGTGACAGCCAGTGCACCGACCACGCCGCGCCAATCCGGCATGGTGCGGTACACGCGGTCGAGGATGATGGCCAACAGCACCGCGGCGGCCAGGAAGCCGATGGCCATGAAGCGCTGCACGATGACATTCTCGATGAGCGGGATCTTCGAGAAGATGCGGGACGGTTCCCACTGGCCGGGGCGCGGCGACCAGCGAGCAGGCGACGCAGAGTGCGAGCACGAAGCCGAAGAACCAGAGGCGCCGGTCCCGCCAGAACGCCAGCGTGCCGGCGACCAGGACGACCAGGAAGCTCCAACCCAAGAAGGCCGCCGAGGCGAGCGGGGCACCCTCGTAACCGCCCAAGGCCAGGAAGACGAACTTGCGGGAAGGGTAGGCCGTCGTCACGAAGCTCGATGGGAGGAAACCCCCGAGCTTCGAAAGATTGGGCCAGACCAATCCCGAGAGGTGCGCCGGTCCATCGAGTGCGAACCAGACCGGCCAGGCGAGCAGGACTGCACCGAGGCCCAGCCCGACGGCCAGCGCCTCAGCGGCATGAGGGGCCTGCCGCCGCAACCGGTGCCGGTCGGCCACGAGGGCGGCGGCCACCAACGCGATGATGCACATGACGACGATCACAGCCGCGATGGCCAGCAGTTCGGAGGAGAGGAAGAACTGCGCGAAGACGAGGAGCCCGAGGAGGACCCCGGACCACGCCGCGTTGTGGTGCTGACGGACGAGGATCTCGTCGAGCACGGCCAGGATGAGCGGGAGGAGCATCAGCGCGGCGGTCATCAGGTGCGCGAACTCGAGGCTGGAGAGCACGAAGGGCGAGAAGCCGTAGAGCAACCCGCCCAGGAAGGCGGCCGGCGTCCAGGACACCCAGCGCCGAATCACCACGAACGCGGTGAAGGCCGTGAGGGCGGGCGTGACGGTGGAGGCGACGTTGAGCGAGGCCACGGGCCCCCAGATCCACGTCACCGGGACGAGCGGCAGGCTGAGCCCCGTCACCGACGTCTGCGCCAACAGGTTGACGCCGGTGGGGTGGAAGAGCGCCGTCGAGTAGAAGGGGTTCTGCCCGTGCGCCAGGGCGGTCGCCGGCCATTGGAAGAACCACAGGAACAGCGCGGGGTCCCCACACCCGCACAGCGTGTGGGTCGAGGCACCGTCGACCCAGGCGTGCACCCACAGCACGAAGCCCACGAGGAGGTAGGCGGCTCCCGCTGCGACGAGGGTCATCCACGGGCGCCACCGCTGCGCGCCCGTGGGCGCGTCGTCAGCCAGGGTCGCGGGTGCCCGCCGTGGCGGCCGTGCGCCGCGGCAGCACGGGGGCGTCGCGTCCGGTCGACCCCGTCTCGTGGTACTCCTCTTCGACGTTGACCGACCAGATGTCGTGGGAGGCGCCGTGCATGTTCTCGACGGTCAGCATGGCGGTGTACATGGAGTGGTCCTGGTTGTTGTACTTGTGCATGCCGTTGCGCCCGACGGGGTGGATGTTGGGGGCGTTCTCCTCGAGCCAGGAGCGGATGGTCGCCACGTTGTCCTTGTAGGCGAAGTCGTAGTAGGGGTACGCCTTGGGCACGCGCACGACGTAGCCGTGCTCGACGTCGCCCGGGGCGGCCAGGCCCAGGCTGATGAGCTCCTTGGTCCCGAGCGCGATCAGCTCGTCGTCGGGTGTGTTCCACATGTCGTCGCCCTCGAAGACGAAGTACTCGAGGCCGAGGCAGGTGCGCCCGTCCTTGACCAGGTAGGGCGACCACGAGCCGTAGTTCTGGATGCGCCCCACCTCGACGTCGGTGGCGTGGATGTAGATCCAGTTGTCGGGGAAGCTGCGTGACTCGGGCACGATGAGGGCGACGGTGAGGTAGTCCCGATAGTGCAGGTCGTCGGCGGCGGCCACGACTGCGGGGGGCGGTGGCGGCGTGATGGTGTTCACCAGTTCGCGCATCGGCATCGTCGACACCACGTGGGAGGCGGGCACGGTGTGGGTGGTGCCGCCCTGCTCGTAGGTGACCGAGGTGGCCCGCCCGCCCTCCACGTGCACCCGGGCCAGGCGCGCCCCGAGCTCGAGGGACCCGCCCGCGGCCTGGACCTTCTCCGCGCAGACCTCCCACATCATCCCGGGCCCGTACTTGGGGTACTGGAACTCCTCGATGAGCGTGGTGATGTCGGTCTGGCCCCGCTTGGGCAGGATGGCGTTGAAGACCGCCTTGCGCAGGTCGAGGTTCTTGACACGCTGGGCGGCCCAGTCGGCGGGCATGTCGGCCACGGGCACGCCCCAGACCTTCTCGGTGTAGGTCTTGAAGAAGGTGCGATAGAGCCGCCAGCCGAAGCGCGCCACCAACCAGTTCTCGTAATTGGACTCGTCCTTGGGGGGACGGATGCGGGCCCAGATGTACGAGAGGCCGCACAAGACGGCCTCCCACAGGCCCAGGTTGCGCAAGGCGTTCATCGCCTTGAGGGGGTAGTCGTAGAACTTGCCCTCGTAGTAGATGCGGCTCATGCGCGGCCGCAGCATGAAGTCGCCCTCGGGCAGGATCTCGTGCCAGAGTGCCTCGACCTCGGGCACCTTGGTGAAGAAGCGGTGGCCGCCGAGGTCGAAACGCCAGCCGTCGCGGACGACGGTGCGGCTGATGCCGCCCACCACGTGGTCGGCCTCGAGGACCACGGGGTGCTCCCCCCGTTTGGTCAACAGGTAGGCGGCGGTCAGCCCACCGGGGCCCGCGCCGGCGATGACGACGGGTGCTTCGGCGGGGGTGACCACGAGCAAGGCAGGTTAGTGGACCCCTCGTGCCTGCCCAGGGACGGGGGCGGGCCCTCACGGGGGTTGGAGCGGGCCCCGAAGGCGTTCAGGGGACCGAGATGTTCAAGAAGGCCAACAGCCCGTAGCCGGCCAGCCCGGCCGCCAGCAGGGCCAGGACGGACCGCTCGAGCTGCGACTCCGTCAGGACGAGGGCGGCGGCGATCGACAGCGGGAACGCGCTGAGGGCGTAGCGCTCGAACGAATCGAGGTTGGAACCGGCCACGGCGGTGGCCAGGACGCCGGCGGCGAAGAGCGTGTAGGGCGCGGGCAGGCGCCGCCAGCAGACCGCGAGCATGGCCAGGGCCAGGAGCACCCACGGGACGTGGAGGGCGGTCCCGACGTGATGGTGCAGCACCCCGCGGGCGTCGTGGTACAGCGTGGCGAAGGGATCCGAGAGCCCCCCGTGATGCGAGCTCTGGACCTGGACGCGCAGCGGCGCCCACCAGTCGCCCACCACGTGCTTGGACCAGGCCAGGAAGCAGAGGACGCCGACGAAGGGCGCCGCCACCGCACCGAGGCCGACCGCCCGCTCCTGGCGGCCCAGGCGCGGCCACCAGCGGACCAGCTCGGCCCCCACGGCCAGGACGAGCAGCACACCGATGGGCCTGGTCAGGGCCGCCGCGAAGGCGAGCAGGCCGGCCACGGCGAAGTGCGGTCGGGTTGCGCCGGCGCTCGACGGTGGGCGCAGGGCGAGGAAGCAGCCGAGGGCCACCACGAGCAGGACCGACTCGGCGTAGCCCATCACCAGGACGAACGCCGCCGGGAGGAGGCTCAGGATCCACACGGAGCGGCGGGCGACGACAGCCGAGCCGGTCTCGCGGCGCGCCAGGAGGTAGAGCATGGCCGTGGCGGCCAGCGCCGCCGCGTTGGCGAGGAGGACGAGCGCGGGCCCGTCGCCGAGCCCGGGGACCCAGGCCAGGGCGTGGGTGAGCAGCGGGACCGCGGGGAAGAAGCGCAGGGACTGATGGCCGAGGGGCGCGTACCCCTGGCGGGCGATGGACTCGTACCACCCGGCGTCCCAGCCCAGCAGGCCCTCGTGCACCCGGGCCGCCACGCCGGGCGTCGAGGGATGGGTGCGGTCGACGATGAAGTGGGCCAGCCCGAGGGCGCCGGCGACCACCACCCGGGCCACGACGAAGGGGAGCGCCGCCTCCCGGAGCGGCTCGGGCAGGCGACCCCACTCCCGCCGCACGCCCTCCCACGCCGTCGGGGCGGAACCGGCGTCGCGCGTGGTGCCCGCTCCCGCCTGCGCCGTGTGGTCGGTCACCTCGGCCACCGGTCAGGGCCCCGACGTCGAGAACTCGGTGAGGGTCATCGGCTCGTAGTAGAGGGCCTCGTGGCCGGTGACGACGTTGCGGCCGCCGCCGCCGTTCTTGGTGGCCGCGGCCAGGAGGTCCGATGCGATCGTCTCGCACTTGGTCTCGTAGGTCTGGTACATCGGGTACCAGACGAGCCAGATGTGACGGGTCGAGCCTGCCTCCTGGAAGACGGCGTCGGCGAACGCCGTGGGGTCGGCCGCCGCCACGGTGTCCGCGTAGTCGACCCAGTCGACGATCTGCGGCCCGGTGCGGCGGGGAAACGTGATCATGTGGTACTGCGACGGATCCTCGAGCTGCCGGTACACCGCCGGTCCGAGCTGGTCGGGGCAGAACGCGATCACGTCCCCCGGCTGGGCCTGCGCATTGATGGCCGCGGCCACCGCATTCGCCTGGGTGCGTTGCGTGGTCACGTTCTGGGCCGACGAGATGAGCCCCGCGGCGACGGCGAGCGCGACGACGACGACCCGCGCCTTCGGATTGAGGAGCGTCGTCGTCCCCAGGGCGACCAGCAGCAGGAAGGGCAGGAAGACCACGGCCGCGTACCGCGAGGAGAACGCGCTGGAGGTGATGATGCCGCCGGCGATGGCGGCGAACAGGGTCCCCAGCACCACGAAGCCGATCCCACGGGAGCGGGGACGGGTCCGGAGGTCGAGCTCGATGATGCGGTCGCTGCGGCCCACGCCGAACACGGCCAGCGCCAGCATGCAGAAGTAGATGACCGCGAGGAGCCGGCCCTGGTTGGTCGCCGTCCTCAGCGTCGAGCCCTGGTTGTCCGTGAAGCCGGTCAGCGCGTTGATCACGGCCGAGAAGTTCGGGGGTGCGGCCCACGGCGTTCCGGTGTGCCGCGTCTGGAAGAAGAACGTCGGCAGCCAGGGCACGAACAGCAGGCAGCCCGCGCCCACCGCGATCAGGGCGGCCCAGGGCGCCGTCTCGGGGTGGCCCCGCCGGCGGGTGCGCACGATGGACGCCACGAGCCAGATGACCACCATGCCCACGAGATAGACCGACCAGTACTGCGCGTAGAGGAGCGCGGCCGTCACGACGGCCACCGCGATCAGGTTGGCCGGACGCGGCGCGGCCATCGCCCGCTGCAAGGCGAGGAAGCCGCAGCCGGTCAGCAGGATCACGAGCGCGTACATGCGCGACTCGGTGGCGTAGTAGACGGCAAAGGGAGCGCTCGCCAGGAGCACGAGCATCGTCCACGCCACGGCCCGGCCACCCAGGCGCCGTCCGCACAGCCAGGCGACCGGGAGCGTCAGGACGGCGACCACGCCGGAGAGGGAGCGCACGGCGACGTTGGACTGCCCGAACAGGACGATCCAGAAGTGCAGGAGGTAGTAGTAGAGGGGCGGCGCCCCGTCGTGCTTCAGGGCGTTCGGGATCTCGTGCAGGGGGAGGCGGGCGATGTCGACCGTCAACGCCTCGTCCAGCCAGAGGCCCGACCGGGTCCAGAAGCGCAGGATCAGCCCGGCGGCGACGACCAGCCCAACTCCCACTGCGACGACCGTGCGCGTACGACCGCTGAGAGCGGGAACCTCCTCGGACATGGGCCGCATGGTAGGACAACGGGGTCGCGGTCTAGGATCATCCGCCGCTGGTGGGGGTCGGTCTGACCCCAGGGGACGAGGACAGAGGCAAGGGGGACACAGGGGTCGTGACCCGTTACATCGCCAAGAGGCTGGTGCTCCTCATCATCATCATCCTGTTCGTGTCGGTCGCCGTCTTCTTCCTGGTCCACCTGCTACCGGGGAACCCGACGGACACCATCCTCGGGCCCAACGCCACACCGCAGAACGTCGCCACGGTCGACCGCCAGCTGGGCCTCAACAAGCCGCTGTGGCAGCAGTACTTCATCTGGATGGGCCACGTCTTCCAGGGCAACCTGGGGCAGTCCTACACGACGCACCAGTCGACGACGAGCATCATCACCCAGTCCTTCCCCATCGACCTCGAGCTCATCATCCTCTCCCAGATCATCGCGTTCGTCATCGCCCTCCCCATGGCGATGCACTCGGCGCGTCGCCCCAACAAGCTGTTCGACCGGGCGTCGAACAGCGGGACGTTCGCCATGCTCGCCCTGCCGCCGTTCGTGATCGCACCCGTCCTGGTGCTCATCTTCGCGGTGCACTGGCACATCTTCCCGGGCCCCGCGTCGTACGTGCCCTTGACCCAGAACTTCTGGTCGAACATCCACACGATGTTGCTGCCCTCCATCGTGCTCGCCCTGGGCGGCATCGTCGTCTACTTCCGGCTGCTCCGCAACGACCTCATCTCGACGCTGCAGGAGGACTTCATCACGATGGCCCGCTCCAAGGGCCTCTCGGACCGGCGCATCATGTGGCGCCACGCCTTGCGCCCGTCATCCATCTCGCTGCTGGCCTCGGCGGGTGTCACGATCGGCAGCCTCATCGCCGGCACCTTCATCGTCGAACTGCTGTTGCAGATGCCGGGGCTCGGCTACCAGCTCATCTCCAGCGTCAACCAGGACGACTACACGGTCGTGCAGGGAATCACCTTGTTCGTTGCCATCGCCATCGTGCTGATCAACTTCATCTTCGACTTCCTGTTCACCATCGTCGATCCGAGGATTGCCCGTGAGTAGCGTCAGCCTGACCCACCCCACCAACGAGGCGTTCGCCGACATCAAGGAGGAGATCGCCGCCGAGGAGGCGGCCGACCCCACCAAGAAGCGGCTCGGCCCGCTCTTCTGGATCTGCGCCGGATGGATCGTCCTGGTCGCCGTCATGGCCACCATCGCGAGCCTCTTGCCGCTGCCCAACCCCAACCTGGGGAACTACAACAGCGTGCAGAACGGTGGACCGGGGTGGGGCCACATCCTCGGCACCGACGACCTCTACCGTGACATCTTCAGCCGCCTGGTCTACGGGGCACGGGTCTCGCTCGTCGTGGGGTTCGGCGGCGCCCTCATCGGACTGGTCCTCGGCGGCGTCCCCGCCATGATCTCGGCCTATCGGCGCGGGCGTGTCGACACCTTCTTGAACACAGGCTCCTACGTGGTGCTGGCCTTCCCCGCCATCGTCGCCGTCATCGCCATCGTCTCGTTCTGGGGCAAGTCCATGTTCAAGATCACCCTGATCATCGGGCTGTTCGCCGCGCCCCTGATCTTCCGCGTGGTGCGCGCCTCCACCCTGTCGTACGCCACGCGCGACTTCGTCCTGGCCGCCAAGGCGCTCGGTGCCAGCGACACACGCATCCTGACCCGCGAGATCCTGCCCAACATCATGCCGACCATCGTGTCGTTCGGCCTGATCGCCGTCGCCACCATCATCGTCCTCGAGGGCTCGCTGGCCTTCTTGGGCCTGTCGGTGCCGCCCCCCACGCCGAGCTGGGGCAACATGCTCAACGAGGGCTCGAGCCTGCTGACCGGCGCCAAGGGGCAGACGAACCCGTGGCTCGTCATCTTCCCGGCCAGTGCCATGTTCTTGCTGCTGATCAGCCTCAACGTTGTCGCCGACCAGCTGCGCGCCTACTTCGACGTCTCCGAGATCAAGCTGTGAGCGCCACCCTCCTCGAGGTCGAGGACCTGCACGTCTCGTTCGCCACCAGCCGGGGCTCGGTGCAGGCCGTCCAGGGGGTGTCGCTCACCCTGGCCCAGGGCAAGACGCTCGGGATCGTGGGCGAGTCCGGCTCGGGGAAGACCGTGCTGTCGCGGGCCATCATGGGGCTGCTGCCGCAGTCATCGACCACGCAGACCGGGTCGGTCCGCTACAACGGCACCGAGATCCTCAACGCGCCCAACGACGATCTGCGCAAGCTCTGGAGCACGCACATCGCGATGGTCTTCCAGGACCCGATGACCTCGCTCAACCCGGTCCAGCGCATCGGCAACCAGATCACCGAGCCGCTCAAGATCCATCTCAAGCTGTCCAAGAGCGAGGCCAAGGAGACGGCGCTCTCCCTCCTGATGCAGGTGGGCATCCCGTCGCCGGTGGAGCGCTACGAGTCCTACCCGGCCCAGCTCTCCGGCGGCATGCGCCAGCGGGTCATGATCGCCATCGCGCTCGCCTGTGCCCCCCGCCTCCTGATGGCGGACGAGCCCACGACCGGGCTCGACGTCACGGTGCAGGCGCAGATCCTGGACCTCCTGGGCCAGCTCCAGCACGACCGCGAGATGGCGATGGTCCTGGTGACGCACGACCTCGGCGTCGTCGCCACCCGCACCGACGACATCATCGTCATGTACGCGGGCAACGTCGTGGAGCGCGCCCCGACCGACGTCCTGTTCAAGAGCATGGCCATGCCCTACACCGAGGCGCTCCTCAAGTCGACGCCGCGCATCGCCAACCCGAGCCATACGCGCCTGACCGCAATCGAGGGCAGGCCGCCCGACCTCCTCCACCCCCCTGCCGGCTGCTCGTTCTCGCCCCGCTGCCCGTACGCCCAGGACAAGTGCCACCGGGAGAAGCCACCGCTCGTCGAGGCGGCCCCCGGGCACAGCTATGCCTGCTGGTTCCCCCTGACGTCGGCGACGTCGGCGGCGCCCGCGACGGTGACGGTATGACGGACACCGCCACCGAGGCCGCCGCGGTCGCCACCGACCCTCTCCTCTCCGTCGAGGACCTCCACGTCTCCTTCCACAAGGGCAGCACCACGGTGCAGGCGGTGGCGGGCATCACCTTCTCCATGCGGCAGGGCGAGACGCTCGGCCTCGTGGGGGAGTCCGGGTGCGGGAAGTCCACCACCGGGCGGGCCGTGGTGCAGGTGGAGCGGGCCACCTCGGGCAAGATCCGCTTCGGCGAGACCGAGCTGACCGCACTCAACCGCGGGGACCTGCGCACGCTGCGCACCCAGGTGCAGATGATCTTCCAGGACCCCATCTCGTCGCTGAACCCGCGGCGTCGGGTCTGCGACATCGTGGCGGAGCCCCTGACCATCTGGAAGATCGGGACCAAGGAGGAGCGCCGGCAGACCGCCAACGAGATGCTCGAGACGGTCGGCATCGATCCCTACCTCAACGGGGGCCGGCGGCCCCGCGAGTTCTCGGGTGGGCAGTGCCAGCGCATCAGCATCGCCCGTGCGCTGGTGCTCAAGCCGAAGCTCCTCGTCTGCGACGAGATCGTGTCCGCCCTGGACGTGTCGGTGCAGGCCCAGATCCTCAACCTGCTGGAGGACCTGAAGCAGGAGTACAACCTGACCGTCCTGTTCATCGCGCACGACCTGGCCGTGGTCAAGAACGTCAGTGACCGCGTCGCCGTGATGTACCTCGGCCGCCTGTGCGAGATCGCACCGTCGGACATCCTCTACGAGACGCCGGCCCACCACTACACGGCGGCGTTGCTGGCCTCGGCGGTGGAGCCGGACCCCGAGGCCCCCCGGGCGTCGGTGCCCCTGGTGGGCGAGCCACCCAGCCCGATCAACCCGCCGTCGGGGTGCCGCTTCCGGACGCGCTGCCCACGGGCAGAGGCCCGCTGTGCGGAGGAGGTCCCCGAGATGCGGGACCTCGCGCCCGGCCACCAGGTCGCCTGCCACTTCCCCATCGGGAGTTGAGCATCCGCCCGCAACGAGGCGCCGCCCGATCCGGACTGCGCCTGGCCGTGACGCTGGCCGCCCTCTTCGGCGCGGCGGGCGCCCTGGTCTTCACCGTGCCCGCCGCCCCCAGCGGCGCCGACACCCCGGTCCTCCCCGACTCGGTCCGGGCCTTCGGTGCGGGCTCGCTGGGCGACCTCTCGGCCGCAGCGCCCAACCGGCCTCCGGTCGCCCTGGCCGGCACCGCCGACGGCGGGGGGTACTGGCTGGTCGCCTCCGACGGCGGGGTGTTCTCCTACGGGGATGCCGCCTTCCACGGGTCCACCGGTGGCCTGACGCTGGCCCGGCCCGTCGTCGGGATGGCCGAGGACCCGGCCACCGGTGGGTACTGGCTGGTGGCGTCCGACGGCGGGGTCTTCGCCTTCGACGCGCCCTTCGACGGCTCCGAGGGTGGCCAGCCCCTGAACCAGCCGATCGTCGGCATGGCGGCGACCCCCGACGGGGGCGGCTACTGGCTGGTCGCACGCGACGGTGGGATCTTCAGCTTCGGCGACGCCGCCTTCCGCGGCTCGGAGGGTGGCGAGCCCCTGAACCAGCCGATCGTCGGCATGGCGGCGACCCCCGACGGGGGCGGCTACTGGCTGGTCGCACGCGACGGTGGGATCTTCAGCTTCGGCGACGCCGCCTTCCGCGGCTCGGAGGGTGGCCAGCCCCTCAACCAGCCGATCGTCGGCATGGCGGCCACGGGAGACGGGGGCGGCTACTGGCTCGTGGCGTCCGACGGTGGGATCTTCGGCTTCGGCGACGCGCCCTTCGACGGCTCGGCGCTCAGCGGCGCGCAGGCGCCGGCGGTCGGGATCGCCGCCGCCGGGACCGCCCCGGGCGCGGGCTACCGGGTGGCCTACGGCAGCCTGCCGTGGCCCTTCGGCCCGGCGGTGAGTGGCTACCTGGCCCAGCGGGCCGACACAGTCTCGGCGGCCGTCTACGACGCCAACACCGGCGTCACCTGGGACCTGAACGCAGGCCAGGCCCAGGTGACCGCCAGCATCGTGAAGGTCGACGTCATGGCGGACGCGCTGGCCGCCGACCAGCGCTCGGGCGGCATACCGGCGCAGCAGGCGGCGCTAATGCCACCGATGATCGAGGTGAGCGACAACAACGCCGCCACCTCCATGTGGGGCATCATCGGCGGCGCCCCCGGCCTGACGGCCTTCGACGGCGACCTCGGGCTGCAGTCGACCACGCCCTACTCGGGCCCGATCACGCCCACCGACCTCGGCTGGGCGTACACGACCACGAGCGCCGACGACATGGTCAAGGTCGTCCGCACCTTCGCCTTCCCCAACCCGATCCTGTCCGACCCCTCCCGCGCCTACGGGCTCTCGCTCATGCACAACGTCGAGCCCACGCAGGTCTGGGGTGTCCCCGCCGGGTCGCCCCCGGGGAGCGTCGCCATCAAGACCGGCTTCATCACGCCGGGCCCGGGCGACGCACAGGTCAACAGCATCGGCTACGTCGCGGGCGCCGGGCGGAACTACGTGTTCGCCTTCCTCACCGACGGCAACCCGAGCGAGGGGTACGGCGTGGAGACGATCAACACGCTGGCGAACCTCGTCTTCGACGCGCTCGGCCCGGGCTGAGTGACCGGGTCCCGGGCCCCGGGCGCCCGGCCCCGGGTCGCCCTCGCCGCCTCGCCGCAGTATCCCGACCTGTTGGAGGAAGGGCCGCTCATCCGGGGCGCGCTGGCGCGGGTGGGGGTCGACGCCCTCACCGCGGTCTGGAGCGACCCGGCGGTGGACTGGTCCGCCTTCGACCTGGTCGTGGCCAACGGGGCGTGGGACAACATCCACCATGCCGCGGCCTTCCTGGACTGGGTGGACGGCGTGGCCGCCGGTGGGGTGCGGGTGGTCAACTCCCCCGCCACCCTGCACTGGAACCTCGACAAGCGCTACCTGCGCGACCTGGAGGCGGCGGGCGTCCCGACGGTGCCGACGCAGTGGGCCGAGCCCGCCGGGGGCCCGCTCGAACCCTCGGCGCTGGCCCTGCCCGCCGGCGAGATCGTGGTCAAGCCCTCGGTGTCGGGTGGCGGCTACCGGACGGCTCGCTACGAGCCCGGCGAGCACGATGCGGCCCGAGCGCACGTGGCCGAGCTGGTGGGCTCGGGCCGGACGGCCATGATCCAGCCCTACCAGCCGGCCGTCGACGTCGCCGGTGAGGCCGGACTCGTCTTCCTCGGCGGCCGCTTCAGTCACGCCATCCACAAGGGCCCGATGATCCGCCGGGGCACCGGGGCCGTGGACAGCCTCATCGAGAACCAAGTGGTCACCGGCACCACCGCCACCACGGCCCAGCTCGCGGTGGGACGCCGGGCCCTGGCGGCCGCCGAGGACCGCCTCGGCCCGACGACCTACGCGCGGGTCGACGTCGTGGAGCGGTCGGACGGCGCGCCGGCGCTGCTCGAGCTCGAGCTGCTCGACCCCATGCTCTTCTTCGTCGAGGCCCCCGACGCGGCGGATGCCTTCGCCCGGGTCCTGCGCGAGAGGATCAGCCGACCGGGGTGATCCCCGCCGTGTTGATCACGAAGCCCTTGCCGCTCGTCACCGTGCAGGTGACGCCCGTCGTGGCGGACACGCAGCGGAAGGGACCGACGCCCGTCTCCGTCCCGTAGGCCAGGGTGGGGGTGTTCAGGCCCGCATTGCTCAGGCACTGCATGCCCGTGCACAGGGTCAAGCTCCCGTCGAGCGTCATGTTCACCGAACGCGGCGGCTGGAGGGTGAGGCAGAGGGCGCCCTCGTTCGTCGGGCTGAAATTGACCTCGCAACTGATGTTCCCCGAGGGCGAAAGGAACTCGCCGCCGGTCGGCGTCTGCATCGCCACGAACGGAGTGGGGACCCCCGGGACCGTCGTCGAGGTGGGCGAGCTGGTCGTGGTGGGCGACGGTGCGCTTGACGTCGTCGTGGAGGCGGCGCTCGTGCTCGTGGAGGCCGTCGAGGCCGTCCCGGGGCCGGAGCTGCAGGCCGCCAGCAGCAGCGTGGCGCCCAGCGCGACCGCGCCGGACACGAGGCGCAAGGAGGCGGGCGAGCGCGCGGCGTCCCCCCGAGCGTGAGGAATCGGGCTCGTCAGCCTGCGGGTGGTGTCTCGTCGGCCGCAGCGGCCGGAGTCGCCTCCGACTCCGCCTCCGCCGGGGCGGCCGCGGCCGCCTCCACCGGAGCGGGCCCGGCAGTGACCGGCTCGGCGGTCTCCGCGGCCTGGCCCTCCTCGGCCTCGGGCTGGTGCACCTGGGTCCCGATCTCCTCGGCGAAGTCCGCCCAGGCCGCCTGCGCCTCGGTCTCGGGGGTGAACTCGCCCTCGGCGTAGTCGAAGCCGATGTAGTTGCCCTCTTCGTCGTAGGCGTGCTCGCCGAAGGCCTCTCGATACTCCTCGGAGACCTCGCCACCCTCGGCCGCCTGCTTGATCGACAGCGAGATGCGCCGCCGCTGCAGGTCGATGTCGATGATCTTGACCCACAGCTCCTCACCGGGCGTCACGACCTGCTCGGGCAGGTCGACGTGGTGCACGGCCATCTCCGAGATGTGGACCAGTCCCTCGATGCCGTCGCCCACCTGCACGAAGGCGCCGAAGGGGACGAGCTTGGTGATGCGGCCGTAGACGAGCTGGCCGACGGCGTGCGAGTCGGCGAACTCCTGCCAGGGGTCCGACTGCGTGGCCTTGAGCGAGAGGCTGATGCGCTCCTTGTCGAGGTCCACGTCGAGCACCTCGACCTCGATCTCGTCGCCCACCGACACGACGGACGACGGGTGGTCGACGTGCTTCCAGCTGAGCTCGGACACGTGGACCAGGCCGTCCATGCCGCCCAGGTCGACGAAGGCGCCGAAGTTGACGACCGAGGAGACCACGCCCTTGCGGCGCTCCCCCGGCTTGAGGTTCTGCAGGAAGTCGCCCCGCTGCTCCTTCTGGGCCTCCTCCAGCCAGGCCCGCCGCGAGAGGACGACGTTGTTGCGGTTGCGGTCGAGCTCGATGATCTTCGCCTCGATCACCTTGCCCACGTACGGCTGCAGCTCGCGCACGCGGCGCAGCTCCACCAGCGAGGCGGGCAGGAAGCCGCGCAGCCCGATGTCGACGATGAGGCCACCCTTGACGACCTCGATGACGGGGCCCGAGACCATCTCGCCGTTGTTCTTCTTCTCCTCGATCGTCGTCCAGGCCCGCTCGTACTGGGCCCGCTTCTTGGAGAGGACCAGCCGCCCCTCCTTGTCCTCCTTCTGCAGGACGAGGGCCTCGACGTGCTCGCCGAGCGACACGATCTCCTCGGGATTCGCGTCGTTGCGGATGGAGAGCTCGCGGGCGGGGATGACGCCCTCGGACTTGAAGCCGATGTCGAGCAGGACCTCGTCGCGGTCGATCTTGACCACGGTCCCCTCGATCACGTCGCCGTCGTCGAACTCGATGATGGAGTCGCCCATCGCCTTCTCGAGATCGGCGTCCGCCAGGTCGTCGTCGACGATGGTGCGGGGGGTGTAGTTGCCCTCGGCGTCGAAGCTGCCCATCGCCTCGGGGGAGAGGAGGGGGGTGGAGGGTGCGTCAGCCATGGTGAAGCTCCTTGCGGCGGGTGCGACTTGCGCCCGCAGGACCGCGCCGGGGTCGGTTCTCGATGGATACGGGTTGCGCCGCCGCCGGTGCCGGCGGGCAAGGGGCTAGAGCGTACCAGCTGCTCACCGGGGGTCTCCCCCGCCCGCTGGCTCCCCGCCCCGCGCCCTCAGCCCTTGGCGGCGGCCCAGCTCGGTCCCGTCGCCGCCGAGATGGTGAGGGGGACCTGGAGGTCCGCCGCCCCGGTGAGGGCGGACTCGGTGAGGCGGCGCACCTCGTCCTCCTCCCCCGGCGACACCTCGACGATGACCTCGTCGTGCACCTGGAGCACGAGGCGGCTCGACAGCCCCTGCGCCTCGAGGTCGCGGTCGAGCCGGACCAGGGCCAGCTTGAAGATGTCGGCCGCCAATCCCTGGATCCCGGCGTTCATCGCCTGGCGCTCGGCCGCCTGACGCAGCCGGTAGTTCGACGAGTGCAGGTCGGGCAGGGGCCGCACCCGGCCGAACTGGGTGCGGGTGGCGCCGCGGATCTTGGCGTCGGCGACGGCGTGGTCCATGTACTGCTTGACCAGTGGGAAGGCCCCGAAGTAGCTCTCCATGATGGCGGCCGCCTCCTCCACGGGGACGCCCAGGCGCTGGCTCAGGCCGTAGGCCTCCATGCCGTAGGCGAGGCCGTAGGAGACCATCTTGGAGAACTCGCGCTGGGTGTGCGTCACCTCCTCGGGGCTGATCCCGTAGACGGCGGCGGCCACGGTCCGGTGCACGTCCGAGCCGCTCGTGAGCGCATCGATCAGCCCCGGGTCCCCGGAGAGGTGCGCGATGCAGCGCAGCTCGACCTGGTCGTAGTCGGCCACCAGGAAGGTGCTGCCCTCGGCCGGCACGAAGGCCCGCCGGAACTGCTTGCCCAGCTCGGTCCGCACCGGGATGTTGTGCAGGTTGGGGCGGTCCGAGGAGATGCGCCCGGTGCGGGCCACCGTCTGGCCGAACGACGCGTGGATGCGGCCGTCGGCCTGCACCTCGGCGAGGAGGCTCTCGCCGTAGGTCGAGCGCAGCTTCTCGACCTCGCGGTAGGAGAGCAGCGCCTCGATGATCGGGTGGGCGCCGCGCAGGCTCTCGAGCGTCTGGGCGTCGGTGGAGAACCCGGTCTTCGTCTTCTTGCCCGGCGTGAGCCCCAGCTCGTCGTAGAGCACCGAGCGCAACTGCGGGGTGGAGTTCACGTTGAACTCGTGGCCGGCGCACTCCACCACCTCGGCCTGGAGCGTGGCCGCCGACGCCTTGAGAGAGTCGGCGATCGCCTGCAGCTCGGCCCGGTCGATGCCGATCCCGGCCACCTCCATCTTCGCCAGCACCCGCACCAGCGGCGTCTCGATGTCGTCGTGCAGCATGGCCATGTCCTCGGAGGCGAGGCGCCGGCGGAAGCCCTTGGCCATGGCGACCACGTCGGCCGCCTCGCCGGCCGCCTCCCGGGCGATGTCGCCGGCGTCGGTGCCGGGCTCCACGATGTCGAGCGTGAGCTGGCCCGTCTGCTCGCGCAGCTGCGCCAGTTCGTACTCGCCCGTCGAGGCGTCGAGCAGGTACGCCGCCACCGCCGTGTCCATCCGGAGCCCCGTGAGGTCGATGCCGAGCGGGAGCAGCGACCGCATGGCCTCCTTGACGTCGTGGCCGAGGACGGGGCGGGCCAGCACCGTGGAGAGCTTCTCGACCACCGGCGGCGCACCGAGGAGGTCGCCCGGCACCATGACCCCGAGGCCGGCCTCCTCGCCCTCGGTGGCCACCAGGACCAGCTCCACCAGCTCGCTGCGCCCGGGCATCCCGTTCCAGCGGGCGGCCAGGGCCAGCTCGCCGTCGCCCAGCTCGTCGAGGGACTTGGTGACCTCCGCCGCCGTCGTGGGCAGCGCCACGTCACGCAGCTCGAGGGCGGGCTCGGCGGGTCCCGCCGGCACGGTCCCGGCACCGGCCGGGGCGGCGGCCACACCCGTTGTGCCCCCCTTCGCCGACGGGCCGGCGCTGCCCGGCACAGGGTCCCCCAAGGCGCCGGCATCGAGGAGCTCCTCCATGCGCTGCCAGACCGTCTTCATCTCGTAGCGCTCGAAGGTGGCCTCGGCGGTGGCGCGGTCCCAGCCACCCAGGTCGATGTGCGCCACGTCCACCTCGAGCGGCACGTCCCGCACCAGCGGGATGATGCGCGCGTTGGCCCGGGCCAGCTCCTCGTGGGCGGTCAGGTTCTCGCGCAGCTTCGGCGTCATGTCGCCCAGGTGCGAGAAGATGCCGTCGAGGTCGCCGTAGGTCGTGAGGAGCTTGGCGGCGGTCTTCTCCCCCACCCCGGGCACGCCGGGCAGGTTGTCCGAGGGGTCCCCGCGCAACGCGGCGAGCAGCACGTACTGCGTCGGGGGCACGCCCGTGCGGGCGACGATGCCCGCCTCGTCGTAGAGCGCGTAGTCGCTCACGCCCCGCTTGTTGTAGAGCACCCGGACGTAGGGGTCGCGGACGAGCTGGAAGCTGTCGCGGTCGCCGGTCACGATCACGACCTCGCAGCCCCGTTCGGCGGCCTCGGTGGCCAGGGTCGCGATGACGTCGTCCGCCTCGAAGCCCTCGGCCTCGACGACGGGGATGGCCAGGGCGCCCATGACGTCACGGATCATGTCGAACTGCGGCGGCAGCAGGTGCGGGGTCTCGGCCCGGCCCGCCTTGTAGTCCGCGTTCATCTCGTCGCGGAAGGTCTCGCCCGGGTGGTCGAAGGCCACCGCCAGGGCGGACGGCTTCTGCTCACGGATCAGGTAGACGAGCATGGACGTGAAGCCGTGCACCGCGTTGGTGACGAGGCCGGTCGACGTCGCCAGGGTGTCGGGCAGCGCGAAGTAGGCGCGGAAGGCGAGCGACATGCCATCGAGCAGCAGCAGGGGGCCGGGACGCTCCTGGCGTGTCGCCATGGGCCGACTCTACGGGGTGAGTGTGCCGTCCACGACCTGTTGGGCGACGTCGCGCATGCGCGCCCGGGTCTGCATGGCCGTGCGCTGGATGAAGCTGAACGCCTCCGTCTCGGGCAGGTCGTCCCGGTCCATCAGGATCTGCTTCGCCTCGTCGACCAGCCGGCGGGTGGCGATCTTGTCCTCGGCGCCGTCTCCGGGATGCTCGGCCTCGATGGCCCGGTCCTGGCGGGCCTTGGCCAGGACGTCGGCGATGGCCGGCAGGAGCTCGCGGGGCTGGAACGGCTTGACGAGGTAGGCCGACACCCCCGAGTCCCGGGCCTCCTCGATGAGGTCGCGCTGGCTGAAGGCCGTCAGGAGGAGCACCACGGCCTGATGGCGCGAGGTGATCTCACGGGCGGCGCGCAGGCCGTCCATCCCCGGCATCTTCACGTCGAGGATGGCCAGGTCGGGCTGGTGCTCCGCGACCAGCTGCACCGCCTCGTCCCCACGGCCCGTCTCCCCGACCACGTCGTAGCCGGCCGAGACGAGGATCTCCTTGAGGTCGAGGCGCACGATGGCCTCGTCCTCGGCGATCACCACGCGGGCGGGGCTCGTCCCGCCCTCTCCGGTGTCCGTCACCGCGGGGTCCCTCGCCGCGTCGTCACTGCTTGCCCGAGGCCACGTGGGCCAGGAGCTCGTCCTGTCTGCGCTCGAGGTCGACCACCGTCTTCACCAACGCCTCGCGCGCGTTCCCCATGGCGTCGGCGTGGCGCACGGCCTCGTTGTGCTCGTGGGTGGCCAGCGGGGTCTCCGAGACCAGGGCGCGCACGCGGGCCTCGTCGGCCTCCTCCTGGACGACCGCCAGCTGCTCGTCGAGCACGGCGAGCTCCTCCCGCGCCCGCACGAGCCGGGCGTGGACGTCCCTGATCCGCCGTTCCAGCAGGACTCGATGCATGGAGCGTCAAGTGTACGTGGCGGGGAACCAGCGACGCTGCGCATCGAGCCTGCCCAGGGCCGTCTCGTCGGGCCAGTTCCCCACGCCCGGCAGGCCGGGGACCCGCACCCACCCGCGCACGACCGGGGGGTAGCCACAGGGGTCCACGGCGAGGTAGTCGGCCGGGTCGCCCAGGTCGCTGACCAGGCCGGTCGCGTCCTCGCTGAGGCGGGCGGCCAGGGCCAGGTTGGAGGCGCGGCCGAGCCCCGCCTCGAAGAAGCCGCCCACGAAGACCGGGACGCCGGCCGCCGCGCACGCCGCGTGCGCAGCCCAGGTGGCGCGCGCGCCGCCGAGGCGGGCGGGCTTCAGGCAGGCCATGGCGCACGCCCCGTTGCGCACGGCGTCGAGGACACGGCGCGGCGTGGACAGCGACTCGTCGAGGCAGATGGGGACCGGCAGGAGGCGCGCCAGCTCGGCATGGGCCACGAGGTCGGCCGGGGGGAGCGGTTGCTCGATGCAGAGCACGTCGAAGTCGGCCAGGTGGCGCAGGACCTCGACGTCCTCGTCGGTGCCGCGGAAGGACCCGTTGGCGTCGACCTGGAGCACGAGGCCGGGATGGTCCTCCCGCACGGCGCGCACCGGCGCCAGCTCCCACCCCGGCTCGATCTTGAGGCGGACGCGGGCCGTGCCGGCGGCCACCGTGGCGGCGACCTCCTGGCGCAGCGTGTCGAGCTCGCGGTCCGCCGGGATGCCGACGACGGCGCCCACCGGCATGGCGTCGAAGCCGGGCCCGGTGCCGAGCGCCTCGGCCATGGAGCGGCCCTCGGCGCGCAGCTCGGCGTCCCACACCGCCATCTCGAAGGTGGCGGCGAGCATGCGGTCCACCGGGGAGCCGGCGAAGAGCTGGGGCACCTCGGCCCCGGTGGGCAGGTGCCCGCCCCGGGCCCGGGAGGCGCCGCACAGGCGGGCCACCCCGCGCACCGCGGCCGCCTGCTCCACCTCGTCGAGCGGGGGATCGACGGAGGTGCCCCGGGCCAGCGCGGCGCACTCGCCCCACCCCTCGCCCTCGTCGCCCACCACGTGCACGAAGAGCAGCGGGCGCATGCGGTGCACGCCGCCGGCGGTGCCGATCTCGGTGCGGAAGGGGATCTCGACCCGGACCAGCTCGACGCCGGCGAGCTTCATGGTGCGGGGGCTCCCACCCCTTCACCGTAGATCGCAGCTTGTACGATCGAGCGTTCCCGCCCGGATGGCGGAACGGCAGACGCGGCGGCCTCAAAAGCCGCTGTCCGAAAGGGCGTGCGGGTTCGAGTCCCGCTCCGGGCACTGCGTTTTCGCAGGTAACGGCAAGTGAGCGCTGCCGAGAATCGGTCAATGGTCACAGATTGGTCACAAGGAGGTCTAAATCCGCGTGCTCATGCCGACCCGTCCACCATCGGGAGGAAGTCTCGAAGCAGGACCCCGTCCCCTCGAAGCCTCAGCACGGACCGAGAGTAAACGCTGATGGAACCGTGCCCCTCAGTCGGCGATAGGGCACACTCGGTCACCTCATGGCACCACTCCTGGGGTGGGCCGATCGAGTAAGAGTGTCGATGATCTCAGCAAGTGAAGGTTTGAGACCATCTTCGGTATTCACCTCTACGAATTCGCACCCAAGATCGAGCGGTTCACACACTAAGTCTTGAATCTGGGCAAGCCGTTTCATCTGTTGATCGAACAGCTGCTGAGGGAGTTCCTCCGCTAGCTGTCTGTCCCGGTAGCGCTCTGAAGCATTAGCCGCTCGGCAATGGACATTGATCACCTCGGCGAGATCACGAAGACGACGAACGTCGCTCTCAAATTCCCCTCGATACAGCGTTCCGTCTGCCACCAGGCTGACTCCGACAGCGAGCAAATGCTCTAGCGCTCCGTACTCTGCTAAGACACCTCGACGCCCGATAGGCTCCGGTGCGCCACGCTTGACAGTGAATCGCAATCCCTCCCAGATTTCATCACGATTCAAGTGAGGCAAATTCAATTCTCTTGCGAGTTGATTGGCCAAGGTGGTCTTCCCTGAGCCGGGCGCACCCGATACCAAGACAAGAAGCGGCCGAGTTTCGGTCGAAGGCATATTTATATCTTGGCGCACCCAATGCTCAAGCCACATGTGTCTGGGTGGCACCCGGTCCCGGCGGTGAAGTGGGGCACCTGGCAGGTGAGCAATACGATCCTTCTCATGGCGCTTGCGACCGTCGCTTTCTGGCACGACGAGGAGGGGTGGGGCGCAATCACGGCTCCCGACCGACCGGGTGTCGGTTTCGTTCACTTCTCGAACATCACAGGCATCGATGGCTATCGAGATTTGGTACCGGGTAGCTCGGTTGAGTTCGAGTGGTTGGACGACTTCGAGCAAGACGGATGCCAGTGGCGGGCAAAGTGGGTCCGTCCCGTGTGACTGCGTGGCAAGACCCCAACCCGGCGGACGGGGCAGGAAGGCTACCTATAGCTGAGTGAGCCCACCTGTCGGCGAACCTTTGGCCGGGTGAAGAGCAAATAGAAGCCGCCGAGGAAAAGACCGACGCCCAATAGAAAGGCGACCACGATCACCGCAATCCAGGCTGTTTTATTAGAACCTGCCGCGTAAAACGCAACCGCGGGTCGATTGGCTGCGTCAATGACCGCCCACAGAGGCACACCAATACCTAGGAAAAGAACGAGCAATGCGATTAGCAGGTCCGGTCCCACTACTTTCGCAACCTCCTTCTTCCGAAGCAGAGGATCGCTTCAGCTCCCAGATTGTACTTGGTAAGCAGCACTCATACCCGGCGAAGGGTGTCCCCATGGTGCAGCCGCACAGTGGCACCCTGTCCCGTCGAACGGGGATACCACCTCCTGCGCATCGGGGCAGCCGACTGGTGACGCGATTAGCCTCGGTTCGAGGTCCCCCAAGACTGAAGCAGCTAGAGGAATGGATATGCCTGCGTCATATGACGCGATCGCGGACTGGTACGAGAACGAGTTTCTGAGCGACCGGTCCGATGACGGCCTACCAATGAGCGATCCCATCGGTGTCGATGGATGTCTATGCGAAATGCTCGGACAAGGCGTCGGCGTCTGTCTTGAAATCGGCTGTGGCACTGGGACACACGCTGCACGGATTCGTCGGCTGGGCTGGTCGCCCCTCGGCATCGACCTCTCGGCCGGGATGCTGCGACACGCTGGCACCCGGCTTCCAATCGCGCAGGCCGATGGCGAGTGTCTCCCGTTCGGGGACGCCGCGTTCGTGTGCGTGGTGGCCGTCATGATTCACACTGATGTGTCCGACTATGCGGCCGTCATCCGAGAGGCCTGGCGAGTCCTCGCACCTGGCGGCTGCTTTGTCCACATCGGGGTTCACCCATGTTTCTGCGGTGGTTTCGCCGATCGCACAGATCCGGAAGCCATCATCGTCCGTCCCGGCTATCTCGATAGTCACTGGACGACGGCATCATGGACGGACCGGGGCCTAAGGGACAAGGTTGGAGCAACGCACATGCCCTTGCCCAATCTGCTCCGCTCGTTCGTTGAGGCTCGATTTGTGCTCGACAGCTTCACCGAAGGCGGGGAGCCGATTCCTAGCGTGCTGGCTGTGAGGGCGCTCAAACCCCAATGACTCAGCGATCCACCGTGCCGAAACTGCCCCACCGTCCCGGCGGTAGGGGACAGTTTCATACGACGGTTCGGTCGCGTTCCTGAGACAACTCACACCTTGTTGAGCACCTCACCAAGGTGTGCGACATGGCCATCATCCGTATCCTCACAAAGCCCGAAGGGATCATTGTGCAAGGGTGTCATTCCGGCGGCTTCGGCTGAGCGAACGTCGTACTTCACACTGTCACCCACGTAGATCACTTCGGAAGGGTCCAGTTCAAGGGAAGGAAGCGCAAAATCGAAAATGGTTGGATCCGGTTTTGCGATACCAACGACGCCAGAATCAATGATCGCTTGGACAGGTACGCCTGGTCCCGGCCCTACCTGGCAGATCTCGTTTCGAACCATCTCCTCTTCGACGTGACCGTCAGAGTTACTCACTATTCCCAATCTGAGATTCGCTCGGTGGAGGGTCCACAATCCAGCGATCGACCTGCTCAGGACACGCCGCCACAAGTCGAGTGACGGACCGCTCCACACAGGGATCAGGGTGTCAACTGCGCCTTCAAGTTGATCCTCGGGAATCTCCATCGATGAGAGATAGGCGCTGAGGTAGATGCGCCGATCCTCATTGCCTGGCACGTTGGCCACATCGAGGGCATGAATACCCTCGAAATGCGCCCGATCGTACTGGGCGTCCGACACACCGCCGATCAGTTCACCTAGTGCTTCGACCAATCGCTCTCGACTTGGCACGAGGAACACCCCGCCAACGTCAAGCAGCACTCCGAGCATCCCACCAGTTTGGCGGCTCACGCACCGGCGAGGAGGAATCTGGGCGTCCCACCTACCCGGCGAGCTGCACGGGGTCAGCCTGGTCTGGAGATAGGGCAAGGCCTCAAGGGCACGGACCGCGAGGTATCCCGCCCTCTTTGGCACTGCGATGTCCTGGGCTGATGTTGTCCCGACGAGTGCGCTAAAGAGAGTCCCACCTGAGACCAGTGGCGAGGAGGGTGGGTGGAGAACCAAGACCCAGTCAGTCCTGTGAACATTCCATACCAAAGTAACTATCGAATCGTCAGATGGATCGAAGGAAGACACGACGCCCATCCGTCCTTTGGGCCTGTGATCTTCACGGCCGCGGCGCTCTACTTCGTGGTTCAGATCATCGTGGCTTGGGTGTTCATCCCCAGTCACAGCTTGGTCTCGAACTCGATCAGCGATCTGGGCGAAACCAGCTGCGGCGGCTATGGCTCTCCGGGGATGTGCTCACCTCGTTGGTGGCTGATGGACTACGCCGGCTTCCTCTTGCTCGGCTTGATCATGGTGATCGGCTCGGCTCTGCTCTACCACGAGTTCACCCAGAGAAACCCTCGCGAGCGGCGCGCCGCGATGTTCGGATTCGGGTTGATGGCATTGGCAGGCCTCGGTTCGATCCTCGTCGGATTCTTTCCCGAGAACGAGAATCGGACGATGCACATCATTGGAGCTTTTCTCGCCATCGCGATCGGCAACGTCGCGATCCTCGTGCTTGGGGGTGTACTCACCCTGCCGGAGTCCATGCGGCGCTCCATGCTGATCTTTAGCAGCCTGGCGCTGACCGCACTGTTGTGTTTCGCTTCGCACAAGTTCTTCGGCATCGGTCGCGGAATGATGGAGCGGATCGCTGCGTACCCGGTGACGATTTGGTTGATCACCTTCGGTCTTTACATCTCGCGATTCCACCCGAAGAAGTCCAACAAATACACCTAGCAAGATGTAGGGGCTATTCGGTCAATCCATCCGTACGTCGATGCAAACTATCGGTTGACGGATCCCAGAAGCGGTGGCGATCAGTGCCCACATCCCGGCGTTATGGGGCACTCCGATCGGGGCCCGACAGCTTCAGAGCACCCGCCATGTTCGGCCCGATTGCGTGGGGATCACAGACGGCCCGCTTGGTAGTAATGTGAGCACTGTCCCCCCTTGGGAGTGACGCCTTGTTCAAGTTGGGCGACCCATCTGCTGTCGTCCCGTGCAGGCTCGACGCCTTCTTCTCAGTACCTATCGAAGGAGGCCGTGTCATCGTCCAAGGCACAATGCAGTGGACGAGTCCCACAAGAGAGTTCGGTCTGCTCACACCAGACGATGGGAGCCGCGACATCTTCGTGCGGTTCGCGCCCGCTATCGAATCCACGTGCACCTCGGATGGACGGGGAGGATTTGCTGTCACGGATGTAGTCGCACCAACATCGCCACAACACAAGGTGGCGTCGAGTGTCGAAGTCCGCACTAGATATGAGCAGGGGCAGTGGGCAGGTGGTTACGAGATCGCTCAGGTCGTCGAGTCGGGTTATCGGATACGGCGTCCGGGGTCGCTGGACACGCTTCCAGACATCTTTATGCCCGCCGATGTGCGGGAGCAAGCAACTGATCCTGTCCCGTGTTCGGGGGCAGGGCCCGTCACGAGCGTCTCCCACGGCCGCCATCCGATCCCGGAGTATCGCCCCCACAGCACTTCTTACCTGCGATTCCGAGGGGGCGCCCATTATCTCGACCGGAGGGTATCCCCCTGAGATGGCTGAACGAGAGGCTGGCAGGGACCAACTCCTCTAGCGAGGTCAGTGCTACGACGGCACAGTGGGACGTGGGAGTCGTCAGCGGACGTTGGCGATGCGACACCTCCAATGAAGAAGGGTGAACCACCATGACTGGACAACAAGGACCTTGAAGCCGAAGGCAAGACAGATCGCCAAGCTGGCGAGGCCAAGGAGAAGGTTGGCCACACTAAGGACAAGCTCGAAGAGGCAGTCGAGAAGGTGGAGCACAAGGTCGGAGAAGCGATCGACAGCGCCAAGGACGCTGCGCATCGAGACTCTTGATTCAGTCCCGAACGAGATAGTGACGTCATGAGTGAGGAGTCTCCAGCGTCGGACGGTGCATCCACCCCCCAGCCTGCCGAAGTGCCGAATGAGCCCGATCTTACGACACCTGCTCCGGGAAGTCCAACAGGACGCACCCGAATCTCCGGAGTCTGGGTAGGCGTGATCGTCGGCGTCGTGGTGCTGGTGTTCCTGCTGGTCTTCATCATCCAGAACAGCCAGTCGGTGAAGGTGACCTTCTTCACCGGGAGTGTGCACATGCCGCTCGGCGTTGCTCTCCTCCTTGCAGTGGTCGGTGGCGTACTGCTGGCTGGGATCGTGGCGTCACTACGCATCTGGCAGCTCCGTCACCGCCTGAACAAATCGAAATGAGCTGCCGCACTCCCTCCCGTCACGGGAGAAGCGGCTCTGCCGACCCAATCGGTCCTCGTTCGACGACCCACTGCCCCTATGGTGCTTGAGGACACAGCCGTTTGTGGGCAGGGGCCTACGGGTGAACCTCTGCCTCAAACGGCTGATTTCGACAGATCTCCTTCGACAGTTCGATCAAGCGCCGGTCGGTATTACACCTCGACGCTGATTTCGATGCGGGGTGGTCCGCTCACGCCCGCTCTAGCCATGGCGTCTTTCAGATCGGGATCGTCGGCGAAGGCGTGAGCTTCATCGACCGAAGAGAACCAGTGCAGCCCCGTAATCTCGTTCGGATCATCGGCATTCCGAAAGACGGTGGCGTCGGTGACCCCGTGCTTGTCACGTATCGGTTGCGCCTTGTCATATTCGATCCGCCAAGCGTCAAAGTCCTTCACGGGATGCTGCACAACCATCAATACCCTTGCCATCTGATGCTCCTCAATGTGTCGTCTGATCAGTCGAGGTCTCCGCTTCCGAGAGTAGTCTCCGTCCTACCGCAGAGGCGCACCCCGGACCGGCAGCGAGGATTGAAGTGGCCGCTGGATGATCCACCACTTCGGTGAATGGATTGGTCAGCGTGTGGGTGGGTGCCCAGGCCAGGTCTGACTCCAACTAACCGGCTGACGTCCTTTCGGACTGTCCTTCGTACGATCCGTCGGCCTGGCCCGGTCACCCACTCGACACCCACCGGTCGGACGGAGTGACCTAATAGGAGCCTGCCTGAAACAGGCCCGTCGCTGTCTTGTCCGTCGTCCCGCAGGTGCGGTGTCACCCCAACCCAATCCAACGAAGGGATGACAGTGACCAATTTGGCACGGAGCATCACCGGCGGGGTCGATACGCACCTCGACGTCCATGTAGCTGCGGCTTTGGACGAACGAGGAGCCCTCCTCGGTGTCGAGAGCTTCGCCACCACCGAGAGCGGCTACAAGAAGTTGCTGGGGTGGCTGAGCGACTTCGGCCCCGTCGAGCTGGTCGGGGTCGAAGGGACCGGTTCCTATGGGGCCGGGCTGACCCGCCACCTCCAGGCCGAGCGGGTCCGCGTCGTCGAAGTCGATCGTCCCAACCGCCAGCGCCGCCGGCGCAAGGGCAAGTCCGACCCCCAAGACGCCATCTCGGCCGCCCGTGCCGCCCTCTCGGGCGACGCCTGCGGTGAAGCCAAGACGAGGGACGGAAACGTCGAATCCATGCGGGTTTTGCGCGTCGCGAGGTTCTCGGCGCGCAAGGGCCGGACCCAGGCACTCAACCAGATGCGCAGCCTGATCTCGACCGCGCCCGAGTCCATCCGCACCGAGCTCCGGGGCCTCAACGTCTTCCATCTCCTCGAGCGGGCCTCGGCCTATCGACCCGGGGCCAAGCGCGACATCGTCTCGCTCACCAAGTTCAGTCTTCGGATGTTGGCCCGGCGGGCCATCACCCTCGAAGAGGAGATCTCCGAGATCGACGCCATCCTCAAGCCCTTGGTCATAGAGACCGCCCCGCGACTCGTCGGCGCTCTCGGCGTCGGGCACCGACGCCGCCTCGGCACTGTTCGTCACCGCCGGCGACAATCCCGAGCGCCTGCGCGACGAAGCGGCCTTCGCTCATCTCTGCGGTGCCTCACCGATCGAAGCCAGCAGCGGCAAGCAGGAGCGACACCGGCTCAACCGCAGCGGTGATCGCCAGGCCAACTCGGCTCTGTGGCACATCGTGATAACCCGCATGGTCTATGACCCGCGCACCACCGAGTACATCGATCGACGGACGAAAGAAGGGCTCACCAAGAAAGAGGCGGTGCGATGTCTGAAGCGCTATGTCGCCCGAGAGGTGTTCAGCCTCCTACCTCACGAGAAATTAGGGCTTGACAACCCATAGGAGCATCGTACGGGGGCGGGGTCGGCATGGGGTCACTCCGGATAGCGCTGCGCACTCTGTGAGATGGTTGCTCGCACTTGCGATCTTCCTTTCTGCTGCCGGCCCGGGAGCGAGGAAGCCCAGCGTGGTGTTTGACGGGGATTCGATCACGGTCCTTGCGACTCCTGCGATACATCAACTTCTCGATCCGAATTACAACGTGGATGTTCTTGGCGTAATTGGTGAGCGCGGCGCGGCGCGGCGCGGCGGGGCGGGGCGGGGCGGGGGGGGGGGGGGGGGGGGGGGGGGGGGGGGGGGGGGGGGGGGGGGGGGGGGGGGGGGGGGGGGGGGGGGGGGGGGGGGGGGGGGGGGGGGGGGGGGGGGGGGGGGGGGGGGGGGGGGGGGGGGGGGGGGGGGGGGGGGGCCGCTTTTGGGGTTGGTCTTGACAACGACCAGCAACACGCACCCCAATCTCTTCCAGAACGACCACCGGTCCGTGACTGCAGCCACGACCTTCAATCCGCTTCCGTTCAGTTCCACTAATGCTCGTTGTATGGCCTTGGTCTGATTCTCCCCTGCGAAGAGTCCAGGCCAGCCTGGGTCTTATAGCGAACGGAATGAAGCTGGTTGTATGTTGTCGCCCCGGCTGACACAGCCGCCCCGGCTGACACAGCCGCCCCGCTGGACACATGACGACCCGAAGTGGTCGGAGTTGGCTCCACAGTTGTCATGCGAGTTCGTTTCCTTTGAGCCGCCTTTGAATGTCCCCACACGACACCTGGCTCTTTGTTGAATGGGCGTGAGCGAAACGACGGTCATCTTGACCGAAGCCCTGCTTGCATCGTGATGCACGCAACCCCTGCAGCACAGGGTCGGAAGTCATTTCCGGCCCTGGCGCACTCTTGCCGGACATCAACCGTCCCGACGCCACTGGCCCACCGTGTGGAATCCCACGGCACTGGCACGATCCAGTCGTCAGTGTCATTGGTCAGGGATGCACGTTGTGATGCTGGGACGCTGCCGCCACGCCGTGTTCTTCGACGGCTCTACGGCAAATCAGGGGCCACTCACGGGCGATCCGCGGCCTCATCCCTGCGTTCCCTCTACGTCAGAATCGTCATCAGCAACTTCTTCGAGAGCGGAGGTCTGACGTTCGATCGCTTCCATCGCGATCAAGACGAGTCTCCTCTGCGACCACGCCATTCGCTCTTTCTTCGCGGCGTTAAAAGCTACAGATGGCAGCGCTCCACGCCAATGTTGCTCGTAGTTCACAGCCGCTCACACGTGCACAGCCCGCTGCTAAAGGCGAGCAGTCCCTTGTCGCTGTCGGTTTCACACCGTAGGGCCTTTAACAGCAACGGTTCACCGCTGGCAGCAACTCGTGAGCCGCTCTGAGGATGGCGGGCGCGGCGCCCAGTGGCGCCCTGACTCACGCCGACCCATCGTTTGAGTTATAACCGAAACCTGTGGATGCACCACCTGAACGGAGGCGCGGCGTACCTTCCTGTTTGACCAAAACAAGTTCGCCGGCGGTGAGACGCTGGCAGGAAGGAACGCCGATGTTGAGAGTACATGTTGAGGAGGCCGCGAGCGCGGAGCTGTCGAGCGGGCTGGACGAGCTCGTGGCCGAGGGTGCGAGGCGGATGCTGGCCGCCGCCCTCGAGGCCGAGGTCGACGGCTACATCTCGAGCCTGACCCACGAGGTCGACGAACACGGGCATCGCCTGGTCGTGCGCAACGGGCACGCCGAGCCCCGCTCGCTGGTCACCGGGGCAGGACCGATCGAGGTCCGGGCCCCGCGGGTCGACGACCGCCGGGTCGACGACGAGACCGGGGAACGCATGCCGCTTCCGCTCCTCGATCCTGCCGCCGTGGGCCCGCAAGTCCCCCAAGGTGGCCGAGGTGCTCCCGCTCATGTATCTCCACGGGATGAGCTCGGGCGACTTCGTCCCCGCCCTCGAGGAGTTCTTCGGCTCCGCCGCCGGGCTCTCGGCCTCGGTGATCACCCGGCTGACGACCGACTGGCAGCGCGAGCGCGACCAGTTCGCGCACCGGTCCCTCAAAGACGTCGACTACGTCTACCTCTTCGTTGACGGCATCCACTTCAACGTCCGCCTCGAGGAGGCCCGCCTGTGTGCCCTGGTCATCGTGGGTGTGCGCGCCGACGGGACCAAAGAGCTGGTCTCGATCACCGACGGGCACCGCGAGTCGACCGAGTCGTGGGCCGACGTGCTGCGTGGGCTCAAACGCCGGGGCATGCGCGCCCCGGTCCTCGCCGTCGGCGACGGGGCCCTCGGCTTCTGGGGTGCGCTCACCGAGGTCTTCCCCGAGACGGCGCACCAGCGCTGCTGGGTGCACAAGATGGCCAACGTCATGAACGCCCTGCCCAAATCGGCCCAGCCGGCCGCCCGGGCCGCGCTCTGCGATGTCCGTGACGCCGAGGACCGGGACCACGCCGAGAAGGCGCTCGACGCGTTCGTGAAGGACTACGAGGCCAAGTGGCCCAAGGCCACCGAGAAGGTCGAAAAGGACCGCGAGGAGTTGCTGGCCTTCTACGCCTTCCCCGCCGAGCACTGGGTGCATCTGAAAACCACCAACCCGATCGAGTCCACCTTCGCCACGGTGCGCCTTCGCACCAAGGTGACCAAGGGACCGGGCTCACGGGCGGCCGGACTGGCCATGGCCTACAAGCTGATCGAGTCGGCCCAGTCCCGCTGGCGAGCCCTCAACGCACCGCACCTCGTTGCGCTGGTTCGTGCCGGCGCGACGTTCGAGAAGGGGGTGATGGTCGAGCGATCAGAAGAGCTGAACGAAGAGGTCGCCGCGTAGTCCGTCAGATTCTCATCCACAGGTCTTGACTATTTCTCCCATCGTTTTCCCCGGTCCCCCGATCCCGCTCGACCTCCCGAGGTTCTGTGCAAAGTGATCGCCTACAACTTGTGCGTGCGGATCGCGAGCATTCACGAGCTTTGACTTCCTGAGCGTCGATCGGCTGATCCGAGGACGGCCCTGTTGTCTCGATGGAACGCGGGGGGCCGGTCGGATGACTAACTCCCCCTTGTGGCCCAGTGGGTCCTGCGGAACCGAGCGGACGAATAATGCCACCGACGATGCCACCACTTATGTAGCGGTTCTCACTGCTTACGGCGGGTCCCTGTGGTCCAGTGGAACTCTGCGGCCCCGGTAGCGGAATGGGTCCAGTAGCGCCGGTAGCGCCGACCGATGCGGCGACGCCGGGAACCGTGGACCACGACGCGGCACCCTTGGGTGCAAGGGCCGCCCAAAGGCGTTCGATTTCTGCCCGAAGTTCCCGGATGAGGGCGTTGTCCTTACCCCCGACGACCCGCAGAATGACACCGACTACGACCGCCCCTACCGCTATTACTGATGCGGCGGCGACGTAGTGAAGTTTGTGGGGCTGAAAGCTGGCACTGACCGCCCCATACCAGGCCAAGAGTGCACCAATCCCACCGGCAATGAGGTAAGTACCCACTTCACCAACCAGCGCTGGGGTTTTCGATTGAAGGTGACGAAACCAGTTTTTCGGCTCGGCTGGCGTTGGGCGGGGCGCCTTTTTGGATTGCCGATCTTCCGCCCAGCGCACACCCAACGCGATCAGGGCGAGACCCGCGACAATGCCGACGACCAAGGTGACGGCGTTCTGCATTTTCAGAGCCTACGAATGCAGGGTTTTTGATGCAGGAGTCAGACTTGCGGTGCAGCCAGGGCTTTAGGCGCAAAGCCGCGGCCCGGCACCTGAGTGACGCGCCATCAGATTTCCGCCCCGCCGGATTACCCCCCGGCTCAAACTGACCCGCTACCGGCTAGTTGGTCACAAGAGTGGTCACAAACGCCCCATAACCGACCCGGACAGGACAACCCGACTCCCCTCCCCCGGAATGCGGACATGCTGGTCAGGCGGACTGAGCCGGATTCCTCATCACTCGCCGTCACTACTACGACGGGAGTTCGAGTCCCGCTCCGGGCACCGTGTCGGCGCGTGCCCTCGCAGATCAGGCGACCACGAGGGTCTACCAAACCGACCGGGTCATCACCGCTGGTCACGGCTCGCTTCGACGCAATTAACGGGGCCGCGTCGCTCGAACGACGGCGAGATCGGCCTGCACGGCGGCGACCACGCCACCGCCTGCCATCAACCAGACGCTGGTTGCCAGATGAGAAAGTTGCTAGGACATCGGCGGAGCCCGGGGGGAATCACGGATGGATCCAGAGATGGACGACCAGGGAGGAAGCGGTGTCATGGCTGGCGTCCCCGCGTCCGTGAAATGGGTCGGCGGCGCACTGCTTGCCGCCATCGTGCTGCTCGGTGCCTACGCCTTGGCGTTCCATGACGGGAACTCCGTGGCCCCCAAGCGAGCGGTGACCGCCGCCCCGAGAGCCTCCACCACGACCTCTCGTCCCCCGACCACAACGACCCTGGCCCCCACGACGACCACCGTTGCCCCCACGACGACCACGCTGCCCCCCACCAAGAGCACGCTGGCCCCGAGGACGGCGACGACCGCGCCTCCCGCTCCTCCCGCACCTGCGCCGGCGCCGAGTGGTCCGCACACGTCCGAGCACTTCACCGCGAACGGGAACCTCTCAGGGTCGACCTATGTGCCCGGCGCCGACGGGTTCAACGTTGCCGACGTGTCCTCGAACGATCTCGTGGCGGCGCTCCCTGCGGGCGTCAAAGGGCTCGTGTGGATCGGATCGTGCGATGGTGCGACCCCGTCGTTCCAGTCGACCGTCCAGAGCTTCGTCGGCGATCCCAAGGTCTTCGGCTTCTACCTCATGGACGAACCCAACCCATCCTCCTGCAGCGCGGCGAACCTGAAGGCGGAGTCGGATTGGATTCATGCGAACGATCCCGGGACCTACACCTTCATCATCGAATTGGACTTGTCGAGCTCCAACCACCCGACTTATCAGGGCGGTTACAACCCGGCCAACAGCGACATCGACCTGTACGGGCTCGATCCGTATCCGTGCCGCTCGGAGAACCCTGCCTCCGCTCCCTGCGCGTACTCCTGGTTGGGCCTCGCGGTGACCGCGGCGGAGGCGGCCGGCATCCCGCTGGCCGACATCGTGCCCGTGTACCAGGCGTTCGGCGGCGGCGCCTGGGTCGACGACGGAGGGGGCTCCTACCAACTCCCGACCGCCGCCCAAGAGTCCGCAATCCTGGCGACGTGGGAGTCGCTGGTTCCAACCCCCGTCTTTGACTATGCCTATTCCTGGGGCACGCAGAACGGTGACCAGCCGCTCGCCGCCAGCCCGTCGCTCCAGTCCGTCTTCCTGGCTCACAACGGATAGTCGGCGAGAGCCTCCCGGGCGGCCGTCACCCAGCCGGACCGCGGCGCAGGGCGGTCCGTCCGGCACCAGCCCGCTCCGTCACCCCGGGACGCCTCCCGGGCGGCGCAAGCCTGAAAAGCCCTCGCCCACCTCGAACTCTCACATTTCGCACAACAGGCTCACCCGGCCGGCCCGATGCGCCGATACGTCCGTCAGAGCGAGGTTTCGGAACGTGCCAGTCTTATGTGGGGCCAGGGCGGTGCCGTCTCTCCCGGCAATCCCGAACTCGACGACTGTTGCCTGCCGGAGACACCGATCCCTACCCGAACCCTGATGACACGCACCGCCCGAATCGTTGGACTCACCCTGGCCCTGGCGACGGCGGCCCTGTCCGGGTGCGCGCTCTCGTGGACAGCCGGCGGGGACGCAGCAGCCCAGACGGTCGGCGACACTCCCCTGCCGCCAGGCTGGGAGCTCTGCGTGCTCCAGGGCGTCACCGCACCGGCGACGGCTCAGAACGTCACCGATCTCGATGAATGGCAGGCCGCCGAGGGCGGATCGACCAACAACACGGCGGCGTACAACCCCTTCAACACGCGGCGGATGACCGACGCCAGTGGGGCTCCGATCCCCGGAGTGGTGTCGGCGAACGGGTTCCCCGCCTTTGCCACCTGGCAGGCCGGTTGCACGGCGACCGTGACCACCTTGTTCCAGCCGAACATGTGGCCCATCACGTCCGCGCTGCGGGCCGGGACCGTCGCACCGCCGGGAGCGTTCCTGGCCGTGGTCGACCAGAGCGCGTGGTGCGCGCCGTCCGCGGACGGAGTGCCGTGCTACGCGAACGCGGTGCTCGGTGTCGCCGGCGGCCTCCCCGGCGTGCTGTCCCATTCGTCGGCGCTCGACGTCTACGGGAACGTGACGGCGGACCTGCACGACTACCAGCGCGCCGTCGCCGCCGTGGTCGCCGACCAGGGTGTGATGACGTCGCGGACCCAGCAATTGGCGGCGGTGGAATCCCAGGTGTCGGCGGCGCAGACCCGATCGGACGCCGCGTCCCGCGCCCTCCGACGGTTTGCAGTCGACGAGTACGTGAGCAGCGGCCTGTACTCGAGCGCCTCTCTCTCGAATCTCGGCGACGGGGTGAACCCGCACAGCCCGCAGGATGCGGACGGCGTCGTCGCTCAGCAGTACCTGAGCATCACGGCGGCCGACTTGCTCGCGAGCGAGAAGGACGCCACTGCGGCCGTCAAGACTTCGCTCGCGCGCCGTGACGACGCCGCCCGGGCGGTGTCCCAGGCCGCGTTCACGTTGGCATCCGACAATGACGCCGAGCGCCGTTCACTGACCAAGATGGTGGCTGACGTGGCGACACTGCAGACGGCCGGGGCCTGCACCACGGTGGCCATCACGGCGCCCACGCCCACCGGGGCGGCGCCGACCGGGTCGACGACCACGACCACCACGGTGCCGTCGACCACGACCACCGTCCCCGCCGGCATCAGCACGACTCCGCCCACGGCCCCGACGGCCCCCACGACCGTCCCGTCGACGACCACCACGACGACGGTCCCCGGGACCACGGGCACCACGATCCCGTTGATCGTGGTGCCGACGACCACGGTGCCGTCGACCACGCTTCCCCCGAGCACCACCACGACGACGGTCCCGTCGACGACGACCACCTCGACCACCGTCCCGGCGGGGTCATCGACGGCGAGCCCACAGAATGCCAACCCTGCGGGTGTGGCGGCGCTGCAGGGTTGTGTGGCGTCACTCGCTCCTACGGGCGCTTCCTGACCCCGCCGCGGTGACCCGGGCGGCGCCGACCGAGAGTCAGTGCCCGATCTGCCCCGGGGGCGATCGCTGGGAGAGGGTTCAGAAGCCGCTGGCCGCGATGATGGCGCCGTTGAGCCGTGTACCGGCCATCCCCCCGTCGTTGGGGGCGTCGCCGTAGGGATCGACCGCACCGGCGGCGCTGACGATCCAATAGCCGGCACCGTCGGAAGTGGTGAAGACCGCGGACGCCGGATCGAGACCGCCGAACTGGCCCCCGGGACTGCCTTCGTTGACGGCGTCGCCGTAGGCGTACAGCGTGCCGTTGGCGACGAGGACCCAGTAGCCCTTTCCGTCCGGCGTGCGCACGGCCGAGGTGACGGGCGAGCCCACGGCGCCGGGGCCTGCCGAGGGTCGGAGCATCACCGAAGCTGTAGACGTTCCCGGTGCTGGTGAAGAGCCAGTACCCGTTCCCGGTCGAGTCGGGGATCACCGACACGGCCGGTCCCGAGCAGCCCCCGATGCCGGGGCAGGACCCGGCGAAGCTCGCACCCGGTCCGAACGCGAAGACTCCTCCGTCCGACGCCACCACGAAGTAGCCCTGGCCGTCGGCGGCGGGGACCATCCCGACGATGGGCGCGTTGAGGCTGTTGGGCAGACCCGATCCGGCCGGGTGCAGCCCGAGCCCGGGGATGGAGCCGTAGAAGCCGGCGTCCCCGAAGGCGAAGGTCCCGCCGTCCGACGCGACCAACCAGTAGCCTCCTCGGTCCTTCGTCGGCGTGATGCCGACCACGGGGCGCTGGAGCCTGAGACTGCCGGTCGAGCCGTAGAAGAGGGCGGAACCGAAGGTGAAGATGCCTCCGTCCGAACCGACCAGCCAGTAACCGTGCTGGGGCGCCGGCGGTGGTGGAGGCGGAGGCGGGGGCGGGGTCGGCGCGCCCGTCACGGTGAAGTCACCCGACGAGCTGGCGGTGACGACGGTGTAGTCGGCGGCGTTGGCGCCCGAGAGCGCCGCCCCCTGGCACGATCCCGCCACCAGCGTGTAGGTGCCGTTGGGCAACGTGCCGCTGATGGGCGTGGCCGGCGTCACCTCGCTGCAGGTCAATCCGCTGGTGTCGACCGCGACGCCCGCCGGCGGGCTGACCGCGGCGGCGAAGCTCGGCGATCCCCCGTTGGCCTGGCTGCCGCTGACGGTGACGGTGACCGGGGCCGGGTTGACCGTCGTGGTGCCGCTGACGTAGGTGATGGTGTAGTCGGAGTCCAGGGCGCCCGTGCACGAGGACGGGTAGGTCCCGGGTGCGCTCGAGCTGGTGGCCGTCGTCGCGCAGGAAGGCGGCGCGCTCAGGGACGCGGCGCTTTCGCCGTTCTCGAAGCCCGAGTACAAGGCCGTGACGGCGGTCGGGGTGGACCCGTACGTCGTTGTCTGGCTCGAGGCCGTGATGGTCAGCGGCGCCTGGTCGATCGTCACCGACCCGCCCCCGTAGCCGATGGTGTAGTTCGGGTCCACTGCCCCGCTACAGGAGGACGGGTACGTCGGAGGCGAGACCGGGCTCGAGCTGGTGGCCGTGGTCGAGCAGGTCGGCCGGGTGGTGAGCGACGCCGCCGTGTCCCCGTTGACGAAGCCCGAGTAGCCGGCCGTGATGGCGGGGACGGAGCCGTACGTGATCGTCGGGCTCGAGGCGGTGATCGTCAGTGTCGCCGCATTGACCGTGACCGAGCCGGCGACGTAGCTGATGGCGTAGTTGGGGTCCACGGCGCCACTGCACGCTGACACGTAGGGCGAGCCCGAGACCGGGCTCGAGCTGGTGGCCGTGGGAGTGCACGAGGGCGGTGTCGTGAGGGAGGAGGGCGAGTCACTGTTGACGAATCCCGAGTAGCCCGCCGTGATGGTCGGCGGTGCGCCGCCGTACGTCATGGAGCCGCTCGAGGCGGTGATCGTCAGCGGGGCCCTGTTCACCATCACTCCGCCCGTCACGTAGGAGATGGAGTAGTTCGATGCGGTGGCCCCGCTGCACGACGACGGGTACGGCGAGCCCGAGGCGGGGCTCGAGCTGGTGGCCGTGGTCGAGCAGGTGGGCTGCAGCGTCAGGGACGAGGCGTTGTCGCCGTTCTTGAAGCCGAAGTAGAGCGGCGTGATGGTCGGCGGTGCGCCGCCGTACGTCATGGAGCCGCCCGACGCCGTGATGGTCAACGCGGCCGTGGCGACCGTGACGCACCACCGACATAGCTGATGGCGTAATTGGAGTCGACGGCACCACCGCACGAGGACGCGTAGGGCGACCCGGAGACCGGGCTCGAGCTGGTGGCCGTCGTCGAGCAGGTGGGCCGGGTGGTGAGCGACGCCGCCGTGTCGCCGTTCACGAAGCCCGAGTAGCCGGCGGTGATGGCGGGGACGGAGCCGCCGTAGGTCATGCTCGGGCTCGAGGCGGTGATCGTCAGCGGAGCCTGGTTGACCGTCACCGAGCCCGCGACGTAGCCGATGGCGTAGTTGGGGTCCGCGGCGCCGCTGCACGAGGAGACGTAGGGAGACCCGGACACCGGGCTCGAGCTGGTGGCCGTCGTCGTGCAGGTCGGCCTGGTCGTGAGGGACGCGGGCGTGTCGCCGTTGACGAACCCGGTGTACCCCGCCACCACGTTCGGCACCGGGCCCCCGTAGGTCATGGTGACGTTCGAGGCGGTGATCGTCAGCGGGGCCTTGGTCACCGTCACGGTGCCCGCCACGTAGCTGATGGAGTAATCGGGGTCGGCGGCTCCGGTGCACGACGAGGCGTAGCCGGCGACCGGGCTCGAGCTGGTGGCCGTGGTCGTGCAGACGGGTGGGGTGGACAGCGAGGTGGCGCCGTCGCCGTTGACGAATCCCGTGTAGGCCGGCGTGATGGTCGGCACCGACCCGCCATAGGTCATGGAGCCGTTCGAGGCGGTGATCGTCAGCGGTGCCTTGGTCACCGTCACCGCGCCCGAGACGTAGCCGATGGTGTAGTTGGGGTCCACCGCCCCGCCACAGGAGGACGGGTAGGTCGGAGGCGAGACCGGGCTCGAGCTGGTGGCCGTGGTCGAGCAGGTGGGCCGGGAGGTGAGCGACGCCGCCGTGTCGCCGTTGACGAAGCCCGAGTAGCCGGCCGTGATGGCGGGGACGGAGCCCCCGTAGGTCATGCTCGGGCTGGAGGCGGTGATCGTCAGGGTGGCCGCGTGCACCGTGACCGAGCCCCCGACGTAGCTGAACGAGTAGTTGGGGTCCACCGCGCCCCCGCACGACGACGGGTACGTCGGAGGCGAGACCGGGCTCGAGCTGGTCGCCGTGGTCGAGCAGGTCGGCCGGGTGGTGAGCGACGCCGCCGTGTCGCCGTTCACGAAGCCCGAGTAGCCGGCCGTGATGGCGGGGACGGAGCCGCCGTAGGTCATGCTCGGGCTCGAGGCGGTGACCGTGAGCGGAGCGGGTGTCACGGTGAAGTCGTTCGGCGCACTCGTGTAGGCGACGGCGTAGTCGGCGGGGTTGGTGCCCCCGAGGGTCGCCCCGCTGCACGACGTGGTGACGAGGGTGTAGCTCGCCACGCTCAGCGTCGGGCCGATGCTCGTGGAGGCACCTTCCTGGGTGCAGCTGAGGCCCGACGTGTTCACCGTGATGCCCGAGGGGGGGCTGGCGGCGCCCGCGAAGCTCGCCGTTCCGCCGTAGGTCTGTGTGCCCGACACGGCGACGTCGACGAGGATCGGGCTGACCGTGAAGTCGTTGGCGGCGCTCGTGTAGACGATGGAGTAGTCGGCTCCGTTGGGGCCCGAGAGGGTCGCCCCGCTGCACGACGTGGACGCCAGCGTGTAGCTCCCCACCGCCAGGGCCGGGCCGATGGGGGTCGAGGTGCCCACCGTGGTGCAGGTGAGCCCACTGGTGATGAGAGTGACGCCGAAGGGCAGTCCCCCGGAGCCGGCGTAGTTGGCCGCTGCGGTGAAGGCCGGGGACCCTCCGTAGGTCTGGGAGCCCGAGACCACCACGTTGAGGGCGAGGCCCGTGAGCCCGGAGGCCAGCTGGGACGCCACGGGCGTCCCGAGGCCGGTTGCCATGTCGTACCCGGCCATGGCGGGGAATTGGCCGCCGTTGGTCGCGTTGTAGTCGTTGTTGCCCGAGGTGACGTCGTTGAGGTAGGATGCCGGGCGACTTCTGCGCCAGCTCGTACAGCGTCGGGTTCAGCGCGCCGTAGCCGGCGGTGTTGCCGTCCGCCGAAGCGACGACGGCGAGGACGGCGGCCCACAGGGGTGCGGCACCGCTGGTCCCGCCCAGCGCATTCCAGCCGAGCCCGTTCACGGAGTCATAGATGACGTAACCGGTGCTCGGGTCGGCGTCGGCCGACACGTCGGGGACCTCGCGGCAGTCACCGCTCGAGTTGGCGCACGGGGTGCCGCTGCTGCCGCTGACCGTGCCGATCGGCTGCTGGTACCCCGGCATGGAGAAGGTCCGCGAGATGCCGCCCCCGCCGGCACCCTCCGAGTAGTTCAGCTGGTCGTTCCACACCTTCTCGGTCGGGGCGGGGCCCAGGGCGGTGACCGAGGTGCCGCCGACGGCCGTGACGTAGGGCTGGCTCGCCGGGTCCGAGACGCCCAGATTCAGGTTCTGGACGATGTCGCCTCCATTGGTGTCGGTGACCCAGGCGTAGCCCAGGGTGCCGTCGCTCACCAACTGGCCCATGTTGTCCGAGCCGTTCTCCAGTCCGACCGTCGAACTGATCGATTGGGTCGAGGTGTTGATCGTCGCCATCACGTCCCCGGGGAAGCCCAAGCCGACCAGCACGGCGAGCACTTCGTTGGCGTCGGGAGACAGGCCGATGGACTGGACCAGGCCCGTCCCGTTGCCGGGTTGGCTGGTGGGAATGGTCTTGACCACCAGGTGGGTGGCCAAGCTCACAACTGAGATCCCCCCTCCGGTGCCCGCGTTGGCCACGTAGAGGTCGCCCGCACCGCTGGCCACGACCAGCGCGACGGGAGTATTGCCGACGGAGACGGAGCTCGGTGCCGAGGCGCACGTCGTGGTCGTGCCCGCGTTGCAGGTCGTCGCGTTGAAGTATTCGACCCTGCCGTTGTTCTTGTCGGCGACGTACACCAAACCGTTCACCGCGTCGACCGCGAGGGCGCTGGGCGCGGAGGCCGAGAGGAGGTTGACCGTCGCCACCCAGGTGGCCGCCGAAGCCGAGACGCTGTACACCGCGACCGTGCCGTTGCCGTTCCCCACGTAGAGCGTCGACCCGTAGGCGGCGAGCGCCGCCGGCGAGCTGAGGTGGCCGCCCGAAAGGATCGTCGTCGTCGAGCTGCAGCCACCCGTGTTCGTCTGGTTGCATGCGCTCTTCGAGAACACGGTGAGGCTGCTGCTTCCGGCGTTGGCCACGTAGACGTTGCCGACCGAAGGATCGAGTGCGACCGCATCGGGACCGGACCCGGTGGACACCGTGCTCGCCTGTACGGCGTTGTATGCGTTGGCGCCTCCTTCGCTGTCCACGCTGACCGTGCCGTCGGACTTGTTGGCGATGTAGAGGGTGCCCGTGGAGGGGTCCACGGCCTGGGCGACGGGATCCGAGCCGGTCGTCGCCTTGATGGCGCCGTTGATGTTGCAGCCCTGCGACCCCTGGTCCCCCGAGGCCACGAAGATCGACTGCCCCTCGGTGGCCGCCGCCTGGAAGAGCGTGTTCTCCGAAGCCTGGTAGGACGCTGGCACGTACGCCTCGCAGCCGTTGGTCCAGCTCGCGCTCACGATCCTCGCCGTGTCGTCGCTGACGATCCGGCTGAAGACGTTGTAGATGCTGTCCGACGCCGCGCCCTCGTAGACCTCGATGTTCGCCTTCGGCGCCAGGGAGAGCACGTTCTCTATGTCGAGCTCCGATTCCACGGTGGCGCCGCCCGTGGTCGTGCCTCCGTCCACGGGTTTCCTCGTGATCTGCGACCCACCGAGCGTGATGCCGTAGCAGTTGGCGAAATTGCTGATGTCGGTCGAGCTGTAGTCGGCATCGGCCATCTCCAGGAGGGCGACCGTGGTCCCCGCGCCGTAGTGGTTGGCGGTGTAGAGCGGGTCGAACGAGTACGCCTGCGCCAACTGGACGGCATCGAGGGCGCCGTACGAGGTCTGGACCGAACTGATGGACGTCGTGCAAGACCCGGACTGCGGCGAGGGCTGTCCGGGAGCGAGCGCCGGCGCCGCAGTGGAGGAAGGGCTGTGCGGGTTGACGAGGCTCGCCTGCGGCAGGGTCGTCGACGGCTGGGGCGGGCTGAGCGTGTTCAGTCCGAGGATTCCTTCGATCTGCGGCGCCACCGTGACCGGCACCTCCGGGGCCGACTTGTTGTCGTACCCCGTCTTTCCCGACGCCAGCCGGTAGCGTGCGATCGGCGTCGAGAAGGCGGACTGGATCTGGGCCACGGTGCCCGAGACGGGCAGCGAGAGTCCGGTCGACGAGGGCGTCCCGACCGTGAGGCCCTCGCTGCGGAGCAGGGACGTCACCTGGGCGATGGTGCGCTGGGTCGCTCCGAACCGCTGTGCGAACTGTGCCGGCGTCAGGAAGTGGCGGTACTCGGGTGAGCGGGGATCGGAGACCGCCTGCACCTCCGTCGCCAGCGCGGCTCGATCGCGCGGATGGAGTGCGACCACGAGCGGCAGGGTCGTGCCCGACGGCGCCGGGCCGACCAACGTGGCCCCGGGAGGGACAAGGCCCTCATTCCCGGGCAACGACTGGCGACCGGGTGCGGCGGCGGGCGCGCTCGTCGTGCCGGCCGCGCTGAGAGCCACGGTGGACGCCATGGCGAGCGACGCGCCGAGGAGCACGGATGCCATGCGGTGCGCCCAGCGTCCGCCCGCTCGTTGGACCTCTCTCTGCCCGTCGCCCACAGACCCCCCCTGGGAGGACAGGATAATCCTCCCAAACGGGGCCACTGGAAACGCCCGCGCCCAGCCCCGCTCCGGTCAGAGGCCAGGGGACCGGTCCCGCCACAACGGGGTCACAACGGCGGCGCGGCGCCCGGGGACGAGCTGGTTGGTCCCGACGCCAAGGGCGGGCGGCAGGCGCGCACGGCGTCGCCGCGGGTGGCGCGAGGTTCGGACGCGCCTGGGCAGACCGTCCTGCGCCGCAGGCGGACCGCGCCAGCCGACCCGGCGGCGCCGGCTCCATGCGCCACCGGTCGTACCGCGCGTCGCACTCGGTTTCCGAGCGGTAACCAGCGACGTGCCGCCCGATACCGTCGCGGTTCGCACCCGAGGTGCGACTCCGGCGGCACGCCGCGAGGCGGACTTGAGCCGGGGCCATGTCGGCATGCCACACTGTGGGCTCCTCCACCCACCGTCGATCGGAGCCGTCGGACACGTGTTGGTTTTCACCTTCCCCGGACAGGGATCGCAACGTGCCGGTATGGGTGAGCCATGGGTCGACCACCCGTCGTGGGAGGTGGTCGAGGAAGCCTCGGCAGCTGCGGAGCGTGACCTGTCGAACCTTCTGCTGCACGCCCCGATCGAGGAGCTGACCCAGACCGAGAACGCGCAGCTGGCCACCACCGTGCTCAGCCTCGTGGTGCTCGACGCGGTGGAGCGGATCGGGCTCACGCCGGCCGCCTGCGCCGGCCACAGTCTCGGCGAGTACACGGCGCTGGTGGCCAGCGGCGCCCTCGGCTTCGAGGACGGGATCCGCTTGGTGGTCGCTCGCGGCGAGTCCATGGCGCGCGCCGGCGAGGAGGCTCCGGGGACGATGGCCGCGCTCCTCGGCATCGCGGACGACGACGCCGAGGCGGCCTGCATGCGTGCGGAGGGCGACGTCTGGGTGGCGAATTACAACGCGCCCGGCCAGGTCGTCATCGCGGGCACCGCCGAAGCCGTGACCCTGGCCGGCGAGCTGGCGAAGGGGCTCGGCGCGAAGCGCGTCATGCCCATTCAGGTATCGGGCGCGTTCCACACGCCCCTGATGCAGGGCGCCCGCGCCGACCTGCGCAAGGCACTGGCCGAGGTGACCTTCATGTCCCCCGAGGTCCGCGTGGTGGCCAACGTGGACGCACACGTGCACGACGACCCCGCCGAATGGCCGGGGTTGCTCTCCGCCCAGCTCTGCAGCCCCGTCCGCTGGCGCCAGACGCTCGAGACCTTCGCCGGCCTCGGGCTCACGTCCCTCGTCGAGCTCGGCCCCGGCGGCGTGCTCAGCGGGTTGGCCAAGCGCAGCCTGCCCGAGATCCAGTCACTGGCCGTCTCCAAGCCCGAGGACCTCGACACGCTGATGGACCAGATCGGCGCGGCCGGCACCTGGCGCGCCGAGCCCGCGCTCCACCAGGGCGAGCACCTCTACATGTCCGAACGGGTCGTGGTCAGCCCCTCCAGCGGCATCTTCAGCCCGGAGTCGTCCCTGCGGGCTCCGGGGACGGGGCTGCTGCCCGGGACGGGCGGCGACGCCGGCGCCGGCGAGCCGCCCTCCGACGTCGCCGTCGGCGACCTCGTGGGTCGGGTCGGGGTCTCCGAGGTGCGCACGCCGTTCGCGGGCCAGGTCATTCGCTGGCTGGCCGCTGACGGAGAGCGGGTGCAAGAGGGACAGCCCCTCGCCTGGCTCCGGGTGCCCGACTCCCGCTGATGGCCGTCGTTCTCGTCACCGGGGGCACGCGTGGCATCGGCGCCGCCTGCGTCGCGTGGTTCCTGGCCAACGGCGACCGGGTCGCCACCACGTTCCGCTCGGACGATGCCCCTCCCCCGCCCGAGGGCTCTGACCCCGAGCGCTTCATGGCCGTGCGCTGCGACGTGCGGAGCTCCGACGAGGTGGGTGCTGCCTTCGCGGCGATCGAGGAGCGGTGGGGCCCGGTCGAGGTGCTCGTCGCCAACGCCGGCATCACCATGGACTCGCTGATGCTGCGCATGAGCGACCAGGCCTTCCTCGACGTCATCGACGCCAACTTGACCGGCTCGTTCCGGGTCGCCAAGCGCGCCGTGGCCAAGATGCTGCGGCTCCACGCCGGGCGCATCATCTTCGTGTCCTCGGTGGGCGCCTTCGTGGGGCTCCCGGGGCAGGCCAACTACGCCGCCTCGAAGGCCGGCCTCGTCGGCATGGCCCGGGCCATCGCCCGGGAGGTGGGCAGCCGCCAGATCACCGTGAACGTGGTCGCCCCGGGCCTCATCGACACCGATATGACCACCGCCCTGGGCGCCGAACGGGTCGCCGTGATGACCGGGCAGGTGCCGCTGGGACGAGCCGGTCGTCCCGGGGACGTGGCGGCCGTGGTCGGCTTCCTGGCCTCCGACTCCGCCGCCTACGTGACCGGGGCCGTGGTGCCGGTCGACGGTGGGCTGGGCATGGGCCTGTAGCGTGCTGGGGAACCGACAGACAAGGAGCTGACTGTGGACAGCGACGCAGCGTTCGAGAAGTTTCGCGAGTGCGCCGTGGAGGTATTGCAGGTGCCGGCCGAGAAGATCACCAAGGAAGCCAAGTTCGCCGACGACCTCGACGCCGACAGCTTGGACCTCGTCGAGCTGGTCATGGCGCTCGAGGAGGCCTTCGACGTCACCGTCGAGGAGACCGAGCTCGAGGACATCACCACGGTCGGACAGGCCTTCGACCTGATCTCGTCCAAGCTCTGATGCAGGTCGGGATCGGCGCCCAAGGCCCGATCCGGGGGCGGCGGGTCGCCGTCACCGGCCTCGGGGCGATCACGTGCTGCGGGGTCGGCGTGGACGCCCTCTGGGAGGGCCTCCTGCGCCCCTCGGTCACCGGCGGAGTGGTGCAGGGCTACGAGCCCCAGGACTTCTTCGGCCCGAAGGAGGTGCGCCAGCTCGACCGCTTCGCCCAGCTCTCCATGGTCTCGGCCGACATGGCCGTCCAGGGCGCCGGTGACCTCGCCGTCGACCCGGCCAAGGCGGGCGTCGTGTTCGCCACCGGTGTCGGCGGTCTCGAGACGCTGGCCGATCAGGTCGGCGTCTTCAACGCGAAGGGTGGCGACCGCGTCTCCCCGCGGCTGGTGCCGATGATGATGGCCAACGCCGGCGCAGCCGGGATCTCCATGCGGCTCGGCTGGCGCGGCCCGTCGGAGGTGATCTGCACGGCCTGCGCGGCGGGCACGCACGCCATCGCTGCCGCGGCCCGCCTCGTCGCGACCGGCCGTTGCGACGCGGCCATCGGCGGTGGGTCCGAGGCCAGCATGGTCCCCGTCGCACTGTCTGCCTTCGCCAACATGACGGCGCTGTCCACGTCGGGCCACTCGCGCCCCTTCGACGCCCGGCGCGACGGGTTCGTCATGACGGAGGGCGCGGCGGCACTCGTCCTCGAGGACTGGGACCGCGCCGTGGCGCGGGGAGCCACCATCTACGCGGAGGTGGCGGGGGCGGCGAGCACCGCCGACGCACACCACATCACCGCCCCCTCGCCCGACGGCTCGGGTGCGGTGGCCTGCATGGAGCTCGCACTGGCCGATGCCGACATCGCGCCCTCCGACGTCGGGCACATCAACGCCCACGGCACCTCGACTCCCCTGAACGACCTGGCCGAGGCCCGGGCGATCACCAAGGTCTTCGGTGAGCCGGGGCCACTGGTCACGTCGACCAAGGGGGTCACCGGTCACGGGCTGGCGGCGGCGGGCGCAATCGAGGCCGTGGCGAGCGTGCTCACCATCCATCACGCGACGATCCCGCCGACCGCCGGCTACGAGGTGCCCGACCCCGAGATCACGATCCGCGTCGTGCACGGAGAGCCCACGCGCTGGGAGCCGACCGCCGTCCTCTCCAATTCCTTCGGCTTCGGCGGGCACAACGGCTGCCTGGTCCTGCTGCCTCCTGGCTGACCCCAGCCGGTAAGGTCGCACCTCCGCTGCCGCCCGGCAGCGACTCGTGAGGTCCGTCCATGGGAAGGCTGCAGACGTGGGGCGCCGCGGCGCGGCGCTCGCCCGTGTTCTGGGCTGTGTCCACCGTGGTGGTCCTGGCCCTGGTCGCCGGGGGCGTCGTGCTGGCCACCCGCAGCACCCCGCCCCCCGCCCCGTCGCCGGCCACGTCGACGCGCGCCGTCTCCCTCGGCGACTCCGTGCCCTACGGTCACGGGCTCCACAATCCCTACCTGACGCCGCAGGTGGGCCTGCCGGCCGACGCCGTGTCACAGGGCCCCTCCACGTCGGCCTACCCCACGCTGGTCGCAGGGGACCTCGGTCTGACCATGACCGTGCGCCCCACCAACTGCCGGCTCACCGGTGATCAGCTCTCCATCAGCGGGGCCGTCGCCGACGGGGCGGACAACACCGCGCGCGACGGCCAGTGCCCCGTCCCGCCCCAGCAGGCCCGCAACTTGAGCGACGAGGTGGCGGCGGCGGACCTGGCCCGGCATCCGGCCCGGCTCGTCCTGCTCCAGGACGGGGCCGACGACATCGACTTCGCCCGCTGCCTCGAGTACGAGCTGGCCCAGGCGCTCGGGACGAACCTCGGCATCGGGACGCGCTGCGTGGCCGACGGGGCGGTCACCCCCACCCTGACGTCGGTGCTCGCTCACGTCCGCACGAGCCTGGCCCAGGCCATCGAGACGATGGCGCCCCACGCCGGCACCATCGCCGTGCTGGACTACTACCAACCCATTCCGCGACCCTCCCAGATCGCCGACGACACGTTCGCGTCGAACCTGCACACGAACCTCGTCTGTACCGGGCTCAAGGCCAACGCGGCCACCACCTATGCCGCGGCGCAGGTCGTGCTGGGCGCGCTGAACAAGGCGATCGCCGGCGCCGTGGCCGACGCGCGCGCCCACCACGTCACCAACGTCACCCTGGTCGACATCACGGCCGCGGTGGACGGGCACGGGGTCTGCACCTCTGACCCGTGGATCTTCTCGGGCGAGCCGGTGCCCGACGCCACCCTGGCGGAGGACGCCGCCGACGTCCTCGCGGCCAAGGCCTGCACCGGCACCGATGCGCTCCATACGTCGTCTGCCTGCGCGTCGCTCGTGGCGAGGGCCGCTCGGGCCGAGAAGAGCCTGCAGGACTACGTGTGGCGCGCCGCGCACCCGACCGCCGCCGGGCAGCGCGCCATCGCTGCCGTCGCGGCGCAGCAGCTGCGCAGCCGGACCTCGCCCTAGTCGATCGCCTCCCGGAGCGACCCGACGAACGCAGCGGCGCCGTCGGGGCCCTCGCCCTCGAGCAGCCGACGCACCAGCGCCGATCCGACGATCACCCCGTCGGCCACCTGGCACAGCTCGGCGGCCTGCGCGGGCGTCGACACGCCGACTCCGACGCACACCGGCATGTCCGTGCAGCTCCGGATGCGCGCCACGACGTTCGCCACATCGGTGCCCACGTCGCCCCGCTCGCCGGTCACGCTCATGCGCGCCACCGCGTAGACGAAGCCGCGCGCCCGGGCGCAGATCCGCTCCACCCGGTCGGGCGGGCTGGAGGGGGCCACCAACAGCACGGTGTCGATGCCCGCCGCGTCCGCCTCGGCGGCCCAGGGTGCGATCTCCTCAATGGGGAGGTCGGGGATGATGGCCCCGCTCACGCCGGCGGCGGCCAGGGAGCGGGCCATGCGCTTGTGCCCGGCCCGGTACACGATGTTGTAGTACGTCATCACCGCCACCGGGACCGGGGCCTCCGCACGGGCGATGCCGTCGAGCACCTCCTGGGGCACGGTGCCCCTGGTGAGGGCGCGCAGCGCCGCCTCCTGGATCACGGGGCCGTCCATCATCGGGTCCGAGAACGGGATGCCGACCTCGACCGCGTCGGCCCCTGCCGCCACGACGGCCGCCAGGGACTGGGCCCAGTCCTCGGTCATCCCGCCCATGAGGTACGGGATCAGCAGCTTGCGGCCACGCTCCCGCTTGGCGCGGAGCTCCTTCTCCAGGTCAGGCACGGTGCTCGCGGCCGAAGATCTCGCGCACCTGCGCCACGTCCTTGTCGCCCCGCCCCGACAGGGTGATCAGGACCGTCGAACCAGCCGGCAGCGCGTCGGTGCCGGCGCTGCGCACCACCCAGGCCACGGCGTGCGCCGACTCGAGCGCGGGGATGATGCCCTCGGTGTGGCTCAGCAGCCGGAACGCCTCGAGCACCTCGGCGTCCCCGGCCGTCGAGTACTCGGCGCGCCCGACAGCCGCCAGGTGCGCGTGCTCGGGGCCCAGCCCGGGGTAGTCCAGCCCGGCCGAGATGGACTCCGCCTCCTGGATCTGGCCCACCTCGTCCTGGAGCAGGCGGGAGTGCATGCCGTGGAGCACCCCCGGGATGCCATTGGTGATGGCGGCACCGCCGGCCGCCTCCACGCCGACGAGCCGGGCCTGCGTGTCGACGAAGCCGGCGAAGGTCCCCGCCGCGTTGGACCCGCCCCCGATGCAGGCGACCACCACGTCGGGATCGGCGCCCTCGAGCACGCGGCGGCACTGCTCACGCGCCTCGTCCCCGACGACGCGCTGCAACTGGCGCACCATGTAGGGGAACGGGTGTGGGCCCATCACGGACCCGAGGCAGTAGTGCGTCGTCTCCACGGTCGACACCCACTCCCGCATGGCCTCGTTGACGGCGTCCTTCAGCGTGCGGCTGCCCGAGGTGACGGCACGGACCTCTGCCCCCAGCAATTCCATGCGGAAGACGTTGAGCTCCTGGCGCTTGGTGTCGACCTCGCCCATGAACACCGTGCACTCGAGTCCGAAGAGGGCGGCGGCAGTGGCCGTGGCCACCCCGTGCTGGCCCGCGCCCGTCTCGGCGATCACGCGCGACTTGCCCATCCGCTGGGTGAGGAGGGCCTGGCCCACGACGTTGTTCAGCTTGTGCGAGCCCGTGTGAGCGAGGTCCTCACGCTTGAGCAGCACGCGCACTCCGAGCTGTCCCGACAGACGCGCACATTCGGTCACGGGCGTCGGGCGGCCGCCGTAGTGGCGCAGCAACTCGTCGAGCTCGGAGCGGAAGGCCGGGTCCGCCCAGGCGTCGTCGAACCACTTCTCGAGCTCCAGGCACGCCGGCATCAGGGACTCGGGGACGAAGCGGCCCCCGAACTCGCCGAAGCGGCCGTCGGGGCCCGGCCGCCCCATCAGGCCGTCGGCGCTCACTCGTCCCTCCAGTCGTAGGGCTCCTCGGCCGCAGCGTCGACCACGACGTGCCGGGCGACCGCCTGGGCGTCGGCCTGCCGCGCGTTGACGATGAAGTCGCGCACGAGCAGAGGATCCTTGCGCCCGGGCGCGGACTCGACTCCGGTGGACACGTCCACTCCGTGGGGCCGCAGGTTCGCCACGGCCTGGGCGACGTTGTCGGGCCGCAGCCCGCCCGAGACGATGAGGCGGTGGTGGTCCGCCACCCCCTCCGCCAGCCGCCAGTCGAAGACCTCGCCCGACCCCGGGTTTTCGCCGTCGACGAGCAGGTAGTCCGCACCGAACTCCTCGAAGCGGCCGATGGCGCGCTCGCCGGCGCGGAAGGCCTTGATCACCGTGCGTACGCGGCCGCGCACCCACCGCGTCTCCTCGGCGGTCTCGTGCCCGTGGAGCTGCGCCGCCCCGAGCCCGGCCACCCGTACCGCCTCCACGATGCGCTGCGGTGCCTCGTCACGGAAGACGCCCACCGTCAGCACGTGTTCGGGCAATCGCTTGGCGATGTCGCCGGCGAGATGCACCGAGACCTGCCGCGGGGAAGGAGCGAAGATGAAGCCCACCGCAGAGGCCCCGAGGCTGACGGCGAGGAGCGCGTCGGCTTCCGACGTGATGCCGCAGATCTTGACGAAGAGCTCTTCGGTCATCGTGTCCCGACGGGATGACCAACCAGCTCGCGGAGCTGCGCCGCCCTGTCACCGGCCCGGACCAGCGTCTCGCCGACCAGGATGGCGTCGTAACCGGCGTCGGCCAGTCGGCGGGCGTCGGTGGCATCGCGGATGCCCGACTCCGCGACCGCCGTCACCTCGGGCGGGATGCGCGCCGCCAGCGCGCAGGCGCGCTCGTGATCGACCTCGAAGGTGCGCAGGTCCCGCTGGTTGACCCCGACGAGCCGCGCTCCGGCAGCCAGTGCGCGCTCGAGCTCGCCGTGGTCGTGCACCTCGACGAGCGCCGCCAGACCCAGCTCCTCCGCCAGTGCGGCGCTCCGTCGCAGCTCCTCGTCGTCGAGGGCGGCGACGATCAGGAGCACGGCGTCGGCGCCCATGAGGCGCGCGTCGGCGACGTCGGCCTCTTGCACGGTGAAGTCCTTGCGGAGCACGGGCAGGCCCGAGGCCTGGCGGGCCGACGCCAGGTCGCCCGCCGCGCCCCCGAAGAAGTCGGCGTCGGTCAGCACCGACAAGCAGGCGGCGCCCCCGGCGACGTACTCCTTGGCCACCAGGTCGGGCTGCAGCCCGGGGTCGAGGTCGCCCTTGGACGGCGAGCGGCGCTTGATCTCGGCGATGCACGTGAGCCCGTTGCCCTTCAGTGCCCCGGCAAACGCGCGTGGCGGAGGCGTGGCGGCAGCCCGTTCGACCAGATCGGCCAGCTGGCGGTGGTCACCAGCAGCGCGGGCCCGGTGGGAGGCGAGGATGTCCGCCAGATAGGTGGGCATGACGCCTCAGCGTAGCGGCGCGCTCTTTCGGCGACGGTCCATGGCCCTGGTCAGGGGCATGGGCATCGGGTCGATCGGCACGTCCGACCGGTCCGCCCGGTGGGTCAGTCGCGGATCCGGCTCAGGATCTTCTCGCGGCGCTGGCGCGCCGCACGCGGCAGCTCGCTGCCGGGCGCCGCCGCAGCCTCGCTCGATGCGGCGGCCTTGCGCAGCATGTCGGCGATGCCCGAGTAGATGACCTCGATCGTGAAGTCGTCCACCTCGACGGCGGCCGTCTCGGTGCCGTCCGCCGCGACCTGGATGACCTTGACCATCAGTCCGCCGAGACCCGTGACCGGATCTCGTCGCCAAGGCGTTCGATGGCAATGCACCCACCGTCCCTGAAGATCCAGCCGACCTCGCGCCACGGATTGAGGTCGGGCAGCGCCTCGACGCTCCGTGCCCCCTCCGTCTGCCTCGAGACCTCGCTGTTCCTCATGAGGGTGAATTTGCTCCTCCGTTGTCTCAGATTCGGTGACGTCCGGTTGCAGTTGCGGTGCGCCTTGCCCCCAGCGGGTCATTCACGTATTTCCCCTGTTCAGCCGCCTCCAAACCCGAGTGCCAGTGATCGCTCCCCTGGTTCAGCGGGCGAACAGGTGCCACCCGGCCCACATCCACACCAGCACCAGGGCCACCCGCAGCAACGGCCCGGTCGCCAGCCGTTCGAGGACCACGGCGGGGCGGGCGGGCGTGGCGCGCGACGAATGGGACCCGGCCCACAGGCCGAGTGCCGCGGCACCGAGGAGGGCCCACACCGCGTAGGACAGGGAGCTCATAGCGGCTCGGCGCGTTCGCTCGAGGGCAGGCGGCGACCCCTGCCGTGACTCCCCCAGAGGACGATGCCCAGTCCCAGGCAGAGCCAGCCGAAGAACACGAGCGCCTTCGCCAGATAGTGGCGATCGAGCGCGTCGGAGATCGAGCTGAGGGTCGGGTGCTCGCCGCGGCTGCCCCGGGCGAGGTACTCGGTGAGCTCCCAGGCCACCGCCGCGCCGAGCAGCACCACCCACGCCCGGTAGGGATGGCGGCCCGGCGCCGGCGACGCCGCCGGGCGCGGACGCGGCCGCAGCGGCCAGCGGGCGACGACGAGCACGGCCAGCAGGGCGATCGGGAGGGCGGTCAGCAGGTCCGCCGGCCAGGTGAACGGACGGGTGGCCGCCGCCGCCAGCGCAAGGGCCGCGCCGGAGCCCGGCAGCACGCCGGCGCGCCAGCGGCCTGGACGCTCTGTCTCGGCCACGGTCGGGACGACCCCTCAGCGGTCCCCGGCCACCCCGCCCAGCGGCAGCTGCTCGGCCCGGGCCGGCCACGACCCGCCCAGACCGTCGCCCGAGCGCACGCGGACCGGGCCGGGGGCCTCCACGGTGCGGTGCAGGTACCCGAGCGCCACCCAGGCGCCGAGCTCGACGCTCCAAGCCGCCGAGGTGACGGTGCCGACCACCTTGTCGTCCGCCGCGCCGTCGCCCGGCGGCGTCTCGCCGCCGTGCAGCGTCATGCCCCGGGCGAGCAACGCCGTCCCACCGCCACCACCGTCCTCGGCCGGCGGGTCGCCGGCCGCCACGATGCCGACCAGGCGCCTCGCCACGTTGGAGCCTCTGGAGTCGATCCGCGCCACGAGCTCCTGCCCGGTGTAGCAGCCCTTGGTGAAGCTCACGGTCCGTTCGACGAGCCCGGCTTCGGCCGCGATGGTCTTGCCCGTCAGCTCGGTGCCCATGGCGGGGACGCCCGAGACGATGCGGCAGGCCTCGACCGCCTCGGGCCCACAGGTCACGACGCCGGCGGGGAGGCCCGCCTCCTCCGGCCCGAGCACCACGTCCTCGGGGCCCAGCAGGTCCGTCCCCGGCCAACCGTTCCACTCGAAGGGCAGGGCCAGCACCCCTCGTTCGGCCAGCGCGGCCAGCAGCCCCGCCGCAGCCTCCCCCACCGCCGCACCGCGCAGGGAGAGGCAGCGCCACGCCAGCGGCTCCATCTGCACCTTGGAGCGCAGCACGAACCGGCGGAGCCGGGCCAGCACCGCCTCGCCGTAGCCCCCGTCGACGTCGAGCACGTAGCCCTGGGCGTCGGTCCGGGTGACCCGCAGGAGGGCGGACAGCTTCCCGTCGGGCTCGAGCAGGAGCGAGTCCGACGACGCGCCCACCGCCAGGGCGCTCACGTCCTGGCTCAGCTGGCCCTGGAGGTACGGCTCGGCCTCGGGCCCGCGCACCGCCAGCACGTCGCGGGCCGGGCGGAACGCACCGGCCCCCCGGCGCAGCGCGGCCGTCTCTGCCTCGAGCCCGTTCACGTGCCGGCCGACGGTCGCCGTGCCGCGCCCATGCGCCGCGCCGCGGTCACGGCGACGAGCAGCGCCCCCGCCTTGTGCGCGCACTCCTCGTCCTCGCTCTGCGGGTCGCTGTCCGCCACGATCCCCGCACCCGCCTGCACGCTGGCGCGGCCGTCGGGCGTCACCACCATGGTCCGGATGGCGATGGCGGTGTCGACGTTGCCCGAGAAGTCGATGTAACCCACGACGCCCCCGTACACGCCACGCTTGGTGGGCTCGAGCTCGTCGATGATCTCCATCGCCCGCACCTTGGGCGCACCCGACAGGGTGCCGGCGGGCAGCGTCGCCCGCAGCACGTCGATCGGCCCCTTGCCCTCGGCCAGCTCCCCCGACACCTGCGACGTGATGTGCATGATGTGGCTGTAGCGCTCGATCGTCATGAGCTCGTCGACCTTCTCGGTGCCGAAGCGCACCACCCGCCCCACGTCGTTGCGGGCCAGGTCCACCAGCATGATGTGCTCCGCCAGCTCCTTGGGGTCCTCCGCCAGCTCCCCCTCGAGCAGTCGGTCGTGCTGCTCGTTCTCCCCCCGCGGCCGCGACCCCGCGATGGGGCGCGAGGTCACGGTGCCGTCGCGCAGACGCACCATCGGCTCGGGCGAGGCGCCGACGACGGTCACCTCGGGGAAGCGCAGGAAGTAGAGGTAGGGACTCGGGTTGAGCAGCCGCAGGGCGCGGTACACGTCGAACGGGTCGGCCTCGAGCGCCAGGTCGTAGCGCTGCGCCAGGACGACCTGGAAGATGTCGCCGGCGCGGATGTACTCCTTCGCCACCTGAATGGCCGACGTGTACTCCTCCGAGGTCATCGTCCGCGTCGCCCCCGCACGCTCCAGGCCGGGCGGGGGCGCGGCCACCAGCTCGCCCGACACCGGCCCGGCCCGTCCGCAGTCCGCGGCCAGCTCCCGCAGGCGGGCGCAGGCGGCGTCGTAGGCCTCGGCCACCGCATCGGTGTCGACCACACCGTCCGGTGCGTCGGGCACCACGACGTTGTCGACGAGCACGATGCGCTGGCGCCAGTGGTCGAAGGCGCAGAACTGCCCGATGACCACCAGCGCGGCATCGGGATGGCCCAGGTCGTCGTGCGGCGGGTCGGGCAGCCGCTCCACCTCGCGCACCACGTCGTAGCCGAGATACCCCACCAGGCCGCCGTGCAGGGGCGGCAGGCCGGCGAGGACCGGCGATTGGAAACGCGCCACCAGGCTCTCGACCGCGGCCAGGATCCCGTCGTCGGACTGCTCGAGGGCCAGCCGCCCGGTCGCCGCCACCCTCCGCCCCCGGGCCGTCAGCGTGGCCAGCGGCCGGCGCCCGACGAAGGAGTAGCGGCCCCAGCGCTCGCCACCCTCGACCGACTCGAAGAGGAACCCCTCGCCCTCCCCCACCACGTTGGCGAAACAGGCCACGGGCGTGAGGGTGTCGGCCACCACCTCGCACCAGACCGGCACGATGGCGTGCTCCTTGGCCAGCGCGGCGAACTCGGCGGCGTCGGGCCGGAAGACCAGCGCGCCCGCGCCCGGGCCCGAGCCGGGGCTCGGGCCGCCCTCGGGCGTCACGGCGCGGGCACCCCCGGCCCCGTGCCGACGGTGCGGTAGAAGCAGGACCGCTCCCCGGTGTGGCACGCGCCACGGCCGTGCTGGTCCACCAGCACGACGAGCGCGTCACCGTCGCAGTCCACGCGCACCTCGCGCACGTACTGGCGGTCCCCGGACGTCTCGCCCTTCTGCCAGTACTCCCGGCGGCTGCGGCTGTAGAACCACGAGCGCCCCGAGGTCAGCGTGCGCCGCAGGGCCTCGGCGTCCATGTAGGCCAGGGTCAGCACGGTGCCGTCGGCGGCGTCCTGCACGATCGCCGGCACGAGACCGTCGGCATCCTTGGCGAAGTCCACCATGCGCAGCACGTCCTCGTCGACGGTCAGCGCCACGCCCGCGGGAACGGCGGAGGCCGCGGTGGCCCCGGCCCCGGCGTCGCTCAAAGGTAGAGCCCCGTGCCGCCGTCGTTGCGGGTGGAGGCGATCGCGTGAATGTCGCGCTCCCGCAGGATCACGTACTCCTCGCCGTGCACCTCGACCTCGAAACGGTCCTCGGGGTTGAACAGCACGGTGTCGCCGACCTTCACCGACCGCACGTGCGGCCCGACCGCCACCGTCTCGGCCCAGGTCAGGCGGCGGGTGATCTGGGCGGTGGCCGGGATCAGGATGCCGGCGCGGGAGCGCCGCTCCCCGTCGGACGGCGAGATCTGGACCATCACGCGGTCGAAGAGGACCGAGATCGGCTGCTTGTCCTCGGCCGAGTCGGCCTTGGCCTTCCCTGTCCCGTTCTTCGTCGTCGACGTGGCCACCCTCGCACGGTACCGCACGAATGCGCCCTTCCAGGTCAGGGGCGTCAGACGGGGCGGACGACGACCCCTCGCGCCGCCATGTAGGCCTTCGCCTCGCCGATGGTGAACTCACGGCGGTGGAAGATGGACGCGGCCAGCACCGCGTCCGCGCCGCCATCGAGGGCGCCGTCAACCAGGTCCTGCAGCCGGCCCACGCCGCCCGACGCCACGACCGGGATCTCCACGGCGTCGACCACGGACCGGGTCAGCGCCAGGTCGAAACCGTCCCTCGTCCCGTCGCGGTCCATGGAGGTGAGCAGGATCTCGCCCGCCCCGCTGGCCGCGCACTCGGCCGCCCATGCCACGACGTCGCGGCCGGTCGGTGTGCGGCCACCGTGCGTGTAGACCTCCCAGCCGTCCCCATCTGCACGGGCGCGGGCGTCGATGGCGACCACGGCGCACTGGCCACCGAACTCGTCCGCGATGTCCCGTACGAGATCGGGCCGCTCCACCGCGGCGGTGTTCACCGCGACCTTGTCCGCGCCGGCCCGGAGGAGGCGGCGTGCGTCCTCCGCCACCCGGACGCCACCCCCCACCGTCAGGGGGATGAAGACCTGCTCGGCCGTGCGCGCCACCACCGAGACCATGGTGTCGCGCCCGTCGGACGACGCCGTGATGTCGAGGAACGTGACCTCGTCGGCACCTTCGCCGTCGTAGCGCGCGGCGAGCTCGACCGGGTCGCCCTCGTCGGTGAGGTCGACGAAGCGCACGCCCTTGACCACGCGGCCCTCGGTGACGTCGAGGCAGGGGATCAGTCGGATGCTGCGCACGCGGCCAACGCCTCCTCCACGCTGAAGCGGCGCTCCGCCAGCGCCTTCCCGACGATGGCGCCGGCCAGCCGGCGCCCACCCGCCTGCAGGTGGGCCAGCCGGTACAGGTCCTCGGTGGCGCCGACTCCCCCTGACGCCACGAGCGGCAGCTCGGTGCGCAGGAGCAAGGCGGCCAGGCTCTCGACTGCGGGGCCCTCCAGGGTGCCGTCCCGGGCCACCTCGGTCACCACGACGGCCCCGAACTGCGCCCCGGCCCACAGGTCGAGGAGGTCCGTCACCGAGCGGCCCGATCCGGCCAGCCAGCCCTGGGCCAGCGCCTCGGCCACCCCGTCGCGCCCCACCCGGTAGTCGAGCCCGACGGCGACGCGCCCGGGCCAGCGCCGGGCACAGCGCGCCGCCAGCGCGGGATCCTCCAGGGCGCCCGTGCCCAGCACGACGCGGGCGACGCCGGCGCCCTCGAGGAGCTCCTCCGCCGCGTCCTCCGTGCGGATGCCCCCGCCCGCCTGCACGGAGACTGACCACGCCGTCGCCAGACCGACGATCTCTCGGAGTGCCGTGCTCTCGTGCGCCACCCCCGTCCGCGCCGCGTCGAGGTCGACCACGTGGATCCAGCGGGCGCCGCCCTCGATGTAGCGCATCGCCAGCGCCGCGGGGTCGCCGTAGCGCTGCTGGCGGTCGAAGTCGCCCTGCGTCAACCGGACGGCCTCACCCTGGCGCAGGTCGACGGCGGGCAGCAGCTCCATCACGCCGCTGCCGCCGTCACGAAATTGGACAGCAGTGCCAGACCGGTGGCGCCGGACTTCTCGGGGTGGAACTGCGCCCCCCACAGGGCGCCCCGGGTGACCAGCGCCGCCACGGGCCCGCCGTAGTCGCACACGGCAACCGTCTCGTCGCCCACGGGCGGGGCGAACGAGTGCACGAAGTACACCCAGGGGCGGGGCCCGAGCCCGCGTAGGGGCGCCGGCTCGCCGTCCCCGCAGACGTCCAGGGTGTTCCACTGCATCTGCGGGTGCTTCACGCCCGCCGGCAGCGGCCCGACGGTGCCGGGGAAGACGCCGAGGCCGCGCGCGCCCGGGCTCTCCACCGAGTCCTCGTAGAGGAGTTGGAAGCCGACGCACACCCCGAAGAACGGCACGCCCGCGGCGAGGGCCGCCCGGGCCGGATCCTCGAGCCCGCTGTCGCGCAGTGCCCGCGCACAGGCACCGAAGGCACCGACGCCGGGCAGCACGACGGCATCCGCCGCCTCGACCGACGCGGCGTCGGTCACGAGGCGGGCCGCCGCGCCCACGTGCTGCAGTGCCTTCTCAGCCGAGCGGAGATTGCCGATCCCGTAGTCGAGGACGGCGATGCGGGGCCCTGCCGTCACAGGCTGCCCTTCGTCGAGGGGACGCCACCCCCCTCGACGCGCACCGCATCGCGCAGGCAACGGGCCACTCCCTTGAAGCTGGCCTCCAACATGTGGTGCGTGTTCTTCCCCTCGAGGCGCCTGATGTGCAGCGTCAGGCCGGCGGCGGTGGCGAAGGCGCGCCAGAACTCCTCGGCCAGCTGCGGGTCGAAGGGTGGCATGCCCAGACCAGCGGTGTCGGGGGCGAACTCGAGCCCGTAGGCCAGGTACGGCCGCCCCGACAGGTCCAGCGCCACCTCGATGAGCGCCTCGTCGAGCGGCAGCAGCATGGAGGCGAAGCGACGGATGCCCGCCTTGTCACCGAGCGCCTCGGCCAGGCACGCCCCGAGGACGATGCCGACGTCCTCCACCGTGTGGTGCGCGTCGACGTGCAGGTCACCGGTGGCGTGGACCTCGAGGTCGAAGGAGGCGTGGCGCCCCAGCTGCTCGACCATGTGGTCGAAGAACGGGAGACCGGTGGTGACGCCGGTGCGGCCGGAGCCGTCGACGACGAGCGAGGCGTCGACGCGGGTCTCCTTGGTGGCGCGCTCCTTGCTGGCGTGGCGGGGGGCGGTGGTCACAGGCTCTCCTTGAGTGCGTGGAGGAAGCGGTCGTTCTCCTCGGCGGTCCCGATCGTGACGCGCAGGCAGCCCCGCAGGCCGTCCCAGCTGGCGCAGTTGCGGATCAGGACGGACTGGGCCAGCAGCGCGCGCCAGACCTCGTCGGCGTCCCGGTCGTGGGGGCGGAACAGGATGAAGTTGGCGTCGGAGGGCCAGCTGTCCACCGGCAGGTCACGCAGGGCCGCGGCGACCCGGCCCCGCTCTTCGGCGATGCGTGCCACCCGTGACTCCATCTCGGGCACGTGGCGCAGGGCCAACAGCCCGGCCAGCTGGGTCTGCGCGGAGAGGTGGTACGGGAGCACCACCGCCTCGCATGCGGTCACCACGGCCGGATCGGCCACCAGGTAGCCGAGGCGCGCGCCGGCCATGGCCCAGGTCTTGGAGAACGTGCGGGTCACGACGAGCCCGGGGTGCGCCGGGCCGCGCAATTCGAGCGCGGACGACGGGGCGAACTGCCCGTAGGCCTCGTCGACGATCACGAGCCCCGGTGCCGCTGCGCACACGGAGGCGACCGTCTCGGGGGGCTCGGCGCGCCCGGTCGGGTTGTTCGGCGAGCAGAGGAACGTGATGTCGGGCCGGTGCGAGGCCAGCATGGCCTCGGCGTGGTGGGGATCGATCCGGAAGTCGTCGTCGCGCGTCCCCTCGACCACCTCCGTGCCGGTGATGCGCGAGATGTGCGAGTGCAGCGCGTAGGTGGGCTCGAACACCAGGGCGCGACGGCCGGGCCCGCCGAAGGCGAGCATGAGGCACTGGAGGACCTCGTTGGACCCGTTGGCGCAGAAGACCTCGTCGGGCGACACGCTGTGCAGCGTGGCGACGGCGGCCCGGAGCTCGGTGGCCGGGCGGTCGGGGTAGCGGTTGAAGGAGACCTCCTCCAACGCGGCGAGCAGCTCCTCGCGCCACGCGTCGGGAGGCGCAAAGGGTGACTCGTTGGTGTTGAGGCGCACCTCGGCCTTCACCTGGGGCGAGTGGTAGCCCTCGGCCAGGTCGAGGTCCGGGCGCACCGGCGGCACGGCGCTCACGGCACCGCTCGCTCTTCGAGCGCGGCCAGCCGGCGGCGCACCGAGTCCGCATGGGCCGGCAACCCCTCCGTCTCGGCCAGCGTGATCACGTGGGGGCCCAGCGTGCGCAACGCCTCGGGCGTCACCCGGACGGTGTGCAGGTGCTTGCGGAAGTCGTCCGCCCGCAGCGCAGAGGCGAAGCGCGCCGTCCGGTTGGTGGGCAGGACGTGGTTGGGCCCCGCGATGTAGTCACCCATGCTGGCCGGCGACCAGTCGCCGATGAACACCGCACCGGCGTTCTGCACCCGCGCCACCATGGCCAGGCCCTCCTCCTCGGGCACCATCAGCTCCAGGTGCTCGGGGGCGATCGTGTTCGCCACCGCCAGCGCGTCCTCCGGCCCGTCCACCAGGCACGTGATCCCCGAGGCGGTGAGCGTCGCCTCGAGGTCGGCCCGCCGGCTCGATCCGGCCACGATCCGGTCCACCTCCTCGGAGACCGCCCGGGCGAGGGCCGCGTCCCAGCAGACCAGCCAGGCCAGGCCGTCGGGCCCGTGCTCGGCCTGCACGACGAGGTCGACGGCGGCGAAGGCAGGCGGCGCGTCGGGCCCGGCGACCACCACGATCTCCGACGGCCCGGCGAAGGCCGACGCCACGCCCACGACACCGGACACCTGCCGCTTGGCCTCGGCCACGTAGGCGTTTCCCGGCCCGGCGATGACGTCCACCGCCGGCACGCTCTCGGTCCCGTACGCCATCGCCGCGATCGCCTGCGCACCGCCGATCCGGTAGACCTCGTCGACGCCCGCGATGGAGGCGGCGCACAACGTCGCCGGGTCGATGTTGCCGTCGGAGGCGGGCGGCACGCACAGGGCGACGCTCCCGACGCCGGCCACCCGCGCCGGGGCGGCGCACATGAGCACGGTCGACGGGTAGCGGGCCCGGCCACCGGGCGCGTAGATCCCGGCGCGCTCGACCGCCCGCGTCTGGTGCCCGACGGTGATGCCGCCGTCGCTCCGGTCGGCCGGTGGCGCACCCTCGTGCGCGTGGTAGGCCAGGATGCGGGCGAAGGCCACCTCGAGGGCCGCCGCCAGTTCCGGGGCGACCGTGGCGCGGGCCTGTTCGATGGCGCGTCGGGGCACGCGCAGGCCCCCGGACACGTCGGCCTTGTCCAGCTCCGCCGTGCACCGGATCACCGCGCGGTCGCCCTCGGCCCGCACCTGCCCGAGGATCCCCGCCACGATCTCGTGGACGTCGGCACCCGGGGCCGTCGGGCGCGGCAGGACGGCGTCGAACGGCGGCCGGGTGCCGCGCAGGTCCAGGACACGGAGGGGCATGGGGACTCAAGGCTACCGGCGGGCCCCGCGGGGTCCTTTCCATGCCAGGCCCGCGCGAGGACCCCGCCACCGCCCGGTGTCTCGTCGCCCGGACGACGAGTGGTCCGCCATCGGCCATCATCGCGAGATGTCATCCGACGCCGAGATCTCGTCCCTCTCCTCCACCCTGGCCGAGCTCCACCAGCGCGTCACCGCCTTGGCGGAGGGCGCACTGGCGAGCGGCGACGAGGACATGGCGCAGGAGCTCATCGCCGTCGAGCGCTCGCTCGGGGGGGCGTTGCGCCGCCTCCGGCGCTTCTCCAAGGGCTCGGGGCGCTGAGCGGCCCTCAGCCCTCGAGTCGCTCGGTCAGTCGGACCCTGACCGTCGCCCCGGCCTCCTTGCCGATGGCGCGACGCAGGTCCGCCCGGACCGGCAGCTTGTGCCGGCCGTCCCCGAGGGCCATGAACGAGCTCTCGAAGGGGACCCCGTCGACCGTGCCCCGCACCTTGACGAGGCCCCGCGTCCCGAAGAAGGCGGCCGAGCCGGGCATCACGACGTAGGTCCAGCCCCCCTTCGACGGGCTCTTCTCCAGCGTCGCGTCGAAGGACTTCCTCAGCGGGTGCCCCACGAAAGGACGCTCACACCGCGTAGAGGACGAGCTCGTGGCCCAACAGGGCTGCCGCCGTGCGCAACACGGCCTGGCGCTGCGTGACGACGGCGCAGTTTCGGCGCTCGGCCAGCTCGACGACCGCCACGACGAAGAGGTCCGACGTGTCGCAACGGGCCGCGATCTCACCGGAGCGGCGGGCCGCCTCCCCGCTGAAGGGCTCGATCTCGGTCCCCGCCAGCAGCTCGCCGATCCGGTCGCTGCGCGCCTCGGTCCGGTACCCCTCGGCCACCGCGACGGCCGGGATCACCGGCACGATGCCGTTGGAGAGCGCGGCGCGGTGCAACGCCCACATCATGCGGTCACCGCGCGCCGCCGTGTGCAAGGCACCGAGGCCGTAGACGAGACCCTCGCGGCGGTTCGCGCTCACCGCCGCCGGACGCGGGACGCGACACCGGACACACCCGAGCGCAGTCGGGCGAGCAGGGCCTCACCGGCCGCCAATTCCTCCGCACTCAACGAGCCCGTCTCGCCTTCCCAGGCCGCCACACCGCGCAGGCCCTGGCGGACCCGAAGCTGCTTTTCCGCCGCCGAGGACAACCACGCGCTGAACGACACGCCGTCCTGCTTCGCGGCCTCTTCGACCGACGACGCCACCTCGTCGTCGAGCGACACCGAGCGCTTGGTGACCATGCCCCGATGGTAGCACCCCAAGTAATACCAACGTGCCATGGCGACCCTGACCAGGGCCGGAAACACCAATGCCGGCCCGAAGGCCGGCATTGGGCGAGTCGGCCAGGAGGCGGATCCCAGTCACGACTCTTTTGGAACCAGGTGGCGGGAACCGGTTCCGGGGCCAATGGTAGCGCTTGGGTTTTGGGATTTCACCGGGGGAAACCCGAATTGCCTAAAAAGGGGCCGAAAGTCCCATCACGCGCCGATTACCGCTACCGACGGGCAGAAATCTGCCAATGCGCACGCGGCACAACGAGGCTTTCTGGCCACGCACGTCTCGCGCCCGTGGAGGATGACGCGCAGGCTGAACGCGCCCCGCTCGGCGGGCGGGATCATCGCGTTGAGCTCGTGTTCCACCTTGACCGCGTCGCGTCGCTCGGCCGGCGACAGCGCGTCGAGCAGGCCAAGCCGCTGTGTCACGCGCAGGACGTGGGTGTCGACCGGGAGGCCGGGCAAGCCGAAGGCCACGCTGCGTACGACGTTGCCTGTCTTGCGGCCGACGCCGGGGAGGGTCACGAGGTCCTCGAGCGCCGACGGCACCTCGCCGCCGAAGCGCTCGGCCACCGCGCTGGCCATGCCGATCAGGCTCTTGGTCTTGGATCGGAAGAACCCGGTGGAGCGGATGATCTCCTCGACTTCCTCGGGGTTGGCCGCTGCCAGCGCCGCGGGGTCCCCGTAACGCGCGAAGAGCTCGGGGGTCACCATGTTGACCCGGGCATCCGTGCACTGCGCGGACAGGATGGTGGCGGCCAGCAGCTGGAACGGATCCTTGTGGTCCAGTGCGCACAGCTCGGTCGCGGTGCCCGGGTACTGCTCTGCCAGGCGCTCGGTGGCGAGGCGCGCCCGCCCCTTCGGTGTCCTGGGCTTCGCCACCGGTTCACGCTATCGGGTTACGTTGGCCGCGTGGACGTGCAGCTGTCCGTTGTCGACCTCGGCGACCAGAGCGACGGGGACAGGGCCGCTCTCGCCGCGCTCCTCGCCCGGGCCGACGCGGCCGACGGCCATCCCGCACTCCCCGAGCCGCAGCTGCGTGACCTGACGCGGCTCGACGCCGTACGGGCCACGGAGCGCATCGTCCTGGCGCGGGCCGGCCACGGGGTCGCCGGGTGCGCCGTGCTCTCGCCGGCCAAGGACGGCTCCACCGTCTTGCACGTGGTCGTCGATCCCGACGTCCGCGGCCACGGCTCCGACGACCTCGTGTCCGCCCTCATCGGGCGCGCCGTGGCCGAGGCCCCCCCGAGCGCCCCGGTCCACCTCTGGGCCATGCAGGCCGGGCCCGACGACGACGACCGCGCCCGTGCGCACGGATTCGCTCCCGAGCGCGACGTCCTGCAGATGCGCGTCCCCCTCCCCCTGGCGGCCGACGTCGAGCAGGCCACCCGGCCCCTGGTCACCCGGCCCTTCGTGCCCGGCCGCGACGAGGCCGCCTGGCTCGATGCCAACAACCGGGCCTTCCACGGGCACCCCGAGCAGGGCGGCTGGACGGACGAGGACCTGCGCGAGCGCATGGCCGCCGACTGGGTCGACCTCGAGGGGTTTCTCGTCGCCGACGACCCGGACGGGCCGGGGCTCATCGGGTCGTGCTGGACCAAGGTCCACCGTGACCACACCCCCGTGCTCGGGGAGATCTACGTGATCGCCGTGGACCCGCGCCACCACGGCCAGGGCTGGGGGCGATCCCTCACCGTGGCCGGGCTCGAGTCACTGTGGCGGCGCGGCATCGCGGTGGGGATGCTCTACACCGACGCCACCAACGAGGCGGCCATCTCGCTCTACCGGTCGCTCGGGTTCACCGTCGACCACGTCGACCGGTCCTACCGGCGCGGCCCGGCCCGGCCGCACGGTCCTGACGCCGGGGCGACGGCCCCGATCAGCTGACCCCGGTGCCGATGGCGCGGCCCACCGCGTAGGTGAACGAGGCGGCCACCGCGGTCACGGCGAGCTGGCGCAGCGCGGAGGGCACCAGCGGTCGCTCGGTGAAGCGGGCCAGCACCGCCCCGACGGCGAGCGAGGCCAGCGCCCCCAGCACCACCGACAGCACGATGGCCAGGGTCCCCGAGGTGAACAGCCAGGGCGCCAGCGGGATGAACGCGCCCAGTGCGAAGGTGACGAAGGAGGCGAGGGCGGCCTGCCACGGGTTGCCGAGATTCTGCGTGGTGATCCCGAGCTCCTCGCGGGCGTGGGTCTCGAGGGCGAGCTCGGGGTCCTGCATCACCTCGTTCACCATGTCGCTGGCCACCGCCGGGTCGATGCCGCGCTGCACGTACATGCTCCGGAGCTCGGCGGCCTCGCCCTCGGGGCTGCGACGGAGCGACCGCCGCTCCACCTCGAGCTCCCGCTCCATCAGTTCGCGCTGTGCGGACATGGAGACGTACTCGCCGGCCGCCATGGAGAAGGAGCCGGCGATCAGCCCGGCCACCCCGGCCAGGCGCACGAAGGACCCGCCGGGGTTCGCACCGGCCACGCCCAGGACCAGGGAGACGTTGGTCACGAGCCCGTCGCTGATGCCGAAGACGGCCGCCCTGGCACCCCCACCTCGGAGGTCGCGGTGTTGGTGCACCGGCTCGGCGTCGTGCTCGTGCGCGTGGCTCACCGGCGTCAGCGTAGTGAGGTGCCCACGGGCGGGTAGCGTCCCTCTGCGGAACAAACCCTGACCAGCGAGGAGCACACGCATGACCACCACCGTCGACGGCGTCGACGCCTTCCACGAGCTCGTCGGCAAGGACCTCGGCCACTCCGAGTGGCAGACGATCACCCAGGAGCGGGTGAACCTCTTCGCCGATGCCACCGACGACCACCAGTGGATCCACGTCGACCCCGAGCGCGCCAAGGAGGGACCGTTCGGCGTCGCCATCGCCCACGGCTACCTCACTCTCTCGCTGGCCCCGGTCCTGCTGAACAGAGTGATCACGCGTCGAGAACACGAAGTTCGGCGTCAACTACGGCTGCAACAAGGTCCGCTTCCCCTCGCCGGTGCCCGTCGGTGCCGACCTGCGCATGGGTGTCACGGTGGCCGGTGTCGACGAGGTCGAGGGTGGCGTGCAGGTGACCTACGACCTCGTCATGGAGGTCAAGGACGCGCCCAAGCCGGCCTGCGTCGCCCAAGTGGTCTACCGCTACTACCGCTGACACCCACCGGCACCATCGTGCGACGACGCCGGAACGGCGCAGCCGGTCCCGGGTCGGCGCCGCTGCCCACCGGTGACGAGAAGACGGCGCACGTGCGCGCCATGTTCGACACCATCGCGCCGCGCTACGACCTCATGAACCGCCTCATGACCTTCGGGCTCGACCAGGCCTGGCGCCGCGGTGCCGTGGCCTCGCTGGCGCTCCCCGAGGGCTCCCTCGTCCTCGACCTGGCCTGCGGGACCGGCGACCTTTCCCGTCTCGGGCTCCGCCGGGGCTACCGGGTGGTCGGCGCCGACCTCAGCGCGGGCATGCTGTCGGCCAACGTCGCCTCGACCCCGCTGGTCGAGGCCGACGGCAGCCGACTCCCTTTCGCCGCGGGCGCCTTCGACGGTCTCGTCTGCGGCTACGCGCTGCGCAACTTCACCGATCTGGCCACCACCTTGGCCGAGTGCGCCCGGGTGCTCCGCGCCGGCGGGCGGCTGGCGGTGCTCGAGGTCGACGCCCCCACGGCCCGCCTGTGGCGCGCCGGCTACGACGTCTGGTTCAACAAGGCGGTGCCCGCGCTGGGCGGCGCCCTCTCGGACCGCGAGGCCTACCGCTACCTGCCCCGGTCCGTGGCCTATCTCCCGCCGGCCGCCGACCTGCGCCGGATGCTGCTCGCCGCCGGGTTCTCCGCCGTCGGCATCCGGGCCCTGGCGGGCGGCCTGAGCCAGCTCGTGCTGGCCACGCGCGCCGGCGCACCGTGACTGCTGCGCTGCACGCGCGGACCGTCCCCCTCGAGTACGGGCCCGACGCGCTGCAGTTCGACGGCAGCCCGACGGTGCTCTTCGACCGCCCCGGGCTCACCCTGGTCGGCTGGGGCACGGCCCAGCTGGTCGATGCGTCCGAGGCCGCCACCGCACTGGCCGCGATCCCCTGTGACGACCCCGTCGGCCGCCCCGGCTCGGGCGTCGTGGCGCTGGGCGCGCTCCCCTTCGACGACGCCATGGCCGGGCAGCTCGTCATCCCTCGCTTCTCCATGGGGATCGAGCGCGACGCCGACGGCGTCACCCGGCGCTGGGCGACTGCGGTCGGGCCGACGGACATGACGCTCCCCGGGACCGCGGAGCTCTTCGACGCCGTGATCTGGCAGTACGGCACCACCCCGGAGGTCAGCACCGATCCCGCCGTGGCCCGCCTGACCACCCCCATGAGCTCGGGCGCCTACGGCCACCTCGTCGCCGAGGCCGTGGCGGTGCTGCGCGCGCCCGGAGCCTCGCTGCGCAAGGTGGTCCTGTCGCGGCCGATCAGCGTGGAGCTCGACGGGGCGCTCCCGCTCTCGGCCGTGTTGCGCCGGCTCCGGACGGGGGAGCCCAACTGCACCGTGTTCTGCATGCCGGTGCCCGACGGGGCCTTCTTCGGCGCCAGCCCCGAATTGCTGGTGGCCCGCCACGGCGGGCGCGTGTCGTGCCATCCCCTGGCCGGCACCGTGCGCCGCGGCGACACGGCGCGGGCCGACGCCGACGCCCAGCGCGACCTGGCCCGGTCGGACAAGAGCCGCGAGGAGCACCGCTACGTGGTCGACGAGATCGCGGCCACCCTCGCCCCCTACTGCGACGACCTCGCGGTGCCCGACGAGCCGTCCATGGTCGCCTTCCGCTCCGTGGCCCACCTCGGCACGCGGATCGAGGGCCGGTTGGCCCGGCCGGTCGGGGTCCTCGACCTCCTCGAGCGCCTGCATCCCACCCCCGCCGTCGGGGGCACCCCCCGGGCCGACGCGCTCGCCTTCATCGCCCGCGGCGAGGCCGGCGCCCGGGGCTACTGGGCCGGGCCGGTGGGATGGGTCGACGCCGGCGGCGAGGGCGAGTGGATGATCGGCATCCGCAGCGCACGGCTCCACGGCGACGGGGCCGAGGTCACGTTGCGCGCCGGCTCGGGCATCGTGGCCGGCTCGGACCCCGATGCCGAGAGCGCCGAGACGAACGTGAAGCTGGCGACGGTCCTCGACGCCGTCGTCCCGGGCGCCTCAGTGCAGCTGCGGTGAGCGGACCGGCCTGGGCCCGGCGACCGCCGCCGCGACATGGGTGGACGCCAGCGGGATCTTGACCACCAGGGTCGCCCCGGTGCCCTCGGTGGGCAGCACCTCGGCCGTCCCGTGGAGTGCCTCCGCGATGGCCCGGACGATGGCCAGGCCGAGCCCGGTTCCCGTGGCCGAGCGCGACGGGTCGCTCTGGTAGAAGCGGTCGAAGACGCGGGCGACCTCGGCGCGTGGGATGCCCGGCCCGTTGTCGGAGACCTGGATGTACCCCATGGTGGCCGCCACCCCCGTCGACACGCTGACCTCGGTGCCCGGTGGCGTGTGGGCCAGGGCGTTGCGCACCAGGTTGTGCGCCACCTGGGCCAGGCGCTCGCCGTCACCGAGCACGACCACGGGCGCTCCGGGCTCGAGGACCAGATGATGGCCGTGGGCCACCGCGTTGGAGTCGCCCACGGCGTCGGCGCAGATGCGCTGCAGGTCCACCGGTTCCGCCCGGAGCGGCCGGCCCCGGTCGAGCTCGGCCAGCAGGAGGAGGTCCTCGACCAGGCCGCCCATCCGGGTCGCCTCCTCCTCTATCCGCTTGAGCGCCTTGCGACGCCCGGCCTCGTCGGCGAACCCGCCGCGCCCCAGCAGCTCGGCGTAGCCCCGGATGGAGGTCAGCGGCGTGCGCAGCTCGTGCGACGCGTCGGCGACGAACTGGCGCAGGCGTTCCTCGGACGCCGACTTCTCCGCGAAGGCGCCCTCGATCTGGGCCAGCATCTCGTTGAGGGCCACCCCGAGGCGCCCCACCTCGGTCTCGGGTCGCTGCTCTGGCACACGGCGGGCCAGGTCGCCCGAGGCGATGGCGTCGGCGGTGCCCGCCATCTGGCGCAGGGGCCGCAGGCCGCGGCGCACCACGACCATGACCAACACGCCCATGGCCAGGAGCACGGCCAGGCTGGCGAGCACCTCCACCCGGCGCAGTGAGTTCAGCGTGTCGTTCGTCGGGTTGAGCGAGATGGCGGTGACGAGCGTCCCCTGGGGGACGGTGACGGCGAGGGCGCGGTACTCCCCGTCGGGGTCGCCCGCGCTGCGGAGGACCACCGCGTCGGCGTCGGGGCGGAACGTGCCGGCGTAGCGCCCGACGCGGACGCGCTTGTAGATGTCGGGGACCTGCTGCACCGGGATGCTCTGGGTCAGGATGGGCGCGGGGTCGGGCCGGGTCGTCGACCCCGACGGGCGGCGCAGGAGCACCAGGTCGCTGCGGTCGAGGAGCACGAGGTAGACGTCGGAGGAGACCCGCCGCGAGAGCTCGGACTCGGTGACCGGCACGCTCCGGGCGGCGGCGTAGGTGAGGAAGTTGAAGCCGAGCGCCTCGTTCTGGGCCAGCGTGTTGTCGGCCTGGCCGTAGAGGAAGGAGCGGACCGAGGCGTACGTCACCACGTCCGCCACCACCAGCCCGAGCACCAGCAGCAGGGCCACGACAGCCACCAGCCGCTTCTGGAGGCTCATCCTTCTCGGGGCAGGCGGAGCGTGTAGCCGACGCGCCGTATCGTGTGGATCAGCGCCGGCTCGGTCACGTCGATCTTCTTGCGCAGGTAGCTGATGTACGTCTCGACGATGTTGGGGTCGCCGCGGAACTCGAACCCCCAGACGTTGTCGAGCAGCTCGGACTTGGAGATCACGCGCCGGGCGTTCTCCAGCAGGTAGCGCAGGAGGTTGAACTCGGTGGCCGTCAGGTCGATCGCCTGCTCGTCACGCCACACCTCGTGGGTGTCGACGTTCATCACGAGGTCGGCGAACTGCATGACGGCCACGTCGGCGGCCACCACCTCGCCGGCCCGGCGCAGGATGGCCCCGACGCGCGCCATGAGCTCCTCGATGCTGAAGGGCTTCGTCACGTAGTCGTCGCCCATGCTGAGGCCCTCGACCTTGTCCTGGGTCGTGTCACGCGCCGTGAGGAACACGACCGGCATCTGCTCCCCCTGGTTGCGCATGCGCCGGCAGACCTCGTTGCCGTCGAAGTCGGGCAGCATCACGTCGAGCATCACCAGGTGGGGGCGGAACGTGCGCACCTGTTCGAGCGCCTCCGCCCCGGTGGATGCCACGCCGACCTGGTAGCCCTCGAAGGACAGCGCGGCCGAGAGCAGCTCGGCGATGTTCGGCTCGTCGTCGACGACGAGGATGCGCGGCGCCGGCGCCTCGATCGTCACGTCAGCGCACCGTCCGGGCGTGCGGGGTCATGGGAAGCGGACGGGATCCTCGGCGGCCGCGTAGGTGTGGGCCTCCGCCTCGGCAGCCCCATGGCCGTCGCGCCCCGGGTGCGCGGCCGGCGGTCCCGCGTCGGGCGCCGTCTGCGTGCGACGGATCCCCCGGAGCGCGCCCCGCAGCAGCCGGCCCAGGCCCCACCAGGTCACGAGCGCCAGGGCCTCGACGACGATGATCGACGACATCTTGGACTCGCCGGCCTCCCGGTCGACGAAGCTGATCGGCACCTCGGTGACGGCGGCGCCGTGCTGCTTGGCCCGGTAGGTCATCTCGATCTGGAAGCCGTAGCCCTCGGCCCGGATCCGCTCGAGGTCGAGCCGGCGCAGGATACCGGCCGAGTAGGCCCGGTACCCCGCCGTCGAGTCGGCCACGCCGAGCCCGAGGACCGCCGATGCGTAGATGTTGCCGCCGCGCGAGAGCAGATGGCGATGCCAGGCCCAATTGGGGATGGAGCCGCCGGCGACGTAGCGCGAGCCGATGGAGACGTCGAAGCCCTCTTCGAGCGGTGCCACCAGCGACGGCAGGGCCGCGGGGTCGTGCGAGAAGTCGGCGTCGATCTCGACGAAGGCGTCGTAGCCCCGCTCGAGTCCCCAGGCGAAGCCCGCCCGGTACGCGCTCCCGAGGCCCGACTTGGCGGAGCGGGCCAGCAGGTGCACGTCGGGCAGCTCGGCGCCGACCTTGCGCACCAGCTCGGCCGTCCCGTCGGGGCTGCCGTCGTCGACGACGAGCACGCCGGCCTCCGGCAGGCACTGGCGGATCCTTCCCAGCATCCGCTCGATGTTCTCCGACTCGTTATAGGTCGGGATGACCACCAGCGGTCGCATGGGGGCATTCTAGGGGGTGGCGCCGCCCCGGCCCCGGCGCCGGTCGGTGCGGCGGCCGGCCCTGCTTCCGCCCGTGGCCAGGGCCTTCGTCCGACGGGGACGGGTCAGCGCCCGGAGCGCAAAGGCGGTGTCCCTCCCGGCCCGCGGCCGGGCCGGTCAGATGTCCGCCGGGTCCGTCGCCGTGAGCGGCCCGTGCAGCTCGGACTCGCCCACCACCGCGTCGGGGCCCTTGCGCAGCTCCCGCACGATCACCTGCACGGCGCCGCCGAAGGGGATCCCCACCAACGCCCCGACGAAGGTCCCGAGCCCGCCGGCGACCCGGCCCCCGAGCGTGGCGCCCACGAGCACCGCCACGAGCACCCAGAACGGATTGAGCTGGACCGTCTTGCTCATGATGATCGGGTTGAGCACGTGGTTCTCGATCTGCTGGTACACGAGGAACACGACCAGCATGACGATCCCCGCCGGGACGGAGTGGATGGCGGCGATGACGACCACGGGCACCCCGGCCAGCAGACCGCCCACCAGGGGCAACAGGTCGACCAGGGCGACGAAGACGCCCAGCAGCAGGGCGAAGGGCACGCCGAGGATGGTCAGCGTGATCGCCACGATCACCCCGGCGATCACCGAGGTCAAGAAGTTGCCCAGCATGTAGCCGGTCACGGAGCGGATCGACTGGTCGACCACCCGGCGCAGGCGGTCCGCGGTGGTGGGCCGGAACAGGCCGAGGAAGCCGGACCACATGCGCGGGGCCTCGAGCATGGTGAAGAAGGTGAGGATGGCGATGGTGACGATGGAGACGAGCGTCGACACCGCCGCCGCACCGACGGAGAACGCGGTGGCGGGCTTGAGCACCTTGGTGATCTGCGAGGTGAGCTTCGTCGAACCCTCGGAGAGGTACTTCTGCAGGTGGAGGCGGAAGACCAGACGGCCCAGTGGCCCGTGGCCCTTCTTGGCCTCGCGCACCAGCGTGGGGACCTGTTGGCCGAAGTGCACCGCGGCGGTCACGAGCGGTTCCGTGAACAGGTAGACGAGGCCGATCAGCGCGATGACGCCGACGAGGAAGACGACGAGCGTCGCCCCGCCGTTGGTCATCCCCCTCTGGCGGAGAAAGCGCGTCGCCGGGGTCAACAGGAGCGTGATGAAGAAAGCGATCACGGCATAGACGACGATGGTGCGCAACGTCCAGAGGCCGACGATGAGGGCGACGTTGAGGTCGAGCAGCCCGATGGCGACCGCCACCGAGACCACGATGGTGCCGAGGGGGATCCCACGGCGGCCCGCGCTGCCGGAGAGCTTCGACCGCCAGGTGTCGGGAGGCTCCGCGGCCATGGGTCCAGCTTGGCAGCTTTGACCTCCGAAAAGGCGGTTGGTCGGGCCACCCACGTGCAAGCATGAGTCCGATGGACCAGGTCGAGCAGGGGGAGCCCGAGCCGCAACCCCCGGCGCCGCCGAGGGTCCGGCGGCGGTGGCTGCCCCGCAACGTGAAGATCACGCTGATGGTCCTCTTCCTGTTCTTCGTGGGCGAGTACATCCTCCTGCCCGAGCTCGCCAGCGCCCGCCGCGAGTTCCACCAGCTGAGCCACCTCAACTTCCTCTGGCTCATCCTCGGTGCGCTGCTCGAGGTGGGCGCGCTCGCCGCCTATGCGGAGCTGACCCACACCGTGCTGTCGCCGGGTGCGCCCGACCGCTTCCGCATCTTCCGCATCAACATGTGGGCGCTGGCCGTCAGCCACGTCCTCCCCGGCGGCACCGTGCCGGGCACCGCCGCCAGCTACCGGCTGCTGACCGACTCCGGGGTCTCGGGCAGCACCGCCGCCTTCGGGTTGGCCACCCAGGGCATCGGCTCGGCGGTCGTGCTGAACCTGATCTTCTGGTTGTCGCTGCTGATCTCCATCCCGCTGCAGGGCTACAACCCGCTCTACGGCTTCGCCGCCATCCTCGGCGTGCTGCTGATCGCCATCTTCGGCACGGTCGTCTTCCTCCTCACGCGGGGAGAGAAGCAGGCCGCCGTCTTCATACAGAAGGTGGCCAACCGCCTGCCCTTCGTGAAGGCGGAGACCGTCACCTCGTTGGTCCAGAAGGTGGCGGACCGCATGAAGATCCTGCTCACCAGCTCTGAGCTGCTCACCCGGGCCGGCATCTGGGCGGCGGCCAACTGGTTGCTCGATGCCGCCTCGCTGTGGGTGTTCCTCCTCGCCTTCGGGGCACACATCTCACCGGTCGACGTGCTCGTGGCCTACGGGCTCGCCAACATCCTCGCCGTCATCCCGTTGACGCCCAGCGGGCTCGGTGTGATCGAGCTGACGATCGTTGCGGTGTTGAAGGGCTTTGGCGTCCCCGGGGGCGTCGCCGCAGCGGGCGTCCTCAGCTGGCGCCTGGTGAACTTCTGGCTGCCGATCCCCTTCGGCGGGGCGGCCTACCTGTCGCTGCGCCTCGGGCGTCCGAGAGCACCGGCGGCAGCGAAGGCGATCCCGTCCTGAGCCGGCACGCCCGGCACGCCCGGCACGCCTGATGCGGCCCGGACGGCCCTCGGTGGCTGCCCGGTGGGAAGCGGCCCACCGGGCCCGGCTCGCCCATACGCGGCCTTCGACCCCCGGCGCCGACCTCGAGGCGGAGCGCCGTCTCTACCGCGACGTCAGCGGGGCGCTGGCCCTGCCGGTCGGTGATCCGACGGGGGTCTTGGAGCGGACCCGGGTCGTCGACGCCGAGGTGGCCCGGGCCATCGGCCGCGGCACGACGCAGGTCGTCCTTCTCGGTGCCGGCTACGACGGCCGGGCGCTGCGCTTCGGGGGCGCCCCGGTCCGCTGGTTCGAGGTGGACCGCCCCGCCACCCAGACGGACAAGCGGCGGCGGCTGGACGCGCTCGGGATCCGGCCTTCCGGCGTCTCCTACGTGGCGCTCGACGTCATGACGGGCGATCTCGGCGCCGCGCTCGACGCCGCCGGGCACGATCGGGACGCGCCGTCGCTCTTCGTGTGCGACGGGCTGCTGGCCTCCCTGACCCTCGAGGCCACCGCCTCGCTCTGTGAGACCCTGCGCGCCCGGGCCCCCGGAGCGAGCGTGCTGGTGGCCGACTTCCACGTGGCCCCCGAACCGGGCCCGACCGCACGGGTGCTGCGCGCCACGACCGGGCCGCTGCTCGGGCTGATCGGCGACCCCCGGCGCAACGAGTTCCGGCCCGGCGACCCCGAGAAGCTCATGGTCGTCACCGGCTGGCGCGTGGCCCACTCGGAGCGCTCCGCGGAGAGCAGGCTGGACCGGGGCTCGCACACGCGCATCCTCGTCTGCGAGCCGGGCGCAGCGCGCTGAGCGTCAGCTGCCGGCGCCCGAGGGCGCCATCGTCCTGCGCCGGAGGAGCGGGCGCGCGATGGGGGCGCGCCACACGCGGATGCCGGCGCCCACCACCAGCACGATGAACAGCAGTCCATAGGCGTCGGAGAGCGGGATGAGCCAGCCGCGGCCCGCGAAGGTCACGCCGGGCCCGTGCGGCACCCACCAGGTGGGCGCGGCCCAGAACAGCACGGCGACGGCCAGGGCGTACCACTCGCCGTAGCGGGGGCGGTCTTCGGCCAGCGCGAGCCAGGCGACCAGGAGTATCACCCAGATGAAGTGGTGCGACCACGACACCGGGCTGGCCAGGGACTCGGTGGCCTCCACGACGAGGAAGCCCAGCACGGGCGACGAGCGGCGGTACGCCGCCGCGGCCACGGCCAGGCCGACGCAGGCGACGGTCACCACGATCACGAAGGTGGTGGGTGTGCTGAGGATGCGGCCCAGCATCCGCTCGAGTGCGCCCAGCAAGCCCTGGTTCCCGATCCACGAGAGCATGCCCGCCCGCTGCGGGTCCCGGATGTAGTGCGTCCAGTAGGCCCACGAGGTGGAGGCGTTGACCGCGATCGCGAGGAGCGCAGCGGCACAGAAGGAGGCGATCGCCCGCGTGCCGGCTCGTCCCTGCTTCGTCAAGAACAGGTACGGGATGAGGATCGCAGGCGTCACCTTGATGGCCGCCGCCAATCCGACCAGGATGCCCCGCGGCAGCGGCAGGTCCAGTGTCATGTCCGCCACCACCAGGAGGGCCAGGATGATGTTGACCTGGCCGAGCAGGAAGGTCTGGCGCACGGGGTCGAACAGCACGACCGGCAGCACGAGCGCCAGCGACCACCACAGGATCGTCCGCCGGTCAAACGCCTTGCAGACGGCGCGCAGGCTGACGGCGATCAACGCGAAGACCGCGGCGAGGTTGACCAGCGAGAAGGCCACCTCGCACACCCGCAGCGGGATTTGCGCGAACGGCGCGAACAGAAGGGCGGAGAAGGGTGGATAGGTGAACCCGAGACCGTCCTTGGGGAGCGTGACCGTGAAGAGATCGTTCGCCGGAGCGTGCGCGCCACCGAGGAGGTAGGTGCTGAGGTCGATCTGCTGGTGCACCACGGCGAGGATGGTCGCACCCACCACGGCCAACCCAGCCGACACGGCCGGCCAGCCCCAGCCGCGGCCCGACGCGATGGCGCGCATCCGCAGCGCCAACGCGTCACTCGCCATGACGCTGGATGGTACCGGCGGCAGGGGGCGGCGGTGCGGTTTTGCGCCCGGATGGCTGCGAGTGTGCCTACGCCGGCGGCTTGGCCTCGTCACCTTCTCCGAGGAGGAGGTCCGATTCGAGGCGGCGGCGGGCCCGTTCCCGCGCCAGCTCCTTGAGGCGCCCCTGGGAGCTCACCCCGTGACGGTTCGGCACCCGGCGCCAGCGCCGGTCCGGTCCGAGCTCCCACGCGTTCGTCTCGTCCGCGAACACGAGGTCCAGCACCTCGAACAGGCGGGCCTGCAACTCGGGGTCGTGGACCGGGACGACGACCTCAATCCGGCGATCGAGGTTGCGCCCCATGAGGTCGGCGGAGCCGATGTAGATCTTCAGGGGCAGCCCGGGGCCGGCCGCCGGGTCGGCGGGGGCGCCACCGAAGCGGTAGATCCTCGAATGCTCGAGGAAGCTGCCGACGATGGAGCGGACCCTGATGTGCTCGGACAGCTCGGGGATGCCGGGGCGGAGCCGGCACAGGCCGCGCACGCCGAGGTCGATCTGCACGCCGGCGCCCGAGGCCCGGTAGAGCGCGTCGATCATGCTGGCGTCGGTCAGGCCGTTGAGCTTCATGACGATGCGGCCGGACGGGCCGGCATCCGCCTGCTCCTCGATCATGGCCATGATCCGCTTGCGCACCGTGACCGGCGACACGAGGATCTGGCGGTAGTCGGCGTGGCGCGAGAAGCCGGTCAGGTAGTTGAACAACTCGCCGACGTCCGCGCCGATGTCGGGGTCAGAGGTGAGCAGCCCGATGTCCTCGTAGATGCGCGCTGTCTTCGAGTTGTAGTTGCCGGTGCCCACGTGGCAGTAGGGGCGGACGCCGTCGTCCTCGCGCCGGAGCACGAGCGCGGTCTTCGAGTGCGTCTTGAGCCCGACGATGCCGTAGACGACGTGGACCCCCACCTCCTCCAGCGCGCGGGCCCACCCGATGTTGGCCTCCTCGTCGAAGCGCGCCTTCAGCTCGACGATGGCGGCGACCTGCTTGCCGTTCTCCGCCGCCTGGATGAGCGAGTTGACGATCGGGCTGTCGCCGCCGGTGCGGTAGAGCGTCTGCTTGATCCCGAGCACGGCCGGATCCTCCGCCGCCTGCGCGACGAAGGCCTCGACCGACGTGGCGAACGAGTCGTAGGGGTGGTGCACGAGCACGTCGCGCTCGCGCAGGAGGGCGAAGAACTCCGACGGATCGTGCGCAGCCGTGGCGAGGCGGGGCGGCGTCATCGGCGTCCACGTCTCGCCGTGCAGGTCGGGCCGGTCCAGGGCGTAGACGCCCCACAGCCCGCTCAGGTCGAGGGGGGCGCTCACCCGGAAGACGCCGTCGGGGCCCACCTCGAGCTCGTTGGCCAGCAGGTCCGCCAGGTCCTGGCCCATGTCGGCCTCGATCTCGAGGCGGAGCGCCTTGCCGAAGCGGCGCCGGCGCAGCTCCATCTCGATCGCGACGAGGAGGTCGTCCGCCTCGTCCTCCTCGAGGGCGAGGTCGGCGTTGCGGGTGACCCGGAAGGCGTGGTGGTGCCCGATGGTCATCCCGGGGAACAGCGACCCGAGGTGGGCCGAGATGACCTGCTCGAGCGGCACGAAGCGCTCACCGTCGGGCATCACGACGAAGCGCGGCAGCGTCGGCGGGACCTTGACCCGAGCGATGCGGCGCTCGCCCGAGGCCGGATCATGCACCTCGACCACCAGGTTGAGCGACAGGTTCGAGATGTAGGGGAAGGGGTGGCCGGGGTCGACGGCGAGCGGCGTGAGGACCGGGTAGATCTGGCGCTGGAAGACCTCGACGAGGTGTGCGCGGTCGTCGTCATCGAGGGAGGACCAGCTCGAGAGGCGGATGCCTGCCTGGGCGAAGGCCGGCACGATGAGGTCCAAGAAGATGTGGTCCTGGCGCCGCACCAGCTCCTCGACCCGGGCGCGGATCATCGTCAGCTGCTCCCCCGGTCGGAGCCCGTCGACCGAGCGGGTGCGGACGCCGGCGGCGACCTGGTCCTCCAGCGCGGCGACGCGGATTTGGTAGAACTCGTCGAGCAGCTCGGAGAAGATGGCGAGGAACTTGGCGCGCTCCAGCAACGGAACGCCGTCGTCCTCGGCCAGGTCGAGCAGGCGCGCCCCGAAGTCGAGCCGCGACTGCTCCCGGTTGGTGAAGCGCTGAAACCCGAACGCCTCGATCTGTTGGTAGGTGGGCGGGGTGGGGTGCTCGGCCTCGCCGGGTGTGGCGTCGGCCTCGCCGGACGGGGCCTGGGTGGACGCCACCGCCGTGTCTACCTGGGCTTCTGCGGACGGTTCGGGTTGCCCCGGGGGCTGGTGCTGCGGCTGGGTCTGGGTCATGGGGGCGGAGGTGACACCGGGCGCGGGAACCCGACTGTCACCATCGATCCTACCCCTCACCACTACGATTCGCCCGTGCCGTCACGGATCCGTCGCACGCCCTTCCCGCGCTACGTCTGGGGCCCGAAACCCAAGCGGCGGACCGAATTCGGGCTACTCGTGTACGGCTCCGGGTTGGTCATCGCGCTCTACGTCATCGCAGAGCTGGGGGCCAAGTCGAAGATCCCGGCCGACTTCGGGCCGTTCCTCGGGGTCGTGCTCGGGCTGACGCTGCTGGCCCACATGGCCAACCGCTGGCTCGTCCCCGACGCCAATGCCGTCATCTTGCCGCTGGCTGCTCTGCTCAACGGGATCGGCTACGTCGTCATCGCGCGCTGGAACCCGGCGCACGCGCGCGAACAGGCCGCCTGGGCCGCATTCGGCGTCGTGCTCTACGTCGTGACGCTCCTCGTGGTCCAGTACTCGCGCGACCTCGAGCGCTACCGCTACCTGCTGCTCCTGCTGGCGGGCATCCTCCTGGTGGCACCGCTGTTCTTCAGCCCCATCAACGGCGCCCGGCTCTGGATCCACTTCGGCGGCCTGGAGTTCCAGCCGATCGAGTTCTCGAAGCTGCTGCTGTGCATCTTCTTCGCCTCTTACTTCGCGGAGAACAAGGAGATGCTGTCCATCCCGACGGCCCGTCTGGGCAACCGGCTGATCCTCGACCCGCGCCCGCTGATCCCCCTCCTCGTGGCCTGGGGCGCCGCCATGGCAGTGATCGGCCTCGAGGGTGACATCGGCTTCGCAGCCCTCCTGTTCACCCTCTTCATCGCCATGTTGTGGATCACGACCGGCCGCTTCGGCTACCTGCTCCTGGGCGCAGTGCTCTTCGCCGTCGGGGCGTACGTCTCGGCGCGCTACTTCGGCCAGGTGCACACCCGGGTCGCCGAGTGGCTCAACCCGTGGGCGACGACGACGAACATCAACCAGGGAGGTGCCCAACTCCGGCTGGGCGAGTTCGGGTTCGGCAGCGGCGGTGTCGGGGGCACCGGGCTCGGGTTCGACCTCCAGGCGGGCAACATCCCGTACCTCACCACCGACATGATCTTCGCCGCCATCGGCACCGAGATGGGCCTCGTGGGAGCGGTGGCGATCGTGGTGGCGTTCATCCTCCTGATCGGCTCTGGCTTCCGCATCGCCCAGGCCGCCCGCTCCGACTTCTCTCGACTCTTGGCCACCGGCCTGACCCTGATCATCGGCTTCCAGGCGTTCTTCATCATGGCGGGCGTGGTGCGGCTGCTCCCCTTCACGGGGATCACACTCCCCTTCGTGGCCTACGGCGGCTCGTCGCTGTTGGCCAACTACGTGCTCATCGCGCTGCTGCTGCGCATCTCCGACGAGGGCGCCAAGACACAGGCGGCGATGCTCGCTGCGGGCTCGGCCGGGACCCCCGGCGAACGCCCGATGGTCCCGGCGGGCTGAGCCCCGGGCTCCACGCCGGGCCGCGCCTCGAGGCTTCAGCCAGGCGCTGCTCGGCTCGGCGCGGCGACCTCGCTCGGCTCGGCGCGGCGATTCCAGCGCTCCGGGGTCTAGCCCTTTCTCTCGGCGACGTTCTCCACCTCCGTGAAGAGCGCCCCCTGGGCCGCGCCCGAGCCGGACATGCCCCCGCCGCGGCCGCGCAGGACATAGGCGATGCCCACCGCCAGGACGGCACCGGCGAGGGGGCCGGCAATGTAGACCCAGTAGTCGGTGAAGGTCGTCGAGACCAGGTCGGGACCGAAGGTGCGGGCCGGGTTCATCGATGCGCCCGAGATCGGGCTGCCCCAGAGGCCCGCCAGCGCGATGTAGCCGCCGACCCCGAAGGCGCCGATGATGCCGACGTTCTGCGCGCCCGATGCGGTGCCCAGGATGACGCTGACGAGGCCCATGGTCAGGATCAGCTCCATCCAGAAGCCCGCCATGTTCGAGTATCCGTGCGCCACGTAGTTGGACCCGTAGGAGGCCGACACATTGATCACCGCACGGAGGAACAGCGCCGCCAGGGTGGCGCCGGCGAGCTGAGCCACGATGTACCCGGGCACCCGCCGCCAGGGGAAGTCCTCGCGCAGGGCGAAGGCGACGGACACGGCCGGGTTGAGGTGCGCGCCGGAGATCTTGCCCATGAAGAGGATGATGGCCATCACCATCAAGGCCGGCGCGACCACTGCGGCGGTGCGGCTGATCACGCCGGGAAACGCGTGGCCCATCATGCCGCCACCGGCGGCGACGAGCACGAGGAAGAAGGTCCCGAGCACCTCGGAGAAGATACGGCGCCATTCCTGGCGGGGATCCTTGAAGTCCTGCGATGCGATCGAGGACGCCCTGCTCGTAGTGCGCCAGCGGTCCGAGCACACTCTGGTTTGCTGCCTCTGGAGATGCAGGCGGGCTGGCAGGACTGGTCATCGCGAGTTGTTCCCCTTCCCCTTCGTCCCGCTTCTCGGTTTCGCCTCGAGAGCGGGTGCGGACGTGTCCCACCGAGTCTCGGGCAACCGGTATAGCCCGTCCTAGGGCCGAAAGTCACGCAAAAGCCTGCGGAGTCACGGTTGACCAAGGGCGAAGGCCCCTGGTGCCGACGACTGGTTCGTGGTGTATGACTCTGAGACGGGCCCGGACCTCCCCGGACCAGAGGAGCGCGCCACCATGCCAGCCGACTTCAACGACCGGACGGATTTCGAGAACGCAGACCGGGGTTTCATCGCGAGCATCGAGCCCATGACGATCAGCGACGCCCAGGGGCGCCAGATCTGGGACATGGACGGGTGGGCCTTCCTCGCCGACCCGTGCCCCGACACTGCGAACCCGAGCCTCTGGCGACAGGGCCAGCTCAACTGCCGCCACGGCCTGTACGAGGTCACCGAGGGCATCTACCAGGTCCGTGGCTTCGACCTGTCGAACATGACCCTCGTCGAGAGCGACCACGGCGTCATCGTCATCGATCCTCTGATCTCGCAGGAGACGGCAGCGGCCGCCCTCGCCCTGTACCGCTCCCACCGCGGCGACAGGGCCGTCACGGCGGTCATCTACACCCATGCCCACATCGACCACTTCGGAGGTGTGCTCGGCGTGGTCGATGCCGACACCGAGGTGCCCATCCTCGCCCCGGAGCACTTCTTGGAGCACGCCGTGTCCGAGAACGTCTACGCGGGGACGGCAATGCTGCGGCGGGGCTACTACTACGGCGGCGTGGCGCTGCCCAAAGCCGCCAAGGGCACCCTGGGCATGGGGCTCGGGCCGGCGGCGTCGACCGGGACCGTGGGCCTCATCGCCCCCACGCGTCGACATCACCCGGACCGGCCAGGAGGAGGTGCTCGACGGCGTCCGCATCGTGTTCCAGAACACCCCCGGGACCGAGTGCCCGTCCGAGATGAACTTCTACTTCCCCGACCACAAGGCCCTGTGCCTGGCCGAGAACGCCACCCACAACCTGCACAATCTCCTCACGCTGCGGGGCGCCCAGGTGCGCGACCCGCGCATCTGGTCGCGCTACCTCTCAGAGGCGATGGAGCTCTTCGCCCGACAGTCCGACGTGGCCTTCGCGTCCCATCACTGGCCCACCTGGGGCTCCGACAACATCGTCACGTTCCTGGCTGAACAGCGCGACCTCTACGCCTACCTGCACGACCAGACGCTGCGCCTGATCAACCAGGGGTACGTCGGCTCCGAGATCGCTGAGATGCTCGAGATGCCGCCCGGGCTCGACGAGGCCTGGAACACGCACGGCTACTACGGGTCGGCCAACCACAACGTCAAGGCCATCTACCAGCGCTACCTGGGCTGGTACGACGGCAACCCGGCGCACCTGTGGCAGCACCCGCCCGTCGCCGCGGCCGAGCGCTACGTGAAGGTGATCGGCGGAGTGGACGCCACCGTGGCCAAGGCGATCACCTTCTTGGAGAAGGGGGATCTGCGCTTCGCCGCCGAGCTGGCCAGCCACGCCGTCTTCGCCGCCCCCGACAGCGAGACGGCGCGCCAGGTGCTCGCAACGGCGCTTACCGAGCTGGGCTACGGCGCCGAGTGCGCCACCTGGCGCAACTGCTTCCTGATGGGGGCCCGAGAGCTGTTCCACGAGATCGAGCACACGGACGTCAGCTCGGCGGGGATGGCCCCGGCGCTCACCGTCACCCAGCTGTTCGACTCGATCGCCATACGGATCAACGGGCCCAAGGCATGGAACGAGCACCTGCGCATCAACTGGAAAGTCACGGGGGACGGGGCCGGCGGCCCACAGGCAGGGGAATACAGGATGGAGCTGAGCAACGGCGCCTTGATCCACTTCCCCACCACCACGCCCGCAAAGATGCCGACCTCACGGTGACGCTGACCAAGCCCCAGTTGATCGGGTTGCTCCTGCAGGGGCAGACGGAGGGGGTCGAGATGTCGGGCGATCCAGGCGTCCTCGCGACCCTGGTCGGACTCCTCGACACCCCCGACCCCGACTTCGCCGTGGTCACCCCGTAGGCGGGTCCGGCGTCACGCCGTCACGGCGCGCAGGTCTGCGAGGTCTGCCTGGTCGTCGGGTGGTCAGGTCGTTCAGGTCTCGTCGGTGCCCGAGCCGCCGGCCACCTCGTAGGACCACAGCTCGGACGCCACCGACACGGGCCCACCGTGGGGCGAGGGCCGGTCGGCGCCGGCGTGGCCGTGGGCGAAGGCCGGCGAGGACACCCACTGCTGGAACGAGTCCTCGTCACGCCAGCGGGTGACGACGAGCCACTGGCGGCGGTCGTCGGTAGGACGCAACAGCTCGAAACCCTCGAAGCCCTCCTGGTCGTCCACCGCGCCGGCCCGGGCGGCGAATCGGCGTGCGAGCTCGTCCCCGGCGTCGGCGGGCACCGTGATGGCGTTGATCTTGATGACGGTCATGACCCGATCTGATCAGATCCGTCGGCCCGTCGCGCCGCGACGGAGCGGTGCGGGATCAGGGCGCCACAATCGGGGCAAGGTCGCCGAGGTCCTCGAGCAGCCGCTCGTCGACGAGGATGGGCGCCGGCACGGGCATGCGCAGGGCCAGCACGATCCCGTCCGAGGGGCGGCAGTCGACGCGCTCGCGCCCGCCCGGCGTCATCAGGTCGAGCTCGGCCAGGAGTGTCCCCTCCTCGCGGCCCACGAGGCGCACCGCGATCACGTCGATGCGGGCCCGCTGCAGCACCTGCATGAAGAGCTCGTGCGTCATGGGCCGGCGGCCCTCCAGGCGGCGCAGCGCCTGCGCGATCGCCGTCCCCTCGGGGAGGCCGACCGGGAAGACGAGCTCGCGCCTCGGGAGCTCCGACTCCACCAGCGTGACGGCGGGGAACTGCGAGGGCAGGTCGAGGGCCACGTCCTCGACGTCCATGACCCGGAAGGTGGCGTAGATCGGGGCCGGAGGCTCGGTCGAGGGGGCATCCGGCACCGGGACCGGTCCCGCCGCCCCGCCGGCGCCCTCTGCGTCGGCCTCGAGCTGCGGTTCCACTTCGGTCACCTGAATTTCCGGCGCGCGCCCACGCTGAGGGCCAGGCCAACGGCACCGAAGAACACCAGCACGGCCGTCCCGCCGTAGCTGACGAACGGGAGCGGGATCCCCGTGATCGGCATGATGCCCATCGTCATCCCCGCGTTCTGGAACACGCTGAAGGCGATGAAGGCGAACAACCCGGCGCAGATCAGGCGGCCGAAGATGTCCCGGGAGACCACGGCGGCGTGCAACACCCGCCATGCGATGACGCCGAGCAGGGACAGCAGCCCGACGGACCCGACGAAGCCGAGCTGCTCGGCCACCGCCGTAAAGATGAAGTCGGTCTGCTGCTCGGGCACGTAGCCGAGGTTCGTCTGCACCCCGTGACCGATCCCCGAGCCAAACAGCCCTCCCGATCCGATGGCGATCTTCGCCTGCTGCGTGTTGTAGATGGTCGACTGCACGTAGGGGTTGTTGCTGTGCGCGTTGGGGTTCAAGAAGGTGGTGAGCCGCGCGATCTGGTAGTGGTGCAAGAAGCCACCCTCAATGGCGACGAGCGCCACCAGCACCGTGGCGATGAGGAGCATGACGAGTATCCGGATCGGCAGGCCCGCCACCGCCAGCATGACCAGTAGGACGATCACCATGATGATGGCCGTCCCGAGGTCGGGCTGGAGCAACACCAGCACGATCGGGATCCCCGCCATGATCAACAGGCGGAAGACGTCGCGCCAGGCCAGCCCATCCGCGTCGCGCCGCGCGCAGTACGACGCCACCGCCAAGATCAGCGCCAGGACGGCGAACTCGGAGGGCTGGAGCTGCAAGGGCCCGACGCTGAACCAGCGCGCCGCCCCCTGGGCGCTGCTGCCCACGACGAAGACACCGACGAGGGCGAGGACGATCAACCAGTAGAGCACCGTGGCCACTGGCTCGAGACGGCGGTAGTCGAACAGCGCCACCACGACCATCGTGATGAATCCCAGGACGACGAAGAGCCCCTGCTTCTTGAGGAAGGTCCTGGTGTCGTCGCCGGCAGCCAGCAGCGGGCCTCGGGTGGCGGTGTACACCATGACCACGCCGATGGTGGACACGATGAGCGTGGCCAGGACCAGGATCCAGTCGAACGGGGGTACGTTGCGCCGGGCGTCAACGTGTGTTCGGGCGAGTGTGGTCATAACGCGGATTCGGGGACAGAATACCGGCCGTGACCTCAGCCCCCCTGGCGGCCCCCCATGCCCTGGTGGGCACGGTGCACACCGTCGGCACCGTCGGCACCGTCGGCACCGTCGGTGCCCTCGGCTCAGCCAGCACCGCCAACCAGGTCGACCAGGGCGGTGGCTGGCTGTACCACCTGCTGACCAAGGCCGGGGTGAGCCCGGACACCGCCTCGACGGTCACCGACCTCATCATCCGCCCGCTGAGCATCCTCTTCGTCGTCCTCGTCGCGCTCATCGTGGCTCGCTACGGCGCCAAGGTGATCCGGCGCATCCTCGAGCGGATCGCCAACCAGGCCGCCGCTCGATCGGGCTCGCAACGGGCGGGCGCGCGCGTCACCACCATGTCGGGCGTCATGGCGAACGTCTGGCGCTTCTTCGTCTTCGTCGTGGCGGGCGCCATCGTCCTCGGCATGCTCGGCATCAACCTGACCCCGCTCCTGGCCAGCGCGACCATCATCGGTGCCACGCTCGGCTTCGGGGCGCAGCAGATCGTGCGCGACTACTTCTCGGGCATCCTCATGACCATGGAGGACCAGTACAACGTCGGCGACTCGGTGATCGTCGGGGGCGTCACCGGTGTGATCGAGGACGTCACCATGCGCCTGACCCGCTTCCGCGGCGTGGACGGCACCATGTTCGTCATTCCCAACGGTGACATCCGCCTGATCGGCAACCTCTCGCGCGGGTGGGCCCGGGCCGTCGTCGACCTCATGCTCCCGGGAGCTGCCGCAGGCGACCTCGAGACGGTGCGGCGCGTGATAGAGGAGGCGGCGCACGGCGTGGCCCAGCGGCCCGAGTTCGCGGCGCACTGCACCGAACCTCCGAACCTCGTGGGGCTGTTCGCCGCGGACTCGTCGACCATCACCTTGCGAGTCACTCTTCTCACGATCCCATCGCAGCGCGATGTATTGACCCGCGCCCTGCGCGAGGCGACGGTCACGGCGCTGGCGCGGGCACAGCTCTGGCCGGCCGAGGTCACGCCACCGACCGCGCCGGCGTCCCCCCCGAACTGACCGACCCGTCGCTGGTCGAGGGCGATCAGACCTCGCCCGGACGGGCCGCCTCGCCGGCCGGAAGCCGGGGTGGCAGTGGCTGGTGGCCGACGGAAACAGAGGGACGGTCGGTGCTAGGTTCCGCGTTGAGTCAGTCCTCCGAAACGGGGGCTGCGACGGCGGGAGTCTCGGCATCACAAATCATCGAAAACGGCGAAGGGGGGGCGTGATCACCCTGGCAACCAGCACCCGTCAGCTCGGACGTCCGGCTGATCCGCCCGCTCCATGGTGATCGAATCCGGCGATGGCTGGTAAGCATGCGAACAGGCGTCAGGCCAGGGGCATCAGGATCGCATCGGTCACGGTCGTCCTGGTCGCCGCTGTAGCCGTCGTCTCCCTGTCGCTGGGGTCAGGAGGAGCAGGGAGCGCACACGATCCCCACAATGCGCCGCGCACGTCCGGCGCGACAACCCGGCAGACCGCTACGACCACGACGACTGCGGCCACCACGACTTCGACCACTTCGACGACGACCACCACCACGACGCCACCCCCGCCAACGCGAGGCCCCCAGACGTCCGAGCACTACACGGCAAACGGCAACTTCTCGGGGTCCACGTACCTGCCGGGTGCTGTCGGGTTCAACCTCGCCGACGTCCCGAGCAACGTGGTCGCGGCGGCGCTGCCCGCTGGCGTCAAGGCGCTGGTGTGGGTCGGCAGCTGCGACGGAGCGACGGCCAGCTTCCAGAGCATCATCGCCAGCTTCGTCGGTGACGCCAAGGTGTTCGGTTTCTACCTGATGGACGACCCCAACCCATCCTCATGCAACGCGGCCAATCTGAAGGCCGAGTCCGACTGGGTCCACGCGCACGATCCCGGTACCTACACCTTCATCATCGAGCAGGACCTCTCCGGCTCCAACCACCCCTCCTACCAGGGCGGCTACAACCCGGCCAACAGCGACATCGATCTCTACGGCCTCGATCTGTACCCGTGCCGCACCGACAACCCTTCTTCGTCGCCGTGCACCTACTCCTGGATCCGTCTGGCGGTCAGTGCGGCGGAGAAGGAAGGCATCCCGCGCGCTGACATCGTGCCGGTCTACCAAACCTTCGGCGGCGGGTCGTGGCTCGATGACGGCGGCGGCTCCTATCAGCTCCCGACCGCGGATCAAGAGTCTCAGATCCTCTCGACGTGGGGTTCGCTCGTCCCGACTCCCAAGTTCGACTATGCCTACTCGTGGGGCTCGCAGAACGGCGCTGTGGCACTGGGCACGACGCCATCGCTCCAATCGGTGTTCCAGGGTCACAACGGCTAGCAAAAGCAAGGCGAGTGACGAGGCCGCTGCATTGAGGTCGGACGACCCGGCGATCACACGGTCGGAGAAAGCTCACCGAGGTGGGCTGGCCGCCTCGGCGGCGCGCCACATGGCCTCCACCGGAGGCTCCTCACCGGTCCACAGCACGAGCTGCGCCGCTGCCTGGTGCACGAGCATTCCGAGCCCGTCGAGGACGGTCGCACCACCGGCGGCCGCCGCATCGAGCCAGCCGGTCGGGCGGGGCGCGTAGACCAGATCGGCCGCCACCTGCCCGGACGTGAGCAGCTCCGGCGGCACCAGCCACTCCCCCGGCCCGCCGTCGACGACCCCGTCCCGGCCGGCCATCCCCACCGGGGTCGCGTTCACCACCAGGTCCGCCGCGACGACGGCCTTGGCGATCGATCCGTCGGTGAGCGCCACGACGGAGCCCACCCGGCCTGCCAGCTCGGCCGCCTCGAAGGCCCGCTCCGGGGTCCGGTTCACCACCGCCACGGCGGCCGCCCCGGCCTCGGTGAGGGCCAGCACGACGGCCCGGGCCGCGCCACCGGCGCCCACGACGACGCAGCGGCGACCCCCGGGGTCGAAGTCGGCGCCACGGCGCAACGCGGCGACGAACCCCTCCCCGTCGGTGTTGGTCCCGAAGAGCGAGCCGTCCCGGTTGTGGACGCAGTTCACGGCGCCCAGTCGGCGGGCGACCTCGCTGCACTCGTCGACGCCGGCCGCGACGTCGGCCTTGTGCGGCATGGTCACCGACAGCCCCCGGATGTCCGCCCGGCGCATCGCGTCGAGCGCAGCCGTCGCCCCGCCGGGGGCCACCTCGAAGGCGAAGGAGCGCCACTGGCTGTCGAGCCCGAGGGCGGCGAAGGCGGCGCGGTGCAGGAGCGGTGACAACGAGTGGGCGACCGGGCTCCCGATGACGCCGACGATCGTCGTGTCGGGCCCGGCGTCCCGGCGGACGCCGTCCATCGTCATCGTCACCGGCACCGGGGCCGGGCCCTCACGGGAGCCCACGCGACTGGGCGAGCTTCTCGTTGGCCAGCTGCCCCGCGTAGGTGTCGGAGAACGCCATCGTCCCGTCCTTCTTGACCAGCACGAAATACAGCCAGGCGCCGGGCGGGGGGTGCAGGGTGGCAGCCAATGCGGTCGTCGAGGGCATGCAGATGGGAGTGGGCGGGAGCCCGATGTTCAAGTACGTGTTGTAGGGCGACTGGATCTTCAGGTCCTGCGACGTCACCGTGCCGCCGTCCTGCCCGAGCGCGTAGAGGACCGTCGAGTCCATCTGCAGGGGCATGTCCCGGGCGAGGCGGTTGTAGATCACCCGGGCCACGTCTGGCATGTTGACCGCGATGTAGCCCTCCTTCTCGACGACGGATGCCGCCGTGATCACCTGGTAGGGAGTCAGGCCGAGAGCGGCCGCCGATGCCGTGCTCAAACCGGCGGCCTGGGCATCGTGGTCGAAGCGCAGGACCATGTCCTGCACGATCGTGACGTCGGTCTCGCCCGGGAGGACGAGGTACGACCCGGTCCCGAGCATCCCCTCGAGGTTGTTGGAACCGGGGGGCGAGAAGACCGAGTGGACGGCTCCACTGTCGGCCGCCGCCGCGAACCCTCCCTGCGCGTGGCCCGGGATGCTGTCGACTCGCGCCGCCACCTCGGAGAGCGTGAACCCGGGGCGCACATCGACCGGATAGATGTTGGGCCCACCGGCCAGGATGCCCCGCACCTCGGCGAACGTCTGGTTCTCGTGCAGCGCGTAGCTCCCAGGCAGGACGGTGGGCGTGCCGTGGAACACGTCCGAGATCTGGAAGGCCAGCGAGCTGCCGATGACATGCGCCTGGCTCAACGCGCTCGATCACGGCGTCGAACGACTCGCCCTGGCGGACCGTGACGACCACCTGGGGCCCCTGCGGGCCGAGTGCGTGTGACTCGAGCTCGTACCAGAGGGTGAAGGCGAGGAGGACCACGAGCAGGGCACCCCCCACGGCAGCGACGATCCGGCGCCGGCGCCGGACGCGGGCCGCGTGGGCCGCCCGCCGCTCCGTGCGGGACTGCTCTCCGCCCTCGGCCGCCTCCGCCTCGCTCCTCGCTCACCGCGGGCTGTGCTCGGGGCGCGTCGGGCTCGGGCCGCGGCCACGGCAGCTCCTCGCCGTCGACGTCCTCGGGCCCGCTCACGCGTTGTCCAACCAGGCCTGCAACAGCACCATCGCTGCCGCGCTGTCGACGACCTGGCGCGCCTTCTTGCCCGTCCGGCCGGCCGCCCGCAGGGATCGCTCGGCCTCGACAGTGGTGAAGCGCTCGTCGGCTGTCTCGACCGACACGCCGAGTGGCTCGAGCAGCTCGCGCAGCGCCGCCGCCTCCACCAGCGCGGCGCGGGCGGCGGGGCCCACCTCGCCCGAGAGGCTCAGCGGAAGGCCGACCACGACGGTGGCCGCCTCGACCTCACGGACCGCATCGACGACGGCCGTGCGGTCGCGTCCGGGGTCTCCGCTGCGCTCGATGGTCCCCCACGGGCTGGCGATGGTCCGGCCGCTGTCGCTGTACGCCACGCCGATGCGCCGCGAGCCAAGGTCGATGGCGGCCACCCGGCCCCGCGGCGCCGGGCCGGCCCCGGGGTCACTCACGCGGACAGGAGTCGCTGCGCCTCGGCCAAGGCCGCCTCGATCTGCGAGGGGTCCTTCCCGCCCGCCAGCGCAAGCTCGGGCGAGCCACCACCGCCACCGCCCACGATCTTGCCCAGGGCGCGCACCAGCCCGGCTGCGTCGGGCGACCCGCCGGTCGCCGCCGCGATCGCCACCTTCGTCCCGTCGGGGGAGCCACCGAGCACGACGGCCCGAACCCCGTCGTGGCGCAGGACCGCCTGGGCCAGTGTGCGCATCGCGTCAGGCTCCACGTTGTCCCGCCGGGCCACGACCACCCCGCTGTCGGCCGCCGCCTGCTCGGCCAGCATCCGAGCCTCGGCCTCGCTCGCCTGCTGGCGCAGCCGCGTGAGCTCCTTCTCGGCGTCGCGCTGGCGCTCCACGACGCGACCGATCGCAGCCAGCAACTCGTCGGGCTCCGTCCGCAACAGGTCGGCGGCCGACTGCACCAGGCGCTCCCTGCCCAGGGCGCGCTCGAGCGACGCTCGGCCGGTGACGGCGAAGATGCGACGCGTGTTGGAGCCGATGGACCCCTCCGAGACCAGCGTGATCGGCCCGATCTGCCCCAGCGAGTCGACGTGCGTGCCACCGCAGAACTCGAGCGACGTCGGGCCCGCCTGCACGACGCGCACCGACGCGCCGTACTTGTCGCCGAAGAACGCGATGGCGCCCATCTTCTCGGCCTCGTCGCGCGAGGTCTCGGTCGTCGCCACGCCCACGTCGGTCAGCACCGCGTTGTTGGCCAAGGCGAACACCTCGTCCAGCTCCCCGCGATTCGGCTGGGCATGATGCGAGAAGTCGAAGCGCAGGTAGTCAGGCGCCACCAGTGATCCCTGCTGGCGGACGTGGTCGCCCAACACCGAGCGCAGCGCGGCGTGCAGCAGATGCGTGGCGGTGTGGTTGCGCCGGATCGCCTCGCGGCGCTCCCCGTCGATGGTGGCGAGCGCGTCCTGGCCGGCGCGCACCTCACCGCTGAGACGCGCCTTGTGCGCCACCAGCCCCGGGACGGCAAGGACGGTGTCGTAGACGTCGGCGATGCCCGTCTCGGTCACGATGGTGCCGGTGTCGCCGATCTGGCCGCCGCTCTCGGCGTAGAAGGGCGTGCGGTCGAGGAAGATCTCGACCAGCATCCCAGCCGCCCCCTCGCCTTCGGGTTCCGCCTCGAGCACGGCCACAACCTGCGCCGGCACCTCGTAGTTCTGCTGGCCACGGCCGACGAACGGCGTCGGTCCGTGCGCCTCGAGCAGGCCCCGGTACACGGCCTCGTCACCCGCCCGCGACGCCTTGGCCGCCGACCGGGCACGCTCGCGCTGCTCGGCCATGGCGGCGTCGAAGCCGGCGCGGTCGACCTCCACCCCCGCGTCGCGGGCCAGCTCCTCGGTGAGCTCGACCGGGAAGCCGTGGGTGTCGTGCAGGGTGAAGGCCACGTCGCCACTCAACACCTCGGTGCCGCTGCCCAACGCCTCCTCCAACCGGCTCAACCCGGCGCGCAGGGTCCGGTCGAACCCGGCCTCCTCCCGCGCCACGACGTTGACGATGAGGTCGTGCTGCCGTACGAGCTCGGGATAGGCCCTCCCCAGCACCTCGGTGGCCGCGCCGACCAGTGTGGGGCCGATGGGCTTTTCGACCCCGAGGCGCCGCGCCGCCATCACGGCGCGGCGCACGACACGGCGCAACACGTAGCCCCGGCCTTCGTTGGCGGGCAGCACCCCGTCGGCGATGAGCATGGACATCGCGCGCCCGTGGTCGGCGAGCACGCGCAGCGCCACGTCCCGGCGCGGGTCGGCGCCGTGTGCAGTCCCCAGGACGGAAGCCGCCGCGTCGATGATCGGCAGGAACAGGTCGGTGTCGAAGATGGAATCGTGACCCTGGAGGATGGGCAGGATCCGCTCCAGGCCGGCGCCGGTGTCGATGTTCTTGCGCGGCAGCTCGGTGAGCACGCCCTGCGCGTCGCGGTTCAACTGCATGAAGACGAGGTTCCAGATCTCGACGAAGCGCTGGTCGCCGCCGTGCTTGGGCCCGCCGTCGTGCCCGTACGCCTCTCCTTTGTCGAAGAAGATCTCAGAGTCGGGTCCGCAGGGCCCCGTGTCGCCCATGGCCCAGAAGTTGTCCTCGTCGCCCATGCGCTGGATCCGCTCGGGCCGCAGGCCGACCTTGTCGATCCAGATCTGCTCGGCTTCGTCGTCGGTCTCGTGCACGGTCACCCACAGGCGATCGCCGTCGAGGCCGAAGACCTCGGTGAGGAGCTCCCAGGCCATCGGGATGGCCTCCTCCTTGAAGTAGTCCCCGAAGCTGAAGTTGCCGAGCATCTCGAAGAAGGTGCAGTGGTAGGTGTCGGTCCCGATGATGTCGATGTCGGGCGTCCGGAAGCACTTCTGAATGGAGGTTGCCCTCGGCCACGGCGCCGGCTCCTCGCCCAGGAAGTACGGCTTGAAGGGCACCATGCCGGCGATCGTGAAGAGGACCGACGGGTCGTGAGGGATGAGGCTGGCCGACGGGACGACCTCGTGGCCCCGATCGGCGAAGTAGCGCGTGTAGGCCGCCCTGAGTCCGTTGGCGTCCATCGCTCCAGCTTACCGGGGGCAAAAACGGCGTCGGGGCCGGCCGGGGCCCCGAGACCCGGCTCAGGTCGACGACATCCCCACGATGGGCTGGTTCAGCCGGATGGAGCCCGTCGACCCGAAGAACGGCGCGTCGCCGTAGCTGAAGATGCCGCCGTCGGACGCCACCAGCCAGTAGCCGTTGCCGTCGGAGGTCGGCGGCCACGCCGACCACGGGCTTGTTCAGGCGGATGGAGCCGGCGGAGCCGAAGAAGCCGGCGCTCCCGTAGTCGAAGATGCCGCCGTCGGCCGCCACCAGCCAGTAGCCGTTGCCGCCGGGTCCGGCCGCCATGCCGACGACCGGCGAGTTCAGGACCAGCGAGCCGGTCGAGCCGTGGAAGACGGCGTCGCCGTAGCTGAAGATCCCGCCGTCGGAGGCCACCAGCCAGTAGCCGCCACCGTCCGGGGTGGCGGCCATGCCCACGATGGGCTTGTTGAGGCGCAGGCTGCCGGCGGAGCCGCGGAAGACGGCGTCGCCGAAGTTGAAGATCCCGCCGTCGGCGGCGACGAGCCAGTAGCCGCCCCCGTCGGGCGTCGCCGCCATGCCCACGATCGGCTTGTTGAGGTGCCGCCCGCCCATGGAGCCGAAGAACCTCGCATCCCCGTAGTTGAAGATGCCGCCGTCCGAGGCCACCATCCAGTAGCCGTTCGTGCTCGGCGTGACCGCCATGCCCACGACGGGCGCGTTGAGGTGCAGGCTGCCCGCGCTGCCCCAGAAGGTGGCGTCCCCGTAGTCGAAGATGCCGCCGTCGGCGGCGACGAAGCGGTAGCCCTGGCCGCAGTTGAGGTTGCCACCGAAGCCGTAGTGGTCGGCCTCCGAGGCGGCGGAGACGCCCTGGGAGTTCCGCACGGTGACGTCGACACAGAGCGGGTCCACGGAGTTGGGCGGGATCACCGTGATGGAGGTCTCGGACTGGGAGACGATCTGGCCGGTGCCGACCGAGCCGAACGTGACCGAGGTGGCGTTGGCGAGGCCACCGCCCGAGATCGTGATGGCGCCGCCGCCACCACCGGTCGGGCCCGTGTTCGGGCTCACCGAGGCCACCGAGGGACACCCGTTGGCTCCCTGCAGCGCGATGGACAGGTTCTGGTCGACGGGCGTGCCGAGGCCGCTGGCCGCGTCGTAGCCGGGGCCGGCCGTGAAGTCGCCGGGGTTCGAGAGGGTGAAGTCGTTGTTCCCCGTCACGATGTCGGTGAAGTTCGCGCCGGTGCCGGCCGCGTACAGCGCCGGCCCGACCCGGCCCAGGCGGGCGAAGCAGCCCTGGTTGGTGTCGGCGAAGAGACCGGCATTGGTCGGTGCGGCCACGCTGGTGCCGCCGAAGCCGCCCCAGGATCCGTCGAAGTAGGCGGCCACCGACCCTTGGGACGGGTCCGAGGGGTAGGAGATGTCGGGCACCGACCGGCAGCCCACGCCGGCGCCGCTGCCGCACGGATTGGTGCTGCCGCCGAGCACGGCGGGCAGCGGTTGGCCCGGGTCACGGGTCCACACCTGGGAGTAGCCACCACCGCCGGCGCCCGGAGAGCCCGCGCAGCCGGTTCGGCAGTTCCACACGACCTGGGAGGAGGCGGACGGGCTGACCAGGGACGTCCCGCCCGCGCTGACGACGGTGGGTTGCGACCCCGGGTCGTCGACGCCGAGTAGCAGGGACCCGTTGACCGGGTTGCAGTCCTCGGAGCCCGAGTCGCCCGCGGCCGCGATCATGGTCTGCCCCTGCACGGCCATGCGCGAGAAGATGGTGTTCTCGGCCTGGATGGTCGCGGGAGTGGTCAAGGCCTCGCAGTTGCCCCAGCTGGTCGTGACGACCTGGGCGCTGTCGTCGCTGGCGATGCGGTTGAACATGTCGAGGGCGGCGGCATCGTCGTTGTTCGGCGCCTCGTACACGACGAGGGAGGCGGCGGGCGCGTTGAAGGACGCCAGCTCGGTGTCGAGGGCGGCCTCGCCCTGTCCGGCGGGCGGCCCGCCCGGGCCGGTGTCGATCACCACGTTTCGGATGGGGTTGGACAGGCCGTAGCAGGCCTCGAACGCGGCGAAGTCGCTCCCGAGGTACTGCTCGAACTCCACGATGGCGATCGTCTGTCCGATCCCGACTCGGCCTTGGCCGAACATCTGGTCCAGCCCGAAGATCGAGGCCATCTGGGTGGAGGTGTAGGTCCCGCCGGAGGCGATGGCCTCCGCCGCCGGGCAGGCCTGCGGCGTGCCTGCATGGGCCACGAGGCCATGGCCCTGGGCCTGGGTGCCCGACTCGGGGCTCGCGGCATTGGAAGTCGCCCCGGGTCCCGGCGACGCCGACGACCCCGGCTTGGGCCGCAGCATGGCGTGCTCCTGGAACAGGCCGTCCAGGCCCACCACGGCGGTGACGACGCCGGCGAGGGAGGCCGGGACCTGCGGTGCCGCCGTGTTGACGAGAGCCCGCGCCTCGTTCGGGGCCTGCACCGACTCGAGCGGCGTGCCGAACGCAGCCGACACCACGGACGCGGTGCCGCTCACCGGCAGCAGGGTGCTCCCCTGGTCCGGTGTCCCCACCGTGAGCCCCTCGGCGCGCAGGGTCGAGGACACCTGCTCGACCTCGGTCGCGGACGGCCCGAAGGCCGCGGCGTACTGCGCCGAGGTGAGGTACTGCCGGTACGCGGGCGATCCGGGGGTCGAGACGGCCGCCACCGCCTGCGCCAGCCCGGCGGGGTCCCTCCCGGCGAGCGCCACGTCGAGGTTGAGGACCTGGTCGGGCGGCGCCCACCCCAGGTGCGCGGCGTCGGCGGGGATGGCGGGCACCGCCTGGGGCAGCACGACCTTGGACTGGAGGGCGGAAGGCGACGAGGCCGCGCCGGCGCCGGCGGGAGAGACGGCGGAGGCCACGATCCCGGCACCCAGGGTCAGGGCGCCCAGGGCCGCCAACAGCGCCGCCCGCAGCGCGACCCTGCGATGTCCCGGGTTCACGAATGGACCTCCCTGTCCCTGCCTGGACCCAGACCCTCGCCTTCCGCACCGTGGGGCGACGGCTCGTAGTACACCCGACCCTCGAGTGCGTCAGGACGATACTGCTGGGGAACCACCCCCGAGGGGTCGTCGTGCGGGTACACGTAGCCCGCCCCGTGACCGAGGGTGGCGGCGCCCTTGTAGTGGGCGTCGCGCAGGTGCGCCGGCACTTCCTGGCTGACGCTCGAGCGCACGTCGGCCTGGGCCCGGCCGAGCGCCACCACCACCGCGTTCGACTTCGGCGCCCGGGCCAGGTAGATCACCGCTTCGGCCAGGTTCAGCGCGGCTTCCGGGAGCCCCACGTACTCGACGGCGCGGGCGGCGGCCTCGGCCACGAGCAACGCCTGGGGGTCGGCCAGACCGATGTCCTCGCTGGCCAGGATCACCATGCGGCGGGCCAGGAAGCGGGGGTCCTCCCCCGCCTCGATCATGCGGGCCATCCAGTAGAGACCGGCGTCGGGGTCCGAGCCGCGCACGCTCTTGATGAGCGCGCTGATCTGGTCGTAGTGCTCGTCGGCACCCTGGTGGAACAGGCGGCCGTCCCGGGCCCGGGACATGTCGTCCATCGTGAGCACGACGGGCGCGTCCGGGTCGGTGGCGCCGGCCCGGGCCAGAGCGACCGCGACCTCGACGGTGGTGAGCGCGGCGCGGGCGTCGCCCTCGCAGGCCGCCACGACGGCGTCGATCGCCTCCGCCTCCGCCTCGGCCCCCTCGAGGTCGAGGCCGCGCCGCACGAGCGTGCGCAGGTCGTCCGGCGACAAGGGGTGCAGCCGCCACAGTGAGGCCCGGCTCAACAGGGGCGGGTTCACCTCGAAGAAGGGGTTCTCCGTGGTGGCGCCGATGAGCACCACCAGCCCGTCCTCGACGGCGGGGAGGAGCACGTCCTGCTGGGACTTGCTGAAGCGGTGCACCTCGTCGATGAAGAGCATGGTGCCCTGGCCGTGCTCGCCCAGGCGTCGCTCGGCCTCGGCCAGGGCGTCCCGCACGTCCTTCACGCCGGCGGCCGTGGCCGAGAGCGTCGTGAGGTGCTTCGAGGTGGTGTCGGCCAGCAGGCGGGCCAGCGTCGTCTTCCCCGTGCCGGCGGGGCCCCACAGGATGGCGGAGCTGACCCGGTCGGACTCGGCCAACACGCGCAGCGGGGCACCGGGGGCGACGAGGTGCTCCTGCCCGACCACCTCGTCGAGGCTGCGCGGGCGGAGGCGGGCGGCGAGCGGCGCCTGGCGTCTGAGCCGGCGGTCGGCCGCGTCGGCGAAGAGGCTCACGGGCCGGCCCTAGCTCGGTGAAGGGTTGGCCGCCTCGCCCGGGTCCGCCGGCCCCGGCGAGGGCGAGGGGGAGGGCGACGGCGACGGCGAGGGCGGCGGCGGCGGGGGCACGACGACCCGGATGCCGAGCTCGGCCAGGGCGGCGGGCGGCAGTGGAGTCGGCGCACCGGTGAGGAGGTCGGCGCCGGACTGCGTCTTGGGGTACGCGATGACCTCGCGGATGTTCTCCTCCCCCGCCAGGATCGCGGCCAGCCGGTCGACGCCGAACGCGAACCCGGCGTGCGGCGGCGCCCCGTAGCGGAACGCGCCCAGCAGGAACCCGAAGCGGGCCTCGGCCTCGGCGGGCGCGATCCCCAGTGCAGAGAACACCTGCGACTGGATGTCCTCCCGATAGATACGCACACTCCCCGATCCGAGCTCCCACCCGTTGAGCACGAGGTCGTAGGCCTGGGAGCGCACCGACAGCGGGTCGGTCGACAGCTTCGGCAGGTCCTCCGGGTACGGCATGGTGAACGGGTGGTGGGCGGCCTGCGGATTGCCGTCGGCCCCGATGCCCTCGAACATGGGGAAGTCGACGACCCAGACGTATCGATGCGGGCCCTGGCCGACCGGCGGCGCCCCGATGGCGTTGCGCAGCGTCCCGAGCACCGTGCACGCCATCTTGTACTCGTCGGAGACGGCGAGGACGAGGTCCCCCGGTTCCGCCTTCGTCTGCTCCAGGACGCGCACCACTTCCTGCTCCGACAGGTGCCGGGCCAGCGGGCCGTCAAGCGTGGTCGCCTCACCGTCGACCACCCGGAACCAGGCCAGGCCCACGGCGCCCGCCCTCTTGGCCTGCTCGGTGAGCTCGTCGAGCTGCGAGCGCGCGAACGCGGCGCCCCCGGGCACGACGAGCGCCTTGACCGTCGGCGAGGAGAAGGCCTTCACCTGGGTCCCCTCGAAGACCTTGGTCAGGTCGACGAGCTCCATGGCGAAGCGGAGGTCCGGCTTGTCGGTGCCGTAGCGGTCGAGGGCATCGGCCCAGGTCATGCGCTCGATGGGAGGGGGCCGCTCCCCCGTCGCCGCCTCGGCCGCATCGAGCACCGCCTCGGAGACGTAGGCCATGACGTCGTCCTGGGTGGCGAAGGAGCACTCCATGTCGAGCTGGCTGAACTCGAATTGGCGGTCGGCCCGCAGGTCCTCGTCGCGCAGGCAGCGGGCGATCTGGAAGTAACGGTCGAAGCCGCCCACCATCAGGAGCTGCTTGGCCAGCTGCGGGCTCTGGGGCAGCGCGTAGAAGGAGCCGTGGTGCAGGCGCGAGGGGACGGAGAACTCCCGTGATCCCTCCGGCGTCGGCGCCCACAGCAGCGGCGTCTCGATCTCGGCGAACCCCTGCCGCTCCATGGCGGCGCGGATGGCGGAGTTGACCCGGGAGCGCAGCCGCAGGTTGCGCTGCAGGCGCGGCCGGCGCAGGTCGACGTAGCGGTAGCGCAGGCGCACGGGCTCGTCGGCCTCGGCCCTGTCGTCGACGGAGAACGGTGGCGGCTCGGCCTCGTTGAGCACCTCGACATTGCAGTCACCGATCTCGATCTCGCCGGTGCCGATGCCGGTGTTGACGGTGCCCTCGGGACGCTCCCGCACGGTGCCGGTCACGGCGATCACCCACTCGTTCCGCACGTCGGTGGCGTGGTCGATGACGCACTGCACGATGCCCGAGTGGTCGCGCAGGTCGACGAAGGCGAGGTGCTCCCCGTGCTCGCGCCGCCGGGCGACCCAGCCGCACAGCCGCACCTTCGTGCCCACGTCGGACCGCCGCAGGACGCCGCACAGGTGCGTGCGCATGGCGGTGGGACGGTTGGCGCCGCTCTCGTCCCCGGCGTGCTCGTCGTCCGTGGTGGTCATGGCGTCTCGGTCTCGGTCTCGATCACGGTCACGGTCTCGTTCTCGGTCTCGTCGGTCGGGCGGGGGCGGAGATGGGGATGGAGGTGCCGGTCGACGTCGTTGTCCGATCCCTCGGCGAACGCCGCGTTGGCGAGATAGCTCTTGAGCTCGTCCACAATGGCAGCCCGGGGCACCGTGCGCTGCTCGTCGTCGCTGCGCAGGGGCCGCAGCCCGACCGTCCCCTCGGCGACCTCCTGGGGCCCGACCACCAGCGCCACCAGCGCCCCCGAGCGGTCGGCCGACTTGATCTGGGACTTCATGGAGCGCCCGTCGAACGCCCGGTCGGCCCGCAGCCCGGCCCGGCGCAACTCGGCCGTCAGCGCCAGGGCGGTCTCCCCGCCCGCCGTGTCGATCACGTAGGCGTGCAGGGGTCGCGCCGCCACGGCGGCCGCGGTGGAGAAGACCCCCTCGGCGTCACAGGCCATGAGCACGCGCTCGACGCCGATGCCGAACCCGATGCCCGGTGTCGGGTCGCCGCCGAGCAGCTCCACCAGGCCGTCGTAGCGGCCGCCGCCGCCGATGCCGTTCTGTGCCGCCTCCAGTGCGTCGGCGGCGAACTCGAACGTGGTGCGGGTGTAGTAGTCGAAGCCGCGCACGAGGCGGTGGTCGATCGTGTAGTCGACGCCGAGCGCCTCGAGGCCGGCGCGCACCCGGGCGAAGTGGGCGGCGCAGGCGTCGCAGAGGTGGTCGAGGAAGCGCGGCGCGTCGGCCGTGGCCGCCCGGCACTCAGGGGTCTTGCAGTCGAGCACTCGCAGCGGGTTCTCCAGGTGGCGGGCCCGGTGGGCCTCGCAGAGCTGGTCGGCCCGCTCGGCCAGGAACGCACCGAGGAGCGCCACGTAGCCGGGCTTGCAGGTGCCGTCGCCCATGGAGTGCAACTTGAGGGTGACCTCGCGCAGGCCCAGCCCGGCGAAGAAGTCACGGGCGAGGGAGACCACCTCGACGTCGAGGTCGGCGTCGGCGGGGCCGAGCGCCTCCACGCCCAGCTGGGAGTGCTGGCGGTAGCGGCCGTGCTGGGGGTTCTCGTGGCGGAACGACGGCGCCACGTACCAGGCCTTCCAGGGCGGGACGGGGTGGTGCTGGACGAAGACGCGGGCGATCGGCGCCGTCCCCTCGGGCCGCAGGGCCATCAGCTGGCCGTCGCGGTCCTCGAAGAGGTACATCTCCTTGCCGACGACCTCGCTCCCCTCGCCGATGCCGCGCAGGAAGACGCCGGCGTGCTCCACGACGGGAGTCAGGGTCAGGCCGTAGCCGGCCGCCTCGACGAGCGCACCGAAGCGGCCCACCGCGTCCTCCCAGCGGGCGGACTCGGGCCACAGGACGTCGTGCATGCCCTTGGGCGTGCGGGTCTCGACCTTCGGCGTCTGCGACTCAGCCATGGCCCGCGACCCGCACCCGCACCCGGTCCCGGGCCGTCCCGGGGCGCGCGCCCACATCCTCGGTCACTCGGCGCTCCCCACGGTCAGGCTTTCTTGCCAGGGAGCTGACGATAGGCGTCGAAGACGCCGTCGAGGTGCTTGAGCGCGCTGATCAGCGAGTGCAGGTGGGTCGGGTCGGCCAGCTCGACGTCGAAGGCCATGCGGCTGACCCGGTCCGGCGTCGTGGCGGTGCGGGCGGCCACGATGTTGAGGTGGTGCTCGGAGACGACGCGTGACACGTCGGCCAGGAGGCGCGAGCGATCGAAGGCCTGGACCTCGATCGTGGCCACGAACACCCCGTCGTTGCCCCGGTCCCACTCGACCTCGATCAGGCGCTCACGGGAACGGTCGGCCAATGCGGTTGCGTTGGCGCAGTCGGCCCGGTGCACCGAGACCCCGCGGCCCTGGGTGACGAAGCCGACGATCTGGTCGCCGGGCACCGGCGTGCAGCAGCGGGCGAGGTGGATCATGACGTCGTCGAGCCCCTCGACGTAGACCCCGGTGCCGGTCCGGCGCCCCTGGCGGGGCCGGCTCGCCCCCGGGACGGCGATCGTCGGGAGCTGCTCGTCGGCCGTCCCCCCGCCCCGCAGCGCCTTGGTGAGGCGCTGCACGATGGACTGGGCGGAGACCTGGTTCTCGCCGATCGACGCGTAGAGCGCATCGATGTCGGACAGGTTCATCGACTCGGCCACCTCGAGGAGCGCGGAGGAGCCCAGGAGCTTGTGGAGGGGCAGGCCCTCCCGCCGCAGCGCGCGTCCCAGCTCCTCGCGGCCGTTCTCGATCGCGTCCTCCCTCCGTTCCCGGGAGAACCACTGCCGGATCTTGTTGCGGGCCCGGGTGGAGGCGATGATCTGGAGCCAGTCCCGCGACGGCGCGGCGGTGGGCGACTTGGACGTGAAGATCTCCACGGTGTCGGCCGACGTCAGCTGCGTCTCGAGCGGCACGAGCCGGCCGTTCACCCGGGCGCCGATGCAGCGGTGGCCGACCTCGGTGTGGATCGCATAGGCGAAGTCGACCGGCGTCGAGCGGGCCGGCAGCGCGATGACCTTGCCCTTGGGCGTGAAGACGTAGACCTCGTCCTGCTCGAGGTCGAGCTTGAGGGCCTCGAGGAACTCGATCGGGTCGTCGGTCTGGCGGTCCACGTCGGCGATGCGCTGGAGCCACGCCATCTCCGAGGAATGGTCCTCCTTGGACTTGTAGCCCCAGTGCGCCGCGATGCCGTACTCGGCCCGGTGGTGCATCTCGAAGGTGCGGATCTGCACCTCGACCGGCTTGCCGTCGAGCCCGATGACCGTCGTGTGCAGCGACTGGTACATGTTGAACTTGGGCGTGTTGATGTAGTCCTTGAAGCGCCCGTGGACGGGGGCCCAGATGGCGTGGATGGCGCCCAGCGCCGCCCAGCAGTCCTTCTCGGAGTCGACGACGACGCGGATGGCGACGAGGTCGTTGATGTCGTCGAACTCCTTGCCCCGCACCACCATCTTCTCGTAGATCGACCACAGGTGCTTGGGTCGGCCGGTGACGTCGGCCGCGATGCCCATCTCGTCGAGCCGCTGGCGCACGTGGACGAGGACCCGTTCGAGATACTCCTCGCGCTGGGGCGCCCGCGCCGCCACCATCTGCTCGATCTCGGCATAGCGCTTGGGGTGCAGCGTGGCGAAGGCGAGGTCCTCGAGCTGCCACCGCACCTGCTGCACGCCGAGGCGGTGGGCCAACGGCGCGTAGACGTCGAAGGTCTCCTGGGCCGTGCGGCGCTGCTTCCACTCCGGCATCACGGCCAGGGTGCGCATGTTGTGCAACCGGTCGGCCAGCTTGATCAGCAGGACCCGCCAGTCGTCCGCCATGGCGACGAGCATCTTGCGGATGGTGGCGGCCTGCTGGGCCTCCTTGGAGTTGAACTGGAGGCGGTCGAGCTTGGTCACGCCGTCGACGACCCGCGCCACACCCTCGCCGAACGTCTGCTCGATCGTCTCGAGCGTCAGCCCCGTGTCCTCCACCGCATCGTGCAGGAGCGCCGCCGCCACGGTCTGGGCGTCGAGGCCCAGCTCGGAGACGATCGTCGCCACGGCCACCGGGTGCGTGATGTAGGGCTCGCCGGAGCGCCGGAACTGACCCTCGTGCGCCGTGAGCGCGGTCCGCCCCGCCTCGACGATGAGCGTCGTGTCGTCCTCCGGCCGGTGCACGGCGAACTCGGCCAGCAACGGCACCAAGAGGTCGCGCAGGACCCGCTCCTGAGCCTGCTCGGCATCGAGCTCTGGGGCGTCCGTGGGAGTCACCCGGGTGAGGGCCACCATCCATCTAGGCTACCCGCCTGGGGAAACACCAGGAACGCCACCGACCCGCCGGGCACCGCCCGAGGCGCCTGCTCAGCCGTTCAGCGCCGCCGCTTCTTGCCCCTGCTCTGGCGCGGCCGCGGGCCCTGCGGCTGACCCTGCTTCTGCCCGCCCGCCGACGACGTCGACGAGCCGTCGCCCGGTCGGTCCATCACCGCCGTGCCCGTGCCGCTCCCGCTGCCGCCGCCCCCGCTTCCGCCCCCGCCGCTCCCACTCCCACCGCTGCCGGTGCCCGAGCCCGGCCGGATCGGCCCGCTGCGCTTGGTGCTGCCGGACTTCTGCGCGGCAGCGCCACCCCCGCCGCCCCGGGCCACCTGGCCGGACGCGGCCACGCTCATCTGGGTGCTCATGGTGGCCGCGTCGAGGGCCGAGTACGACCCTTGTGAGTCGCCCCGTTGCTGCAGGCGCTTGGCGATGGCGACCCAGCGCTCGTCACGCTCCTTCAGCATTGACAGCACCGGTGCGGCGATGAAGATCGACGAGTACGCGCCCGAGAGCAGGCCGACGAACAGGGCCAGGCCGTAGGACTGCAGCGTCGTCGCCCCCAGGAACTGGGCCCCGACGAGGAGGATGGCCAGCACCGGGATGATGGCGACCATGGACGTGTTGATCGACCGGGCCAGGGTCTGGTTCATGGACAGGTTGATGAGCTGCGGGTAGGTCAGTCTCCCGCTGCTGCCGATGCCCTTCGTGTTGTCGCGCACACGGTCGAACACCACCACCGTGTCGTAGAGCGAGTACCCCAGGATGGTCAGGATGGCGACGACCGTGTCCGGAGTGACCTGGAAGTCGAAGATCGAATAGATGCCGACGGTCACCAGGACGTCGTGGATCATGGCGATGAACGCGGCGAGCGCCATCTTTGGCTCGAAGCGGATGCTGATGTAGATGCCCACCACGATGAAGAAGATGATCAGCGCCTCGATCGCCTTGTCGGTGATGGACGAGCCCCAGGTCGGGCCGACGGTGGTGATGCTGATCTTGTCGGTGACCGACTTGGGGATGGCACCGGCGGGGAGCGTCGTCGTCGTGGCGGGCGACGTGGTCGTCGTGGCACCTGCCGCCGCGCCCGCCTTGGCGGTGGTCGTGGTCGTGGGCTTGGTCGTCGTGGTGGTCGTGGGCGGCGCCGGAGGGGCATGGGCGGCGGTCAGCGCCAGCAGCTCCTTCTGCACGTTCTTGCTCACGGCGTCCTGCTGGGCCTGCGAGAGCCTGTTGATGTCGGACTGCACGTTCAGCGTCTGCTTGCTGCCCGTGCCCAGCAGCTGGACGGTGGGATCGATCAGACCGGTGCCCTTCATGGCGTCCACCGCCTCCGACTGGGTCACCCCGGGGGCGGCAATGGTCCATTCCGTCCCGCCCTTGAACTCGATGCCGAGGTTCAGCCCGCCGCGCAGGATGATCGAGATGATCCCGGCCACGATGATGGCCGTGGAGAGGCTGAACCAGATCTTCCGCTTGCCCACGAAGTCGAAGCGGGTCTCGCCCCGGTAGAGGCGGGCGATGGGGCCGTGACCCCGCCGGGGCTTGGCGAGCAGCGCACGGGCCGCATCGTCGAGGCTGACGAGCTCCTCCTCGTCGAGATCCTCGGTGTCGACGCTCTCCTCGAGGCGTTCGACGTCCTCTTCGCTCACGTCGTCGAGCGAGCTCCCGTCCCGCTCGTCACGCCCGTCTCGACCCCGGCCGTCGGTGTCGCTCACGAGCCGCCTCCGGCGCCGGCCCCGACGGGGGTGCCCTGAGTCTGCGGTCCGGCCCCCAGCCCCGTGGCGATGCTGAACGCGCCCGCGCCCTGCAGGCGTGGGCTCTGCCCGAGGAGGATGACGAGCGGCCGGGTGTAGAACCAGGTGACCGCCATGTCCATGATGGTCGAGAGCCCGAGGAAGAAGGCGAAGCCCTTCACGTTCCCGACGGCGACGAAGTAGAGGACGATGGCCGCCAGCAGCGACACGAAGTCGGCCGCCCACACCGTCCTCCACGCACTCTTGAAGCCGCGATCGACCGACGTCCGGATGGAACGACCAGATCGGGCCTCGTCTTTCAATCGCTCGAAGTAGACGATGTAGGAGTCCACGGTGATGCCGATGGAGACGATCAGTCCGGTTATGCCGGCGAGGTCGAAGCTGGGGGCCACCGAGGTGTGCCCGAGCGCCGAGATGATCGCCCACAGCATCATGGCGGTCAGCACGAGCCCCGAGATCACGACCAGCCCCAGGGCTCGGTAGTACAGCAGCACGTAGAGGAGCACGAGGATGAGGCCGGCGATCCCCGCACCGAGCCCGGCGACCAGCGCCGAGTGGCCGAGCGTGGCCGACACGGTCTCGGAGGTGGCGGCCTTCAGCGTCACCGGCAGGGCACCGAAGTTCATGGCCTGCGCCAGGTTCTGAGCGTCGGCCTGGGTCAGGCTGCCGGAGATCTCACCCCGGCCCTGGAAGGACGTGAAGCTGCCCTGGGTGGGCTGGATGATCGGAGCCGAGTAGACCTGGCCGTCGAGCTCGATGCCGAGCAGCTGGTGGAAGTTCTCCATGGCCACCTTGTCCCACAACGCCGATCCGGCGGAGCCGGCCAGCGTGTAGTCGACGACCCAGGCGCCCGTCTGGTTCTGGGTCGCCGTCGCGCTGGCGATGGAGCGCCCGGTCATCTGGGCCGGCCCGAGCACGCAGCGGATCACGGCGGTGCCGTCGCAGGCGCCTCCGATCCCCGGGAGAAGCACCGTGCTGTTGGCGTAGTCGGGCTTCTCCACGCTCGTCGACGGGTAGGCCGCGAACTGCGTGTCGGGCGGCACGTTGTTCGACGAGTAGCCCTGGGGCGAGCTGTTGGGCGTGACGTTGAGGTTGGCCGCCGTCAACTGGGAAGACGGGTTACAGGTGGGCAGCGTCTCGATGCCCCTTGGCAGGACCTTGTTCTTGTCCGCCTTGGGGACCGCCTGCGGGTAGGCGAAGCACAGCACGGGCCGGAAGTACATGCGCGCCGTCTGCCCGATCTGATTGAGGACCTGCTGGGCATTGGTCACACCGGGAATGGACACCGAGATCTGGTTCTTCCCGGTGGTCTGCACCTGCGCGCCGGACACGCCCAGGCCGTCGACCCGGAGGTTCAAGATGTTCACCGTCTCGTTGAGATCGGCCTGGCTCACGTGCGCGCCCTCGGCGGTGTAGACGACCGCGACTCCACCGGCGAGGTCCAGCCCGAGCCGCGGCGACCACTTCGCGGCGAACACGGCTGCGAAGGACCCCACCGAGATTGCCACGACCACCAGGACGCTGATCAGCAGGTTGCGTCGCTGTCGTCGCTGGGCCCGGCCCCCCGACTTGGGGCTCACGCCTCTTCTGCCTCCTCGCCGTGCTCTCCCTTGCTGGGAGCACCATCACCCTTGCCAGAAGCACGGTCACCACCGATGTCGTCGATGTCGTCCCCGTCACCGGAGCGCTGGACGGGGCGCACGTCGGGCACGTCGTCCTCGACGGGCGCGTCCGCGATGCGCACGTCTTGAATCGGCTCGATCTTCCGGGCGATGGCCTGGCGGACGAAGACGATCCTGGTCGGCTGGGGACCGTCGAGGTTCCCGTCGTCACCCAACGCACCCGTCAGGAGCGTGTAGCGGTCGCCGTGGATCTCGAGGACGGTGCCGATGACGCCGCCGACGGTCTGCACCTCGTCACCCACCTCGATGTCGGAGCCCTGAGACTTCCGCGCCGCTTGGGCCTTTCGCTGCTGGGGCCGGATGAAGAAGAAGTAGCCGAGGACCCCGATCGCCACGAGTGGAAGCAGGGTGATCAGGGGGTTGCTCGATTTTGAGGAGGTGGCGGCCACCACGAGGTGGAGCAGCGCCGGGGTTGGTGTCATTGGGATCCTTGGACCTGAAACGGTTGCGAGGTGCCACCCTAGTGCCTGGGTTCCTTCTCACTTGGGCACTACCGGGCGGGTGCGCCGGTGCCGTGCCGGCAGCCGTCGGGAGGCCCGATGGGCCGGCGTGATGCTCCCGCTCGAGGCGCAGGTCCAGCCTCGACGGGGCCGCACCGAGCACCGCTCGCCTCCCGGCGGGGACAACGGCCCCGGCCCGCCCGTATGTCGGCGCAGGGAAGAGCGCAACCGACCTGCAACCCAAAACGGCCGCGGTTGCGACAGGTGTTGTGCAAAGTACCCCCATCAGTTGAGCAGCCTCACGGTGATGGTCGTTCGGAGGGGGGCGACCGAGTGAGAGTCCGATGAAGGGGAACGGATTCTCGAATGGGGGAACACCGGGGGGAAGGAGCAGCGAAGAGGTGCGCCGGCCTTGTGTCGTCGTCGGCCGGAGCAGTCCGGGGGGAGCCGACGACCCGGGCCGGCGCACCTTTCGCTCCCAGCACCGCTCGCCTGGCTCGATCTGACCTTCCTGACCTTCCTCACCTTCTTGCCACCCCGGCCTGCCCGATCCCGGCCTCCCGTGGTGGCCGATGCTGGCCTCTCGCAGTGCCCGACCCGGACCGTCACCGGCCGGAGGGCCCTTCACGCGACACTCCAGGTCGGGGTCCTGTTGACGCGACTGCGAGGGTCGGCTGGGGGGCCCTGGACACGGCGCAAGGGGGGTATCGGCCGGCCCGTGGGCCCGGATTTGTCGAACTGAGAGCCAATTCCGGTGCTGATCAGGAGGTTCGCAATTCGACCCTGGTTTCCCTTAAACCGCTGGATTGCCTGTTTCCCCAGTACAGTTGCGGGCTAATGCGAGATGGTCATATCTCCGTGTTGGTCATCGAGGACGAGGCGGACATCCGCCAGCTCCTCAGGACCCTGCTCGAGCGGGAGGGCTTCGCCGTCTCGGAGGCCACCGAGGGACGGGACGGGGTGCGCCAGTTCCACCAGAGCCACCCGGACATCGTGATCCTCGATGTTGGCCTCCCTGACCTGGACGGATGGCAGGTGCTCGAGCGGATCCGGGACATGAGCGACGTGCCCGTCCTGATGTTGACCGCCCTCGGAACGGAACGGGACAAGGTCCGTGGGCTCAATGCCGGCGCCGACGACTACCTGACCAAGCCGTTCAGCCGGGTCGAGCTCCTGGCTCGGCTCCAGGCCATCAGCCGCCGCCAGGTCTCCAGCAAGGACCCGGTGACGGCCTTCGACGACGGCACCCTTCACGTCGACTTCGCCCACCAGGAAGTCACGATCGATGGTGACACCGTCGTCCTGACCCCGACCGAGTACCGCCTGCTCGCGACCCTGGCCCGTCACCAGGGCCAGGTCCTCTCGTCGGACCAGCTGATTGAGCTGGCCTGGGACGACCCCAGCGGGTTGGCTCCTTCACGGGTCAAGTACGCCGTGTTGCGGCTGCGGCGCAAGCTGGGCTGGGACGAGGGGGACGACACGCCGATTGAGACGGTGCGGGGCTTCGGCTACCGCTACCGGTCTCGCCACCGGTGAACGGGTCGGCTCAGACCCGAACCGACTCCCCGGGGCGTCGCAACCAGCAGATGCCCGGAAATGCCCTGCCCATCGGCTTCTCCGGCTCCATGCACGTGCGCCTGCCCGTGTTCGCACTGGTTGCCATCGGCACGGTGCTGATCGCCGTCGTCCCGTTCCCCCACGACGCGCGTCGCGAGATCGCCATCGCCGGCGTCATCTTCTTTGTGCTGGTCGCCGCCGCCTTCCTGCTGCCTTGGGAGCGGCTCCCCGACTGGGTGTGGATGATCATCCCGATCGGCTACATCGCGGTCATCGCAATCATCCGGGACGCCCAGGGCGGCAGTCACTCCGGATTGGTTGCGGTCTTCCTGCTGCCGATCGTGTGGCTGTCGCTCTATGGCAGGCGCCTGCATCTGCTCGTTGGCCTGTTCTGCCTCGACCTTGCCTTGCTGGTGCCCGTCCTCCTCGTCGGGCCGCCCGAGTACCCCACCATCGAGTGGCGGCAGGTGGCCGTCATGGCGACCGTCACGACCCTGATCGCATCGACCGTCTACACCATGGTCTCGCGGGACCGAGCCTTCCTGAGCGACCTGGCCCAGCAGTCCCGGATCGCCCGACGCAACGCCCGCGAGGCGGACTACGCCCGCGATCGCCTCGAGACGCTGCTGCGTGCGGCCACGGGGAGCGCCATCATGGGCGTCGACCCCGCCGGGACCGTCACCTTCTTCTCGGCCGGCGCGGAGCAGATGCTCGGCTACCGGGCGGCCGAGGTGGTGGGCATCCGCTCCATCGCGGACTTCATCGACCCCGCCCAGATCGACGAACGGCGCCAGACCATCGACTCCATGCGGACGGCCTTGGAGCCCATCGACGCCGAGACAGCGGCCGAGGTGCCCTGGACGGCCACCCGCAAGGACGGCCAGCAGCGCCGCTGCGTCGTGCGGGTACGGGCACTGCCCGTGCTGACGCCCGACGTGGCCCTGGACGTGGAGGACGGCGAGGCAACCGAGGGGCCCGATCTGGCGGCCGCCGACGCGGACGCCGACTCCGAGCTCGACGACGCACTGGCACCGGCGACCGGCGGCTACGTCGTGGTCGCCATCGACGTGACCGAGCGGGAGGAGCTGGCGGCGGACCGCGAGCGACTCTTCGCCATCCAGAAGGAGGTCACGCAGTCGCTCATCGAGCAGAACAACCGCCTGCGAGAGCTGACCCAGATGAAGGACGACGTGGTGGCAACGGTGTCACACGAGCTGCGGACTCCGATCACGTCAATCCGGGGCTTCGTCGAACTACTGCTCGATGCCTCGACGGACCTCACCGAGAGCCAGATGCGCATGCTCCAGACGATCGAACGCAACGCCGAACAGCTCCAACGGGTGGCCGAGGACCTCTTGGCCGACCCGGGCGCCGGGCGCGGGCTTCGGGTCGCCTTCACCGAACTCGACCTCTACCGACTCACCGAGGAGGCGGTGCACGCCATCCAGACCTCGGCCACCATGGCCCGGATCAAGTTGACCATCGCGCCCGGCAGCGAGGTGCCGGTCTTCGGTGACCCCACCCGCCTGCACCAGCTCCTGGGCAACATCTTGTCCAATGCAATCAAGTTCTCACCGCCGGGGGGCCGGGTCCACGTGATCGTCGACAACGTCGATGCCTACGCCAGGGTGCAGGTGCTCGACGAGGGTCCCGGCATCCCCGAGGGCGAGCGTGACCAGCTGTTCGAACGCTTCTACCGCCTCGCCTCCTCGACGGAGATGGGCGTGCCCGGCACCGGCCTGGGCCTGGCCATCGCCAAATCAGTCGCGGAGGCCCACGAGGGTTTCGTCGAGATCGCTGACACGCCGGGCTGGTCGACGACATTCAGGGTCTGCCTGCCGCTGCGCACCTCGGTCGCCTCGAGCCATTCGGCCTGACCGCCCCGGGGGCGGCGGACCCCGTCGCCCGCCGCCCGGCGCCCCGCCGTCTCCGTCGCCCGGCCTCGCCCTTCGCGCCCGAGCCTGTGCTTCACGCAGCCAGGAACCCACCCGACTGGTGGGCCCACAGGCGTCCGTAGACGCCGGTCCGGCCGGCCGAGAGCAGCTCGGAGTGCGTGCCCTGCTCGACGACGCGGCCCTGGTCGAGGACCACGATCCGGTCGAGCCGGGCGATCGTCGCGAGCCGGTGCGCAACAACGAGCGCGGTGGTGCCCTCCATCAGGTGCCACAGGGCCTCCTGCACCAGCGACTCGGACTCCGAGTCCAGCGCGGACGTGGCCTCGTCCAGGACGAGGACGCGCGCACCCTTGGCCATCGCCTGGGCGATGGCCACCCGCTGGCGCTGACCCCCCGAGAGCTTCAGCCCGCGCTCGCCGACGACGGTCTCGTAGCCGTCGGGCAGGCGCTCCACGAACTCGTCCACGTAGGCGGCGCGCCCGACGGAGCGCACCAGGTCCATGTCGGCCCCGTCCGGGGACTCCAATCCGTAGCAGATGTTCTCGGCGATGGTCCGGTGCAGCATCTGGGGGTCCTGCGGGACGTACGCGATGTGACGCCGCAGGGACTGCTGCGTCACGCGTGCGATGTCCTGCCCGTCGATCGCGATGACGCCGTCGTCGCGATCCGCGAAGCGGAGCATGAGCTTCGTCAGCGTGGTCTTGCCCGAGCCCGAGGGGCCGACGAGCCCGACGTGCTCCCCTGCCTCGATACGCAGGTCCAACCCCTCGAAGAGGGGCGCGCCGGATCGATACGAGAACCAGAGGTTCCGGAACTCGACGAGTCCGTGCGGCACCATCAGCGCGGGCGCGCCCGGGACGTCGACGATGTCGGGCTTCGTGGCGGCGATGCCGGCGAACTTGGCACACCGGCCGATGGCGCGCGACATCAGGCGGATGAACTCGAACGACTCCTCCAAGCTCGTCCCGACGAAGGTGGCGTAGAACAGGATGAGGTACACCACACCTGCTGCGGCCACGTGATGCAGCGCCAGCACGATCCCGACGGCGACCGCCGCCCAGTTGAAGAAGGCCATGGCGGACTCCATCTGCAGGCGCGTCGCGGTGAAGACCCGCCGTGCCCGGAAATCCGCACTGAGCGAGTCACCCACGAGCGTCCCCACGTTGTTCCTCTCGCGCCCCTCGGCGGCCTGGGACCGCACGGTGGTGAGGTTGGCGATGGTGTCGGCGATGACACCCGTCGCCCGTGAGTGCGCGTCGGAGAACTCCTTCTCCGCGGCGACGACCCGGCCCATGCGGTGATGCAGCACGGCAGCGAACACCGCCACCAGAGTCGCCATGACCAGAGCAACCGGCCAGGCGACAATACCGAGGACCACGATGGCGCCGAGCGTCGTGACGCTGATGCGCAGGATGCCCCACACCATGGCGTCGATCAGCTCGACGAAGGCCCACGTCGATGTCTCGAGCGTGGCGATGACCTCGCCTGAAGGGCGGTCGGTGTGCCACCCGTTACTGAGCCCGATCAGATGGTCGTAGCCGTTGGTGATGGCGCGCCCGAACGAGCGCAGGGTGGCGCCCCAGTTGAGCCAGCCACCGATCCGGCCGAAGACCGTCGCGGCGGCCAGGACCACCGCGTAGGCGATGATCAGCGGCCCGTAGCTGCTCCATAGGTCCTGATGCGTCCCGGTGTCGGCGATCCGCCCCAACAAGGAGGCGAAGATCAACGGGGCCGCGACGGCGTTAGCCAACGTGCCGAGCACGATGGCGGTGCAGCTCCCCGCGAAGGCGGCGCGGTCGGGCTGCATCTGACGCCAGCAGTACGCGAGCGTCTCCTTGTTCGAGGCATTTGGGAAGAGGGTGCGTTCACCCATGGGGATCTCCTGGTGGGAGGGTCGAATCGATAGGAAGGAGGCGCACCGCTGGTGCGCCGGAGCGGCGTCAGTGGCCGGCGAGGCCGATGGGCGCTCAGGCCAGGCGGGGTCGCGGGAGCGGCGTCAGTGGCCGGCGAGACCCGAGCAGGGCCCGGCCATCCGGGACCTCCCGGCTGCATCGAAGACCGGCAGCAGGACCACGATGGCGCGCGCGGGCAGCTGCGGACGTGTCGTCATTCCGGCCATCTGGTCACCTCGCTTCGTCTCGTGATGCAACCCGACAACGGTAGCGCACCGCAAAAGGCAGTGCGCGCAAGGCGGCCGGCGGCGCGTCAGAAGAGCGGGGGCGTGTCCGGCCCGGCGCTCGGCGGACCTTGGTACCCGAGGTGAGCCCAGGCGCGCTGCGTCGCCACCCGGCCCCGCGCCGTGCGCTGGATGAGTCCGGTCTGCACCAGGTAGGGCTCGTAGGCGTCCTCGATCGTGTCCGGCTCCTCACCGACACACTGGGAAAGAGTCGTCAGGCCAACCGGCTGCCCCCCGAAGCGGGTGCACAGCGTGGTCAGGATGGCCCGGTCGACCTTGTCGAGGCCCAGCTCGTCGACCCCGAAGAGCTCGAGCCCCTCGCTGGCCGTGGCGCCGTCGATGAAGCCCTCGCCGCGGACCTCGGCGAAGTCCCGCACGCGCCGCAGGAGACGGTTGGCCACGCGTGGGGTCCCACGGGAGCGCTCCGAGATGCGGACGGCACCGTCGCTGTCGATGCGCACCTTGAGTATCCGGGCCGAGCGCTCGACGATGGAGCGCAGGTCGGCAGGATCGTAGAGATCGAGACGGCCGACGAAGCCGAAGCGGTCGCGCAACGGCCCCGAGACCAGGCCCGTGCGCGTGGTCGCGCCGACGAGCGTGAACTTCGGCAGCTCGAGGCGTATCGAGCGCGCCGTGGGCCCCTTGCCGATGAGGATGTCCAGCCGGCCGTCCTCCATCGCCGAGTAGAGCATCTCCTCGACCGAGCGGTGCAGGCGGTGGATCTCGTCGATGAAGAGCACGTCGCCGTCCTGCAGGTCGGTGAGCAGCGCGGCGAGGTCCCCGGCCCGGGTCAGGACGGGACCCGCGGTGATGCGCAGGCTGGCTCCCATCTCTGACGGCCACGATGCCCGCCAGGGAGGTCTTGCCCAACCCCGGCGGCCCGGCGAAGAGTATGTGGTCAACCGCCTGGCGCCGCTGACGGGCCGCCTGCAGCACGATGCTGAGGTGCTCGACGAGCTGGGCCTGTCCGACGAACTCCTCGAGCGAGCGGGGCCGCAGCCCGACCTCCTCGAGCTCCTCGTCGTGATCGGAGGGGGCCGGGTCGACCACCCGATGGTCGCCGTCGAGGGCGTCGTCCACCGCGAGCGCCTCGCCGTCCTCGGCGTCCTCGCCGGCAGCAACGGCAAGCACTTCGCGACGGGCCCTCGGGCTCACCGGCTGGCCAGCTCGCGCAGCGCGAGACGCAGCATCTCTTCCACGCCGACATCGTCGCGTAGACCGTCGAGCGCACCGCGGATCTCATCGGGTGCGTAACCGAGCTCGCTCAGGGCTGCCCGGGCCTCCGCACGCGAGGTGCGGGTGCCCCGCAGCGCCGGATCGCTGCCGGCCAGGGGCGCGCCGGCGTGGTCGAGTGAGAGGTCGGGCAGGTCGAGCCGGCTCTTCAGCTCGATCAGGAGTCGGGCCGCAGTCTTGCGTCCGACCCCGGGCACCGTGCACAGCGTCTCGATGTCGTCCTCGAGCACCGCTGTCGACAGGGCGGCCGGCGACAGGATCGCCATGATGGCCAGCGCCAAGGCGGGGCCGACCCCGTGTGAGCCCAGCAGGACCTCGAAGCACCGGCGCTCGTCGTCGTGAGCGAAGCCGTAGAGGATGATGGCGTCCTCGCGGACGTGGGTGTGCACGAACAGGTTCGCCTCGGTTCCCGCGCCGGCGGCGACCAGCGTGGCCGCCGTGGCCGGCGTCACCGTCACCCGGTAGCCCACACCGGCCACGTCGACGATCACCTCGCACTCGCCCGTCCGCAGCACCACGGGCCCTCGCAACAGTCCGATCATGTCTCGCTTCCCTTTCGTACGAGCGGTTCCTTGGCTCCCATGGCGGCCGCGACGGCGCGCCGCAGGGGGACGGTGGTCAGGTGGCAGACGGCCAACGCCAGCGCGTCCGCCACGTCGGGAGGGCCGTCGATGGCCCGCAACCCGAGCACCTGGGCGACCATGCGCTGGACCTGGTCCTTGGTGGCCGCTCCGTAGCCGACGAGGCCCTGCTTCACCTCGTTGGAGGTGTACTGGACGACCTCGCAGCCGGCGGCGGCAGCCGCCAGCAGGGCCAGGCCGCTCGCCTGGCCGACCGACATGGCCGTCTTCGCGTTGACCTGGAAGAAGACGCGCTCGACGACGACCACGTCCGGCCGCAGCTCGCCGAGCAGCGCGCCCAGCTCCGTGTGCAGGATCAGCAGCCGCTCTGCGAGGGGGACGGCCGGGTCGGTCTCCACCACCCCGGCCGCCTGGGCCCGCAGCGTGCTCTCGCCCTCGCGGCGGGCCACCATGCCGTAGCCGCAGCGGGAGAGCCCGGGGTCGATCCCCAATACGAACATGCGTTCGCAGGATAGCCGGGGCGGACGCCGAGAGGGCGGACCGGGGGCGGGAGCCGCGAGGGAGGACCCGGTCCGGCCGCCCGACGGCGTGGTCAGCCCTCGAAGGTCGCCAGCACCTCGTCGGGGATGTCCGCGTTGGAGTGGACGGCCTGGACGTCGTCGTGGTCGTCGATCGCCTCGAGCAGGCGCAGGACCTTCTTGGCCTCGGACTCGTCGGGCACCGGGACGAGGGTGGTGGGCTCGAGGGAGAGATCGACGGACTCGGGCGTCATGCCGGCGTCGTCGAGCGCCCGGCGCACCGACTCGACGTCGGCCGGGGCGCTGGTGACGACCCAGGCGGCCCCGTTGCTCGACATGTCCTCGGCGCCGCCCTCCATGGCGATCTCCATGACCTTGTCCTCGTCGTTGTCGAGGCCCACGGTCACGATGCCCTTGCGCTCGAACTGCCAACCCACTGCGCCCGGCTCGGCCATGTTGCCGCCGTTGCGGCTGAAGAGGTTGCGCATCTCGGCGCCGGTGCGGTTGCGGTTGTCCGAGAGAGTCTCGACCATGATGGCGACGCCGCCGGGGCCGTAGCCCTCGTAGTTGATCGCCTCGTAGCGGACGCCCTCGAGCTCGCCGGTGCCGCGCTTGATCGCCTTCTCGATCGTGTCGAGCGGCACGCTGGCCGCCCGTGCCTTCTGGTACGCCGTCCGGAGCGTGGCGTTGGAGTCGAGATCCCCTCCCCCGTCGCGTGCCGCGACCTCGACCAGGCGGATGCACTTGGCGAAGACCTTGGCGCGGGCCTTGTCCTGGGCTCCCTTGCGGTATTTGGTGGTCGCCCACTTGGAGTGTCCCGACATGGCGCACCCGATTGTATCGGTGCAGGCCTCGGTGAGGTCAGGGCTGGGACAGCACGAGCGGCACGCTGACCTCGCCCGCGATGGTCAGGTGGTACGTGCCCCGGGGCACGAGGTGGTCCACCCGGGCGGGGCGCCCGCCGCCCTGGGTCTGATCCCAGCTCCCCCCGGCGGTCAGCGTCTGATGGCCCCGGAGCCGTGGCCCGAGGAATGCCGGGCAGCGGATCGCCTCGGGGGGTGGGTACACCGTGACGCCCCGGACGTTCACGATTCGCAGCGGGAGCGGGCCGCACGGGCCGAAGATCCCGGGTTCGTCGCCCACCCGTGCGACGGGTCCGTGGTTCGGGCCACAGAGCTGCCCGCTGCGGTTCCGGATCGTGACCTGGTACAGGACGACCTGTCCGGGACGGAACGGACTCGTGGGCACGGTGACGGTGACCATGACGCTGCGGGCGGGGCAGGTCCCGTAGGCGACCGCCGCCGAGCGGGTGATGGTGGCGTTCGGGGCGGCCGCGGCCGGAGCGGGCGCGGCCAGGGCCGTGAGCATCAGGGCGCCGGCGATGCCGGCGGCGAATCGCATGGGAGAAGACTCTCAGCTCGGGGGGCTGGTCGCCGCCTGGATCCAGCTGGCATGGGTGTGGATCGGCATGGGCCCCGGCCCGGCGCAGGGCACGTACGCTCCGAGTGCCATGACTCTCGTTTCTCGCCTTCCCCGCTCCCGCTCCCGACGGCTGCTGGTGCTCGGAGGTGCCGTGGCCGCCGGCGCCGTGGCCGGGGCCGCCTACAGGCGTCGGGCCGGAGGAGGCACCTCCGGCCCGGAGTCGGTCGAAGACGAACGCCGCTCGCTCGGGTGGGGCGCCGACTTCACCCGGCCAGACCACCGGACGGTGCGGACTCCGGACGGGGCCCAGCTCGCGGTGTGGGACGTCGGCGGCCAAGGTCCCGATGCACCGGTGGTGGTGCTCCCCCACTGCTGGGGCTGCAGCCACGAGATCTGGCTCCCCGTCGCCCGCCGCCTGCGCGACCACGGGCACCGGGTCGTGCTCTACGACCAGCGGGGCCATGGCGCGAGCACGCGGGGCACGGCGCCCTTGGCCATCGAGACGCTGGCGCACGACCTGGCCCACGTCCTCGAGGCTCAGGACGTCAGCGACGCCGTCCTGGCCGGACACTCCATGGGCGGCATGACCATCATGTCCCTGGCGACGTACCGGCCCGAGGTCATGAAGGAGCGGGCCCGGGCCGCCGTGCTGGTGGCCACGTCGGCCCACGACCCCCGGGTCCGGTCGTTCCCGCCGGCCGCCCGCATCGCGTCCGCCTTCATCGCCTCCCCGATCGTGACCAGGAGCATGCGCTCGTCCAACGGCCATCGATTCGTCCGCGGCGCCTTCGGGGTGGACCCCGTGCACTCCCACGTGCTGCTCACCCGCGACCTCTTCGCCGGCTGCGACCCCTCGGTGCGCGGCGGGTGGCTCGCCGCCATCACCGAGATGAACCTCCTCGAGGGCATCGCCGGGATGGAGGTCCCGACCACGGTGATGGTCGGGACCCGGGACACCCTGACCGTGCCCGCCCGCGCCGAGGTGATCGCGTCGACCATCCCGGGGGCGCGGCTGGTCACCCTCGAGGATCGAGGGCACATGCTGCCGTTGGAGGATCCCGACACCGTGGCCGACGAGATCGTGCGGGCCACCCAGGTCTAGCCCGAGCCCGCCCTCGGACCGGGCGGAATTGGCGGGTCAGACTCCGATCATTTCCGCGGCGGCCTCCGCCACGTCGGTGACGGCGACGATATGAAGACCCGCCCTTGCGGGCTGACGAAGCGAACCTCCCCCTGCGCGTCGCCGTCGAGCTTCCAACCGAGCTCGTGCACCCGGCTGTGGTGACCCACGCACAGGGTCAACAGGTTGGACAAGACGGTCGGGCCCTGCTTCGACGCCCAGACGACGTGATGGACGTCCGTCACGTTGCGACAGCCGCACCCCGGGAAGCGGCACCCGTTGTCGCGACGGCGGACCTCAATGCGCTGCGCGTCGGTGGGGTCCCGCTGCAACGGCTTCTGATCGAGGCAGCGGCCGTCCGGAGCGTCCAACGACAGCGTCATGTCCGCGTTGCACGCCAGACGGCGAGCAACCTCGGCCGAGATGGGACCGACACCCTGAATCGAGGCATGGCCATAGCCGTCGCCATACAGCAGGCGCTCGAGGTCGGTGTGGACGATCATGGTGCAGCTGTTCTGGCCGCCGCTGCGGACGGTCCCCCGCCCGGGACCCGACCCGCGCTCGACGCACAGCTCGAACAGCACGTCCGCGCAGCGGCTCTCGAAACGCACGAAGTCCGGGTCCGTCGCGGCCGGATGGTCGTGGCGGCGGGCCCGCCCCACCACCGCCGACTTCACCAGGGCATAGGCATCCTTCGTCAGCTGCGCCCACAAGAGGCAGCGCTCGTCGTCGAAGCGGACGAAACGACGCCGGAAGTGAGCGGCCGAATCCGGGTCGGTCACACCCTTGACGTCGGCCGCCAGCTCACGGGCCTGCCGGGGCGTCCAGTGCGCCGAGTTCCGAGCCAACTCGGCATCGGTCTCGGGCGTGGCGACGGCGGCCAGGGGGGCGAACACATCGAACGGCATGCGCCCTTCGGAGAGCGCGTCACTCAGCGCGGGGAGGCGCTCAGCCCTCTCCGCCGCCTCGACCAGCCTCCGTGCCCGGGAGCCGCTCACGTGGAGGCGGGCGACGAGCCAGTCGGCCATGGAGAGCGAGCCGTCGCCCCGCCACGCCTCTGCTCCGGCGAACTCGGCGATCTCACGGAGCATGGCGCCCTCGTGCTCGGAGATCACACGCTGGTGCCCGGCGATGCTCTCGGCCAGCTGCGCGGCACGAGGGCCGCCTCCGTGGTCACGGGCCAGGGGACGGGTGCGGGGGTGCTTGGTGGCGGTGGTCGACGTGGACTTCGTGGCGGTGGCCGACGTGGGCCCGCCGGTGGCGGTGGAGCTGGGATCCGGGGCGGCGGCCATGCCCGGGGAACGGTCGCCCGGAGCGGGCAGGAGGACGGGCGGGGACGGGAGACGCGGGGTGGGGGGCGCCGGGACGGGGGGCGCCGGCCTACGGGAAGACCACGGTCTTGTTGCCGTTGAGCAGCACCCGGTCCTCGAGGTGCCAGCGCAGCCCCCGGGCCAGCACGGTGCGCTCGACGTCCCGGCCCACCCGCTGCAGCTCCTCGACGGAGTCGGCGTGGTCGATGCGCCGGGTGTCCTGCTCGATGATCGGACCCTCGTCGAGCTCCGCCGTCACGTAGTGGCAGGTGGCGCCGATCAGCTTCACGCCCCGCTCGAAGGCCTGGTGATAGGGGCGGGCGCCGGCGAACGACGGCAGGAACGAGTGGTGGATGTTGATGATGCGCCCGGGGCGGGTGGCGCAGAAGGGGGCGGGGAGGATCTGCATGTATCGAGCGAGGACGATCACGTCGGCCCGCTCGTGCTCGAGCACGCGCTCCATCTCCTCGAACGCCGCCGCCTTGGCCGCCGGCTCGGGCCCGACCGGCACGCAGCGGAAGCCGACGCCGTGCCACTCGACCATCCCGCGCAGGTCCTCGTGGTTCGAGATCACGCACGGGATGTCGCACTCGAGCTCCTCGGCGCGCCAGCGGTAGAGGAGGTCCGCCACGCAGTGGTCCTCCCGGCTGGCCAAGAGCACGACCCGCTTGCGCTCGTCGGTGTCGCTCAGGTGCCACTCCATGTCGAACGCGGCGGCGACCGGCGAGAAGGCGGCCGACAGGTCGGACGGGCCGAACCCCGCCGGGAGGCTGTCGGCGACGATCTCGATGCGCAGGAAGAAGCGGCCGGTCTGCAGGTCACCGTGCTGGGCGGCCTCGAGGACCGACCCGCCGTGGCCGGCGATCAGCCCGGTGACGGCGGCGACGATGCCGACCCGGTCGGGGCAGGTGACGGTGAGGACGTAGCGGCGCATCGAGGCGAGTGCGGTGCCCGTCGCTACCCGTGCCGGACACCGGCACCGTGGGCGTCGGCACCAGCGCCAGCACCAGCGCCCGCGCCGGCCCCGCCGCCGGCACCCCGCACCCCGCACATCTGCGCGAAGAGCCGGTGCACCCGCCGGTCCGGCGTCAGCTCGGGGTGGAACGACGAGGCGAGCACCGGCCCCTGGCGCACCAGGACGGGGACGCCGTCCAGCGTGGCGAGCACCTCCACCGCCTCCCCCACCGAGACCACCAGCGGCGCCCGGATGAAGACGGCGGGCAACGGCGGCCCCTCACCGGAGCCGAAGCACACCGCGCTCTCGAAGGACTGCACCTGGCGCCCGTAGCCGTTGCGGCGCACCACCGCATCGAGCACGCCGAAGGTGCGCTGGTCGGGACGCCCGTCGAGCACCTCCCGGGCCACGAGGACGAGGCCGGCGCAGGTCCCCAGGATCGGCAGCGGCCCACCCGACCCCGACAGCCCCCGGCGCAGCGGCGAGCCGCTCGGCCAGCGCCTCGAACAGCCCGGTCGACTCCAGCAGCATCGACAGCGTCGTCGACTCCCCGCCCGGCAGCACCAGGCCGTCGAGCCCGTCCAAATCCGCCGGGCGCTTGACCAGGCGAGCCGGGCTCCCCACGGAGGCCAGGGCGGCGAGATGCTCGCGCACGTCCCCCTGCAGGTCGAGCACGCCGATCAGCGGGCCCGAGCCCAGCCCCGGGTCAGGCGCCGAGCCCGCTACCACCCCCGGTCGGCGAGGTGCTCGCCGTACTGCGACTCGTCCAGCCCCCGCATGGCCTCGCCGAGGCCGCGTGACACCTTGGCCACGTGCTCGGCGTCCTCGAAGTGCGCCGTCGCCTCCACGACGGCCGACGCCATGCGGGCGGGGTCCGACGACTTGAAGATGCCCGAGCCGACGAAGACGGCCTCGGCGCCGAGCTGCATCACGAGCGCCGCGTCGGCCGGCGTGGCGATGCCGCCGGCACAGAACAGCGGCACCGGGAGCTTGCCGGCGGCGTGGATCTCCTGCACGAGCCCGACCGGCGCCGCCAGCTCCTTGGCCCAGCCGTAGAGCTCGGCCGGGTCGGCCTGGGTGATGGAGCGGATCGCCCCGAGGATGGCGCGCAGGTGGCGCACGGCCTCGACGATGTTCCCGGTCCCGGCCTCGCCCTTGGAGCGGATCATCGCCGCGCCCTCGGAGATCCGCCGCAGCGCCTCGCCCAGGTTCGTCGCGCCGCAGACGAACGGCACGGTGAAGGGCCACTTGTCGATGTGGTACGCCTCGTCGGCCGGCGTCAGCACCTCGGACTCGTCGACGAAGTCGACCCCGAGCGACTGCAGCACCTGCGCCTCGGCGAAGTGCCCGATGCGGGCCTTGGCCATGACCGGGATCGTGACGGCCTCGATGATCTGCTCGATCAGCAGCGGGTCGCTCATCCGCGCCACGCCACCGTCGCGGCGGATGTCGGCCGGCACCCGCTCGAGCGCCATGACCGAGACGGCACCGGCATCCTCGGCGATCTTGGCCTGCTCGGCGTTGACGACGTCCATGATGACGCCGCCCCGCAGCATGTCCGCCAACCCCCGCTTGACGGTGAAGGTCCCGGTTGTCATGGGTCCAGTCTACGAGGGTGGGCCGCCCCGGCTCACCACAGGCTCAGTGCGGCGGCCCTCACCGACGTGGCGTCCATCTCGCCGGGCTCGAGGGGGTCGTCCCGGTGCCCCACGAAGGGGTCGATCCAGACCCAGCGCGTGGGCCCGAAGCGGGACGGCGACGCGAAGAAGGTGCCCTCGGCCGGGGGCGGGGCGTCCATCATGATGCGGAGCGCCTCGAGCAGGCCGCGGGGGTAGCGCACGGCCGAGGCGGCGATGACGTCGGACCGGTACTCGCGGTTCTCCCCCACGCAGCGCCGCAGCATCGTCTCACCACCGAAGAGGGTGGCGATGGTGACCCCGACGCACGAGACGCCGTTGTCGCCCCGCTTCACGTGGGCCAGCTCGTGGGCGACGACGCCCTCGAGCTGGATCGGGTCCAACCGGCGCAGGAGGCCGGTCGTGACGACGATGTCGGAGCGCCGATGGTCGCGCCCGAGCGCGCACGCATTGGGGACGTCGTCGACCACGACGTGGAGCGACGGCATGCCGAGGCCGAACGTGGCGCACAGGCCCTCGGTGACGTTGTAGAGCCGCGGGTCGTCGTCCTCGTCGACGGGGACGGCGCCGATCCGCCGCAAGGCCATCGCCGGTGCGAGCCGCCACACCGCGAACATGATCGCCGCCCCGGCCACGACGAACGCGGCGATGCCGGCGATCGGCGAGACGGCGGCCCAGAGCAGCGCGCCGAAGAGGAGGGCGGGGATGAGCGCCGTCCAGGCGCACAGCACGATCGCCCGGCGACGGTTGGCCGCCACCTCGCCGGGGTAGACCTCGGGCGCGCCGAGGCTGGGCTGCACCTCGAGCGGCGGGAGCGGCGGCGGTGGGGCGACGGCCACGGCCGAGCGGGACACCGAGCCGCGCTGGCTCCCGCCCGACCCGGACCCGGATCCGGAACGCTGTCGCGACCGGTTGCCGCCCTTCCCCGAGCGCTGTCCGCCGCCGCCGCCGCCTTGGCCCTTCTTCTGTGCGTTGGCGCTGCCACCGCCGCCGCCGCCACCGTTCCCGCCGCCTCCGCCACCCGAGCGGCTCCGGTTGCGGTTCCGGCTCCGATTGCGGTTCCGGTTGGAGCTACTGCCGCCTCCGCTACCACCCCCGCCGCCGCCGCCCGCGCCGCCGGCGCCCCCACTACTCGGGGCTCCCCCGGCTCTCGCCGGCGTTCCTGCAGCGTCGTTCTGATCGGCCATGGGCCTGCCAGCCTACGGCACCATCGCCGGCCCGACGGGCTGGGCCGGCGCCGCCTCTCCCGGGCCAGCCGCGCCCCGGCAGCGTCGGGCCACGCCCCTAGACTGCGCCGATGCGCGGCGGGTGCCGTCTGCTGCTCGCCAGTGGGATCATGTCCGCCGCCACCCTCGTGCTCGGACATGGGGCTCGGCCGCGGGCGGCGGCCACGGTGGCACCCGGTCTCCAACCTCCCTTCGGGACGAACTGGCCCGTGTACCACCAGAACACGCTGTCGTCGGGGGTGGACCCCGTGAACACGGACCTCAGTCCGCTGAAGCCGGGATGGACCTCCCCCAAGCTCGACAACGGCGTCTTCGGCGAGCCGCTCGTCGCCGACGGACGCGTGGTGGTCGCCACCGCCAACGACACCGTCTACGCCCTCTCGGCCCAGACGGGCAGCATCCTGTGGAGCGTCCACCTCGGCACGCCCGTCCCGGTGTCAGCCCTCCCGTGCCAGAGCGTCGTGTCACCCCAGGTCGGCATCACCGGAACGCCCTACATCGATCTCGCCCGGAACGAGATCTTCGTCGTCGCCATGGAGCAGACCGGGTTCACGGCTCAGCACCGCCTCTACGGCCTCAGCCTCTTCGACGGGAGCATCGAGCTCGACCAGAGCGCCGACCCGCCGGGCTCGCAGCCCCTCCTGCAACTGCAACGCTCCGGGCTGACCGCATCGCAGGGCCGGATCGTCGTCTCCTACACCGGCTTCGACGATTGCGGGAGATACCACGGCTACGTGATCGGCATCCCCGAGGCGGGCGGCGCGATGCGGACGTTCGAGACGGATACCGCTCCGGGCGAATACGGGGGCGGCATCTGGATGGGCGGTGCCGCACCCGTCGTCGATCCGGCAGGCGACATCTGGTTCACCGTGGCCAATGGCTCGGTGACCGGTCCCTCGCATCGCTGGGACGGGAGCAATGCGATCGTCAAGTTGTCGCCGGGATTCCGTCTCCTCCAGCGCTTCGGCGACCCCTTGTGGCGGGCCGACAACATCGTGGACTTCGACCTCGGCTCCTCCAATGCGGCACTGGTGAACGGGTTCGCGTTCACCGTCGGGAAGGCGGGGACGGCGTATCTGGCGCGCCAGAGTCAGCTCGGCGGGGTCGGCCACCAGGTGGCCAGCCTGGCGCTCTGTCGCCCGGCGCGCAACGGCGGCTCCGCCTGGGGTGGCATCGCCGTCGACGGCTCGGTCCTCTACGTCAACTGCGACGACGGCGAGCCGGGCAACGCGCACTTCTCGCACATCACCGCCGTCCAGGTGAACAAGAAGCGCCCGTATCTCCACGTCCTGTGGCGCTCGACCACGGTGCGCACGGCCGGGCCGCCGATCGTCGCCGGCGGCATGGTCTGGACCATCCTCCTCGACGGGCACGTGCTGGTCGGGCTCAGCCAGGCCAGCGGGCAGCCCGAGGTCCAGGAGCCCATCGGGGTCCTGGCCAACCACTTCCCGACGCCCACCGGTCGCGGACGGCCTGCTCCTCGTCCCCTCGCTGCGGAGTGTGCTGGCCTTCGTCGGCCCCTGGGGACTCCCCCGCCCCCGCCCCGGCCCCCTGAGCCGGCCCGCGAAATAGCTGATCGGCCCTAGAGTTCGGCCGCCCCAGGCCCTATCGTTTCGCTGTGGCTCAGGCGGAGTACGCGGTGGAGTACCTGGTCCTCGGGGACAGCGCCCAGCCCTACCTGCTCGCCCGCGTGCGGTGGCCCGACGTGGCGCAGGCCATCAGCGAGGACTGCCCGGGCTGGCTCGACGATCCCGGGCTGTTCGACCTGCCCTACGACCCGGCCAGCCAGAGGATCAGCACCAGGCGGGCCGCAGAGATCGCCGCCGATGGGGGGCCCAGCTCCCCCCCGCCTCGAGCACCGGGTTCTCGGAGCCGCGGATCAGACGCGTCCCGCCCTCGTGGTCCGACATGGTGCCCGTGGAGAGGTGGTCGTGGTCCCTCGAGCACGCCACGATGGTCCCGCGCCCGGCGGCGCCGGCCGACTGGCCCTGGCCCGATGATGCGGCGGAGTCCTCCAACGGCCAGCGGGAGGCAGCCGGCCACGGGGGGCCCGCTCCGGAATGACCGACACCAGGTTGACGCGACCAGACGGTGCAGGAGAGCAACCACCCCGCCGACCGAAGCACGCCCGCCGTTCGGATATCGACTTTGCGTGGCCAGACGCTCCAGACGCTCCGGACGCTGAGAACGGGCACACGCGGGTCACCACTCCCCCGCCTGCGGGAGGTCGGGACCTGCAACCGCCCGCCACCCCGCATCTGGGCAATGACTACCGACTGCGGGGGCTCAACGTCAGTTCGGTGGCGCCGACAGCCCCGGCGGTGCCAACTCCGGCAGCCGAGCCTGCGCCCGCACGGCGGCAGCGCCGACTCGCCCTCCGGCCACGCGCCGTCGGGCCCGAGCCCGCCAGCGGCGCAGGCGGTGGCTGCTCGTGGTGGCCGTGGCCCTCACGACGATCGTCCTCGTCGCCGTCCTGCTGCGGCTGACGCTCATTGCGCCCTTCACGGTGCCCTCGTCCGCCATGTCGCCCACCCTGCAGGCGGGTGACCGGATCCTGGTCCTGCGGTCCAGCTTCCTCACGGGCTCCATCGGCCGCGGTGACATCATCGTGTTCCACCGTCCCGCCTACTTCCCCTGCCGGGCCTCGGGCACCGGGCAGTACCTCGTGCAACGGGTGGTCGCCCTGCCGGGAGAGACGATCTGGTCCAGTCACCAGACCATCTACGTGGACGGCAAGCCGATGGCCGAGCGCGGGTGGTACGACCCCGGCCACGGCGCGGTGAGCTCGGTCCAGATCACGAAGACGACCGTCCCCAAGGGCGACTACTTCGTCCTGGCCGACAACCGCACCAACTCGTGCGACTCGAGGTCCTTCGGCGCCATCCCCGGCTCCTCGACACTCGGCAAGGTCTTCGCCGTCGTCGCCCGCAACGGGACCCCGTATCTGCACTTCTTCTAGGGATGCGCCACCCGGGCCGTGCCATCGCGTCGGCTGCGCTGACGATCGTCGTGGCCGTCTCGGCCGGCCTGCTCCTCACCCGACCCGCACGTCCGCCGTCCCGGCCACTCACACCGACTCCATCCGGCTGCTCCCCGTCCCCTCGGCCGGTGGCCGGGTCTGGAACTGGTCGGCGGCCTGCCCGCTCGGGCCTCGCACGGGTGCGCACTGCCAGGGAGCGGGCCCGGTGCTGGGCCGGGCCCAGCTCAACGGGGACGAGTGGAACCTCGGCGTGACCAAACCGGCCGAGGGAGTCGTGCGGATGACCATGACGCCCACGGGCGGGCTGACGGTCCGGGGCCAGCTCCCGGTGGCGCCGCCCTGCACCGCCGCCACCTGCCTGGCGCCGAGTGCCAACACCTGGGTCCGCGCCTACACCAACGTCTCGTACGGCAAGAACCCGTGCCGGGCCGCCACCTCGCCCGCCGGCGACCCGGCCCTGCGCCTCCCGGTCAAGGTCGAGCGCGCTCCCGACCGACCTGGTCGGCACGACCTCGTACGTCTCGCAGGCGTCGCAGACCACCTACGACATCGCGTACGACATGTGGCTCAACCCTTCCGGCACCCAGCAGCCCTGCCGCACCCAAGGGACCGTCGAGGTGATGGTGTGGACCGACTACGACCGCCAGGCGCTCCTTCCCTCGCCCCCGGTCGGGACCACGAGCATCCCCTACGCCGTGGGCGGCGTCGCCCATGACGGGACCAACGCCTGGTCGACCTATGTCCTCAACGTCCACCGGTCCGGGAGGACCTCACCGTACGGTGCCACCGTCTTCCTCGTGCTCAACGCCGGGGACGTGGTCCCGGCGGGCACGGTCAGTGTCGACGTCACCAAGGCGCTGTCGGCGGTCGGCACCTTGCTCGAACAGGACTACGGATGGAGCGACTTCGCGAGCCACTACTGGCTGGACACCATCCCGTTCGGCATGGAGGTCGGGCCCGTCAACGCGCAACCGTGGGGAACCGGCTCGACCAACTTCACGCTCGGGCTTTCGTCGTACTGCTTCGGACTGAATGCGACTGTCGCCCACCCGAAGTGCTGAGGCACCGGGTCGTGCCGCTCAGGGCTTGCCGTGACCGAACTTCCAGACCTGCTCCATGGCGCTGACGATCTCGTACCCCTGCTCCGGACGAGAACGGGATGAGGCCGACGACATCGCTCGCGTGGACACCCAGCCCGGGAAGCGAGCCGAAGTAGAGCGCGTCGCCGAAGGAGTAGACCGACCCGTCGCTCCCCACCAGCCAGTACCCGAAGCCGTCCGGGGTCGGCCGAACCTGCACGATGTTCGACACGGCGATCGCCGGCGCATTCGGCCGCCGCTGGAGGTCCCCGAAGTAGTTCGCGCCGCCACCGGCCCAGACCACGCCGTTGGCCTCGACCTCCAGCCACCCGCCACCGGGGGCGCCGGTGACCTGGACGAACGGTGGCGCCACCGCCGGGGCACCGGCCGGCAGCGCATCGACATGCGCCGCCGTCTTGACGCGGATCGCCGTGCCCCCGGCGAGCAACTCGCCCGGGGCGGTGACCGAGGCGACGACGACGGCCGCCGAGGAGCGCCACCATCGCCACCGCGACACCCACCCCGACGAACGAGCGCCGCCCGCGGACCGACCGGCGTGCCTGTTGCGCCGCGAACTGGCGCGCCCGCGTGGCGGCCGGCACCATCTGCGCCCGCACGTTCCAGAAGGCGGTGACGGGGGCGCACAGGTACACGCAGCCCTGCACGAAGATCATGACGACGAGCAGGATGTGCTTGGACGACGAGGCCGCCATCAGGCCCGCACAGATGAACAGCCCCGCGGCCAGCACCAGCTCCCAGCGCGCCAACCAGACGGCATCCCGCATCCTTCGCACCACCTTCTGGTTGCGGTCGTTCTTGGGCGTGCGCAGGAAGACACCCTCTCGCCGCGCCATGCCCTGGACGCAGGCCAGGGCAATGGTCCAGCTCGACGCCAGGCTGATGACGAGGCTCAAGAAGGCGCGGCGGCGCGACATGTTCGTCCATTGCCGTAGCACCAGCAGCATGCTCACGAGGGCGACCGCGATCAGGCTGATCCCCAGCAGGCTGACCCCACCGGCGATCGGCAGGACCCAGAAGTGCGAGCCCGACAACAACAGTGCCGTCGTTGCGAACAGCGCGATCGTGAAGAGCACCATCAAGAGGTCCCGCATCCACCCCAGGCTCGCCATCAGGTAGTCGCGCCGCTGTTGGGCCGACAGGCGGTTGTCGGGAGAGAGGTCCCAGGGCAGCAGGCTGCGCCAGTGCAGGCGAAGGATCTGCATGCCCCCGAAGCACCAGCGGTAGCGCTGCGTGCACAGGCCCGCGTAGGAAGGCGGGACGACCCCGCGGCCGAAGCAGCGTGGGATGTACAGCCCGGACCAGCCCAGCTTGAGCACGCGGACCGACGCCTCGGTGTCCTCGCAGATGCACCACTCGTTCCAGCCGCCCGCCTGTTCGAGGGCGCTGCGGCGGAACAGCCCCATGGTCCCGACGAAGGGTATGGAGTTGCGCTCGTTGCGCGACGACATGTTCGTCAGGTAGAAGGCCTGGTACGAGTCGACACAGGCCGTGTAGTACGGGCTCCCCTCGTAGTCGCGGTTGCCCTCGAAGCTCTGCAGGAACCCGATGCGCTGGTCGGAGAAGTACGGCGCCGTCTCCTTCAGGTAGTGGGGCACGACGAAGTCGTCGGCGTCGATCAACCCGATGATCTCGGCGCGCTCGTCGGTGTACTGGCGCAGGACCAGGTTGAGAGCACCCGCCTTGAACCCCGGCCAGGGGTCGACGTGCACGAAGGTGACGCGGGGCGATCGCGGCAGTACTCCTCGACCGGCCGCCAGACCGCCGGGTCCTTGGTGTTGTTGTCGATCACGACGACCTCGAAATTGGGGTAGTCGATCGCCTCTGCCTTCTTGATGGTCTCGATCAGCATGTCCGGCGGCTCGTTGTACGCCGCGATGTGCAAGGACACGAACGGCTGGTACGACGGATCGGCCTCGGGCAGCGGTCGCGAGTGCCGGAACCGGCCCAGCACGTCACTGGTCGCGTTGACGTAGGAGTTCCACAGCGTCACCGCGAAGAGGCTGAGCAGGACGAAGAAGCCCGACACCAGGAACTCGAACCCGCCGTTGGCATCGGTGGTGGTGAGCTTGAGCGTGAAGAGGATCAGGCCCAGTCCGGCGGCGATGAACGCGGCCGAGAAGATCTGCCTCACGGGGTTGAGGTCCGGCCGGGCGATGACCACGGCGAAGGCGAGCAACACGACCGCGCTCACCGGAAGCTCCAGCGAGGTCAGCGGGATCCCCCAGATGGCCCACACGAACCAGCACGCCGGCGCCGCGATGACCAGCGCGCCCATGGTGCTGAACAGGACCTCGGAGAACCTCGAGCCGCTCCCGCGCAGGCTGAATCGCCGCGCCGGGCTCAAGAGCAGGCCTGTCGCCAGGAACAGCTGCATGAACCCGACGAGGGTGAAGTAGTAGAGGTTGACCCTGAAGAGCATGGAACACCCTCATGACGCCACTAGAGGGCCGACACGAAACAGGCGCATTGTAGGCAGCCCCGCTCTGGCATTCATAGGGCTCACACAGAATTCATCCAGCCGGTCCCGCCACCTCCCCCGGGCGACGCCGTTCCGTTGTCAGTCCGTTGTCCGTTCTCAGCCCCGCCGTCGCGCCCGACGGGCGGCGATGGCCCGCCCGTACACGTCGACGTAGCGCTCGGCCAGGGTGTCCATCGACCAGGCCCGGGCGTACTCGGTCGCCTCCTTGCGGGCCTCGGGGGCCGAGCGGCCGCTCCCTTCGACGGCGTCGGCCAGGGCGACGCCGAGCGCGCGGGCCAGGGCCGGCGCGTCACCGGGCGCCACCGAGCGCGGCGTGCCCTCCAGCCGCCGCGACGGTAGCCCTCGATGTCAGAGGCGACCACCGCGCAGCCGGCGGCCATGCCCTCGAGGAGCACCATCCCGAAGGACTCGCCGTACAGCGACGGCGCACACAGGACGTCGGCGCCGGCCAGCCGCGAGGCCACCTCGTCGTCGCTCAGCACGCCGAGCCACCGCACCCGGTCGGACTCGGGGTGCCGGCGCCGTTGCACCTCGCTCCCGGGCCCGTCACCCGCCACCCAGAGGACCGCCGGCCGGTCCAACAGGGCGAAGGCATCGAGGAGGACGTTCAGGCCCTTGCGCCCCTCGTGGCGCCCGAGGAAGACCACGACCGGGCGTCCCTGCTCGTCGTGCCGGGGCGGCGCCGACTCGAAGCGCGCCACGTCGACCCCGTTGAAGAGCACCTCGAAGTCGCCGCCCCCCGACCGCAGGCCCGTCTCACGGGCCGCCTCCGACACCGCCACCCGGATCTGCATCCGGCGGCCCACCAAGCCGGCGAGCGGCTTGAGCAGGGGCACCCAGCGGCTCACGCCGGCCCGGTGGTACGTCCCGACCATCGGGAGGGGGGCGGTGAGCACCAGGCCGTAGGCGGCCATGGGCGCCAGGGGCTCGTGCACGTGCACCACGTCGAAGCCACCCGTGCGCACGAACCGCTCCACCCGCGCCGCCGCGTCCGGCCACAGCGCCACCGGGGCCACCGATCCGTTGGAGTGCAGGGCCGTGGGCCGGCCGATCACGAAGTGCTCGCCGGCGCCCTCGGGGACCGGCACGCCGGCGTCGGCGGGCCCCAGCACCGTGACGTCGTGCCCCCGGGCACGCAGCGAGTGCGCCAGGCCGATCACCTGCCCCTGCACGCCGCCGGGTCGGGTCAGGGCGTAGGGCGAGAGCATGGCGATCTTCATCGGGGGTCACTCGGCCAGTTCGGCTGGTAGATGTGCCACTGCTCGGGCCGGGCCCGGATGTCGTGCTCGAACACCCGGGCCAGGTCCTGGGTCACGCGGGCGACGTCGGCGCGCAGGGAGCCGCTGCGGGTGGTGTCGATCGGGCGCGTGCACGACGCCAGTGTGCCAATTCCCCGGGCCCGAGTAGACGACGACGGGCACGAGCGGGGCGCCGGTGCGCAGGGCGAGGGTGGCCGCCCCGCCGGGGAGCGTCGTGCGCTCACCGAAGAACTCGACCTCCACCCCGTTGCCCGCCAGGTCGCGATCGCTCACGAGCCCGGCCACCTTCCCCTCCTTGAGCGCCCGCAACATCGCCGCGCTCGATCCCTCGCCGAGCGGGACCGCGGTGAGCCCCATGGCCTCGCGCTGGGCCACGAACCACTCGAAGAGCTGCTCGGGCTCGAGGCGCTCCACCACCGCCGTCATCGGCATGCCCTCGAGCGCCAGCCAGTAGCCGCCCCACTCCCAGCTGCCCACGTGGGGCAGCGCCATGACGATGCCGCGGCCGAGGGCGAAGGCGGCCCGCAGGTGGTCCTCGCCCGACTCGAGTCGGAAGCGGGCGCGCACGCCCGCCTCGTGCTCGTAGGGGAGGCGGGCGCCGTCGGCCCAGTAGCTGGCGTAGGAGTCGAAGCTGCGCCGGCTCCATCGCCGCACGAGCGCCGGGTCGGGCTCGACGCCCTCGACGCACTCGCTGCCGAGGATCCGCCGCATGTGGCGCTCGTTCATGGCCAGGGGGTCCCTGCTGCGCAGCGCCATGACCCGGGCCACCCCGCGTGCCACGCCCTGCGCCAGGGGTTCGGGCATGTGCCCCATGGCGGCGCCCAGGCCCCGGTAGGTCAGGTAGCGGCTCGTGTCGTGCCAGCCCGCCACTGCCCCGCCCTTGGTCACGCCGAGCTCGGCAACCGACGCGTGCGCCGGTTCAGGCTGCTGGCGGGGTGCGCCGGCCGTTGCTGCGGCGCGCGTTCGTGCTCCCGTCGGCGTGGCCCCGGTCGACGCGGCGACGCTCGCGCAGCGTGCGCCCGGAGCGGCTGCTCAACGCCTCCTGGCGCCGGGCCCGCCAGCGTCCGACCGGTGCGCCGGAGGTCCGGGTCCTGGTGAGGTCCCGGCGCGGCACGCCGTCGCCCTGGCGCCCTTCGCGCCAGGCGCGCCAGCGCGAGTCCACCCGGCCCTCCCGCCACGCCTCGATGCGGCGGGCGATCACCCGGTCGCGGCCCGACGCCGCGTTCCAGACCTTCACGAAGCGCGCCACGGCGGTGAAGGTGATGAGGGCGAAGAGGAGCCAGAGCACGGGGACGAAGATCACGGTGCTCAAGAACGCGACACCGAGCAGGAACATCCGCTCGCCCCGCTCCATGAGGCCGCCCTTGGCCTCGAGCCCGAGCGACTCTGCCTTCGCCCTCTCGTAGGAGACCAGCGCAGTGACCGCCAGGATGGCCATGGGCAGCAAGGAGAGATGGCCCTCCCCGCGGTTGAGGAGGTACCAGGCGCACCCGAGCATCAGCACGGCGTCGGCCACGCGGTCGGTGACCGAGTCGAAGAACGCGCCGCGCACCGAGGCCGTGCCCGCCGCCTTGGCCACGGGGCCGTCGAGGAGGTCGTGCAGGCCCGTCACGATGAGGAAGATGATGGCGAGGTGGAGGTGGCCGGTCGCCACGAGGACCGCGGTCGCCGTGGCCGAGAGCAGACCGGTGGCGGTGAGCACGTCAGCGGTGATGCCATGGCGGTGCAGCGTCTCGCCGACCGGACTCGTGGTCCGGTCGACGGCAGTTCGCCAGCGGCCGTCGAACATGAAGCTCCTCGTCGTGCTCCGCCCCGGAAGCGGGACACTGTTTGCAAAAGTTTACCATCGACGCCACGAATCGCGGGGGTGCGGGGCTCCTTCTTGCCCCCGGCGGCCGCCAGCCGTGCCACGCCGCGGTCCGACGACGAGGCATACTCCCTGGTCGCAGCGTTCCGGGCCGGCGCCCCACCCATCCGCCCCGGCGCCGGGCCCGTACGACCCCAACGCATGGACCGGCCCCATCGTGACGCCACGGGGAGGGTTCCCGTTGTGAGCGCATTGTGCGCCCGTTGTCGCCGCGTTGTGCGCCATGCAGCCCGCGTGCGCGGGCCGGGATGGACGAGCCCTCCGGTAGCCTCGCCGATCGAGATGCCACGCTGTGGAGCGGACGCCCGGCCTCGTCGCACGCGGGCACAGGGCCGGCCGCCGACGTGACCGTGCCGGCGCCGGGGGAAGGCAGGGACCCGAGGCCCGAGCCGGACATCACCGTGCTGCCCGACGCCACCCTCGACGTCTCCATCGTCGTGCCGTACTACAACCCCGGCGACCGGCTGCGGACGACGGTGGCGCAGATGGTGCGCGTGCTCGATGCCTCCGGCATGACCTTCGAGATCATCACCGTGTCGGACGGCTCGACCGACGGGAGCCCCTTCACCCTCGAGGGCTTCCCCGAGAGCGTCGTGCGGCGCGTCTCGTTCGACACCAACGTCGGCAAGGGCCACGCGCTCCGGGCGGGCCTGGGCATGGGGCGGGGCCGCTATCTCGGCTTCATCGACGCCGACGGCGACATCTCCCCGGAGTTCCTCGCCCCCTTCGTCTCCGTGATGCGCTCCGAGGAGCCCGACATCATCATCGGGAGCAAGCGGCACCCGGAGTCCTCGGTGCACTACCCGCCCCTGCGGAGGCTGTACTCATGGGGCTATCAGCACCTCATCCACCTCCTCTTCCGCCTGAACGTCAAGGACACCCAGGTGGGGATCAAGATGGTGGACCGCAGGGTCGTGGCCGACGTCCTGCCCCTGCTGCGTGAGAGCCGCTTCGCGCTCGACCTCGAGCTCCTCGTCCTGGCCCGGCGCCTCGGCTACACGCACATCGTGGAGGCACCGGTGGCGATCGAGGAGCGCTTCGGCAGCACCATCTCGCTCAAGGCCGTGTGGCTGCTCCTGATCGACACCCTGGGCCTCTTCGTCCGGTTCTCCATCCGCCACGAGTACGACGCCGCCATCGCGGCCCGGGCGCACCCCGACGCCGCCGGGCCCGGCGCCGCGACCAGGCCCTGAGCCCGACCGGCCCGAGCAGCCCCCCACGAGCGGTCGTACACTCCATGTCCAGAGCCAGTTCGAAGCCGGCTGTACGGACGGAGGGACCAGGTGCCACACGACCCGACCGCAATTCGTAACGTCGCCCTCGTCGGCCACCACGGCGCCGGCAAGACCACCCTGGCCGAGGCGCTGCTCGCCGCCACGGGGTCGATCGCCCGGCGGGGGTCGGTCGAGAAGGGCAGCACCGTCATGGACTTCGAGCCCGAGGAGGTGGCACGCCAGCTTTCCATCTCGACGAGCATGGCCCCCTTCATGGTCAACGGCGTGAAGGTGAACCTGCTCGACACCCCCGGGTACGCCGACTTCGCCGGCGAGATGGTCACCGCCCTGGCCAACGTCGACCTGGCCGTCGTGGTGGTCAGCGCCACCGACGGCGTCCAGGCCCAGACCGAGGACGCCTGGCGCGCCGCCGCCCGCCTCGGGGTGCCCCGCGTGATCGTCATCAACAAGCTCGACCGGGAACGGGCGGACTTCGACCGCACGCTGGCCGAGATCAGGGCGACCTTCGGCGCCGGCGTGGCCCCGGTGGAGCTCCCCATCGGGCACGAGACGGACTTCCACGGCGTCATCGACCTGCTCGACGACACGGCGACGCACTACGACACCCCGGCCGCCGGTGGGGCCGTCGACGGCACGGTCCCGCCGTCGGGGCACGAGGGCCCCATCCCCGAGGACCTGGTCGACGAGGAGCACACCGTCCACGAGCAACTCGTGGAGGGCATCGTGGTGGGCGACGACGACCTCATGGAGCGCTACCTCAACGGCGAGACGCTCGACTACGCCGAGCTCGAGAAGAGCCTGGCCGGCGGCGTCGCCTCGGCGAGCGTCTTCCCGGTGCTGTGCTGCTCGGCGGCGAGCGGCGTCGGGGTCGACCGGCTGGCCCGCCTGATCGAGGAGCTGTGCCCCAGCCCCGGCTCGCGCCCACCCGCGCTGGCCACGGCGGGGACCGAGACCGTGGAGATCCCGACCGACCCCGCCGGCCAGACCGTCCTCACGGTGACCAAGACCTACAACGACAGCCACACCGGCAAGATGTCGCTCTGCAAGGTCATCTCGGGCACGCTGCAGCCCGACGCCGTCCTCGTCAACACCCGCACCAGGGAGGAGGAGCGGCTGCACGCGCTGCAGAGCATCGCGGGCCACGCCACCGCCCCCGCCACGAGCGTGCCCGGCCGGCGACTTCGTGGCCGTGCCCCGGCTGAACGGGACGCGCACCGGTGACACGCTGGCGCCGAAGGGCCAGCCCGTCGTCGTGCCGCCGCCCACGTTGCCGTCCCCCGCGCTGCAGGTCGCGGTGAAGCCGGCGACGAGGGCGGACGACGACAAGCTGATGTCGGGCCTGCAGCGCCTGTGCGACGAGGACCCCTCGCTCACCGTCACCCGCGACGACGAGACGCACCAGACCATCCTCGGCGTGAGCGGCGAGGTGCACCTGTCGGTGACCCTCGAGCGGCTCGAGCGCAAGTGCAACGTGCACGTCGAGCGCGAGGAGCTGCGCATCCCCTACCGCGAGACCATCACGCGGGCGGCCCAGGCCGAGGGCAAGCACAAGAAGCAGTCGGGCGGCCACGGCCAGTTCGGCGTCTGCCACCTGCGCCTCGAGCCGCTCCCCCGCGGCGAGGGCTTCGCCTTCCGCGACGAGGTCGTCGGGGGCGCGATCCCCCGCCAGTACATCCCCGCCGTCGAGAAGGGAGTGCTGGAGTCGTTCAGCGGCGGGGGCATGTACGGCTACCCGGTCGTCGACATCGCCGTGACGGTCGACGACGGCAAGGCGCACTCGGTCGACTCCAACGAGGTCAGCTTCAAGATGGCGGCGGCCCTGGCCATCAAGGCGGCCATGGCCGAGGCGGGGCCGATCGTCCTCGAGCCGATCTCGCGCCTGGAGGTCACGATCCCCGCCGAGTGCCAGGGCGACGTGCTGGGCGACCTCCACTCGCGCCGGGCCCGCATCATCGGGACCGACGCCGCCGAGGACGAGGGCTACCAGACCGTGACGGCCACCGCGCCCACGGCGGAGCTCACCCGCTACGCCGTCGACCTGCGCGCGCTGACCGGTGGCCGCGGCTCGTTCACCGTGGCCTACGACCACTACGACGCGGTGCCCGAGCACCTGATGGCGTCCATCCCCAAGCTGGAGGGCTGACCGGGCGGACCACCCGCCAGAGCGGACCGAGCGTCAGAAGAGGTGCTGGAAGCGCACCGGGATCTTGGTCAGGATCAGCGTGCCCAGGAGCTTGTTCGCCGGCGTCGTCACGACGACCACGGCCAGGGTGCCGGTCGGGCGACCCAGGGGCTTCGACACCATCGCCTTGTCGAACTTCCCCGTGTAGGCGACGACGCACACGGCCTGGCCCTTCGGCACCTCGTCGGCCAGATGATCGTAGAGGCGCGGCGCCATGCCGTGGAGACTCGACAGCGTGAACTTGCGGACCCCGGCCAGGTGCCCGTGGTCGCCCACGGCCTCGGAGGCGGTGGGCAGGGCGAGGTAGCACGACTCGGCGCTCGTGCCCTGGCCGGTCCGGGCCGCCGAGCAGGCCGTCAGCAGCGACGCCGCGACCACGAGGCCGGCCAGCCCCGCCCCGAAGCGCCGTGCGCGCCCGCACCCAAGCCAACTCCTCATTCGGCCAGCTCCACGCTCGGCACCGCGACGGCGGGCGCGTAGGCCACCGGACCGGCCTCCACCTCGCTCGTCATGGCCTGGCGCGGCCAGCGGCCGCGCCGCACCTGGAGGGCGAGCTGCCCGATGAGGGCCCAGCCGATCACCAGGATCAGCCAGAAGCTGATGACGCGGTAGAGCAGCACGGCGTAGGCGGTGCTCGCCTCCGCACCGCCGAAGGCGACGAGGGCGACGGTGATGGAGCCCTCGACGACGCCGAGCCCTCCGGGCGTGATCGGGAGCGTCGCCGCCAGCTGCCCGGCGCCGTAGGCCAGGAGGAGCCCCTTCCAGGGGATCGGCGCGTCGATCGCCACGAACATCATGGCGAAGCAGGCGCAGTCGAGCAGCCAGTTGAGCGTGCCCCAGAAGACGATCCAGCCGATCTGGGTCCAGCTGAGCCGGACGGCGGTCATCCAGGCCATGATCCGGTCGATCTGCGCCGTCGTGTCCCCCCGCGGCCGGTGCGTGAGCAGGACCGAGAGGCGCAGGATGCCCGACACCACGGCGTGCAGGGGCCGCTCGTAGACGAAGAGGGAGCCGATCCCGAGCATGATCACGAACGTCCCGATGAGCACCGGCACCAGGTCGAGCGAGGCGCCCTCGTTGGCCGCGATGCCCAGGCCCAAGATGGCCACCAGCGACAGGCTGACCGTGGCCGCGACCAGGGTGCCGGCCAGGGCCCAGACGGCGAGCGTGTTGTCGGCCCCGAAGCGCCGGAACCAGCGGAAGCCGTAGACCGAGGCCACGGCGTTGCCGACGGGGAGCGAGTTGGTGATCGCCTGCGACGCGAACGACAGCTTGAACAAGGGGCTCACCGGGGGCCGCAGGTGCCCCGCCCGGAGCAGCTCGTACTGCATGGCGGTGAAGGCCGCGTACGAGCCGATCTCGGCCACGACGGCCGGGATGACCCACCACCAGTCGAAGGTCCGCCAGATGGTGGAGAAGCCCGAGAGCTCGGTCCGCTTGGACGAGAGCACCCAGAGGCGACGACGACGAGGCCGAAGCCGACGGCGACCCGGACCACGGGCCAGGCCCGGCGCACCAGGCGCCGCAGCCGCCTCCCGCCCGCCGCCGGCGCAATAGCCGGAGCGCTCGTCCCCGCCGCGCCCGGGCGCGGTCCTACCGTGGCCGCACTGGCGACAGTGCCGGTGCCGGTCGGGTCCGGCGATCCGCTATCCGGGCCAGGCGTCGGTGAGCCTCTTCCACGACAGCGGCAGCGTCTCGGGCATGACCCTCGTCCCGGCGACCGACGTCATGAAGTTGGTGTCCCCGGACCAGCGCGGCAGCACGTGCAGGTGGACGTGCGCCGGCAGCCCCGCCCCCGCCGCCCGGCCCAGGTTGGCGCCCATGTTCAGCCCGTCGGGCTCGTAGGCGGCCTCTATGGCGGCCACCGCCCGCTGCGTCGCCGACCACAGCTCGGCGGACTCGGCCGGTGTGAGGTCGGACAGCGGCCCCACGTGGCGCAGGGGCATCACCAGCACGTGCCCGCTGGCGTAGGGGTATGCGTTCATGACGACGAAGGTCAGGTCGCCCCGCCAGACCACCAGGTTGTCCTCGGAGGGCGCACCGCTCGCCACCAGCCGGCAGAACACGCAGCTGGCCTCGTCATGCAGCTCGCCCGAGCGCTCTCGCGCCGTGGCCTCCACGATGTAGTCGTTCCGCCATCCCGCCCACAGGTGGTCCAGGCTCACGGCGCCGCCCCTGGGGTCATGCCGGCGCCCGGTCCTCGGGCAGCCCCTTGCGCTCGACCTCGGCGGTGACCTCGGCCACGAAGTCGCCGAGCGGGACCCCGTGCTCGGGCCTGGTGCTCCAGCCCCGCCGGTTCACGCCCACCGTGCCGGCGGCGACGTCCTCTTCGCCCACGACGAGCACGTAGGGGATCTTGGCCAGCTTGGCCTTGCGGATGAGCGCGCCCATCTTCTCGTCGCTGCCGTCCACCGTGGCCCGGAGGCCGGCCGCCGCGCAGGCGTCCGCCACCGACTGGGCGTAGCCGGTGTGGGCGTCGGTCACGGGGATCACCCGCACCTGCTCGGGGCTGAGCCAGGTCGGCAGCGCGCCGGCGTAGTGCTCGAGCAGCACCGCCATGAAGCGCTCCACCGACCCGAACAACGCACGGTGGATCATGATCGGCCGGTGGCGCGCGTTGTCGGCGCCGACGTACTCCAGCCCGAAGCGCTGGGGCAGCTGGAAGTCGAGCTGCACCGTCGACATCTGCCAGGTCCGCCCGATGGCGTCGCGCGCCTGCACCGAGATCTTGGGCCCGTAGAAGGCGCCGCCGCCCTCGTCCATCACGAGCTCGAGGCCCATCTCGAGCGCGGTGGTGCGCAGGGCCTCGGTCGCCACCTCCCACTCCTCGTCGGACCCGACCCCCTTGCCGGGCGGCTTGGTCGACAGCTCGAGGTAGAAGTCGTTGAGCCCGTAGTCGCGCAGGAGGTCGAGCACGAAGTGCAGCGTCCGTACGAGCTCGGCGTCCATCTGCTCGCGCGTGCAGAAGATGTGCGCGTCGTCCTGGGTCATGCCCCGCACGCGGGTCAGGCCCTGCAGCACGCCGGACTTCTCGTAGCGGTAGACGCTGCCGAACTCGAAGAGTCGCATCGGCAGCTCGCGGTACGAGCGCTGGTGGCTCCGGTACACGAGGATGTGGAAGGGGCAGTTCATCGGCTTGAGGTAGTACTGCGTCCCCCCGTCGAGCTCCATGGGCGGGAACATCCCGTCGGCGAACCACTCGAGGTGGCCGGACTCCTCGAAGAGCTGGCTCTTGGTGATGTGGGGCGAGTTGACGAAGTCGTAGCCCGCCTCGACGTGGCGCTGGCGCGAGTAGTCCTCCATCAGGCGCCGGATGGTGCCGCCCTTGGGATGGAACACGGCCAGGCCCGAGCCGATCTCCTCGGGGAAGCTGAAGAGGTCGAGCTCGGCCCCCAGCTTGCGGTGGTCGCGCCGCTCGGCCTCTTCGAGCTGATGGAGATACGCGGCCAGCGCCTTCTCGGACTCCCAGGCCGTCCCGTAGATGCGCTGCAGCTGCTCGCGCTTCTCGTCGCCCCGCCAGTAGGCGCCGGCGACCCGCATCAGCTTGAAGTGGCCCAGGCGCCCCGTCGAGGGCACGTGCGGCCCCCGGCACAGGTCGATGAAGGCGTCGGAGTTGCGGTAGGTGCTCACCAGCGTCCCGGCGGCGTCGACCTCGTCGGCCCCCGAGCCGACGGCACGGATGATCTCCTCCTTGAAGGGCTGGTCGGCGAAGATCTCCAGGCCCTCCGCGAGGTCGTGCTGGTGGCGGACGAAGGGCTGGTCCTCCCGGATGATGTCCCGCATCTCCGCCTCGATCCGCTCCAGGTCGTCGTCGCTGAAGTGGGCGCCGTCGGGCAGCTCGAAGTCGTAGTAGAAGCCGTTCTCTATCACCGGCCCGATGGCGTACTTGGCGCCGGGCCACAGCCGGCGCACCGCCTGGGCCATGACGTGCGCGGTCGAGTGCCGCAGCACCTCGCGCCCGGCGTCGGTGTCCGCCGTGACGATGGACACCTTCGCCCCGTCGGGCAGCACCGTCCCGAGGTCGACCTCCTGGCCGTCCACGGTGGCCACCACGGCCGCCTTGGCCAGCCGGGACCCGATGGACTGGGCGAGCCCGGCCGCCGTCGTGCCCTCGGCCAGCTCCCGCGTCGAACCGTCGGGAAGACCAACCGAGATGACGCCTGGCATCGTGCACCCTTTCCTGCTCAGCCGGCGGATCGCTCCTGGTCCGGACGCTGGATCACCAGGGTACCGGACCCGCCCCACCGAATAGTCCGATGGCAATGGTGCTGCATTCTCGTGGCGACACGGATGCAATCGGAGCAATGGACGGATGGCGGCCAATGATCACGGTGACAATGCGGCCTACGGCGCTAGGCGAGAGACTGCCCGCAGGACGAACAACACGTCGGCCATGCCCACACTTTCCCCCATGCTCTCGCTCGACATCAGGCGTGACAGGTGGGTCGCCGCGCGCGACCCCTCCGGACATCTACGCCAGCAAGCTGGGCTCTCACGCTCGTGTCCTGCTCGAACCCCCCTGTCTGCGCGAGCGCCCGGCGATGAGTACGTCTCCTACGACAATGGGACCGACCGCGCGGCTTTGCTCGCCGGCGCGTCAGCCCAGGGATGGAGCTCCGGGGCGCTTGCGTCGCCCGGGGGAGCTCATGCCCCGGTGGCCCTCGTCCGGGCGGCGATATGGGCGGTTCGTCCTTGTCGCATGAGGTGATCTACACCCTCGACGGGGAGCGGACCGGGAGGCCAGCGAGGTTGAGGCCCTTGGCGTTGACCGGGAAGAAGACCTCGAACTCTCCGAAAAAGTTGGCCAGAAACGACGATTGGGGCAGTCCGTCACCGGCGGGAAGTCCGGACGTCGATGCCAATCGACCGTACTGCGAGCGGTGACATCGGAGTGCTTCACGCTTGGTCGCCAAAACTCCCTCGGTCCGAACCGTCACGGCTCGACTCACCCGTGCCGCGCCCCCATTTCTGAAGCTCCGTGTCCCTAACAGCCAGCGGGTCGGGTACACCCATCCCCACACCATGTATTCGAAGAGGGCCCCCTTCTGTCCAGCCATGGCCCGCCGAGCCGCTCGGCCGAGCGCCGCATGGTCGGGGTGGGGGTCACAAACTGCGCTCACGAGCACAGTGGTCGGCTGCCACGAGCGCACCAATGCGGCCAGAGAGTCGGTGAGCGGGTCTTCGTGGCGGCTGAGCTCGCCATCGGGGAAGTCGAGTATCCGCACCTGCTCGGGGCTCAATCCGAGGACCTTGGTGGCCGCCGCCAACTCGCCGCGACGGGTCGCCGCCATCACCTTGGGATCCGCCTCCGGCTGGGCAGACCGCCCGTCGGTGGCGGCGAGGACGAGGACGTCGCCGCCCCGGAGGACGGTTCGGATCACCGTGGCGCCGCACCCGAGCGTCTCGTCGTCCGGATGGGGAGCAAGTACCAGAAGTCGGCCACCCGTAAGGTCAGAGGTAGCGTCGTGAGACCAGCGCCGTGCCAACGGGGGCAGCACGTCGGTGATCATTCTCCTGTCCACGGCCGTCTTGGCCCGCCGGACGTGACCCCATCGTTGCGCCGCCGCGTTTCTCTGATCGACGGTCACTTGAGCTTGGCTCACCGTCGGACTTGGCCGACAGTGCCATGGAGGGGTAGGCGGAGCCGGTCCGAGATACGAGTTCGTCGAGAAGGCGTGGCGCGAGGGTTATCATCGCCTCACCTACAATTGCAACGGGTATTTCGTCACTCGATGGGCTGAAAGTCACAAAACGAGAAGACGAGGGGAGGTCGGGGTGAGGAGATTCCCCCGGGGACGGCGTCGAGGCGGCTCGCCCCTTGCACCCCAGGTGCACGTTCCGCTCAGCTGTCTGTTCCAGCCGCCAATGGCTCGGCGCGGTGCATTCAAGTGTTCGCGAATTACGGCAGCGGATCCGGAATGTGCTCGCCGACAACGAGGTGTTCGAGTCCCAGGGCGGTTTGACCGTGGTGCCGGCCGTAGGCCTCGGAAGGAAACTTGGGAGTGCCGAAGACCGCGGGTTGCCACCCGAATATCCCCCGGCCAGTCTCTCCGCTGGGATTATCCGGTCCGCTGGGGTTACCGTTGCGATCAGCCGAGGAGGTCACCTTGAGGGTAGTTCCCACACGCAGCGCATACGCCGCATGTTCGAATGGTGGGGTGTCGAGGTGGCCCGTAAGACCCAACAACGGGACCGAGTGCATTCATCGCTGCGTCGCGAAGCCCAGGGAATCCAGAAGTCCCGCGCAGTGTCCTCTCCAGCATCTCCGGTTCGTGCCTCAAGCGATGCCTCACCAGGGCTGAACGTCGTCTCGCTTTACAAGATGCCTTACCCATGCTGAACGTCGTATCGTTGTACGGGATCCATCCGATAGACCTGCAATCGACCGCTGCGGTGCCTCGTCTGAATGCCCAGCTGCTGACACTTCTCGCTGCGGGTCATACAGATTGGGACTTCTTGGCCGTCTCGCCCGCAGCGAAAGCCCTGCCCGGCGTAGAGGCGGTGGCGATACCTCTCTCTCTGCTCCCCACTTTCAAACTTCGACTCTGGGAGCCACACATCAGCCGTCGAATCCTCCGGCCGAAGGCACATACGATCCAGAGCTACAGCAAATCCGTCTGGGCGGAAGCGGCAGCAGTGCGATTGGCAGGGTTGCGACCTGATCGACCGTCAACGGTAGTCATCTGCACCCACTCCGAAGCCGTTCTTGCCGTGCGCCGGGCAATGCCCAAGGCTCGCATCATCCACTGGCTTCACACGCCGGGCTCAGTAGATGCCGGCCTTGTTGCGGACGCCGCGGTCGCGGTCTCGGCAGGTGTCTACAGGTATACCTGGAGTTCCGCCGGCCATCAGTACCCGCCGCCGATGTGGATCATCCCGAACTGGATCGATACCGAAGAATTCCGCCCACCATCCCCTGTTGAGCGGGGTGAAATCCGGGATGCCTTGGGGCTGCAGGAGCAGGACCTCGTTCTTGCTTTCGTGGGTCGCCACTGGTTAAAGGGCGCTCAAGTCATCGAGCGGGCTCTCGCCGCACTGCCCTTGGGGGAGAAGCGGGTGGTCTTGCTCAGCGCCGGTGAGCGTCGAAACGAACATCGCACTCTGGCGGCAGGTCGGGAAGTCTGGAACCTTGGTTTGCTGCAGCCGACGCAGTTGCGTCGCATCTACCACGCGGCAGATATCGGGGTGGTACCGAGCGTCTCCGAGGAAACCGCTCCACTGGCAGCCCTCGAGATGATGGCATGCGGTCTGCCAGTGATAGCCAGTCGCGTCGGCGGACTTCCGGAGCTCATCGAGGAGGGGATCACGGGACGGCTCGTCGACCTGCCGAACTCTGTGGACTCGTGGGTCGAAATCACAACCGAACTGCTTGCCGATCCCGAGGCCCGTTCCAAAATGAGCCAGGCTGCTCAGACCTCTGTGCACAGGCGGTTTCAGCCCGAGCGGGCTCTGGGGGATTGGACTCGGGTGATTTCAGCACTTACGGCCAATACGTAGCCGGGCCGATAAGAACTCTGTTCTTGGACCAACACACATAACGTGTCAACTGGAACGGGATCGAAGTTCGCACCGTTGCCCTCAGCAAGGCGCTCGCTGCTGAAGGGCATGAGCTGCACCACCTTTCATGTCAGCGGCACGCCTACGTGGCGGACCGGCGTCTGCGCTGAGAGTTCGACGCTGTAGAGGCAGCGGTGCGGGACCTACCAGGCAGTACGGCCACCGTCGAGCACGAGGCATGCTCCCGTCATGTAGGAAGAGGCGTCCGAGCTAAGGAACACAATCGCCTCGCCGTACTCATCGCTACATGCCATGCGACCGAGTGGTATTCGCTCCGACACTCGCTCCATGAAGGTGGGGCTCTGGTCCCGGGCTACTCCACCAAGGCAGAGTACGTTCGAACGTACCCCGCGGTGCCCCCAATAGGTCGCCATGTAGCGGGTCAGACCGATGAGCCCTGTCTTGATGACTGAGTAGGTGACCGGCTTGACTGGCTGCTCTGCCTCGGGGCGTCCTTCGACTCTGTACAGCCGCTGGTCGGGTCCGACCAGACCGAGGTCCGATCCGATGTTGACGATGACTCCCCGGCCTCGCTCGGCCATGAGGGAGCCGAACGCCTGGCTACAGAGAAACGCCCCGGTGAGGCCTACGGCAATCTCGGCGTACCATCGGTCGACGGAGAAGGTCTCGAAGCGCTCACCCTGGGTGAGGCCCGAGGCGCTCACCGGTGCGTCGAGAGCGGCGTTGTTGACCAGTACGTCCACAGGGCGATTGGCGGATGAGAGTCTCTGGGCCAGTTCGGAGACGGCATGCGGATCGGTGATGTCCACCTGCTCGTGCATGAGACGTCCACCGGGATCGTCAACCGGTGGGTCCATTCGATCGACACTGATCACGGTTGCGCCGGCGTCGAGCAGTGCTCCTACCCATTGTCGTCCGAGGAAACCAGCGCCACCAGTGACGAGCACGGTTCGACCGTCAAGGCGGAACCGGTCAGTCGCCATCTGCGCTCCCTTCCCATGCCGCGCGCTCTTGGTGTGGCATCGAGAGCAGAAAGTCTCGGTGCTCGGCTGCGGTGGTGAAGGGATCGTCACCACGTGTGGCCTCCATGGTGACGAGGCCAACGAACCCCTGCCTCGACAGTTCCTGGAGCACGCCGGCGAAGGGAACCTGTCCGGTCCCGAACCGCACGTTCTGCCTGGAAGCGTCCTTGTCCTTGGCGTGCAGGTGCGAAACCGCCGATCCCAGTATCCGTAACTCGTGGGTCGGATCGAACCCCAATGCTGTCGCGTTCCCCACGTCGTAACAGAGTCCCACACGTGGGGAGCCGATGGTGTCCAGGAACCGAAGACTGTCGGCCGCTGAAAGTCCCAGCTCCACGACGAGTTGGCACTTGTCGTCCAGCAGGTCACCCGCAAGCAAGCGAATGGAACGAACGGCCGAACGCCGGTCCACCGAGTTGAGGTCGCTCGCTTCGAGCAACGGCACGACGACAACCCGAACGGGCAGGTCCCTCAGAACCGCTCCTAAGCGCTTCACCAGGTCAGCGCTCATCTCGTCGATTGGAGAGGTGAGTACCTCGTTGAGGCAAAGACTGGCAACTTCTACGCCGGTGGACTCAGCCACGGACACAATTTCGTCGCGTCCGTCGGCCGACCACAAGGGATTGGAGGAGTCCAGCAACCTGTCAGCGACCAATTCGATGTGGTTCAGCCTCAACGCTGCGGCAGCCTGGAACTCCTCCCTCCACCTTGCCCCCGGAGAACAATCAAGTTCCCCGGTTGTCGCGCGAACGAGACGACCCTGCATGATGCCAATTCGCTGCTCCAACGGCCGTGGCCGTCTCTTGACTTCGTCTGCCAAGAGGCCCTCTCCCCTCCCACCCGGGCGCAGGTCGGCACTACCCACGGCGCTGACTACCTGCAGCGTCCGAGAGCAGATCTTCGACCAGCTCCACGAGCGCGTGCACCAACACCAGATGGCACTCCTGAACTGCCTGAGGACTGTCGCTCGGCACCGCCAATACGTGTGTGCACCGTTCGTGGAGTGGGCGAGATCCTGGTCCCAGCAGGCCGACGCTGACCATGCCGCGATCACTGGCCACCTCGACGGCTCGGACCAGATTCGTCGAGGCGCCGCTCGTCGAAAGCACGACAAGTACGTCGTTGGGGCCTCCCAAGGCTTCCACCTGGCGGGAAAACACGCTGTCGAACCCGTAATCGTTCCCGACAGCAGTCAGGGTCGAGGTGTCGGCATGTAAGGCCACTGCCGGCAGCGCCTGTCGGTCACGAGCAGGATCGAGACGACCCAGGAATTCGCCTGTCAGGTGCTGTGCTTCGGCCGCCGAGCCACCATTTCCCGCCGCCAGCAGCTTGCCACCGGCTCCGAGGCTCATTGCGATGGAGCCAGCGGCGGCCTCGAGCGGCGCGTCGATCTCATGCAGACGGTCGAGAGCGCGGCGCAGCGTTCCGACGTGATCGTCCAGGACGGTCACCGTATCCCCCCTCCCGCCTGGTCACTGGTCCTGCGAAGAAGTGCCATTGCCTCCTCCACCGCACCGTGCCCACCTCGGGCGGCGAGTACGTGGTCCGCGGCAGCCCGTGCTGCGGCAGTGGCATCAGAAGGAGCGAGGCCGATGCCTGCAGCTTCGAGGGCCGGTCCGTCACGATCGGCGTCTCCGATGTAGCAGGTCTCCTCCATTGGGATTCCAAGCCGGTCGGTGAGCTCACGCAGCCCCGCCAGTTTGTCCTTGGCGCCCCATGTCACCTCGCTGATCCCGAAGCGCCGAGCGACACGCTGGACACCTGGCGTGTCCTCACCACTGAGCACCGCTGTGGCAACTCCCTGCCGTCTGGCTGCAGCAACGGCGTCAAGATCATGGAAGTGCACCGAGCGTGCCTCGTCACCGCATGGCAAGAGTAGGACCGTGCCGTCGGTAAGCACCCCATCGACATCGAAGACGATCAGTCGGATCTGCACGTGCCTGCGCCGTATCGTGCTCTTCTCGTTCCAGACCAGCTGACCCGTGTCATACAGGGTGGCGCTTCGGTTCGGCGCGTAAGGGTTCCCTTCCTGCTTCCCGACTGCTCAGGGCTTGCTCCATCGGCGCTATGTCCTCTGGATAGTCGAGATCGAACAGCATCGTCTCGACGAAGAACGGAAGAACCGTGTCCCCCCACATGGACTCCTTCTCGAGGACGGCGCGCGGGCGCAATACGTCAACGTAACCGTTCTGCCAGTAGACCGGAGGAAGCACTTGCCGCGGCTGTGACTGACAATCGGTCATTCCCGGAAGGCGTAGCAGCGGCTCCATCGTGCCGTCTTCGCGTACCTTCCACATCTTGTATGGGCTTTGCTGGACGAGCGACACTGATCGAACAGAATCCGCTTCGGGGTGAGAGAGGAGGAGATCGATTGCGTCGTCGACGTCGGACACACGCCGCACTGGCCCGGTGGGCCGTAGATGCACAACCACCTCTGAACGATACGACTCCCTCTCGGCCAGGAATGCCAGAGCGTGACGAAAGACGTCGATGTCAGGTGCACGATCGTCGGCGTACTCCGCAGGCCGAATGAACGGCACCTCAGCGCCGTACTCTTCAGCAACCGCTGCGATCTCATCATCGTCGGTACTCACGACGACCCGTGTGATTCGAGTGGAATCAAGGGCCTGAAGAATGGACCAGGCAATCAACGGCTTGCCGGCGATCTCGATGATGTTCTTGCGAGGAATGCTCTTCGACCCACCTCGGGCGGGTATGAGCGCAAGGACCTCACGAGAAGAATGCCCGCCCGGCGAAAAGGCCAGCTCAGGACTCCAGTCCAGCTTGCGGGAACCCATGACAACAGGTCACATCAGTGCGCGGCAACCAACGGCTTCAGGCCGACACGGCGGAGCTTCTCCCTTACGGGCAACTCGCTGTCGTAGACAACCTTGACTCCGTCACCCAGCGCTTCCTCGACCGCCCTGATGTCTCGGACGAGGCGCTGGAAGCCCAGAGGCTCGACCGAAGCAGCGTGATCCGAGCCCCACATTGCACGATCCAGCGTGATGTGACGCTCGATCGTGCACGCTCCCAGAGCACGCGCTGCGACTGACGTCGCCAGTCCCACCTCGTGACCGGAATAACCGACCGGAACTCCGTACCGCTCACGCAGCATGCCAATCGCGCGCAGATTGAGCTCCGCCGGCTGTGCCGGATAGGTGCTGTTCGAATGCAGCAGGATCAGGTCATCGGTCCCAAGGATCTCGACGGCGTGATCGATCTCCTCGAGCTCGCTCATTCCCGTAGAGAGGATGATGGGCTTCCCGCAACGGCGGTGGTAACGCAGGAGGTCATCATCGGTGAGCGACGCCGACGCGATCTTGTAGCAAGGAGGATCGAACTGCTCCAGGAAGTCAACGGACCCTTCGTCCCAACATGACGCAAACCACATGATGCCGTACATCCGACAGTATTCGTCGATGGCCTCGAATACCTCTTGGCCGAACTCCAAGCCGCGCTTCAGGTCACCGTTCGTTCCCCCAAACGGACTCTCGCGGGGTCTTTCGAGTTCCTCGCGGCTGTAGACGACGTCGACAGTGCGCTTTTGGAATTTCACTGCATCGGCACCAGCGGCAACGGCCGCCGAGATCAGCTTACGTGCGATGCCCAGATCGCCGTTGTGGTTTATTCCGATTTCGGCAACGGCAAAGCACGGATCTTCGGGGCCAACTCGTCGATCTGCGATCTGCACCGTATCCCTCACCTGCCACCTCCAGGATTCCACCGTTGACCCGGCGTCGTATCGGCAACCACGAGCCAGCCGGGGCACGCATGCTGCCCGCAGGAAGATCGTAATCTCCCAGGTCTCGCCCAGATCGGGGCAACCTCCCCTAGGAAACGGGGAGGACCAGGAACGGAACTACCCAGAGCGGGACCCGTCGGCCTGATGAGGTGCGTCAGTGGTCCGCGCTCGAGACGCGGGCGTGACGAAGGAGTGAGATCGGAACACCGGTATCTATAGCCTCGAGGATGTCGACCGTGGCTGGGTCGGACAGGAGAGACGCGAAGGGCCGCTGACACCAGGTCCAAAAATCGTCCGGATGGGGCGTGAAATCCGTCAAGACACGATTTCTCACGGCGGTGAGGTAATAGCACAGCCATGCGCGTTCGGTTTGGTCGGGAAGAAGGGTCAGGTCTCCGCGCATCCCACGATGGAGCAGATCGAAATACTCCTCACGAGAGCCGGCCGACCACACGAAGCCGAGGTCTGAGTAGTAGCAGGCACCCGCGATCAGCACGGACTTGCCCATGGCGGCGGCCTCGATGCCGATGGTGGAAACAAACGGAAGCACCAGGCGCGCTGCCCGCAACAGATCGTACGAGCTCACGGGATCGTCGGCGGCGACGAACTGGCATCGGGGATCCTCACCGAACTCACGACGGAGAAGCGATGCCACGTCCAGCTTGCTGCGCTGGAGCGGTCTGCGCTCGGACGGATGCTGGCGGACAACGACCGGGCCGCCGTCCTTCTCGAGCACTGCGCTGACCGTCGAGATCAGCCAGTCTGCCGTGCTCTCGAAGTGGACATGTCTTCCAAGCGCAGCGGTGTCCCACTCGACATTGAGAGGGATCAACACACAACCATCAGCGTACCGATCTGATTGCTTCGCGGGCAGCACTTGAAACCCGTACTGGTCACGGTTGGCACTCCGGTCATGGAACTCTGCCATGGCAACCCTCACGGCCTCTTGGCGAACGTCGTGATCCGCATTCCACAGCGAATGGAAGGCCATCGGAATATCACCATTCTGTGCCGCGACTCCGTCAACGCAGATTTGTGCGATTCGGCGGTCCGTGTCGAATGTCGCGACTCTGCATCCTCGAGCTTTCGCCTCGTTCAAGAAGAGCCCGCTGGTCCCGTAGACTCCTCCCGGAACCACTAAGCAGTCCACGTCGCCTCCGTCGAGCGCGCTCCTCACCAACGGCAGCGACCGCGTAAGGGACCACCTGATTTGCTCGACGACATGGCGGTCTTCGTCTGTAGGCGCTGCACCCCTCTGCACCCAAGAGATGTTTTGGTCGGTGAGGCGTCCAATGACATCGCCATCGTCGGCGTTCGGCAACGCACCTCGTTGGTCGCTGAGCCGGATCACCGGCAGATATCGCCCTAGCCAGTCAAGGACGTGGCCGATGGAGCGGTTCTGCGCCTCCACCTGGGGATCGGGGAAGGTGGTGTCGTCCCATATGAACGTGACCTCCCGACCTCGATGTGCCAGTCCTAGGCCCAGCATGATTGCGTACCAAGGGACCGGCGTGCTCACCCAGGGCATCACGACAACAGCAACACCGCCAGCTTCGCTCGCCGATCCGGCTGACGGCAGCTCGGAATGTTTCAGGTAGCGCAAGAAGACGTCACCCGTCTTTGGAAACCATTTCTTGTAGTCCTCGAGCCGATACCCCCGAGGGGGCAGACGTCTCGAGAGGGGTGCGTAGTACAGCGCGCGGCTGCCCGTCTTGATCGCGTGCTTGAGTGGTGTCGGAACCGCCCGCTTGACCGTCTCCAGTTGTGGGGTCAAGCTCATACCGCGCGTCCGTTCCCTTGTTCTGCGTACGATGAGCTCGTGCCCAGCGGCAAGACACGGTCTATCGGGGTCAGCTCGCCGGAGGCCGCCGACCGGTCGATCGCTTCACAGATGCGGACTACCGCAATCCCGTCTTGGAGGCTGCATCCCGACTCCTCGCTCCCACTCAATACGCCGAGGAAATGTCGGGCTTCGTCGAGGAACAGCTCATTGCGTGCGTCTACCGAGGGGAAAGCGTCGACCTCACAGCCTTCTCGATTTGTACCCCGCACCCGGAGAGATCCAGTCATGTAGTCCCAATGGATGCTGCCCTCGGTGCAGATGACGTCCATCCTGATGCATCGGCGGGCGACACCAGAAGTCGAGATGGACTTGCGCGGTCAGACCTTCAGAAAAGCACAGCACGACATCGGCCGCCTCGGGCACTGGCAACTCCAGCGGGCCGTCACGAGTCAATGTGGCAAACAGAGTGGCCGGGTCACCAAAGATCATCCTGAGGTAGTCGAACGGATGGCAGATGGTGTGATGCACTCCCCCTCCGAGCTCAGCCCTCGCGGCATAGCTCTTCCGCCAGTCTTCCCACGGATGCCACGACGGAAGGTGCTCAGCCCAGATCACGTTTGCGTGGAGCGGCTCTCCCATTGATCCTGAGCGGAGCAGGTCACGGATTCGCATCAGCGCGGGATGGAAGCGGAATTGGAAACCGACGAGCGATCTTGGTGCCCAAGGCCGTGGTCGCGGCCTCAAGTTCGTCCACGCCCTCGAGCGAATGTGATATCGGTTTCTCCATCAGTAGACCGCAACCAGCATTGACACAAGCCAACGCAGCATCGATGTGCAAGCTCGTCGGGTTGGCGATCACCGCGAAGGACGGCGCCTCCTTCTCGAGAGCTTCGGGGAGGTCTGAGTAGATGCGTGCGGGACAGGGAGGCTCCAGAGGAAGGGTTCCCTGACCCGTGTGCACCACCGCCCAGTCCGTCACCCCCAGGCTGTGAAGATTTGTCAGATGGCGGCGCCCAATGGAGCCGTAGCCAACCAGCAAGCCGGTCATTGTGCGGTAACGCGCGCCCCTCGGTCATCGCACACACCCGAGGACCCCAGCACTGCGGTGATCAAAGAGCTGAGCTCCATCGTTTCCGTGCGCCGCCGCTCGCACACTGCCGTCAGACGATCATGGAGATCGGCCCGGTGCTGAACATAGTGGCGTGCATGAACGGCCATCGAGGATGTCTGAGTGTCGAGGTCCGTTCCATCATAGGGAGTGCCGATGACTTCAAGCATCTCGCATCCACCGTGAACTTTGTGACTTGACGACCCAAATGTCATCGAAGGACACCCCATGATGGCGGCGAGAATCGGATTGTGATAGCGACCCGTCAGCAAGAACTGAGCATCTCGCACCACGGTCATCCATTCGCGGTAATCGACCGGAACGTCAAAGTAGAGCGAGTTCGTCTCCTTGGCGATCTCCTCGACGTAGCCATCGGCTGGATCGCTCCGCACGAACACCGCGTCACCCGTGACTTCTTTGAGTCTTTCGATCAGACGATACAACGCCGACCGGCGACCCGGGCGGTGATCGATGGGCATGGGGCCGGGATCGAAACAGAAATATGGTGAGTCACCAATATGAGAGCGGATGGAGTCCGACAGAGAGGTCTCGCGGGCATCTTTAGACGTCAGTGCAAACGCAGAGTCTGGAATCAACTGAACGTCGACGTGAGGTGCGTAGTGGGCAAGATTCCGGAGAGAGAGCGGTTCACGCACCGCGACGGCGTCCAGGACCGGCAGGGTCTTGCGCACCATGGCCGGGAGAATAGGCATGACATCCGTGAGGTGGACTGTCGCATTCACGAAGACGGTCGGAATGCCCAGATGAAGCTTGCAAAGCCATGCGAGAAACAACTCGCGTATCGCGCTCAGGTTGGTACGGTAAACGCTTCCCTCACCATTCAAAACGACCAAATCTGCTCCCTGGAAGCGGCGGAGGAACTCATCAGCTCCGGGGCCACCTCTCCCTTGCAACCAATCCTCGGCGACGACCTCAAACTGGTCCGCCACCGCCGGATAGGCCGCGGGGAGCTGGCGCATCCCCGCCCCTCCGTTCGTGAATGCGCCGAGCCCGTGCGACGTGTCGAGGAGCCAGTGAGACGGAATCGGCCGAACGGATGCGTTCGGCGCCGCATGCATCAAGATCCTGTACAGCCCGTCCACCAATGCGTGCGCTCCAAAGTTGTCCTGGTCGTGGCAATCGTTCAGTAGCACGATTGTCGGGCCAGGTGGGTCAGTAGGAACGATTGGTTGTAATGGCGCGGCGAGCCTGGCCGAGACATCGGAAAGCCCGTCGGCTTGGAAAGCGCGTGAATGAATACGCCTCAGTGCTCGCTTCGGCTGAAGCAAGTAGCGCCAGCGCTCGCCTACCCGGAAGCTCACCTCCGGTTCTTATCATCGGTCCGCGAGCGAGTGACCCGAGGAAAGTCCCCCGGGGGAGGCTCCTCGCGGTGCGACATCAGCCATCGACGCGGGACGGACGAGGGTGAGCGAAGGTACTCGGAGCGACTCGCCTTCCGATCCGCCGGGCGATGACCTCGGGCGGGACGGCGGCTCCCTGCAGCGGCACACTAACCTGGGGAGTGGAGATATGTCTGACAACCAGAACTGCGAAGAGCCCATCGCAGCCCCCCTCAAGGTCCTGTTTCTGGAGCAACAGACCTCCAGTCGGATTTGGAATGGAATCGGTTCGCATACCGTCGAGATCACAAGGGTCCTCGCGACCGCAGGACATGAGGTCCATCACATTTCCTGCCCTCATCCGAGCCTCGACGTGGACGACGGAGGCGTTCACGTCCATTACCGCCCCGAAGTGCGTCTCCGGGGAGGGCGTCGGCTGCTCGAGCTTCCGTGGATTCGCACGATTCGTGACCGTTGGCGCGGGCGTGACGCTGAAGTGCTGCGCGACCTCCGGCTGTCGCTGTCCAATTACCTTGCATACCGACGACTCCGGATCGACTGTGACGTCATCGAGGCTTCGACGTACCCCTGCCAGTCGCTGGTCTTCGCCATCCTGAGATCCAAGCCCTTGGTCCTGACCCGACCCGGACTCAGCAACGAGGAGATCGTCCGTGCCTTCGACCTCCCGGCTGATGTCGCCGATAGCCTTGCCGAAGAGAGGCAACCGATCCGGTTCTTCACACGCGTGAAGGAGGCGATGATCGCGGCCGAGGCTCGTAGCGCACAGCTCGAGGTCGTTCCCTCCCGTCTGCTGGTGTCGACCAGGGACAGACTGACGGAGCAGCAGCCATCCGATGCGTGGGTCATACCCCACATCGTTCAAACGGGGCCCGGGGCCGCTCTCGCTCCAGTTATGGATACGGCCCCCGTCGTGCTCTGCGTCGGGCGGCGTCAACCGCTCAAGGGATGTGAGCTGCTGGTGGAGGCGGCGGGGCTGCTCGCGTCGGACATCGACGACCTTCAGGTGATCTTCGTCGGTCGCCCGAAGGGCCAACGCCATGGCCTGCCCTATGAGGACTGGCTGCAGAAGCGCTCGGCGGAGCTGCACGCGCCCTGTCGGTTCGTCGGGCACGTCAGCCGAGAAGAACTGGATCGGTGGTATGCGCAGGCGCGGGTGGTCGCCCTCCCCAGCTGGTTCGACAGCTACCAGATGGTGGCCCTCGAAGCCATGGCCGCCGGGAGGCCCGTGGTCTGCACTGCAAACGTCGGTCTCGCAGATCTGATCGCTGAGTTCGGCGCCGGCACGGTAGTGCCCGCCGGCGACCCGGTCCGCCTCGCCGAGGCGCTACGACCGTACCTGGTCAACCCTCAGGCATCGAGCGAAGCTGGCGCTCGGGGCCGCGTGATGGTGGAGACTGGGCTGACCACTGAGGCATTCGTCGCTCAACGCACGGCGGCGTACCAAGAGGCGATCAAGCGCTGGGAGCTCGGTCGGTCTCGCCGCCGCGGGCGCTTCAAGGTCGGACGTGGTTGCGCCAGCGGTGCCAGGTCGACTCGGTGATCTCGAGGTGACGGCCCCGATGTATTCGGCGCCCTTAGATGAGTCGGTCGCTGCTGGGCTCCGCGACAGGCACCGTTCGCGACAGTTTCCCTCTCTCCTGAATCGGCACGACAGAAACCGTCTTGCATCACCAGACAGTGCGAAGCGCTCTTTGGCTATATGCTTCGGCGGGGACAGGGGCGCATCTTCCCTTGCCTTCTCCTATGCAGGGCTACTCGCTTGGAGCGTTTTCGGGCACGCGGAACAGTGGCTTCGAAGAGCCCTCGTCTCAAAACTTGAGAACTCCGATAAAGCATGAATCACCCAGCCCGTGATGGTTCCATGACAGCACGCCCGCCACAACAAGACGAACTCGATCGCGTGCGCATCGATCGAGCTTTCTCGTGCTGAACACTCCTGTCATCCTCAGCGTCTTCAATCGTCCCGAGTCCACCGCCCGCGTCTTCGAAGCAATTGCGCAGGCACAGCCCAGGCAGTTGTTTGTCTTTGCAGATGGGCCCCGCTCAGCTACAGAAGCCGATCATTGTGCAAAAGCGCGAGCAGTTGTCGAGAGCGTCGAATGGGCCTGCGATGTGAGGTATCACTATTCCGAGACAAATCTAGGGGCTCGGGAGTGCTACAAGGCCGGAGTTGATTGGGCATTCTCCGAAGTTGACGAAGGGATCATCCTCGACGATGACTGCGTGCCTGATCCAACCTTCTTTCTGTTCTCCCAGGACATGCTGGAAAAATATCGACACGACCCGCGGGTAATGATGATCTGCGGGACCAACTATCTCGGCCATTGGAAGGAAGACCGTCAGAGTTACCACTTCTCCCACTTCGGAAGCGTGTGGGGCTGGGCCTCGTGGAAGCGAGCCTGGGCGTCCTATGACGCAAGTATGTCGGCTTGGGGGGACGAGAGGGTCAAGCAACGGGTTCGCGACCTTCTCGCCGACGATGGGGTCTACGCACTCCAGGCTCGGCGATTCGATCGTCTCTATGGAGATCCTCAAGATCGTCACTCGTGGGACCTTCCATGGAGCTTGGCGCGACTCGTCCACGCAGGTCTTACCATCGTTCCCTCTATCAACCTCGTCGAGAACATTGGCAATGTCGACGGACGAGGCCTGCCTCCGGACCATCCCCTCGCAAATCTGGAGGTTGCACCGCTCGTATTCCCATTGCGGTCCCCGGGTGCGGTCGTCGTCGACCGGGAGTATGACCGGCTTCATACGCGACGGATCTTCGAATGGTTCGAGATCCAAGCGTCGACTGACGCCGACGCTCACCGTCGTTCACGAACCCTGCACCAGCGGCTCTCTCAACGAGTTGGGGATCTCCGACACCGCGTCCTGAAGCGAACGGGACATTGACCGTGCGCCGACTTCATGCAGCGATTCCGAAGTTGGCAACCCAAGGGGCTGGACCACGTGGAGGGCGCGGCCCGTGGCGCCAAGGGCGTGACCTCATCATGCACCTCGACGAGACCTGGCGCTGAGCGGGTGAGCCTGACCACCGCCTTGGCTCGACTACGCGCGCTCTTCCATATCTCTCGGTCTGACGGCCACTTGTTGATGTCGTGGCGACCTCGCCACCTCCCAGACTCGACCAAGGCATGGTGGAACCCCAAGAGGTTGTTCAACCCCCTGGATGGGGCGAAATACCAAACGCTTTCTCGGTCGGCACGGAGCGATGAAGAGCGTTGAGCACCGTCTCTGGAATCGGCCGGGCAGGCTGCACCGCGACCATCGGACCCATGTGCACGACCCGATAAGCGATCCGCTGTTGAGCAAGGAAGGTTTCGAAACTCCCAGGATCCAGAGGATCGTCGCAGCTACCGCTGGGGGGGATCAGACACGCGGGATTCAGAAGGTCAGAGGAGGTGTCGAGCGCATTACCGGCAGATTGAGCGCTCCCCGGCTCGGCGAAGAGCCACACGGGTGCCTTCGCTGTCGCCACCGCCGAGTAGGACGGCGAAAAGCCGTAACGCACGTTGCTGGCGGTGATCTCACCTCGGGATTCCCAGTCGAGCAGCAAGGCGACGTAGTAGCCCGCCCACACGTGATCTAGGTGTGCAACCTCGAGGGACCTGACCAAGCCGAGCGGTCCAGGGTTCGGATCGGCGCTCCAACCCAACCAACCGGTTCGACTCGCATTCGAGGAGATCGGAGTAAAGGGATAGAGCTGTGCGGCGGCGATAAGTGTCAGGGCCAGGGCCGCGGACAATTGTCAATGGAATCGCCAGTCGGGGCTTACCCAAGCGTCGGAATGCAGCCTGCACACCTGATACAACCAGCAAGGACAGCATCGGAGCCAGGAACAAGCCGTAGCGACCGTCTTGCCAGTCATATGCGAACGGGGAAAACGCGTACAAGAACGGGAACATCAGGACAGCCCCGACGAGTACAAGGGCTTGCTTGCGGCGGAGCAGCACCGCTATCCACACGAGGATTCCGACCACAACTGCCACGTACGCGATCTCGCCGATGAGCGTGGCCCAGATCGGCCCGGACGTACCTACGAGGAACCCCCCTGATCCGGGAACAAACACGTGTCGGACGTTGTCGAAATTTGCAGTGAGGCGCAGACCAAGCACGATCGGAACGAGATTCGTGAAAAGAATCGAGAGATGGCTCAAATAGGACCCATGCGGCTGGGCCGACACCTGACGCAGAGAACCGAGGTGGCTCCGCGCATTGGCCCAAAGCCAAGGAAGCGCTCCAACGACTGCTCCTACGACGGCAAGGGCCAGATAGCCGGGGCGGACCTCGATTCGCCTCTTCAGAAGCCGCCATCCGAGAAAGACAATGCTCGGCACAAGGTAATAGACGACCTCAGGAGAACCCCACCAGCCGAGCCCCGCAAACAGGCCGAGCGCCAGCCAATCGAAATAGACAACCACCGCGGACCGGCTAGGGGCTTCAACCGTCACGAAGCTGAAGGACCCAGCCAATCGAGCGGGCTCCCCGCGCTGGGCTATGCGGATTGCGATCAGCATGACCGCGAGGCCACAGACAAGCGTGATGAACCGGAAGCCGTACTCCTGGGTCGAATCATAGATGTAGACCTCGGGCCAGATCCAGAACAACAGCGCCGCGCCCACGCCGACTTTGGATCCGAACAAGCGTCCGCCTATCCGCCAGACGAGGACCGCGGCGATCGCATCAAGAGCAATGGGAGTCAGCCCTAGCGTGAATTGCGACTGCCCAAAGAGCAGGAACATCGCGGCAACGGCGTACGGTTCTGCCCCCCCATAGTTCTGACCCCAGTAGAAAGCAGAGAAATGACCGTGCAAGATCTCCCGCGCCATGAGTCCAGGAATCGCCGTGGAGGAACTCCATGGGTCGCGTCCGAGTATCCAGATTCGCAAGAAGAGACCGACAAAGACGACCTCGACAATCCCTAACCAAGCGAAGATCCCGACTAGGCGACGCTTGCCTCGCCCGGGTTGCCTCAGCGCCTTGCTCGGAGGGTCAAGGACAGCTGTCACGGGCTCAATAACTTAAGCCATCACCTAGAAGCCGAGATTGGGTGATTCCTCCTAGGGACACCGGCCGCCCTGCACTACCTTCGACTTCTGCTGTGGTGGTCCGAAAATGATCCGATGTTTCGAATTGCGCCTGCAAGCGTGTCTCTGCTCAGAGTTGCGACTCTTCAGGTGAGCAGGGACGCGGCAACGAAGAGCTGCTTCGGTCTGGCCTGGGCGATTGCCTCCAAATTCCTCCGTGGTTTGACTGGCCGACACAAGATCGGCACCACCGGAGTGTCCCAGTACTAGTGCATCTAGGATCGACATCCAACGGCAGGCCCGTGGTTTGGAGTCATCGGACCTCGCAGGGAACGCCAGATTCGCCGGGTGCCCACCCGATCCCTCGGCGTGGGTCTCGTTGGGGGCGTCGCTCCCCCATGGATGCATCTGGCGGAGTATCGGCACTTGGAACCTGCGCCGGCCGAAGTTCCCATTCCCACGGGATCACGAGACACCCGTCGTCGAACCCGTTGCTCGAGTCAAACCTGTACCCTCCGCCAAACACATCTGCCGGATTGACTGTGAATTCGCCCGCCGGACCGACGAAGTCCACTGTCTTGCTCCTGTCTTTGACATGCACGTCTACCCGGTAGTCACCGGGCGCCAGAGGCAGCGCAGGAATATCGATCACGATCACTTCCCGGTCACTCCGATTCTGTGTGGATTTGAGCGGCACGGCGAAAGAGTTCAACCGGATCAGTACGGGTACCTTGCTCGAGCCGATCGAGACCATCACCCAGGGATCAGTGATGTCGTTAAATCCTTCCACGCTGATCTCAATCCCTAACCGCTCCCCCATCCGAATATTGTCGGCTGGACTACCCCCACCCGGTCGAAGTTCGAGTCGTTGGAGGAGCGGCTCGTATGTCCCGTTGGATCGATCAGCGGAGGCAAGATCGAATACGCCAGGTGTGCCAGCGGCCTCACCCCGCGGGAATTTGCGGAGATATTCAGCCATTGTCTCCTCCGTCGGACCGTCGAAAACAAGCCGTCCATCGGCAATAAGTAGGGCTCTCGGACAAAGATGCTCCACCGTGGCCAACTGGTGACTTACGTACAGGACTGTTCGTCCATCATTAGCGGCGACCGACTTCATTCGCTCGATGCACTTCGCCTGAAACGCATGATCGCCAACCGACAGAACCTCGTCCACGATCATGATCTCTGGCTCGAGGTGTGCCGCCACTGCAAATGCAAGTCGCACCCGCATACCGGTGCTATAGCGCTTGACCGGTGTATCGATAAATTTGTCTACTTCTGCGAAGGCGAGGATCTCCTCTAACCGTCGGTTGATCTCCCGCGTTGACATGCCAAGGATCGCCCCGTTGAGATACACGTTCTCCAGACCGGTCAACTCCGGATGAAATCCAGTTCCTACTTCCAGTAGCGACCCCACTGTTCCCCGTATGTCGATGTGACCGTGGGTTGGCGGAGTGATGCGGCTCAGGATCTTCAGCAACGTGCTCTTGCCCGCGCCGTTGTTCCCCACGATGCCAACAGCTTCGCCCGGGAGGACGTCGAAAGAAACATCGTCAACCGCTCGGAGCCGCTCCTTTCTCGTACCGTTTCCCCGTATGGGGTGACGGGCACGCTCCCGAAGGATCGAAGGCAGCGACTTGCTCCTTCCACTCAAACCCAGGGCGTATACCTTCGATACGTGATTGACGCTAATCGCCGAGTTAGACGACATCGGCAAACTTCCACTCGAGGCGTGCGAATACGACCAATCCTGCAATCAGTACAAGAAACGTTACGGCGGTGGTGTACGCGATAGCCCATATCGAAAAGGCAGGAAGGTGGGTCTGTCCGAGCAACGACCATCGACAGCCCTCCACGATGGTTGCCATTGGGTTGATCAGATAGATCGTCCGCAGCCCGGGCGGAACGGCGGCGACGGAGTAGGCAACGGGAGTGATGAACAACAGGAGCGGAATCACGGCTTGTGTGGCGTACTGGACGTCTCGACGAAACACGGCCATCGAGGACAGCATCAGGCTCACTCCGAGGGAGAGCAGAAGGGCGAGCCCCAGCCAAACCGGTAGGAACAGCAACCGAAAGGTGAAGCCGATCTTGTAAGCCACGAGGAGAAAGAACATCACGCAACAACTTATGCCGGTGTTTACCAGGACCGGTGCCAGTGCCGCGAGCGGAATGAGCAGCCGGGGGAAGTAGATCCTGGTGAACAAGTTTGAGTTCGAGACGAGACTACTAGCCGCCCCGGTGACAGAACTGGAGAAGAGATTCCATGCCAGCAAGCCTGAGAAGGTGAAGGCGAAGTACGGCACCCCTCCGCTCGATAGATGAGCCACACGTCCGAACACGAAGCTGAGTAAGCCGGCCGAAATGACCGGCTGGATCACGAGCCAGATCGACCCCATCACGGTCTGCCGATACATGACGGTGATGTTTCGGCGACAGAGGATGAAGAGGAGTTGGCGGGAACGGAAGACAGCACCTACATCGGGAAACCAACGTCGACGGCTGTCGATTCGCAAGATACGATTACCTGGAACCAAAACTTCTGCTGGCACCTGGCTCATCGGAGAATCATCCGCCTGGTCATGGCTTGGAGCCTATAAGGGGGTCGATCTTGTCTTCTGTCGTCATCCCGTTGACCTGGGCAGCACCGTAGCGGGCCAACTTCACATCCCTCACCGAGAAGAAGCCCCTAGGGGAGCAGCGGTCGGGTCTGGACACACTCCAAATCGGCCGAAGCGTCGCCCTCTGAGCCCGGTCAAGGCGATGACATCCCTAAATAGGCTACGGCGGTGATTCGTCCGCGCGACATCTTCGGCTATCGGCCCGCTCGATCCCAAATGGGACCGTCGCCGCCGTCAATTCTCTTCGTCTCACACGACGCCTCTCGCACTGGCGCCCCTATCGCGTTGCTGACATTTCTAAGGTGGCTTCGAGCCAATACCGACTACCGATTCGAGGTCTTGCTCGGCAGCGGGGGCCCCCTGGAACCCGCCTTCGAGGCTCTGGCGCCTACGACGAATGCCGATGTCGCGGCAGGCAGGTTTCTGGGCCACCTGTCCGCAGTCCCGCAGGTCCTGCTGAACGTCTGGTCCGACAGGCGACTCCGATCGCTCGCACGGCGCCTGTCCACGGCCGATCTCGTGTACTCGAACACCCTCCAGAACGGGGCGCTGCTGCGCGAGCTGTGGCGCCCTGGGCAAAAGGTGATCTCTCACGTGCACGAGTTGGAATGGTGGCTGAGGTATCGCACCTCGGCGCGTGACCTCGATTTCACGAAGGACGTGACAGATCACTACGTGGCCTGCTCGCGCGTCACGTTGGAGAGCCTCGTCTCAGCCCAGGGAGTGCCGGCTGAGCGGATCACCCTGTGCCATGCGTTCATCGCGGTCGACGAAGTACAACTGGCCCGGGCCCGTGCGGACCGGCACGTCACCCGACGCCGCTTGGGAATCTCACCTGACGCGCTCGTGGTCGGCGGAGTAGGCACGATGGACTGGCGCAAGGGGCCAGACCTCTTCGTACAACTTGCGGCCATGGTCACCCGGCGCCTCCCGGATGCGGACGTTCACTTCGTCTGGGCGGGGGGCGACGCTGCCGGACCGACTCGGGGAGGACTCCTCATGGACGCCAGACGGCTCGGCCTCGGAGACCGCATCAAATTCGTCGGACCCTTGGAGCAGCCGGCGCAGCTGTTCGCGGCGATGGATGTGTTCGCCCTCACCTCACGGGAAGATCCTTTTCCGCTGGTCATGCTCGAGGCGGCGGCGGCGGGCATCCCCCTCGTCTGCTTCGCCGGAGGCGGTGGCGCGCCAGAATTCGCCCACCCCGACGCCGGCCGCGTCGCCGCCTACCTCGATGTCGCCGGTATGGCCGCTGCCGTCTCGGACCTGCTGGAGCGGGAGGAGGAGCGGCAGAGGATGGGCCAGACAGGCGCGGAGCGCGTTCGCAAACGACACACCGTCGATCAAGCCGGTCCGGTGTTGCTGGACGTGATTCGGCGCTCGCTGGGGCCCGGGTCGGGCGCAGCCAGCCCTCGCGGGTTAGGGGATGATCCCGCGCCTCGCCACTGAGCAGCGAGCGAGGCCAAACAGGCTCGTCCTCAGACGAGGATCTCCAGAATCCCTCGGCGCTGTCCGCTCGAGCCGCCTTCCATTGCGAGCCGCGTCCTCCCCACGTGGCTTCTCAGCGCCATCAAGCGACCCCAGGTCTCCTCCAACGGCAGGCTCAGCAGTCCGTCTCCAGAACGCACCGGAGCCGTCGATGTCCACGATTGGCTCGTCGATCTTGTGCTTGGCGCGGAAGTCCTCCACTGCCTGGCGGCACGCAGAATACGTGCCGTAGTCGTCCACGATGCAGTACCCGCCGAGCGACAGCCCGGGATAAAGGTTCTCAAGGCTCTCTATGGTGGATTGGTACAGGTCCCCGTCGAGCCGTATCAGGGACCATGTGTGCCCTGCGAGTGTCGGCAACGTCTCCTCGAACCAGCCCTCGACGAAGCGAACCTGGTCATCGAGGAGCCCGTATCGCCGGAAATTGGCCTCAACGTCTTCTCGACTGACGGCCAGCCCGACTTGGTTGTGAAGGTCGCTGAAACTGTCCAACGGATACCGGGCCGTATCGGGTTCAGGAACGCCCGAGAAGGAGTCGGCGAGCCACACCTGCTTGTCACTCACCCCACGCGCAGCCAGGATCCCCCGCATGAAGATTGCGCAGCCTCCGCGCCACACCCCGGTCTCGATGAAGTCTCCGGGAACTTGGTCTTCGATCACACTCTCGACACAGTGGCGGACGTTGTCAAGGCGCTTCAGGCCGATCATCGTCTCGCCCGAAAACGGCACCCGCCTGTCGTAGAGGCCGTCCGTTATGAAAGATGGAGGAATGTCGATCCGGCGGGCCAGTTCGTAGCCCTTGAGGGACAGCAAGCGCTGGCCTCCGTAACGCAGCCATGAGGTGACCCGTGCGCCACGGATCGGGCGCTCCGACGGAGCGGCGACGAGGGCGGACTGCGTGGGGCGCAGTGCCTCGCTGACAGACAGCTTGAGCAGGTCTATGTACAGGGACGCAGGGTCCATCCCCTGATCTTGTAGCGGGACGCACGATCAATCCCCTGGACAACTCCCCTAGGGACTGACGGCCAAACGCAGGCTCTCGGTCGTTGGCGGCAACTCCTGCCTGGCTTCAGACGCCTCGCCCAAATAGGGACGGCGGGAGCAACGCCGACGTTCACTGAGGACGGCAGCATGCGGACAGGCAACTTCGGGTTGGCGGACCAGCCGGGCGGTTGCACCCTGGAACAGCCCAGAGCGCCACGTCCGTCGTCGCCCACAGCGTCCACCGGGACGAGCTGCCCGCTGTGGCCGCAGTGCGACCGACCGACGACGCAGTGGGCGAGGTTGGCGAGGCGTCGGTGGCGCCTCAGCGGGGCCCGGGCCCGAGCACACGCTCGGCGCTTGGCGGAGCTGCGTGACTTTGCCGCGGAGCGTCCGGCCCACCGAGAGCCCCCCGGGAAATGGTCGTGTTCACCGCGCGCTGCCGCTGACCGCGGGCGAGAAGGGGTGGTCGTGCGTTCGAGCAGCTGGCCGCCCTTGCCAGATACCCCGCCGTGAGGATGGCGCCCGGCGGCGCCACCTGCGCCGAGATCAACGGGCGGCATGTTTGGAACAACACGCGCACAACATTCCTGGCGTTTCTGGCCATCTGATCAAAACGGTCCGATTCCTCTGGAGACCTTCGTTCCACACACTGAGCGCCGGGAGGCGGAATTCAGAGGGGGATGCAACGTGTATCGCACGTCGGTCATGTTGCCGACCGGCGTCATGATCATGAACTCCATCGCAGCAGGGCTGACGAGTGCACCGCCCGGAACCGTCGGCATCCTGCTCCCCACCGACCCCCGCCAGCTATGGCCCACTTCGTCCGCCTGAAGGCCCTCGCTATCGGGCTCGCCGTCCTGTCCTTGGTCGCGGTGCTCCTCGAGGTCGGCCCAGTGGCGGCCGGTGGCTCCTACGAGCCTGGCTCCGCCGCGAGCCGGACCGTCGTCTGGACCGGTGTCAATGACCTGCTGTCGATGTCTCAGGCGCAGCTGGCGCAGTGGAATGACGAAGGCGTAGGCGGGTTCGTCGTCGGTGTTGGCTTGCTCTCGGGTATGGGCGGCGGCCAGAGTTTCACCGGGGATCCCAGCACCGACCTATCGTCCAGCCAATTCAGTGTCGAGGATCAGCTGAAGAGCTCCAACATCGTCTCTGAGGCCCATGCCCTGGGGATGAAGCTCTACCTGGGTTTCGAGCTCGGGAACTATTTCAACACGGCCACGCCATTGGCTGATTGGTTCAATGACTCGGCTTGGACCAACACCGTGCTCCCCGGTGTGGCTGGGCTGGCCGGTGCGGCTCACCTGTTGGGCTTCGACGGCATTGCCATGGACGGAGAGCTGTACGCGCAAGAAGGCGACGTCTACACCGCCACATGGGCGTGGAACTACCCAGGCAACACCCACACGGAGCAGGAAACCCGTGACGAGGCCGCCCTCCGTGGGCAGCAGCTGATGGGAGCGATCTTGCAAGCCTTCCCGGACGTGCAGATCGCCGACTATGCCGCCAGCTTCCCGGATACCTGGGATTCCTACGTCATCGATCAAAACCACGGTATCGAGGGCGCCTCTCAGTCGAACCTTGACATCAATTTCTGGAACGGGATGACAAGTGTCGACGGCTATGCGGGTATTTGGTTTTACGACGAGACCTTCTACAAGGACACGGGTATGAGCGGCGGGAACACCCAGACATGGAACTCCGCCTTGACCTACGAATACAACAGCCTCTTCTCGCTGTTCTCTCAGGACTTCAGCAACTGGTCGTACGCCGCCGACCACGTCTACCTGTCGCCTTCAGCGTGGATCGACGGCCCCAACGATGGGTCGTATGGGGCGCCCCGTCCACCCGCCTACGTCGCGACCCAGCTACAGGCATTTCGCAATTGGGGAATGGGCGGCGAGTTCGCCGACTTCGCCTATGAGCCGCTGGGCAACTTCGACTACAGCCCGTACGTGAGCGCCATGCAAGCCGCTGCCACGCCCGGGACGGTCGAGAGTTCCCCGCCGACGCTCGCGATAGTCAATCAGCAGACGACCGGCAACGTCGTCTCCCTCAGCGGAACGGCCAGCGACAGCTACGCAATCAGGGACGTGAGCTTCACCAGCTCCTCCGGGGCCTCGGGCGCCGCCACTGCGAGCTGGCAGATTGATTCTGGAAGCTACTCGACGGGCTATGTGAGCCACACGAACTGGAACGTACCAAGCATTGGGTTGCTACCAGGTGAGAACACGATCACCGTCACCGCCGAGAACATTCACGGACTCACCACGAGCGAAACCATCGAGGTCAACGGTGGGAGCTCGAGCGGGGTGGGGGGCTCGAGCGGGACGGGAGGTTCGAGCGGGACGGGGGGTTCCAACGGGACGGGAGGCTCGAACGGCGTCAACCAAGGCGGCGGCTACTGGCTCGTGTCCTCGGACGGAGGGGTGTTCTCCTTCGGTGACGCCCCGTTCTGGGGCTCGACCGGTGGGGTGCACCTCAACGCCCCGGTGGTCGGCATGGCGGCCACCCCTGACGGCAAGGGCTACTGGCTAGTGGCCTCCGACGGGGGGATCTTCAACTACGGCGACGCCGGGTTCTACGGGTCAACGGGCTCGAAGCACCTGAACAAGCCCATCGTGGGCATGGCGGCCACGCCTGACGGCAAGGGCTACTGGCTGGTCGCCTCCGACGGGGGGATCTTCAACTACGGCGACGCCGGGTTCTTCGGCTCCGCCGGCTCCATACACCTCACCAAGCCCGTCGTGGGCATGGCGGCCACGCCTGACGGCAAGGGCTACTGGCTGGTCGCCTCCGACGGGGGGATCTTCAACTACGGCGATGCCGGGTTCTTCGGCTCCGCCGGCTCCATCCACCTCAGCAAGCCCATCGTCGGGATAGCGGCGGCGCCCAACGCTCTCGGCTACTGGCTGGTGGCCTCCGACGGGGGAATCCTCAATTACGGCGCCGGGGCCGGCTTCTACGGCTCGACCGGCTCCATACACCTCAACAAGCCGACCGTCGGCATGGCGGCCAGCCCCGACGGGGGTGGCTACTGGCTGGTGGCCTCCGACGGAGGCATCTTCAACTACGGCGACGCGCAGCTCTATGGATCAACGGGAGGACAACCCCTCAACGCGCCGATCGTGGGCCTGGCCTGGCGCTCCAGCTCAACGTCCTGATCATCAGTGGCACTGGCGGGTGGTTGCACCCTCAGTCGACACCCGATTCTCGGCTCCGGCCAATTGCCTTCCACCGACGCGGACCGCTGAAAGCTGGAGCATCACCGAGCGGCGCCCGATGACCATTCGCATTACCTCTCGCGGCCAATCGCCCCGCATAACCCCTCGAGTACTTGCGATCCGCCTGGACTCGGGTCGGGGCCGGCGGAGCTGGCGCTCTGGCGATGCCAGCCTTCTCGTACACCGGCACGCGGCCCAATACGAGGCCGGCTAGGAGGGCGAACAGCGCCACAAGACCGCTGACTACAAGGCCCACGGCCAGGTCAACCCTCGTGATCACCAGGGCGATCCCGCCCAGCGCGACGGCGACTGCATACAGCAGGCACACGGCAGCACGGGTCGACAGTCCGACGAAGACCAGGCGGTGGCTGACGTGGTCGAGCCCTCCCTGCAGGGGGGTACGCCCATGGATGAGCCTCGTGATCGACACGAGCGTCGTGTCGAACAGCGCGACACCGACGATCAGCACCGGAACGACGAAGGTCACTTGTGTGAAGGCCGGGAAACGAAGGTCGAGACTCAGCACCGCCAGTACGAACCCGAGGAACAAACTCCCCGAGTCACCCATGTAGATACGTGCAGGATGGAAGTTGTACCGGAGAAATCCGATGGCGCACCCGGCCAGCCCCAGGGCAAGAGCCCCCAGTATGAACTGACCGTTTTCCAGGGCTACGGCGAAGAGGAAGATCGAAGACACGGCAGCAATGCCGGCCGCCAGGCCGTCCATGTTGTCGAGCAGGTTGAAGGAGTTGGTGACGATCACCACCCAGCAGACCGTCTCCACGGCCTGCAAGGGTCGGGGCCCCGGAAGCCACGTCGTGCTGGTTGTCGTCCACACTCCGATTCCGGCGGCAATCTCGAGCGCGAGCCGAGGCCAGGGGCTCAGCCCCCGGAGGTCGTCGACGAGTCCCAGCACGGCCAGGCCCACGGCCATGGCGAGGAACACCGCCAGATCGGGCACGTCCCTGGCGGTCCGATGTCTCGACGAGTCCCGCCACGACGGCGACCAAGACGAACGAGATGACCATGGCCGCGCCGCCGAGGTACGGAACGGGCGCCCGGTGGGACTTGCCCGACAGCAGGGGTGTCGAAGCAGTTCCAGCGCTTCGCCACCCGGAGGGCGACAGGGGTGCACACCAGCGTCACCAGGGCCGCCACAGCGAATATCAATATGCACGACCACCAATGCAGGTCGGTCATGAACCCCTCACCCGCGTAGTCTCGCTTGGTGCGCCGATTGGGACCACTAGCACCATCCCCTAGTGGCGGAGAGCGGCCCTCGCCCGACCCTGGCCGCCGAGTACTCCCCTGGGGGAGCTATCGGGTGCCCCGGTGCGCTGGACGGACCTAGGTTCACATCGGCGTTCCTCGAGGCATTGCCCAGCAACAAGCGCGAAGAACGACCAGGAGGAGGTCCTCGACAGGTGGACATCGGGTTTCCGACCATGCCGGGCACAACCGCTCGGGCGCCAGCAGCCACCGGAACGACCTACCTGATCACCGGAGGGGCCGGCTTCATCGGTTCTCACCTGACCGAGGCACTTCTCGGCCGCGGTGACCGTGCGATCGTGCTCGACGATCTTTCGACCGGCTCCATGAGGAACCTGGCGGGGATAGCCCATCATCCAGGGCTGCTCATGGTGACCGGCTCGATTCGAGATGAGCTTGTCGTAGACGAGCTCATGCACAAGTGCGACGCAGTCGTGCACCTGGCTGCTGCAGTTGGTGTGCGTCTGATCATCGAGGAGCCACTCCGGTCGTTCACCACCAACCTCCGCGGCTCTGAGGTGGTGATCGGAGCCGCCCACCGCTACCAGCGTCCGATCCTGATCGCCAGCACATCGGAGATATACGGGAAGAACGGTCATTCCGCCCTCACCGAGACCGCCGACCGTATCCTCGGACCGACCACTGTCGCCCGTTGGGCCTACAGCACCGCAAAGGCGGTCGATGAGATACTGGCGATGACCTATCACCGCGAGCGAGGCCTACCTGCGGTGGTCACGAGACTCTTCAACACGGTTGGCCCGCGCCAGAGCGCGGCCTACGGCATGGTCATCCCGACCCTGGTGAAACAGGCTTTGACGGGCCAACCTGTCACTGTATTCGGGGATGGACAGCAGAGCCGCTGCTTCTGCCACGTCACGGACATCGTGGACGCCCTCTTGCGCGTGCTCGACAATCGACGGGCCGTGGGCTCGGTATTCAACGTGGGATCGACCGAGGAGATCACGATCCTCGAACTGGCCAAGGCCATCGTCGAGAAGACGGGCTCGAGTTCTGAGATCCAGCTGGTGCCCTACGACGAGGCGTACCAAGAGGGATTTGAGGACATGCGCCGGCGCGTACCTGACGTCTCGAAGATCGAGTCCCTCACCGGTTGGCGACCTCGTCATACACTTCAGGACATCCTGGCTGACACCATCGCCGACGTGAGGTGGGAGCTCGGACATTACTCCGACGCTGACCAGATCGGCGGTGGAAGCAGCCTCGTAGCCTCCAGCGCATCCCGCTGAGCCGTTCCGAGACGGGACGAGATCGCCACTGATCACCCGCGGCCGGAGAATACCGGTTTGGGAGGCTCGGCTGCAGGAGGTGGGTGAGAAGACGGGCAGCAGCTGAGTGCGGCGCTGATCACGAGGGTCGGGGTCCCCCGCTTGGATCCGCCTCCGCTTACGTCCTCCAGGTATTGATCCACTCCGCCAGCCGTTCGATTCCCGCCTCGTACTCGACGAGCGGGTTGCGCTCGGTCACCCGCGCCCGGCCTTCTGCGCCCATCTTGGTGGCTCGCTCTGGGTCATGGAGAATCGTGACGATGGCCTGAGCGAGGGGCCCTGGTCGGCCGGCTGGCACCAGATGGCCGGTCGTGCCCTCATCGACTACCTCGGGTAGGCCACCGACTGCACTTGCGACCACCGGGCGGCCTCGGCCCATCGCCTCGAGCACGACCCGCGGAAGCCCCTCGGAACGGGAGGGGAGGACCAGGCACCATGAGTCGTCCAGTATCTGACGCAGCCGAAGTGGAGGTACGTGCCCGACGAACTCCACGCTTCTGGATATCCCGAGCCGGCTCACGCGTCGGCGAAGGGCCGTATCCATGGTGCCATCTCCGGCGATGACGAGCTCTGCTCTGGGTACTTGGGCCAGGACGACTGGCCACGCGTCCAGCAGCACGTCCACACCCTTGGTGAACTCGAGAGCGCCGACGAACACCACGCGGGGGTGGGCGGGGAACGGGATCGGGTCGTCCTCGAGGAACGGAGAGTAGTCGGCGAATTCGACGTGCATGTCCATCGGTCCGCCATAGCCCGCCTGACGAGCCTGAGTAGCCATCGCCTCGCTCACAACATGAAGCCGGTCGGCGCGCCGAAGCGCCCAGCCACAAAGGCGATCGGACAATGGCGCGATCAGGTGGCGGGCACGGCTTCCGTACAGCCGGGGGGCCGCCCTCCAATCTCCGTGTACTTCTATCTGGACTGGAGGACGCCGCGACCGCGGCAATAGGCGCACGGCGAGGACGGCTCCTAGGCCCTCGAGCGGACTCTGGCACACGATTGCGCTGGGACTCCGACGCACGGCGGCGATGACCGCGATCAGTGGCCCGACGCTGTAAAAGAGCAACCCGCCGAGCGCCGGTGGTCGCAGGGCAGGCAGGGATATGTGCACGCAGTCTCCCAACCGCTCCGCCGTGACCGGCCCTGTCTTCACCCAGATCGAACGGATGTATCGGTCGTGGATGGCGATTCGCCCCCGCACGCCAGCCGACTGGGGATCACCCAGGCGAGCCTTGCCGAGGAAGACGGCCACGGGCTTTTCGGTGTCGGCCCTGCTCGCAGACCCAACCACGCGGGCGCGTCGAAACACGCGTCTGAACCTACAGGGAACGCCCCGTCCCGTCAGGGGATCAACTCCCTTGGGGGGTCTCGTCGTGGCCCACGGGGACCGACTTGGCAAACTCCGCTCGTGCCTCCGACGTCGGGCCGTACTCAGGCCGAAATCCAGGCGGACGCCATGGCTGACCCACCGGTACGCCGCTGAGAGTGCCGGCGACAGCGAATGGCGACCATCTGTCGACGTTGGAACCGGCGGTGTATCTTCCACGCCGGCTGGAGAATCGACCGCAAGCTCAAAGCATTTTCGGAGGTACGTTCACCATCGTGCGCCATCACGCGTCGCAGACCCCGTGGACCGACAATCCGCTCGGTGACCTGCATGGCCTGTCGGCCTGTGTGCTCGTCGATGGAACCACCATCGCGCGGTGGCAAGCCGCAGCGCTCCAGCGGGCGGTCGCATGCGGACTTCGGATTGCCTGCGTGTACATCTGCGACAACTCGCATGTTGAGCGCAGACCGCGCAAGCACCTCGGGTATTACGTGCTCCGTCTCACGTCGATGCGCACCTCGTGGACGAGACCCGTACCGTGGGGGCCGATCGTTGGACCGGACGCCGCTGTGCGAACGTTCAGATCCGAATGGCAGGGCATCTGGCAGCGAGTGCCCGCATCTGTCTGCCGCGAGATGGTCGATTTCGGATTCGACGTGGTCATCAAGTTCGGCATGAACCTCCATCGGGACCCAGATGATCTGCCAGCAAGTCACGGGGTGTTGTCGTTCCATCACGGTGATCCCAGCGAATACCGAGGTCGACCAGCGGGCTTCTATGAGGTGCTCGACGGGGCTGATCATCTCGGTGCGATCGTGCAGCGGATCGGCAACAAGCTCGATGCCGGAAAGGTCCTCGCGTATGCTGCGTGCCAGGTCGTCCCGCACTCGTACCACCAGACGCTCGAGGGGCTCTACGGGAATAGCCACCATCTACTGGTCAAGGCTCTCCGCAACTCCCGAGATGGCGTCGCGCTGGATCACCCCGTCACCGGCAAGAACTACTCACTTCCATCCAACTCGACTGTGGTCACATTCATCGGGCTGATGGCAGTCCGACGGATGAAGAGAGCTGGCTACGGCGCGCTGATAGAGAAGAGATGGAGAGTGGGCCGCACCAATGCCATAGACCCCGCTCGAACCAACCACGTCGTACACCTTCGCGAGCCAGACGACTTTGCGCTTCCGAGGGGATTCGCCTTCACCGCCGATCCCTTCCCGGGCGATGACGGAACCATCTGGTGCGAGGGTTTGGAGACCTCGTCGGGAAAGGGACGCCTGCTCGTCTTCAGCCCTGACCGCCCACCCGTTGCCGTTGACCTGCCGGGAGTGCGCGGTCATCACTGCTCCTATCCCTTCATCGTCGAAAGCCAGGGTACGCGATACGTCCTGCCCGAAATGGCGTCTGTCGGACCACCGAGATTGTTCGAGCTCGACGGAGCGTCCATCGTGGGATCGCAAGGCGTTCGTGGTCTCGAGGCGTTCCGGATCATCGACCCCACCGTCTTGTTCCATGCGGGCCGGTGGTGGCTGTTCGGTGGATTGCCGTCGACGGCGACCGACCTGCTCTGGTTGTGGTCAGCAACGGACGTGGCAGGAACGTACGAACCACACCCGGACAACCCGATCGTCATGGACGTCGCTCGAGCCCGCCCAGCCGGTCCGATCGTCGCCGCCGACGGGCGCTTGTTTCGGCCCGGCCAGGACAACCGGGGCAGCTATGGCAACGGCGTGACATTCTCCGAGATCATCGAGTTGTCCACGGAGAGGTATCGCGAGGTGCCACGGGCGCAGATTCGAGTGGCGGGACGGAAGGGCCCGCACACATTGTTTCTCGACGGTGACTCGACTGTCGTTGATTCCTACGTCGAGCGGCTCACTCCCCTGGCGGGGATCACAAGGCTCAAGAATAGGGTCACTCTTTCGAGAGGCTGAGCGGACCCAGCGCTGACACTGAGAGCCACGTAGTCGACATCAGCGGAGTGGCCCACGATGTGGATGCTCGGCGAGCCGAGAGCCTGGCCTTGACCGACGAGGAGTTCCCGGTCGAGATGTCAGAGGATCTGGTTGACGAGCAGGTCGGCCAGGCGTTGGAGCGAATGAGCGCGGACCACCTCGGCTCGCAGAGCCAGGCCCCATCGTCGCCGTTCCTCTACTGGGACGTCAGCCAGCCTTCCGATAGCCTGCCCCAACGCCTCGGCGTTCCCGTCCTCGATCAGTCCGGGCATACCAGCGGCCAACAGGTGCGGGGCAAAGGCCGGGTTCATGGTCAGCAGGGGTAACCCACAACTCATTCCTTCAAGTGCCGACTTGTCGAAGGACCCAAGACGGGTGAGGCTCACCACGGCGTCAGCCGCCTGGTACTCAGCTATCAGTTCCTCAGTCCCAAGCGGGCCGACAAAGGTCACCTGCGAAGCAACACCCATCTCGAAGGCCCGACGGCGCAGAGCAGCTTCGTAGTTGCTGTCAGCGCTGTCAGTCGGACCGATGAACCGAACCTCGAGAGCGTTGGTTTGGCGGCTCTGCAGGCGGGCGGCGGCGTCAATCAGCAGCTCGAGCCGCTTGATGGGCGTGACGCGGCCCACGGCCACCACCCGGAAGCGGGATCGATCGCAAAAGGCGGGTACAAACCGATCGGTGTCGATGCCATGGCCAATCGCGAGCAGCTTGGAGGTCCGGACTCGACAGCTACTGGAATCGGCAGTGACGACCCGGTCGACTGTTCTGATCGCGGCGCGTAGGGCCAAGGGGGTGTGAGGATGGGTGTACCAAAGCGTGACCGGGATGTGCTTGAGTTTCAATAGTGGGGCTGCAAGAAGAGCGAATCGCTCCTGCATATGAGCGAAGCAAGCCTGATAGGTCTGCTCGTGCAACAAGAGACCGAGTCGTCGATAGAACTCGACCAACCGTCTCGCCTCTGACCAGCCGCGCTCCTTGCCGATCGAGTAAACCCGGACGTTGCCCGGCAGGTCGGTGCTCCCGAACCGCATCGTTATGACGTCGACGTTGGGCACTCGAGCGGCGAGAGCCCGGACCCATTCGACGGTGAACCCGAGAATGGGATCCTTCTCGTCGGTGGCCAGATTGAACATGAGCAGCCGCTGGAGGGGGGGTTCCCGACTTTCGGTCGGCGCCCGGTCGATCGCCAGGCCGCCCGTCATGTGGCCAGCCTGTTGTGCGCAGTGAGCGTCGCGGACTCGGCGTCGGCGTTCAAGTCCTCGACCAGCTCGTCTGCCAGCCGGTCCCACCGATACTGCTGCACATGTCTCGTCCCGGCGCGGCCGAGACAGCGGCGTCGGACGGGATCTCCGAGGAGGAGGCGCAGCTTGGACGCGAGGTCAACTGGATCACCGGGTTCTACCAACAGCCCCGTCTCCTCGTCGAGCACGACTTCGGGTATCGCACCGATGCGGCTGGCCACAACGGGCACTCCACAGGCCATGGCCTCCGCGGCGACCATGCCGAAACCCTCCGTGCCCCAGACCGTGGGGAAGACGAATATCTCCGCCTCAGCGAGCACACGAGGAACTTCCTCGGAGCTGAGTTGCCCGCGGAACTCGACCCGATCCTGAGCGCCGGAGCCGGTGATGATCGACCGGACTTCCGGCTCAAGGGGGCCTGAAGGCCCGGCGAACATGAAACGTGCCGGAAGATCGTGCAGCAGAGGGATGGCCCTGGCGAGCACGTCAGCTCCCTTGCGAGGATGCATTGCTCCAAGGAAGAGAACAATCGGATCGTCCCGACATTCCGGAGTGCGGTAGGAGGGATGGAATCGGCTGTGATCGACGCCGGGGGAAATCACTGAAATGTCGGTCCGCCCTGTGGCATCCATACAGAGCCGCCTGGTATACGAGGAATTGGCGATGATCCGATGAGCGCGCCCAGCAACGATGGCAGACAGTTTCTGGTTCCACGTCGGGTGCGTCCATTCTGACCCGTGAATGAACACGGTGACTTTGGCGTCAAGCGCTCTGGCGGCCACCAGGGCAGACAGCCCAAGCTCCCCCGCATGATGAGCGACGATTGACCGTGTTCCAGCACGCCGGGCCGTCGCGAAGGTCCTATGGCCGAGGACCAGCGCCTGGAGGGAAGCTCGTGGCCCTATCTTATGGGCGACCGGGAACACGAGGGCGAACCAGGAGCAAACTACTCGTGGGGAGCGAAGCGCCGAGAGCCCACCCCGTACATACCGACCTGTCACTCTCGAATAACTCGCCAGCGGAGGGAGGTGCTTCACGGAACCGGGCTCACTGTCCAGGAAATGAACGTCGACGCCACGGCGACTTAGCTCTCTGCACACGTTGTCACAGTGCATGGCCACTCCCCCGAAGGGCTCGGGCAACTCCCCAATCAAGACGAGTGACCGTCTGATCTGGGTCACGCGACGGGATCCTCGGCGGGCAGTGCGCGGGCGACGAGTCTGGCGTACGAAGCCAGCGCTCGTCGCGCCGACAGCCCGAAGTCGAACCGTTCGTGTGCCCACTTCCGAGCTCGAGTGCCGACGTCAGAGGCGGCCTCCCGGTTCCGTAGGAAGAACTCGATCCTCTCGGCCATGACTACGGGGTCTTCGGTTATCGCCGCGAAACAACTCTCGCCCGCGTCTTCGACTATCCCTTCTGCCGCTATGGGAGTCGCCACGACGGGCAACCCAGAGGCCATGGCGTCGAGAACCTTGAACTTGACGCCAGCGCCAGCTATGAGGGGTGCGACGAAGAGACACGAGTCGCGGTACACGGCATCCAGGTCCTCTACATACCCGGTCACCACGGTCGTTGCACTGCGGCGCCCCATCAGCCACTCGGGTGGATCGGCACCCGCGATGACGAGCTTCGCCTCGGGGACACTCGTCTCGACGGTTGGCCACACGGCGTCGAGAAACCACTTGATCGATTCGGAGTTCACCGACCTGAACAGCGCACCGGTAAAGAGAACGACGGGTTCCTTCGGAGGTCGGGCCGTCACTTCGGGCATACGCACCAGCGGCTCGATCACCTCGATGGGCGTGGACACGCCGAGGTTCTCGAGCAAGGCCGCATCCTTGTGACTGAAGGTCAGGACATGATCCAGCCGGTTGATCAGCCGGGCCTCCATGCGGGCCGCTGTCCTGGTCCGCACGGCGGAACCTAGCTTCCTCCGGATGCCCCTTGCCAACTGTGCATCTCGGAGGGTCTTCTGGCTCATCACGTCATGCACGATGCCCGTGACCGGCGTTCGCCCGGACCAGCGCCGGACATCGGACACCAGGGGCAGCAGGTGGTGCAGGTGGATCTCCACGACGTCGGCCGCCGCCACCGCCGACGGGAACCGGTCCGAAGCTCGGAACCCCGAGAGCACAGACAGCCCCGGCGTGACTCCTCCATACGCGTTGTAGTGGCAGCGCGCGAGGAGGCTCCGCTCCCGATCGACGACGGGGATGAGGGTGATCTCTACGTTCGAGGGTAGCTCCCTCGGCGCGGACAGGTTCTGGGGAGTTGCCGGAACGAGCAGCTCTATGTCCGCCTCCGTGCTCAAGGCAGAGAGCCAGGCCAAAGTGAACTGGCCACTCGAGTAAGGAATCCTCCTGTAGGGCACGTGCGTGCTGAGGCAGGCGATGCGCATCAGTTGGTCGTCACGACCCCAGCGAGGCCGTGGCGGGATCTGCGGCGGTCGTGGTGGGCTGCCGAAACGCCGAGCGGACATTGGCGACGACCCGAGCGTGAGCCTCGAGATAGGCCCTCCCCCACCGTTGGCACGGCTCGAGGTGGTTGCCCTCTGCCCACTCGTTCCACGCGTTGACGAAGACGAGGTTCTCCTCCGGCCCGAAGGGCTCGAAGCGCCCAACGGTCTCCCGGAGCCAGGTCTCGTAGGCGTCGGGGGACGAATTCAAGAGCACGGTCGCGCCCGTCGGTCGTCTCGGGGTGTTGTCGAACCCAGGGGACACACACGGGTAAAGCCGGTAGTCGGGGTTTGGCTCGCGGAGCGAATCGGTCACGACCGAGCTGTAGTCCCTTAGCGTGTTGACTCGGTACGGGCTACGGGGATGAAAGACCCTCCGAGACCCGCGGCGTGCGCGGCTTCCGTTGAGCTTGCGAACTATTCGCCAGTCCGGGGCGAACTTGACGGCCGCGTCGAATCCGAGCGGCCCCGGGTCGAGCCGGTCGGCGTCGAAGCTGTGCACGAGACAGAGGTAAGGATCTCCCACTCCGAGGCGGACCGCCTCCCGTCGCCACGTATCCGTCGTCCTGGCCGTTTCGGGGATGCTCGAGGCCCGGTACACGAGGAACACTGGCCGGCCACGGATCCTCAGGTAGCGAGGATCGGAAAAGGCCTCCGCCAGCCAGCGGATATGCGTCAGGTCGTCGCGTTCGGAATATGTCTGACGAACGAGGACCTCTCCATCGCGCCCGCTCCACGTCCGGGTCCAGTTCTCGTTCGCCCAGCACAGGCAAAAGGGAAAGTCCGGCTGGCCCGAACGCAGGACCTCGTCGAAGGGCCTCTCGAGCAGGCGCCGACCGTGGAACCAGTAGTGGTAGTAGCAGAAGCCGTCTATTCCGTATTCGGCGGCCATGGCGGCCTGCGCCGCCCTGGCTTCGGCCAGTCTCAGATCGTAGAACCCGAGATCAGCGGGAATGTGCGGCTGGTAGTGACCACGGACGACCGGGCGCGCCCGCACCACGTTCGTCCAGTCCGTGAACCCGGGCCCCCACCACTCGTCGTTCTCGGCAATGGGGTGAAACTGCGGGAGGTAGAAGGCCAAGAACCGGGGGTCGGAGGCCCGCGATGGACCGGCCGGGCCGGTCGGGTCGACCGCCACTTCATCAGCGTCCAGCATCAGATACCGCTCAATTCCATCAGCGCCCGTTTGTAGCATTGAGCGCCCGGCGATCACAGGGGTATTCCCCCCAGAAAACGCGTCGACTCGGCACCCGTCAGTTCCTAGGGAGGTTTGCTCGCGGGATGGATACCCGGGTACGTATACTTTAGCGGGAGGGGCAGGCCTCGCTCCCGGGGTCCCAGGGGTCTTGCCGTGGGTTCATGAACTCGACACGAGACGCTGGATTGCCGCTCGAGGATTCACGTATCGATCGAAATAGGCGCGAGAGTTGACCTCCAGGCGGAGCCGGTAGGTGCCGTCGCCAGTGATGCGCTCGATGGCATCCCGCATCGAGTCCTCCGAGCCGTCGACGACATGGATGTGAGTGCCGTGCTCGAGATCGGCGGGGAGCTGCCGCTGGATGGGAGTTGAGATGATCGCCTTACCGAGCGCTAGGTATTCACCGAGCTTCCATCCCAAACACCCGCTCACGCCCGGGGTGTTGAACACGACCGCCGAACTCCGGGTCAGCTGCAACCATCGACGGTACGAGAGGCGACGGTGGAGCAAGTCGTCGTGTCCCAGCATCTGATCGTGGTCTGAGCAGACGAAGCCACCTTCGAAGTGCAATTCGTCCGACGCCTTCGTCACCCTCATGAAGCGGGCTCTCAGCTCGTTGACGTCTGGGTCGCCGGGCCAGTAATGATGGAGGGCGAAGATGTAGGACGGGTCTGAGGGTCCAGGAGTCAGCGCGGTCAGGGGTAGACGCTTGTACCACTGACGGACAAATCCTCCCGCGTAGTCGAGGCGGGACATCTCCTTTCCCCACCGGGCGCTGCGTAGTAGGGCCGAGGCCATGGAGACGATGCCCCAGGTCTTGGTGCCGAACCCCGGCCCCATCGGGACGACCTTGTTGATCTTCGTGTCGAGCGAGAGGTTCACCTTGCCGTAGACATCGGACCACTTCCACCACCACTCGTTGACGATGGGCTTGTCCCACGCGTCGATCACGAACTTCCTGTCGGCGAACTCAAAGGCTATTGAGCTTGGCAGGAGCTGTGCGGGCAGTGGGTGCAGCTCTATCGTTCCAATGCAGCGGAGCCCATCGATCCAATAGCTGCCGTAGAGCGGGTCGAAAGGAGCTAAGAGGCGGATACGAGCGTCCAGCCCGCGTCACGAGAGCCTTCGGCCTGTTGCAACGACCTCTGATGGCACCGCGCCAAGTCGAGATCTCCTCGGGCTCGGTCGCTCACGGCTTCCAACTACTCTGGCCAAGCTTCCGGGGACCGGACTCGGGAATACTCCCCATTCAGTCGTCATGCCACGAGCTGATGCAGCCGGAAAACCTGCAGTTCCGATTGGCTGGCGTCACGCTCAGATGACGTCAACGGGCAGCCGCCCTTCCGTCTGTTCAGACGTTGGCCCCCGTTCGTCATGACGCGCATTGGTTGTAGAGCTCGACATAACGCCGACCGACCACTTCAGGGTCGAAGTGTGATTCTGCGAATCCCCTGGCACGTTGCTCGGTCTTGCTCTTGCGGTCCGGATCCTCTAACGCCCTACGCAAGGCTACAGCGAGGTCGCTCGGATCTACGCTGTTCGACACGAATCCTCGGTCGTCCGCCAGCAGTTCGGGAAGGGCACCTGTAGGTGTGGCGACCACGGCTCGACCCGCGGCCATTGCCTCGGCGGCCGCATACCCGAAGGTTTCCTCGCCCAGCGTCGGCACGCAGACCACAGCTGCACGTGCATAGAGCTCGAGAACCTCGTTCAGGCCCTTCCAGCCGACGTAGTGGACACGCCTGCCGACTCCATGCTGATCCGCCAGTTCTTTCCACTTCGGCCATAACCCCGGCGGCCCGCCGATGACCTCGAGTCTTGCGTCGGGCACAAGGGCCAGGGTTCGAATGAGCACGTCCAGACCTTTGCGGTCTATGAGGTGCCCAGCAAATGTGACCAGGCCGTCTTCGCCGGGCCCGAGGTCATCGCAGAGGAACGCCCGTGGGTCGACCGGGTTGTAGATAGTCACCGAGCGGGGGAGGCCGAGCCGCTTGCCGAGATAGTGACTGACGCTGACGTTGGCTTTCGCGAGGTGGACAGACGCTCGCCGACCTGCCATTTTGATGCGACCGGTGAGATTGCGCTGCGGACAATTCGGGCACGGTCCGGGGCGATCCGAACGGGCGGTACAGTCACCGCCCTCACCGAAGGCCCAATCTGCGGGGCAGATCGCATGTGGACAATGATGGGTCTGGATCGGCCTCCGTAAGCCGGCACAAGCCGATAGCGCCAATCGAACCGACGCGTTGACGTGAACGACGTCCGACTCGTGCGCTATCTGCACCCAGCGAACGGAGCTCGGATTGCGGATGACCGGATACGGCAACCGAAGCTCCTCGTCTGACCCGAGCGGCACGAGGGTAACGACGGTTACTTGGTGGCCGTCCCGGGCCAGGAAGTCGGCGAGAACGTGGGTGAATCGTTCTGCGCCACCGACCTGGGGAGGGAAGAACGGGGAGAACAGCGCCACCCTCATAGCTAAGGCTGCCGAGCCGGCCGGTCTTGGGTCGGTGACACGATCAATGTGGAACCCCTTTGTGCACAGCCGCGTGTACCAAGCTGGGTGGCGGAGCCATCGATCCAAGAGCCTCCACAGAGGCGGGTCGAATCGGAGCCGAGAGCCGGACACGGCGCGAGGTGCGAGCGGCTCATGGGACCGTTCGGTCGGTTACACCGACCTCGGATTCCGGCATATCGGAACCCTCGTACATCTTCGCTTGACGTGAGGCTCGGTGGACCCTCGGCGTCGCAGGCGCTCCATCCAGTAGCTGACGAACAAAACGTCGAACGGAGTGCGAAGCCGGACGCGACCTCCTCCTCTTCGCCTCGTCATGGCGGGCAGCCGACCGCGAAGCTGGTGACGCCCTCACCCGGCTCGCAATGACCGGGGCGCCCCGCTCGGTCACCACTTCTCTATACACGGCGACCGTGCGGTCGGCCATTTGATCTACTGAGAATTTCGCGGCACACTCTTGCTCGGGCCTCGTTTCCGAGACGGTGGCGAAGTGAGCCGTCGCTGGCGAGCGCAAAGATCGCCTCTGCCCAGGCTTCGTCGTCGCCAGCAGCGACGACCAGGCCGGACTCTCCGTCCGAGACGACTTCGGGTAACGGTCCGGCGTCGGACGCAACCACGGGCACCCCTGCCGCCATCGCCTCAAGCGCTGCGAGCCCGAACCCCTCCCCGAACGAGGGCAGCGACGGGAACAGCACCAGGTCACACGCGCTGAAGAAACCTCGAATATCATCGACGAACCCCAGGATGCTGACTTGACCCGCCGGAAGGTTGCGACGCGCCATCTCCTCGACCTCTGCGCGCAACGGGCCATCGCCGGCCACGAGCAAGCGCGTCCTCGGCAATCGCTCCGCCACAGCGGCGAATGCCCGAATGGCGACGTCATGACCCTTTCCCGGCACGAGGCGGGATGCCACGCCGACCGCGATTTCGTCGGGGTCCAGGCACAGCGCTCTCCGCTGCTCGGCGCGGTCCTCCTTCGTGTCGAGCCAGCTCGAGGGATCGACTCCGTAGTGGACAACACGAACGCGTTGTGGCGGAGCGATGCCCACCTCGCACGCGAAGTCTCCGGCGTACCGTGAAATGGCGATCGTGCGCGCGGCGAGGTGTCCAGCCAGTCGCGCCACCGAACGGCCAGGTTCGCTTCGATAGAAAGGATGAGTTCCATGAAGGCTCGACACCCCGGTCACCCCTCGCGCACGAGCTGCGATCTGACCGTAAAAGTCGGCATGTATGAGATGGGTGTGGACGATGTGAGGCGACCACCGCTCGATCTCCTTGAGCAGGCGCCAAACCAACAGAGGGTTCGCGTCGCGTCCGGCCGGGAGGCTCGACACCTCGATGCCGCGTTGGCGCATCGCGTTCACGAACGGCTCGAACCGCCCGGCGCCGAGCACCAGCATCTTTGCCTCGATGCCGCGCTCCACCAGCGCCGGCAACAGCTGGAGGAGATGGCGCTCCGAGCCTGCGATGCTGCCGGTTACTTTCTGGACATGCAGAACACGGATTCGCGATATCCGTCCTGCGGCTGGCACCCCAACCGTCACGTTGGTGCGTCCCTCATGGCCGGGCTCTCCAAGAGCCGGGGACGAAGCCCAGGACCGCATCGTCGGGATCGAGCATCTGAATGACAAAGACAAGCCTGGTCATCGGCGAAATTGCACGAGTCCGGGACACACAACCGTGGGTCTTAGCATCGGGCCATCCCGGGTCGGAAGGGCTGAACACCCCCAGGAGTCAAGCTGCCCACTCGCGAGTGGGAGTAGAGCCCGAGCTCCGGAGAGGCGAACGGCGTGTGGCACGACGGACTCGAGGCCGTCGTTCCAACTGGCCGATGTGCCCCAAGGCTTCATATCCACGCATGCGCGTGCCGACCATGCCATTCCTCGCACTGCTTTCAGGCATCTCGGGTACCCGGTTGATGACAACTCCGTCTCCGGCCGCAACTTCGTGATGTCGACTTGCTTGACCGACGACTCCTCGTTCCTTGTTCGCCCCCCGGTTGAGCAGGACCAGTGGCTGAGCCGCCAGTCGGAGTTCGGGTCAGTCACCCTCCGACATACCTGAGTACACGTCGACTGGGGCTTCGACCTCACGGACAGTCGAATACCAGCGGCCCCCCTGCGGAGTGCAAAGCGAGCGGTAACGGCAGCGGTACAATCATTCCGTGATGGTCGATGCGGGCCACCCCACAGACCGCTGAGATGGCGTTGATGAACATCACCAAACAACCGAGGGTCTACTTCGCTAACAACTATCCGGTGAGAGTGGCGCTTCAAGCCTGGAGAGAAGGTACCTATCCGGGTCAGCACCTCTGGGGAACGATGGCTTTGGAGGCGGCAGGCTACGAGGTCGTCTACTCGCATTTTGGCGGCCAACAGTCCGCCCTGGAGCGAGTCTCCCGCTGGATGAGGGGCCGGGTCGGCAATCTGGCACAAGAGGCAGAGGCACTTCGCTCACATGCCGACGTCCTCTACGTCGCTGATCCACGCAGCCTGCACTTGCTCCCCCAGCGGCGTTTTGTGGCTCCGATCGTTGCCATCGTGCATCCCACGGTACCGTCCGAGCATCGATTGACGTACAAGGCAGTTGGTCGGTACAGGGAGGTCCTTTGTCACAGCCGCCACGTCTACGAGGAGGTGCTGCGCATTCCAGGGCGTTCGGCCAGCAACACATCGCTCCTGCCCTGGGGTCCGGATCTGCTTTTCCCTGGCTACGCGACATACGAGGACGGAGGCTTCGTTGTCGCCGTCGGAAAGACAGGCCGGGACTACCCTGTCTTGCGCGAGGCAACTCAAAGAGAGGGGATCCCCCTGCGAGTGCACGAGGGATCGCAGCGACCATACGTCGAGCTTCTGCCTGATCTCCAGCACGCTGCCGTAATCGCGATTCCCTTGCAAGACCCCTTCGCGATGAACGGGCTGACCGAGCTGAACGACGCACTTGCTCTTCGCAAGCCTGTCGTGATGACCCGCTCTCCGACGGCGCTCGATGTGGACATCGAAGCTATCGGCTGCGGGATCTGGGTCGATGTTGGTGATGTCGACGGCTGGCGACGTGCACTGTCCCAGTTGATGTCGGATGCCGCACTCCGGGAGCGGATGGGGGCAGCAGGGAGACAGTTCGCTGAACAAGGTTGGAACCAGCAGTCCTACGGTGCCCGCGTGGTGGAGATCGTCGACCGAGCCCGGCAAGTTACGTCCTAGCATCGATCGATAACGCGACGATCTCTTTTGGCTGTATTCGTCGTCATCTCCACAGGTGAGGTGATCGCCCATCTTGTCGGTCCGACCGTAGGGGACCAGATCGCGTCCCTCACCGCGCGCTCAGTACGATTGGTCGGCCCTCGCCGAGACTCGACTGGGAGTCGCCCCTCATGGAGGACCAGGGCACCGCGAGTGTGCCCAAGGCCAGCGCAGCCAACAAGGTCTCGGGTTGACCTCCGTAGAGTGGGTTGTCGTTCCACCAGATGAGGACGACGATGAGCACGAGGGCCGCCCAGCGTAAGGTGGCAAGAATCACGGGATCCCTGGTATGCGCGCGCAGACTGCGGATCCGTCGTCGTATGACCAAGGCCACCACGACGAGCGTCACCAGACCGATCAGCCCCTCCTCGGCGGCCAGCTGGATATAGGCGTTGTGCACGCTGCCCACCTGACATGAGCTAGTCGCCCCGTTACCGGTCAGCTGATGCTCGATAAGACATTGCGACACATCGGGGAAGAGATCAGCGGGCGAGTTGGGAAACGCCCGGTGAAGATCGGAGGTGACACTCGGATCGGCCAACACTTCCGGGAGTTCGCTCCGCGAGAAGCCGACTCCGAAAATCGGGTGGTGGACGAAAAGGTCGACGCCGGCAGCCCCAGCAATGATGCGGGCCATTGTGCTGCCGTTACTGAAACCCTTCTGTCCCGGCACGTTTGCCGAACGGACGGCTACCACGACGACGACGACAATGGTCAACACGACGACCAGCTTCATCGGCCTCAGCAATCCGGCTCGCCGGCTATGTGCAGCCCGGCGCGGTGGCGGTGCAAGTGCGAGCACCAGGCCCACGGCGGCAATCGAGCCCACCGATTTCGACAAGACGAGCGAGAGCACCCCGAGTCCGATCAAGGCGGCCCGGGCCGACGGCCACTTTGGCACCATGCCATAGACCACGGTCACGATCAGGACCGCTGCCAACAGGCCTTCGGTGTCAGGCCCGTTTCCACCCTGTAGTCGGGCCGACAGCTGACCACTGGCCAGCTCGCCGATCAGGGCGCGCCCGAGCTCGAGGGCGCATGCGGCGGCGACCGTCCCCATGACGAAGCGCGCATCTGATGGGCGCTTGACCACATAAGGCATGAGCCAAACGATGCTGAAGGTCTCGACGAGTCGCGCCCAGCTTACGAACGGACTGAAGAATCCGTGGGCATCGACCACGAGAAGCGGAATCAGTGAGAGACCGAACACGAGGAGGAGCACGGCGAGTGGGCGCTGGCCGACATCGGCCCTCTGTGCGCTGGTGCGGCCGCTCACGAACAGCAGCGATCCGACCAGCAGAAGGTATGGAAGATCGGTGAGGCGCACGTTGACGCGCCCGACCGAGGTTGAGAACTGAAACCAACCGAGGAAAGTCGAGAGAACAAAGGCCGCGAGGAACCACTTGGGGTCTACCCTGCGTACCAGCACCACGATGAGAACGACGAGCGGAGCCGCCAGCACGACGAAAGGTGCCCAACGGACGGGCGCTTTCCCCGCAATCACGGCGACGATTACCGCCGCCCCCACCGTGATCAGCGTCCGCACCGCCGGGCCACGCCATGGGCGGGCCGCGGACCTGGCGCCTCCGACGCGGATCATCACCGGACGCGGGGAGCAGGCACCGTCTTCACCCCGAAAACGGTTTCGAGTGCCGTGCCGATGGAATCGCGAGGAAGAGAGCTCGGCTCGTCGGACATCACCCGAGCCGAATGGAGATAGGTCTCGAACAAGAAGCGTTGCTCACTGCCGCTGGCGTCCCCGACCGAGACGAGCGGCCAGCACCCGGTGCCCTTCATGGCAACAGCCCGAGTCATGACGCCGCGACGACGCTCGCACGGCCGGCCAGCTCTTCGTAGATGTCGGCGATGTCATCCGCCAGCCGCTCGGCGCCGAAGAACCGGTGTGCCCGCTCTGCGGCTGCCGCACCCATCGTCCTTCGCAGCTCCTCGTCATCGAGGAGCCGACCAACGGCGGCGGCGAGCGCGCCGACGTCAGTCGCGGTGACTATTCCGGTCGTCCCGCTGGCCACCACCTCGCTGGCGCCCCCCACGTCCGTGGTCACACAGGGTCGGCCCGCGAGCGCCGCTTCAATCAGCGACACCGGCATGCCCTCATTGTCCGAGGTCAGAACCACGACGTCTGAAGCGGAGTACACCGTCTCCACGTCGGACATCCACCCCAGGAAATGAACCGGAGCCCGCAGTCGCGTCGCCAGATCCTGCAGCGAGTCGAGGAGCTCGCCGCCTCCGGCGACGACGAACTGCACGTCGGGATGGGCTCCGGCGAGCGCGCCGGCCAGTTGCACGAACCGTTCGGGACGCTTGATGGGAGTGAGGCGGGCGACGAGCGTGACCACCACCGAGTCAGGGCGCAGACCGAGCCGGATCCTTGCAGCAGATCGGGACGGGAGTGGACCCAGCCGCGTCCCCGGTGGGACCACGACGAACTGGTTGGCCCGTCCGATCCCCGCTGCCAGGAGGTCGCTCCTGACCCGATCCCCCACCGCGACGAGCCGGTTGGTAGGTCGCGCCAGCATCCGCTCGACGCCGACGACCGCCGTCCGGCCGGCGGGCGAGAAGTATCCATGAAGCAGATGCCCGTGATAACTGTGCACCGTCGCTGGGACCCCGCACGACCATGCGGCCAACCGGCCGAGCACACCGGCCTTCGCCGTGTGCGTATGGACTATATGCGGGCGAAACCGGCGAATGACGTCGATCAGGCCGATCAACGCACGGAGGTCATCGGCCGGCCGAGGCGCCCGCCCCAGGCCGCGGACTTTGAGTACCGCCAGATGGGGGGCACGCAGCGAGACGTAGTCGCCCTCCCCCTCTCCAATCGAGCCGGCCACGATCCGATGATCGAAGCGCCCGGGGTCGAGCAGATCACTGAGGACGGTCGCCATCAGCGCCGGGCCACCGACGTTCAGGCGGGCGATGATCTGCAACACCCGTATCCGACCATCGCCCGATGGGTTATGGCCCCTCAGCTCAGTGTGCTCCGCGCTGTCAGCGAAGGTCGCCGATCTGATGAACGGGGCAGGATCAGACACAGGCGGCGCGGAGTGATCGACGGTGTATCCGATCATCCGTTCGAGGGCGAACTGATCGACCCCATGAGCAGCCGCCTGACGAGGCCCGGATTTGGCTCGAAGGGCACGTGCGGCGGCCAGCACGCGCAGGGCCGCCCGAATGCATCGGTGTGCTCCCCGATTGGGCAGACGAGCGGTTGCGCACTGAACGGTGACTTCGGGGAGGGTAGCTGGCAATCACCGCCCGGTTACCGAACGCCGTCGACACCAAGTTTTCCTGCTCCGTTCTCGTGCAGCAGGTCCGCGTCTCCCGTCGGTCCTTCCGGACCGAGATCGTCCGACGCGAGCCAGCCCGTGCGACGCTGGTCCTTCGGCTTGCGGCGAGGGGACTCGATCACCACCCCCTCCTTGCCCGACCGGTTGAGGACGACGCCCACATAGGGAGTACCTGCCCCATCCAGCAGCGCCAGCGCCCTGCGCAGCCGCCGCTGGCTGCCCGTGCGAGTCGAGGTCACCAAGACCGTAGCGTTGGACGCGGCGGCCACGACCAGCCCGTCACTCGCCTCCAGAACGGGCGGGCTATCGATGACCACCGTGACACCGCTGTCGCGCAGCCTGCCGATGACCTCCCCGAATCGCAGCGATGTCAGGAGCTCCGAGGGGTTCGGCGGGAGAGGCCCGACGGGCATCACCACCAACGACTCGAGCTCGGGAACCGGCTGGAGCGCTTCGACTGTCGCCGCATCTCCGATGAGCAATGAGGTCAGCCCGATCCGGTTCGCGACGCCGAACTGCTCGTGGAGCCGTGGGTGTCGCAAATCGGCGTCGACCAATACCACCCGCCTCCCCGCCCGGGCCATCAGAACGGCCAAGTTGGCGGCGGTCGTCGTCGCGCCCTCACCTCGGGTAGGAGCGGCAACCTGTACCACGTTGCCCTCGCCGTCTTTCCCGACGAACTGCAGCGTCGTCCGCACGGTGCGGTAGGCGTCGACTGCCGAGGATCTCACGTCGCCCCGTGCAACCACGCCTGCGACGTCGTTGCGCCGTCGGGCGAGCTCGGGTATGGCACCGATGACGACCGCCTGCCCCGAAAGCTCGGACTCGAGATCCTCCCGGGTAGTAATGGAGTCGTCGAAGTACTCGAAGAGAAAGGCCAGCAGCACCCCGAGCAGCAGTCCCGCGCCGAGCCCGGTGAGTACCGTTCGCACGACACTGGTGCCGATCGGATCAGTCAGGCACGCTGGCGGGCGCCACCACGGTCGGCACCACGGTGTCGGCGGCAGCTGCTTGTTGGGCCTGTTGGAGCTGGCTCTGGAGAGAGACTTGCTGGCCAAGCAGCGCGTTCCGGAGGGCGACGTTGGTCGCTTCGGCGTTGCTAGCCGGGCCCCCGAAGGCGATATCGGCGTTGAGGGAGGTGATCTGTTGCTGCAGCGATTGGATCTGTCGCTGGATCTCAGCGGTCGATCCGAGCGCCTGGTTCTGGGCCAACGATCGGCTATAGGCGACGTAGGCCGCGGCCCAGGCGTTCGCCTGGCTGGCCGCCAGCGTCGGCGACGTCGACGTGGCACTGACCTCGACGATGCTGCTCAGCCCCGCCTGGTTCGCCGAGACCGTGCCGGGATCAGCGATCTGCTTTGCGACGAGTGTCTCGACGGCGCTGCTCTCGAGGATGCCGATCTGGGTCGCCATGACCGTCTGGTCGACCGCTCCCGAGCTCGGAGCCTGGGTGAGGACTGCGGCAGTCGCCTTGTATTGGCGCTTCTGGAGCCGGTGTTGGCCGACCAGGCCGCCGACGGCGATCACGACGGCGAGCACGATGTACCACTTGCGTCGCCAAAGAATGCGGGCGTAGTCCCGCACGTCCCTCTGCCGTACTACGTCGTCGCCGGCGGACACCGGCACATGCTGGTCGGCTGCACCAAGACCAACAATGGGCACTCACCCCTGGGGGGTGAGTGCCCCTGGGCAACCTGCCTGTGACCTGCAATTTCGACAAATACGCCGACACGTCCGCTCGGGTCGTCAGGTCAGCCCACCCCCGCGCTCAGCGCCACTGGTGCCTGGCAGTCTTTGGGTTCGTAATCGTTGGTCGCGTCGAGGATGCCCTCGCGGATGACACCGGGGTCGTGGACGCCCGAGTCCAGATATGAGAGCGCCCTATTTCGCCCGGTCGACGCAGCCCAACTGCGTGGTCTCGGTGCATCCGGCCGACAGCATCGAGAGCACCAGAGCGGTGGTCTCGGGTGCGTTCTGGACCCAGGGACCCCCGGATCACTGGTGGGTAAAGATGAACTCCGACCCCGTCAGCGCCTGCTGGCAGGCGGCGGTGTCCTCGGGCGGCCCACCGCGAACCTGGGCCCACGCTGTTGTAGCCGCCGATCATCACCACGAGCAGGTTGCCCGTGGTCGGGGCCACGCCGAAGGTCAGGTTGCTCGTGGCACCTGTGGTCTTCGTCGAGAGCGTCGAGTCCTGTACGTGCTCGATTGCCATCTCAGCCCTGTGCCGGCGTGTAGTCGTAGCCCGGTGCATCGTCGTAGGTGTTGTCGGCATAGTCGATAAACGTCTTGCCCTGGAAGAACGAGAACGTGTTGTACTGGCAATACTCGAGAACCGCCGGACGCGCGGCGGCCCACTGAGCGGTCGTCCAGATGCCGCTGGCCGGGTTGGTGGCCGTATTGAACGTGTTGTCGGCGTTGTCGGCAAGCCACAACATCGGGGTGAGGTAGCAGTTGGACGGCAGTGGGGTCTCGGTGCCGCTCAGGTTCACCCTGTGATTGTTGAACCCTTGATAGGTCACGCCCTTGTACGTCACACCGCCGTTGAGGTTCATGTCGAGCGCTTTGTCCCACGACGTGGTGGCGGCGCTGCCCGTGCCAGCGCCGGTCCCGTACGGGGCAACGGTGGCGCAGACGTTGGCCCAGTCGTAGAAGATGCTGTCCCCGTTGACGATGGGTGCGGTGGTGCCCCGAGCCATCCCGTACACGAAGGCGGGCCAGACCGAGTTGTCGATAGCCGTAGCCACGTCCGCGTTGTTGTCGTGGTATGCGCAGTAGTACTGGCAATAGCAACCGGGGAACTCCGCCGCCTGTGGCAGGCTCAGGTAGGTGTAGATCGGGACATCGAACCCGGCGCCTTCGTTCAGCGCTTCGACCCAGGCCTGCGCCCGGGACGCAACGAGAGTGTTCGTCAAAGCCTGAGTGGACAGACCCCCCGGACCCGTCCAGGCCCAGTTCTGACCCTCGACCTCGGTGTCCAGCAATACGCCGTCGAAGCCCATCCAGGCGAGAGCCCCACCGACATCTCGCATCAAGGTGTTCCACGCCGCCCAGTCCGTATCGTTGCCCCAGTTACCCAGCGCAGGGGGGTATGTTTTCGGCCGCGATGCCACTTGGAGCAGTTGCAGCAAGATAGAAGTACAAATAGACCTTCAGCCCGACGGCATGTGCCATGGTGGAGACCGACGTTGGCTCCCCCGCTTTTCCGTAGAGGAACTGCTGGTCGTAGCTCGCGTTACCTGAGACGGGATTCGCTGACCATAAGAAGCCCGGTTGGCCACTGCTCGTCCCTGCCTGACCGACGAAGAGTCCCGCCTGCATGGTGAACGACCCGAAGCCGTACGAACGTATCTCAGCCAGTTGGGTCGCGGTATAGGGAGTGTTACCGATTCCGCCCTGATACGGGCCATGGGCGCCTTCACCGAACAGAATGACGTTGGGCAGCTGGCCGCCATGGGTCGTCTGGCTGCCATGGGTCGTCTGGCTGCCATGGGTCGTCTGGCTGCCATGGGTCGCCTGGCCGCCACGGGTCGCCGCTGACGAGCAGCCGGCCAGCTCAAATGCGGCGAGGGAAGCAGCAACCGCCCCGACGCCCTGCAGGAACCGCCGGCGGTCGACACCGAGCCGCTGTGCGGACTCGTCGATGGGGCCTCGGACCATTTCGTCGATCGCCCGGTCGCGCCGTCCGCCCGCAGCGGGGACGAACTCACCATTGGAGATCGGCCCGGCCTGCGAGCGGAGGATGTTCGACCCTGCCGATCACGCCGTCTGCGGCCAAACCCGCCGGTCCCAGTCATGCGCCGAACGATACGACCGGGACACGAGCCCCGCTGGTCGGGAGGACCGGTCCAACTTTCGGGTGGCGAGACCGACGAGGTCGGCCGTCAGGTCAGCACGAACCAGTCGTAGGGCGGCTGGCATCGCTGCCGCCTCCCAGCCTTCGAGGTCCAACTCCGGGTCTGGCGGGGCCCGGCAGGGGAAGGACCGGTCGGCGTACAGAGCGCCATTTCGACGTCAGTACCGACGTTCAACTCTCAGCCGACCTCCAAGTCCGTGCAACGGTCCGGTTGGAACAACCATTCGGCAGACGGAATGATCCACCCTCTCTGCGCTGGCAGATTCCCCCGGGGGGTCAGCGGCTGGGGGTATCTCCTGGTGTGCGCTACGGAACGGCCGGATCTAATGGCGAGGTGAGTCGGAGCGTCACGCGGCGACTGGCAACCTGGACCGCCGAATGGTTGGAGCGCGCCGCCGGTGGGGGACGCCGGTGACGCCGGTGACGCCGGTGATCGGAGCCGATGTACCCGGCATCCGGTTGGCGTCGTTCTCTTGGCTTGGGATCCGGCAGCGGCGCGCCGAGCGGCGCGCGAGCTTGCCAGTCACCTCGGATCGGTCGCACCTCGCGCTCGGCTCGTACTCGTCGACAACCGCGGCACCGGCATGGAGTGGGCCGAGGAAGAGGGTTTCGAGCTCGTGTCTGGCGACAACTCGGCGCGTGAGTTCTCGGGTCTCCAGCGGGGCATCGACCATGTCCTGGGCTCTGGCATCCCCTCATGCTGGATCCTTGCCAACGACCGTTACGACCGTTACCAGTCACACCGACAGTCCTTGTTGCACCTTGTCGACGGCGGCACGCTCGACGCTGTCGTGGCGACCGGCGCCCTTGCTGGCCGGATCAACGGGTATCCCACACCTTCGAAGGCGTTCGGGCTCACGATCGACTCCTGGGTCTGCTCCAACTTCCTGGTGATCGCCGGCACGTCTCTCACACGGCTCGGAGATCTCGTGACGGTCGGGACTACGGAGCTTGCCTCAGTTGTGAACTACTCGGTGGCCGAAGGGCCACTGCTGCAGGCCGATGGTCCCCTCGACGACGCTCAGATCGAATACCTCACAGAGTGGCTCACCGGCGTCGGAACGGCACTCACCGACCACTGGTACCGTCACCGACCCGCGACCGCCGACTCGTGGGATGACCTTTGCGGAAAGGTCCAGAGCGTCTTGAATGAGCAGCTCCTCTCGGCGAAGGCTCGCAGGGCGGGTATCCCGGTGCTGCCTCTCGCCAGTGCCTACACGCTCGGTCGATTCGAACCAACATCGCTCTCCTATCGACTGTTGGCAGCGTCGGTCAGGGCCCTGCCACGGCAATCGCCGAGGTTGCTCGGCGGCCTCGCTGGGCGGAACCTGGCCGCCTTGCGCAGATGGCGCTCAGCGGCGCCCGCCGCTCACCGCTCATGCACTGGAGCGCCCCCGCGTCGGGGGCGACGCCTCATTGGGTCGCCGAGACGGGAAGAGTAGACAGCCCACGCTCCGTCCGAAAGGACTGAGGGACGAGGGGTTCGATCTCGGCCGAGACAACCTGCTGTGTCTCACCCACGTTCTTTCGCACCAGCGTGTATGTCGTTTCGGTCATCATCGATGTCATCGACGACTGCGCCGATGCATCCGGTCACCGCTGATCTAGCCGGCCCAGAGGAAATCCGAGGACGGGTCATCGGGGTCGAGGATCTGAGTGACGATGATGAGGGCGTTCTGTCGGGAACTCTTCATGAGCGATCACCGAAGGGCCAGGGGCCCTGCCGATCCTGTTGGGACTGTGCAGAGCCGCTGGTAGACCTGGAGGGCTCGGGACACCGAGCGTTCGAAATCGAATCGCGAGTTCACCCACGATCGGGCTCTTTCGCCAACTGCCGAGCGGTAATCCGGATGGCGCAGACTAAACACGATCCTTTCCGCCATCTGGCCGGGATCCGCCGTGATCGCCGCGAACGAGCCGCGGCCGGCCTCTTCGACGATGCCCTCCGCAGCGATGGGTGTGGCGACGACCGCCAGACCGTAGGCCATCGCGTCGAGCACCTTGAACTTGATGCCGGAGCCGAGGGTAAGCGGGGCCACGAACAACGAGGCACTCCGATAGATCTCGTCGAAATCGTCAACATATCCGGTCACGACCACCGACGAGCTGCGCCGTTGCCAGAGCCATTGCGGCGGGTCGGCCCCGCCGACGATGAGTGTGGCACCAGCCATCTCGGACAACACCCGCGGCCAGACCCGGGCAAGGAACCAGGCGATGGACTCGGCGTTCGCCGATCGCGACATGGCTCCAGTGAACGCCACCACAGGCCGCTCGCTCCCACAAGCAGGCCGCTCGGGAACCTGGACGTTTGGATCGATCACCTCCACGGGCCGAGTCACCCCCATTCCCCGGAGCAGATCACGGTCCTTCTGCGTGAACGTGAAGATCTGATCGACTTCAGCCAACAGGCGCTGTTCGACGATCCGGGCTCGGCGGGCTCGTACCTTCGATGCGATGCGGGTCTTGAAATGGCGGGTCGATCTGGCTTCGCGCTGTGCTTTCTGGGTCATCACGTCATGGACGAACGCCGTGATCGGCACCTCGGGCCTCAGGTCACGGATGTCGTTGGCCAACGGAAGAAGGTGTTGCCAGTGGATCTCCACCAGGTCCGCGGATGCCACTGCGTCCGCGAACGCAGGGGAAGACCTGAAGGCAGCGAGGGAGGCAATCCCCGGCGTAATACCACCGGTCCGGGCGTCGTGGAAACGAGCGGCCCACGGGTGCGGTGGGGGACCTACCGGGACCATGGTGACCTCCACCCCCGGAGGTAGGTCCCTCGGCGCCGAGGTGTTCTCGAGACTGGCCGGCGTGAGCAGGTGCACTCGGTTGCACGCGCTCAGCGCAGATAGCCAGGCCCACGAGAATTGGCCGCCCGCGTGTGCGATGCCTCGCTGCGGGAGGTGCGGCGAAAGGAACACCAACTCAGCCCCCATGTGCCCTCCTACGGTGCAGCCAGAGACGCGGAGCTGGCGGGGATCGATCCCTTCCGCCGGTGAGCTTCATTGGGGGCACGCAGACTCATGTGCTTCGAGGTACCCCCGTCCCCGACCTTGGCACTGGCCGCCTTGGGCGAAGGCCATCACGTCGAGACAAGCCATCGTCAAGGTGTCGGTCGTAACACGAGAAGGTCGGCCGGCATCGGGCTGTCGACCTGGACGCCTCCGACCAAGGCGACGCCAGCTGGCACCGGATGGGCATCGACTTTCGCACGAACCCCAGATCCATTCGAGGCGCCCATTTCGCGTTCCTACCATGGGCCAGGACAACCAATGCAGGGTCTAAGACCCCCAAGGGTCGGTTCGACCGTTCAAGCCCGTCGTTTCGAGCCGGGCACATCTGCCATTCGATCGTCTCGCCAAGGCCGGCATGCTCGCGTGAACATCGGCGGTGTCCCTACCCACTTCCACCGATCTCGGCATGGCGCGATGGGCGGCTCCATGGGCGAACACATCTGCTCCGATACTGCACCGTTCAGCAACAGAGGCGTCGGCGGCGTCCCCGATCACCAGCTCCGCCGTGACGACGGCACGTTCTCAAGACTGCCTGAGGACAGGTCGTCCAGCACCCGTCGCGGTATCCCTCGTCCAACAGGCCCTGGACCACCGTGCGACCGAATGAACTCGACCCATCGGTCACGAGAGCACACTCGCCTTACAGGGCGACGCCGTCCGTGGTCTTGTCCGGATCGATCGGCACCAGCTGGTGTTCGATGGCCACGCTGACCGCCTGAGCGTGGGTCCGGACCTGCAGCTTCTCGAAGACCCTGATCTTGTGGTTCTCGACGGTCTTGTACGCCACGCCCAGCCGGCGTGCAATGGCCTTTGTGGACAATCCTTCGACCATGGCTACCAGCACCTCGGACTCGCGGGGAGTGAGGGACCGTCCGATCCGGGTGTCGCTGCGAGCGAGATCCTGCCTGAGCCTGGACCAATGTTGCACCAACGTGACGGCGACCGTGGGGTTGAGTGCCACTCCCCCACGTGCCACCGCCTGAACTCCCGTCGCGACCTCCAGAGGCGAGCTGTCTTCGAGCATCACGCCATGGACTCCCAACTCCAAGAGGTGAATCACACGTTCCAGCGATGGGTTCGTGCAGATCACGACGACCTTGGTCCCAACGGCAAGCAGGGCGTCGATCACTTCGTCGAATTGCCCGGAGATGGAGTCGCTGACGACGATCACGTTCGGTGGGGACGGGAAGCAACTCGTCATGATCTCGCCACCGGTCGCGATGCATCCGACGACTCTCAGGTTGTGACGTTGAGCACAGGCGCGGGCGATGATGTCGCGGGGCAGGGAATCCTCATGGGCGACCACCACTGACACGGCAAGTTGCCCGCCCGGGGCGCCATTGTCGTCTCCGAGTGTCTCAGCAGCAGACGGCCTGACGCGGATCACCCGTGAGCGAGTCTCTGTGGCGCCATTCGTCCCCGTCATTGCGCGTCAGCGAGGGTGCGCACATCCTCGGGCCGAAGGTATCCCTTGCGGAAGGCGACGGATACGGCATGCGCCTGATTCTGGACCCCGAGCTTGCCGAATATCCGCTGCTTGTGGTTCTCGACGGTCTTGTGACTGACCCTCATATGGTCCCCGATCTGCCTCGAGGTGCATCCCGCCCCGATGAACTGCAGGACCTGGATCTCGCGGGCCGTGAGCTGGCGCGCGGCCGGCGCGGTGGTAGCCAGTGGGCGGATGATGGGGGGCGACGAAACGGCGGATGCCGTGAGCTCATCGACGAGCTCGCGGGCATCGGCTTGAAGAGAGACCAGGCGTCGGAATCCGCACCGGCGGGCTCTCGCCACGGCTTCCCCCTCACGGCGGTACAAGCCGACGAAGCTCAGGGACGGCCAAACCCGTTGAAGGCGGTAGGCGAGGCGGCAAGGATCCCATTCGCGGACATCAACTTCGAGGAGCACGACCGAGGGCGTCGCCTTCTCGCAGAGGGCAAACAGTGCCTCCCCGCCCACCACGCTGCCCACCAGTCCGATCTCGGGCTCCGGATCGAGAATCAACTCCAAACCCTCCCGCAAGAGGCGTGAACGTTCCTGGATCGCTACCGACACCGTCATGTTGCCTCCAATATCGTTGCTTGCTGAACAGACACCTCTATGCACGCCTTCCGGTAGGTACTGAACCTGCCCCACACGAGGTGGACCTGGCCTCGGCGTACGGGATCGGCAGCAGGGAAACCCCCCATGGGGGTGCCGCCTGACGCAGACGCTGTGCGACGATGCAGGCATGCCAGGAAGACCTCAGCCACGCGATCGCACCCGGGTCGTCATCGTCGGACAGGGCTACGTCGGACTCCCGTTGGCGATGCGAAGCGTGGCCGTCGGCTATGACGTCGTCGGCTACGACACCGACGAGCTGCGGATAAAGAAGCTCAATGCGGCCGAATCGTTCATCGAGGACATCAGCGGCGAGGACCTGCAGTTCGCGGTGGAGACAGGCCGGTACCACGCATCCACCGAGAGTCGCTCGTGCGCCGGGTTCGATGTTGCCATCGTCACGGTGCCGACACCCTTGACCGAAGGTCGCCCAGATCTTTCCTTCATTGAGTCCGCCACTCGCACGCTGGCGCGGTACGTCCGCCCGGGTGCCCTCGTGGTGTTGGAGTCGACCACATACCCGGGCACGACGGAAGAATTCGTGGTGCCGATGCTCGAAGAGGGATCGGGCCTGATCGCGGGCGAAGACTTCTTCGTGGGATACAGCCCAGAGCGCATCGACCCCGGCAACCGGGTCTGGACTCTGACGAACACGCCCAAGGTGGTCTCTGGGATAAACCCAGCGTCCCTGGAGCGGGTCGATCGCTTCTACGCGGACCCTGGTCGATCGCACTGTCCCGGTGTCGGGAACCCACGAGGCCGAGCTCACGAAGCTGCTCGAAAACACCTTCCGGCACGTCAACATTGCCCTGGTGAACGAGCTGGCCGTCTTCGCCGCTGAATTGGGCATCGACGTGTGGGAGGCAATCGGTGCCGCGGCCTCTAAGCCCTTCGGCTTCATGCCCTTCCACCCCGGGCCTGGTGTCGGGGGCCATTGCCTGCCCATCGATCCGAGCTACTTGTCGTGGCGGGTCAGGCGACGGATCGGGAAGCCGTTCCGCTTCGTCGAGCTGGCCAATGACGTCAACGAGCACATGCCGGACTATGTGGTGCGGCGTCTCATCGACGCCCTCAATCGAGATGGCAAAGCCCTTCGAGGCACCCGTGTCCTGTTGCTCGGGATGGCGTACAAACGCAACTCGGGTGACGCCCGGGGAGCGCCCTCGGCGACGGTGGCCAAGCAGTTGCTGTCGTATGGCGCCGACGTGAGGGCGGTTGATCCCTACGTGCTCGACTCCGACGTCCAGAGTGGCATCGCCCTGGTCGACGCCACGCCCGAGGAAATCGCTTCGGCCGATGCGGTGGTGTTGCTGACGGATCACGACGCGTTCGACCTCGATGCCGTCACCACGCACGCACGGTACGTCCTCGACACGCGGCACGCACTCGAAGGAGACCACGTCGAACATCTTTAATCTCGCCGAAATGCAGCCGTCGGAGCACGATCTGGTGCGCGAGGGATCACCGGTGAACGACATGCTCCACCACCTTCTGAGCATCGACCTGCCGTACCTCGACCTCCTCGACCTTGACCTTCTGAGCCTCAACAGCGCCGCAGACGAGCGCTGGTTCCCAGCCATTGGTGGCGGTGGTGGCGTCGCCGCAGCCTTCGCCTCGGCCGCCTTCGCCCGGCCGGCCGCCGTCTGCCCGACCACGGCCGTTGTTCGGGCGTGTGCCGGAGAGGGCCGCGGTGGGGCCGAGATGGCATTGCCGGTCTGGGTCGCTCCGTCGGCGCGGGTGGGGTCGAGCGACGGGCGTCGTGTGTCTCCCAGGGCGAGCCGTCGTGCTTCCTCCCAGACTTCGGGGGGCATCGCCGGGGGAAGGCTGCGCAGAGCCGAACCAAGGTCGGTGAGCCACTGCGTCTCGGCTTGACACAGAGCGCATGAACCCAGATGGGAGTCCTGAGCGCGCCTCTCGGGGCTTGCTGAGGAGCCAAATGCGTTTCTCAGGGTCTCCCTACAGTTCACATCGAGATCACTCCGAAGATCGATGTAGGCAAGGCGCAAGGCGACTCGACCGGCCTCTATGCCCCGATGGCTCTGGCCCAGCCTGTTGGCAACGTCTGACTCGGCGATATCCTCGACCTCGGTCGCCCACAATGGCGCCTGAACGTCCCACGACACTCGGCGGCTGAAGGCACGCCTCAAGGCCGAGGCCTGGGGACCCAGGACGGCCACGTAAGAACCAGACCTGACCCGATGGTCCAGTGGACTGAACGCACGAGCGGCGCCCGCCTCGGTCGCGGCGATCACCACCTCGAGTCTGAGCCCCCGTTGGCGGGATCGGTACGGCTGGGGCAGCGTTCCGCGAACGACCTCCTTGACGACCTCGACGGCGGTCGCCTCGTCCCCAGTGAGGGTGCAGGCGATCGCCCACATCGTTTCGACGTGCCCCCGCAATGAGTTCACGAGCCGGGCGTCCCTGCCCTGCCGTCTGTGCCACAGGGGTCATAGACATCATGGCTACCACCGCTCCGATCCTGGGGGATATGGGGGATACTCCTTACGGGTCGTCTCTTACCGCTGGTAGCGAACCCAACGTCCATCCGGCCCCCCGGGGGGGGTTTGCCCTCCGGCTGGCGATGCGACCGAAGTTTTCCTAGCTTTCGAAGGCTCTATAGGTATAATCCCCCTAGGAGGATCTGCCCAGTGTCGGGTGGGACAGAAATTGGGACCGCAGATGATTCATAGGCGGAATGCGGCTTGGTGGTTCTGTTCCGCCCCGAACCCACGACGGAGGGAATGTGGCGGTGTGCGCCTCGACCGAGCTTTCCCGTGCCGGCCTCGAGGAGGTCTTGGCGCGTACCGGTGGGCTCCATGACGTCATCACGAACAGGACGATGGCGGAGCTTCGTTCCTCGTTGCGGGAACGAAGGGCCCGATGTGGCCTTGCTGGAGGTCCAGGCTGCCGGGACCTCCAGCCCGAGACGCGACAGCTGACCTCAGCCACATGCCCCCGGCGGTCCGCCTGATCGGAGTGTGCAGTCGTCGCCAGAGTGCACGCCACGCCGGGGAGCCACGCCGTCTTGGAATGCCCAAAGAATCCCCCGGACGCCATGGGGTACCTCTGTTGGCGCATCAACTTCGTGTCGACCACGCCGTTGGGAAGATAGAGGGTCATCGCCTGTCACTCCAGAGCCGCTCCGCACCTAGCCAATCAGACCCCGTGTCCATCGCCTTCCATCGAGGGGTACTCGAGAGCGACTCCGCGCCCGTCCGCCAATCTCGGCCAGACCTGCCTTCGAGCGCGTGACGTCCTTTGTCAGAGTAGTCATAGGCGATAGCAACCAGCTCGTTCGCGAGTTTCTGAGCCGCGCGTGCCGCGAGCGCGGAATGCAAGTCGTCGCCGAAGTCTCAACCGTGGCCGAATCCCTCGTCGCGGCATCACAACATGGTCCTCACGTCATCGTGCTCTCAGATCCTTTAGCGGGCTGCCCAGTGGCGGACGCTGTCAAGCAGATCGTCCACCAAGGGGCCAAGGTCGTTGTATTCAGTGACAATCCATCCCCCGAGCAAGTGATTTCGGCCCTCGAACAGGGAGCCTCTAGCTATCTCACGTACGACTCCCGACCTCAGGACATTGCAGATGCAGTCCTCAGCGTCACCGGCGGGGGGGTCGTGCTCCATGCCTCAGTGGCGAGCGTCGTGCTCGAACAATGGCGCAGGTTGTCAAGCACTACTGGTTCGCAGCAGACATCTCTCACACCGAGGGAACGCGAAGTCCTGGTGGCACTCTCAGAAGGGTTGACAACGAAAGCAATCGCCCGTCGCCTCGGCGTCGCGTTGAAGACTGTGGAGAGTCATAAGGTACGTCTGTTCGACAAGCTTGGAGCACGAACACAAGCCCACGCCGTGTCGATCGCCGTCGGCCAGCATCTCGTGGCGCCTCCTGACGATCGATGACATTGCACTGATCTGAAACGTCAGAGAACTCCACTCGACCGCGTGCCGTCAGTCGACCGACGACTGATGCAGAGGTTCGTCTGACAACCGAGAAGCTCACGTCCGCCTCGCTGTTCGGCTGCGGCCGCGCTATTTCGTCGCCCCGAGCCACTCTTTCGGCACCGGGAACGCGGACTCTATGGCCGCGTCGATAGTGCTGCGCACCTCGCGGCCCGACAGGGTCTTGCGCTCGGTCAGGGCCTGCGCCAGCGTGTGGGCCGCTGGCATGAACCACGGATGCCGAATCAGGTTTCGGGTTCGTTGCTCCAGCCAAAGGATGTAGGCGTTCGCCTCATCCAAGCTGCCAGACACCTTCTCGGCGAGGACGGACGCGAACTCGTAGTCCCCGCATAGGTGAATGAGGTCATCGGGTACATCGCCTGTCCGCGATGCAAGCCCGGCTCGCTGTTCTGCCGTGTAGGGGATCAACGCCGTGCTGGGGCTAAGGTCGTCTTCAAGGCCCAGAGCTTCCATTGCGGTGAGGCCCCCTGCCATGGAGATCATGATTTCGATCTCGACAGACCGGCGTGTGCTGCTGTTGATGAACGTGCCGTAGTCGGACTCATGGTCGGCCTCCTCCAGAGCGTCCAGCCACTGTTGGCCTCTGGAGTAACGCGCCACGTGCCCCGCGGCATCATCCATTTGGACGATGGAAACGCGACGGATGCCCCGCCCGCTCAGGTACAAGGCAACTGCATGACCGGCCTCGTGGTAGGCCTCCGACGTATCTGTCATGTCAGCACCTTGTGCCCTTCTGCCGCCGTCAGCCCTCGCTCGACGCCGAGGGGCAGCGATGACTGAACCCGCCTTGTCAGCCGTATCCGCCCTCGTTCAGGATGTTGACAGCGCGATCCTGGCGGAAACAGGGCCGGGAGTCCTAGCCCGAAACAACATTCCGACAACAAATCCGCCGACTCCGGGCTCGCTCGACTCTTCTCCGTCGCGAGAACCCGAGGATCCGACCTGGAATTGACGGATCGGGAAGCAATCTGTGGCGCTACCGGCGACGAATGTCCTGCGCGAGCCCTAGTGCTACGCCTGCCGCAACCGCTCGAAGCGACCACCACCCGAATACCCGACCACGTATCGGACCCGTGGTCGCCACCACCCGAACATGGCGTGACACGGTGTGTCAGGCCAGGGACAGCTGGCCCTACAGCTCGACGCCCAGCAACCGTGCGCCGTCGGCCACCGGCCGGCCCGCCGCCGCCTCCTCGTCGAGGGCTCCCAGCGCGCCGGGCGTGTCGAGGTCGTCGTCGAGCGCGGCAGCGCACCGCCGCCAGCCCCGGCGCGCCCTCCCCGTCGGGCGCGCTCCTCCACAGCGCCAGGCGGGCCGCCGCCGCCGGCATGTCCACGTCGGTGCGCCAGTCCCAGTCCTCCCGGTAGTGGTGGCCGAGCAGGGCGAGCCGCACCGCGGCGGGGTCCCACTCCTTGCACAGGTCTCCGACGAAGACGAGGTTGCCGAGCGACTTCGACATCTTGGTCCCGTCGTACCCGACGAGGCCCACGTGGAACCAGAGGCGGACGAAGGGCAAGCCCGTCACCGACTCGGACTGCGCCGTCTCGCACTCGTGGTGCGGGAACACGAGGTCCCGCCCGCCGCCGTGGATGTCGATCGTCTCCCCGAGCTCGCGCAGGACGAGGGCCGAGCACTCGATGTGCCACCCGGGCCGCCCCGGCCCCCAGCGCGACTCCCACGCCGGCTCGTCGGACAGCGACGGCTGCCACAGCACGAAGTCGAGCGGGTCGCGTTTGTTCGGATCCTCCGGATGACCCCCGTGCTCGGCCGCCAGCTCGAGCATGCGGTCCCGGCCGTAGCCGCTGAGGCGCCCGAACTCGGGCCAACTGTCCACGCTGAAGTAGACGGAGCCCCCGGACTCGTAGGCGTGGCCGCCCTCGAGCGCGGCGCCGATGAGCGACAGGATCTCCGAGATGGCCGAGGTCGCCCGCGGCTCCGAGTAGACCGGCAGCAGGTTCAGCAGTCCCATCTCGGCGTCGAAGCGCGCCATCTCCTCGGCCGCCAGGTCGAGGTAGTGCACGCCGAGCTCGCGCGCCTTGCGCAGGATGTCGTCGTCGACGTCGGTGACGTTGCGCACGAGCTTCGTCTCGTGGCCGGCGTCGCGCAGGCGCCGCTGCAGCACGTCGAAGTAGAGGTACACCGCCGCATGGCCGAGGTGGGCGGCGTCGTAGGGCGTGATGCCACAGGAGTACATCGTCACCACCGGGCCCGGCTCGAACGCCACCACCTCGCCGCGAGCCGTGTCGTACAGCCGCACCGCTAGATTCCGGCCATCCTGAGCGTCGAGTGCGCCTTGTGCCGGATGTTGAGGGTGATACAGACGGCGGTGAAGGCCTCGATCGCCGCCGCCTGGCTCAGGCTCCCGGCATCGAGCGGCCGCAGCCCGCGCATCCGCTCGACCAGCCCGACGGTGGCCGCCGTCGCCTCCGGGTGGTCCGAGCACACGAGCACGTCTGCTTCCAACCCCGATTCGAGGTCCTCCATTTCCGAGGCGGGCAGGTGGTGGAAGGCGGCCGCCACCAGGGACGTCCGGGAGGGCGGCCTGGACGGCGGCCGCCACCGAGCCCCGGGGGGGAACGAGCGCCAGCATCTCGCGGCCCTCCTTGACCAGCGCGTTGGCCATGGAGACCACCACCTTGCCGGCCAGGGGCTCGCGCAGGGACCGGCACCGTCGCGATGGCGCTGTCCCAGGGGGTGGCCACGACGACCAGCTCGGCACCCGCCGCGCCGGCGTTGTCCGCCCCGTCGATGGCCAGGGTCAGCCCGGGCCACCTCGCCACCACCTCGGCGGCGACGCCGGCGGCCCGCTCCGCGTCGCGCGAGCCGATCGTCACCCGGACGCCGGCCTCGGCCAGCCGGACCGCGACCCCGCGCCCGGCCGGGCCGGTTCCGCCGAGAATTCCCACGTGCACGCCCCTACCTTCGCATAACCTCGCTGGCGCAGTGGGTCTCCTCGACGGCAAGCGCCTCCTCATCACCGGCGTCCTCACCGACGCCTCGCTGGCGTTCTCCGTGGCCCGGATGGCCCAGGAGGAGGGGGCCGAGATCGTGCTGTCGGGGGCGGGACGGGCGCTCAGCCTCACCAAGCGGACGGCCCGCAAGCTGCCCCGGGAGCCCGAGGTCCTGGAGATCGACGTCACCTCGCCGGAGCAACTGGCGGCCGCCGGAGAGACGCTGGCGAAGCGCTGGGACCGCCTCGACGGCCTGCTCCACGCCATCGGCTTCGCACCCCCCGACTGCCTCGGCAACGGCATGTTCGCGGCGGACTGGGACGACGTCTCGGTGGCGCTCAACATCTCGGCCTACTCGCTCAAGGCACTGGTCGACGCCTTCCTCCCGCTCCTCGAGGCCGCCGGCCGGGACGGTGGCGCCTCGGTCGTCGGCCTCGACTTCGACGCCACCGTGGCCTGGCCGGTCTACGACTGGATGGGCGTGGCCAAGGCGGCCCTCGAGTCGCTCTCGCGCTACCTGGCCAAGGAGCTGGGCCCCCGCGGCATCCGGGTGAACCTGGTGGCGGCCGGCCCGGTGCGGACCATGGCGGCCAAGTCGATCCCCGGCTTCTCCGCCTTCGAGGACACCTGGGCCGACCGGGCGCCGCTCGGCTGGGACGTGCACGACTCGACGGCGGTGGCCAAGGCCTGCGTGGCCCTCTTCAGCGACCTCTTCCCCATGACGACCGGGGAGATCCTCCACGTCGACGGCGGCGTCCACGCCGTCGGCGGCTCCGCCTGATCCACCGAGTCAAAGGGTTCGCTCGACGCGTTCGCAGACACCGAATTTCGCGACGGCCGTGCGATCCCGGCCATGACAAGATCGCCGCACCCCGACGGTAGGTTGCAGACATGAACATGCGGGGGCACGCGATGGGCGGCGGCCGGGGTGGCGGATGGAGCGGGATGCGCACCATGCGCCAGGACCGGACCGTGCTCCAGCACCGGGTCAAGAAGGGCACCGCACGGCGGATGCTCACCTTCGCCGTCCCCTACCGGACGATCCTGGCCATCTTCCTGCCGGTCGTCATCCTCGACGCGGCGATCGGCGCCGTGAACCCCTTGATCCTGCGAGCCCTCATCGACAACGGCATCTACAACCACGACACCCAGCTCGTCATCGAGCTGGCCGTCCTCGTCGGCGGTCCTTGCGCTCGTCGATGCCGGCCTCGCCCTGACCGAGCGCCGGATCTCCGCCTATATCGGCGAGAGCCTGATCTACGACATGCGGTCCAAGGTCTTCCGTCACATCCAGCGCATGCCGCTGGCGTTCTTCACCCGTACCCAGACCGGCGCCCTGTCAGCCGGCTCAACAACGACGTCATCGGCGCCCAGCAGGCCTTCACCGACCTCCTCTCCAACGTGGTCGGCAACCTCGTCACCGTGGTCATCGTCCTCGGCGCCATGTTCTTCCTCAGCTGGCAGATCACCCTGGCGGCGCTCATCCTGCTCCCGATCTTCCTCCTGCCGGCCCGCTTCGTCGGTCAGCGCATCGGCTCACTGACCAAGGAGGGCTACAACCTCAACAGCGAGATGAACATGGTCATGCAGGAGCGCTTCAACGTGGGCGGCGCGATGCTCGTCAAGCTGCTCGGACGGCCCGAGGCCGAGGCCGCCGTCCTTCGAGGCAGAAGGCCGGCCGGGTGCGCGACATCGGCATCGCCCAGTCCACCTATGCCCGTTTCTTCCTCGTCGCGCTCACGCTCGACCGCCTCCTTCGCTACGGCCCTCGTCTACGGGTTCGGCGGCGTCGCCGCGGTGCACGGCGCGCTCCAGGTCGGCACCGTCGTCGCCCTCGCCCAGCTACCTCACCCGCCTCTACCAACCGCTGACCCAGCTCTCGAACGTCAATCTCGACGTCATGACCGCCTCGTCTCGTTCGAGCGCCTGTTCGAGGTGCTCGACATCGTGCCCGATGATCAACGAGGACCCCGACGCGGTCGACGTCCCGCGGGGCCCCGCCTCGATCGAGTTCGACCACGTCGACTTCGCCTATCCCGGAGCGCCGAGGAGGTCTCGCTCGCCTCACTCGAATCGGTGGCCGTGCTCGAGGCAGGGCCCGCAACGAGGTGCTCCACGACGTCTCGTTCCCGGGTCGAGCCGGGCCAGATGGTCGCCCTCGTCGGGCCCGTCGGGAGCGGGGAAGACCACCATCTCGAACCTCGTGCCCCGCCTCTACGACGTGACCGGCTGGCGCGGTGCGCATCAACGGGATCGACGTCCGCCACGCCACGATGGCCTCGCTGCCGCGACGTCGTCGGCGTCGTGACCCAGGATCCCGCACCTCTTCCACGACACGCTGCGGGCGAACCTGCTGTACGCCCGACCCGAGGCGACCGAGGCCGACGTGCTCGACGGCGCTCGACCAGGCCCAGATCGGCCACATCGTCGACGACCTCCCCGACGGCCTCGACACGGTGATCGGCGAACGGGGCTACCGGCTCTCGGGAGGCGAGAAGCAGCGGGTGGCGCTGGCCCGCCTGATGCTCAAGGCACCCGACATCGTGGTGCTCGACGAGGCCACGGCGCACCTCGACTCCGAGTCCGAGGCGGCGGTGCAGCGCGCCCTGCGCGAGACCCTGACGCGGCCGCACGTCGCTGGTCATCGCCCACCGCCTCTCGACGGTGCGCGAGGCCGACGAGCTGCTGGTCGTCGACGGGGGGCGGATCGTCGAGCGGGGCACGCACGCCAGCCTGCTGGCCGCGAACGGCCTCTACGCCGAGCTCTACCGGACCCAGTTCGCCGACCAGGAGGAGGAGCCGGCCAGCGCCTGAGGGCCCGCGCCCGGTCCCGAGCGGGTCCGGATCTGCGGCCGCGGCCGATTAAAAGTAGAATCTGTTCCAGTTGCCGGCCGGGTCCGGGCAACCGACGACTGCGGCCCACATGGACACGGACCCAATCAGGAGGTCTCCCCGTGCACAACGAGCTCTGCGAACGCCTCGGGATCGAATTCCCGATCTTCGCCTTCACCCACTGCCGCGACGTGGCCGCCGCGGTCAGCAACGCCGGCGGGCTGGGCGTGCTCGGCGCGGTGGGTTCAGCGCCGACGAGCTCGAGGTCGAGCTGACCTGGCTGGACGAGCACGTGGGCGACCGCCCCTACGGCGTCGACATCGTCATCCCGGGCAAGTACGAGGGCATGGGCGAGCTCGACCCGGTGAAGCTCGAGGAGGAGCTGCGGGCGATGATCCCCGAGGAGCACCGCACCTTCGCCAAGAAGATCCTGGCCGACCACGGCGTGCCCGAGCTCGAGGGCGGGCCGCGACGCGAGCTGCTCGGGTTGGACCGCGGCGACAGCGGCGCCGCTGGTCGAGGTCATCCTGCGCCACGACAAGGTCAAGCTGGTGGCCAACGCGCTGGGGACGCCACCGGACGACGTCATCGCGCAGGTGCACGACCACGGGATGCTGATCGCCGCGCTGGCGGGCTCGGTCAAGCACGCGCTGAACCACAAGGCGGCCGGCGTCGACATCGTCATCTGCCAGGGCTCCGAGGGCGGGGGCCACACGGGCGACGTCGGCTCCATCGTGCTGTGGCCCGAGGTCATCGACGCCGTCGCTCCCCTGCCGGTGCTCGCCGCCGGCGGCGTCGGGCTCGGGCCGCCAGATGGCGGCCGCCATGGTCATGGGCGCGGCGGGCGTGTGGACGGGTTCGCTGTGGCTGACCGTCGAGGAGGCCGACGTGCCGCCCAAGCAGATGGAGTCGTACCTGAAGGCGACGTCGCGCGACACCGTGCGCTCACGCTCGTTCACGGGAAAGCCGTGCCGGTTGCTCAAGAACGACTGGACCGAGGCCTGGGAGGCGCCCGGGCAACCCCAAGCCGCTCGGCATGCCGCTGCAGATGATGGTCGCCATCGACTGCGTCTCGCGGGGCCACGCCTACCCCGAGGAGGCCAGGGACGTGAACTTCAACCCTGCCGGACAGGTCATCGGCCGGGCGACGTCCGTGCGCCGCACCAAGGACGTGGTGCTCGGGATGGTCGAGGAGTACATCGACGCGGTGGAGAAGCTGCAGCTGGTGAACGAGGGCGCTACGGCCTGAGCGCTCCGGCGTTGTCACACGCCGGCCGACGTTGTCTGAACGTCAGCCGGCGTGTTCGATCCGGACCCGCTTCCGCACCGAACCAAGAAGCGGGCTGACCGCCATCAGCACACCAGGAGGCACTAGCACGATCTGCCTGAACCAGAGGGGCCACGGCGTGCGCAGGGAATCCGGGGACCAGAGCGGCCACTGGAGGAACATGCACGCGGCAAGCACGAACCATGCGACAAGCCACCAGCGAAACCTGTGGTGAACAGCGTCCCAGATGATGACAAGGAGGGCGATCGCCACGAAGATAAGCGGCAGCGCGGACGCCGCATGAAAGCCCCATGTGCGTGCGTTGATGCCGAAACCCACGGGAATCGGATTGAACGCGAGGCACACCAAAGCGAGCCAGGCGACGAGCTGTCCGCGAATCCTCCCTTGAACGACACCGAGGATGATGAGCATCACGGCGAGCGCCAAGAACTTGTACCCGAAGAGGCCCTCCTCGAAGACAAGCCTCATGCTCAGGCAGGTTGCGAGGAGTGAGATCAATGGGATCGGTTCGAGCACCCGCGAGCCCAGACGCCGGAGCGCCCACCACGCGATTGCAAGGGCGAGAAGGATCGGCAAGACCCGCGGCTGAAGACGAGCACCGGGCCACGACTCAGTTCCCATAGGACGGTACCGCCAAGCGTCATGGAGTCGCCCGTGCCCAACAGCACCCCATGGATCGCCCTCCCTGACGTCACGATGACCATTGGCAGCGAGATCACAACGGCCGCCACCGCCGCTGCCCCGAGCAACCTCCAGCGGGCCTTCCCGGGCACCACCACGACCAGCGGAGCAAGGGCCAACAACGCGAACTGCTGAGTGGTGACGGCCAAGCCGAGGAGCATGCCCGCCCACACCCATTCCCGTCGCTTGACGCATGCGATGCTGGCGAGCACGAGGCCCACGGCAACCATGTCCTGCGGGTGGTATTCGTCGAGCACGGGGGCCCATACGATCGGAACAACCGCGATGAAGACGACGCCGAACACTTCCCATCCGCTGCGGCCCCGGCCCGACGCTCGCAGCAGCGCAATGACGCCTGCGAGTAGGACGAACCAACTCAGGTACCCCAGGCCGACAGTCGCGAACACGGCATACGAGCTGCGCGCCCAATGGTACATGATGTCGTTCGCGTTGACACAATTCACCCCGAGCGTGTGCTGCGAGGGAAACGGCGCCGTGTGGCCGATCCTCGTCAGCCACGCAATCCCACCCGAGATGAGCGGCCAGAGGACCGGTACCTGAGGATGGGGTTGAAAGTAGAGCAGAAATGAGGCCGCGTGCGGGCTGACGGGGGCGTACGAGCAGGCGAAGCTGCCATGAGCGATTGACCATGTCGCGTACAAGGACTCCGACGTGTCGTTCTGAGTAGGCCCTCCGAAGAGCGCGACCATCCCGAAGAAGACGGAGGTGGCAAGGATCCAGGCCGACAGGCACACAAGTCCCGACTGCGGCGCATCCAGCCGGCGCTGCCAGGACGGGGTGTCCCGTTCGACAGAGAGGTCCAGAACTGCCACCGGCACTACAATAGAGAAGGGCATGCCATCCCACGTGGACAGCACGTCGCCGGCATGACCCTCGGGCACACAAATCCGAAGAACGCACCGACCCAGGTGACAAGATTTCCTTGACCCGACCCGAGGAGCGTGTCGTGACCGAGGACATGGAACTGCCGCCGACACCCGGCACGGGTGTGGCCATGGGCGAGAGAGGCAGGCTCGGTTCCAGTCGCGGCGGGACACGGCGGCCCAGGGCGACCCTGTGGCTGAAGGTCGGTGGTCTCGCTCTCGTCGCCGCCGTCCCTGCGTGCAGCTCTTCACCTTCGACTCCCGCCTCAGAATCGACATCCAGTACTGCCTCGTCGACGCCGACATCCGCCTCCATTCAGCAGGCGTCGTCCGCGGAAGTGGCCGCGTGCGAGTCAGATGCCAAGCTCCTCGAGGTCGCGCTCGAGGCTTACATGGCAGAGAAGGGGACCTTCCCCTCCCCCCCATCGCCCTGGAGCGCAGCGGCCTATGACGCCAACTTCGATCCGCTCACGGCGAGCGGCGGAGGCGGTCCCTATATGCCGAGACCACCGTCCGACAAGTTCTACGTGATCGAATACGATTCGTCCGGCCGGGTCTGGATCGCACCTCCCGGGTCCTACGGCGCGACGTTCGACGTCGGCCAGAGCTTCGACGCCAACCCGAACATCTGCTTGGCAGCGGTTGGCTAGCGCAAAGGCGTCTGCCCTGGGGACGCTCCGTGCTCACCGGATCTCCAACGCACCCTCACTACGAGGCCGTCCTGACGACCAGCCACATCGACTTGGGGCCGCGGCTTCGGTCGTGGCTCGAACGACCACTGTCCAGCGCGTCCTGCGCCCTCGGGTGGTGCGTTGCGACGGCGATCTTCGTCGGCATCGTCGCGGTGCTCGGTGGGCCCGCCATCATCGACGCCCCCGAGTCGGGTCATCGGGACGTGGGCCGTCGCTCACGGGCACATGGCGTGCATGTACCCTTCGGCGAGCCTCCCGGACTTTCCCCCGACTGCTCCCGTCTACGTCTTGCTGTCCGGTGGGATCGAGGCGATCGCTCGCATCGGCCACAGCACTCCCTTCCCTTCGGCCGGGTCACTCGGGCCCAACTGTGACAGGGCATTCATTGCCATCACCCACTGGTCGGTCCAGGCGGGTGCTACGGGACCGACCAGGTGGATCGGGTGCATCGGATGGCTCGCCCTGATGTCAGGCGTGGTCGCATGGTTGCGGGCGTCGGGCCGGGGGCGTTGCGGCTGGGAGCCCGCGACGCTGATCCTCATCGCTTGTCTCCCCCCTGTGTGGTTGTGCGTGCAGAGCTATTTCCACCCTCAAGACCTGCTGGCGATGGGTCTCGCCCTCTGCGCCCTGGCGTCCGCCCGACAGCGGAAGCTGGATCGGCGCGGGGATCCTGATCGTCTTGGCGGTCCTCTCTCGGCAATTCGCACTGCTCGTGCGGCACCCCTCCTTCTGCTCGCCCCAGCCAACCGGCGGATCTCCTATGTGGTGGCCGCGCTGACGACCGGAGCGCTCGTGGTTCTCCCCCTGGGATGTTGACCTTCGGCCATGCCCTGCGCGCGATCACAGTCGGCACGGGTGACAACCCCGTCCCCGGGGGACGGTGCTCTCGGAGTTGCAGCTCCACGGCGCCCTTCGTGCTGCTCACTCGGGTAACGCCCATTGCGGTCTCGATCGCGCTCGGCGTGGTGGGTCGCACGGCGTCTTGGTCCTCCGCTCTCCGTCCGGTCACGCTGATGTCCGTGTGGCGGTATCCCTGAGCCTTCGTCTCGTCTTCGAACAGCTCGTCGTCGCCTACTACTTCATGGCGCTGGCGGTGTCACTGGTCCTGCTCGACGTGCGTCCGCGGTCAACTTCGCCGGTCAACGGTTGCGTGGTTGGCTGCGGTGGCGGTCGTGTTCTGCTTCTTCGGGGGTCAGGCATTCAACGGGGTCGAGTGGGGGGGTTATCTGCGGAGGCTCGTCCCATTGCTGATCGTCGTTCCGGCTCTGGTGGTCACGCTGCTCCATGTCCTCCGGGGCGGGAGCAGTCGACACCTGGTGCCCTGGCTCGCAGTCGCGGCCTGTGCCCTTCTTATGTGGATGGGCCATGTCGACACCACCGACCACCGGCTCGTCGTCTGGCTCTGGCAGGTGCTTCTCGTGGTCCCAGGTGTCGTGCTGGCCGCTGGACCGCTCTACGACGAACTGCGACATGAAGATCGAGTGGAGACAGGCATGACTTGAAACGCTTGACGGGGGCGATTCCGCCGAACCACTCAAACTCACCTGGATAGAGGATGCCCTCGCCAGAGCGGGCGACGTAAGGTGCCGGGCATATGGAACTCCACGAAGCGCTCTACACGACCCGCGCCATGCGCCGGGTCAAGCCGGACCCCATCCCCCTCGACGTCCAGGCCCGCATCCTCGATGCGGCCATCCGGGCCCCCTCGGGCGGCAACTCGCAGAACTGGCGCTTCCTGCTGGTCGACGATCCCGCCCAGAAGGCCGCCCTGGCCCCCCTCTACCAGCACGCCATGGGCGAGCTGTGGAAGAGCGTCTACAAGCCCCAACTCGATGCGGCCCACGCCGACCCCGACGCACCCGAGTCGATTCAGATCCTCAAGGTGCAGCGCTCGGCCCAGTGGCTGGCCGATCACTTCGAGCAGGTGCCGCTCTACCTCTTCCCCTTCAGCCAGCACGACCCCACCGGCGGCTCCATCTACCCCGCCGTCTGGAACGCGATGCTGGCCGCCCGGGCCGAGGGCGTCGGGAGCTGCCTGACGGCACTGCTGCAGTTCTTCCACCCCGCCGAGACGTTCGAGATCCTCGGCGTCCCCACCGACGAGGGCTGGATCCTCTCGGGCACCGTGAGCTTCGGCTATCCGACCGGCACCTGGGGCGTCGCCCCCCGCCGGCCCGTCCACGAGGTCTCGCACCGCAACACCTGGGGCACCGACGTCGGCTTCGAGGTGCCCGTGCCCCTGTGGCCGGGCTGAACGAGCTCACGGTGCCGTTCGCCGGCACCGTGCTCCGCGTCGAGGTGGCACCCGGCGACCGGGTGCCCGCCGGGGCCGTGCTCGTCGTGCTCGAGTCCATGAAGATGGAGCACGTGGTGGAGGCGCCGGAGGCGGGCAGGATCGAGGCCGTGGCCGTGTCCGTCGGGGACTCGGTGCAGACCGGCGACGTGCTGCTGCGCATCGACCAGGCGGCCGGCGGGACCGGGACCGAGAAACACCGCGACGAGGCGGCGCCACCGGCGGTCGTCACCGGTGTGCGCCCGGAGCTGGCCGAGCTGCGGACGCGGGTCGCCGCCACCCTCGATGCGGGACGGCCCGCCGCCACCGAGCGCCGCCACGCCGCCGGGCGCCGGACGGCACGGGAGAACATCGAGGACCTGTGCGACCCCGGCAGCTTCGAGGAGTACGGCCGGCTCGTCGTCGCCGCCCAGCGGGCGCGTCGCAGCACCGAGGACCTGATCGCCAACACGCCGGCCGACGGCCTCATCGCCGGCATCGGGCTGGTCAACGGCGATCGCTGCGCCGTGCTGTCGTACGACTACTCGGTCCTGGCCGGCACCCAGGGCCAGATGAACCACCGCAAGAAGGACCGCCTCTTCGAGCTGGTGGAGCGGCTCAAGCTGCCGGTGGTGCTCTTCGCCGAGGGCGGCGGGGGGCGTCCCGGCGACACCGACATGGCGGTGGTCACTGGCCTCGACACGGAGGCCTTCGCGCTCTTCGGCGCGCTCAGCGGCCTCGTGCCCCTCGTCGGTGTCGTGTCGGGCCGCTGCTTCGCCGGCAACGCCGCGCTGCTCGGTTGCTGCCACGTCATCATCGCCACGCCCGACGCCAACGTGGGCATGGGTGGCCCGGCCATGATCGAGGGCGGCGGCCTCGGCGTGTTCGCCCCCGAGGACGTGGGCCCGATGGCGGTGCAGGTGCCGAACGGGGTGGTCGACGTCCTCGTCGCCGACGAGAAGGAGGCCGTCGAGGTGGCCCGCCGGTACCTCTCCTACTTCCAGGGGGACACGCCCGACTGGAGCTGTGCCGATCAGGCGCTGCTGCGGGACGTCGTCCCCCCGGACCGCCGGCGCGTCTACGACGTGCGGCGGGCGCTCGAGCTCCTGGCCGACGAGGGGTCGGTCCTCGAGCTGCGGCCGTCGTTCGCGCCGGGCATGGTGACGGCGCTGGCGCGCCTGGAGGGCCGGCCGGTCGGGGTGATCGCCAACAACCCGATGCACCTGGCGGGGGCGATCGACGCCGGGTGCGCCGACAAGGCGGCCCGCTTCATGCAGCTGTGCGAGGCCTTCGGCCTGCCACTGCTGTCCCTGTGCGACACGCCCGGGTTCATGGTCGGCCCCGAGGCGGAGGAGACGGCGCTGGTGCGCCACGTCAGCCGGATGTTCGTCGTGGGCGCCTCGCTGACGGTGCCCTTCGCCTGTGTCGTGCTGCGCAAGGGGTACGGCCTGGGGGCGCAGGCGATGGCGGGCGGCAGCTTCCGGCGGCCGCTCTTCACCGTCGCCTGGCCCACCGGCGAGCTGGGCGGCATGGGGCTCGAGGGGGCGGTCCGGCTGGGCTTCCGCCGCGAGCTCGACCTCATCGACGACCCCGACGAGCGGGAGGCGGCGTTCTCGGCCATGGTCTTCCGCGCCTACGAGCACGGGAAGGCCCTGAACGTGGCGGTGCACTTCGAGATCGACGACGTCATCGACCCGGCGCTGACCCGGGCCCGCTTCGTGCACGCGCTCGCGTCGGCGGGGCCCCGTGCGCACTGGTCGACGGCTCCCGGGCGGCGGCGACCCTTCGTGGACACGTGGTGAGCGAGGTCGCCCTCGACCTCGAGATCGATCGCCTCCTGGAGGCGATGACCCTCGACGAGAAGTGCTCCCTCACCGGCGGCGCCGGCCTGTGGTACCTCCCGCCCGTCGAACGGCTGGGCATCCCGGCGCTCAAGGTCTCCGACGGGCCCTCGGGCGTCCGGGGCGACAGCCTCATCGGCCGGCGCTCCCTCTCGCTGCCCTGCGGCACGGCGGTCGGGTCGACCTGGAACCCGCCGCTGGTGGGCCGCCTGGGCGGGGTCCTGGCCGCCGAGGCGCGGTCCAAGGGAGTCCACGTGCTGCTCGGGCCGACGGTCTGCATCGTGCGCACCCCCCTGGCCGGGCGCACCTTCGAGTCGTTCTCCGAGGACCCGCTGCTGACGGCCCGCCTCGCCGTCGCCTACGTGGAGGGCGTCCAGGGGGGTGGCGTCGCGTGCTGCATCAAGCACTACGCCTGCAACGACCAGGAGCACGAGCGCATGACGATCAGCGCCGAGGTCCCCGAGCGTGCCCTGCGCGAGATCCACCTCCCGGCCTTCGAGGCGGCCGTGCGGGAGGCGGGCGTGTGGTCGGTGATGACGGCCTACAACAAGGTCGACGGCATCTACTGCGGCGAGCAGCCCGACCTCATCGGGGGGATCCTGCGGGACGAGTGGGAGTTCGACGGCGTGGTCATGTCGGACTGGTTCGGCACGCACTCGACGGTGCCGGCGGCGATCGCCGGCCTCGACCTCGAGATGCCGGGCCCGCCCGCCTGGTTCGGCCCGTCGTTGGCCGCCGCGGTCCGTGACGGCACCGTCGACGCGGCGGTGGTGGACCGGCAGGTGCGCCATCTCCTGCGCCTGATGGGGCGGGTCGGGCTGCTGGACGGGGAGCAGGCGCGCCGGCGAGCGGGAGGAGGACGACCCGGGCCGACGGACGGTGGCCCGCGAGGTGGCGGCCGAGGGCACGGTCCTGCTCGTCAACGACGGGCTGCTGCCTCTCACGGGCCCGGTCTCCCGCGTAGCCGTGATCGGCCCCAACGCGAGCCAGCTGGCGATGGGCGGGGGCAGCTCCGAGGTGACGCCGCACCGGCGCCGGAGCGTGGCCGACGCGTTGTCGGAGCGCCTCCCGGACGCCATCATTTCGTACGAGGTGGGCTGCCGCATCGACCGCGGGCTGCCGGCGATCGACCTGCGGCTGCTCGACGGCGAGGCCTTCGAGGTCGAGTACTTCGACCGGGCGGAGCCGTCGGGTGAACCTGTCGCGACCGAGGCGGCCCACTCGGCGCGGGTGCTGTGGATCGGGCCACCGCAGCCCGGCCTGGTCGTCGGGAGGTGCTCGGTCCGGATCGGCGGGACGTTCACGCCCGACGTGTCGGGACGCTGGCGCCTGGGGCTCGAGAGCGCGGGGCGCTCGGTGCTGCGCGTCGACGGCGCCGTCGTCGTCGACAACACCGAGCCGGTGCGGGGCGAGGGCTTCTACGGGGCGGGCAGTCAACCGGTCGAGGCGGAGTGCGAGCTCGAGGCGGGTCGGCCCTACCAGCTCGCGGTGGAGGTGTGGCCCCGCTCGGCCTCCTCCCCCATCCTCGGCGCCCGCATCGGCGCGGGCCGGCCGGAGGTGGGCGACGAGCTCGCGCGCGCCGTGGCGGCGGCGAGGGAGGCGAACCTGGCCGTGGTCGTGGTGGGGTCGAACGGCCAGTGGGAGTCCGAGGGCCACGACCGGCCCGACCTCTCCCTGCCCGGCCGCCAGCGCGAACTGGTGGAGGCGGTGCTGGCGTCCAACCCGCGCACGGTGGTGGTCGTCAACGCGGGCTCGCCGGTCGAGATGCCCTGGGCCGAGCGCGCCGGCGCCGTGCTCATGACGTGGTACCCGGGCGAGGAGGGTGCCGACGCGCTGGCGGACATCCTCGTCGGAGCAGCGGAGCCGAGCGGCCGGCTGCCGATCACCTTTCCCGCCCGGGTCGAGGACGGGCCCACCGGAGGGGACCGGCGGCGCTATCCAGGTGAGGACGGCACGGTGTCCTACGAGGAGGGCGTGTTCGTGGGCTACCGACACTACGAGACGGCCGGCGTCGCTCCCCTGTTCGCGTTCGGGCACGGCCTGTCCTACGGGGAGATCTCCTACGAGGAGGTCACCGTGACGCCGGAGCGGGTGCGCGTCCGGCTGCACAACGAGGGGGCGCGGCGAGGCACCGAGGTGGTGCAGGTGTACGTGCGGGCGCTCGAGCCCCGCCTGCCCCGGCCCGACCGGGAGCTGGTGGGGTTCGTGAAGGTCCGGGTGGAGGCCGGCCAGCGGGAGACGGTCGAGGTGGAGCTCGGCTCTGCGGCCACCCGCTACTGGGACGACGACACGCACGGATGGCGCTCGGACCCCGGTCGCTACGAGGTGCTGGTCGGGTCCTCGTCTCGAGACATCAAGGCGTCCACCGTCATCGAGTTGTGACCTCCGGTCCCGGGAGACTAGGAGATGCGGGCGCGGGCGCCGGTCACGCCCACATCCAGATCAGCCAAGCGATCAGGAACCATGGGGCAAGGATCAGGGCCAGCCCCAACACCGGACCCCAGTCGATTGCCTGTCCGCAGCATCGACGTCCTCAGACGGTAGAGCGGAGCGTTGCTCATTGATTCCGCCTCGCCATGAAGTCAGCTCGCCAACGAGTGGCTCCAGCAGGCCCCGGGTCGACGACGAGACCCGCGACGCGGACGGCGAGCTCGCTACGATCCGTGTGCGTCATCTCGTCTCCTTGACATTGCGTCCCGCGGCCGGTGCCTACAGCTCCACATCGGACGAAAGCAGGGCCGCCTTGAGCCTGGCGACGGCTGGGGAGTCCGGATACCTCGGAGTGTAGAGATGCGGCGGGAGCCGCGGGCGTCGCCTCAGTTTCGTTGCGAGCTCAGAGCTGAGGCCGAGCTTCCCTCTGGCGCGCCCGCCGGCTGTGACCTAGCCCTCCACGTCGCGGTATTCCGCCTCGACCACTTCCACGTCGACCAGCGACCCGTCCGCTCGCACGCCGTAGAGCATCCCGCTGCAACTCACCATCCGGCAGAACTGAATGTCCCGATAGAGGTTTCCGTCCGAGTCCCGAACAACGCCTTCAGTGATCACGTGAGACATTTCGGGAGCGCCACACCTAGGGCACGGCTGCGCTTCACCCATGCCACACAACGCTACGCACCCGCGTTGTCGAGATCGCGGACCCTCCCCACCGCGCACCGATGACCGCGCCGAGAGTGATCGGTTTCCGCCAGAGGATCTGACCAAACACTCGTTCGGACTTCGTGCCTACGTCACCGTCGCTGCGTGCCTGGCGGCGGATGGGTGATGTCCGGGGACGCGCCGTGACTCGGGTCCATCCGAAATGCGTCGGCCCGGTGAAGCCCGTACATCCCGCGGACCAATCGGGACGGGTCGCGACCGAACGAAACGGCTCGGGCGCGCGCTCTGTCCTGGATTGGTGGGACGAGAACTCGAGTCGTCTGTCCCGGCTTCGTACGATTCACACGCGACGCAGTTCCGCGGCGTCGAGCACCGAACCGCGTTCATCTGAATCGACGGGCGCCAAAGATCGCAGTGGTCCGGCGGCCAGCGCGAGACCCGTTCCGACCAGGGCGACCTGCCAGATCCACGTCTGCAGTTCGATGGGGTCGTGCCCGACCTTCCATTTCGCCACGGCGGCTGCGACCACCAACACGCCGAGCACGACGTTCCACCTCGACGCGCCGACGGCAAGGGAAGTGGTGATGACCACCAGAGCACACGCTGCGATGACGAGAGGGAGAACCTGCTGGACTGTGGGTCCCCAGCCAACCCGAGACAGGGGCGAGACGGACCAGACGTTGGTGAGCAAGGCTCCGACAGCCAACCACGCCGCCAGCGATCCTCGGATGCGACCGCGCTGCACGTCGAGCAGGACGAGCAGGACCGAGAGCCCCATCAGGTAGTAGGGCAAGAAGTTGGGGTCGAACAGCGCACGCAGTCCAAGGCAGAGGGCCGTGAGCGAGAGGAGCGCGTCGGGACGCCACAAGGCTTGGCGGCCGAACCGGCGTCGCGCCCACCACGCCAATGCCAAGGAGAGAAAGATCGGCACGATACGCGTGATGAGGAGCAACCGTGTGCCGGCCAGCCCCAGCTCTCCGAAGATCGCCGTGTGATAGAAGGGACCGCTCCCCGAACCGAGCGTCAGCGCATGCACGGCCGTGCCTGAGCTGACTACGAGCAGGGGCGTGACGATCGCCAGCGCCGTGGCGACCGCCGCAGACACGAAGCGCACCCGGCCACCCGGCGGCGCCAGGACGATGAGCGGTGCGGCCACCAAGAGCGCGAACTGCTGGGAGAGCACCGCCCCCGCAATCAGTACGCCAGCCAGGAGCCATCGTCCGCGTAGCCCGGCGGCCAGCGCGACGAGCGCGAGGCCCAGCGCGACGAGGTCTTGCGGGTGAAAGAAGACCTGGAGGCAGAGCCAAACCGGCGGTAACACGGCCACGAAGACGACGGCGACAGGCTCCCAGCCGGTGCGGCCCCGCCCTGCTGCGCGAAGCCAGGCCACGAGGCCGGCCAGGAGCACCAGCCATCCGACGTACCCGATGTCGAGCGTCGGGACCTGCGAGCCCGTGCGCACGGTCCAGCGGTCGACGGGCGCGTACTGAGCGTCGCAGCCGCGCCCCAGCTGCGAGCCCCGCAGCGGATAGGGGACGCTGTCGCCGATCCGGAGCGCAGCGGCGACGGCGCCTGAGATGAGTGGGTACACCGGGACGATCTCTGGTTCTCCGGGCACAGCCACCGAGGGGAATGCGCACGCGAACTGCCCGTGCTCGATTGCCCACGTGGCGTAGGTGGACTCGGAGGCGTCGACGGATGAGGGCCCCCCGAGGAAGCTTGTGAGCCCCAAGAGAAGCGTCGTGGCCAGGCACCACCCAAGGAAGCACTTCCACCCGGACAGCGGCGCATCGCGCCACGCCCGCCACCGGTTGACGACGCTGACTCCGAGTATCCCGGCTGCGGGCGTTGGGATGTCCGTCTCGACACTCACCGCGCGTCGGTATCGGGAATTTCGTCTCCGCTCTTAACCTCTCAACCTCGTCATGGACCCTGGGGTCGGGCCGAGATCGCCCTCAGACCCGGTCGAGGTCCAGCATCTTGATGGCGTTGCCGCGCAGGATCTTGTAGGCCGTCTGCTCGTCGAGGCCCGCACAGAGCTTCTCGATGTAGGCCTCCGAGTAGGGCCAGGTGGTGTCGGTGTGCGGGTAGTCGGTCTCGAAGCAGATGTTGTCCTCGCCCACCTCTTCGAGGGAGCGCAGGCCGTGGCGGTCCGCGGTGAAGCAGCCGAAGATGCGCCCGTAGTACTGCGTGGACGGCGGCACGTCGAGGCGGTCCTTGGCGTGGGTCCACGAGTCGTGCATCTCCCAGACGGTGTCGGCGCGCTCTAAGACGTAGGGGATCCAGCCGATCTGGCCCTCCGAGTAGGCCAACTTGAGTTTGGGGAAGCGGATCAGGTTGCCCGAGAAGAGCCAGTCGGCCAGCGACGCCATGGCGTTGTTGAACCCCAGCGTCACCCCGACGGCGGCCTGGGAGTCCGGCGAGGCGACCGGGTTGGTCGAGGACGAGCCCACGTGCATGCACACCGTGACCCCGTAGTCGTTGCAGACCGCCCACAGCGGGTCCCAGTAGTCCGTGTTGATGGAGGGGAGCCCGAGGCGGGTCGGGATCTCGGAGAACGCGATGGCGCGCACGCCGCGCTCGGCGTTGCGCCTGGTCTCGGCGGCGGCCGACTCGGCGTCCCACAGCGGGATGAGGCACAGCGGGATGTTGTAACCCGAAGAGGGGGCGCACCACTCCTCGACCATCCAGTCGTTGTTGGCCCGCACACAGGCCAGGCCCAGCTCTTGGTCGGGGTTCTCGTAGAAGGTCTGGCCGCAAAAGCGCGGGAAGGTCGGGAAGGGCAGCGAGCCGTCGGTGTAGTTGAGGGCCAGGTCCTTGACCCGCTCGTCGCGGTCGAAGCAGCCCGGGCGCATCTCGTCGTAGGTGGTGGCCGTCATGGTCATCTGGGTGCGGTCGAAGACGAGGTCGCCTTTGTCGTCCTCTGCTGACCGAGGCCCGGGGGATGGCCACGAACTTCTTTTGGACATAGATGAGCTCGTCGTCGTAGTACCAGGCGTCGCCCCACTCGCCGTCTTGGTCCTCGTGCATGTCGTATTTCGCCCCCGAGAGGTGCTTGAAGGCGCCCCAGCGCTTGCGCTCGACCCGGGGGCCGCGGGCCCGCCACTTCTCGGGGAGCCAGGTCTGCCACACGTGCGGTGGCTCGACGACGTGGTCGTCGACGCTGATGATCCGGGGCAGTGCCATGGCTAGAGGCTAGCGCGGAACCTGACACCAGTGTCAGGGAACGGCTGGCGACGGCCGAAACGGGCCCGGGTTCGATGTGTGCTCAGCGATACCAGGCCATCTGGACCGACGAGCTCAGGAGGGCTCCGCCCCGGCTCCACAAGCGAAGGTGCTCTTCGGAGGTCGACCGCGCGCCGCGGGTACCGAACGCCTCGCTCAGGAGATAGTCGTCACCGACTTCTCCCAGTTCCTCCTGGGTGGCGTGGAAGTACACGGAGAGTGCGAGCGTGGCGCTGGGACGGACACCATCGCTCCAGTAGAAGGATCGGGGAGGCCGGAGATCGGAGAGAAAGGCCAACTGGAGGTGATCGACCGGCCGACCACTGACCTCCTTCACCCAGGCCGTGGAATAGGTCGTGGTGCGGCCGAACGGAGGGAAACCCTCGATCGGACGCATCGCACATCGCTCACCCGCCGTGCCCGGGGCCGGATGGACCAATTCGAGCGTGTCGGGATCCGGTGCGACCGGGGCGTGCACGTCGGAGTGCTCGTCAGAAGGTCGTCGCTCGGCGAGCACGACCGAGGCGCTGGCCACTGTTGCGTCGTCGTCGGCGGACATCAACTCCGCCATCCAGTGGCTGACGGCACGACTTCCTCCGGCTTTGCGTGTCTGGATGATCAGTGTGGTTCCCGGCTCGATCTTGGCGATGAAGTTGACGTTGACGACCGACGGCTCGGCGTCCCCGGCGGCGCTCCTCGTGACCGCTCGCAATGCGACGGCAGTCGTCCATCCGCCGAACATGCCGTTCGCGGACTCGTAGTTGGGATCAGCGACCGCGCTCCACCTGCCTGCTCCAGATGGTTCGAGCGTCAGAGCCCGATCAAGATCTTGCTCCACCACTTCGAGAGGGTACCGGGCAGAGAGCGGAACCACCCCGACGTACGAGGGCACCCTCACCGCGCTGACAGGTGGTCAGTTCGGGGCCATGATGACCAGGTGCACGTCTGTCGGGCGGCTCTGGTCGGCATGGCGCTCCTCGCGGGCTGGGGCGGCGTCGCCGGGGCGAGCGGGTCCTCGTCGGCGCCCATCGAGGTGCGCGTTGCGCTGCACCACAGTCGTGTCGTCGCCGGGCAACCCATCAAGGGGACGGTCGTACTCACCAATACGACCTCCGGACCGATCACGGTCGAGAGCTGCGCCCAGAATGGCTGGTTACAGGTAGGCCTCAAGGGCCGTCGGTACGCCTACCAGGCCACCAGCACACTGATCGCGTGTCCACCCTCGATCCGGCTCGCACCGGGTGCCAACCGATTCCCGGTGACCGTCCTGACCACCTACGAAGGTTGTCTCCAACCTGGAGGCAAGTCGGTCGCAGCGTTGCCTGCGTGTACGTCAACCGGCCCACCTCCATTGCCCGCCGGGAGGTACTCCACGACCGTCTTCATCATGGGCCTTGCGAACATGACGCAAGCTCCTCGCCCAATCGACCGTGACTCTCCGAGGGCCGGCCCCGAGATGCCCGAATTGCACCACCCACCCGGCCTACGGGCCCACCCCGATGCGGCGATAGCGACCGACGGCCTCAGGCAGAGACCTCGTCAGTCGTGCACCCGGCCCGTCTCGGCGCGGACCCCGGCCGCCGTCTGCAGGAGCTGCACCGCCAGCAGGGCGCCGACGCCCTCGCCGGCCCGCAGGCGCAGCGCGAGCAGCGGCTCGAGCCCGAGGGAGGTGTTGACCGCCCGGTGCGCCTGCTCGCGGCTCTCCTGGCCCGCCACGAGGTGGGCCGCCACCGCGGGCTCGAGCGCGACGGCCACCAGCGCGGCGGCGCCGGTGACGAGGCCGTCGAGCACCACCAGCGAACCGGCCTCGGCCGCGCCGAGCACCACCCCGCACAGGTAGGCGATCTCGGGGCCACCGAGCGCGGCCAGCGCGACCAGCGGGTCCTCGAGGTCGGCGTGGGCCGACGCCGCCCGCGCCAGCGCCGCCGTCACCGCGGCCCGCTTGCGGCCGAGCGTCGCCGAGTCCCCGCCGGCCCCCAGGCCCACCGCCTCCTCCACCGCAAGCCCGAGCCGGGACGCCACCAGCGCCGACGCGACCGTGGTGTTCCCGATGCCCACCTCACCGAGGGCGACCAGCCGGCCGCCCAGGGCTCGACCCTGCGCCCGGCCCGCGCCGACCATCTGCTCGGCGTCTGCCCGTTCCAGCGCATCGGCCGACACGAGGTCGCCGCGCCCGCCGGCGGGACGACACGAGAGAGCGCCGGCGACGGGGTCTCCCGGCACGCCGGCGTCGACCGCGATCAGTTCCGCCCCCACCAGCCGGGCCGCCACGGCGCCGAGTGACTCCCCCGCCACCGTCGCCTCGAGCACCTCGCGGGTCACCCCGTCGTCGTAGGTGGACACGCCGTGGCCCGTCACCGGATGCCCGGCCGCGGCGATGACCGCGGTCACGGGTGCGCCGGGCCCGAGCCCGAGCGCGGCCATGCGGTCGGCGGCCCGGTCGAGCACGCCGAGGGAGCCGGGGGGCGTGAGCAGCTCGTCCGCCGCGTCGCGGGCGCCGACGACCGACGCCGGCGCCGGCGCCTGGAGGTGCGACGGCGGCGGGGGCGGGCCCTCGCCGTGCTCGTGCCAGCGGTCCCACAGCACGACGTCGGACAGCGGCTGGCGGGCCGACCAGCCCGCCCGCTCGAGCCCGGGCTCGGGGGGACGCTCGTCGGGCCAGCCGAGGCACAGCCACCCGAGCGTCTCGACGCCCGGGGGCAGCCCGATCAGCGCGGCCAGCTCGTCGGGTCGGAACAGCGTCACCCACCCGGTGCCGACCCCCTCGACCCGGGCCGCCAGCCACAGGTTCTCGATGGCGCACGCGCACGACCACAGGTCGGCGTCGACGTAGGTGGCGCGCCCGAGCACGCCCTGCGCCTTCGTCCGCCGGTCACAGCAGACCACGATGCCGAGCGGGGCGTCGCGGATGCCGTGCAGCTGCAGGTCGAGCATCTGGCGCCCCGACCGGTCGGCCAGGCTGGCCGCCTGGCGGTGCCACTCCCGGTCGGCCATCAGCGCGGCGCGGTCGCGGGTGGCGGCGTCGCGGACGACGACGAAGCGCCAGGGTTGCGAGTGCCCCACCGACGGCGCCGCGTGCGCCGCGCCCAGGATGCGCTCGAGCACGTCCGGCTCGATGTCGTCGGGCCGGAAGCGCCGGATGTCGCGCCGGCCGAGCACGGCGGCGTAGAAGGCCTCCCGTTCCTCCTCGCCGAAGGCCCAGGCCCGCGGCGACTCCCGGCGGGCCAGCGCCGAGGTGGTGTCCCCGACGAGCGGGACGGGCCGGCGCCAGCTCACGCCACGGGCTCCGGGAGCGCGGCCGCCGCCAGTGCGGCCGCCAGTCGCTCGAGCCCCTCGGCGGACGGCACGGCGACCCGCGTCACATCGGGCAGGCCGAAGCTGGCGCAGTCACGCACGACGACGCCCTGGGGCGCCAGGGCCTCGCGCAGCCCGCCCCGGTCGACCAGCACCCAGTTGGCGTCGGAGCGTCGGGTGGGCAGTCCGTGCGACGCCAACAGGTCCGTCGAGCGCGCCCCGGAGCCGGGCCAGGCCGGCGCACCAGCCCGGGAGGTCGGCGGCCTCGAGCAGCTCGGGCAGCGCGGCCGCGGCCAGGCCCCCCACCGACCACGCCGGCTGACGGGCGCGACAGCGCGCCACCAGGGTGGGGTCGGCCAGCACGTAGCCGAGGCGCAGTCCGGGGCACGCCAGCAACTTCGTCAGCGACCCCACCACCACGGCGCCGTCGCCCCGCGTCCACCGGCCCGTCGCCAGTTGGAAGAAGGCCTCGTCCCAGACGTCCGCCCGCTCGTCGGCCCGGGCCAGCAGGCCGCTCGGGCTGTGCGGGTTGGAGCGCCACCGCGGTCCGCCCCGCCGCGGGTGCAGCCCGAACTCGGGCTCGTCCACCCGTCCGCCGATCTCGGCGGCGACCAGCGCGATGGCCTCGGCGCCGCCGTTGGTCAGCAACAGCCGCTCCGGGTCGACGCCGATCGCCCGGGCGAGCGCCTCCGTGGCGCCGTCGGGGTCGGGGTAGGCGCGCAGCGCGGCCAGGTGGCGGGCGAGGACGGGCGCCGGGTCCGGAGCGAGCGGGTTCAACGACAGGGAGAGGTCGAGCACCGACGCGGGATCGAACCCGAGCGCGCGGGCCACGACGGCGCCGTCGCCGCCATGGGGGCCCGGGGGTGGCAGCGTCACCGCGTCCACCACCAGCGCGCGCACCCGATCAGCGCCAACCCGCCGGCGAACGCGGCGCTGACGTCGCCCGAGAGCCGGACGGCGGCGGCGATGTCCCCCACGACCGGGGGCCGGCCCGACCCGAGGTGCGGCCGCTCCTCCACCCGGTCGCCGTAGCGGCTCACCCCGCCGAGCCGCAGCCCGAGCGCGGCGGCGAACGCGGCCTCCGCCACGCCGGCGTTCGGGGAGGGATGCGCCGGCGCCTGGCGTCGCACCGCAGCCCACACGGCCGGGGCGGCGCGCGGCCGGACCAGCGCCACGAGCGCGGCGGTGAGCCGGGCCGGCACCCAGGCCACGACGTCATCGAGGCGCGCGCTGGCCCACCCGTAGTTGGCGTAGCGCGCCGAGCGGTGGCCGACCATGGAGTCGAGGGTGTTGACGGACCGGTAGCCGAGCGCGCCGGGCGCACCGGCCAGGGCGCCCCAGAAGGCGGGCGCCACGACGGCGTCGACCGTGTTCTCGGCCACCGACTCGACGACGGCCCGGGCGATCTCGCCCGCCCCCAGCCCGCTCGGGTCGCGCCCGACGAGCGACGGCAGCATCCGCCGCGCCGCGTCCACGTCGCGCGCCTCGAGGGCATGACCCACCTCGCCCGCGGTGCCGGCGAGGGCGCGCCCGGCCACGGCGGACGTCGTCGCCAGCGCGGTGGAGCGCACGACCGCGCCCGCCCCCACCCCGAGCGCGACGCCGACGAGGGCGTGCAGCAGGCCCGCCCCCCTGGCGTCGCGATGGATCCGCCGCTCCAGCCCGGTCATGAGGAACGCGAAGAGGACGACCGGGTGCAGCGCCGACGGTGGCTCGGGCAGCAGGCGGTCCAACGCCAGGCCGGCCGCGGCACCGAGCGGGCGGGGCACGCCCCGCCGGCGCGTCACCGCGCCACCAGGGCCAGCAGGCCGACCGTCTCCCCGATGACGCCCATCGCCCCCAGGACGTCGCCGGTGTAGCCACCGACGCGGCGCAGCGCGAACCAGACGACGCCGATCATCGCCACCACCTCGGCACCGACCACGACGAGGCCCCGGCTCCCGGCGCCCACGGCCGCGAGGGCGAAGGCGAGGCCCAGGCCGTAGGCGGCGACGCCGTAGCGCGAGGCGGCTGAATGGTCCCCCACGAAGGCCGTCGCCGTCCCGCCGTCGGGCTGGGCGTAGGGCAGGGTGCGCGCCACCACCCCCATCATCGTGCGGGACCCGCACCACAGCCCGACGATCACCAACGGCCGGGCGACCGTGACGGCCAGCGCCGTCACCCGCAGGGCCAGCACCAGGACGAGGACGACGGCACCGAACGCCCCGATCCGCGGGTCGGCCATGATCTCGAGCCGCCGCGTCCGGCCCACCGGCGGGAGCAGGCCGTCGGCGGCGTCGGCCAGGCCGTCGAGGTGCAGGCAGCCCGTGACCGCGGCGTCCACGGCCACCGCCACCACCGCGGCGAGCGCGGCCGGCCAGACGCGGGCCGCCAGCCACCACGACGTGCCGACCACCGCGCCGACGGCGACGCCCACGAGGGGGAACCACGACAGCGTGCGCTCGTTCGGCTCGGCGGCCCGCCCGAGCACGGTGAGGAAGGAGAGCGCCCGCCTCACCGGAGCGACCCCGTCGCCGGGAGCGCCAGCGCGCGCCCCGCCACGACCAGGTAGGCGCGGTCGGCCGCGGCGGACACGGCGTGGTTGACCGCGCCGAGCGCATCCTGGAAGCGGCGCCCGTCCTCGGTGCTCGGGTGCACCGCCAGCCCGACCTCGTCGGAGACCAATACGGTGTCCCCCGTCCGCCCGCGCAGGGCGGCGCACAGCGACTGTCCGTCCGCTCCCCCGTCCGGGCGGGTCAGGGCGCGCGCCACCCAGGGCCCGAGCGAGTCCACCAGGACGGTCCCCGGCAGGGTGGCCAGCAGGCCGGCCAGGTCGTCGCCGGCGTCGACGGTCGACCAGGCCGGGTCGCGCCGCCGGCGGTGCGCCGCGACGCGCGCCTCGAGGTCGGCGTCACCGGCGGGGACCATGGTGGCGACGTAGGTCACGGGCGGGCCGTGGCGGGCCGCCAGGTCCTCGGCCACCGCCGACTTGCCCGAGCGCGTGCCACCGAGCACGAGGGTGATCACGGGCGCGCCATGCCGGAGCCGACGGCGGCGTGGACGGCGCGGGCCACCCGGGACCCGTAGGCGGAGCGTGGCCCCCCGAACGGCTCCGCCGGCCCCGTGGCGGGGCAGAGCACGGTCACGGCGTCCGACGCGGTGCCGGTGCCGGCCACGCCGCCATCGAGCAGCGCCTGCACCTTGGCCTCGGTGACCGTGCACAAGATGTTGGCCAGCGCAGCGTCGCTGTGACGGACGGGCAGGAAGGCCACCACGTTGACGGTGCCGGGTGCGGCCGCGACTGCGTCCTCCGCTGGGCGCGGCCGCCCACACGGGCCGGTCGAGCCCGACGGTGGCCTCGACCCGCACGCCGCCGTCCTCGGCCCTCGCCACGTCCGCCACCTCGGCGGCGGTGAGCATCCCGACGCCGGCACCACGGAGCCCGAGGGACCCGGCGACCTCGGCCACGTGGGCCCCGACGTCCCGACGCCCGTAGTCCGGCGGCACCTGCGCGTTGAGGACCCAGTCCCGCAGCCCGATGCCACCGCCGACCGTCGCCGTCGAGGCGCACCACAGCGGCGCGCCGAGGCGCCAGGCCAGGACGGCGAGGGCGGGCAGCCCGCCGAAGACGTGCAGCTCGGACGGGCTCAATACTCGATGCCCTTCATGGCGCGGACGCCCCGCTCGTACGCGTGCTTCACCATCCTCATCTCCGTGACGGTGTCCGCGATCTCGACCAGCTCGACCGGGGCGTCGCGCCCGGTGACGACGACGTTCGTCTTCGGGGCGCGGCCGAGGATCCCCTGCACCACCTCGGCGGCCGGCACCCAGCCGTAATTCACCACGTAGGTGAGCTCGTCGAGGATGAGCAGGTCGTAGTCGCCCGAGGCCAGCTTGGCCCGGGCGACCTCCCAGGCGTGGACGTTCTTGGCCGCCGACTCGTCCAGGTCGCTCGACTCCCAGGTGAAGCCGTCCCCGAGCGTCCACCAGTCCACGCCGAGATGGCGGGCCAGCTTCTGCTCACCCACCTTCCAGTCGCCGCTCTTCATGAATTGCACGACGCCGACGCGCCAACCCCTGGCCCAGCCCCGGCCCATCACGCCGAAGGCGGCCGTCGACTTCCCCTTCCCGTCGCCCGTGTTGACGACGACCACCGAGTCGACGCGCCGACGCGCCGGCGGTGGATCGGGCTCGGGCAGCGGCACCCGTGCGTCTCCGCTCACTGCGCCTCCTTGTCCCCCAGGCCGCCCGCGCTCCGCACCGGCGCCGAGCCATCCTGGCGCGGCGCGGTGCGACGGGGGGCGACCACGAGCTCGCCGTCGTCGGTCCGGATGATGCGCACGGAGCAGGCGAACGCCTCCCCCAGCACCCCTTCGTCGAGCACGGCGGCGGGGGCGCCGAACGCCGCCACCGACCCGCTGGCGAGCAGGAGCAGCCGGTCGGCGAACTGGCCCGCCAGGGTGAGGTCGTGCATGGCGCTGACCACGGTCAACCCCCACTCGTGCCGGAGCTCGTCCACGATCTCGAGGGCCTCCACCCGGTGCGCCAGGTCCAGCGCGCTCGTCGGCTCGTCCATGAGGAGGACCGGTGCCTCCTGGGCCAGGGCCCGCGCCAGCACCACCCGCTGGCGCTCGCCCCCCGACAGCGTCGAGAGGTGGCGCTGCGAGAGCTCGGCCAGCTCCAGGCGCTCGAGGAGGCGTGCACAGTGGGCGAGGTCGTCGCCCGACTCGACCGCGAGGTACGCGATGTGCGGTGTCCGCCCGAGCAACGTGTAGTCGAACACCGACATGTCCGCCGGCAGCTCCGGGGCCTGGGGCACGTAGGCGACGCAGCGGGCGCGGAGGCGCCGGCCCATGGCGCGCGTCGGCCGTGCCCCCGATGCGCACCTCGCCCTCGTGCTCGACCAGGCCGACCAGCGCCCGGAGCAGGGTGGTCTTGCCGGCACCGTTCGCCCCGATGAGGCCCACCCACTCGCCCCGCCCCACCGACGCCGTCACCGTGTCGACGGCAGCCCGGCCCTCGAAGCGCACCGACACCGAGTCGAGCTCCACCATGGCGCCGGCGTCGGGTGCGCCCGCGCCGCGGCGACCCCGGCGCTCCGCCAGCCGTATGACGGTCCCGAGCCGCGCCATCAGGACTCCATGCCGCGCCCGGCGCGCCGCGACACCAGGACGAAGAGGAAGAACGGCGCGCCGACGGTGGCGGTGACGACGCCGATGGGTATCTCGGCCGGCGCCTGTGCGGTCCGGGCGATGAGGTCGGCGCCGATCAGGAAGGCCGCACCGCCGACCATGGCGACCGGCAGGATGATGCGGTAGCTGGCCCCCGACGTCAGCCGGACCGTGTGGGCCACGATGATCCCCACGAACCCGATGAGGCCGCTCACCGACACGGCGGCCGCCGTGCCCAGGGTGGCGGCCGCCACGACGATGAGCCGCGTGCGGGCCGGGTGGATGCCGAGCGTGCCCGCCTCCTCCTCCCCCACCCGGAGCACGTCGAGCATGCGCCGGTGGGCCAGCAGCACGGCCCCGCTGAGCACGACGTAGGGGAGGATCAGCCTCACGTCGGACCACGATGCCACGGAGAAGCTGCCGAGGATCCAGTTGTAGATCTGGCGGATCTGCTCCTGGTCCCGCTGCTGGAGGTAGGTCTGGATGGCGGTCAGCAGCGCCGCCACGGCGACGCCGGCCAGCACGATGGAGCGGCCCCAGGCGCGCCGCCCGCCGGCCACCCCGATCAGGTAGGTCGCGGCGACGGCCATGGAGCCCCCGACGAAGGCGAAGATCGGGAGGAAGGTCGAGGAGTCGCCGCCGTAGACGATCTCGACCGTGGCCCCGAGGCCGGCGCCGGCGGCCACGCCCAACAGGTACGGGTCCGCCAGCGGGTTGCGGAAGAGCCCCTGGTAGGAGGCGCCGCCTGCCGCCAGCATGGCACCCACCATCCCCGCCAGGACCACCCGCGGCGCCCGCAGCTGCCACACGATCGCCTGGTCGATGGCGGGCGTGCCGGTGTGGAAGTGCAGCAGGGGCACGTGCGCCAGCAGCGTCCCGAGGACCTGCGAGGGCGAGACCGCGACGGGGCCCGTGCACAGCGCCACGAGGGAGACGGCGACCATGAGCACGGCCGCCACCGCCATGGGGACCCAGGTGTGGCCGCACGCCCGGCCCGCGCAGGTCGGGCACCAGCGGCATCGGCTCGGGCGGGCGGGCACGGTCGCGGTCACGACGTCCCACCCGCCGGATGTGCCCTCACCTCGGCCGCCACCGCGGCGAGGAGGTCCACGACGCGCGGTCCCCACCGCGACGCGATGTCGTCGTCGAGGCCGAGCACGCGGCCGTGCGTGACCGCCGCCAGGCCCGACCAACCGGGACGCCCGGCGACCGTGGCCGCGGACTGGCCGCAGCAGATCGTGTCGGCCAGCAGGATGTAGTCCGGATCGGCCTTGAGGATGAACTCGCCGCTCAGTTGCGGGTACCCGCCGTTGGCGGCGGCGCCCTTGGCGGCGTCGGCGATGCTGTGCAGGCCGAGCAGGCCCAGCAGCTGCCCGATGAACGTGCTCGAGGTCGCCGAGTAGTACGTCTGGTCGAGCTCGTAGTAGTAGGTCTCGTGGCGCGCCGGCTTGGTGGACCGACGCCACGATCCGCGCGATCTGGTGCTTGATGGTGCCCACCTCGGCGCGGGCCGCTGTCTCGTGGCCGGTGAGCCGGCCGAGCTCGGCGAACTGCGCGTACTCCTGGGACAGGTCGGCGGCCGGCGGGAGGCTGACGACCGTGATGCCGAGGGCGCGCAGCTGCGTGTCGACGCTGGTCGCCTCGTCCGAGGCCAGCACCAGGTCGGGCTTGTAGGACGCGATCGCCTCCACGTTGGGGTTGGTGCCGTCGAGCTGGGTGCGCGGCACGCCGGGCGGGTAGTCGGAGTCGAGGTCGACCGCCTTGACCTGGCTGCCGGCACCGATGGCGTAGAGCATCTCGGTGGCCGTCGGCGACAGCGACACGATCGCGGTGGGCCGGGCCGCGATCTCGACGGCACCGTTGGCGGCGTGCACCGTGACGGGAACGCCCGCGCCGCCGACGCGGCTCCCGACGGGACGAGCACAGCGGCGGCGCCCAGCAGGGTCAGGGTGGCCGAGAGCAGGAGGGGGATCCTCCCGGGCCTGGTGAACATTGGTCATCCTCCATCGGTTGCGGAGGACGAAGTGCGCCCGCTCCGACACCCGACGGGCATCGAACGAACCGCCCTTCCTCCGAGGGACTGGTTGCGTCGACCCACGTCAGGCGGCTGGGCTCGCCCCCACTGCGGGGGCCTCACCATTGCGGGACAGCGCCGGATTCCGACCGGACTTCGCTGAACGTGGGCCACCCCGGCCGAGGCCGGAGCAGCCGCACCGTAGCGCACCGCCGCCTCCGTCCTCAACGTGCCCATCGGCGTGGTGGTCGCGTGCGGGAGCGCCTGCTCCCCGGTCGTCGCTGACCAGGACGGCCGTGCGGACGACTCCCGTACCATGGGCCCGTGGGGCCCCCGTCAGACACGCGACCCGAACGCGACGACGGCGGTGAGGGCACCGAGGGCGGCGATCTCCCTGGAGGAGATCGAGGATGCCCTGGTCGACGGCGACACCCCGCTCCCCCCTCGGCGCGGCACGGCCCGGGCCGCCCTCTCGCACCGGACCTTCCGCATCGTGTTCCTGGGCGCCTTCGCGTCGAACATCGGCACCTGGATGCAGAACGTCGTCCTGGGCGCCTATGCCTACGACCTCACGCACTCGGCCACGTTCGTCGGGATCATCATCTTCGCCCAGCTCGGGCCGACCCTGGTGCTGCCCATGGTGGGAGGCCTGCTGGCCGACAAGGTGGACCGGCGGCGCCTGCTGATCATCCTGGCGCTCGAGCAGCTCGTCTTCTCCCTCGGTGTGGCGCTGGTCGTCCTCTCCCCCCACCCCTCGAAGGTCCTGCTCGTGCTCATGGTCCTGATGGTGGGGGCCGGCAGCGCCATGTTCGGGCCGGCGTACTCGGCCGTCCTCCCCGGCCTCGTCGGCAAGGAGGACCTGCCGGGGGCCATCTCGCTCAACTCCGCCCAGATGAACGCGTCCCGCGTCATCGGGCCGATCATCGGCGGCGTCCTCTACCCCCTGGTCGGGCCGGCCTGGATCTTCGCCGGGAACGCGGTGACCTACCTCTTCGTGGTGGCGGCCCTGCTGATGGTGACCCTCCCGGCCGTGCCCCAGCCGGCGACGCAGGCCAGCCGCTGGCGCCAGCTGACGGCCGGCATCACGGTGGCCCGCCAGGACAAGGTGGTGGGCCGCTGCCTCGTCACGGTGTTCCTGTTCTCCCTGCTGGCGCTCGCCTTCATCGGGCAGATGCCGGTGGTGGCGGCCCACAACCTCGGGATCAACCTCTCCAACGTCGCCCGACTACGGCATCCTCTACGCCTGCTTCGGCACCGGCGCGCTGGCCGGCGCCATCTCCATCGGCACGGTCTTCGCCGCGACGTCGAAACCCCTGCTGGTGCGCCTCTGCCTCGTCGGCTACTCGCTCTCGCTGTGCGCCTTCGCGCTCCAGCGCAGCCCGGTGCCGGCCTACGTCAACATCGCAGTGACGGGCGCGTTCTACTTCGCGTTCATCACGGCGCTGAACACGACGCTGCAGGCGCGCCTGCACGAGAACGTGCGCGGGCGGGTGATGGCGCTGTGGATGATGGGCTTCGGCGGCACGGTCGGGATCGGCAACCTCCTCATCGGGCCGGTGGTCGCGGCCGTCGGCATCACCGACGTCCTGCTCTTCGGTGCCGTCGTCGCCCTGGCACTCGCCTGGTACGCCGACGTGCGGCCTCCCCCCGAGGTTCAGGTCGTGCTCGGGGCCGAGCTGGCCCAGTAGGCCTCGCGCAGCGCCTTCTTGTAGAGCTTCCCGTTCTCGCCGCGCGGCAGGGCGTCGGTGAAGTCGACCGAGCGCGGGCACTTGTAGTGCGACAGGTGGTCACGGCAGAAGGCGAGGATCTCCGCCTCGAGCTCGGGCCCGGGGACGTGCCCGGCTGCGGGCTGGACCACCGCCTTGACCTCTTCGCCCATCTCGGCCTCGGGCACGCCGAAGACGGCCACGTCGGCCACGGCGGGGTGCAGCACCAGGACGTCCTCGACCTCCTGGGGGTAGATGTTGACGCCGCCCGACACGATCATGAACAGCTTGCGGTCCGTCAGGTAGAGGTAGCCGTCGGCATCGAGGTGCCCGACGTCCCACAGCGTGCTCCAGCCCCGGGCGTTGAAGGTCTGGCGCGTCTTCTCGGGGTCGTGGTTGTACTCGAAGCTGGGCGTGTCGGCCCGGCCGCCGAAGTAGACCACGCCGTCCTCGCCGAGCGGCAGCTCCGCGCCGTCGTCGCCGCAGACGTGGACCTGGCCCCAGATGGCCCGGCCCACCGAGCCCGGATGGGTCAGCGCCTCCTCCGACGTGATCCAGGTCATGCCCATCCCCTCGGTGCCCGAGTAGTACTCGTGGATCACCGGTCCCCACCACTCGATCATCCGGCGCTTGACCTCGGGCGCGCAGGGGGCGGCGGCGTGGACGACCGAGCGCAGCGACGACACGTCGTAGGACGTCCGGACGTCCTCGGGGAGCTTGAGCATGCGGACGAACATGGTGGGGACGAACTGGGCGTGCGTCACCCGGTGGCGTTGGACGAGCGCCAGGCACGTCTCGGGGTCGAAGTGCTCCATGACCACGGCCGTGCCCCCCATGCGGATGGCCGTCATCGACCAGACCAGCGGGGCGGAGTGGTACAGGGGCGCCGGGCTGAGGTACACGTCCCCCTCGCCGAACCCCATGATCCCTCCGAGCATCGGGGCCAGGACGGCGTCCGACCCGAAGGGCAGACCGCTGAGCGGGCGCCGGATCCCCTTCGGGTGGCCGGTCGTGCCCGACGAGTACAGCATGGGCGAGCCCTCGACCTCCTCGGTCAGCGGCCCGCCGGGGAACCCCGCCACGAACTCCTCGTAGGGCTCGTGGCCCGTCACGACCGGGCCGCCCGTCATCAGCCGCAATCCGACCCCGGGCGTCAGCGCCACCAGGTCGGCGGCCAACGGGGCGAGGGAGGAGGACGTGATGAGCGTGCGGGCCCCACAGTCACCGACGATGTAGGCCGCCTCGTCGGCGGCGAGATGCGTGTTGACCATCGTGTAGTACAGGCCGGAGCGCTGGAGCCCGAACGTCACCTCGTGGGTCCGGTGGTCGTTGGGCAGCAGCACGGCCACGTGGTCCCCGGGCCGCAGGCCCCGGGCGAACAGGGCCTGCGCCAGCCGGCACGAGCGTGCCTCCAGCTCGCCGAACGTCACCACCTGGCCCGACGAGGTGATGACGGCCGGACGCTCCGGGGAGGTGGCGGCGTAGACGCCGGGGCGGAAGGACGCCGGTGGGATCTCGGTGCTCACGGCCCAACTTCTAGTCCACTGCGGCCGTGGCCCGCCCCGCTCACCCCCGCTTGGGCGACCAGTCCCAGCGTCGGAGGCTGACGAAGACCCCGACCACGCCCCAGATCGCGATGACCAGGATGTCGTTCCAGGGCGACGTGCCCGGGATGCCGTTGAACGTGTCGACCATGCCGACGATCAGGTGGCGGATCGGGAAGAAGCCGGTGAAGGTCGCCAGCCCCGAACCGGCCTTCACCGGGAAGTAGAGCCCCGACAGCGCGACGAGGATGAAGAACACCAGGCTCACGATGGGGCCGGCGGCGTCGGCATTGGGCACCACGGTGCTGATCCCGACCCCCAGGGCCGTGAAGCTGAACATGCCCACGATGAGGACGAGGACGAACGTCCCGACGTCGTGCGGCCCGTGCACGCCGTAGCCGAAGCGTCCCAGCAGCAAGCACGAGCACGACCTGGATCAGGGCGATGATCATGGAGTTGATGAAGATGGCGGCCAGCAGCATCCAGGTGGGCAGCGGGCTGAGGCGCAGCCGCTTGAGCAGTCCCATCTCCCGGCGGTTCACCAGGCTGATGGCCAGGATGTTGAAGCAGGCGGCCATGATGCCGTAGGCGGCGAAGGCCGGGATGTAGTACTGGCCGAGGTTGATGTGCGCCAGATAGCCCACGGTGGAATGCCTCGACGTCGACTCGAAGATCACGATGAAGATCAACGAGAAGCCGATGGTCAGGAACGCCCCGATCGGGTTCAACCAGAACGAGAGCTGCTCGAAGCGCACCTGGCGCGCCACGAGCGGCAGGTCGCTCACGCCCCGGAACGACCCCTTGACGGGCACGTCGGTGGTGCTCACCGCCGCATCTCCCCATCTGCACGCTCCGTCTCCGATCCCTCCGCCCGCCGTTCCGCCGCGCCCTGGGTCAGGCCGAGGTAGATGTCCTCGAGGGAGACGCGCAGCACCGACAGGCCCGCCAACGCGTGGCCGCCCGCCAGCGCCCAGCCGGTGAGGTCGTGCAGCACCCGGACCTCGTCCTCGGTGTGGATCTCGACCCGGCCGTCGTCGGTCGGCTGCGCCGGGACCGGGAGCGAGTCCACCGTGACCCCGTCGGGCAGGCGGAAGCGGATCGTCACCGCCCCGAGGTCGCGCCCTCCGATGGAGGCCGGCGTCCCGCTGGCGACGATCTCCTGGCCGAACAGGACGGCCACCCGGTTGGCCAGTGCCTCCACCTCGTCCATGTAGTGGGTCGTCAACAGGACCGTCGTGCCCTCCGACGCCAGCAGCCGGATCAGGTCCCAGGTCTCGCGGCGCCCGGAGGGATCGAGGCCGGTCGTCGGCTCGTCGAGGAACAGGAGCTCGGGGTTGCCGATGATCCCGAGGCCGACGTCCAGCCGGCGCTGCTGGCCGCCCGAGAGGCGCTTGACCCGGTCGTCGGCCTTCTCCGCCAGCCCGATCAGCTCGATCACCTCGTCGACCGGTCGCGGGTGCGGGTAGTAGCCGGCGTTGCGGGTCAGCACCTGGCGCACCGAGTAGTACGGCTCGACCGCCAGCTCCTGGAGGATGACGCCGATGCGCGTGCGCAACCAGCGCTGCGTGCTGTGGTCGGCCGGGTCGACGCCCAGCGTCTGCACCCGGCCGCCGCTCCGCTCCCGGAACCCCTCGAGGATCTCGACCGTCGTGGTCTTGCCGGCCCCGTTCGGACCGAGCAGCGCGAACACCTCACCCTTCTGCACCTCGAAGCTGACGTCGCGCACGGCGACGCTGTCCCCGTAGGACTTGGAGAGGTGCTCCACGCTCACCGCCGGCACGGCGACCCCGCATTCCCCACCACCGGGCCCGCCACACCTCTGCGCGCGCTCTCCCGCCGCGTCGCCGTCATCAGGCCGACGCTACCGGGCCGGCGGTGCCCTACGACGAAGACGCCGCCGCTCTCGGCCGCCGCGGCGCTGGTCGCGGCCGGCGCCTCGTCCCCGGCCGTGAGCACCTTGTCGAGCAGGTCGCGCAGCTGGCGGAGCTCGGACGGCGAGAGCGCCCCGAAGGCCGCCGGCGGCACCGACAGGACGGCGTCGATCTCCGTCGCCAGCGCCCGGCCGGCGTCGGTCAGCACGATGATCTTCACCCGGCGGTCATAGGGCGCCGGCTCCCGGCGGGCCAGGCCCCGCTCGTCGAGGTCGTCGACCAGCGCCGTGATGTACGAGGGGTCGCATCCGATGCCGCGGGCCATGTCGCCCATGGAGACCCCGTCCGCCTTGGCCAGGCGCATCAACGTCTTGATCACGCCGGGCGAGAGCTTCGTGCGCACGCCGAGGGCAGCCATGCGCTCGACGTGCTCGCCCTCGAAGGCGACCCGGCGCAGGCGCTCGAAGGCGTCCTCGGCCAGTCCCATGGCCAGATTTTCCCACCGTCGGCACTCTTTGACAACTCCCTACCTTTGAGTATTATGAAGTAACCCGATGGCACGCTCCCCGGCCAACGCCTTCACCCTGACGCCCGAGGTCCGGCGGACCTCCACCGTGGTCGTCCTGGGGTCGATCATGTCGATCCTCGACACGACGATCGTGGCGGTCGCCCTGGCCACGCTGGGACGCGATTTCCACGTCTCGGTGACCACGATCCAATGGGTGGCCACCGGCTACCTGCTGGCCCTGGCCATGGTCATCCCCATCACCGGGTGGGCGGTCGACCGCTTCGGGGCGAAGTTGATCTGGGTGACGTCGCTCAGCCTGTTCATCGTCGGCTCGTGCCTGTGCGGCGTGGCCTGGTCGGCGAACTCGCTGATCGCCTTCCGGGTCCTCCAGGGCATCGGCGGCGGCATGCTGCTCCCGGTCGGCCAGTCGATCCTGGCCCGCGCCGCGGGACCGCAGCGGATGGGCCGGGTCATGAGCATCATCGGCGTGCCCATGGTGCTGGGCCCCATCATGGGACCCATCATCGGCGGCCTCATCGTGTCGAACTACAGCTGGCGCTGGATCTTCTACATCAACGTGCCGATCGGCATCGTGACGCTGGTCCTGTCGCACCGTTGGCTGCCCAAGTGGGACACCGACGAGCGCTTCGAGTCCTCCTTCGACACGCTCGGGTTCTGCCTCCTGTCCCCCGGCCTGGCCGCCCTCGTGTACTCGCTGTCCGAGGTGGGCACCACCGGCAGCTTCACCAGCGCCTCGGTGGTCGTCAGCTTCGTCCTCGGTGTCGTCCTGATGAGCGGGTTCGCCCTCCATGCGCTGCACATCAAGAACCCGCTGCTCGAACTGCACCTGTTCAAGGACCGCACCTTCGCGATCGCCAACGTCTGCATCTTCGTGTTGGGCGCCACCTTGTTCGGGTCCATGTTCCTGTTGCCGCTCTACTACCAGATCGCCCGCGGCCAGGAGGCGTGGGTGGCCGGGCTGCTCATGGCGCCCCAGGGCATCGGCGCGGCGTGCATCATGCGCTGGGCCGGGAGCTTCACCGACCGCTACGGGCCCCGCCGCATCGTTCCCTTCGGCATCCTGCTCATGGCGGCCGCGACGATCCCCTTCGCCTTCGTCACCACGTCGACCAGCGAGCTGCTGCTGGCCGTCACCCTCTTCGTCCGCGGCCTCGGCCTCGGCCTCACCATGATGCCGGTCACGGCGGCCGCCTACTTCAACCTCAACCACGCCGAGATCCCCAAGGCCACCACGACCATGAACATCGTGCGCCAGGTCGGCGGCTCGGTGGCCACGGCCCTCTTCGCCGTCGTGCTGGAGCGCCAGATCGTGGCCCAACTGGGCCCGGTCGCCGCCAAGGCGGGCGGCAGCGCCGGCGTGATCTCGTCCGCCGTCAAGCTTCCGCCGCAGGTCGCCGATCCGGTCGCCGCGGCGTTCGCCCACACCTTCTGGTGGTCCATCGGCGCCATCCTCATCGCGTTCGTCCCGACGCTCTTCCTGCCCAACCGCGGGGCCGCGCCCGCACCGGCGGCGCACAGCGGGGAGGCGACCGAGGGCGAGGCGGTCGGCGGAGAGGCCGAGTCCGGCCCCCGCATCGCCGGGGCGATGCTCGACTGAGCGCGCCGGCCGCTCCCGGTGCCGTGGCCGATCTGGCCGCCCGGCTCGCCCGCGCCGGCTGCGTCGCCGCCGCCGAGGAGGCGGCCGAGCTCGCCACGGTGGCCGGCGGTGACGCCGCACTGCTGGCGTCACTGGGTGCACGGCGCCTGACCGGCGAGCCGCTGGCCTGGGTCACCGGCCGCAGCCGACTTCGGCGACCTCTGCGTGCGGGTCGACGTCGGGGTGTACGTCCCGCGCTGGCAGAGCCTGCCGCTCGCCCGTCGCGCCGCCGCCCGCCTCCCCGAAACCGGCGCGGCCATCGACCTCTGCACGGGCTCGGGGGCGATCGCCGCCACGCTGCGCGCCGCGCGCCCGGCCGCCCGCATCGTCGCCACCGACCTCGACCCCCGCGCCGTCGCCTGCGCCCGGGCCAACGGCGTCGAGGCCTACCGCGGCGACCTGTTCGCCGCGGTGCCCGACGCCCTGCGGGGGCGGACCGACGTCGTGGTGGCCGTGGTCCCCTACGTCCCCACCGACGCGCTGGACCTGCTGCCGAGCGACACCCTCCGGTTCGAGGATGCCGCGCACTACGACGGGGGGCCCGACGGCACCGACCTCCTGCGCCGCGTCGTCGACGAGGCACCTCGCTTCCTCCTTCCCGGCGGCGCGCTGCTCCTCGAGCTGGGCGGGGACGAGGCCGAGCTCCTGCTCCCCGCCCTGGAGCGGCACGGGTACGGCTCCGTGCGGACCTGGTCCGACGAGGACGGCGACGTGCGGGGGCTGGAGGCGGTCCTGCCCTGAGCGGGGCTCAGCGTCGCGCGAACACCTCGGCGACCGCCGAGCGGTCCACCACCTCCCACCGCGCGTCGTGGGAGAGGTACTGCGACAGAGGGGTGTGCGGTGCCCACACGACATAGGACACGTGGGCGGCCGACAGGATCGGGTCGGGGTCGGTGGTCATGTTCGTCACGGCGAAGAACTCGGTCAGGACGTCGCCCTCGAAGAGGTCGGTGCGCCCGTCGGCGAACGTGGCGCGATGGCGGGCGATCGAGTAGTCGCCCCACGTGTACTCGGTGAAGATGCGCCCGTGCCGTGCTCCGAGGTAGTCGAAGGCCTGCACGGGGACCGTCGGTGACACGGTGCCCGCCGGGACCGAGGGCGCGGCGAGGATGAAGATCGCGCCCACCACCAGCCCGCCGCCCGCCCAGCGGCGCGCCCGGGTCCCCCAGGGCGGCCGGGCGGGAAGGCCGGCGGCCAGCCCCGCGGCCACCACCATCAGGTAGACCACCAGGCGCTGGGTCCGCAGCGCCTCGACGAAGAGGAGCGCCGCCAGCGAGCCCTCGAGCACCGGGATCCGCCGGCGGCGGACGCAGGCGACGAGGACGGCCAGCGGCACCAGATAGACCAGGAGCACCGTGAACGAGTGGAAGTTCGGGGAGTTCCACTCGTCGATGTAGCGCGCGATCTGCGAGTTGCCCGCCACCCCGATGTCGTAGGCCAGCAAGCCCGGCCCGTAGGGAGTGATGCACGAGGCAGCCACGCTGCCCAGCAGCGCCAGGGCCAGCGCAGCGGCGTGCGGCGACCGGCGCACACCGCCGACGCGGTCGGCCCAGCGGGCCGGCACCAGCGACCATCCGAGCTCCAGGCCGAGCACGAGGAGCCCGATGAGGATCGATCCGTGGGTGTTGACCCACGCCACGCACAGCACCGGGAGCCACAGCAGCCAGCGCGGGTTCGTCCGTGCCTTCGTCAGCACGAGCAGCTCGAGCGGGAGCCAGACGAGAGAGAAGTCGAGGCCCCGGTCGCCGGCCACGACCCCGGCGATGCCGACGGCCAACAGCATGACGATGGCAGCCACCCGTCCGCCCCGCGCCCCGAGGGCGCGGGCGTAGGCGGCGGTGGACAGCAGGCAGAGACCGCCCAGCACGACGGCGTAGACGTTGTAGGCCGTGGCCCCGACGGCCCGGAAGAGCGCCGCCAGCGCGATCTCCGATCCCCATTCGTCGGTCACCCAGCGGCGGTGCGACTCGGTGTAGCTGAAGGGGTCCGTCCCCATGATGGCGTGGTGGGCGATCATCCATTGGCCCGCCGCCAGCTGCCAGAACTCGTCGTTGGACAGGTCTCGCCCCAGGGCGACGGCGGTGACGAAGCCGATGGCCAGCGCCAGGCCGACGAGCTCGATCGTCCGCGCCGACAGACGGCGTGGCGGTGTGACCGGGTCGCTCTGCGGCGGGGTGGCAGGGGCGGCGCCCGCCGTCGGCACATTGCGTGTCTCGACGGCCCGGACGCTCGCCTGCACTGCTCCCCCCTCATGCCGGTCCCCCAACCGGCGCCCCTGGTGCACGGTACAACGCGCGGCGTCATGCCGGCGTGGCAGGACGGTTGCGATCGCGTCGCTTGCCTCCCGCCGGCCGGCGAACCCGTGCGGCGCTACTTGACCAGCGGGTCCCGGGGCAGCCCGAGGATGCGCTCGGCGATCTGGTTGCGGGTGATCTCCGACGTCCCGCCCGCGATCGACATGGCCCGCGCCGCGAGCTCGGTGTACCCGGCGACGGCGTCCGCGCCGTCGAGGAACGCGATGGCCGGGCCGACCAGGTCCGCCTGCAGCCGGGCCCGATCATGACCGTGCTCGGCGAGCACCAGCTTCGTCACGTTGCCCTCCGGCCCGGGGCCCGTGCCGGTCACGGCCCGCTGCGCGCGGCGCAGGTTGAGCACCTTGAGAGCATGGTCCTTGGCGAGGATGGCGCCGATGCGCGCCGATGCCCCGGGCACACGGTCGCCCCCGCTCTTGAGCAGCGCCAGGAGGTCCATCGCCGGGAAGATGCCGCCCGAGCCGCCACCGATGGAGACGCGCTCGTTGCCCAGAGTGGAGCGCGCCACGGTCCAGCCGTCGTCGGGTGTCCCGACGACGTCGTCGTCCGGCACGAACACGTCGTTGAAGAACACCTCGTTGAAGTCGGCGTTGCCGGTGATCTGGCGCAGCGGCCGCACCTCGACACCGGGAGCGTGCATGTCGATCACCATTGTCGTGATGCCGGCGTGCTTCGCCGCGTCGGGGTCGGTCCGCACCGTGGCCAGCCCGAGGTGGCAGTACTGGGCTCCGCTCGTCCACACCTTCTGCCCGCTGACCTTCCATCCCCCGTCGACACGCGTTCCCCGCGTCTTCACGGCGGCCGCGTCGGATCCGGCGTCGGGCTCGCTGAACAGCTGGCACCACACGTACTCACCCATGAGCGTCTTGAAGACCCACCGCTCCACCTGGTCCGGCGTGGCGTACTGGTTCACCGTCATGATGTTCCACCCCGTGATGCCGAGCGGGGGGACCCTCACCCCGGCGGCGCGGAGCTCCTCGTCGATCACGATCTGCTCGACCGCGCCTGCCTCGCGGCCCCAGGGCTTGGGCCAGTGCGGCACCATCAGGCCCGCCTCCACCAGCGCCTTGCGCTGTTGGGCGCCCGCCAGCGTGCCGATCCGCTCCGCCTCGGCCCGCACCTCGGCCCGGATCGCCTCGGCCGAAACGGGCAGGTCCAGCGAGACCTCACGCGTGACCCCGCGGGCGGCGTGCGCCGTCACGTCCTCGGCGTCGTCGGGCGAGCCGAGCAGCCCGTCGAGCACGAGGGCACGGCGCAGGTACAGATGGGCGTCGTGCTCCCAGGTGAACCCGATGCCGCCATGCACCTGGATGTTCATCTGGGCGCTGTGCACCGCGGGCCCGAAGGCGAGCTGGGCCGCCATGGCGGCGACGAGGTCGAACTCGTCGGCCGAGTCCTTGGATGCCCGTGCCGCGTCCCACACCGCCGCCGTGGCCAGCTCGGCCGCCACCAGCAAGTCCGCACAATGGTGCTTCACGGCCTGGAACGTCCCGATGGTCCGTCCGAACTGCACCCGCTCCTTGGCATAGGCCACCGCGGCGTCCGTGCAGGCCGCCATGACGCCCACCGCCTCGGCCGCCCCGAGCGTGCGGGCCAGCGGGCGCGCCCGGGGCACGGCGCCCGCCAGCACGTCGTTGTCACGCACCCCGACGGACGACACGGTGACCCGTGCCGAGCGCCGCGACGGGTCGAGGTCCTTCGTCCCGCCCAGCGTGAGGCCTTCGGCCCCCCGGGGGAGCGCCACCAGGTCCTCTCCGGCCCGGAGCACCAACAGGTCCGCCCCGGCGCCGCCGAGGACGATCCCGCCGTCGCCGTCGAGCACCCCGTCGCGCAACGTGAGCGAGCCCCCCAGCCCGAGCGCGGCCACCACGCTCCCGTCGGCGAGCCCGGGCAGGAAGTAGGCCCGCTGCTCGTCGCTGCCGCACCACGCGATCACGGCCGAGGCGAGCACCGTGGGGAGGTACGGCCCCGGGGCCACCTGGCGCCCGAGCTCGTCGAGCACGACGATGAGCTCGCTCAGGCCGGCACCGGCGCCGCCGTGTTCCTCGGGCAGGTGGATGCCGAGCCAGCCGAGGTCGGCCATCTCCTGCCAGTAGGAGGGCCGAACCTCCGCGCTCGCCTCGAGCAGGGCCCGGTTGGCGGCGAGGGAGTCGTGGGCCGTGAGCACGCCACGAACGGTGGCCCCCAGCTCCTGGTGCTCGTCGGTGATGGCGATCGGCATTCCTGCCCCCTTGTGCATGCTCCCCGGACCGGTCCGCGTCCTCCCGGCCGCACGACACTACTGAACACCGCTCCGCCCACCCCAAGTCCAGGGGCGGTAGGATCGGTGCCGTGAGGTAGAGCCCCCGACGCGCCCGGCAGCCGCAATGCGGCGCCCGCCTTCGTCACCCGCGACCACCGTCGACATCCGCTCCGGAGCTCACGCATGCCCTTCCTCACCGCACCACCCGCGACGCTCGTCGCCAGCCACCTCCACCACGAACGCGGTGGCCGCACCGTCCTCGAGGACGTGTCCCTGACCGTGGGCCCGGCCACCTGCCTGGGCGTCGTCGGCCCCAACGGGGTCGGCAAGTCGACGCTGCTGCAGATCCTGGCGGGCCTGCTCGTGCCGCTCGAGGGCGACGTCCGCGTCGACCCGCCGACCGCGACCGTGGGCTACCTGAGCCAGGAGCACGCGCCCTCGGCCGACGAGAGCGTCCGCGCCGCGCTGTACCGCCGCACCGGTGTGGCCGCCGCGGAGGCCGGCCTGGCGGAGGCGGCGGCCGCGCTGGGGACCGGCGAGCCGGGCGCGGACGACCGCTACGCCACGGCTCTCGCCCGCTACGAGTCGATCTCCGCCGGCGACTTCGAGGCGCGCCTCACCACCACCCTCGAGCAGGTGGGCCTCCCGCCCTCCCTCGTCGAGCAGCCGGCGGCGGCGCTCTCCGGGGGCCAGGCGGCCCGCCTCGCCCTGGCCGCCATCCTCCTCGCCCGCTTCGACGTCACCCTGCTCGACGAGCCGACCAACGACCTCGACTTCGACGGGTTGTCCCGCCTGGAGGACATGGTCGCCCGCCGCCGGGGCGCCATGGTCATCGTCTCCCACGACCGCGCCTTCCTCGATCGCACGGTGACCGACGTGCTCGAGCTGGACGAGCGCCGCCGCACGGGGCGCGCCTACGGCGGCGGCTGGGCCGGCTACCAGGCCGAGCGAGAGGCGGACCGGGCCCACGCCGCCGAGGCCTATGCGGCCTACGAGGACCAGCGCGCCGAGCTGCGCCGGCGGGCCCAGCGCGAACGGCAATGGGCGACGTCCGGCGTCGCCCGCGAGAAGAAGCACCCCCGTGACAACGACAAGGCGCAGCGCGACTTCCGCATCAACCGGACGGAGAAGCTGGCCTCGAAGGCGCGGCGCACCGAGCGCGCGCTCGAGTCGCTCGAGGTGGTCGAGAAGCCGTGGGAGGGCTGGGACCTGCGCTTCACCATCAGTGAGGCCACGCGGTCGGGTGCCGTGGTGGTCCGGCTCACCGAGGCCGTGCTGCGGCGGGGCGACTTCACCCTCGGGCCCCTGAGCGTGGACATCGCATGGGCGGACCGGATCGCCCTGGTCGGCCCCAACGGGTCCGGCAAGACCACGCTGGTCGAGGCCATTCTGGGCCGCCTCCCGCTGACGGCCGGCACGCGGCACATCGGACCGAGCGTCATCGTCGGCGAGCTGGCCCAGGACCGGCGGGTCCTGCGGCGACGCGACCAGTGTGGCGGACGCCTTCGTCGCCGCCACCGGGCTCCCCCTCGACCGGGCCCGGTCACAGTTGGCCAAGTTCGGCTTGGGTGCGCACGCCGTGCTGCGGCCGCCGTCGTCACTCTCACCGGGAGAGCGGACGCGCGCCGAGCTGGCCGCGTTCGCCGCGACGGGCGTCAACTTCCTGGTGCTCGACGAGCCGACGAACCACCTCGACCTGCCGGCCATCGAGCAGTTGGAGTCGGCACTCCACGGCTTCGGGGGCACGCTCCTGCTGGTGTCGCACGACCGCCGCCTGCTCGAGGCCGTGACGCTGACCCGACGCCTCGAGCTGCCGGCCCGCGCCGAGGCCTTCCGGGGTCTGCGCGCGGGCCCGTAGCGGTGTGCCACTGGGGCGGGCGAGCGGTGCAGCCGCACCGCGATCGCAACCCCGCTGCGCCACGGCATCACCCCGTGACCGGCATTCTGTTGTGAAGATGTAGTCGGCGACGCAGCACACGAGGGGAAGTGCCGATGACGGACAGCCTCACGACGGACAGCCTCGAGCGAGCGGAGCGGATGGTCGTGCAGCTCATCGACGCGGCCAACCGGTCGCACCCCGAGGACACGTGGCGCTACGAGCTCACCAGCGAGGTCGACAACATCGAGGTGGCGCCGGGGCCCGAGGCCCACACGCACACGCTCCGCATCCACCCCTGCTGGCTGCGCTACGTGATCTCGCAGGGCGAGTTCAAGGCCTGCGTCGCCGACGAGATCGAGGCGTGGTACCTCCTGGCTCGCCTGACCGGTCACTGCACCGCCTGAACCGGCCGACCGCAACCGCCGCCGTCAGGAGAACCGCTCCCGGAGCGCCACCTCCGCCGCCGCCATCCCGCACATGCCGTGCACGCCGCCGCCCGGCGGCGTCGAGGCCGAGCAGAGATACACACCCTCGAGTGGCGTCCGGTAGGGGTTCCACCGTGGCACCGGCCGGAACACGGTCTGTCGGAGGGTCGCCGCCCCACCGTTGACGTCGCCCCCCAGGAGATTGGGGTTGTGCGCCTCCGCGTCAGCCGCCGTCCGTACCGTCCGGGCCAGCACGCGGTCGCGGAAGCCCGGTGCGAACCGCTCGATCTGCGCCTCCATGCGCTCGCTCATGTCGACGTCCGAGCCGTTGGGCACGTGGCAGTAGCCCCAGAGCGTCTGCTGCCCCACCGGCGCCCGGGTCGGATCGACGACGCCGGGCTGGGCCACGAGGACGAAGGGGTGGTCGGGATGCCGCCCGGCGCGCACCGCCGCCTCCGAGCGCGCCACCTCGTCGAAGGTGCCGCCCACGTGGACGGTCACGGTGCGCCGGCACGCCTCGGCGCCCCAGGGCACGGGGCCGTCGAGCGCCCAGTCGACCTTGCAGGCGCCGGGGCCGGGCCGGAAACGGGCCCACGGCCGGGCCGCCCGCCTCGACAGGCCCGGGCCGGCCAGCGCCACGAATTGGCGCGGCGTGACGTCGAGCAGCACCGCACGGGCCGGGGGGAGCTCGGAGAGCGAGGTCACCCAGCGGCCCGTGTGCACCACGCCGCCCAGGCGCCGCACCTCGGAGGCCAGCCCCAGCGTGATGGCCGCGCTCCCTCCCTCGACCACGGGCCAGCCGACCCCGTGGCCCAGAGCGGTGAGCAGGAGCCCGAAGGCCGACGTCAACGGCGCCGTGAGCGGCTCCATGGAGTGCGCCGCCGCGCCGGCCAGCAGCGCCCGCGCCGAGTCGGTGCTGAAGCGCCGGGTGACGTGGCGCATCGAGGGCCCCCCGACCCGGGCGAACCGGGCCAGCACCAGCGGGTCCCGGGGGATGCTGCGCATGGGGCCGAGCACGTAGGGGACGATACGGTCGAGCCACTCCACCAGCGGCCCGACCAGCTCCCGGTAGGCCGCCGCGTCCCCGCCGAGGTGCGACGCCGTCTCCTCGAGGCTCCGGTACGCGGCGGCCGCCCGTCCCCCGCCCAGCGGATGGGCGAAGGCCACCTCGGGCTGGCGCAGCACCACGCCCATTCCGGGCAGGTCCAGGGAGCGGAAGAAGGGCGAGGCCACCAACGTCGGGTGCACGGACGAGCAGACGTCGTGGCGGAACCCCTCCAGCGTCAGCGCCTCGGTGCGCGTCCCGCCCCCGACCGTCGGTGCGCCCTCGAACACCTCGACGCCGTGCCCCGCTCGGGCCAGCGTCAGCGCGGCGGCGAGGCCGTTGGGCCCCGACCCCACCACGACCGCACCCGCTTGGTCCATGGACCGACGTTACCGATCGCCATCCCCGGTTGCTCCGGGTGCCCGAGGCGCCCGGCTGGCGCAGCCGCCGGCCGGTCCTGGCGGTCAACTGGCGCACCTCCGGCGCGGTCAATAGGTTGCGCTGACCGAGAGACACCGGACCGCGATCCGTGGATCGCAATTGGGGGCCACATGGCAGAGGTGCACGGAAGCTGCGACCCGCGTTTCGACGCCGTCCGCACGACGCTGGCCGATCAGATCGACACGGGCGCCGACCTCGGGGCATCGGTCGCCGTGTACCTGCACGGTGAGCCGGTCGTCGACATCTGGGGCGGCTGGGCCGACGCCGAGAAGACCCGGCCCTGGGAGCGCGACACCATCACCAACGTCTGGTCGACGACCAAGACCATGACGTTCCTGGTCGCCCTCATGCTGCACGACCGCGGCGAGCTCGACTTCGGTGCCCCCGTCGCCACCTACTGGCCCGAGTTCGCCGCCAACGGCAAGGGGCGGGTCCTGGTGCGCCACGTCATGGGCCACACCGCCGGCCTCTCGGGCTGGGACGAGCCGCTGCAGGCCGAGGACCTCGCCGACTGGGACCTGTGCACGAGCCGGCTCGCCGCCCAGGCGCCGTGGTGGGAGCCCGGCACCGGGTCGGGCTACCACGCCGTCACCCAGGGCTACCTCATCGGCGAGATCGTGCGGCGCATCACCGGCGAGACGATCGGTCAGTTCTTCGACCGAGAGGTCGCCAAGCCGCTCGAGGCCGACTTCCACATCGGCCTCCCGGCCAGCGAGGACCACCGGGTCTCGAACGTGATCCCGCCGGCTCCGATCGACATGGACGCCATGGCGGGCCAGGTCTCCGAGCTCATGCTCAAGACGTTCATGAACCCGCCCATCGATGCGACCATGGCGCACCACGCGTGGTGGCGCCGCGCCGAGATCCCCGCCGCCAACGGCCAGGGCAACGCGCGCTCGGTGGCGGCCGTCCAGTCCGTCATCGCCGGCCGGGGCGAGGCCCGCGGCGTCCGCCTCCTCTCGGCCGAGGGCACCGATCCCATCTTCGAGGTGCAGGCGGACGGCATCGACAAGGTGCTCGGCGTGCAGCAGCGCATCGGCATGGGCTACGGGCTGAGCAACCCGCCGGACATGCCGCTCGGCCCCCGCGCCTGCTACTGGGGCGGCTACGGCGGCTCCGTCATCATCATGGACCAGGACGCGGAGCTCGCGGTCTGTTACGTGATGAACCGGATGGAATCGGGGCTCGTCGGCGACCTGCGGGGCACCAACATCGTGGCCGCCACCGTGGCCGGGCTCGCCTCTTAGGGCAGCACCGCCTCGGCCTCGATCTCCACCTTCCAGGCGGGGTCCAGCAGGCCGGCCACCACGACCATGGTGGCGGCCGGGCGCACGTGCCCGAGCAGCTCGCCGTGCACCGCGCCGACGGCCGCACCGTCATGGGCCGAGGTGAGGTACATCCGGGTGCGCACGACGTCGGACAGCGCGGCGCCCGCCTCGGCCAGCGCGCCCTCGATGATCTCGAAGCAGCGCCGCGCCTGCGCACCGGCGTCGTCGGGGCAGCCGCCCCCGGGCACCACCGGGCCCGTCCCCGACACGAACACCCGGTCCCCCGCCCGGAGCGCACGGCTGAAGCCGATGGTGGGCTCGAAGGGCGAGCCGGAGGAGATGCGCTGGCGATCGACCATGACCCGCATCCTCGCACCACGGGGCGGGCAGCCCCGCACCCACCGGTACCATTGCTCGCATCGGAGGTCGGATGGGTCGCGGGCTTCGGCGGATCACGGTGGCGGCGGGGGCGGGTGTGCTGGTGGCGGGCACCGGCGCCCTGGCCGTGCTGTCCTTCGGCGTCGCCACGAGCGCGCCCTCGGCCGCACCGCCGCCTCCCGCGCCACACGATCCCGTCACGACCACCACCACCACGGTCCCGGCTGCCCCTGCCGTCGCGGCGGTGACGGCGCCCGCGGCGAGCACGCTCGTCGCCACGACGAACGGCTCCATCCCCGGCTATGCGTCGCCGCAGGCGGCCGCCCCCGACATGACGGTGCCCCGCACCTGGTACGGCTATCCCTCAATCCTGCCCGTGATCGCGACCGAGCCGGGATGGCTCTACGTCCGCCTGGCCCAACGCCCCAACGGCTCGACGATCTGGGTGCACCAGAGCGACGTCACGCTGTCGAGCACCCCGTACTCCATCGTGGTCGACCTCAGCACCATGCACCTTCTCGTGTTCGACGGCGGCACGCAGATCTTCGACTTCCCGGCCGGCATCGGCGCGCCCGGTGACCCCACCCCGACCGGCCACTACTTCATGCCGATGCAGTACCCGTCCCCCGGCCCCGGGTACGGCCCCTTCGTGCTCGTGACGTCGGACCACTCCGACTCCATCACCGACTGGGAGAACTCGGGCGACGCCATCATCGGCATCCACGGCCCGATCGACTCCTACGACGACTCGCTCATCGGCACCACCGGTGCCGCCATCTCGCACGGATGCATCCGGCTGCACGACGCCGACCTGGCGCAGCTCTCGATCATCCCCGCCGGCACGCCGATCGACGTGATCGGCTAGCCCGGCGGTCCGTCGCCGAGCAACCCGGCGAGTTACTCCCGGACCCGGGCGAACTACGCCAGCGCCTCGGGCACCGCGGCGGAGACCAGCCCCTGCCAGCCGCGCACCATGCCCGGCCACTGCTCCAGCGTGACCTCGACGCCGGCCCGCGCCGCCGCCCCGGCCAGCGCGACCACTCCGCGGCGCAGCGTGTCGCGCTCCCCCACCGGCAGGTACAGCGCCGGCAGGCCCGCCAGGTCGGCGTAGGCCGGGGAGACCCGCTGGTCGTCCAGCGCCACCTTCCCGGCGACGTACTCGCGTCCCCGGTTGCGCACCCACTCGGGGTCCCGACATAACCCGCTGACCACTGGGGAGGCGATGATGGCCGGTGGCACTTCCCACGCAACATCCGCACAGGAAGTCATCCTCGCCTGGTCGGTCGATGAGTGCCGTCGCATGAGCAGGGCTAAGGGCCCCAACGTGCACCTTCGGGCGGGCGAGAGCGGCCTGGCTGAGCTTGTAGAACTCGGCAAGATCAGTGCCGGCTTGGATGATGTCGATCTCGGCGGCAGCACCGATGTCTGTGAGCCCGAGCTGGTGGATCTGGCGGAGTAGAGATCGACCCTGGGAGAGGGCCAAGTTCGGGAAAGCGGCTTGGGTCGTCTGGGGGGAGGTGGCCCATACCAGGTCGGCGTCGCCGATCCACATGCCGAAGTCTGGTTCCTCGAACAGCAACCACCCTCCGGGAGCCAACCAGGTGGCGATCTGCTGGAGCAGATCCACGCTGGGAGTTATGTGCATGAGCACAGCTCGTGTGTGTATGAGATCGAAGGAGCCGGGTGGGAACGAGTCGGTGCGGATGTCGTGTCGAAGGACCTCGACGTTCGAAGCGTCTATCCGGCTCAGAAACCCCATCTGCAGGTCGGTGGCGATCACGTGTCCGGTCGGGCCCACCAAACCCGATAACCACCGAGTGATCGACCCTTGCCCGCCACCGATCTCAAGGCACCTCGTGCCCTTGCTCACTCCAAGGCTTCCAATGCGTCGTTTCGTCAGGGGATCGAGACGTTGCTCCAAAAGCTCAAGACGGCGGGATTCGTCCTCGCCAGAGTGCGGGAACGCGTAGTCCGCTGCCTCACTCACAGCCAGAATCGTAAGCCGCGGCACCCTTCGCTGCTCGCCCAGCTGACAGCCCCTTCCCCACAGTGCTCAGGTCCTGCCGCTTGACGACGGGGTGCCCCCGTTGCCGCCGTTCGCATCGGGCGGGAGCGAGTTACTTGGGGCTCGAACCCAGAAGCGCTTGGCCGTAACCCGGATCGGATCGCCATGAAGCCTTATCAGCGCATTCCGGTAGGCGCTGATCGAGAAGCCGGGCACGGCCCAGGGGACCGAGCGCAAGTACCACGCCAGCGCGCCGATGTCGGCAAAGATCGTCGCGGCATAGCCTTCGTCGGCCTCATCGACGATCAGCCCGGCGGCGCTGAGTTGCTCGAGCGCCAGGTCGACCTCCAACTCCTCGACCTGTGGGGGTTGGACACCCAGTAGCTCATGGAACTGCTGTGAGCCCGAGTGGGTCTGCTGGGTGACGAAGATTCCCCTCCGGGCGCAGGACGCGACTCACCTCGGAGGCCATGAAGCTCTCGTGGCGGTTGGTGACTAAGTCGAAGGCCTCGGCCGTGAAGGCCAGACGGCCCCTTGGGTCTTCGCGTCCTTGACGGACATTGTCGGTCGCGCCCTCGTCTTGGACCACCGGTACACCCAGCGCGTGCAGATTGGCGGCGGCCACGCCGACGTTGGGCGGCCAGCTCTCGGTGGCCACGGTGACAGGTGGCCGTACCGGCAGCGACGAGAGCCACTCGCCCCCGCCGGTACCCATGTCCAGCATCGTCGTTGCCCTCGCCGCCCGATCGGCCACGATCTCCTCGAATGCCCACGGGGGCGGCTCGCTGACGAGCCTGGCCCCCAACCTGGTGAAGTCCCACCCCTGGAACCCGGTGACCTCAGCATCTTCGAGCAGCTGGTCAGGGTCTGGCACCCTCCCAGTATCGATGCCTGGGTGGGCGAGCGTCGGCGGCGATGGACCTATGTCCCAGAACACGCCGATCGCCGATGGCAAATGTGTCCCCGTCGCTGCCGGGAAGGGGTGCCACCATGCAGGCACTTCGGAGGCAGGTGCGGACTCGTCGATTCGAGCAGCTGCAAACATGGTTGCGTGCCAATCCCCGATGATTCGCTTCGGTCGGTGATCGGGGAATCGCCCAACGAACGAGAACGGCATCGTCGATCACTCTGGGAGTACTACGACCGGCGAGTGACCGGGCGCTTGCCTGGCTTGGCCAACGCCCACGCCTACTGGACCGGTCTAGGCGTCACCGTCGAAGTCGAAGACATCGCTGCTGAAGCTGCGCAGGTTGAACGCCTACTTCGCGAACTGTCCGCAGTCCGATTCGTCGAGGTAGGTGCCGGACCAGGCACTTTCACCGGATGCCTTGCTGGGAGGGGCATCGCCATCGACCAGAGTCGAAGGGCGCTGGACGTTCTGCGCACGGTTGCTCCAGGAGTACCCGTGATCCAGGCAGATGCCACTTCCCTACCCGTGCCAGCCCACGCCGTCGATCGCTTCTTCTCCGCCCACCTCTATGGCTTGCTTCTTCCGAGTGAGCGTGAACCCTTTCTCGCCGAGGCGCACCGGGTTGCGTCCGAGGTCGTGATCCTCGACGCCGGCCGCCCCCTAGGAGTGAGAGCCGAGGAGTGGCAGGAGCGGACCCTGCCGGAGGGAGGTCGCTACAGAGTCTTTCGCCGCCACTTCGATGCGGACGCGTTGGCCGCCGAAGTCGGTGGTGTGGTCCTGTTCGGCGGGCAGTTCTACGTGCTAGTGGGCACTGCGGCCGTGCCCGGTATCGCACACCCCGATGTACGGCCCCAATGACCCGATCGGGCCTCGGCTTCGTACGTGACCCAGTTCGCCGGGAGTGGGTCGGCTCAAAGCATTCGGATGGTCGCGGCCACCGCTAGCGACTTACAGTGTCCGCTGAACCGGTGATTGCCCACCATCCTAAAGGGGGTCGCTGTGGAGCGCATCGAGGCGGACATACTCATCCCGGGCCGCGGCGAGCCCATACACGACGGGTGCGTCCTGCTCGACGGACCGACCATCGCCTACGCCGGTCCGACAGCAGAAGCGCCTGCCTCGCCGGGCGCGGAGACCTACCGCGTCCCGGCGGTGCTGCCCGGCCTCTGGGACTGCCACGCGCATTTCATGGGCGTGTTTTCCCCGAATCTAGCGGAACTGGTCACCAATGCTCCCGCCTTGACGGCCATGCGTGTAGCCAGGGACGCTGCCGTCGCGCTCAATGCCGGGTTCACGAGCGTCCGTGAGGTCGGCGGACTCGGAGTCTGGGTGGGCCGCGCGGTAGCGGAGGGCACGGTCAAGGGTCCCAACGTGTTCGGGGCCGGAGCTGTGCTCAGCCCGACCGGTGGTCATGCCGACCTGCACATGTACCCCGTGCACTGGGTCTGTGATCTCGCGGACCGTATCGGGATGCTCCGGCAATGCGACGGCGTACCCGAGTGCCTGCGTGCCGTCCGGCTCCAATTGCGCGAGGGAGCCCGGCTAATCAAGGTGTGTGCTTCGGGCGGTGTCATGAGCCAGATAGACGATCCGATCCACCAGCAGTTCAGCCACGACGAGCTCCGCGCCATCGTCGAAGAGGCCGGCCAGGCCGAACGCATCGTGGCGGCTCACTGCCACGGCAAGCCCGGCATCATGGCCGCACTCGAAGCCGGTGTCCGCACCATCGAGCACGGGACGTACCTCGATGATGAGTGTGCCAAGGCCATGCGGGAGTGCGACGCGGTGCTTGTGCCGACCCGTTTGATCGTCGAGGAGTTCCTCGCCTACGGGGCGGCGGCAGGACTGCCGGACTATGCGCAGCGCAAACTCATGGCAATCGCCGACCGCCACGCGGAGGCGATCGGAATCGCTCACGAACATGGGGTGCGTATCGCAATGGGGACTGATGTCGGCGGATCCGGCACAACGACCCCAGCCCGATGGGGCCAGAACGGTGCGGAGCTCGGCTACCTCGTCAAATATGGGCTCTCGGCGCTCGAAGCGATCGAGGCAGCAACCGGGAGCGCACCATCGACACTTGGCCCTCAGGCACCCCAGTCCGGGCAGCTCCAGCCCGGTTACGACGCGGACGTCATCGCCCTCTCGGGTGATCCCAGCGCCGATATCGGAATTCTTGCCGATCCCACCAATGTGACCCACGTGTGGCGAGGTGGTGAGCGGATGAAAGCACCAGGTGAACTGAGCCCGGCGTAACCTTCGGGTCTTCCCGCCGGGACGGTGGGCAGTTGGCACTTTCGGGATACCTCTCCGAGCTGCAATCGCCCGGAAGTCAAGAGCATCATGGGTCTTCTAGTCATATCCTGCTGTGTCGTGACAGACGCGCCGCAACTGACTCCCGAAATATTTGACCAGGAGTTCACCAAAGCGGCACAGAGCCATTGGGTTCAATCTGTCTTTTCCGAAGACCTGCCAGATGAAATAGATCCGTTCTCGTTCATCACGCTCTCAGGATTAGAGGACATCGTCGGCTGGTTGGACATGTCGCCGGGGTCGCTGCTGGTCGATCTGGCCTGCGGACGGGGCGGTCCAGGGTTGTGGCTGGCTCGACGCACTGGAGCTGAGTTGGTCGGGGTGGACTTCTCCAAGGTGGGTATTGAGCACGCGCAACAGCGGGCCAAGGACCTTGCCCACGACTTGACTACCAGGTATTTCGTGACCGACGCATCTTCAACCGGATTACCCGATGACGGAGCTGACGGGTTGGTATGTGTCGACGCCATCCAGTTGATGACACACCGCGTTGATGTGATGCGAGAGGTCCGACGAGTGCTCAAGCCCGGAGCGAGAGCGGCCTTCACTACTTGGGAGGTGCCCGACCGGCTCGCCGATCTGGCCGGTTTGTTCGAGGAAGTTGGACTCGAGACACTCGTCGTCGAGGAGCGATCAGAGTGGCTTGAGCGCGAGCGCAGAATCTTCGAACGGGCGCAACTTGAGTCGGCCACGAACGACGATCCTGGACTCAAGAGCCTGGCCGAGGAGGCGGATCGGGTACTCCCGATCATGGATCTCGCTCGAAGAGTGCTCGGCATCGCAGAGCGGCCCGTTAGATGAATTAGACAAGGCGGAGCTTAAGGCACTGCCCAGATCAATCATGAGTCGATCTCGAGGTCATAGGTCCTAACGCATGAGTCCCACTCCCCCCACCTGCCCAGTTCGTCTGCGGGTCTGGTCAGATCCTGGCGTAGAAGCACCCCGTCCAGAAGGGGACCGACGTTTAGAGCTTCCGTTCGTGCTCGAGGTCGTTGCGGCCTAGCCCCTAACGCACCATGCAGGCACCATGGGGATACCCTCCTGGTGTCCGAGATCGCCGGAAGACGAGTGTCCGGGTAGTCCATGCGAGCGACGAAACTGGCTCTTCACCCACGCTCGGCTCGCTGAGCTCAGCGTTGTGGATGACGAAGGCGAGAGATCCGCTTAGCGATCGGACTCCAATCGGCGAGGCTCAGAACGACGTTCGGTGATGAAGCGGTGGATGGCCTCGTTGGCGTGGTCCTGAAACGACGGGTTGGCCAGGTCGGGGAGGATGTCTGCTTGGTTGACCAAGGGACCTTTAAGCGTGTTGGCCGCGCTGGCGTAGAACACGCCGCTCGACAGGGTCGGGTCGGTGACGCCGTCGACCAGTCGCTTCGCGCCCACGTCAAGTTTGTGGGCGAGACCCAGGGTGGGCATGACGTATTTGGCCGCTATACGCATCGGCAATGGGAGGTCACTGGCTGCTTGGGTGCCGGTGGTGTTGCCGGGGCTCACGGTGATGAAGCGGCGGTCGGGGTGTTGGCGGGCCAGGTAGGCCATCCATAGGGCGCCAATGTACTTGGCCTGCCCGAAAGCTAGGTTGAAGTCAGGTTTTCTGCTGGCGAAGTAGCTGCCGTCGATGACAGTGGCGAGCTCGTCGGCTGAGGTTGAGACGAACGATGGCCCCTTCATCCGCAACTTCGGGACCCCCCTGACTGCTTCACTTCCGGCGAAGACCGCAACCTCGCCAAGCCGATCCTCGGCCAGGAGCCCTTCGAGGAGGACGACGTGGCCAAGGACGTTCGTCGCGAACACGGTGGTGACCCCGTCAGCGGTCAAGTCCATCGACTGCGGGCCAATGACACCAGCGTTCATGACCAGCGCGTCGACGGATCCGTTGATGGCCGCAAGGCCAGCGCGCACCGAACCCAGATCGGCGACGTCCATGAGAATGATGTCGAAGATGTGCCGGCCGGTCACGGCTTCGAGTTCGGCCTTTGCCGCTGTCGCCCGATCTCGGTTCCGGCACGCCAGGTAGATGCGGGCGATCTCGGGACGTAAGGCCAGTTGCCGGGCCACGTCCTTGCCGATCCCGGCGTTGGCGCCCGTGATCAGCACGGTCTTTCCTGGGAGTGTGCTCATTGGTATTTCCTCTCGTTTCTGTGGGCCTAGTCAGGCAGGACAGCTCTTGGCGGGTTGCGTCCACCGGTTCTCCCGGGTTGCCATAGACCCGTAGCGGGTCGACGAGCACGTGGGCACCGGGTGGGATCTGGAGTTATGTCGCGACCCGGCCGCCGTCGACCGCAAGAGTGACGCCGTGGACGAAGCTGGCATCATCACTGGCGAGGAAGACGATCGCCGCAGCAAGTTCCTCGGGCTGAGCTACGCGACCTGCTGGTGCCAGTGCTGCGAGCTGATTCACCATCTCGTCGGGGACTGCTTCCATCATGCGGGTGCGCGTCGGGCCGGGGGCAACGGCGTTGACCCGAACACCACTCGGGCCGTATTCGGCGGCCCAGGTCTTCGTCAACAGTTCGAGAGCCGCTCGGCTGGCGCCATACATCGCCATGCCGGCCTGTCCGAAGCTGGCGACCATCGTGGAGATGTTGACGATCGAACCCCATCCGCGTTCGGCCATGGCTGGCGCCAATGACGCGACGAGGAAGAACGGAACCTTGACGTTCAGTGCAAAGGTCTCGTCGAACTCTGCTTCGGTGGCTGCGTTGCTTGGTCCGAGCAAGGCGACGCCAGCGTTGTTGATGAGGATGTCGACGTGACCGTCGCCTGCCTCAGTGGCCCACTCGACCAGGTCCTGGGCCGATTCCAGGTCGCTCAACGTAGTGAGCCGGAACGTTGCGCTGCCGCCGCTGCCTTCGATCTCGGCGACCACGTCTTTGGCTCGTTGTTCGTTGCGTCCCACTACCAGTACGTGAGCGCCGCGGGCGGCCAAGGCGATGGCCGTCGCCTTGCCGATCCCGCTCGTCGAGCCCGTCACCAGAGCTGTCTTGCCTTTTAGATCAGTCATGCGCTGTGTTGTCCTCTCGCTCCAAAATGGGTCGTGTGACTCACTCTGACAGTTCGGAACTGGGTTGTCAAACTCAGAATCCTGTTAACATTGGTGCATGGTCAACGAGACGAGTGACCGGCCGAGGCTCACCCCCAAGGGAGCACGCACCCGGGCACGAATAGTGGAGGAGGCCGCCGCCCTGATCCATGAGCGCGGGGTGGCGGGCACCACCTTGGAAGACGTCAAGGTGGCGGCGGAAGTCAGCGGCTCTCAGATGTACCACTACTTCCCCGACAAGAACGAACTCGTGCAGGCGGTCATCGACTACCAGGCCGAGACCATCGTCAATCGCCAGCGGCACGCGCTCAGCAGCGCGAACGGAGTCGAAGCCTGGCGGAACATGGTGATCACCGCAGCGAAGCGCACCAAAGCAAAGGGGGGCTGCCAACTTGGCTCGCTCGTTGGTCAACTCGCCGAGAGTGACCCCGAGGCCCGAGCGCTCATCGCGGCAGGGTTCGATCAGTGGGCAGCCGCCATCGGCGATGGGCTGAGATCCCTTCATGCCGACGGGAAGCTCCCGTCGGACATCGACCCGGACGACCTCGCCACTACTCTGCTCGCCACGCTCCAAGGGGGACTTCTACTCGCCCAGGTACAGCAGAGTCCCCGTCCGTTCGAGACTGCCGTCAATACCCTTCTCGCCCTTGCCATCGGCAGATGAGCCCAAGCCGGGTTCGTTCACAGCCATCGCCGAGGTCGGCTCACGGCACTTGGATGATGCACGTGCATCCACACGATGCGCTTGCAGACCCGCTGCCGTTCGGGATGCGGGACACATCGCGCGCCCAGTGGGTTGCTCCGGTCTGGCTTTCCGTGAGCTCATTCAGCCGACCCTGACTGCTCGTGCCTCTTGGACGTGGACCGGCCTCGTCAAGATGGACGGAATTCGATGACAGCTCCTCGCGTGGGGGAGACGTTCCAGCTCGACCTCGACGGGACGGCATTTGCCGGCCGCTACATCGAAGTAGATCCCCCGCACCGCATGCTGCTCAGATGGGACCGTCAAGGAACCGACGAAGCGACGCCGACACCTACATTCATTGAGATCACGCTCACCCCGACGGGTGACGGCACAAATGTGAGGGTGCAGTTCTCCGGCCTAAGTGCGGAGGATGCCACTTTCTATCCGCAGCTCTGGGCGCGTCACCTTGACCGGATCGCAGCCGTCTTGGCTGGCGCCGAACCCGCGCACGGCAACTGAGTCGGCAACCGCCTGCTCTGACTCTCATCCCCAAGTCCACCGCTGGAGTCGCGACGTGACCGGAGCAGACGGCACTAAGGGCCCTGACAGCAAAAGGGTCGCACCACGCGCACCAATCAAAACCTCGGCGATCACGGCCACCGTTAGCAGCAGATTCCAAGCCACCAGGAGTGCCGCAATTGCGGTCCGCCGAGCCCGAGCGGCCGAAGACCCTCCGGGCATAGTCGTCCATTGCGGTGGATCGCAGGGGTGGCGGCACAGGTCTGAAGGACCCATTTGTAGGGTGACCCAGTTCGCCGGTTATACATGTGATCCACCTCCTGGGATAGGCATCCGGGGGAACCTCCTCGGGTGCAAACCCGACCAGGAGGTGTGCGGTGAAGTGGAGTCCGTCATTCGAGTGTCACGTCCGTCCCGACGGTGAACGCGTCTATCGGATCGGCCACCAGCTGATCGACGAGTTCTTGGAGTTCGTCGTCGGCCGGGCCCGTCCGAACACGGTGCGGGCCTATGCCCACGACCTGAGCGTCTTCTTCAGCGTGGTGAAGAAGGACCCGCTCGAGGTGCGGCCCAAGGACGTGATGGCCTTCGTCACCGCGCAGCGCCGTCCCAAGCCCGGGGCCGAGAACGTGGTGCGCATCGCCGACGGTTCAGCGGGTCTCTCGGCGGCGACGATCAAGCGCCGGCTGGCGGCGGTCTCGAGCTTCTATGGCTACCTGATCACCCGCGACGACGTCGAGGTGACGGCCAACCCGGTGCCCCGGGGCATCGCCACCCGTCAGAGCCGCTCTCGGGGCGGTCGGGGCCTGCCGCTGGTGCGCGGGGTGCGCCGGCTGCCCAGGATCCTCGACCCCGACGAGATCGACGCGCTGATGGGAGCGCTGCGCACCGAGCGGGACCGGGCCATGACCCAGGCCATGGTGCTCGGCGGCCTGCGGCGCTGCGAGGTGCTCGGTCTTCGGCTCGGCGACCTGCGGCTCGGCGAGTGGCGGGTGCTGATCAGAGAAGGCAAGGGCGGCCACGAGCGTCTGGTGCCGCTGTCACCCACCTTCTTCGCCACCGTGGCGCGCTACATGGACCACGAGCGGCCACGAGACGACGAGCGACGCGCTCTTCGTCGCGCTCAAAGGAGCACGGCGCGGCCAGCCGCTCTCGATGCCGGGACTCGACCAGATCATCCGCGACGCCCGGCTGCGGGCGGGACTCAGCCACGGCACCTGCCACGAGCTGCGCCACACCTGCTTCACCCGGCTGCGCGAGGCGGGCATGGCCATCGAAGCCATCCAGGCCCAGGCCGGACACCGCTCCATCACCTCGACCCGGGTCTATCTCCACCTGAGCGTCGACTGGCTGGCCGACGAGTACCGCCGGGCCGTCGAAGCCATCGAGGCCCAGGCGCTCGTGGGGGTGGCCCAATGAACGCACTCGCACGCCAGCTCCCCCTCGAGCCGCGGCGTCGGGGCGGCGGGACGCCCGAGGTCACGTGGGCCCAGATCGCCGCCCGGGCCCCGTCATGGTGGCCACCATGGCCTCCTACCTGGACCAACTCGAAGTCTCGGCCCGTCCGGGCACCGTGGCGGCGGCCGACCTGACGCTGCGGCTTCTTCGCCCACCGGGTGACCGAGGCCGATCCGGCCTGCGTCTCGGTGGCGCGCATCGCACGGCCCCACATCGAGGACTTCAAGACCTGGCTCCTCAAGCGCCGGGGCAAGACCGGCAAGCCCTTGGCCACCATGACGATCCGGCACCGGCTCAGCACGGTGCGCACCTTCTTCGAGCGCATCATGGAGTGGGACTACGACGACGCCCCGGCCCGCCTGTTCATCTACATGAGCGACTTCCCGGCCCTCGACGAGCCCCTGCCCAAGTTCTTGGACGACCCCACGGCGGCCAAGTTCATGGCGGCCCTGGCCAAGGACCCCAACCTGCGCCGTCGTCTCATGGTCGAGCTGTTGGCCCGCACCGGCATGCGCGTCGGAGAGCTCGCCGGACTTCAAGACGACGCCATGGTGCGCAAGGGAGACGGCCACCGCCTCCGCATCCCCATCGGCAAGCTGCACAACGACCGCTACGTGCCCCTGCTGCCGATGCTGGTCGATCTCATCGCCGAGTACAGGGCCGTGCGCGGGCGCTCACGCTCGGGACACCTCCTCGAGCGCGACGACGGTCGACCCTTCGACCGGCGCACGATCCACCGCTATGTGGCCAGCGTCGCCAAGCGAGCCGGGGTCGGCCACGTCCATCCCCACCAGCTGCGCCACACGCTCGCCACCCAGTCCATCAACCGGGGCATGAGCCTCGAGGCGATCGCCGCCTTGCTCGGGCACCGCTCGATGGACATGACGCTGATCTATGCCCGCATCTCCGATGACACCGTCGCCGACGCGTACTTCAAGGTGACCGAAGCCGTCGAGGCCCAGTACTACGGACTCTCCGGCGCCACCCCGCCTCGCAGCGGCCGGTCCGAGCGCGCAGCCAGTGAGCGACCATCGCCGGCTGCTCGCCAACGGTCACTGCACGAGGCCGGCTCTCCTCGGCTGCGCCTTCGAGAGCGTCTGCGAGCGGTGCGGATTCTTCGAGACCGGACCGCAGTTCCTCACCATCTTGAAGCGCCAACGCAAGCACGCCGACGAGCGCGGTCAGAGCGACCGCAGCCAGCTCTTCGACGGCCTCATCGAAGGAGTCGCCGAGGCCCAGTGAGTGTGCTTCCATAGGACACAGCCCAGGACCTACGGATCACATGTATAACGCCGGGACGGGGTGACAGTCAGCCGGGCGTCACAAGGCTCCTCACACAGCGCCAAACCATGTGAGCTGGCGTCCCTGACAGACTGACCGCTATGTCCGATGTTCATGACTTGCACAATCGGGTTCGGCGCTACCTCGAGGAGCGTCTTGACGACTTGGCGTCTCCTAGCACTGTCGAGGATTGGATCCCTCGATCCAGCTGCGTCGAGGCAGTCTTGCGCGAGGTCGAGCGATTCGTCCCCGGCGACCTGGGCCCGCTCTCGGACGCCCGTCAGTTGCTCGCCGAATGTGCCCATTCAGCGTCGGGGTTTGGCATGAACCCAGGTATGACCGACGAACGGGCCTGGCAGGCGGACGAGCGTGAGCGGTTCACTCGGTTCGTGGTCGAGATCGGGAAGGATGACCTGCTTGGTGAACCGCCACGGCCCTATCGGCGCACGCTCAGCGACCACGAAGTCGACTCTTGGTGCTGAAGATGGCGGAACACTGGGGCGTCAAAGGAAGCGAGCCGCACTACTGGTATCCGCTGATGTCGGTGCCGACACTCCCAGAAGTGGTGGTCCTCTGCGATGACTACTGGCGTGACGAAATCGTGAATCCCGGACACATTCCGGATCTACTCAACGGCATCTGTTCCGGACCGATCATCGAGATCCGAGAATGGGACTGGAGCTGCGAGGTCGACATCAGTCTGTTGTATCCCTTCTACTTCATCAGCAGGGGCGGAGAAGGCTTGTTCACAGACAAGTCGCTCGGCTGGCTGATCTACGCTTCCCATGAGCAATCCGTGTCTCTCGGCGGTGAGCGCCTTCGTAGGTCGTTGGACCGGGTGGTGCCGGATTGGAAGAGCGGCAAGTGGGAGGGCTGGCCAGACCACAGCAGCTAACGCCGCCTATCCCCAAACGCCGGGACGGTGAGGCACTTCGGCACAGCGGGGCAGACCCCGGAGACCCCTGTGTAGCGATCGGTTCAGGCGCGGGCTTGGGACGTGTCCACGATCAGCACGCTCGCGGAACAACTATGTGCCACTTTGTTTGGAACGCTGCCCAACACGAAGCGGCGCATGCCGGTCATCCCCCGGTTACCGACCACGACCAAGTCCGCGGAGGCGGCGGTAGCGACTCGCAGCAGTTCCTCACCCGTGTGCCCACCAACGCAGTGCGCCTCTGCCTGCACTCCGGCACGATCAGCACGGGCGATCGCCTGGTCGCAGATGCGCTGGCCCTCGCTATGAATAGCCTCGTTCACTTCCACGATGTCAACCGGTGGCGCTCCAAGCTCGGCACCGGTCGCAGTCGCGGTCGCGACCCTGTGTGCGTGCACAACATGCAAACGAGCTCCGGTCAGACGCGTGAGCTCAATTGCTGCGTCGACTGCGACATTCGCGCCCGCCGACCCATCAGTCCCGACCACGATCTGCTGGTACATCATCACCCCTCCTCCCGTACTCTCACCGCGACGCCGCCTCTGCGGGCCCAGGTCTTCTCGCTACAGAGATCGCTCCTAGTCATCAACGGGCATCGCCCCGCTACCGAGCGCCCCCACGGCGGCCGACTGACATTGTCAAGGCTATGCCCAATGGGCAGCGACTTGCAGAGCAACGATGGTGCCACTGACGCCACGGCACTCGTACCGGGAGTGTGGCCGCTCAATGGTCGACGCCGCTTCGTCGTCAGGCGTTCAAGACCGCCTGTACAGTGGCACAACTAGACGCCTAGTCGACTCAAAAGAGGAACCTCGATGCGTCATCTCACCAAGAAGCTCGCCCTCACCCTGGGCGGTCCGGCCCTACTCATCACTTCTTTCGCTGTGGCAGCCCAGGGCACGGTCCAGGCCTCCCAGCCCAAAATCTGGAGGATCGGCCTCGAGGGACCGCTCACCGGGAGCCAGTCCGATGTAGGGATCGGCATGCTAAAGGGTGCGCAGCTGGCCGCCCAGGAGATCAACGCGGCCGGTGGGGTGCTCGGACGTCAGGTCCAGATCATCCCGATCGACGACGCGGCCGATCCCACCGTCGGCGTGGCTGCAGCCAAGGCTGCCATCCAGGCCGGGCTCGACGGGGTGGTCGGTCCCTACAACTCAGGGGTAGGCCTGCAAACCTTGCCGCTCTTCATCAAGGACAAGCTGGTCCCGATCCGGCTCACCTCGTCGACCTCGACCGAAGGCTACGGCGTCACGCTCCAGCCCATGAACGACCAGATCTCGCCGATCGCCGTGCAGGCCCTGACCACCTGGCAGAAGAACACCTCGGTGGCCATCGTCTATGACAACTCCACCGCCTATACCCAGGGGGCCGACACCTCGTTGGTGGCCGGGCTCCAGGTCGCTGGCGTCACCGTATCCGCCAACATCCCGATCATTCCCAGCGCCACCAACGATCCCGCCGTGATCCAGGCAGCCGTGACTGAGGCCCTGGCAAGCCATCCGACCGGGGTCTACGCCGATCTGTACTACCCCGAGGGCGCGCTGGTGGCCGACGACATGACCAAGGCCCCCGCGGGCACGAACTGCCTGTCTGACTATGCCTCGGCCTCGGTCGGCTACGTGACCGACGCCGGGATCCCCGCCGTCCAGAACTGCCCGGTGCTCGGCGTGCCCGCCCCGGCCGACTTCGCGGGCTCGGCCCCCTATGTGTCCGCCTTCGAGGCCAGGTTCCACTCGGCACCAGGCCTGTGGAGTCCCTACGCCTTCGACTCGGTCAACCTCCTGGTGCAGAGTGCGGTCAAGGCCCACAGCTTCCAGCAGGTGCCGCTGGCTAGGGTGCTCTACTCCACCAAGAACTTCATGGGCTGGACCGGGTCGGCCAGCATCCTGTCGCCCACCGGCAACCGCACGCCGTCCACGGTGACCGTGGACACCTCCGATGCCTCGGGCACTCTCCACGTCGACCAGGCCTGGGCCACCGCCGTGGGCTACACGCCCTAGGACCCTCTCCGGCCAGGGTCGTGTCCCAGCATGGCCTCCAACCAGACGGGTCAACTCCAGGACAGCGGGGGGCCCTCAGTAGTCAGCCCTGCCCGACTCACCGGGCAGCAAGGACTGGACGTGCGTGGGTCGCTCTCAGCCCTGCCCCGCTTCGCCGGGACGGTGGCATGGTGTGAGAAGAATCAGTCGGCGAGATCCCCTAAGAACTCAATCAAGCCCGCAAAGTATCGATGCTGGTCGTCGTATATCGCGAGATGACTCCCGTTCGGGCAGTAGTGGTAGTGACCCTTTGGGAGTTCGCCCGCCATCATCTCCATGTGCGCCGGATCCATCGAGTCATACTTGGCGCCGATCACCAGGGTGGGAACCTCGATCTGGGCCAGTCTGTCGGTGCATTCCCAATGGGCAAGCTTGGCCTCTTGGCTGATCCCGAGCTCACTCGGACCCTGCATCGTCACGTAGATCGAGGGATTGATGTGTGCGAAGGCACGGTTCACCGGGTCAGGCCAATCCTCCACGGGCATGCGCAGGATGTGGTGCACGTAGTGCTGTTCGAGGAGTAACTCCATGTAGCGCGGGTTTTCTATGTCCCCGCTCTCCTCGATCGACAGAATTTCGGACAGCGCCGCCTGATCCATCTCGGGCATCAGCACCTGCTGTGCGTAGGCGTTGTACGCCGGAGCGCTCGACATCATGTTGGAGATGATCAACCCACGTAGATGTTCTTGGTGGTGCAGCGCATACTCCATGGCGAGAATGCCACCCCAGGACTGCCCATAGAGCACGAAGTTGTCCTGGCCAAGACCCAGCGCCAGACGGACTTGCTCCACTTCGTCGACGAAGCGGTCGAGCTCCCACAAGGTGAGATCATCTGGTTGGTCGCTTCGGCCCGAGCCGAGCTGGTCGTAGTAGTAGTACTCGACACCCGCAGCAGGCAGGTAGCTGTCGCAGGCCTCCAGATATTCGTGCGTGCACCCTGGGCCACCGTGGAGTAGCAGGACCTTGAGGTCAGGATTGTTACCAACGCGCTTCGTCCAGACCCGAAAGGTCGCTACCGGCGTTTTCACGGGGATCATGCGAGCGCCGCCGCTCAGCTCGTCGTTGCGCTCCGAGTAGTCAAGATATGCCGTCACTTGGAGAATCCCCACTTCGTTTCACCAAGGTTACCGAACCGAGCTACTCGGATACTTGAAGATGCGATGGTTGCCGGGGGTGCTCTCCTTCGCCGAAGTGATGCGCGCCGCCCTGCTCGTCCAGTCGGACAGAATGTTTCCATGACCGCAACCAGCCCAGCCCACGACTGGGACAGCTCCTACACAGACTCGTCGCCGCCCTGGGACATCGGCCGCCCACAACCCGCTTTTCTCCGCCTCGCCGACGCCCGTCCGCCATCTTGGCTGCGACAGAGTGAGCACCGCTCACTCTGGGAGCAACCGGTGTACTCCGAACCGCCTGTCGCGCAGGACGGCGCGTCCGTGGCTGTCGGTTACCGCGAACACGACGCCCGTCCCGGTCTCATTCGGTCGTTAGGCGCCGAGTGGCCGGCCGTCTCCGTCGAGCAGGGCGCTGGGGTCGAGGGCGTGGACATCGCCGGCCCCGGTGAGCGACAGGGCCACCTTCAGTTCACCTCTCATGGTGCGCAGCACGTCGACTACTCCCTGGCGCCCGCCGGCGGCCACCGACCAGGCCCAGGCCCGGCCCACCAGGCAGGCCCGGGCGCCGAGCGCCAGCGCCTTGACCACGTCGAGGCCGCTGCGGATGCCCCCGTCGACCAGCACCTCGAGGGAGTCGCCCACTGCGTCGACGACGGCTGGCAGGGCGGCGATCGTGGACGGAGTGCTGTCGAGCTGGCGTCCGCCGTGGTTGGAGACCACGATCCCGTCGACACCGGCGTCGGCGGCCCGCCGCGCGTCCTCCGGGTCGAGGATGCCCTTGAGCACGAGCCGACCCGGCCACGTGCGGCGTACCCAGTCGAGGTCGTCCCACGTGACCGAGGGATCGAACTGGTGGTCCACCCACACCTTGAACGCGTCCGGGCTGGTCGCCCCAGGTACCGCCTTCTCGAGGTTGCCGAAGGTGTGGGGCCGGCCCCGGACGGCCACGTCGCGCGCCCAGCGCGCGTGCAGGCCGAAGTCGAGGGCCTGGACGATCCGGCCCGGCAACCGCTGGGGTCCGGCCATGCCGTTGCGCACCTCCCGATAACGGGCGCCCACGACCGCGAGGTCGACGGTGAGAACCAGCACGGGACAGCCGACGCTGGAGGCACGGGACATCAGGTCCTCGGCGTAGGCCCGGTCGCGCATGACGTAGAGCTGGAACCAGAACGGCGCGGTAGTGGCCCGGTCGACCTCCTCGATACTGCAGATGGACACGGTCGACTCGCAGAAGGCGATGCCCATCTGCTCGGCAGCCTGGGCCGCCTGCACCTCGGCGCGCGTGGCGTACATGCCGGCCAGACCGACCGGCCCGAGCACGAGAGGCATGGCCAGGGACTGACCCAGCACTCTGGTGGCCAGCTGCAGCTCGGACACGTCCCGCAGCACGCGCTGGCGCAGGCGGATGGCGGCGAGGTCGTCGACGTTGGCCCGCAGCGTCGACTCCTCGTAGGCGCCGCCGTCAATGTAGTCGAACAGCTGACGGGGGAGCCGCCGCCGGGCCTGTTCGCGGTAGTCGCGGACCGAGGCCGGAGCCAAGCCCAGAGAGCGATCGGGGAACAGGGCCATCGCGGCCGACGCTAGCCCGCTCGGATTACGGCCGCGATAAGAGGGTGGACCGTGGGGATGCGGACGGGCCTAATCGACGATCGGAGCGATGCCGCCGGACGACCGCGAGCGCGACTGCCTCGGACGCCGCGTTCACCATCGACGCTTGACGACCTCGGGCCCGCCAAAGGAATCGGACGTGGACCGGCGCTTCGTCCGAGCGAACCGGTATTCGATGACTGCTCTTCCCGACTGATCAATGACCCACATGAGGGCTCTCTTTGGTTTTCAACCTCACACTTGAAAGCTGCATCACCCGCCGCCGACCCTAATATCCCACGGATGCCGCTCATCGTCGCGGAGGTCACCCCTTTCACTCGGCATGCCGAGGAGATGCTGCGCAATCCAACGGGGTTCCAATGGTCGACCGTGTTCTTGCTCGGCGTTGTCTTCTATGTCTACTCCGTCGAAGTCGAGCGACAACGGTGGGACGTCATCCTGGCCGGACTGGCCGTGTGGTTCATGGACTGGTTCAACGAACTCATCAATTCCGCCGTTCTCCACATCTCCGATCGATCAGCCCTCTGGACGGTCACCGGACACACCAGCTATCTCATCCTTATCGGCCTGACAATCGAACTCACCTTGTTCTTCCTGATGGTAGGCGTCGTATTCGTGAAGTTCCTCCCCCCGGATCGCACGATGCGCATTGCGGGAATCCCGAACCGATGGGTGTACGTCGTGGGGTTTTCGTGTTTGTCGGTGGCAGTTGAAATCCTTTTGCACGCCACCGGCTATTTCCACTGGGAGTACTGGTTCTGGAACGTCCCCTTCGTCCCCCTCATCGTGATCTTCGGTTACATGACGTTCTATGCGGTGGCTGCCTGGGTGTTCGACATGGGCCAGAACCACCGACGGCAGATCGCCGTCGTTGGAACGATTGCCGGGATCGATGCCGTTCTCGCCCTGGGCCTCGGGCTCGCCGGTTGGCTCTAGCAGAGGGGGTCGCTGGGGGTCGGGACTCGATCCGAGCATCGCACTGCCCCCGAACGGGACGGTGGGCAGTTCGTCATATCGGGGGCAGCGACATGACGGCGAGCCGTTCGGTATCCGGCATTCCTGAGCCATGTGCTGCACCCGCCTTCGCCTCACGACGGTCGACACAGTACGAGCCCTGCTCAGAGCGCCCGGCACCCAGATTTGACAATCTGTAGCGGAGATGAAGGCAGGTCGGGGACCCGATGACTTCGACGATTCCCTGCGTGCGCTGTTCGCAGCGATCGCCTCGCGTGACCACGTCCGGGTCACGCGAATGCTCGATCAAACGCCCGGTTTGGTCACGTCTCCCCTTCGGGTCGGAGCGAGTCGCCAAGATCCACGACCGTACTTCCTGATCCCCATTCGTCATTACGTCTACGCCGGCGACACGGCACTGCATGTAGCCGCCGCCGCCCATGACCGGGGATTAGCCGAGTCACTGGTCGTACAAGGCGCCGCGGTCCGCGCACACAACCGAAGAGGAGCTGAACCGCTCCACTACGCTGCAGATGGAGGTCCGGGCGCAGATTCGAATGCGCAGCGCGAGCTGATCTCTTATCTGATCGATGCTGGCGCGGACCCCGATGCACTCGACAAGAGCGGTGTCGCCCCCCTGCATCGAGCCGTAAGGGATCGATGCTCAGGCGGGGTCAGCGCACTTATCGACTTGGGTGCCAACCCGCTACTGATGAACAAGAGTGGCTCGACCCCGCTTCACCTGGCCGTCCAGAATACGGGCAAGAGCCACTCTGGGTCGGACGCGGCCAAGGAGGAGCAACATCGGATCATCGTGTTGCTGCTTGAACACGGCGCCAGCCCTAACGATTTCGACGCCAAGGGCAAGACCGTTGCGGCCGCCGCATCGAGCGACTGGATCCGTCAACTGCTCGACAGCTACTAAATCGGATGTGGCCGACGACAGCAATCCGTCTACCTATTCGGCGGGGCGGTTTGGCGAGAACCACGCCTGCTGACGGACTCCGGAACGCCGGTTGTTGGCAAGAGCGACGACCATCCTTCAAGTGCCGTGCCGAGGATAGGAAGGGTGTCCCTATCGCCGGGTCTGCTGCATGGGGGGTCACATCGTTAGGAGGTCCTCCCGAGCCCTCCAGGCCAAACAGCTCAGCTTCCAAGGCAACTGACAACTCCAGTTCCTCTCGCCATACTTATGAGATGGATACGCTGCGCCAATCCGGTTCAATCGTCATAAAGCGCTCTCCAGAGGAGCTCTACGACATGGTCGCTGACGTGACCCGCATGGGCGAGTGGAGCCCCGTCTGCACGGCCGGATGGTGGGACGAGGGCGACGGACCGCATGTCGGTGCCAAGTTCACAGGACGCAACGAACGCCCAGAGCGAACATGGGAGACACGCTCGGAGGTCGTGACGGCAGACCGTGGCCGCGAGTTCGCCTGGGTCGTGGCTGAGCCGCCTACCCGCGCTCGATGGGGCTACTCATTCGTCGCCGTGGACGGCGGGACTGAGGTTACCGAAACCTGGGAGCTACCTCCCGAAGGCTCAGCCTTCTTCGAGAAGATGTTCGGTGACGATGCGTCAAAGGAGATTGGAATGCGTAGCGACGCGGCAAAGAACGGTATTGGGGCGACGTTGGCTGCCATCAAGGGTGTGGCCGAGGCCTGAGCCGCACGCTTGTCCTACCTGTCCCCGATCACCGGGACTGGCTGTCACCTGGCGGCACTTCGGACGAGGGACTCGGCTACGGATGCGGTCCGGCAGAGGGACTTACGCGCGCGGGGAGCTGTGCTCATGGATAGTGAGTTTCGGCCCCCGGATTGTTTTGTCTGCGCCAAGCACGCGGTCGGCGATTCCGCCCTGAGGGGCCGCCGCCCTCGGTGTATTGGTGAATCGTCTGGCCTGAGCACTAAAGGAGGAGGCCGAGGCCGGAACGCCTACAGCTTTGTACTTGGCGACGGACTTGCCCACCTTCATGTCGTCTGGCGAGGAGGAGATGTGGAGGCTTGGTCGCTCGATTCCGAGCACACGTCATCGCCAATTAGGTGCCCCCGGACCGGGGTGCGACATCTCGCTCGCCTTCGGCCGACGCCCTCGACTTTGCCGACTCCGCCTAGCGTTTAGCCGCCCTCTTGGCAGGACCCTTGCGAGTTGGAGTCAATTTCTTCACCGCCTTCTTCGCGACCTTTCGGGCTGGGGTCCGCTTGGCCGGCGCGGACTTCTTCACCGCCTTCTTCGCGACCTTTCGGGCTGGGGTCCGCTTGGCCGGCGCGGACTTCTTCACCGCCTTCTTCGCGACCTTTCGGGCTGGGGTCCGCTTGGCCGGCGCGGACGTCTTCACCGCCTTCTTCGCGACCTTTCGGGCTGGGGTCCGCTTGGCCGGCGCGGACGTCTTCACCGCCTTCTTCGCGACCTTTCGGGCTGGGGTCCGCCTTTTTGTGGTCCGCTTGGCAGGTGTCTTGCCCGATTCGTTGCCCAGGATGGTGATTGACCCTGCTCCCGGTACGAGGGATGACTCTCCGCCGGTCGACCACTCGATGTGGAGAAGCTCCCCATCGAGCGCTGTCACGACACCATCCCGAGGAGCTTGACCAACCTTCGTGGACTCGAACCGGACTCTATCGCCAATATTGGGCACCGGGGCCTCCTTCCATGCGGGATCGAGCTGAGTGCACCCAATCCTGTCACCGCCTACCGCGAGCTGTGTCTACGACTATCTAGTGCCGTGACCGGCAACGTTGGTGGGGCGCGTCCACCACTTTGAGCGGCCGGTCGCGCAAAGTGGTGCCATGGCAGAACGCGTGGCAGTCAGGGACATCACCAACGAGGAGGGACGAAAGCTCCTCTCGATCGTGCGCCGGGGATCGGGCTCGGTGGTGAGGTGGCGAAGAGCCCAGATCGTGCTCTGGTCGGCCCAGAGGATGGACGTCCCGGCCATCGCCAAGATCGCCTTCACCTCAGAGGACCGGGTCAGAGAGGTCATCCACAACTTCAACGCCGACGGGTTCGACTCCTTGGCCGCGAAGTACGCCGGGGGACGGCCACCGAAGTTCACCCTGCCCGAACGCCGGGAGATCAAGAAGATCGCCCTCAGCCGCCCGGTCGACCACGACCTGCCCTTTTCCACCTGGAGCTTGTCCAAGCTGGCCGAGTTCCTCGTCGCCGAGGGGGTGGTCGACGACATCAGCCACGAGGGTCTCCGCGTGCTCCTCCGCGAGGAGGGTGTCTCCTTTCAAGTGATCAAGACCTACAAGCAATCCAACGACCCCGACTTCGAGGCCAAGAAGAACCGGGTGCTCGAGCTCTACGAGATCGCCGATGGCAAGGCGAAACCGAAGAAAGGCGACCCGGGCGTCGTCATCTGCATGGACGAGTTCGGCCCGCTCAACCTCTTGCCCCGGCCCGGCAAGCAGTGGGCACCGAGGATCGTCAAGGGCGAGGAATCAGACGAACCCAGGCGCCGGCGGCGCCGGGCCACCTACACCCGCACCAAGGGTGTCCGCCACCTCATGGCCGCCTACGACCTGAACACCGACAAGATGTACGGCCACGTCAAGACGACCAAGGACCGCACCCGGTTCCTCGAGTTCTGCCGCTACCTGCGCACCCTCTACCCACCCGACGTCCGCATCGCCATCGTGCTGGACAACTTCAGCCCGCACCTCTCGACCAAGGTCGACTCCCGGGTGGGAGACTGGGCCGAGGCCAACAACGTGGAGCTGGCCTACGTGCCGACCAACGCCAGCTGGATGAACCGGATCGAGGCCCAGTTCCAGGCGCTGCGCTACTTCACCCTCGACGGCACCGACCACCGCTCACACGAGGAGCAGAACTCGATGATCCGCCGCTACATCATCTGGCGCAACCGCAACGCTCACGACAAGACGCTGCGTGAGCTGGTCAAGCGCGCAAACGTTGCCTGATGCGGCACTAGCTCGCGGTGTGTTCCCGTCTACCCAGGCTTTGAACCGCCCCGGGATTGGTGACTGCTCCTTCCATTGGGAGGGTGGAGCCAGTCTCAGAGAGGGCGGGACGGGATGGGGTCCGTACCCGCCTGAGGCCGGGAACGGGCCGTGCGGACGGTCTTCGATCACCAAAGCGGCGACCCATCGCAGTGGAAGGCGATCGAGTCGATCGCGGCGAAGCTGTCGATCAATCATC
>CAVSSK010000003.1:0-147376 GCA_963730395.1 uncultured Acidimicrobiaceae bacterium | reverse complement strand
TGCGCATCCTCTCCTACGAGGCTGTCGGGCTCGACGAGCTGCTCCTGCTCCCCGACCTGGAGCACCGCGACGCAGACACCGACGCCTTTGCCCGCCAGGTCCTGCCGGTATTGCGCTCCGTCTGAAACCGATCGGACTCTTCCGACATCGCTCCGCCGGTCAACCGGATTCGTGCCCCGGCATCCTCGATGGGGTCTGCAGATCGTTTCAGTCGATGCCGCCGGGTCACTCGGCGTCACGGTCGCATACCCCGTAGGTAAGCCCGTCCGGTTTTCCCGGGATCCGACGTTGATAGCAAACGCGCAGAACCGACTCGGCGCCGATCTCAATCTGGTCGGGTAGCACCCACACCGACGTCGCCCAACTCGACGCCGGCCAGGTCCATGGATCGAGGGTGTGCGCGATACCCCCGTACAACTCGGCGCGGAACGTAAGAGCGATGGCGTTCACTTGGCCGGGTGGTTCGACAAAGAGATCAGCCGAAGCGCTGACCGACGGGGCATCGAAGGTCGCGAGGTCGAGCGTGACCAGCTCGACCGGCGGACCGACCTGGGGCCAGGTGGCGACCACCTCGCCCTCGGTGATCGTATGGGTCGGGCCGGGGATCGCCGCGTCGAGGAGGGGCTCGAAGTCGATGTCGTACAGGTCCTGCCAGCGTTCCACTGCGGCGCGCCCGAAGGCACGCTGTCTGATCTCGGCCTCGGGTAACAGGACCGGGCGGGCCAGCAGCGTAAGCGCATTGGGGATCAAGCGGGCTCCCGGTGCCAGTAATCGGTGGCGGGCGTCGAGGGTGGTCTCAAGGATCTCCTCCTCGAGTGGCTCGTTGCCGATGACCTCGGCAGACCAGCAGGTCGGCAGGCTCAGGCAATTCGATCTGCCTCGACCAGCCGGGTATGAGCGTCACGCGATCCCCGACCCCGTTGAGCGCGAACACGCGCTCTGCCACGTCGGCGATGTCGCTGGCCTCGACGGCGTATACGTGACGGGCACCAGCTCGGGCCGCGGCGACGGCGAGAACGCCGCTGCCGGTGCCGATGTCGAGCACTACGTCAGAGGGGCGCACCGCTGCCGCCAAGGCAGCCAGATAGTCGCCGGTCCGACGTTCATCGTGGAGCATGCGCGCGTGCTCCACCGGATCGGCCCACCCACTTGTCGGGGTTCGATTGACGTCAGGAATGACCAGTGCACCCTCCTCGATCAGCATGTTGAAAATGCTCAGCGTCGGCGCAAAATCTGTGGAATGGCCGTGCTCGCGCTCCAGCCAGTCGATCGCGTCACCGAGCCGGATCGGTTGCGAGAACATGGCCAGGATCGCGAAGCCCCTCGGTCCGATATCGATGATGGTCCCCACCGGTGAGTCGACCATGACGTGTCCCGTTCGGTCGCAGCGCGTGCGGATCGCGGGTGCAAGCTGAAGAACGGTATCGGGAGAGAGCTCCATCTCCTACCTCGACAGCAACTTTCGGCTCACCGCCACGCTCTCGACAATGACCACCACTCACTGCCCTTTCGATCCGGCCGCCTCCGCAATTGGCGGAGAACGCCCGGGCCACGACAGACCTCGTTCGCGCCAGGCAGGTCGGCCACGTACCTCAGACGCCTTCGACCGCGTTGAGCCGTCCACCCCGGATGGCACCCACGAACTGCTGGTAGTCCCGCTCGTTCTGGTCCGCGTAGCGGTTGGAGAAGTCGGTGATCGACCGGTCGAACTTGTCGCTCGTGCCGAGGTAGGCCGCCAGTGCCACCGCGTCCCCCGAGCGGGCGTGGGCCCGGGCGAGTGTCCAGCCGCAGAGGCCGGCGTAGAACCCGAGCGTGACGGGGGTCATCGTCTCGACCAGGGCCGAGCCCTTCATGTCGCGCAGCTGGCGCCAGTACAAGAAGCGATTGGCCTCGGCTCCTTTGGTCCAGCCCAGGTAGATGTCGCTGGCGGCCTGCATCAGCCGCTGCCCCTGGACGACACGCTCGCCGGGCTGGTTGAACCGGCTCTTGGGGAGATGCTCCTCGAGTACGGAGGCTGTCGCCTCCTTGACCTGGAGGAACAGCGGGTCCTGCTGGTCGCGGCCTTGGAGGAGGACGATGAAGGCCCGGGTGCCGACACTCCCCACCCCCACCACCTTGCGGGCCATGTCGACGATCTCGAAGCGCTCGAGGAGGTGGCGCCGGTCCTCCTGCAGGGTGGACCGGTAGGCGCGGAATTGCTGGTGAACCATCTCCTGGAGCTTCGTCACCCGAATATCCGTACATGGCTTCGAGGTCCCGCGCCGGAATGACCACGGGCGGCTGGCTGACGATCCGGTAGCGGCCGTCGACCAGCTCCCCGAGCTTGGACAGCGCCTGCAGGCTGTCACGGGTGTGGGCCTTCTCTACGCTCTTCTTGGCGGTCTTCGCGCCCTTCTTGGCCTGGGCGGCCGTGCTCTTGGTCTTTTCCCCCTTGGTCAGGGTGCCGATCGCATCCATGACCTCCTCTTCGGTCATCCGGGCGTACCAGATGTCCATATTGCCCATGGTGGCGAACTCGGCCATGGCCTCGCGATACGCACGCACCGACGCGAGCGTTGACGCCGAGGCGTCGGCGGCGCTGAACCCGTTGTTGCGTGCCGCGATGGCAAAGCTCGCCGCCATGCGCTTGACGTCGTACTCGAAGGGGCCGGGCAAGGTCTCGTCGAAGTCGTTGAGGTCGAAGAGGAGCGTCCGCTCGGGAGACGCGAACCCGCCGAAGTTCGAGAGATGTGCATCGCCGCACAGCTGGACGTTCAGCCCGGCCGTCGGGGTGTCCTTCAGGTCCGTCGCCATGATCTTGGCCGCACCCCGGTAGAAGGTGAACGGTGAGGCCATCATCCGGCCGTGGCGAACGGGCACCAGATCCGGTTCCCGGGTGCGATTCTGCGCCTCGAGGAGTGCCACGGGGTCGGGTCGGTCAATTGCCGGCAGCCATCCGCTGTGTCCCTGCAGCGGCGACCGGTCGCGTGCCTCCTTACCCTGAGCGCGGCGCTCGCTGACGCTCGGGTGTGTCACCTTCGTCTCAGCCATTTGGGTACCTGCCTCTCATGTTCCTCCATTGGTGTCGCCGAGGACCGAGTTTCCAGTTGGCTCCGTCCGTACGCAGCTACTGGTTGTCGATTTCGTACGGACGACAGCGATCATGTAACCGCGCACGCTTCGGCATCGAGCCTTGAGGATGCTCCTTCATCCGTGCGGGGCCCTTCGGGCCTAGCCACAAACGCGTCTGACGCCGCATCAGGTGGGGCCGCGTCTGATCGTCGTGCATCTCCTTGCAATACCACCGCGTCGAGGTGCCGGCCGGATAGTCCTCGATGAGGCCGACCGTCCGGTAGCCCAGTCGTTCGTAGAAGTCGCCGACAAGGACGTCGTACGTGAGGCCCATGACCAGCCGACAACCCCGGTCCCGCGCGTGACGCTCGACCTCCGCCATGAGGTCTCGCCCAAGGCCTCGATGCCGGACGGTCTCGTCGACCCACACGACGTGCACCTGGCAGCCTCCGCCCCACATGGCCCCCGACGCTCCGGCGACAATCCGCCCGTCGTCGCGCACAATCACCGCGAACTCCTGCTCCTCGCCCACACCGGCCGCCGAGACCGCAGCTTCCGCCATGCGCTCCTCGAGGAAGGCCATGTCCAGCGGATCGGGTTCGAGCTCGAAGACGACGGTGTAGTGGTGGCCCATGATCCCGACGCTCGTACCCTGCCTACGCGTCGAGCATCTGCTCCAGGAGACTGGCGTCGTCGAAATAGGCACGGACGGCCTTGATCTTGTTGCCCGCGAAAGTCCGCGACCGCCGCCGCACCGAGCAGGAGTTGCTTCCCGTTGGGCTCGATCACCGCCGCCTCCTCAATGACGAAGGGGCCGGAGAAGGTCGCCGAGACACGGAATTCGGCCAAGCCGCGGCTCCCGAAGATGTCGAGGGTGTCGAACTGGATGTTGACGTTCGAGAACGCCGATTCGCGGTAGATCAGGTTCTCGGCCAGATCGACGAGGCCGAGGGCCAGCATGTTCGGGGTCCAGACGGTCACGTCCTCGGTGAACAACTCGCCGAGCTTCTTGATGGCATCGTCGTCGGGTGAGATGAAGACTTCGATGGCGCGGCGCAGGACAGCGGCGCGGGGATGTTCGGCCATGGATCCTCCTCGTTCTGGGTCGCCGGCGCGCTTAGACGCCGAGGACCTTCTGCTTGGCGGCAGCGAACTCGTCGTCGGAGAGCGCGCCCGAATCGTGCAGTGACGCCAGGCGCTCGAGCTCGCCGGTGGCATCGTCGGCGCTCGGCGCCGGGGGCGGGGGTGCGGGGGGCGGAGGCTCGGCATATGCCTGCTCGTCCTGGGGCTCTTCTTCCTGGCCGCCGCCTCGGCCCCTGCCGGCGGCGTACGCCGCCCCGCCGACCACCATCGCCGTCCGGCGGCGTGTCCGCCGACGCACCATTCCCATGGCTGTCTCCTGTCTCGTGTCGGAACTACATCAATGCCCTGACGCCACACGGTGACGTCGTCGGCCTGGACTCTCGGTCAGCGGCGGTCGCGGCGGTCCCCGCGGTCGTCTCGCCGGTCCTCGCGTCGGTCCCCGCGCCGGCGCACCCCGTGGGTGACGACGGCCGCGGTGCCGACCACGGCGGCCGTCCGGGCAACCGGAGCACCGATGACACCGCGCCGTGCGGCGCGTGCTGGTCGTAGTGGCATGTCAACCTCCTTCGGTCGTCTCGTCGGCTTCCAGCGCGGCGAGCAGGGCTTGGATCGGGATCCGCCCGTTGGCGATGAGCTGGCCGCCCGAGCGGCGGGCGGCGGAGGCAAACGGTGCGGCCCAGGTGTTCTCCCAGACCAGCACTCCTGCCGTGGTCCCCGGTTCCATGGCAGCGGCGAGGTTCACGAGGTCCTCGGCGGCGAGTATCTCGGCGAGGTCGGCCTCTGCCTTGCGCAGCTCATCGACCTGCTCGAGATCCTCGATCTCCATGCCCTCGATCTCTCCGTCCGCGCCCTTCACCATGACGAGAAGGTCCAGGATCCGAATGGTTCCTGCGTCGACCAGCTTGGCCAACTCGGCCGCCATCTCACCCGTGAAGTGGGAAACGCCCGGCGGGAACTCGACGACCAGGTAGTCGACCGGTCCCAGTGTGTCGATGTCGGTGTCAGATGCGGTCGTCATCATGCGGCACGGGCAATGTCGTGGGCGTCCTGTGCGACAACAATGTCAGCCTCTGGGGGACGGGCGATGATGTAGATGAGGGCGCCGATGATCGGAAGGAACAGGATCAGGATGGCCCACCCAGCCTTTGCCATGCCGTGGTGATCGTGTCGACGGAAATTGTCGATGAAGCACCAGACGATGAAGAAGATCATCAGGAAGATGCCGGCAAAGATCAGCATCGTCCAGAACAGGCTCAAAAGGGGAAACGAATACGCAAATAGTGCACCCATGGTGCCTCCTCTCTTCATGTGCTGGACGGCCACATGTCGCATCTGGGTGGCTGCCATCACTGTTGCGCCCGAATTGAGCGCCAAGGTCGAGTTTGTCCTCGCTTCTGGTCGGCTGGCAGGGCCAAAGGTCCCAACAGAGAACGAACCAGGCAGGAGGTCTCGTCGGCCGCCCTGGGTCATCGACCAAAGGGACGTTGGACCCTGTTGGGGTGCGCCTTCGCGGGATTAGACCCAAATCTCGAGGTGGGACCGAGTTCCGCCAGATGGGAGCCGTCCAGATGCCAGTCGTCGAATACCAGCCAGGTCACCCCTTTCCGGGCGTGATCGGACGTACGGCGGACGAGTCGGAGCCGGCCTGGTTGGCCCCGACGAGGGCACCGAAGGGCACACCGAACGTCGTCTTCGTCGTGCTCGACGACACCGGCTTCGGGCAGCTCGGGTGCTACGGCAGCCCCATCGAGACGCCCAATCTCGATCAGTTGGCGACGCACGGACTGCGCTACAACAACATGCACACGACGGCACTCTGCTCACCGAGTCGTTCGTGCATCCTCACGGGCCGCAATCATCACTCCAATGCGATGGCCTGTGTCACCGAGTTCTCCACAGGATTCCCCGGTTACGACGGAAACGTACCGTTCGAGAACGGCTTTCTCTCCGAGATCCTGCTGGCGCACGGGTACAACACCTACATGGTCGGCAAATGGCACCTGATCCCGGCCAGTCAGGAGTCGGCCGCCGGACCCTACGACCGCTGGCCGCTCGGTCGCGGCTTCGAGCGCTTCTACGGATTCTTGGGTGGCGACACCAGCCAGTGGAACCCCGACCTGGTTTACGACAACCACCAGGTCGAACCACCGGCGACACCCGAGGAGGGGTACCACCTCACCCCTGACCTGGTCGACAAGGCGACGCAGTTCATCGCTGACGCCAAGCAGGTCGATCCCGACAAGCCGTTCTACCTCCACTTCTGCCCGGGAGCCACCCATGCCCCCCACCACGTCCCCAAGGAATGGGCCGACAAGTACGCCGGGGTGTTCGACGACGGCTGGGACGCCTACCGGGAGCGCACCTTCGCACGCCAGAAGGAACTCGGGATCGTGCCGGCCGATTGCGAGCTCTCCCGTCATGATCCCGACGTGCCCGATTGGGGCTCACTGACGCCTGATCAGCGCCGGCTCTACGCCCGGGAAATGGAGGTCTTCGCGGGCTTCTTGAGCCACACCGACCACCACATCGGCCGCCTGATCGAGTTCCTCCGTTCCATCGAAGAGCTCGACAACACCTTGATCATGGTTGTCTCGGACAACGGTGCCAGCGCAGAAGGGGGCGTCACGGGCACCACCAACGAGGCGCAGTTCTTCAACAACTGCCCAGAGCCCGTCGAGGACAGCCTCAAGGTGATCGACGAGCTCGGCGGCCCCAAGCACTTCAATCACTACCCCTGGGGCTGGACGTTTGCGGGGAACACACCGCTGCGGCGCTGGAAGCGAGAGACGTACCGCGGCGGGTCGAGCGATCCGTTCATCGTGCATTGGCCGGCCAACATCAAGGGACACGGTGAGGTGCGGACACAGTACGCACACATCATCGACATGGTGCCCACCGTTCTCGACCTGCTCGGCATCGACCCACCGGCGACGATCAAGGGAGTGCCCCAGTCGCCCATTCAAGGCGTGAGCTTCGCCCACACGCTCAACGACGGGACCGCGGCGACCAAGCATCACACCCAGTACTTCGAGATGATCGGGAACCGGGCCATCGACCACGACGGGTGGCGGGCAGTGTGCCCCTGGCCGGGCCCGTCGTTCGCGGAGGCGAAGCAGCCGTTCGGCGCACCGATCTCGGCCGATGCGCTCAGCGAGCTCGACGCCTCGGGCTGGGAGCTCTACCACGTCGCCGAGGACTTCACGGAGAGCCACAACGTCGCCGCGGACAACCGCGATCGCCTGATCGCGCTCATCGGCACCTGGTACGCAGAAGCAGGCAAGTACAACGTGCTGCCGGTGGACGGCAGCGCCTTGAATCGACTGCTCGTTGAACGCCCCTTGCTGGCCGCGCCCCGCGACCGCTACGTGTACTTCGCCGACACCCAGTCGGTGCCCTACTTCGCGGGACCCAAGACGCTCAATCGGCCGCACGCCATCACCGCCGACGTCGAGATCCCCAAGGGCGGTGCCGAAGGAGTGCTGTTCTCCCAGGGCGCTGTCCCCGGGGGCTACTCCTTCTTCGTCAAGGGCAACAAGCTCGTCTACGTCCACAACTACGTGGGCCGGGACTACTTCAAGGTGGAGTCAGAAACCACACTGCCCGAGGGCCGCCACAAGCTGCGCTTCGAGTTCGAGCCGACCGGGGACCTGAACCTGCTCGAGGGCAAGGGGGCCCCGGGGCGCTTCCAGCTCTACGTCGACGGCGACCTCGTCGGCGAGACAGACGTGCCCTACACGACGCCCATGATCCTGAACCCTGGGGCGCTCACCTGTGGGGCGAACCCGGGATCGTCGGTGACGCCCGACTACGTCGCACCGTTCCGGTTCACGGGCACGATCCACACCGTCACCGTCGACGTCAGTGGCGACCTGATCGTGGACACCGAGGCCGAGATGCGTGTGGCCATGGCCCGTCAGTAGCGTCGGCGGTGAGCCAGCCTGAGCAATCTGGCGTACAGGGCAACGAACGCCAACACCATCGAAGGCTGCACCGCGGCGTTGCTGCCGTCGGTGACAAGTACTCCGGGTCGTCGATGGAGCACCTCTGGAACCGGCTGAACGCGATGGACTTCATCAACAAGGGGATGCTCTTCGCCGCGATCCTCCTCCTCTGCTTCTTCCCCTTCATCATCGTCGCCAACGCACTGGCCGGACAGAGCGCGGTCACCGGCTTGATTCGACATCTGGGTCTCAACCAGCAGGCAGCCAAAGATGTGAGTGGCCTCTTCGCTTCCTCCTCCGCCACCTCCAATGCGGTCACCGGCACCGCCTGGCTCTTCTTCATTCTGGGTGGGATCGCAGCCGCGACGGCGGTGCAGGACCTCTACGAACGGTCCTTCGAATTGGAATCGGGAGGCATGAAGGACATCCTCCGCCGGATCGTCTGGCTGGCTGTGACCGTGGGCGGCGCAGCCCTGGCCGGGGTGGCCGGGCCGTGGTTCCACTCGTGGGGTGGCCCGGTGGTGCTGGCCATCGTGGGGTTGGGCGCTCTGACGATCTATTGGTGGTTCACGACGTGGTTTCTGCTCGGTGGGAGGGAGTCGTGGCGGGCCACGTTCCCGTCTGCGGTGGCGACAGCGCTCTTCTGGATCGGAATGGAGGTGGTCTTCTCCTTCATCTTCTCCAGCACCGTCATTTCCGATGACAAGAAGTACGGGCCCATCGGAATCGTCTTCGCGTTGATGTCCTGGTTGATCGCGATCGGGGTCGTGATCATCCTTGGTGCGGTCGTCGGGGTGGTGTGGCGCGAACGAGGCCTGTCGTGGTCTGGCGCACTCCGACGTCTCAGGAGACGACCGCATCCGATCGAACAATGAGGTGATTGCTTCTACGGTGAAGCCGCGAAGGTGCCACCAATCGTTCAACCGGGGTGGGACGCGTGACAAGCGCAGCCCGACATCGCGAACAGCACCGACCGGCCTACCTTGCGAAGAGGGATGATCCGCGAGGCCGCGAGGGCCTCCGACAGCTACGGCTTGCTTCTCGTCTTGGTCGCGATGGACTACATCGTCCTGTCGGTTGGCTGGACGAATGGTACGCCCCTCATCCTCGCCACCGGCCTCATCGGCATCACGGCCCTGCTCGCCTTCCACACCTCGCATGTGCGGGGCCACCTCTTGGAGGCCGTGCAAGTCGGTGCCATCCTTGCCTTCGTGGCGTCGATCGTGGCCACGGTCGTCGGAGGTGACGTCGCCAAGGGCGTGGTGTTCGTCATCAGTGCGCTGCTGATCCTTACCAGCCCTGTCGTCATCCTTTCGAGGATCTTGAGACATCCCCAAGTGACCGCAGAAACCCTCCTTGGAGCGATCTGTGTGTACATCCTCCTCGGGCTGGTGTTCTCCTATTCGGACTACGCCGTCCAACTCGTCGGGGGAAGCTCGTTCTTCGCCCAGTCCGGCACGCACGACGCTCCGGACTTTGTGTACTACAGCTACATCACCATGACGACGGTCGGATACGGCGACCTCTCGCCTGCAGTCGGTCTCCCGCGGACCATGGCCGTGATCGAAGCACTGACGGGCCAGATCTTCCTAGTGGTCCTGGTCGCTCGCCTGGTTTCGATGTACCAGCCCAAGACCCGGGGCGCTCGACTCCGGAATCTTGAAGAATCCACGGTCGCAGACAGCACCGGGGGAGGACCCGTTGGCTCGGAGACCTCAGATGACACCGACTCTACGAGTGGGCCCTGAGAGGTTCCCGGCGAACCGAGTAATCGTCGTGTGCGCGTCGGGCGCACGTGCCTCATTGGCGGCGCTGACACTGAAGTACATGGGCGACGAGGATGTTGCCCTTCTCGACGGGTGGCTCAAGGCGTGGACCGACGCCGGCCTGCCGACCAACGAGCACGAGTACTCGGGGATCTAAGCGCGCTCTCGTGAGCCTCACCGAGCAGAATCATCAAGCTTCGTGCGCGATCCGTGCGCGAGCGGACGGAAAACGGCGGTATTTGACAGTACGTCAGCGGTCAGACAAAAGGATACCTGAACAGGTCATTTGCCGATAGCTGCTCGTCGTCAATATCGCTTCTTTCGATTCCGCAGGTTTCGGGTTCAAATCCCGAGGCGCACTTGTCGAGCTGGTCCCTGCGTTCTCGAGTTCTGAGTCGTCAGGCCTTGTAGCCAACATTGGCGCGGCTATTTGTGGGCTAGCTCCAGCGCGGCCCGTTGGTCGCCGATCAGGCGTGCGCCTGCCCAAATGAGCAGTGAGCCCACCCGCTGCCGTGAACGAGGGAAGCGCGGTGAGCGGTGATCAAGCCGGACTCTGGCCTGCCCTCGGGTTCGACGCTCATTGAGGAGATCCTCATGTCTGGCCTTACCGAGAGCCCGTAACAATTCGGGGTGCATCGGTGCTCCTTGGGTACAAAGAAGAAAAGTATTGGCGGGGGGTGTGACAAACGGTGCGACGCGGCGCCGGTGGCCCGAAGGCAGGAGGCGGCACCGTCGGCGCTCGCCTGCGAGCTCGATGCTGGTTAGCCCAGCAGAGCGTGATTCCCCGCGGCGGCGGCGGTGCACAGCATCGGCTTCTGACGGTTCGTCGAGTGGATCTTCATGTGCACCTCCTCAGTGCTCGCGTTGAAGTCGTCATGGAAACATACCGACACCAAAATGGCGAGCGCTTCGAACGAGAAAGCAATGAACGTGCGCCGCCCTCGGTCGCGACACGGCTTGCATTGCGTAAAGGATGATGCGAAGGAACGGAATGAGGAACTTCGACTAGTGCAATGAAGAAAGGAGCGACCTCAGCTCAAGCTCCCAAAAGAGGACAACGGGACAGCCCTCATCCGTATCCGTAGATGGATCCATCCTCTCCCGGAGTTAGAGCCTCCAAAGCTCTCGAGGCGATTCAGGGTGAACCTCGGCAGGGTCACGGGTTCGCAGGCAGACCTGTCATCCTTGTCACCGATTCCAGCAAGTCCTGTGCCTCGGATGGATTCATCAGCGCGAGGCGACCCCCTGAGAAGCGGTCGTCCTCCGTCACGTCTGCGACCGCGAGCGGCGGAGGATCGGAGACTGCTTCTTCCGGAGAGAGTTGGCGCTCTGCGAGCACTAGGCCGTTGAGAGAGCCACCGAACTGATCGACTGAAATTGTCGTGTTGCCCACGGTCCAATGCCAACGGACCTTGAGCAATACTTCCCCTTCCAGCTGTCCGATGAACTCGAACTCAGGCTCGGTCAGGTACATGTTCGTCATGTGGACAAGGGACGGACGGTCAAGATCGTGCCGCACCTTCTGGCCAAGCTTGTAAACAACACTCGAACCGGTCCGCATTCGCCGGAGCCGCAATGTGGATTGACGGAAGTACCGGTCCAGAATCTCAACAGGATCGGCTACGCCTTCGGGAAGGCCGGACAGGAGCCACCGCTGCTCCCGTTCGATGTGTGCATATGACCCTGCACCCGGCGTCCTCTCGATCACGCCTCCAGTATGGTGCTTCCCCACTTCGCCGGCTCGGGGTGCAGTGGAGCACCCGCAAAGTCGGGCTGTCGTTTCGATCGTGATCAGCCAACAGCAGACCGACCCTCGGGCGAGTGCACGGCCGGGAACCGAACCCGATGCGTCTTCTTGGTCAAGGAAGGCAGACTCCAGTCCCAGGACGCTGCTGAAGAACGGTGGTTAGTTGAGCTGCCCTCGGCTGTTCTGCACCAGCAAAGAACGGTTCATCGTGCTAACGGGCCTTTCCGCGCTCGTGACCACTTATGACTTGAGCTCGGTGGATATCCCGCTTCGTCAGGCCACGGGTGACCAGGCACTCATCTTGGGTTCCCTTCAGCCGCAATACTGGCGTAGTGAGCCCTGAGGACTATGCGGCAGTCTGTGCCAGGGTGACCGTCCTCGTGCTTGAAGGTGACCCAGAGATGCCCGTACCGGCATGCCCGGGGTGGCGCGTTCGAGATGTGGTCGGCCATCTGGCGGGACTGTGCGAGGACTGGGTCGATCATCGCCTGGACGGCTATGCCTCAGAGAGATGGACTGATGCCCAAGTCTCACGCGCCTACGACGAGACGCTCGAACAGGTGCTGGAGCGATGGCGCAGGGCCGCTGAGCGACTGGCGCAGCTCGAAGATGACCCGGTCATGGGTCCACCGACTCGTTGGGCGTTCGGAGACGCCATTACGCATGAGGCCGACATCCGCGGTGCTCTTCACGTGGGCCGAGTGCCATTTGACGATGTCCTGCTCTCCCTCAAGGGATCCGTCGCGCGCTGGCGTGAAACTCTGCGGGACGCGTCCACGCCGACCCTCCTACTCCGAGCGCCCGATGCCAGAGATTGGTGGCTGGGGGTTCGTGACGATCCCATGACGTTCGTTGCCGAAGCACCGGCGTACGAGTTCTTCCGCGCCCTCTCCGGGCGACGAAGTCCGTCACAGGTTCGGAAGTGGAAGTGGTCTGGAAACCCGGACCCATTCTTGGACATCGGACTGCCCTATCCGTTTCACTGGGCAGATGAAGATGTTGTCGACTGAGTCTTATTCCTCTGTCACCTCGGAGAGCGTTCTCGCCTGGTGTAGGCGGAGTCTCGCTCGCAGTCCCTCCGGGTGGTCACCACGACGCAGACGTTCCACATATTCATCCGCCTCCTGAGTGCTCATCTCGCCGTCGGCGACGGCTTCCCGAATGTGGGTGCTGGCATGTCGTGCCCTGATCTCCCCCACCGCCGTTTGGAAGTCGGCGGTACACTCGGCAGACCGAAGTTGAACTGCCTCCTCTTCGGTGATGCGACCTGAGGCGACCATCCTGTCGACCTGCTTGATGATGCGTTCCTGTTTCATTTGCTTGCACCTCCTTCGAGTGGGTCCCGGTCGAACCGCACGTCAATGGTCGGCGGGCTGGTGTTCGGAGTGCCCGACGTCGGGCTGCGCTTCGCCGGAAAGGTTGGTATCCGTCCCGAACCGCTCGGCGCAACGATCGGAGCAGAAGTAGAAGTGCTCCCCGCCCTTGCGGAGCGACGCCGGTGCGTGGACGATCGCGACCTGCATGCCACACACTGGGTCCTTGGCGTAGCCGCTCCCCGCTCCCAGTCGCTCGCGGTTGCGGTAGGTCCAGTACAAGAGAGCGAAGAGGATCAAGAAGACGATATTGAGGTAGGTCGTGTAGTTCCACGAGAGGTGGGCCGGCGCCACCGTCGTCGGCCGCATGGTCGGGACGAGGCCAGCCGCCCGAAAGATGCCCTCGGTGATCAACCCGGCGGTCGACATGAGGGCCCAGAAGACCGCCAGCATGTGCAGCATGAGCCTCTTGCCGTAGTAGCGGCGGTAGATCATGAGGAGCGGGAAGGCGATCAAGTCGGCGAAGATGAAGGAGATGACCCCGCCGAACGAGATCCCGCCCTTCCACAGCGCTGCGGCTAAGGGCACGTTGCCGATGGAGCACACGAAGCTGATGATCGCGATGAACGGGCCGACGATGACGTTCTCAACGCTGGTCCAGAAGCCGTGGCCACTGATGAACACCGCCTGCCACACCGAAGCGGGCACGAGGACAGCCAGGAAGCCGGCCACCGTATAGCCAATGACCAATTCACGTCGCAGCATCGTGAGATCCGACATCGTGTAGGTGGCGCTGTCCGCCCAGCCGGCCTTGGATCGCAGGCGCTCCGACACTGGCTCCCGCTGCATGTCGGCGGATTCGGCTGGGCCGTGGTTGTGCTCGAGAGTCCTCGTTCCCCTCACTCAGGCGCTCCCGGGCCTCCGTGATCTGACGGCCTCGAAGCCAGAGGGCACCGAGTGTGGCGAGCAGGATGATCATGATGATGCCGCCGACGAACTCGCTCACTGCAAATTGCCAGCCCATGATCACGATCAGCACGATGCCGAGCTCGATCACCAGGTTGGTCGAGGCGAACATGAACACCATGGCGGCGATGTAGTCGGCGCCCCTCACGAAGAGAGACTTCGCCATGGCCGAGGCCGCATAGGAGCACGACGAGGAGACCATGCCGTAGCCCGAGGCCCGCACCACAGCGGCGGGCCCATGATCACCCAGCTTCTCTTGCAGAGCATCTCGGCTCACGAAGGCTTGGACGGCACCAGAGAGCCCGAAGCCCAAGATAAGGGGCCACAAGGTCTCCCAGAACATGAAGAATCCCTCACGCAGGGAGCGCCCGATGTCCACCAGGACGGTGGCCGTCGCAAACACGGTGGTCAGGAGCGGACGAGCCGCCCGATCGCGGCGGAGGCCTCGTTCAGCTTCTCGGTGGCCTCATCCCCTCCCTTGCGGACAGCGTTTGAGACGCAGTGGGCCAGATGGTCGTCGAGCAGCTCGAGGGCGACTGCCTGGAGGGCCTTGGTGGCGGCGGAGACCTGCTCGAGGATCTCGATGCAGTAGCGATCCTCGTCGACCATTCGCTGGAGGCCCCGAACTTGGCCCTCGATCCGCCGTAGGCGTTTCTGGATCACTTCCTTGTCATCGATGTAGCCAGGGCGCATCTCTATCTCCCTTGTACCTGATACCCCTATACAGTATAGGAGACAGGGTCAAACGTCCAGAGACCTTCTTGTCGGGACCTTCGTATATGGTCACGCTCATCCCTTCTCTGAAACGGTGTGAGGATGAGGAGGGGCGTTCAGGATCTAAACCGCTTGGATTCCCTGACCGATCAGGACCACCCCAAAGATCAAGAACAGCACCGACATGACCGCGGCATTGTTCAGATTGAGCCAGGCTCTCCAACCGTCCAGGACTTCGTGCGACCGGTCTCCGAGGAGGACAGCCGCGAGAATCGGTGCGGTGAGATTGTCACCACCAAGGCAAGGGGAAGTATCTCCACCGACGACGACTCTCATCGATTGCTCCCCTCATCTCCTGCGAAGCGAAGCTAACCGTCACGAGACCTCATTCGGGACCACTCAACTTGCGGGCGTCCCCCGTACTCCTCGATGTGAGCAGATGGTCGGCGGCCATCGGGTCGGGTCGACGCTCTTTGGGCCCAAGGTGGCGGACGATCCGGGCCAGAGGGTAACGCCACGGCAATGACTCTCCAGGCCTGCTCCAAGGGATTGTTTCCCTCCGCGCCTGCAGCGGTATGACCTCCTCCGACCCTGAGCAATGCTCGAGCGAATGTCGAAGAGTTCACCTCTGGTCGCAGCACCACGTTCCGGCCAACCACCAGGCAATTCGTTCGAGCGATGCAAGGGCTAACGAGCCCAAACGTGAGGGGCTCACTCCAAATTATTGAGGGTTTTCCCTAGGGAGGAAAAACCATACGTTGCCTGCGTACGTTCTTTCGGCGGGAGGAAAACACGATGTCGTTTGGGGCAGCTTCGCGTATGCGCCTATCTCGTGGCGCCCGGCTGCTTCTGCCCCTGCTGGCACTGCCGGCACTGCTGGCGTGGTCGCCGACCTCTGCGTCGGCAACCACGACGGCGAGCCTCAGCATCAATGTGCAGGTGTGCACCACGGCTCCGCAGTGTTACTGGGAGTACGACGCCGACTGGGCCCCAACCGTCGCAGTGCCGAGTGGTGCAAACGTATTCTGGCGGGTATCCATCACGAATACCGGCAACGTTGCCCTCACCAACATCGTGACCAACGATGCAAACACGAATTGTGCCGGTGGCGTGACCGCGGGTCCACTCCAGCCGGGTCAGGTGACGGCTTACAGCTGCCAGAGTGACGGTGTCACCCAGCCCACGACAAACACCGCCAGCGCAACAGGTACCCCACCCTCGGGTCCGGCGGTCACCTCCTCCACGTCGAGCGCCAGCGTGACGATTTCATCCGCCACGAGCGACCCGAACGCAGCCATTTCTGCGCTCGTGCAGGTCTGCACATTGGCCAGCGGGCCTTCTTGCGACCCGGGCAACGCTGCCGACTGGGCCTCGTCCACCACGGTGTACAACCCTGAAATCTACTGGCGGATTGTGGTGACCAATACCGGTACCGACCCACTCACGAACGTCGACGTGACCAGTTCGCTGCCACCTTCGGAGAGCGACTGCGGGGGGACGGTGACGAGCAGCTTGGCCGCGGGTGCCCAGACGGAGTATGTGTGCCAACTGCTTAATGTCGCACCGCCGGCGACCATCATCCAGACCGTCAATGCCAGCGGAGATCCGCCGTCTGGGCCGTTCGTCAGCTCGCCAAGTTCTGCCGCGACCGCACAGGTAGAACCCTCCACCTCGCTGCCATCTGCCGGCATCTCCACACTTCTCCAGATCTGCACCCTTGCTAACCAGGCCGCGTGTGACCCGACCAATGCTGCCGAGTGGGCATCGAACGGGACACTCAACCAGCCGACCGCCCGGTGGCGGGTGGTCATCACCAACACCGGCACGGTGCCGCTCACCAACGTCTATGCGACGGACGCGCTGGCGCAAACCGACTGTGGCGGGCTGGTGGCGAGCAGCCTGGCCGCAGGCGCAACGACCGAATACGAGTGCCAGACCAACAACGTGATCCAGACGACGACGAACATGGCGACCGCCACGGGCGATCCGTCGTCCGGGGCGCCGGTCAACTCATCGCCGTCGAGTTCGACAGCCGTCGTGAACCGCTATGTGCAGGGCACCTCCTTTGTGACCGGCGGTCTCGTGACGTCGATGACGGTCGCGCTGAACGGCCCTGTCAACGCGGGTGACCTCCTGGTGGGATGGGTGGCCGAGTACAACGCGACCGGCCAGGTGACAGTTTCGGACAACGCAAATGGGGCCTGGATCCGGTCACCGGCCACGGAGACTTTCGGCGGCACGGGCGACATCGCGCTGCTCTATCGGCCGGCGACCCAGGCCTCGCCCACCGGACTGACGATCACGATCACGGCGCCGGCGGGCGCGTACTTGCAGGGTTCGATCGCTGAGTACACGGGCGTTGCCGCGACCAGCTCGCTGGACCAATACTCAGTCGCCGAGGGGAATGGCACGACGGTGAGCGCCGGCCCGACCGGGTCAGTGCCCGCTGGTGAGCTCGTCTACTCCGCCCTACTGACCAGCGGAAACCCGCGCGCGGTGACGCCAGGCAGCAGCCAGGGCGTCGGCTTCTGGCCACGGGCGGCCACCGCTGACGGCTCGGCCTACGAGCAGGACGTCGTCTCGGCCAATGGAGGTACACAGACCACCGCGGCCACCCTCAACACGGCCACCAATTGGTATGCCGTCGTGGCGACATTCGGCAGCGGCGGTAGTAGTGGCGGCGGCGGTAGTGGTGGCGGCGGCGGTGGTAGTGGCGGCGGCGGTAGTAGTGGCGGCGGCGGTAGTAGTGGCGGCGGCGGTAGTAGTGGCGGCGGCGGTAGTAGTGGAGGCGGCGGTGGCCAAAGTGGCGGCGGCGGGACCACCCCGCACGGTTACTGGCTGGTGGGGTCCGACGGTGGGATCTTCAACTTCGGGAGTGCCCAGTTCTATGGGTCCACCGGGTCGCTGCACCTCCAACGCCCGGTCGTCGGCATCGTTCCCACGGCTGACCGTGGTGGCTACTGGCTCGACGCCTCCGACGGAGGAGTCTTCAGCTACGGCGACACCCAGTTCTACGGCTCAATCCCCGGCCTCGGGCTTCGTCCGGCCGGCTCGGGCCTGCCCAACAGCCTCAACGCCCCCATAGTCGGCATGGTGCCCTCCATCGACGACCGGGGGTACTTCATGGTGGGTACCGATGGTGGCGTCTTCGCCTTCGGTGACGCTCACTTTGCCGGGTCGTGCCCGGGCATCGGGGGCTGTGCAGGCTCGGCGGTCGCGGTGATGCCCGACCACAGCGGGAACGGCTATTGGGTGGTCACAAAGACAGGGAGCGTCTACACCTTCGGCGACGCGCCCTACTTCGGCGCTCCCGGGCGCGGCACGGTGACCTCTGCGGTGGCCACCCCCGACGGGAAGGGGTACTGGGTCCTCCTGAACGACGGCGAGGTCTTCGGCTACGGCGACGCGACCAACTTCGGCGCGGAGGCCTCGGCCACCTTCAGCGTTCTCGACCCGGCGACGGCGATCTTCGCGACCTCCGACGGTGCGGGTTACTGGGTCTCATCGGCCCAAGGCGCCGTCTTCAACTTTGGGGACGCTCCCAACGACGGAGGCATGTCGGGGACCCACCTCAACGGGTCCATCATCGCCGCAACCGGATACTGAGTCAGACCAGCGCGGCTGATGAACGGATACTGACAACCTCACAGCCCGCGACCGCACGAGGCCTTTCGCCCACTGTGACATAGAAGGAAATGGCCCAACGCTTGGGGCTCCCGGCGGTGCACTCACCCGGTGCGAAATGAACCGCATTCACGGATGTCAGGCCCCCTCACTCCGGGCGATGGAGAGGATGTACGCGTGTCACGGACGAGCCTGTCACCCAGTTGCTGACTCTGGGCTTCGGCCCTCCCCACGCGCTCCGGAGCATCCGGCAGGGCGAGCGCTGACGGGCCACGATGTACTAAAACCAGCTGCTACATGTCCCATTTCTCGGATCCGCAGATGTCGGTCTCTTTGCTCGAGCGCCGTCTCGAGTCGCTTGTCCGGGCGGAGCGGAGACGGTCATGAGAGAGGTGCGGATCGAAGATCTGCGCGCTCCGCAACGCGATGCCGGTGAGAGGGCACTCTACGAATTTGCCGTCGGCATGAAGGTCGACCTCGATGTCGAACACATAGTCGCCGACGCACGAGGAGCGACGGGCCAGCACGCGTTCGAGGACGAGTCGCTTCTCGATCGGTTGGCAGCCCAGGTCGCCGCCATCGAGGCCGACGTAGGCCTGTCCGGACTCGGCCGTTACATCGTGCGCGAGCGGCTCGTCGGTCTGCTGAAAGCCCGGCTGCGATTCGAGGACTTCGTTCGGCGCCACCCCGAGGCACTCGAGGTCGAGCTCGCCCCACCCGTCATCGTGGTCGGGCTGCCGCGATCGGGCACCACGCACCTGGTGAACCTGCTGTCGGCCGACTCCCGGTTCCGCTCCATGCCGTGGTGGGAGGTGGTCGAGCCGGTTCCGGTCATCGGGGATGGACCTGGGCGTGACGGCCTCGATCCCCGGTACCAGCGCTGTCTCGCGGCCCATCAGGCGATGGCGTCGGTCGCGCCCCTCGTCGCGCTCATGCACGACCGGCCACCGTGGAGCATCGAGGAGGATTGCGAGCTGGTGGACCTCGACCTCTGCTCGTACACCCTGGAGTGGCACGCGAGGGTGCCGATGTGGCGCGACTTCTATCTGGGCCTCGACCACCGGGCTCACTACGCGTTCCTTCGCAGAGAGCTCCAGGTTCTGAGCTACCTGCGCGGCCCCGATCGCTGGGTCCTGAAGACCCCACAGCACCTCGAACAGCTCGGCCCGCTGCTCGAGACGTTCCCGGACGCGACCATCGCCTTCACGCTGCGCGACCCGGTCGCAGTGTTGCAGTCCGCACTCACGATGCTGGCGTACGGCGATCGCGTGCGACGCGTGGCCATCGATGCGGACGATCTCGCCGCCTACTGGGTCGACCGCATCGAGCGTCTGTTGCGCGCTGCGGTGCGCGATGCACATCTGATTCCAACCGAGAGGCGGGTCGACGTCGAGTTCGGGGAGTTCATGTCCGACGAGCTGGCGATGGCGACCAGGATCCTCGGCATCGCTGGCCTCGAGGTCACCGAGCAGGCGCGGTCCCAGCTCACGACCTACCTTGCTGGTAACCCACGAGGCAAAGAGGGACGAGTGATCTACGACCTTCGGGGCGACTTCGGCCTCGAGCCGGCCGACCTCCACGAGCGCTTCGCGTTCTACTACGAGGCGTTTCCGCAAGTGCGCATGGAGGTGGGCTGACGATGCCCGGGATCCACCGCGAGCGGCCCGGCGCCGATGCCATCGCCGCGGCGACGGGAGCTCCCGCGGTCGACCTCGAGGACGGCATCTGGATGTCGCCAGGCCTCTCCAACAGCTACCTTCTCCAGACCGACGACGGCCGGATCGTCGTGAACACCGGTATGGGGTTCGAAGGTCCGCTCCACGGCCGTGCCTTCGACGCGGTCGACCCCCGACCGACCAAGGCCGTGGTGCTGACCCAGGGCCACTACGACCACGTCGGCGGAATCGAAAGCCTGCGAGACGACGGGACGGACATCATCGCCCACGCCGCCTTCGCCACGTGGCGGGACGACAACGAGCGCCTCGAGGCGTTTCGTGTGCGCAACGCCGCGTTCGCGTGGATGGACGCCATCCTCGCTGCCATGGCTCATGCCAACGAAGTCGGCACCGGAGCCACCCCACAGGCCCGGCCGGAGCCGACGATCACATTCGAGGACCGGCTCGAGCTGACCATCGGCGACCGCGAGCTCGTGCTCCTCTCGACACCCGGCGGCGAGACGACCGACGCCCTGGTCGTCTGGCTCCCCGCCTCGGGGACGGTGTTCACCGGCAACCTCTTCGGGCCCCTCTTCGGGCACGTGCCCAACCTCGTCACCATGCGCGGCGACCGTTACCGCGACGCCCTCACGTACATCACCTCCCTCGAGCTGATCCTCGATCTCAGGCCGAAGCGGCTGATCACAGGCCACTTCGACCCCATCGAGGGCGCCGACCGGATCGGCGCCGAGATCGAGGCGATGCGAGACGTGATGCAGTGGGTGCACGACCGCACCGTCGAGGGCATGAACGCGGGCACCGACGTGCACACACTCATGCGTGAGGTAACGGTGCCGGAGCGGTTCGACGTCGGAGAGGGCTACGGGAAGACCAGCTGGAACGTACGCGCCATATGGGAGAACTACTCAGGTTGGTTCCACCATCGGTCCACCACCGAGCTCTACGACGTGCCGGCAGGCGCCGTCGCCCGCGATGTGGTGGCCGCCGCCGGGTCGAGTGGTCTCCTCGCCGCCGCCCGCGTGCGACTCGAGGCCGGCCAGGCGGTCGCCGCCCTGCACATCACCGATATCGTCCTGACGGCCGAACCCGACCATGTCGAGGCGCGTGCCCTGGCCGCGGCGGCGACCCGTGCACTGCTCGACAACAGCTCGAATTTCTGGGAGCGCGCCTGGCTCACGAGATCGCTCGAGCAGCTGGGGGCCACGTGAGGAACGCCGTCACGTTCGACTTCTCCGGTGCCGCCGTCCTGGTCACCGGGGGCACCAGCGGCATCGGCTACGCGGTCGCCACTGCGTTCGCGTCCGCCGGCGCCTCAGTCAGCATCACCGGCAGGAGAGGCTCGACCGGCGACTACGAGGCTGATCTCACCCCGTTCTCGTACCATCGACTCGAGATGACCGACTCGAGCTCGATCGACGCCCTGGCCGGCTCGCTCGACACACTCGACGTGCTCGTGAACAACGCGGGTGCCAACTTCCCGGGCGGCCGGGACGAGTGGGAGCCGGACACGTTCGCCACGGCTCTCACCTTGAACCTCGTCGGCCCGATGCGCCTGACGTCGGGCTGCCGGGACCAGCTGGGCGCCAGCACCATGGACGGCGGTGGCTGTGTGGTCAACATGGCATCGATGGCCGCCTTCCGTTCGGTCCCCATCGTCCCCGGCTACGGTTCGGCGAAGGCGGGTCTCGTGGCACTCACGCGCAACCTCGCACGTCACTGGGTCCACGACGGCGTACGTGTCGAACGCGGTGGCCCCGGGGGTCATCGACACCCCGATGACGGCGCCGATGGCGCAATTCACCGAGCTCCTCGATGTCGAGCTCGCCCACACGCCCATGGGCCGCCTGGGCACGCCCGACGAGATCGTCGGAGCCGTCTTGTTCCTGTGCAGCGCCGCAGCCAGCTACATCACGGGCCACGTCCTGGCCGTCGACGGCGGTTACCTGCTCCCATGACCGATCGACCCCTCCCGCCGCATTATCACGTCGGCATCGTCGTCCCCGACATCGCCGCGGCGCAGGCGGAGCTCACCCAGGCCATCGGCGTCACGTGGGGGCCCGTCCTGCGGCTCGACGCGACCGACTATCGCGACGGCTCAGGGCGGGATCTCGTGCTGCCCACAGCCATGTGCTACTCGGTGGAGCAGCCGTGCCTCGAGCTCATCGAGGAGCTGCCCGGTTCGGTCTGGGTCCGCAACGAGCACTCGAACCTGCACCACATCGGCTTCTGGAGCGACGACCTGACCGGAGACAGCACTGCTTTGACCGGGGCGGGGTGCCCCCTGCAGCTCTGCGGGCGCTCCGGGGATCACGCCCCCGTCTCGTTCGCCTATCACCGCAACGACCTCGGAGTCCGCATCGAGATCGTCGACACGGCGATGCGCGACGCGATGGAGTTCCTCTTCAGTCCCGACGCGGGTTGACGGAGCTCACCCGGTGCTCCAGGTGCGCGTCCACGGGCCCGGTGACGTCCGCGTCGACCATGTCCCGGAACCGGAACCTGGGCCCCGCGACGTCATTGTCCACGTCACGGCCTGCGGCATCTGCGGTAGCGACCTCTCGTACATCAAGATGGGCGGGCTCGCCGGTCCGGGCGACAGCCCGATGTGCCTCGGCCACGAGATGGCGGGCGTCGTCGACTGGGTCGGGTCCGACGTGACGAGCGCCCGCGCCGGCGACCGCGTCGTCGTGCAGCCGGGCAACGACGAACTGGGTCGGATCGGCAACGGCGCGCCGGAGGGGGGACTCACACCGCTCCTCCTCGTGACCGACGCCGACCGCGCCCGGCTCCACCGCGTCCCCGGCGACCTGCCGCTCGACGTGGCGTCGTTCGCGGAGCCCCTGGCCGTCGGCATGCGGGCCGCCGACCAGGCCGACGTCCAGCCCGGAGAGGGCGTTGCCGTGTTCGGATGCGGGCCCATCGGCCTGGCGGCCATCGCGTGCCTGGTCGACCGCGGCCACGAGCGGGTCGTGGCCATCGACCTCAGCCCGACCCGCCTCGAACTGGCCCTGGGACTCGGCGCACAGGCTGCCCTGAACCCGACGACGGCGGACGTCTGGGAGGAATTGGCGCGCTTGCACGGGATGAAGCCCTTCATGTTCGGGCCCACGGCTGCCACCGCCGCCTTCATCGAGGCATCCGGATCGGCCAGCGTCATCAGCGACGTGCTCGACCACGGCCCTGTCGGTGGACGGCTCTCCGTCGTCGCCATCCACTACGAGCCGATCCCGACGAACTACCTCGTCATGCTGATGAAGCAGTTCACCATCCGCGGGTCGATGGAGTACCCGCGTCGTTTCGCGGACGCAATCGACCTGCTCGTCCGCCGCGACCTCTCGGCGCTGATCACCCATCGCTTCCCCCTCGAGCGGTTCGACGATGCCCTGCAACTGCTCGAGGGATCAAAGGACTGCGGCAAGGTGCTCGTCACGATGGATGCCGGGTGACGAGCCGCCGGCAAGGCCGCGGCCGCTCCCTCAGCTGTCAGCTCGGGCCGGCGGATGATCGAGGGCGAGCTGCCCCGTATTGGCGTCGAAGTCGAACAGCTCGCCATAGCGGCCCCAGTCGATGGCGATTCTGAGCTGCTGTCGCGCTTCGTCCTCCGAGAAACCCCGCCGCAGGAGATCGAGGAAGAAACCCTCTCCCAGGTTCCCGTCCTTGGTGGTATCGAGGGCATTGCAGATCGCGCGTACGAGCGGGGCCCGTTCCCGGACACGCCGAGCGAAGATCTGCTTCGACTCCAAGATGTCGGCGGCGACGAAGGTCCGTCCGTCGTCGGTGACCTGCAGGTCGGCGTCGTCGACCTCGGCGAGTCCGAGGACCTGGGCGGCATCGACGAGCGGCAACAGGTCGTCCACCTCGAACGTGAGCTCGTGCGCCAGTTTGGGAAGATCCTCGCGTCCATCGTGGGCAACGAGGATCTCCAGGAGGCCGGCCATGCCACCCACGCTCGCCTGCGGCAGCGGGGTGTCGACCGGCGACCCCTCCCCCGGGGCGGCCTGCGTCCAGATGTGGGCCGGAGGACGGGTGTCACGACCGGTCATCAGACCGTAGATCTGGTCCACCAGGGCTCCGAAGCTCTCATCGTGCCGGTTGCGGGGCTGGGGGAACCCGCAGGATATTTCCGTGCGGATGCGACCCGGATTGGCACCGAGCACGAAGATACGGTCGGCCAGGATCACCGCTTCCTCGATGTTGTGGGTCACGATCAGCATCGACTTCGTCGGGAAGTCCTTCTCCCGCCACAGCCGGAGGAGCTCCGCCCGCAGGTTCTGTGCGGTCAGCACGTCGAGGGCGGAGAAGGGCTCGTCCATCAAGAGGGCATCCGGCTCCACCACCAGCGCCCGGGCGAATCCCACCCGTTGCCGCATCCCGCCCGACAGCTCCTTCGGGTAGGCGGACTCGAAACCGTCGAGGCCGATGGTGTCGATGGCCCGCTCGGCCCGCTCCCTCCGCTCACTGCGCTCGATCCCGAGCGCCTCCAGCCCGAGTTCGACGTTCTGGAGCACCGTCAGCCAGGGCAGAAGGGCGAAGCTCTGAAAGACCATGGATACGCCGGGGTTGGCACCGTTGAGCGTGTGACCCCGGTACTTGACTTCGCCGGAGGTCGGTGCGATCAGTCCGGCGATGCAACGCAACAGTGTGCTCTTCCCTGATCCTGAGCGCCCCAGCAGCGCCACGATCTCCCCCTCGCGCAGATCGAGCGAGATGTCATCGAGCACCGGCAGCGGACTGCCGTCGGGCGAGACGAACGTCTTGGTGACGTGCGAGACCTCGATGATGGTCGTCGGATCGGCCCCTGATTGGCCGGTTCTCTGTGGCGAGACGGTGGTCACCGCAGACCACCCTGACCCATCCCGGTGAACCGGGTCAACGTCAACGTGATCACAAGGTGAACCGACTCTCGGCCAGGGCGTAGAGCCGGCGCCAAAACAGCCGGTTGACGAGGACCACGAACGCGCTCATCACGATGCCGCCGGCGATGAGGAGCGCGAACTTGCCTTGAATCGACGCCGTCGCGATGTAGTTGCCGAGCCCGAACGCGTTGAGGGTCTGATGATGCCAGCTGACGAGCTCGGCCACGATGGACGCATTCCATGCTCCGCCTGCCGCAGTGATTCCCCCGGTCACGTAGGCCGGAAAGATGGCAGGGAGGATCACCTGCTGCCAGCGCTGCCGGCGGGTCAACCTCATGGTCACCATCATCTCGCGCAGGTCGTTGGGTATGGAGCTCGCACCGGCGATGACGTTGAAGAGGATGTACCACTGTGCGCCCAGCAGCATGAGCAGAATGGCCCCGTAGTTGAGTGATATCCCGAGATCGATGAAGACGAGTGTGGCGAAAGGAAACAGCAGAATGGCGGGGAAGCTGGCCAGCACCTGTACCACTGGTTGGGCGAAGCGGGCCAGCTTCGGGCTCATGCCGATCTTCACGCCCACCGGCACCCAGATCAGCGTGGAGATGGCCACCAACACGACCACTCGGGCGAAGGTCGCCAGACCGAAACCGATGAGGCTCGGAAAGTGGCCGAAGCCCAGGTGGGAATTGAGATAGATGATCCCGATGACCGCCACCGCTGCCGACGCCGTGAGGATGACCGCCCAGAAGATGACGTCGCCCACCTGGCGCTTGCGGGGGTCGGTGCGCAGTGGGTACTCGGCCAGCCCGAACGGGCGGGTCATGCGGTCGAGGGCACGGCCCACCGGTCGGGTCAGCTTGCCGAGCAGCCTCGGCACCGATGAGCGTTGCAGGATGTCGAGGACCACGCTCTTCGGCTTGTCCACCGATTCGGAGCTCTCGAGCCGGAACTTGTCCGACCAGGCCACCAAGGGACGGAAGACGAAGAAGTTCGTGCCGACGACGAGGATGACCATCACCACGATGGCGATGGTGACCTCCGTGTAGGAGCCGTGTGCCACCGCAGCCGCCATGTAGCTCCCCATTCCAGGCAGGCTCTCCGTGATGCCCTGACCCTTGATGAAGACGGTGACGGCTTCCGAGGCGGTCAGGAAGAACCAGCCTCCGCCCATCGACATCATCATGTTCCAGACCAATCCGATCATCGAGCTGGGCACATCGAGCTTCCAGAAGCGTTGCCACTTGGTGAGCCGGTACATCCGTGCGGCCTCGTCGAGCTCGGTCGGCTGCGCAATGAGCGAGTGATAGAAGCTGAAGGTCATGTTCCACGCCTGCGACGTGAAGATGACGAAGATCGATGCCAACTCCAGTCCCAGCAGGTTGCTGGGGAAGACCGTGATGCAGAAGGTCAGGGCGATGGGGAGGAAGACCAGGATCGGTATCGACTGCAGGATGTCCAATATCGGGACGAGCACCTTCTCGGCGCGGCGTAGCCGAGCCGCCGCAGTTCCGTACACGAGCGTGAAAACGGTGGACAAGCCGAGGGCAATGAACATCCGCAGCAACGACCGCGCCGCGTAGTACGGAACGTTGGAGATGTCGGTCGAGATCTTGACCGGCGTTCGGCCCGGGGTGAAGTTGACGGACATCGATTGACCGAGGCGGACCACGGTGTAGAGGACGGCGATGATCGCTGCACCGACGACGACGTCGACCCAATTGATCCGGCGCCCGCGCAAGACCTCGCGGATCGGGAGGGTCTGTCGGGCAGCCATCAGTCGACCTGCAGGTTCATCGCTGAACGGACATGGCGGTCTTCACGGATGGGCTCCTGGACGTGGCTCGGTCGGCAATCCTGCCACCAGACCTGAGCAGGGAACCCAGGCCGCAATCGTCCGGCCGAGACGTGCGGATAGTCTCCCGTGACGTGCACGACGTAGGGCCACCAAGCTGCCCGAGGGAGAGGACTAGCCCATGCCCGGCATGGGTCGCTCGCTCCAGACGGGCAACTCCCTCATCGTCTCGACGTTCCATACGGCCCTCTTCCACCAGTTGCTCATCATCCTCCTGGTCGGTGCCCTCTGCGCCATCGGCTTCAACATCGTGCGGACGGTCCAGTACCGCAGGCTGAAGGAACATGGCCAGGTTTCGTTTCCCTCGTTACCGCGGCTTCTCGATGCGTCCGAACCGGCGGCCCGGCGGATCCTCCGCATCGGATTCGGATGCCTCTGGATCCTCGACGGGCTGCTCCAGCTCCAGTCGGCGATGCCCCTGGGCCTCCCGTCGAGCGTGATCCAGCCGGCGGCCAGCACCTCGCCGGGGTGGGTCCAGCACGTCGTCAACAGCGGCGTGAGCATTTGGTCCAACCATCCGATCCAGGCGGCCTCGGCGACCGTCTGGATCCAGATCGGACTCGGTCTCTGGTTGCTCGTCGCACCGCGCGGCCGGTGGTCGCGACTGGGCGGGGTGGCCAGCGTCGGCTGGGGCCTCCTCGTGTGGGTCTTCGGAGAGGCGTTCGGTGGCATCTTCGCTCCGGGTGCGACCTGGCTGTTCGGCTCCCCGGGCGCCGTCCTCTTCTACTGCGTCGCGGGGGCCCTGATCGCTCTCCCCGAACGCGCCTTCGCCACCCCCCGCCTCGGCCGGATCATCCTGGCCGCGGGCGGGGTCTTCCTGATCGGCATGGCGCTGCTGCAGGCGTGGCCCGGCCGGGGCTACTGGCAGGGGCGCGGCGGCACGTTGACGGGGATGGTGCAGGCGATGGCGAAGACTCCCCAGCCCGGTTTCCTCTCCTCGTGGCTGACGTCCTTCGGTTCCTTCGACGCCGCTCACGGATGGGCCGTCAACCTCTTTGCGGTCGTCGCACTGGCCGTCATCGGGGCGTTGCTGGTCAGCGGGCGGCGTCGAGTCGTCCGCATCGGCCTCATCGCCCTGGTGGTGTTGAGCCTCGCCGATTGGGTCCTGATCGAGGATCTCGGGTTCCTCGGTGGGGTGGGCACGGACCCCAACTCCATGCTGCCGATGTGCCTGTTGTTCATCGCCGGCTACGTGGCCATGGTCCGTGTCCCCGCCCAAGCGGAGGCCCTGGCCGGAGGCGACACCGGTACCGCCGTCGCGAGCAGTTGGTGGGAGCGTGCCTCCCTGTCGTACGTCACGCGCACGATCGCCGCCGTCGCCGCCTTGGCCATCGTCATCGTCGGAACCGAACCGATGGCGCTGGCTGCCGTCAACCAGAACGCCGACCCGATCCTGACCGAGGCCCTCGACGGCAGCCCGAATTCCCTCGACATCCCGGCTCCACAATTTGCACTGACCGACCAGCACGGCAACCCGGTGAGCCTGGCCGGCCTCCGGGGACACACGGTCGCCCTCACGTTCCTCGACCCCGTCTGTACGTCGGACTGCCCGCTGATCGCCCAGGAATTCCGGCAGGCCGACCAGCGGCTCGGCGATCAGGGCCGCAACGTCGTCTTTGTGGCGATCGTGGCCAATCCGATCTACCGATCGGCGTCGTTCACCAACGCCTTCGACCGCCAGGAGTCGCTCACCGGTCTCCGCAATTGGTACTACCTGACGGGATCCGTGCCTGCACTCCAACGCGTATGGAATTCGTACGGGATTCTGGTCAACACCGTCGGCGCCGGGGCGATGGTCGCCCACAGCGATCTGGCCTTCGTGATCGACTCCACTGGCCACGAGCGTGATGCGCTCATCGACGACCCCGGGCCGTCGCAGACATTCGCATCATCGTTCTCCTCTCTCCTCTTGAGCCGGATCGAGCAAGTCCTCAATTCGTGAGGTTCGGGATCACCGGAAGGTGGCGTCCCCACCGGTGGGGGCTTGCGTGGCCGAGCACCGGCTGCGTGCTGTTGTGCGGGTTTGCTCGCCGCCGGCTTTCCGGCCCCGGCGGACGCCGCCATCCGGTCTCCCCTGGAGAGCGCCGTCTCGACGGCGAGCGGTTCGTGGGTGATCCTCCCGATGGGCGACCTGACCGACCAGGACAACACCTTCTGGCAACTGCTCCACGCGGCGCCCGCATCCTCCCACTGGTCGCTGGTCACCCCGCCGGGAGTGGCGGACAACGGGGGCCTCACGGCGGGGGCCTCCGGTGGCTCGATCCTGGTAGGCGTGCTACCGAGCAGGCTGCTGCGCTTCTCACCGCTGTCCCAGAGCACCGACGGGGGCGCCTCCTGGGCCCCGATGTTCCTCCCCGCCGGCTTGGCCGTGCTCCCGGACGCCCTGGCCTACCAGGGTGTCGCACCGGGCGGAGCCATCGCGCTGACCGGAGGGGGCTCCCGGGCGCTCGCCGCACCCGGGAGCCTCTCCTCCTGGTCGCCGCTGGTCTCGGCGGCCGGCCTCAGGCGGGCGTCCCCCGGCTGCGGTGTCACCACACTCGACGCCGTGGCGATCCTGCCCACCGGGGCGCCGCTGGTCGCCACGGATTGCCGCGGCGGGCGGGTCGGCGTCTTCACGCGGACCGCAGGATCGTGGCAACCGGTCGGGTACACGCTCGGCGGGTCGTTGCGCAGATCGACCACCGCCGTGCTCCGCCTCGCCGTGACCGGGTCGACCACGGCGGCGCTCGTCTCGGCGAGCCGGGCCGGGCATCGAGCGCTGGTGGCACTCTGGCAAACAGGCGGTGCACCGTGGGCGGCATCACCCCCGCTTCCCCTGACCCCGGGGACGTCGGTCCTCTCGACTGCGGTGAGCTCCGGCGGTGCCTTCGCCGTGCTGACCGGAGCGGGGGGGCGACGGGCCGCCGTCGAGATCGCCGTCCAAGGTCTGTGGACGCCGCTGCCCGGGCCCCCGTCACGGACGGCTGCCCTTGCACTGCCTGCCGGCAACCCCACCATCGACCAGGTGCCCGTCGATGCGTTCACCGTCGATGGCGGGTCGCTCGGCGTCTTTGCGTTGTCCCCGTCGGGACAAGGGTGGTCCCGGGTGCAGTCGAGCCAGGTCCCTCTCGCCTACGGCTCTTCGGGTTAGCCGTTCCGCCGGGGGTAGCGTGACGCTCATTCCTGAGACAGACGGACGGGCCCCGTGAGCTATCTGGTGCACAACTGGAGCTTCGACCCCTTCGTGGTCGTCGTGGCCGCCGTGGTGGTGCTCCACGAGCTCGGCCTCGCCAACCTGCGCCGGCGATCACTCCCGGAGCGGACCCGAACCCGCCGCCTCCGCTCGCTCCTGTTCTACGGCGGGCTGGCGCTGCTCCTGATCGCAGTCGTGTCACCCATCGACTACTGGGCCGACGACTACTTCTTCGTCCACATGATCGAGCACATCTTCATCGCCTTCTTCGCCCCGATCCTCATCGTGGCGGGCGCCCCGTGGCTTCCCCTCCTCCACGGGTTGCCGGTCGGGCCGCGGCGGCGGCTGGTGCGTGCCGTGCTGCTGGGACGCTTCTCCCGCGCCTTCCGTTCCGTTGGACGCGTCGTCGTCAACCCCTGGACGGCACTGATCTCCTTCAACGCCGTGATGATCATCTGGCACGTTCCGGGGACCTTCGACGCTGCGCAGGAGAACCAGCTCGTTCACATCTGGCTCATGCACGCCAGCTTCTTCGTGACCGGGATCCTGTTCTGGCTCCAGATCATCCCCTCCTACCCCTTCCGGATGAAGGCAAGCCCGCTCTGGCAGGTCGGGGCCATCATCTCGACCAACGTGGTCATGTTCGTGCTGGCCATGACGCTCTCGCTCTTCTCGGCCAGCAGTTGGTACTCGGTCTACGCCCACGTCCCCGGGATCAGCCTGTCGCCCTACGCCGACCAGCAGATCGGCGCCGCCGTGCTGTGGATCTGCGGGGACTTCTGGGCGATCCCCGCGCTGGCCGTGACCATCCGGCGGGCGATCGACAGCGAGGGTGGCTTCTCGCTCGGCGTCGACCGGCTGTTCCACCGCGACCCCGGACCGACCCTGGAGGCCCTTCGAGCCTCGGCCTCCGAGCAGTCCCTCCGGGAGTGACGCCGAGCCGGCGATTCGGCAGCGGCCGTTGCCTCTCATCTGCCGGCTCGGGTGGAAATGGTTGACGGCCGGGCACTCGAAACCTAACCTGCGGCCTATCGGGGTGTCGGCCCTGGCCATGCAGTGAAATAGTCCCCGGGCCTCACGGGGACAAATCGGGGGTTCATCATGAGCTTGGCGTGGAAGGTGACCGTGACGGTCATTCTCTTCGCCGTCGCCGCGGTCGCGGCCGTCGTCCTCATCGTGAACCTCCTGGGCACGCCACCCACCGTGGACTTCACGTCCGACACCTCCGGCGCAGCCGGTCAACGTCACCCTGCAGACGGTGGGGAGCCTTCGGGTCGGGCAGCCACCCGACTGGGTGTCGTACCTCGTCGAGTCGCCTCAGGGCCAGTGGGTCCACACCACGGTCTTCCAGGTGCCCGAGCACGTGCGCGTCAACGTCACGATCTACAACTACGACTCCGGCAGCCCGCTGCGCAACCAGCAGCTCGGCCAGGTCACCGGGACCTACGGCAACGTGGCGACCCTGAACGGCAAGCTGTTCCGGGTGATCGACTCCAACTCCGGCAACGGCGTCGCACACACGTTCTCCATCCCCTCGCTCGGCATCAACGTCCCGCTCTACGGCAACAACTCCAACGCCAACCTGTGCGGGGCCGCGCCGTGCACCACGAGCTCGCCGCACAAGGTGATCAGGTTCTCCTTCACCAGCCCGGGCCCGGGCAGCTACCGCTGGCAGTGCTTCGTGCCCTGTGGGCTGGGCTTCCTCTTCGGGAACGGTGGGCCCGATGTCGACGCTCGGGCTACATGGGCGGCTTCATGAAGGTGGCTGCGTGAGCGACACGGACGGCGGCGGGGCCCGCAGCCACCGCCGCCGAACCCGAGCCGGCCGGGCCCAAGGACGAGACCCACCACTGGTGGCGCCTGATCGCGATCTGGTTGGTCCTGTCGGCCATCCTGGACCCGCTGTACTGGTTCCTGGCCGGTCCGCACATCCCGCCCGGCACCATGACGGACACGGCGCAGGGCGCGCAGTTCGACTTCAACGTCCTGTTCGTCATTGCACTGCCGGTCCTGCTGGCCGTCTGGATCTACCTGATCTACGCCTTCGTGATGTGGCGGGCGTCGCGGGGCGGCCCCGAGCCGGTCGGCGGCCCGGCGGCGCAGGGCCACCTCGGCATCCAGCTGGGCTGGATCCTGACCACGACGGTCATCGTGCTGTTCCTGGCCGGCTTCGGCACCTACGAGCTCGTCCAGCCGGGCGGGGCGGGCGGCGGACAGGGCTCGAGCCCGATCTGGACCCCGACGTCCAAGACGATCCTGCCGATTCAGGTCATCGGCCAGCAGTGGAAGTTCACCTACCGCTACCCGACCTTCGGCGGGTTCGAGACCGACCAGCTCGTCATCCCGAACAACACGACGATCGAGTTCAACGTGACGTCGCTGGACGTGATCCACAGCTTCTGGGCGTACCAACTCGGGGTCAAGGCCGACGCCAACCCTGACTACAACAACGTGGCCTACACGACGCCGCAGCAGCTCGGGTCCTTCGTCGTCCGCTGCGCCGAGCTCTGCGGGATCTGGCACGGCGCCATGTTCAACAACGGCGTGGTCGTGACCCCTCAGCAATTCGAGACCTGGGCGAAGCTCACCGAGATCAGGTTGCGCAAGAACACCAGCCTGCTCCCGCCCTACGCCCTCACCTACACGCCCGACGCCAACGGTGCCGACGGGGGCTACTACCCCGACAACGTCGACCCGTACTCCCACGTCGAGCAGTACGGCGCCGCCCAGCCGAAGGGCGGTGGCTGACATGAGGCACCACGCGACGCGCCGACGAGTCCACGCACTTCCCATGACGGGGGCAACCAGCCATGGCCATTGACACGACACAGGTCGGCGAGTTCGAGTACCCCGGCGAAGAGGACGTCGGCGCCCCGCCGTCGGCGCCGCCGACGTCGGCGTCGCTCCGAATGGCTGCGCCCGAACGTCCTCTGGGCCATCGCCGGAGGTGTGGTCGGCTACCTCATCGGCCACTGGCTGGGCAACGTCATCGCCAGCGGCTACACGCAGGTGCAGGACACGCGGTCAGAACGACGTCGCCATCGTCCTCGGGCTGTCCTTGGGCGTCGCCGGATGGATGGCCGGCATCGGTGCGACTGAACTACCCGCTGGCCAAGATCCTCGGGTACGAGCTCTCCCCGCACCTCCCGAGAAGAGCTGGGTGCGCTACTTCCGCATGACCGACGACCACAAGGTCGTCGGGATGCAGTACACCATCGGAGTCCTCCTGTTCCTCTTCACCGGCGGGCTCCTGGCCATGCTCATCCGCACGGAGCTGCTCAGCCCGACGACCCACGTGTTCGGGCCGGGCACCTACATCGAGATCGTCGGCGAGCACGGCACGATCATGATGATGATGGCCTCCTCGGCGGTCGTCGGGCCCCTCGGGAACTGGCTGATCCCCCTCATGATCGGCTCGCGGCGCATGGCCTATCCCCGTGTCGAGGCCTTCTCGTTCTGGATCTTCATGGCGGGCTATCTGGTCATCCTGAGTGCGCTCTTCTTCGGCGGGTTCCCGACCGGGTGGACGGGCTACGCCCCCCTGCAGACGCAGGCGTCGGGGGGCATGGACGCGTACCTGGTGGGCTTCGCGGTCATCGGGATCGGCATGATCCTGGCCGGCTTCAACCTGGCCTGCACCATCATCAACTACCGGGCGCCCGGCATGACCTGGGGCCGGCTGCCGATCTTCGCCTGGGGCATCCTGGCAACGACGCGCCCTCCTCACGCTGGCCACGCCGACGCTCGTCGTGGCGGGCCTCTTCGGGATCCTCGACCGCACCGCCGAGACCGCCTTCTTCGTGACCGAGCACGGCGGCAGCAATTTCCTGTGGCAGAACCTCTTCTGGTTCTTCGGCCACCCCGAGGTGTACATCATGGCCCTGCCGGGTTTCGGGATCGTGATGGAGATCATGCCGGTCTTCACCCGCAAACCGCTCTTCGCCTACAAGGTGGCGGCGGCGGGCATGCTCGGGGTGGCGCTCCTGTCCTTCTTCGTGTGGCAGCACCACCTCTTCCAGAGCGGCATCAACCCCGACATGCGACCGCTGTTCATGCTCACGACGGAGCTCATCTCCATCCCGACCGGATTCCTCTTCCTCGTCACGCTCGGCACCCTGTGGAAGGCGAAGATACGGTTCGATACCCCGATGCTCTTCTGCCTCGGGATGCTGTTCAACTTCCTGATCGGCGGGGTGACCGGGCGTGTTCCTCTCCGACGTCCCGGTCAACGTCACCGTCCACGGCAGCTTCTTCGTGCTGGCGCACTTCCACTACACGATCATGGGTGGCCTCATCTTCGCCCTGTTCGCGCGGCTTCTACTACTGGTTCCCGAAGATCACCGGGAAGACCATGAACCGCAAGCTCAGCAAGTGGCACTTCTGGACGTTCTTCATCTTCTTCAACCTGCACGTTCTTCCCGCTGTTCCTGGTCGGGCTCCTCGGCCAGCCGCGGCGGGTGTTCGAGTACGCCACGAACCTGCAGACGTTGAACGACATCTCGAGCATCAGCGCCTACTTCCTCGGTGCGTCGTTCTTCTTCTTCATCATCAACTTCATCTGGTCGGTCTACCTGACCCCGCACGAGGCCCCACCGAACCCGTGGAACTCGCTCGGCCTGGAGTGGCAGACACCCACCCCGGTGCCGTGGTTCAACTTCGAGCACATTCCCGTCGTGATGAACGACCCGTACCACTACGGCGAGGCCGATGCCGCACCGGTCGCCGACCTGGGGATGGCCATGTCCGTGATCGCTCCCGGCGGGAGCGGTCGACCACGAGGATCTCGGCGACCGGGGTGGATGGCGACGGCGATCCCCGACCCCCGATCCTGTGAGGGGATAGACGATGGAACACAACCCGGTCGACAACCAGCAGTTCGAGAGCTTCGTCCAGCTGCAGGAGACGCCCGAGGAGATCGCGTTCGAGCTCCGGGCCCAGGAGGGAGCCCTCTGGACCGGCGGCCGGCTCCTGATCGGCATCTGGGCCTTCGCCTTTGCCGCCTTGGCCTTCGCGTACTTCTACCTGCGCTCCGCCAACAACGAGGACCTCTGGCGGCCCACGGGGCATCACGGCGCCGACGGCCGCCGGCGCAGCCATCTTCGCCATCACGGTGGCCAGCGCGCTCCTGGTGCAGTTCGGCGAGCGGCGCTTCCGAGAGAACGAGACCCTCGACTGGCAGGTGGCCGGCTGGACGGCCGTCCTCGGGGGGCTGCTGGTCATCGGGCTCCAGATCTGGCAGATGACGGACCTCCCCTTCTTCCCGGGATCGAGCGGCTACGCCTCCTGCTTCATCGCCTGGGGTGCAATGAACATCGCCCTGGTGCTGGGCGGGACCTACTGGCTCGAGACCATCCTGGCGAGGGAGATGCGGCTGCGTCGGGCCATTGCGCAAGACGGAGGGGCACCGAGCTCGACGCTTGCCCGTCGCGCGTCTCTTCCGGGCCAACCTCAACGGCTGCACCTACTTCTGGGGATTCATCGCCGTCGTCGCCACCTTCTTCTGGGTATTGTTCTACGTCATCTGAGCCTGGAGGGTGAACTCGTGATCATTGCATCCGACATAGCCGCCACCCAGGCGCTGACGTTCGCCATCCCCCTCGGGGTCCTGTGCGTCGTGCTGCTCTGGGGCTTCTTCCAGCGCCGACCGACGCAGATGAACAGCGGGGCTGCCACCGTGCGGCCCCGTGAGCAAGCCGCACGGTGGCGAGTCTGGTGCCTGCTGGGCGCGGTTGTCGTCGCCCTCGTTGCGCTCGTCCCACCTCTCTCCTGCGGCGGCTCGGCATTCGGAGTACGGCGCAGCAATCCAGTTCTCGCTGCTCGCCATCGTCCTCCCGGCTCTGGTGACAGTCGGCGCACCGTGGCGCCTGCTGGGGCTGGCCGGCAACGGCCCATCCGACGATGTCTCCGCGCATCGTCGACCGGGTGGCCGACCACCGGCGTCGGCACCGAGAGCTGCCGTGGTCACTTGCGTTCATCGCCGCCGACCTCTGTGTCGTCGTGGCATGGCACATACCCGGGGCGGTGGCCGCCGTCGCGCAGCATGGCTGGCTGGTGCCGCTGGAGGGCGCCACCCTTCTCGTCTTCGGGCTGGGCCTCTGGCTGGAGCTGGCGACTTCGCCCCCGCTGGTCCCTCGTTCGGGATACCTGCGTCGGGCGGTGCTGGCGGCCTTCGTCATGTGGGCTTTCTGGATCCTCGCCTACGTCGTCGAGCCTGTCCAACCACGACTTCTACCGGAACTTCCACCACGTCGCCGGCGGCCTCAGCGCCGCCGCGGATCAGCAGATCGCCTCCGCCGTGCTCTGGTTCTTCGCCGCCGTGGCCTTTGTCCCGGTCGATCTTCTGGAACGCGCTCCTGTGGCTGAAGACCGACGAGGACCCCGATGCCGAGCTCCTCGCGCTCGCGCGGGCCGAACGCGCGGCGGGGCATGCCACCGCCGAGCGGGGGTGGCGGCACGGCCTCAGACCCCCTGACCCGGCCTCAGCCCCCGCCCGTCCCGACCGATGGCGGGGAGGTCGACCGGTGGAAGGTGGGTGTCGAGCGCTCGGTTCGCCGCCTCCTCCTGGGAGTCGCGCTGCTTCGGTCTGCCGCCAGCCGTGCCTCCTCCGTCGACAGGCTGTGCAGCGCCGAAGTGTCGGCGGAGTTGTTCATCAGCGTCTGGACGTCCTCGATCGCCCTGCAGGGAGTCCGAGGTGGTCCACAGCAACGCGGCTGCCACGAGTTGGCCGAGATGCTTGCCGGCCGGTGTCCCCGGAACCTGGATGTTCGCCAGGTCATAGATGTTCTCGTTCGTGAAGGAGCAGGCCGCCTGGTCGTCGCTCAACAGTCCCGGCGTCGGCGCCCGGTCGGCCGGCGGTGAGCGCGTGGGCGGCCTGCAAGGTTCCAGATCCCGATCGCCTGGTGGACGGCCAGGGCGCACCCAGCGAGGTCGGTGTTGACCTCGCTCATCACGCTGCGCTCGGCGTTGATGTCGTCGGCCCTCGAGGTGCTGACGGGCAGATCGGTCAGCACCGTGATCAGCAGCACGACGAAGACCGTCGAGCGCGATGACCAGGCCCGCGGTGGCGCTGCCAGAAGCGGTGCGTCTGGGGCTCGGACGGGGTCGGGAGTCGGCTCACTGGCTGATCAGCCGCCCGGCATAGGTCGCGATCCCCTGGCCCCATCGGGCCTGGTCGCCGGGGGAAGGCTGAATGTCCCGGTCGTGCTCTCGTCGGCGAACGGAGTCGCCCGGTAGCGCAGATCTCCGCGGCCGTCGACGAAGTCCATGACGTCGTTGTGGGCCTCCAGCCCGGTCTTCTTGTCCACGGAGATCGACACGCCGTAGGCCTTCCAGACGGCGTCGAGCGTGGCCAGCGGGCCCGTGACCATGTGCCAGTTCGGCAGAGCAGCCCAGTCCGGTCTCACTCAGCGCCGGGCGGCCTCCGCCGACTGGGCCAGCGCGGTCGGGTCCGTGTTGACGGTGACGAACTCGACGTCGGAGGCCGCCGGCACCGAGATCCGCGTCCGCCTGCACGATCTCGGCCGCCACGCACGGGGCAGATGTCGTTGCACGGCGCGTCGAAGAAGGTGAGCGACCACGACCCGCGGAGGCCGGGCGGGCACCGGCGTCGGCCGGCCGCCCTGATCGGTCAGGGTGAACGGAGTGCGCACGGTGTGCGCGGTCAGCGCGCTCAGGCCCATGAACGACGCCAGCGGACGAGTTGAGCGATCGGTCCGGCGTCGGGACGGTGGGTGTCGGCCGACGGGCGGCCGTCGTCGGCGCACCGCGCCGGGGCGTCGTGGTCGGCGACAGGGGTTGAGCCCGGCGGAAGAGAACACGTGCTCGCCGACCAGACCGCCCAGGCTCACGACCAGGAGCCACGCCCAGCACCCAGTAGATGAACTTGGCCGGGATGCCGGGCGCCCCTTCCGCCAGCGCCGCAGCCCGGTCGATGGGAGCGACCGTCGGGCCCGGTCCGGATCGGCGCGGCGTCAGCGGTCGGCGCGGGCGCGTTCGCCGCCTCCGTCTCGCTCGGCCCACTCATCCGCGCACCTCGAGGCGCGCCACCCAGCGCTCAGCGAAGGACCGACTGGGGACCGAGGGCTGCTCCCACCACCCTGCCGGACGCATCGAGGAAATAGCTGACCGGCAGTGCCTGCACGAGGTACCGGGTCGCCACCGTGGCGTCCGGGTCCACGGCAACGGGATAGGTGGCGCCGGCGGCCGCCAGCAGCCGCGGTCGCGGCCGCGTCAGAGCTCTCGTTGGAGTCCACTCCGATCGACCGCCACCCTCCCTGTGGTCGTCCGAGCGATGGCGGCCATGGCGCCCAGCTCCGCCCGGCAGTCCGGGCACCACGAGGCGAAGAAGTTGACGATGACCGGCCTTCCCCGGTAGGCCGCCAGCGACACCGGACTGCCACCGTGCAGAGCGGGCAGGGAAAACTCGGGCGCCGCCGTGCCGGTCCTCAAGACCGGCGGCGGTGGCGCCTTCAAGGCGGCGCTTCCGTCGTCGCCGGGTGGGGGGATCCCCGGACGATGACGAAGACGACGAAGCCGATGAGGCAGACCGCGGCGAGCTGCGGCGATCAACTTGAAGACCCGGTCCGACGAGCTCCTTGCTGCTCTGCGGCGACGCCGGACGGCGTCATCGCGCCGTCCTCACCGAGCGCCACTGTCCCCCCGATCCACGTCGTCAGGCTAGTCAGCCCGGTTCAGGCCATTCGGGTCGGCGGGCCGTCACGTGCGCCCGGCCATGGCGCCGCCCGACCGTCCTACCACTCGGCCTTGCGGTCCGCCGGGTCACCTCGGCCCGCTCCCGCTTGCGCGCGGCCCGTTCCTCGGGGTTCTCGTGGATCAGGTGCCACCAGGCCGCGACGGCGATCCCGCGCAAAGACCGGCCATTCGAAGGTGTAGAACCAGCTCAGTCCGTTGCCGCCGAGCGCCCTGCTCGCCTGCCACCATGTCGCAGCCCCACAGGCGGCGACGATGAGCCAGAACTCGACATGGAGGAGAAGGGCCCGGCGAGAGAACCATCGGTTCATGGTGCCAGCATCGTACGTCGGGCGGGACCTGCCGAGCCGGGCCCAGGAAATTTGGGCGAACGACCCTGGGATGTTCCAAACCTCGGCCTGGGCGTACTGCGCCGTCTGCATCGCCCCCTGCGAGCCCCAGAGCACACCGGCGACCCCGACGCAGAGGCCAAGGATGCTTCGACCCTGGAGCCCGTGAATGTTGGCGCTCAGCTTGGTGCCGGCGATCGGGAATTAGCGAGAACGCCGAAACGTCGATTCAGTGGGCGAAGGAGTGCTGTCCACCTCCGAGGAACCCCACCACCGTGACCACGAGCAGCAACAGCGGGAACAACGAGAGAAACCCGTAGAAGGCCAAGAGCGCCGAGTGAGCCACCCCTGTCATCGCCACATTTCTTGACGACACCGATGGCGAAGGCCAGGGGACGTCGCTGCTTTGGGCGTGGTCGGCACTGCGGACGGACCCTTCTATGACGTTCACCCCACATCACCCCGTTGGCGCGCCGAGTACGGAGGGCTCACCAAGGATGGACGCGCCGGACGTGCCTTGCTCGGTCGCTCGCCCCATAGCATGAGGTCTCGCCCTCATGAACGGCCTTTCCATACCCGCTTTGAACGAGTCAACACGAGGTACTGGGTACCGTGGAGGTTGTGGCACCGAATACGAAGGGATCCCGGGCAACGAAGCAGCCCGACACGCTCAATGCATACCGCACCAAACGGAACCCTCGAAGCACCCCCGAGCCGATGGGCAGGCGACCTGCGTCTCGCAAGGGTCGCCCGAGGTTCGTGATCCAGGAGCACCATCCGCGCAGCCTTCACTGGGACCTACGTCTCGAACGTGACGGTGTTCTCGTCTCCTGGGCCCTTCCCAAGGGTCTCCCCGAGACTCCCGACCAGAACCATCTCGCGGTTCACACGGAGGATCATCCCCTCGAGTACGTCTCCTTCGAGGGAGTAATACCGCAGGGAGAGTACGGAGGCGGTCGTATGACCATCTGGGACAAGGGCTTCTACGACGACGAGAAGTGGACCGATAGAGAGGTCAAGTTCGTTCTTCGCGGCTCGAAGGCTTCGGGCAGTTACGTGCTGTTCCAGACGAAGGACCGGAATTGGATGATCCATCTGCACGGTCCTTCCACGCGCAGCGATCCCCTGCCGACCTCGATCAAGCCCATGCTCGCAACACCCGGGCAATTGCCGGATGACAGCGACCCATGGGCCTTCGAGATCAAATGGGATGGCGTGCGGGCAATCCTCTTCGTGGAGGGCGGCAGGGTACGGGCCCAGAGCCGCAATGACCTCGACGTCTCCGTCGCGTTTCCCGAACTCGCGGACATCGGGGACTTCCTCGGAATGACCACCTGCGTGCTCGACGGCGAGATCGTGGCGCTCGGTGAGGACGGCCGCCCCAACTTCGCCAGGCTGCAGCACCGGATGCATGTGGCAAATCAACGTGAGGCGCGCCGGCGGGCCGCTACGGATCCCGTCACCTTCGTGGCTTTCGACGTCCTCTACCTCCGCGGCCACACTCTTCTGGCCGAGAGCTATGAGGAGCGGCGGACGGCACTGGAGTCCCTTCGGCTCTCGGGAGAGACCTTCATCACGACGGAGTCGTTCCGTGACGTCTCGGGTCAGGACATCCTCAATGCTGCGATGCAGAACGGGCTCGAGGGCGTCGTGGCCAAACGCCGCGAATCGCCATATCGACCGGGTCGGCGGAGCGCAGACTGGGTCAAGGTCAAGTCGTTCCGGGCCCAGGAAGTTGTCATCGGGGGCTGGACCGGGGGCCGTGGCGAGCGTGAAGGGAGCTTGGGAGCCCTACTCCTAGGGATACCCGGCGAGGAGGGGTTGCGCTACGTCGGCAAGGTGGGTACGGGATTCAGCGCAGGCGACCGCCAAGACCTCCTCGATGACCTCCGACCGCTGGCGTCACACGAGAGCCCGTTTACATCCCCGCTTCCTCGCAGCGATGCCGCCTCGGCCCGCTTCGTGCGACCCGAGCTCGTCGGCGAAGTCGCGTTCGGCGAGTGGACGACGGCGGGCCGGCTGCGTCATCCGAGCTGGCGAGGCCTGCGCCCGGACAAGGCCCCGCAGGAGGTCGTCGTGGAGGGTCCCGGATGAGGATCCCGGTGCCCCGCTCCAAGCCCGCGAGGCCCTCATGAGCGCGGCACGGTCGACGACCCGCACCACCGTCGGGGGGCGTGAGCTGTCGGTCTCGAACCTCGACAAGGTCCTGTTCCCCGGCTATGGCTTCACCAAGGGTCAGCTGATCGACTACTACGTGCGGATCGCTGACGTCATGCTCCCGCACATCAAAGAGCGGCCATTGACGATGAAGCGGTTTCCCGACGGGGTCGAGGGCAAGTTCTTCTTCGAAAAGCACATTCCGTCACACGCACCCGAATGGGTTTGTTCCGTCACGGTCCCCTCGAACGACGGACACGAAGCGATACCGTACGCGATGGTCAATGACCTCCCGACATTGGCCTGGGCTGCGAACCTCGGAACGATTGAGTTCCACGTGCCGCTCTGGCACGTCGGGCGACATCGCAAACTCCCAGCGAATCCGGACTTCATGGTGTTCGACCTCGATCCCGGGGAAGGTACGTCGATCGTGGAGTGCTGCATCGTCGCCGAATTGGTGATCGATGACCTCGCCAAAGAGGGCATTGAGTCCTTCGCCAAGACGAGCGGCTCCAAGGGTCTCCAGCTGTACACGTTCACCAGACCCAGAACGACATGGGACGCCCTACGGGACCACGCACACGAGGTGGCGCGCAAGCTCGAGACCGAGCACCCGGACCTGGTTGTGTCCAACATGCGCAAGTCGCTGCGAGAGCGCCGGGTTCTCATCGATTGGAGCCAGAACCACCCGGCGAAGACGACCATCGGCGTGTACTCGGTTCGGGCCATGTCCGCACCGACCGTCTCGACGCCGGTCACCCACTCTGAGGTGCACACGTGCGCGACCAAGAAGAAGGCTGCGCTGCTCCGATTCACGACCACTGACGTACTGCGGCGGGTGGACAGGGACGGCGACCTGTTCGGCCCTCTCGCCTTGCGATGAGCGCGCCACACACTTCTGAATTCCGCTGAATACCCAAAGAGGGCACTCTTGAAACAGACGTGGTAGCTGGCAGTGACGATGGAGTTCACAACAATCCACATGGGAGGAAATGCTGTGGAGGAGTTGTTGCTCGGTCGTGCGGCGCAGGTCAGTGCCCATGATTCGAAAGCGCCACGAACGAACGCTTCGGTGATCTCGTGACAGGACGGGTACACGCCGGCGCTCCGGCCAACTCGAGTTCGCTGGTGGAAATGGGACCCGGCAATCCAGCTCGACGTCGACGAAGGACATCTCGTCGGGGTGCCGTGGTGGCCTCCGCTCGCACCGTGGCCCTGGCGGACGCACAAAGCAACAGCTCTACCGGGAGGCCCGAAGGAAGGGCATCGAGGGGCGTTCGAAGATGAGCAAGGCCTAGGGAGCGGGCGGTCGAGCCCTGACGAGGCCCCGGCAGCGGACGAAGGCCGTCACGGTCGAGACGTACACCGCCTGCGGCTCCCGAGGAGCAAGTTCAGGGCGCCAGCCCCCTGGCCAGGTTGGGCGCTACAGACTCATGTGATGCCCCAAACGTGGGGGTCGCAAACCCCTGACCCGGTTGCTCGTTCAGCGCTCGTTGCGCACTCGGCCCACGACTTCGTCGACCACCTCCGACGTCGAGGCCTCGCCGCCGAGATCGAAGGTGCGGATCCCGTCGCCCGCCGCACCGAGTGTGGCTCGACGGATAGCGGCGGACGACCGGGCTACCTCGGGGTCGCCCTGTGCCGCATGGTCCAGCACGGCCGCGCATGCCAGCAGCATCGCCATCGGATTGGCGACGTTCTTCCCCATCAGCGAGGGCGCCGTGCCGTGGGGGGCCTCCGCCATAGCAACCAAGGGATGCATCTCGTCATCGAGCGCGAGCAGCACCGACTCGGCACCGGCGATGGAGCCGAAAAGGGCCAGCACGAGGTCCGAGAGGCAGTCGCCGTCGCGATTGAGGGCTGGGATGACGAGCGGGCGGCCGCTCGACTCGGTGATGAGACCGGCATAGGCGGCGTCGATCAGTGTCGGACGATACGGCACTTCAGGATACCGTCCAGCGGCGCTGTCCATCTCCTCCTTTAGCATCCCCTCGTAGACGGTCGACACGGTCCACTTCGGGCCGCCGTACACCCACGCACCCAACTGCGACGCAGTGCGGAACGAGAACTCCGCCACGGAACGACACACCGAGCGGTCGATGTGCTCGGTTCGCCAGGCCTGCTCGCCTGCACTGCCAGGAACTCCCGTCCGACGCTCGTCCGCCCCGTAGGCGTCGCCCACCGCCATGCGGACGACGACGATCGGGTGCACGACCGGGGCGAGTGGGGCGACACCAGGGATCCTTCGTCCGGTCCGTACGATGACGGATCCGCCGATGCCCTCCCGCAAGATGCGATTGGGGCTGCCAACGTCGCCGGTCGTCTCAGGGGTGATCGTGGCCGCCTTGAGCCCCAAGCCCGTCTCACGCATGGCCGCCGCGGCCTCGCGGACCACCGCATTCGCCGTGGCACGGCGGTTCTCGAGGGACAGATCGAACCGGACCAACTCGAGGTCGAAACCGAGCACGTCGGGAGCGAGGACCCGCAGTGCCTCCTCGAGCAGCTCCTGACCGGTCTCGTCGCCCTCGCACACGACGATTTGGCGGCGGGAGGACACGGTGTTCAGGGTCGCACGAAATGGCATCCTTCGCCAGGCAGGACACGTAGGTGAGGACCGTGGGGCGCCGAAGGCATGAGCGGCGCCGTTCGGGGGAAATACTTCATGGGGAACATCGGATGACGGACGGGCAGGGGGCAGAACCGCCCCAGGGCGCACCGAGCACGCGTGCACTCGGTGCGATGGAGAGCGCGGTTCGGCGCGCCCGGGAAGCGGCCGGTAGTGCCTCTCGGCCCCCTCCCCCACCTCAGCCCCGCTCAACCGAGTCTCCTGCTCGCACCCATTCTCCCGCCGCGAGCCCCGGGGGCGCCCGAGAGCTCGATCGCTGGCTCGTCGCAGCCGTCGCGGTCGTCGCGGTGCTGCTCGCCGCCACCACAATCGGTCTCGCCGTCTCGCTCGCCCATGGCAACGGTTCCCCACGTGCGGCGACCACCTCTTCGGCGGTCACGACGCCGAGCCACGCCGGCGGTTCGCACCCGGCACACCATCCGTCCACGTCGGGCGGGGGGTCTCCCGCCGCAACACCCCCTTCGTCGAACAGCACGACGCCGAGCGCGGCACCACCGGCGACCCCCGGCGCCGCGCCGGTGATCTCCGCGCTCAGCCCCTCGAGCGGCGCTGCCGGCGAGTCCGTCCAGGTCGCCGGTTCGAACTTCCTGAGCTCGAACGGCCACATCGTGGCCACCTTCAACGGACAGGTGGCCTCCACGAGCTGCCCCGCACAGAACACCTGCACCGTCACGGTCCCGCCGTCGACCGGTTCTCCGTCAGCTCAGGTGACGATCACCACGGCCAGCGGCACCTCCAATGCGGTGACCTTCACCTACGGCTGAACGTCCTCGGCGGGCCAGAGCGACTCGGGCTCGCGACCCCTCGTCTCGGGGAGAAGCCAAAAGAGCCCGGCCGCACCGGCGGCGGGGAGGAACGTGAAGTCAGCCGCGGCGGCGAACCGGTTCCCCACGTCGGCCACCGCTCCGAAGGCCACGAGTCCACCGACCGCGCCGACGACGCCGGCCGTGACCCACCACCCGGTGGCCGATGCCCGCACCGAGGTCGGGAACAGCTCGGTGAGCAGAGATCCCACGGCCGGCGCCAGCACCGACCCGCTGAGCACGCCGAGGATGTAGCCGGCCACGAGAGCCGGGCGCGACCCGGAGTACAGGAGGGCACCGCTGCACGCGACGGCCACCATGGCACATGCACCTGTCGGTCGGCGGCCGACGGTGTCCGCCAGCCATCGCCCACAGAGCAGCCCGACCAGCCCGGCGACACCGGCCGCGGCGACCATCAGGGCGCTCACGTATCCGGCTTGGTGCACGACGTCCTGGGCGAACAGGAACACGAAGCTGTTGGCCGGGCCCGTGATGACGGAGATCGCGCAGGCAATGAGAGCCAGGACGAGCACCCGGGCACGGTAGCGAGGGCCGATCGCACCGAGAACGGGCGTGGGATGGTCGGCCGCGGCCTCCGCCACCATGAACCGACTGGGCTCCTCCACCCAGCCGCGCACCAGGAGGACGACGACGAGCGGGACGATCGCCAGTGCGAAGATCCCCCGGAAGCCCAGTGCCCCGGACGCCAGGCTGTGAACGATCGCCGAGAGGCCGGCGCCCACGCCGTACCCCGCCGCCACGAGCGCCACGGCCGACGCGCGGTCGCGCGAACCCGTCTCCTCCGCCGCCATCAACCCGGCCAGCGCATTGGTGGCGCTCAGGAGCGGGCGCCCAAAAGCGAAGATCGCCACGAACCACCAGTAGGTCGGGCTGGTTGCGCTGACCACGGTGAGCGCCAGTCCCACCGTCGTCACCGCCAGGATCATGCGCCGGCGGCCGAAACGGTCGGCGAAGCCGATGAGCGGCAGGCTGCCCAACGACGCCAGGCGGATGACGGCCAGGCCGATCCCGAGGCTGGTTCCGGACAGACCCACCTTGTCGGCGATGGTCGCACCGGGTCCCACGTGCCCGAGCTGGGTGGAGACGTCCCCGAGCGCGGCGACGACGCCGAACTGCCCGAAGCCGGATGCCAACGCCGTGATGGCGATCGCCACGATGGCCCGATCCGACCAGCGATGGAGATGCAGTCGATCGATCGCGTCCTTGGAATCGTCAGGCAGAAGCGACGACATCTACGCGCTGTCAGTTCGGTGTGGGAAGTGATGAGGTCGGTCCACGGTGTGCATCGAGCGCTCGCGGCTCATCCCCTCACGGGACCATTGAACCAGGGCGTTCGATCCCCGTCGTGGGACACCGGGAGAGCGCCATCTGCTGGTCACACCTACGATCCCATCTTCTCCAGGAACCAGTCTCGTGCCAGCCCGGCGACGATCTCCAGTGCGCCGGGCTCTTCGAAGAGGTGCGTGGCATCGGGCACGACGGTGAGGAGGCTCTCGCAGCGCAGTTCGGCCTGGGCCCGGCGGTTCAGGGCGAGCACGTCCTCGTCGCGCCCGCCAACGATCAGCAATGTGGGCGCCGTCACCGCCGAGAGCAGTGGGGCCGCCAGATCGGGCCTCCCGCCCCGGGAGACGATGGCCGAGACACGGCAGTCCGGTTGGGCGGCGGCCCGGAGCGCTGCGGCGGCACCGGTGCTGGCGCCGAAGAAGCCGACCCCCGACGACGGCACCTCGGGTTGGGCGCTCGTCCACCGGGCGGCGTCGCCCAGCCGCTCGGCCAAGAGGCGGACGTCGAAGACGTGAGAGCGGTCCATCTCCTCCTCCACCGTCAACAGGTCGACGAGCAACGTGGCGAGGCCGGCGTCGTTGAGGACCCCCGCCACGTAGCGGTTGCGGGGGCTGTGCCGGCTGCTGCCGCTCCCGTGGGCGAAGACCACCGTTCCGAGCGGGGCAGCCGGGATGGTCAGACGCCCGATCAGGCCCAGGTCGCCGGAGGGGACCTCGACCTCCTCGTCGCGGGCCTCTTCCCCACTGCGGGGCGGGTCGCCGCCCCTTCCGCCGCCGTCTTCGCCGGCGGCTCGGCGCAGCAGATCGACGACCTGGTCGTCGGTGGTCTGCGAGAAGTCCCGGTACCACTCGCCGACTGCATAGAACGGCTCGGGGACCTCGACACAGAACACCTCGTCGCACACTTCGCGGAGCGAGGCGAGAGCGGCGCGTGAGGCAACAGGCACCGCGAGCACGACGCGCGTCGCACCGTGGGCCCGGGCCACTTGACAGGCCGCGCGGGCCGTCGATCCGGTGGCGATGCCGTCGTCGACGATGACCGCATCGCGATCGGTGAGGTCCATGCGGGGCCGATCGCCCCTGTACTGGCGGGCGCGGCGCTCGAGCTCGAGGCGCTCGTGGCGCTCGACCGCTTCGATGTCGAGCGCAAGGAGCGCGGAGGAATGGATGACTTCCTGGTTCTCCACCCGGACTCCACCCTCCCCGATCGCCCCCATTGCCAGTTCGGGCTGGAAAGGGACGCCCAATTTCCGCACCACGATCACGTCCAGCGGCAGACGAAGGGCCCGAGCGACCTCGAATGCAACCGGCACGCCGCCGCGTGGAAGTCCGAGCACGATCGCATGTTCCCCCCCGAAGCCGGCCCGCTGCAGCACCGCGGCGAGTTGACGACCGGCATCGGTCCGATCGCGGAAACTCATGACCACCTCCTCGGTGCCTCTCTCAGCTTCTCTCGTACCCACCTTCGTGGACTCGCTCGACCCTTCTACCGTTGGTCAGGTTCGCCGCGCCCCGTCGCCCTCCGGCGTCCGTGCGGGAGCCACGCCGGCGAGCTCGCCCACGACCCGGGCCGCTCGCTCGACAGCACGAGACGCGGACGGGGTGAGACCGGCACCCGGGCCGAAGTCCTCTCCCGCGACGCCGACGAGCACGACACGGGCCGGTGCCGTTCCCAGCGCGACGGCGATGTGCAGCGCCTCGATCACCCCGACGCCGTGGCTGCTCGTCCTTGGTGCTGCCCCGCCGCGCTCCGCCGCGGAGAAGGCCGTGTCCACCTCGACGACATGCACGGTCCCGGGCTCGTCGCCGGCCGCGACCGCGTCGACGACGATGGCGAGATCGGCGCCGTCCCAGGCCCCGAGCAAGTGCCACGGCGATGCCAGGGCGCCGAGCACGTCCACGCCTCCGAGCTCGGCAACGACTCGGTCCAGCACCGCCGGGCCGGCGGCGTCGTCGCGGCGAAACGGTGAACCGACCGCCGCCACCACGACTCGACCGGCGCCACCCGTCCTCATGCGCGGGTGACCGTGACGTCGAGAAAGTGCGTGGCGCATGAGATGCAGGGGTCGTGATTGCGTACCGCCTGCTCGCTGCGCCAGGTGAGTTCGTCATCATCGAGGTCGAGCGAGGCCTGGACGGTCCGGCGGATGTCGGCCTCGATCGTGATCTGGTTCTGCGAGGTCGGGGGCACGATCTGCGCCTGCGTGATGGAACCCTCCGGATCGATGGCATAGCGATGGAAGAGGAGCCCCCGGGGTGCCTCGGTGGCGCCCGTGCCGACACCGCCACCTTCGGGGACGGCGACGTGGGGAGGGTCGGGCGTTTCGTAGCGCTCCACGAGATCGAGCGCCTCGCGGCAGGCGAACACGATCTCGACGGCTCGCACGATGATGCTCTGGAAGGGATTGGTGCACGTGGGGCCCAGGCCGGCCCGCGCCGCCGCCGCCGCCGCGACGTCCGGCAGCTCCGCCGAATTCAGGGCATAGCGGGCCAGCGGTCCGGTGAGGTACTCGAGCCGGTCCTCGATGCGGGCCTGCAACGCAGTCGAACGGGCCACGTGCTCCTCGACGACGAGGTCGGCGAAGCCGGCGGGGGTGGTGTCCAGCCCATCCGACGAGGCGACGCGGCCCGACTCGAGCGGGTAGCGGCCGGGCTCACGCAGAGCCACGAAGCGGTAGTCACCGTGCACGTCGGGGAAGTCGAACCCTGCGACCCACTCCACCGTGGCCAGTGCCGCGTCGAGGGCATCCGAGAGCGGGCCGGCCAGGGTGCCTACCTCTGCCTTGCTGGGAGCACGGTAGAACCCACCGACCTTCACGTTGACCGGGTGGATGGCCCGCCCACCGACCGTCTCCATGATGCGGTTGCCCATCTTCTTCAGCGCGAGGCCCCGCTCGAAGGCGGGTCGGTGCTCTCGTGCCATCTCCACCGCGTCCTGGCAGCCGAGAAAGTCAGGGGCATGGAGCATGTGGACGTGCAGGGAGTGGCTCTGCATCCATTCGCCGCAATACAGAAGTCGGCGCAAGTCGGAGATGGCTCGCCCGACGCCCATCCCCAGGGCATCCTCGACCGCGGCACAGGCGCTCATCTGGTACGCCACCGGGCAGATGCCACAGATGCGGGCAGTGAGGTCCGGTGCCTCGGTCGCCCGTCGGCCCCGCAAGAAGGCCTCGAAGAACCGGGGCGGCTCGAAGATCTGCAGCTCCACGTCCTCCACGCGCCCGTCGCGCACCTCGACCCGCAGCGAGCCCTCGCCCTCGACGCGGGCCAGTCCCTCGACTGAGACCGTACGGCGCCGTTCATCCGGAGGCGTCACGGCCTGCGCTCCGGCGGAGGGGAGCCGGCGCGGGCGCGCAATGTCACCGCTTGGCGGCCGAACACCTCGTTGCCCGAGTAGAAGGTGGAGAAGAGGCGCGACGCGTCCGCGGGAGCCATGCCCTGCGCCAAGAGGTGCTCGGCCAAGGCCCCCGTGTTCGCGCCGCCGACGGGCCCGAAGCACCCGTAGCAACCGCGGCCGACCGACGGGCACAGGGCACCGCAGCCAGCCCGGGTGACCGGCCCGAGGCACGGCGTCCCGTGGGCCACGAGGACACACACGGTGCCCCGGCCCTTGCACTCCTGGCACACCGTGTGGTCGGGGATGACCGGGCGCCGACCGACCAGCGAGGCCGTGATGACCTCGAGCAGCTGGTGTCGATCGATTGGACAGCCGTTGAGCTCGAAATCGACCCGCACGTGGGCGGAGATGGGCGTCGACGTCGAGAGCGACGACACGTACTCGGGGTGGGCGTAGACCGCGTTGACGAACTCACCCTCTTCAGCCAGGTTCCGCAGCGCCTGGACACCGCCCGACGTCGCACACGCACCGATCGTGATCAACCGGCGTGAGGCGGCGCGGACCGCTCGAATCCGCTCGGCGTCTTCCTCGGTCGTGATCGAGCCCTCCACCAAGGAGATGTCATAGGGCCCCTCGACGTGGGCACGGGTCATCTCGGTGAAGTGGGCGATCCGCACCGCACCCGCGAGGGCGAGCAGCTCGTCCTCACAGTCGAGCAGGCTGAGCTGGCACCCGTCACAGGAGGCGAACTTCCACACCGCCAGGGTGGGAACCGCGGCGGGCGTCACCGGTTCCGCTCCATGAACAGGCCGTCGGCGAGCCCCCCGTAGCGGACGATCGGCCCATCGCGGCACACCAGCAAGGGGCCGATCTGGCAGTGGCCGCACAGGCCGATACCGCACTGCATGTTGCGCTCCAACGAGACCCGGACACGACCGGCATCGACGCCCCGGTCGACCAGGGCGCGACCACCGAAGCGCATCATGATCTCGGGCCCGCAGAGGAGGGCCAGTGACCCGGAGGCCTCGAACGGCGCCCCGGGCAGCAGCGCCGTGACGACGCCGACCAGCCCGGTCCATCCAGGTGCCGCCACGTCGACGGAGATCCCCACGTGGACCCCCGCCCGCTCCCAGGCCACGAGGTCCTCGTGAAACAGGATCTGGTCGGGCGAGCGGGCGCCGGCCAGCACGAAGGCTCTGCCGCGGCCGGCCTGCTGGCGCTCCACGAGGTCCCGGACCGCCCCCCGCAACGGCGCCAGGCCGATGCCACCCGCCAGGACCACCACGTCGGCGCCGTCTTCGACCTCGTCGATGCCCCACGACGTCCCGAACGGCCCGCGGATCCCGACCAGCGATCCCACCCGGGCATCGCAGAGCGCCGCGGTGACCGCGCCCACCCGGCGAATGGAGTGCTCCATCGGTCCCGGCGCTCCGGGGGCACTGGACATGGACACCGCGACCTCACCCCGCCCGAAGGAGGTGACCATGTTGAACTGGCCGTGCCGGAATGCCGGTGCCTGGCCCTCCGTCGGCTCGAGCGAGAGTGTCACCACGTCGGCGGCCTCCTCTCGACGGCCCACCACCACGTACGGCGTGGGAACCAGCGGCCCCGCGGCCCAGGAGCCGGCAACGGCCTCAGCGAGCATCGCTCTGGCCGTAGATGTCGAGCAGCCTGATGCGGGTCGCCTGGAGCCGTTCGAGGATCACCCCCGCCAGCCGGTCCAGGAGAAGGAACCCGAGCACAGGGTTCTCCGCCAGCGAGACGCGCAACCGCTCGGTGTTCACGCACACCAGCCTCCACCTCGTCGACGGCGCGCGCGTCGAACTGGTAGCGGAAGGGCGGGGCGGCCCAGGACAGCCCGACCACCTGCCCTGCCTCGAGCGTCTCGATGACGATCGGGCCACGGTTGGGGGCGTGGACCTCGATGGAGACACTTCCCTTGATGATGAAGTACGTGACATCGGCCGGGCTGCCCTCACGGAACAGCAGTACGCCGGGGCGGAACGTGACAGCCTCCGCCTGGTCGGCCACGAGCGCAACGGCCTCGGGGGGGAAGCCGGCCAGGAAGGCATGGTCCGAGAGGAGGTTGCGCGTGGTCTCGCTCATTCGATGCCCTCCTCCGCCATGGACCCCTCGGTGGCCCGGATGGCGGCGGCCTCCTCGGTGATGTCGATGCCGACCGGGCACCAGGCGATGCAGCGCCCGCAGCCGACGCAACCGGTCGTGTCGAACTGGTCCCACCACGTGGACAGCTTGTGGGTGAGCCACTGCCGGTAGCGCGAGGACGTGGTGGGCCGGACGGCGCCGCCGTGCAGGTAGGAGTGGTCGACATCGAAGCAGGAGGCCCACGACCGCCGGCGTTCGATCGTGCCGTCGACGTCGCTCACGTCCTTCACGTCGGCGCAGAAGCACGTGGGACAGACCAGGGTGCAGTTGCCGCAGGAGAGGCAGCGCTCGGCCACCTCGTCCCAGCGCGGGTGCTCGAGATTGCGGGCCAGCAGCGCCGCCAGCCCCTCGGTCTGGAGCGAACGCCCCATGCCGGCGCGGGCACCGTCCACGACTCCTCGGCGAGCACCGCGGTCCTCGTCCGTCGCCGTGACCCGGTCCAACTGCTCCAGGAGGGCCGCCCCCACCTCGCTGCCCACCCGGACATAGAACCGGTGCGCACCCACGAGCAGCTCGGTCAGGGCGAGGTCGTAGCCCGTGCGCGCGTCGGGACCGGTGTCCATGGACGTGCAGAAGCAGGTGGCGGACGGCTTCCCGCACTCCACCGCGATGATCACCGTTCCCGCACGGCGTGCCGCGTAGCCGGTCGTCCGGGACCGCACCCCCGGCCAGCACCCGGTCGAGCACGTCGAGCGCCGCCAGCTCGCACGGGCGGGCGCCCACGATGGCCACCGGCCGCTCGGGCGGAGGCGGCACCCGCAGGGACAGGGCCCCGTCAGCCACCGACGCCCGCCAGATGGTCTCGCTGGGCCGGAAGAACTCGGACTTCCACGATGCGGGGCCGACGGCCCAGCCGAAGATCTCCGCATCGCCCCCCTGCTCGAGCCGATACCGCCCGGGAGCCTGGATGTCGTGCCAGCCGGCGGGCAGATCGTCGGCGCCGGCGACCTCGCCGTGCACGATCGCGCCGTCGCGGGCGACCGGCCCGATGGTCCGGAAGCCGCCCTCGGACAGCAGCGCGATCAGACGGTCCAGACCCTCCACGTCGATGACCGCATCGTCTCCGGCGCGCACTGAGCCCAACCTACGCCGCAAGGCGGTGGGCGTGACGGACGCCGCCGTGCGAGCAGGGAGTGAGAACGACGATCAGCGCTCCACCGCGCCACCCACCACGGTGGCCAGGTCGACGAGTCGGCTCGAATAGCCGGTCTCGTTGTCGTACCAGCCCAGCACCTTGACCAAGTTGCCGCTGGCCATGGTGAGCTTCGAGTCGAAGATGCACGAGGCGGAGGAGCCGACGATGTCGGTCGACACCAGGTCGTCCTCCGAGTACTCGAGCAGGCCGGTCAGCCGGCCCGTCCCGGCAGCCAACCGGTAGGCGTCACGGATCTCGTCGACCGTCGGGGTGGCCCGGAGCGTGGCGACCAGATCGGTGATGGACCCGTCCGGCACCGGGACGCGCAGCGACAGCCCGTCGAGCCGTCCCGCCACGTCGGGCAGCACGAGGCCCGTCGCCCGGGCGGCGCCGGTGGTGGTCGGCACGATGTTGATGGCGGCACCCCGCGAGCGCCGTGGGTCCTTGTGCAGCGCATCGACGAGGTGCTGGTCGTCCGTGTAGGCGTGGACCGTCGTCATGAAGCCCTGCTCCATCCCGAAGGCGTCGTCGAGCACCTTGGCCATGACGGCCAGGCAGTTGGTCGTGCACGACGCGTTGGAGACGACGAAGTCGCGCGCCGGGTCGAAGGTGTCCTCGTTCACGCCCATGACCAGGGTGGCGTCCGCATCCTTGGCCGGCGCCGAGATGATCACCCGCCGCGCCCCCGCCGCGATGTGGGCGGCAGCCTTCTCCCGGCTGGTCATCCGGCCCGTGCTCTCGATCACGACGTCGATGCCCAGCTCGCGCCAGGGCAGCTCGGCCGGGTGCGGCTCCATCAGCATGGTCACGGGCGAGGAACCGACCATCATCGTGTCGTGCTCGACGGACACCGGCAGGGGGAAGTGCCCATGGACGGAGTCCCGGGCCAGCAGCCGTGCCAGTGCCTCGGGATCACCCAGATCGTTCACCGCGGCGACTTCGACGCTCTGGGGCGACTTGATGGCGGCACGAAGGAAGGCCCGCCCCGTCCGGCCAAACCCGTTGATCGCCACTCTGACAGCCATCGTCGACATCTCCATCGCTCTGGGGGGACCGCTGGTCCCCCTCGATTCGATGCTCCCATCGGCTGGGGACGCGTAGTAGTGCCAAAGGTCCCCGATGAGGTCCGGGCTAGGCGTCATCCTCCAGATCGAGCAGCGCCAGCACGCCCTCGAGCGACGCTCGCCGGGCCCGGAGGCCCTCCCGGTACGCAGCGTTGTCCGTCGCCGCGATCTCCGAGCTGAGGTCACCGAGCGCCGCCCGGAGGAGATCCCGTAGATCCGAGACCTGCTCGTCGGTCAATTCGATGTGCATCGTTCGCTGCTCCTCCCGTTGCACCGGGCCGGGCCCGGACTTCGCCACGCCAATTGATGCCTGCGCCCGCCTCGGGCACCAGGGACTTTCGTCACCACCGGGCACCGGGTACCGGGGACCTTTGGCTCTACTGCGCCTGCGTGGCGCCGGGCACGCTGGAACGGTGTTCGAGGTGCGCTTCCACGGCCGAGGCGGGCAGGGTGCCGTCACGGCGGCCGACCTCCTGGCCCTCGCTGCGTTCGAGGAGGGCCGCTACGCGCAGTCCTTCCCGAGCTTCGGCTCCGAGCGGATGGGCGCCCCGGTCGTCGCCTACTGCCGCCTCGGCGAGCGGGAGATCCGGACCCGGGAGCCGGTGCTGGCGCCCGACTGCGTGATCGTCATCGACCCGACCCTCGTCCACCAGGTCGACCTCTTCGCCGGTCTCGGCCCGGAGGGCTACCTCCTGGTGAACTCCTCCCGGCCCCTCGACGAGCTCGGGCTGACGTCGCTGGCGGCCCGCTTCCGGCCCGAGCGCCTGCGGACCGTGCCTGCAACCGAGGTGGCGCTCCGTCAGATCGGCAAGCCGCTCCCCAACGCCGCGATGCTCGGGGGATTCGCCGCCCTGACGGCGGAGGTCACCATCGCAGCGATCAGCTCGGCCATCCGGGAGCGGTTCAGCGACAACCCGTCGGTGGCGGAGCGCAATGTGGCGGCCGTTGCCGAGGTGTACCAGCTCGTGCGCCAGGTCACGACCCCCAACGGAAGGGCGATGCTCGGTGCTCCGGCAGATTGAAGGCTCGCGAGCCGTCGCGCAGACGGTGGCGCTGTGCCGGCCGGAGGTGGTGTGCGCCTACCCCATCTCCCCGCAGACCCACATCATCGAAGCGCTGGGTGAGATGGTGAAGAAGGGCGAGCTCGCGCCGTGCGAGTTCATCAACGTGGAATCCGAGTTCGCCGCCATGTCGGTGGCCATCGGGGCCTCGGCCGCGGGTGCCCGGGCCTTCACCGCCACGGCGAGCCAGGGCCTGCTCTTCATGATGGAGGCCGTCTACAACGCCGGCGGGCTCGGGTTGCCGATCGTCATGACGCTGGCCAACCGCGCCGTGGGCGCGCCCATCAACATCTGGAACGACCACAGCGACGCCATGGCGGCCCGCGACGCCGGCTGGGTCCAGCTCTTCGCCGAGACGATCCAGGAGGCCGCCGACCTGCACATCCAGGCCTTCCGCCTGGCCGAGGAGCTGTCGGTCCCCGTGATGGTGTGCATGGACGGGTTCATCCTCACCCACGCCACCGAACGGGTCGACCTGCCCACCCAGGCGCTGGTGGACGCGTTCCTGCCTCCCTACGAGCCGCGCCAGATGCTCGACCCCGCCGACCCCTACTCCATCGGAGCCATGGTGGGGCCCGAGGCGTTCGAGGAGGTCCGCTACCTGGCCCACGCCCGCCAGCTGACCGCTCTCGGGCGCATCGGAGAGCTCGGCGCAGAGTTCGCGGAGGCCTTCGGGCGAGACTCGGGTGGGCTCGTGCACCCTTACCGCAGCGCTGACGCCGAGGTGGTCGTCGTGGCCATGGGTTCGGTGCTCGGGACGATCAAGGACGTCGTGGACGAGCAACGGGAGGCCGGGCTGCGCATCGGCGCCCTCGGCATCACATCGTTCCGCCCCTTCCCGATCGACGCGGTGCGCAGCGCGCTCGGGAGCGCGCGCCACATCGTCGTGGTCGAGAAGGCCTTCAGCGTGGGGTTCGGCGGCGTGCTCTCGACCGACGTCGCCATGTCGCTCACCGGCCTGCCCGTCTCCGTCTCGACGGTGGTGGCCGGCCTCGGGGGCCGCCCCATCACCAAGGTGTCGCTGCGGCCGGTCTTCGAAGCCGCGCTGCAGGGCGAGGCCGAGCGTCTGACCTTCCTCGACCTCAACCTGGACCTCGTCGAGCGCGAGCTGGAGCGCATGGCCACCCAGCGCCGCTCCGGACCGACGGCCGAGAACATGCTCCGCGACCTCGGCGTCGTCGCCTCGAGGATCGGCTGAACGATGAGCCGTCCGCTTCTACCAGGTGGGCAGCTTCGCGGTCGGCAACCGGCTGGTGAGCCGCTCCGACCGCACCGTGCAGTCCGGGGCGGAGCGGGCCAACTCGCTGACGTCGGGTCACCGCGCCTGTCAGGGCTGCGGCGAGGCACTGGGCGCCCGCTATGCGCTCGACGCCGCCATGCGCGCCACGGGCGGCCAGATGGTGGCCGTCAACGCCACGGGCTGCCTGGAGGTGTTCTCGACGCCGTACCCCGAGACCTCGTGGCAGATCGCCTGGTTCCACTCCCTCTTCGGCAACGCCCCGGCCGTGGCGACGGGGGTCGCGGCGGCGCTGCGGGTCAAGGGCCGGACCGAGACCAGAGTGATCGGCCAGGCCGGCGACGGTGGCACGGTGGACATCGGCTTCGGGTGCCTCTCGGGCATGTTCGAGCGCAACGACGACGTCCTGTTCATCTGTTACGACAACGAGGCCTACATGAACACCGGCGTGCAGCGGTCCGGGGCGACCCCGCCGGCAGCGCGCACGGCGACGACAGAGGCGGTCGGCCCCCATCCGGGAAACTCCTTCGGGCAGGGCAAGAACATGCCAGAGCTGGCGATGGCCCATCGGATCCCCTACGTGGCCACCGCGACGGTGGCAGACCTCCACGACCTCGAGGACAAGGTCACGCGGGCCATGGCGATCCACGGCGCCCGCTACATCCACATCCTGGTGACGTGCCCGCTGGGTTGGGGATCGGCACCGAGCGACACGGTCAAGGTCGCCCGGCTGGCCACGCAGACGGGCCTGTTCCCGGTGTTCGAGGCCGAGCACGGCGAGGTGGTGAGGGCGTCGAAGATCCGCCGCCCGGCCCCGGTCGAGGAGTACCTGCGCCTGCAGGGCCGTTACGCGCACCTCTTCGACGCTGACGGGGGCCCGGCGCAGCCGGACATCATCGCCGCCCTCCAGGCGATGGCCGACCGCAACATCGCGCGCTACGGGCTGCTCGAGCCCGATGCGGTGGCGCCGTGACGATCAAGCCGTTCGCCATCACGCTCGAGGTCGGCTCGAGCCTCGCCAACAAGACCGGCTCGTGGCGGGTGGAGCGGCCGGTGTACGTCGACCGGCTCCCCCCCTGCAACGACGCGTGCCCGGCCGGCGAGAACATCCAGCAGTGGCTGTACCTGGCCGAGGACGGCTCCTACGAGGCGGCCTGGCGCCAGATCATGCGCGACAACCCGCTCCCCGCCGTCATGGGGCGGGCCTGCTTCCACCCGTGCCAGACGGCCTGCAACAGGGCCGTCGTCGACGAAGCGGTGGGGATCAACGCCATCGAGCGCTTCCTGGGCGACCGCGCGCTCAGCGAGGGCTGGTCGCCCGAGCCGGCGGCCCCTTCGACGGGCAAGGCGGTCATGGTCGTCGGCTCGGGCCCGGGAGGGCTCTCGGCCGCCTACCACCTGCGGCTCCTCGGGCACGAGGTCGTCCTCTTCGAGTCGTCGCCGCTCCCCGGCGGCATGATGCGCTACGGCATCCCCTCCTACCGGCTGCCCCGCGACGTCGTCGAGGGCGAGATCGCGCGGATTGCGTCGATGGGGGTCGAGATCGAGTGCGGGCACACGATCGACGACCTGGAGACAGCCATGAAGGACGGGGGCTTCGACGCCGCGTTCCTCGCCGTGGGGGCCCAGCGGGGCAAGCACGCCGACATCCCCGCCGGCGACTCGGCCCGCATCCTCGACGCCGTGACGCTGCTGCACGAGGCCGAGGACGACGCGGCACCCGTGCTCGGGCGCCGCGTCGTCATCTACGGCGGCGGTGACACCGCCATGGACGCCGCCCGCACGGCGCGCCGCCTCGGCGCCGAGGACGCCGTCATCGTCTACCGGCGCACCCGGGAGCGCATGCCGGCCAACGCCGACGAGGTGCAAGATGCAGTCGACGAGGGCGTCCGGCTCAAGTGGCTCTCGACGATCGTCGGCGCCGAGGGCGAGGTCCTCACGATCGAGCGCATGGAGCTCGACGCCGACGGCTTCCCCCAACCGACGGGCGAGATCGAAGAGCTGCAGGCGGACGCGGTCGTGCTGGCGCTCGGGCAGGAGGCGGACCTCTCGCTGCTCGACGGGATCCCGGAGATCACGGTGCACCGCGGGTCCGTTCCGGTCGGGGCCGACATGATGACCGCGCGGCCCGGCGTGTTCGCCGGCGGCGACATCGTGGAGGGCTCCCGCACCCTGACCGAGGCCATCGGTCACGGGAAGCGGGCCGCCCGGGCCATCGACGCCTGGCTGGCAGGCCGCAGCCTCGGCCGCCCAGCCCGCCACGAGCTGGCCGGACCGGGCGATCTCAACACGTGGTACTACGCCGACGCGCCGCACGCCGTCCGCCCCCGCCTCGAGGCCGCCCGCCGCACCTCCACCTTCGACGAGGTCGTCGGCGGGCTCGACGAGTCCACCGCCCTCTTCGAGGCACGACGCTGCATGTCGTGCGGGAACTGCTTCCAGTGCGACAACTGCTTCGGCGTGTGCCCCGACAACGCCGTGATGAAGGTCGACGAGGCGCACGGCTACCGCTTCGACTACGACTTCTGCAAGGGCTGCGGCCTGTGCGTGCAGGAGTGCCCCTGCGGCGCGATCGAGATGGTGCCCGAGCAGATCTGACGTCACGCCGCTCCCGTGTGCGCTGGTGCCGGCGGCGCCGGATGAGATGCGGGGGAACTGGCTCCCCAGACTATGACGATTTCTGTTCAGAGTCTTTGGACCGTCTCCCCGGCCCCGGACGCGCTCAGCGGCGGTGGCGGAGGGGGTGGCGGGGCGCCACGCCACCCGACATCTCGGGCCGGCCCGGCACGGCGGCCTCGAGCAGCATCCGCCACTCGGCGGCCGCCACCGTCTTGCGCACCGCCTCGACCGCGTCGGGGTTCACCGAGATGGAGGTGATGCCCTGGCGGACCAGGTGCTCCGCGAAGGCCGGCCGGTTGGACGGGGCCTGGCCGCACAGCGACGAGGTGATCCCCGAGGACTGGCAGCCCCCGATGATGCGCCCGATCGCATCGAGGACGGCGGGGTCGGCCTCGTCGAACACGTCGGCGCAGACCTGTGAGTCGCGGTCGACCCCGAGCATCAGCTGGGTCAGGTCGTTGCTGCCGATCGAGACGCCCTGAACGCCCATGGTGGCGTAGGTCGGGATCCAGTAGGCCACCGACGGCACCTCGGCCATCACCCACACCGGGAGGGAGTCGGCCACCGGGCTGGTGTCGACCACCTCGAGGCAGGCCTCGAGCTCCCAGGCGGTGCGCACGAAGGGGATCATCAGCACGATGTTCGGCGTCTCCTGCAGCACGCGGGCCAGCACGTCCAGCTCGAGCCGGAACAGATCGGGTTCGCGGACGTAGCGGTAGCAACCCCGGTATCCGATCATGGGGTTCTCCTCGTGCGGCTCGAACTGGTCGCCGCCCTCGAGGTTGGAGAACTCGTTGGAGCGGAAGTCGATGCTCCGGTACACGACGGGTCGAGGCTCGAAGGCCCGCGTGATGCGGAGCAACGACTTGGCCATGCTGTCGACGAAGGTCTGCTCGTCCCCCCGCTCGAGGAGCTTGCGCGGGTGGACCCCCTTGAGTGCGTCGGTGACCATGAACTCGGCGCGCAGGAGGCCGACACCGTCGACCGGCATCGCGGCCACCTCCTCGGCATGGTCGGCGAAGGCCAGGTTGGCGTAGATCTTCGTCGCCAGCGCGCCCGGTCCGCCGAGGCCGGCCGGCGCCGCTGCCGCCGGAGCAGCCACGGCGGCTGCCGGGGCCACTGCGCCTTCGGTCACCGTCCCCTGGGCACCGTCGACGGTGACGAGCTCGCCGTCTCGCAGCACGGTCGTGGCGTTGCGGGCACCGACGACCGCGGGGACGCCCAGCTCACGCGAGACGATGGCCGCGTGGCAGGTCATGCCACCCCCGTCGGTCACGATCGCGGCGGCACGCCGCATGGTGGGCACCCAGTCGGGGCTCGTCATGGGAGCCACCAGGACCTCACCGGCCTGCAGCCGCTCGCCCTGGTCGGGTGACTGCAGCACGCGCACGACCCCGGAGGCCCGGCCCGCCGACGCAGCGAGTCCCTGCACGAGCAACGTGCCCAGCTCGGCCGCCGCAGGTGCGGCGGCGCCGCCCACCGCGGTCACGGGCCGGGACTGCACCAGGTACGTGTGGCCGCCCGCCATGGCCCACTCGGTGTCCTGCGGCGAGCCGTAGTGGGCCTCCGTGGCCAGGCCGATGCGCGCCACCTCGACGACCTCCTGGTCCGAGAGCACCCGCCGGCCGCCCTCGGCGGCGTCGAGCTCGACCCGCTGGTCCTCGCCGTCGGGCCCACGCACGATCTCGAAGAACTGCGTGCCCACCCGGGCGTGCAGCAGCCGGGGGCCCTCCTTCGACACCACGTAGGTGTCGGGCTCGACCTGCCCGCTCACGACCACCTCGCCCTGGCCGAAGGCGGCCTCGATGACGATGTGGTCCGTCTCGCCGGTGGAGGGGTCGATGGTGAACATCACGCCCGAGCGCTCCGAGGGGATCATCTCCTGCACCACCACGGCGATGCAGGGCTCCGCCGTCAGGTCCTTGTCGCCGCGGTAGAAGATGGAGCGGGCCTTCCACAGCGAGGCCCAGCAGTCCACGACGCGGGCCAGGAGCTGCTCTTCGCCGGCCACGTTGGTGAACGTCTCGTTCATGCCGGCGAAGGAGGTGCCTTCGGCGTCCTCGCCGATGCCGGACGAGCGCACGGCCACCCGTATGTCCCCCCCGAGCCGCCGGTAGGCCTCCACGATCCCGTCGGCCAGATCCTTGGGGATCGGGACGCCGTGGACGAGGTCGCGTGCCTCGGCGGCCAGCCGGTCGAGGTCGTCCTGTGAGGCGGTGCGGGCCTCGGCGAGGATGGCCACCAGCCGCTCCCGGATGCCCGCCCGGCCGATGGCGTCGAGGTACGCCTCTCCCGTGATGACGAACCCCGGGGGTACGGGGAGGCCGCCTGCGGTCAACTCCCCGAGGTTGGCCCCCTTGCCGCCGACCGACCCCGTGTCAGTCAGCCGGATGTCCTCGAACCAGCGAATTTCCTTCACGACCCATACCTCCGCAACTGCGCCCGACGCGCGCCACCTGCACCGATCGTCCCTGATCACCGGCGCTGCCGATAGGGTCCAATGTCCCTGTTTGCGGTTGTGGGCCTCTGTGACACTGAGTCCATGCAGACACTCTCCTTCGAGGAGGTGGTGGCGCGGATCGGTGCTCTGGGCGGGCGGGAGCCGCGGATCGTCATCTCCGGCAATTCCGCCACGCCCTTCACACTGGTCGACGCCCTCGCCCGGGCACGGGAGAGCTGCCGCGTGTTCCAGCTCAACGCGCAGTACGACTTCTCGAAGCACCCGGCCTTCATATGCGAGACGCCGTTCGTGGGACCGGGCATGCGCCACGACCCGATGCTCGACTACCTCCCCATGCGGCTCTCGCTCGTGCCGCGGCTCTTCGACACGGTGCGACGACCGGACGCGGTGCTGCTCCACACGTCGATCCCCCGCGACGGCAAGGTCTCCCTCGGGATCGAGGTCAACGTCCTGCCGGCCGCCGTCGAGCAGGCCCGGGCCCGTGGGGGCCTGGTGCTGGCGCAGGCCAATCACCAGATGCCCTACACCTTCGGCGCCGGAGAGATCCCCCTGGAGGCGATCGACGGCGTCCTCGAGGTCGACGAGCCGCTGACCTCCCCGGCGGGGCACGGCTCCGAGGAGGCGGCGGCGGCGATCGGCGAGCGTGTGGCGTGCTTCGCGGCTGACGGCACGACCCTGCAGCTGGGCATCGGTCTCATCCCCACCGTGGCGGCCCGGATGATGTCGGGCCGCCGGGGTCTGCGGGTGTGGTCCGAGATGATCAGCGAGGGGGTCATGGACCTCGATCGAGCCGGAGCGCTCGATCCGGCGGCGCCGGTCTACACCTCCTTCCTGATCGGCTCGCCCGAGCTGTACCAGTGGGCGGACGGCAACGAGCGGTTGCGGATGCTGAGGACCGAGACGGTCAACGACCCGGCGCGCATCGCGGCGCACCCCTGCATGCTGTCCATCAACGCCGCCATGCAGGTCGACCTGTTCGCCCAGGCCAACGCCAGCTTCGTCGACGAGCAGATCCACTCGGGCTTCGGCGGGCAACCCGACTTCGTGTCGGGTGCGCTGCACTCCGCGGGCGGCCACGCCATCGTGGCGCTGCACGCCTGGCACGAGAAGTCGGACTCGTCGACGATCGTGCCGGTGCTGTCCAACCCGGTCACCTCCTTCCAACACTCGGCCGTGATCAGCGAGCACGGGTGTGCAGAGCTCTTCGGGCGGTCGCAACATGCGCAGGCCGAGCTGCTCATCGAACAGGTGGCCGACCCGCGGGCCAGGGCCGACCTGGCGGAGGCGGCCGGGCGACTCAGGCTGCGCCGGGACGTCCTCGACTAAGCCGACGACGGGTCAGCCCGGCGCCGGCTCGTTGTCGACGTCCTCGTCCTCGGCCGCCACGAGGGGGGCGCTCAGGTCCCATCCCTCGTCCCCCTCGGAGTGCTGCGCCACCGGAGGGCGATCGACCCCGTCCGGGTCGTCGATGCCACCTTCCAGGGTGACCAGCAATTCTGGGTCGTCCAGTGTGGCCCCGAGCTCCTCGAGCTCGAGCTCGTCGGCGACCAGCGCGGGGTCGAGCGACGGATCCTGCTCGAGGTCCTCCAGGAAGGAGCGGCTGGTGCGCTCACCCTCGTCCTCGGCGACGTCACCCTGGCGGAAGGTCTCGGTCCCCAGGGCCTCGTCGGGTGACCACTCGTCGCCGCTACCCATGACTGAACCTCCCTCGACGCCGTCCACCCAAGTCTGCTTTCTCGGTCCCGACACCGGGTAGGGCCGAAGGTCCAGGCCGTCGGGACGTCACGTGCTCCCGCGGCAGAAGGGTCCTTCGGCACTTCCGGCGCCGTCGTGGGCCGCGCAGACTCGGTGGCAGTGCGAGGATGGTCATGTCGGCCACGGCACGACGGGAGGAAACGGACGTGGCAAGCCCTGAACACCTCAACGGCCATCATCGGGAGACGCTGGCCCTGATCTTCCGGCACCCCACGAGCCACAACATCGAGTGGCATTCGATCGTCTCGTTGCTGAACGCCGTGGGCGAGGTCCAGGAGACCAAGCAGGGCCACCTCGTCGTCACGGTCGACGGAGAGACCGAGACCTTCGAGCCGCGCCACAAGGACATCGACAGCGAGCAGCTGGCCAACCTGCGCCGGCTCCTCAAGAAGGCGGGGTACGGGCCAGAAGAGGTGCCGGCGTAGGGCAATTGGTCCCCCTGACGCCCCCCGGAGTGCGCATCGTGACCAAATGCCCTGTTGGGCAAGACTGATCCGGGGTCACATATCCCCATGGCGCACTATGACGTGCTCAGCGTGGGCGACACCGCGACCGACGTGTTCATCCGGCTTTCCGACGCGCACATCCGCATCTGGGAAGACGACCACGGGCACTGGATGGACCTGCCGTTCGGGGGCAAGGTCCCCTTCGAGTACGCACTGACGGTCGACGCGGGCGGGAACGCCGCCAACGCCGCGGTCGGGTTCTCCCGCCTCGGGCTGACGACCGCCATCGCCGCCCACGTCGGGAGCGACGACATCGGCCGCACCATGCAGGCGGCGCTCGAGCGCGAGGGGGTCGACACGCATCTCGTGCGCTTCGATCCCAGCCAGCCCAGCAACCGGAACTTCGTCCTCTGGTTCGGCCAGGACCGCACCATCCTGGTCCGCCACGAGTTGTACGACTATCACTGGGCCCACCTGAGCCCGCGCGAGGTCCCCCGCTGGGTCTACCTGAGCTCGGTCGGCTCGGACGCCGCGGAGTACTACGACCAGCTCGTCGCCTGGCTGGACGCCGAACCGACGGTGTGCTTCGCGTTCCAACCCGGGACGTTCCAGATCGCCCAGGGGGTCGCGGCCATGCGCGGCTTGTACCGACGGGCCGACCTGCTGATCTGCAACCGGGAGGAGGCGGTCGAGATCGGGGGCGGGGACCACGGTCAACTGCCGGAGATCCTGGAGTCGCTGCACCGTCTCGGGCCGCGCATCGTCGTCGTGACGGACGGACCCGAGGGCGCCTACGCGTCGGATGGCTCGCGGCGCTACCGCGTCCCCTCGTTCCCCGATCCCTCACCGCCGAAGGAGCGGACCGGGGCCGGTGATGCCTTCTCCTCGGCGCTCGTGGCCGCACTGGTCAAGGGACATCCGCTGGAGACGGCCCTGGCCTGGGCCCCGGTGAACGCCATGAGCGTGGTGCAGGAGGTCGGCTCGCAGACGGGCCTCCTGGGCGAGAGCGAGTTGCTCACCTACCTCAAGGGCGCCCCGGAGGCCTACGCCGTCACGACCTGGTGAGCGGTGGTCGTCGGGGCCGTCCCCGCGGGAGACTGACGACGTGAGGGATCCCAGGTGACGAACGATGCTCGTCCTGGCGGCCGACGTGGGCGGCACGCAGATGCGCGCCGCCCTGGTCGGCCCGCGTGGAGACGTCCTGTTGCGCCGCGTCGGCCGCCACGCCGGGCCACGCCGACGTGCCGGCGGCGCTGATCGAGCTGATCAAGGTCGTCGGCGCCGAGCGCGGCCACGGATCGATCTCGCATGCGGTCGTCGGCCTGCCCGGTGGCGTCGACTACGAGAACGGGCGGTTGATGTGGGCGCCGCACCTGCCCGAGGGGTGGCCGAACCTCCTGTCGCGGGACGAGCTCTCGGCCCGCCTGGGGATGCCCGCGCACATCGCGAACGACGCCGACCTCGCCGCGGTCGGGGAGGCCGCCTTCGGCGCCGGCAGGGGGACCGCCGACGTCGCCTACCTCACGATCTCGACGGGCATCGGGGCCGGCGTCGTCTGCGGCGGCCGCCTGGTGCGGGGGAGGCGCTCGCTGGCCGAGGTCGGCCACACCGTCATCGACTGGCGTGCGTGGCGAGAGGGATTGCCTGGCACGCTCGAGGAGCTGGGGTCGGGCAGTGGCCTGGCGCGCATGGCACGCGAGGCCGGGCTGGGCGCCCGCGACGCGCGTGAGGTCGAGGCGGCGGCCGGCGACGGCGATGCTCGGCGCGATCGCCATCTGGCAGGGTGCCATCGCCGCCTGCGCGGTGGGCGTGTCGAACCTCGTGATGTCCTTCTACCCGAGCACCGTGGTCGTCGGGGGCGGGCTCGGACGGCGGGAGGAGTTCTTCGGCCCGCTCCGTGACCTGGTGCTCAGCCGGCCCGAACACCACCCGGCCGACCTGTCGATCGTGCCCGCGGCATTGGGGGACGACGCCGGCCTGGCCGGCGCCGCCGCGTGGACGTCGGCAACCGGGCTTGCCTGAGCAACGTCCTGCGCGCTCGCCGCCCTCCACAGGCCTGCCCAGCAAAGGGACCTTTTCCTCTATAAGGTTCAAGAAGCTGAAACGAAACTGCAATACACCCACCCCCATTGGGAGTGGCTGGCAGACACGGGGGCCCGCTTGACCGGGGGGGCCCAGACCAAAGGAGACAATGTGCGATTCAGCAGGGCAGGCATGCTCGGGGGGCTCTCCCTCGCCGTGTCGTCGATGCTGGTCGGCGCTGTGTACGGGGGGGCTTCGGCCTCAGTACGTGCCAGCGGGCCGTCCAACATCTCGACCAGTTCATTCAACAACAGCTTCACGCGTCATGAAGCAGTTCAAGTGGCTGGCTGCAGCCGGCCACGGCAAGGTCGCGGCGATCTTGCCCGACACCGACCAGCTCGACGCGCTACGTCGAGTTCGACCAGCCGGACATCACCAAGGCCCTGCAGACGGCCGGCGTGAGCTCGTCGAACTACGTCGTGCAGAACGCCCTCGGCAGCGACGCCACCCAGCTGACCGACGCCCAGACCGACATCTCCAACGGCGCCACGGTGCTGCTGGTCGACCCGCTCGACTCCGGCGTGGGCGCGCAGATCGAGAGCTACGCCAAGTCCCGCGGCGTCAAGGTCATCGACTACGACCGCCTGACCCTCGGCGGCAGCCGCGCCTACTACGTCAGCTTCAACAACGTGACGGTCGGCAAGCTCCAGGGCGCAGGGCCTCGTGAGCTGCGTCAAGGCCTGGCACGTCTCGAAGCCGCAGGTCGTCGTCATGCACGGCGCCGTGACGGACAACAACGCCACGCTGTTCGCCCAGGGCTACGACTCGGTCATCAACCCGCTGTTCAAGTCGGGCAAGTGGACGGCCGTGGCCCACACGGCCGGGTCCTGGGACGCGCCGACGTCCGAGACCGAGTTCCAGGCCGTCTACACGGCGCACCCGAACGCGAACGCGGCGCTGATCCCCAACGACGCGAACGCCGCCGCGATCATCACGTACCTGCAGTCGCTCCACGTCAAGCCGAAGACCTTCCCGACCACGGGGCAGGACGCCCAGCTGACGGGTCTGCAGAACGTGCTGTCCGGCTACCAGTGCGGCACCGTGTACAAGCCGATCTACCTCGAGGCACAGGCCGCAGTGGCCCTGGCCCTGTACCTGCGTGCCGGGGTCAAGCCCCCGTCATCGCTGGTCAACGGCAAGACCCAGGACACCACGGCCAACGTGAGCGTCCCCTCTGTCCTCGAGACGCCGAAGTGGGTCACGACGAAGAACATGAACTCCACGGTGGTCAAGGACAACTTCGTGCCGGCGTCGCAGCTCTGCGCCGGCTCGTACGCCAGCGACTGCACCGCGGCGGGCATCACGCCGTAGCCGATCATTGGATCGACGCTGCCCGGCTGGGTAGTGTCGATCCCACAGAAGTACTTCCGGACCGACCCCCGTCCCCAAGGAGCGGGGGTCGGTCATGGGAGCGTCAGACGGCTCGACGCTGCGCACAGGGGGTACCAACATGACCGAGGGTGCGACCGCTGCTGGAGCTGCGGGGCGTGAGCAAGGTCTTCGGGGCCGTGCAGGCCCTCAACGGGGTCGACCTCACGGTCCCGCCCGGCAAGGTCACCGCCCTGGCCGGCGACAACGGCGCCGGCAAGTCGGTGCTCATCAAGACCGATCTCCGGCCTGTGGGAGCCCTCCGAGGGGGAGATCCTACTGGGAGGGCCACCCGTCCACTTCCACTGCTCCCAAGCGACGCCGAGGCGCACGGGATCACGACGATCTACCAGGATCTCGCACTGTGCGACAACCTCGACATCGTGCAGAACATGTTCCTCGGGCACGAGAAGCGGCGCCTCGGACTGCTCGACGAGTCGTCCATGGAGCTGGCGGCGCGCCAGACCCTGGCCGACCTCCACGTGACGACGGTCCGCTCCATCCGCCAGCCGGTCGCCTCGCTGTCCGGCGGCCAGCGCCAGTCCGTGGCGGTGGCCAAGGCGGTCATGCAGGCCGCCAAGCTCGTGATCATGGACGAGCCCACCGCGGCCCTCGGCGTGGCGCAGACGCAGATGGTGCTCGAGCTGATCAAACGCCTGTCGAGCCAGGGCACCGCGGTCATCCTGATCTCGCACAACCTCAACGACGTCTTCGACGTGGCCGACCAGATCTCGATCCTCTACCTGGGCCAGATGGTGGCCGAGGGCCCCGCCGAGGAGTTCGACCGCCAGGTCGTCGTGGACTACATGACGACGGGCCAGTCGTCCCGAGCGGCAGGCTGCGGGGTGATGTACCCGTGACCGACACGATCGACCCCGTGGCACCCGGACGAGAGCTCGGGCCCGACGTCCTCCGCCGACCGACGCCGCCGGCGCCCCCGACAGCGCCATCGCACCCGACGAGCTCGTCGCCCTGGCGCCGGACGTCCTCGCAGAATCCCTCGGCGACTACCTGCGGGCCTGGTGGAGGCGGATCCGCGGCGGCGAGAGCGGCGCGCTGCCCATCATCATCGGGCTCATCGTCATCAGCATCTTCTTCGAGGTGCAGTCGAGCGCCTTCCTGACGGCGACCAACATCGTCAACCTCTTCGTGCAGGCGACCTTCATCATCCTGCTCGGGATGGCCGAGCTGTACGCCCTGATCCTCAGCGAGATCGACCTCTCGGTCGGCTTCGTCGGTGCCGTCGGGGCGTCCATCGCCATGGCCCTGATCGGCTGCGCCGCAGAACTGGCCCTGGTGGGCCGGGCTCATCGTCGGCATGGCGGCGTGCGCCCTGATCGGCGCCTTCCAGGGCACCATCATCACCCGGCTCAGGATCCCGTCGTTCGTGGTGACCCTGGCCGGCCTGCTCGGGTGGCAAGGGGTCCTGATCTACGTCTTCGACACCGACAAGGGCGCCGTCGGGGGCGTGATCACGGTCTCCAACAGCGTCATCGACGACCTCGTCAGTGGCAACATGACCCCGGCCGCGGGGTGGATCCTCCTCGTCGTGCTCGTCGCCCTCTACGCGATCGTCGACGGTCGTCCGCACCTCGCGGCGCCGGGCCCAAGGGCTCACGCACGCCGCCGCTCAGCATCACGCTTCTGCACCGTCGGCGCCGTGGCCGTCGCCGGCGTCGTGCTCGTCTACATCTGCAACCTGCAACCGGGGCGTCCTGCGTCCCCGTCGAAGGGGTCCCGTGGGTCATCCCCTTCGTCGCTGGTCGTGCTTGCTCGCCCAGTCCTTCCTGCTCTCGCGCACCCGGCTCGGGCGCTACATCTACGCCATCGGCGCGAGCCCCGAAGCGGCCCGCCGGGCCGGCATCAACGTGGCGCGGATCCGGACCATCGCGTTCGCGCTCTGCAGCTTCACCGCCGGCCTGGCCGCCGTCGTCTACGCCTCCCGCCTCGGCTCCATCTCGGTCGGCTTCGACGGCGGCACGTACGTGCTCTACGCCGTCGCCGCCGCGGTCATCGGCGGGGCCAGCCTCTTCGGCGGCTACGGCAAGCCGATCCACCCGCTGCTCGGCGGCCTCGTGATCGCGACCCTGACCAACGGGCTCGCCCTGCTCAACATCAGCACGGCCGGGACGGACATCGCGACCGCCGTCGTCCTCCTCGTCGCGGTGGCCGTCGACTCCACACTCCGGCGCCGCGGCCGTCCGGGCGCGCGGGGCTGACGCCGCGGCGGCGGCCGAGCGCCCGGTCGCGCCATGCAGGCGGCCCAACGCGAGTACGGCTCGCCTCCGGGGCGGCGCTCGCACTGATCACGATCCGGGCGAGCGTGGTCGGCGCTCTGCGGCCACGACCTCGTCGACATCGGCGGCCCCGTCACTGTCGCCGACAACGCTCGTCGTGGACCGTCTACCACGGCAACGCCGACGGGGAGCGGCGTCGCCGCGGCCACGTCGTCGTCGATCTCTCCTCGCCGGCGTGGACGTCGCCGGCGCTCGACGGGCAGCTCTACGGCGAGCCACTGGCATCGGGCGGGCGCATCTTCGTCGCCACCGAGAACGACACCGTGTACGCACTGTCGGCCACGAACGGCGCGGTGGAATGGTCGAGCCACCTCGGCACGCCCGTGCCGTCGGGGTCGCTCCCCTGCGGCAACATCTCCCCCAGACGTCGGGATCACCGGCACGCCCGTGATCGACGAGGCACGCTCGGAGCTCTTCGTCGTCGCCGACGAGCTGGTCAACGGGAGCCCGGCGCACGAGCTGGTCGGGCTGAGCACCGCCACGGGCAAGGCGGAGCTGACCCAGGACGTCGACCCCGCCGGCTCGACCCCTGCCGCGCTCCTGCAGCGCACGGGCCTCACCCTCGACGCCGGACACGTCGTCTTCGGCTACGGCGGGAACTACGGCGACTGCGGGTCCTACCGCGGCTGGGTGATCTCGGTGCCCGAAGCCGGGGGCACCCCGGCGGAGTTCGCCGTCGACTCGGCGACCGGCGAGAGCCAGGGCGCGATCTGGATGGGTGGCGCGGCCCCGGTGGTCGACGCCGGCGGCAACATCTGGGTCACCGCCGGCAACGGCTCGGTCACCTCGACCAGCCACGCCTACGACAACAGCGACTCGGTCCTCGAGCTCTCACCGTCGTTGACCCTGCTGCAGTACTTCGCCCCGTCCTCGTGGGCCGCCAACAACGCGGCCGACCTCGACCTCTCCACTGCGCCGGCCCTGCTCTCGGGCGGGCAGGTGGTGGCGGCCGGCAAGTCGCGGATCGTGTACTTGCTCGACGGCTCGACTCTGGGTGGCATCGGCGGCCAGGAGGCGTCGCTGCCGTCGGGCTGCGGTGACGACATCGACGGTGGCGTCGCCGTGGAGGGGACCACCGTCTACCTCCCCTGCCTGAGCGGCACCATCGCCGTGCAGGCATCGGCCTCCCCGGCCGGGCTCCGTCTCCTGTGGCGCTCCTCGGTGGGCGGCGGCCCACCGATCGTCGCGGCCGGACAGGTCTGGACGATCGGCCAGAACGGCGACCTCTACGGCGCTCAATCCGTCGACGGGTGCCGTGGAGCGGCAGGCCACCGTGGGGGCGCCGGCCAACCACTTCCCGACACCGGCGGTGGGCGACGGGCTCCTCCTGGCACCGGCGGCGGACCGCGTGGTGGCGTTCTCGGCACCGTCCACCACTGTCACCACCACGACCACGCCGACGGCGCCCCACTCGACGAGCACCGCGCCCGCCACGACCACCACGGCGCCGGCACCCGGCGGCGTCTCGAACGCCTGGGTGGCCACCGCCTCCGTCGTGGGCGGCCTGCTCGTGGCGGGCGGTCTGACCTGGATCCTGGTGCGTCGCCGGCGCCGTCAGTGAGCGGTCAGCAGCACCTCGAGCACGGTGCCCACACCGGCGAGAGCGAGCGAGGCGGACACGATGACGGCCATGACCTTGATCAGCGGCCGGTGCATCGGCTCCCACTCCCCGACGTCGGCGAACTGGTCCAACCCGCCCTCGTCGGCCTCCGCCCACGCCGGCTCCGCGGGGGGCCGGTCGTCGAGAGGACGGGGCTCACGGGTCGCGATGTAGCCGATGAAGGGCGCCAGGCCCTCGGGGAAGTGGGGTTGGGGAGGTCCAGGGAGATGGCCCTGCATCGAATGCAACGTTAGCCCTGCCCACGGCGCCCCCGGGCCGCCGTCTACCCTCGGCACATGGACGAGCCCCAGCAGATCGGCTTCACCGCAGCCGAGTCGACGCCGCGCTTCCCGCATGACCCCAGGCCACCGGCCGGCGCGCCGAACGTCGTCGTCATCGTGCTCGACGACACGGGCTTCGGCCACCTGGGCGCGTTCGGCTCCGACATCGGGACGCCCCACCTGGACTCGCTCGCCGCCGGCGGGGCGCCGTTCAACCGCTTCCATGTGACCTCGCTCTGCTCGCCGACCAGGGCGTCGTTCTTCACGGGGCGGAACCACCATGCGGTGGGGATGGGCTTCCTGGCCGACATCCCCCTCGCCTTCCCCGGCTACCACGCCCGGCTGCCCAAGAGCGCCACGGCGCTCCCCCGTCTGCTGCGCGACGCCGGCTACTCGACGCTGGCCGTCGGCAAGTGGCACCTGACGCCCAGATGGCAACGCTCGGCCGCCGGACCGTTCGACTCGTGGCCCCTCGGCCTCGGGTTCGAGCGCTACTACGGCTTCCTGCAGGGCGACACCAACCACTGGGCCCCGAACCTGGTCTGCGACAACCACTACATCGAGCCTCCGCGCCGGCCCGGGGAGGGCTACCACCTGAGCGAGGACCTGGCCGACCAGGCCGTCCGCATGGTCCAGGACCAGCAGCAGGGCGCGCCGGGCAAGCCCTTCTTCCTCTACTTCGCCCTCGGCGCCATGCATGCGCCGCACCACGTCGCCCCCGAGTGGGTCGAGCCCTACCGCGGCGTCTTCGACAAGGGATGGGACGCGTGGCGCGAGGAGCTGTTCGCCCGCCAGGTCGCCACAGGGGTCGTTCCCGAGGGGACCGTGCTCACGCCGCGCCCGGACTGGGTGCAGGCGTGGAGCGAGCTCTCGGCCGACGAACGCCGGCTGCTCGCCCGCCAACAGGAGGTCTTCGCAGGCTTCCTGACCCACACCGACGCCCAGATCGGCCGGGTGCTCTCCTCGCTCGAGAGCATGGGGGTCATGGACAACACGCTCGTCATGGTGTTCTCCGACAACGGCGCCAGTGCCGAGGGGGGCAAGATCGGCAGCGCCAACGAGCACCGTTTCACCGCCCACGTCCGCGAGTCGCTGGCCGACAACCTCGCCCACTACGACGACTGGGGCGGGCTCACCACCTACAACCACTACTCGTGGGCCTGGGCCTGGGCGGGCAACACGCCGCACAAGCTCTGGAAGCGCTACACCTGGCTCGGCGGGACCCGCACGCCGCTCATCGTCCACTGGCGCGGCCGCATCGCGCGCCCGGGCGTGATGCGGTCCCAGTTCGCGCACGCCGTCGACCTGATGCCCACGATCATGGCCGCCGCCGGGCTGGAGGTGCCCGACGAGGTGGACGGCGTGGCCCAGCAGCATCTCGATGGCGTCAGCATGCTCGACGCGCTCGAGGACCCCGACGCGGCCGAGCGGCACCACACCCAGTACTTCGAGATGATGGGCTCGCGCTCCGTCTACCACGAAGGATGGAAGGCGACGACCGACCACATCAGCACCGGCGTCCTCGACGAGGAGGAGGTCGCCACCGGCAGTCGTGACTTCGCGCAGGACCGCTGGGAGCTCTTCGACCTGAGGGCGGACTTCTCAGAGGCGATCGACCTGGCGGACGAGCACCCCGAGCGCGTCCACGCCATGGCGGACCTGTGGGCCGCCGAGGCAGAGCGGAACAACGTCCTGCCGGTGTCCGACGGCCTCGTCGATCGCCTCGGCGGCTTCATCCCGCCGACCTGGCCGGCGGGGTCGTCACGCACCTACCGGCCCGGAGGCGGCCCGGTGGCCGACGAGTCGATCCCCCTTCTCTTTGGCGGCTTCCGCATGACGGCCGCGATCGACATCGTCCCCGGGGCCGCCGAGGGCGTGATCTTCGCTCTGGGCGACTGGTTCGGGGGCTACGCCCTCTACGTGGTTGGCGGCATCGTCCACTTCACGTTCGCACGCGCCGCCGATGTGCTCGAACTCGCCGCACGGTCCGCTCTCGCGCCCGGGCGCCACGACGTCGCGGTCGCCTGCGCGCTCGGGGGAGGCGGCGCGCCCGGGCGCATGGTCCTCCTGGTCGACGACGTCGAGGTCGACGAGACGGCCGTCGTGGGCGCCCTCCCGGTGGCGATGCAACACGGCGGCGCCGGCCTCCGCCTCGGACGCGACTGCGGGCTGCCGGTGTCCCCCCGCTACACGCCACCGGCGCCCTTCACGGGTACCGTGCACGAGCTGCGCGTCGACACGCCGGGCTCCGTGCGGGCCGACCCGGCGGACGACCTGCGGGCCGCCCTGCACGCAGACTGATGGCTGCCCTGACGACCACCGTGCGCGGCGCGATCGAGGGCGCCCACCTGGCCCACCTCGTGACCCTCAACCCCGATGGCAGTCCCCAGGTCACCGTCGTCTGGATCGGGCTCGACGGTGACGACGTGGTGGCCGGGCATCTCTTCGAACACAAGAAGCTGCGCAACGTCACCGGGGACCCGAGGGTCGCACTCTCGCTCGAGACGGGGCGGCCCGGCCCCGGCGGACTGGACGAGTACCTGGTGCTCTACGGCACGGCGCGGGTCACGGCCGGCGGTGCGCCCGAGCTGTTGCAGGAGCTGGCACACCGCTACATCGGGCCCGACGTCAGGTTCCCGCCCATGGACGACCCGCCGCCGGGTTACGTGATGCGGATCACCGTCGACCGGATCGCTGGCAACGGGAGCTGGGACTGAGCGGCTCAGGTCTCACGGCCGGCGGCCACCAGCGCGTGGGCGAGGTGCTCTCGCACGTGGCGCGCCGGGACCGCCGCCAGGTCCCCCGTGGTCACGAGCCGCCCGCCCGCGGGGACGAACGGCGCCTTGCGGTCGAGCTCGACGTCGCTGAGGCGACGAAGCGCCTCGCTCAGGAGTGCGCCGTTCGCCTCGAGCAGCGCCACGGTCTCCGCCGGGCTGACGATCTCCGCCCGGGCCGCGTGCGCCGCGTTCGCCCGGTCGACGTCCTCTGCCGTCTCCGCGACACCCTCTCCGCTCGTCATGTCGTCGAGCCAGCTGGCAAAGTGGGCGTGGCCCTCGGCGATGTGGTGGAGCACCACACCGACCGTCCACCCCTCACCGGGCACCGTCGTCGCCCACTCGCCCTTGGAGCACGACCGGGCGAACTCCAGCGCGTCGGCGTTCGCCGCGCCGAAGTCGTCGGCCAGGGCCGCCGCACGCTCACTCGCCATGCGGCACGCCCGCCAGTTCGCTCAGGTCGTGCATCCGCCACGAGCCCGGGGGCGCTCCCTCGGCCGCGGCGCGGACGGCCAGCCGCTGCAGCACGGCGTTGACTGGCGTCGCCACGCCGTGGAGTGCGCCGAGCAGGACGATCTCACCGTTGAGGAACTCGGCCTCGATGGAGCCGGACCCGCGGGCCAGGCTCTGCCAGCTGGACCCGCCCCGCCACTCCCCCGACGAGGTCGGCGACAGCTGGAGGTGGTCGTCCCGCCGCTCGCGGTCCTCCTCGGAGCTCGCCACGTCGATGCCGGCCGCGGCGAGCGCCTCCGTGCCCTCGCGCTGGGCCTCCCGCGCCAACGGGCTGAACCTGCCCTCGGGCCCGCACAGCGCCTCGACCGCGTTGGCGAGGTTCATCAGGAGCTTGCGGTACTTCCAGCGCATGATGTCCGGGCGGGCCACCGAGAGGAACGTCGTGGTGGCGATGGCGTCCGCGATGGACTGGCCGGTGTCGTCGATCCCCGCCGGGTAACGGCCCAAGTCCAGCATGCCCGAGACGGGTGCCGAGTGGAGCTGGACGACGCCCGGGCGGAGCTGGGTGGCGGGGCACATGACGCACACGCCGTAGGTGTGCCGGAAGTGGCGCAGCACCCGGCGCTCGTTCTCCACCCCGTTCTGCATGCAGACGACCGGTGTGGACGGCGGCGCCACGGCGAGCTGCGCGAGCGCGTGCTCGGTGTGCTGTCCCTTCACGGCCAACAGCACGACGGTGTCCTCCTCCCACTCCACCCCGTCGAGGTCGGTGACGGCGCGGATGGGGAGGGTGACCGTTTCGTCCGGTGCCTCGAGCACGAGCCCGGACTCGAGCGCGCGACCATGCTCGCCCCGGGCCACCAACGTGACCTCGAAGCCCGTCTGGTAGAGGCGGGCGCCGACGGCGCCCCCGATTGCACCAGCCCCCAGGACCACGAACCGCACGGGTGCACTCTGCCACGTGCCAAGCTCTGCGTATGGCGTCGTTGAACCCGGTCGAACGCGCCGCAAGCTTCGGCGGCGCGGTGGCCGCAGCCCCGCTGCGCCTGGTGGGCGAGCTGGCGGCGCCGGCCCGGGGCGATCTGGCCCGTACCGTGCGGCGGGCGATCGGGCTCTCGGGGGAGCGGCCACCGATCGCCACCGATCCCGACGACGCCTACCTGCCGCCCGGCGGTGTGGCCCGCCTCGTCCACGCCGACCTGCCCTCCATGCTCGTGGGTGGCATGAGCGCGCTCCTCCTCCAGATGCTCCACCCGCTCGCCATGGCCGGCGTCGCCGAGCACTCGGGCTACCGCGAGGACCCGCTGGGCCGGCTGCGGCGCACGGCATCGTTCGTCGCCGCGACGACGTTCGGCACCAAGGCCGAGGCGGAGGCGGCCATCGCCCAGGTGCACCGGGTGCACCGCCGCGTGAGGGGAACGGCCCCCGACGGCCGCGCGTACTCCGCCGCCGATCCCGAGCTCGTCACCTTCATCCACGTGGCCGAGGTCTCGTGCTTCCTGGAGGCGTCGCGGCGCTACGGGCCCCGCCCCCTCATGCCCGCGCAGTGCGACGGCTACTACGAGGAGGTCGCACCGGTGGCACTCGCGCTCGGGGCGACCTGGGCCCCGCGCTCGGCCGCCGAGGTGGAGAGCTACCTGCTGCGGGTGCGACCAGACCTCTACGCCGGGCCCCAGGCCATCGCGGCACGCGACTGGCTCCTGCGCGGCGTGGCCCGACGGCCGGCCGAGCGCGCCGTCTACTCGCTCGTGCTGGCCGCGGCCGTCGGCACCCTGCCTGGCTGGGCCCGCCGCGAGCTCGGGCTGTCCCTGGCCGGCCCACTCGACCTGCTGGTCGACTCGGCGGCCGTGACGCCGCTCACCCGGGGGCTGTCCGCCGCGGTGCGCTGGATGGTGGCCCCGCGGACCTGAGCGGCCGGGGTTGCCCGCTCAGGTCGCGAGGGTGAGCCCGCCGTCGACGACGACCACCTGCCCGGTGACATAGGCGGCGCGGGCCAGCGACAGGATCACCTCGGCCACGTCCTCAGGCTGTCCCGAGCGCCGGAGGGGCGCCATCTGGCGTACGGCCTCGCGCACGACGTCCCAGTCGTCGGTCCAGGGCGTGTCGACCAGACCGGGCGCCACCGCGTTGACCCGGACCTCGGGGCCGACCACCTTGGCCAGGAGCGCCGTCATGTGGTTGAGGGCCGCCTTGCTCGCCGCGTAGGGGATGGAGGAGCCGATGGGCCGCACGCCCGCCGCCGACGCCACGTTGACCACCGACCCCCTCACCTCGCGCAGGGCCGGGAGCGCGGCCACCGTCATGGCCCAGGTGCCGAAGACGTTGACCTCGAAGATGCGCCGCCACACGTCGACGGTGGCCGCCGCCACGTCGTGGTGCGGGATCACCGCGGTGGTCCCCGCATTGTTCACCAGCGTGTCGAGGCGCCCCCACCGGTCGAGGGCGGTCGCCACCAGCCGCTCACCGAACGCAGGGTCCGTGATGTCGCCCTGCAGGTAGAGGGCGTCGGGCAGCGCGGCGGCCACGGCCTCTCCCTCGGCGACCGTGCGGGACGAGTTGACCAGTACGGCGGCGCCGGCGCCGGCGAAGGCGCGCGCCGTGGCGGCACCGATCCCGCTCGACGAGCCCGTCACGGCCACCACGTGCCCCTCGAGGGGCGAGGCGCTCGTCACCGTGCGCTCACCGCGGGGCGATGCCCCACTGCGAGGTCCATTCGGCGCCGGGTTGGAGGTCGATGACGTCCTTGCCCGTGCGCAGCGCGTTGGGGGGGCAGGTCATCGGCTCGATGGCGACGGCGCGCCGGCGGCGCTGCACCTCGGCGAGCGTGTCGCCGGTGTAGATCATCAAGTAGGGGAAGCCCTCGTCCACCCACAGCGTGGCGCCGGTGACGCCGCCCGGCGCATCGAGGTTGGCCCGCGCCTTGCCGTCGGCGTCCCGGATCAAGGTGGTGTAGGCCGTGTCGAGCACGGCGGGCCCCACGAAGCGCGAGGTGGTGAAGTCGCGCTCGGTGCCCTCGACGGCTGTGAGCGCCCCGGTCGGCAGCCCCCGGTCGTCGAGGTCGAGGGTGTGGCGCGCCGGCACGTGCAGGATCACCCCGTCGACCGACTCGGGCCCCGCGGTGAGGTAGGGGTGGAATCCGAGGCCGAAGGGGATCGGGCCCTCGTCGAGCGACCGGGCCCGGGTCGTCACGATCAGACCGTCGCGGCCCACGTGGTACTCGAGCTCGAGCAGCAGCGAGAACGGGTAGCCGGGCTGGGGATGGAGCTGCAGGCGGAGCGAGAGCTGGTTCTGGTGCCGGGTCTGGAGCGTCCAGGGCAGCCAGCGCACGAGGCCGTGGATGGCGTTGCGCCGCTCCGGCTCGTCGAGCGCGGCCTGGGCGCGCACGCCGTTGAACTCGTAGCGGCCGTCGGCCAGGCGGTTCGGCCAGGGTGCGAGCACCTGGCCCCGGCCCGAATGGGACCACTCGTCGGGGCCGAAGCCGTCGATCACGGCGTGCTCGCCCACCGAGTAGGCCCGCAGGGTGGCGCCGACCTCGCAGACGATGACCTCCTGGCGGCCGTGGCCGATGCGCCACTGCTGGCCCGTGGGCGAGGCGACGGAGATCCTGGGGGTGCGGGCCGGCATTGCGAGTGAATTGAAGCAGACCAGGGGCCTGGGCATGGGTGAGGGGCGAACCGGCGCCGCGGTGAAGCCAAGGTGACCGGGTCCCGAACGTCTCGTGACCGGGCTCGGCCACCCGGGCGCCTGCCGGTAGGGTGGGCGCACGTGAGGATTCTCGTCACCAACGACGACGGGGTGGGAGCGCCGGGGCTGGCGGCGCTGACCAGGGCGCTGGTCACCTGGGCGGCGGCCCGCGAGACCTCCGACGGGCCGGCCCCCCCACACGAGATCATCGTCGTGGCCCCGAGCTCCAACTACAGCGGCGCCGGCGCCGCCGTCGGCTCGGTGACGGACCGGACGACCATCACCTACCAGCGCGCCGTCGTGGACGGGGCCGAGGGCGTGGAGGCCTACGGCCTCGACGCCTCCCCGGCCCTCTCGGTGATCGCGGGCGCACTCGGTGCGGTCGGCCCCAAGCCGGACCTGGTCCTCTCCGGCATCAACCACGGCGTCAACGTGGGCCGTTCGGTGTTGCACTCGGGCACGGTCGGCGCAGCGCTGACGGCCAGCCAGCTGGGGATCAGTGCGCTGGCAGTCTCGCTGCGGGTCGGCACCGAGCCCGATCCCTGGGAGTCCGCGGCCGACCTGGCGGTGGCGCTCATCCCCATGCTGGCGGCGGCACCGTTGCGCACGGTGCTGAACCTGAACGTGCCGCACCTGAGCCCGGACGAGATCCGCGGCGTGCGCTGGGCCCGGGTCAGCGGGGCCGGACTGATCAAGTCCGCCCGGGGCACCGGAGCGTGGGAGGCTCCGAACCGGGAGGAGATCGAGGGCCCGGCCGCCGCCGAGGCGGCGCGCTCCGTCATGGAGGGCGAGCCCGAGGAGAAGGGCGAGATCGTCCTCACGGTGGGATCACCATTCCCCCACTCGAGCGACCTCGGCCTGGCCGACGCGGGGTCTGAGGACGCCACGCTGGTCGCCCAGGGCTACGCCGCCCTCACCGCGCTGCGCGGCCCGCGGGCCGAGGAGGATCCGGAGCTGCTGGCCCAGCTGGACCAAGGCCTGGGCGCGGCGCTGTCGGAGTTCGCCTTCAGCGGCTGAGACGACCTCAGTCTTCGTCGGGTCGCGGCGCCCGTCGTGTCCGCTTGGTCTGGGCGCGCTGGCGCTTCTGCTCCACCCGGCGCACCTGCGAGGTCTTCGTCGGCCGGGTGGCGCGGCGGGGGGGCTGGTCGCGGAGACCCGCGTCGAGCTTGGCCGCCAGCCGCTCGAGCGCCAGCTGGCGGTTGCGCGCCTGGGAGCGCGAGTCCGATGCGCTGGCGCGCACCACGGCGCCGACGCGGTCGAGCAGCCGGGCCCGCTGACGCGGGCCGAGCGTCGCGGAGCCCTCGACGTCGAACTGCACCTCGACCCGGCTGAGCGTGCGGTTGGCGTGCTGGCCGCCCGGGCCGCCCGACGTCGTGGCACGCCAGGAGATCTCCGCCAACGGCAGGTCGAGCCCCCGGCGCACGTGCAGCGTCTCCTCTGCGGCCACGAGACGAGCGTAGGAGGGCCCGGTTACGCTCCGGTGCATGGACTACCGCCACCTCGGCCATTCGGGCATGCTCGTCTCCGCCCTCTCGTACGGCAACTGGATCACGCACGGCAGCCAGATAGAGGAGGAGGCAGCGGTGGCGTGCGTCAAGGCTGCGCTCGAGGTGGGGATCACCACCTTCGACACCGCCGACGTGTACGCGCTGGGGCAGGCGGAGTCGGTGCTCGGCCGGGCGCTCAAGGGCGTGCCGCGCGACAGCATCGAGATCTTCACCAAGGTGTACTGGCCGACGGGTCCCAACCCCAACAACCGCGGCCTGTCGCGCAAGCACATCATGGAGTCGCTGCACGCATCCCTGGGGCGCCTCCAGACCGACCACGTCGACCTGCTCCAGGCTCACCGGTTCGACTACGAGGCCCCGCTGGAGGAGACCCTCCAGGCCTTCGACGACCTCGTCCGCCAGGGCAAGGTCCACTACGTCGGTGTCTCGGAGTGGACGGCGACGCAGATAGAGGAGGCGCTGCGCCTGGCCGACGAGATGGGTTTCGACCGTCTCGTCTCCAACCAGCCCCAGTACTCGCTGATCTGGCGCGTGATCGAGGCCGAGGTCGTCCCGTTGTGCCAGAAGGAGGGGGTGAGCCAGATCGTGTGGTCGCCCCTCGCCCAGGGCATCCTGACCGGCAAGTACCTGCCCGGCACCGCTCCGGCCGAGGGCACACGGGCGACCGGCCCCGAGGGCGGCGAGATGAGCTGGCTGCTGCGCGAGGAGGTGCTCGAGCCCGTGCAGGCCTACGCGGCGCTGTGCCGCGAGGCCGGTCACACCCCGGCCTCGGTGGCGCTGGCCTGGGTGCTGCAGAACCAGAACGTCAGCAGTGCCATCGTGGGCGCCAGCAGGCCCGAGCAGATCGCCGAGAACGTGAAGGCGCTCGACGTGGAGCTGGAGCCCGACTTCGTCGAGGCGATCGAGAAGGCACTCGAGCCGGCCACGCTGTTCGACCCCGGTTTCACCTTCAGCCCGGCCAGCCGGGCGGAGATGTAGCCGTACGCTCAGCCGGGCTGGTCGAAGCGCGAGGCGAAGGAGCGCACCTCGAAGGTCGAGTGCGTACGCTGTTCCTCGAAGACACGGGTATAGCCCGTGTGTGCGATGCGCCACCCCTCCTCCGTCAGCCGGTAGCGGTCGTCGTAGAACGCCGTGCCGTGGATCTCGACGTCGGCCGCCGGCACGATGACGCGGTCCTGCAGGTACCAGGTCCCCTCGGCGGCGGTGTCCGAGGTGAAGGTGATCTCGGGGTGATGGCCGTGGTGCTCGGTGACGATGCCGGGGTCCCCCAGGACCGCCGCCAGCCACGACGCGATGGCCGCCCGCCCCTCCAGCACGGTCTTGCCGTCCTCATAGGACGCGGTGGCGTCCTCGGTCAGGAGGGCACCGAGGTCGTCGAACTGCTTGAGGTCGAGGTGCCTGAAGTACGCGTACTTGAGGCGACGTATGGCTTCCAATGCGGCCGCAGTGTCCATGTGCGCACTCCCCTTCTTCCGCCCTCCCGGGTGGTCGCCGGGGGCCGCGGCCAGGGTAGTTTCCAGCGGAGTTGGCGGGGGGGCCGGGCGCAGACCAGCATTCCCTCGTGCCGACGGACCGCAAACGACAGCGGATCGCCGCCTACGGCGTGGCCCGCGACGCCGAGGGGCGCCTGCTGCTGGCCCGGGCCTCGCCGGCCCTCACCCTGCGCGGTCGCTGGTTCCTCCCCGGCGGCGGCGTCCAGCACGGCGAGAGCCCGCCCGACTCGTTGCGCCGGGAGATGGAGGAGGAGTCCGGGCTCACGGTCTCGCTGGGCCCGCTCCTCGACGTCCTCTCCGACGTGCGCACCATCCCCGACGGCACCAGCCTGCATACCGTGCGGCTGATCTACCGCGTGGACTCGTGGGAAGGCACCCTGCGTCCCGAAGCCGTCGGGACGACCGATGCCGTCGGATGGTTCACCCCCGATGAGATCCGGGCGCATGCCCCTTGCGCTCTACGTCCAGACCGTGGTGGACCGGCTGCTGTGAGCGGACTCGACGACATCGACCCTCGGCACCACGTCGTCATCATCGGGTGCGGCTTCGGTGGGCTGTTCGCGGCCCGAGCCCTCAAGCGCGCGCCGGTCCGTGTGACGCTGATCGACCGCACGAACCACCACCTCTTCCAGCCGCTCCTCTACCAGGTGGCCACCGGCATCCTGTCGGAGGGCCAGATTGCGCCGGCCATCAGGGACGTGTTCCGGAATTATCGCTCACTGCGCGTCGTCCTGGCCGAGGTGGAGCACATCGACGTGGCGGCGCGCCAGGTGCACGCCGACGAGTTCGGCCACGCGCTGACGATCGATTACGACAGCCTCATCGTGGCCGGCGGCGCGCGGACCTCGTACTTCGGGCACGACGAGTTCCGCGCCGCCGCGGCGGGCATGAAGTCGCTCGACGACGCCCTGGCCCTGCGGGGTCAGATCTTCGGCGCCTTCGAGCTGGCCGAGGCCGAGGTCGACGAGGAGGAGCGCCAGCGGCTGATGACGTTCGTCGTCGTGGGCGGGGGCCCCACCGGGGTCGAGATGGCGGGACAGCTCAAGGAGCTCTCCCGGCGCGCGCTGCACCGTAACTACCGCCGGATCGATCCCCGCCACACCCGCGTCGTCCTCGTCGAGGGCCTCGACCGGCTGGTCAGCTCCATGGGCCCCCGCCTGTCACGCCTGACGGCGCGTGACCTCGACCGCATGGGCGTCGAGATCCACCTCGGCGCCATGGTGACCAACATGGACGACCAGGGCGTCGAGATCACGAAGAAGGACGGTGCGACCGAGCGCATCCCGGCCGCCACCAAGGTCTGGGCGGCCGGCACGCGCGCCTCGGGGCTGGGAGCGCACCTGGCCGAGGCTGCGGGGGTCGAGACCGACAAGGCGGGGCGGGTGGTGGTGGCTCCCGACTGCTCGGTACCCGGCCATCCCGAGATCTTCGTGGTGGGGGACCTGATGGCCCTCCACGACCTGCCGGGGGTGGCCGAGGTCGCCATGCAGTCGGGCGCCCACGCCTCCCACACGATCGTGCGGCGCCTGGAGGGCAGGCCCGCCCGGCCCTTCCGCTACCACGACCTGGGGACGCTGGCCGTGATCTCCCGCTTCCGGGCCGTGGCCAAGATCGGACCGCTGCGGGTCGGGGGCTTCATCGGCTGGCTCCTCTGGCTCGTCGTGCACGTCACCTTCCTCACCGGCTTCAAGAACCGGTTCGGCGCGCTGACCCGCTGGGCGGTCAGCTTCGTCGGGCGAGGGCGCTACGAGCGTGCTCTCATCGGGCGCTGGGTGGCGCGGGCGAAGCGCGCCACGCAAATCTGCCTAAGGTTCGGGCCGGAAGAGACAAGACCCACGGGGGACCGACCCATGCCCATCAACGTGACGCCCAATCCCGGGCTCAGTGACGACATCAACGACATCAGGCTCCGCACGGCCCGCATCGTCAACGAGAAGATCCTGCCCAACGAGGCGCTGCTCTGGCACGCACGGGGCAGCAACGTCACCGACGCCGAGCGCGCCGAGGCCAAGGCGCTGCGGCTGGAGATCCAGGAGAAGGTGAAGGCAGAGGGCCTGTGGGCGCCCCACCTGCCGCCCGAGTACGGAGGCATGGGCATCGACTTCATGGCCCACGCCTACATGAACGAGATCCTCGCCTACGCGGTGGGGGCCGCCGCGCTCTTCGGCGTGGTGGCGCCGAACTCGGGCAACCAGACCATTCTCGTCAAGTACGGGACCGAGGAGCAGAAGAAGCGGTGGCTCCTCCCCCTCGTGGAGGGGACCATGCAGTCGGGCTTCTCCATGACCGAGCCGGAGAACGCGGGCTCGGACCCGCGCTCCATACAGACGACGGCCATACGCGAGGGCGACGAGTGGGTCATCAATGGGCACAAGTGGTTCACGTCCAACGGGTTGGCGGCCGACTTCTTCATCGTCATGTGCCGGGTCAAGGAGTCCAAGGACGACGAGGGGCCGGGGCGGATGGCCCAGATCATCGTGCCCACCTCGAACCCGGGAGTCATCATCGAGCGCGGCATCGGGATCTGGGGCAGCTCCAAGTCGGACCACTGCGAGGTGCGCTACGACCAGGTCCGGGTGCCGCTCGACAACCTGCTCGGCCAGGTCGGCGACGGCCACCGGGCTGCCCAGGACCGCCTCGGCGCCGGCCGGATCTTCCACTGCATGAACTCGGTGGGCCAGATGTGGCGCGCCTTCGACCTGATGGTCGAGCGACTGCTCACCCGCGAGGTGCACGGCGGGCTCCTGAAGGACAAGCAGTTCATGCAGGGCTTCGTCGCCGACAGCTACATGGACCTGCAGGCCGCCCGTCTCATGACGATCCACGCCGCCGAGAAGGTGGACAAGGGCGACCCCCAGGCCCGCACGGAGATCAGCGCGATCAAGGTCTTCGTCCCGGCGGCCTACACCCGGGTGGTCGACCGCGCCATTCAGGTCTGGGGCGCCGCCGGGGTCACCAACGACCTCCCGCTGGCCCAGATGTACCTCGGCGCCCGCACGCTGCGGCTGGCCGACGGACCCGACGAGGTGCATCGCATCCTCATCGCCAAGAACGTCCTGCACCACTACGAGAAGGGCGAGAGCTGGGACTTCGCCGGGTGATCCCCCGATGACCTGGGAGCCCGGACCCGCGGTGGCGGTCCTCGCCCGGGGCATCTTCGAGGGAAGGGTCGCAGTCGTCACGGGCGGGGGGACCGGGCTCGGGCGCGAGGTCGCCCATGCCTTCGCCCACCTCGGCGGGCACGCCGTGGTCGCCGGCCGCACGGCGGCGCGCCTGGACGAGGTGGCGGCGTCCATCGCCGCCGCGGGGGGCAGCTGCACGGCGGTGCCCGCCAACATCCGGGAACCGGAACAGGTCGACGCGCTCCGCGACGAGGTCTACCGGCGCTTCGGACGGGTCGACGCGCTCGTGAACAACGCAGGCGGCCAGTTTCCTGGCCTGCCCAGCACGATCACCGACAACGGCTGGCGTGCCGTGGTGGACCTGAACCTGAACGGGACCTGGAACGTGACGAGCCGCTTCATGGGCCCGATGGCCGAGGCCGGCTCCGGCTCCATCCTCAACGTGGTGCACACGTTCTCCCTGGAGCGGGGTGCGCCGATGTTCGTCCATTCGGGCGCGGCCCGGGCCGGCGTGGTCAACATGGTCAAGACGCTGGCGCCCTACCTCATGAGGCGGGGCGTCACCATCAACGCGTTCGCTCCCGGCATCTTCTCGACGCCGGGCATGGTCGAGTCCGAGCTCGCCACCGTCGGGCGCACCGAGGCGGGCTTCACCGACGAGCTGGTGGCCGAGGGGACGACCGTCCGCATGGGCACCGTCGACGAGATGGCGGCCATGGTCCTCTTCCTGTGCTCTCCCGCAGCCCGGTACGTCTGCGGCGCCACGATCGTCGCCGACGGGGCGTCCATGCAGACGAACTGGCCCGATTTCTTCCCTGCCGGGGAGATGTAGCGACGAAGGCTTGGCCAGAGCCGGCCGCTCGGTGTGCACTGGAGCACCGACACGCCGGGAAACTCGCATCGTGCCGGCTCAAGAGCAGGAGACCGCTCGCTGAGCAAGCGCTACGCCGCGGCGGCCGCCGCCGGGTCCGGGTCCATGGTGGCGGGAGCGGTGCGCGCCAGGACGGTGACCGCGACGCACATGGCGGCAAAGGCGAACGAGCCGACTGCCAGCCGGGTGACATCGGCGGTGAAGGTCTCCCCGAAGATCCACACACTCAAGGCGATGCTCACGATGGGGTCGACGATGACGATGAACGGCTGCGAGATGCTGAGCGGGCCCACGTGGAGGGCGGCCTGATTCAAGAACTCAGCAGCCAAACCAGTGACGGCCAGCGCGTAGACCGGCCAGTGCGTGAACATTCCCACGACGCCGAACTGGGTCAGCGTGTCCGTGGTCGCCTTTATGAAGGTTGCCACGAGCGCCCACAGCATGGAGGCCGACGCACCCAGCAGAGCGGCCCGTCGCCCCGGCGAGCCACGCAGCCCCAGCAGAGCCAGCAGCGTCGCTGCGCCTGCGGTGGCCGCGGAGGCCGACGCCCAGGCCCCGCTCGTGGGCAGGGCGCTGCCGCCACTGGGCTCGGCCATGGCGAGAAAGAGGGCCAGGAAGACGCAGGTGAGGGCCGCGGCCCACCAGGTGGCCGGCCGTATCGACTGGTGGAGCCACACCCACCGCAGGACCAGTGCGAAGACCAGCTCTGTGACCAGGAGCGGCTGCACCACTGACATCAGCCCGTTGTGCAGGGCAAGGGCCTGGAAGACGAACGCGGCGGCGAGTGCGGCCCACCCCAGGAGCCACAACGGGTTGGACACCAGGTAGCGGACGAAGCGCCAGCCTTTGGAGTGCCCCGGGTCGCCGATGCTCGCAACGTGCTGCATGACCACGTTGAGAGCGTTGGAGAACGCCGCGAGGAGGGCGAACAGCACGGGCACGGTCGCCATTCTCCCGGCGCTCACCGGATGCGGATAGTGCCATTTGTCCCCTGTGGCCCCAGTGGCCGGGGCCTGCTACGCCGGGATCGGATGCCCGAACGTGCGCATCCCCGACTCTGTCAGCCCGCGCTCCGGGCGGTGCAGACCCAACCCAGGTCGTAGGTGCGCACCTCCACGTGGACGAAGCCGGCGGCGGCGAGCCGCGGCGCCAGCTCCTCGGACGCGATCGGGTTGTACGTGTCCCCCTCGTGAAAGCGGGCGCTGCCCTCGCTGTAGGACCCGTCCGCGGCGACGAGCACACCCCCCGGCACGAGGACCCGCGCCAGCTCGGCGAACACCCGGTCCTGCGCCTCGGCCGGCGCGATGTGGTGGAGCATGTGGAACGAGGCGGCGCCCGTGAAGCTCCGGGGTGGGAAGTCGAGCGCGCGTGCGTCCCCGACGACGACATCGACGTTGCCCTCCAACCGCTCGGCCAGCGACGCCGCCAGGCCCTCGTCCACCTCCACCGCCGTCAGATGGGCGGTGGCGTGGCGCAGGACGTCTGTCGTGAACCCCGGGCCCGGGCCGATCTCGATCGCCTCGTCGCCCAGCTCCACCCCTCGCAACGCCTCGGGCAGGATCGTCTCGTGGACCATCTTCCGCCAGTCGTCACTGGCGCAGTACTCCATGTGGCCGGCGTTCACGGCTCGGCGCTCAGCCCGGCGCCTGCACCTGGTACTCGTCCTTCCACCAGCGGGCGGCGCGGATCTCCTCGGGGTCGGTGCGCAGCGCGGGGTCCTGCCCGAGCTCGGAGGGCGTGGGCCCGATGCGCTCTGCGATGGGGCGCAGCGCGTCGAGGTCGAAGCCGTAGCAGCGGGCCGCGGTCTCCCCCAGCAGCTTGCGGGCGTCCTCGACGGGGATGCCGCCGAAGTCGCTCCGCAGGCGCTCCTGGGTGTGGGGCCACGTGCCTTCGGGATGCGGGTAGTCGGTCCCCCACATCACGACGTCGCACCCGAGCACGTGGCGGCGGCGGATCTCCTCGCGCGACATGGTGGACGCGCCGATGAAGAGGTTCTCGCCGAAGTAGTCCGACGGTAGTTTCGAGATCTTCCCCTTCAGCAGCGCCGCCATCTTCTTGGTCGTGTGGCCCCCGCCCATGTACTGGTCCCACTTCCACATCATGTCGGCGGCCCAGTAGGCGGCCGCCTCCGTCACGACGTACTTCAGCCGGGGATAACGCTCGAACACGCCGGAGAAGAGGAGGTGCCACATGGGGCGGGCGGCCCACCACACCACCTCGGCCAGGTAGATCCCGATGTTGTCGTTGTACTCGTCCTGCGGTGCCTCCCCCGAGTGGGTGTGCACGGGGAACCCGGCTGCCTGGCAGGCGGCCCACACGGGGTCGTAGTCGGGGTGGTTGTAGGGCACGAGGTCGTGCCACATGGTGGGCACCATGATCCCGCGGATGCCCGGTTGGGCGGTGAGCCACTCGATCTCTGCCACCGAGCGATCGACGCCGTGCGTGATGGGCACCAGCGCGATGCCGCCGTGGCGCTCCGGGCTGCGGGCGCACATCTCGGCCAGGAACCGGTTGTGGGCCCGCGCGCCGGCGAAGGCGAGCTCGGGGTCGGCGATGGCACCGGCGGAGAGGCCGGCGCCGAAGGGCGGCGAGGCCATGCCCGTGATGGCGTCGGCGTCGGCGAACATGACCTCGGCCGCGACGCCGTCGGCATCGAGCTCCTTGTCGCGCTGCTCGATGTCCCAGGCGCCGCGCAGCCCCTCCTCGTTGTCCGTCTCCCACCCCATGATGTAGTCGTAATTCATCCGGAGCTGTTGGTCGCGGTTGGCATGGCGCTCCGCCAGGTACTCGTCGAACTGCGGGAGGTAGCGGGCTTCGAGATAGGGCCGGTACTCCTCGCAGGGAAGGCCGGCGTGGGCGTCGGCGGAGATGATCGTGTAGCGGTCGCTCATCGCTTCGCCCCGAGCACCGAGAGGTCGTCGTAGCGCTGGTGGATGAAGGGTTCGAGGCCCGCCCGTGGCACCGGGCCGATGACTCGGCCCACCTGCGTGCTGGCCCGCTCGGTCCAGTTCAGGTCCACCATGCGGCGCACTACGAGGTCGGCCACGGGGTCCAGGGGAGCCTCCTTCAAGATGAGCTCGCCCTCGATCCCCTCGTGCAGGCGGGTGCGCTCGGTCTTCTCGCCGTAGACCAGCAGCGGGTCCTGGTCGAGCACGCCGGCCACTTCGCACGAAGGCGAAATCTTGAACCAGAAGTCCGTCTTGGCCAGCTCGTAGTTCGCCCTCGTCTCGCTGATCCGTCCGGTTATCTCGCAGATGACCGAGCCCATGCGGGCGATGCGGGCGGACACGTTGTCCCCGTCGCGGGTGACGTCGACCTCGGCCAGCTTCTTCGGCTCGCCGTTGACCTCGCGGCCCCCGATGAGGGACTGCTCGGTCGTCATCGGCATGAGGATCGGGTACTCCCCCAGCCGGTCTTCGTGGCGAGCCTGCACGCCGATCCAGCCGGCACCGAAGACCGGCAGGCCGGGCATCTCGACCCGGGTGATGGTGATGCGCACCAGCGGCTCGGGGCCCGGTTCGAGCGGTGGCGGCAGCACGGCGGCGATGATCTCGGGGTCCGTCTCGTACACGGCGGTGACCGCCTCGGACCAGATGTCAGCCTTCTTGGCTTCGATCTCCCGGTTGACTTGCTCGGCGCGGGCGCCGTAGCGCACTGTCGTCATGTCTCCTCCCATCAGGCTCGTCACCACGCCCGAAGGATCTGCGTGGGGTCGAACGCGTTGCACGTTGTGTCGGTCGGCCAATTCTCGGGGGCCAGCGGCTGGGCGACGTCGGACACGAGGGGCCCGATGGAATCGCCGACCGGGCGCAGCAGGTCGAGGTCGAAGCCGTAGAACCGCGCCGCGGTCGATTCGACCATTGCCCGCACGTCGGGCTCGGCATAGTCGGCGAAGGCCACCCGCAGGGCCTCGGTCGAGTAGGGGTAGCTGCCCTCGGAGTGCGGGTAGTCGGCGCCCCACATCACGTGGCCGACCCCGAGCTCGCGGCACAGGGGCGACTCGCTCGGGCGCAGGAAGCTGGCCCCGATCCAGAAGTTGCGGGCGAAGTACTCCGAGGGGGTCATCGACATCTTCGCCGCGGCGGCTCCGAAGAAGTTGGCCTCGGCCGCGTTGGCCGTCGTCATGCGGCCGTAGAACCAGTCGAGCGTCTGGAGGCCCCGGGGCAGCCAGGCGACGCCCTGCTCGGTCACCGCGAAGCGCAGCGTCGGGTGGCGCTCCAGCACCCCGGAGAAGATGAGGTGCCACACCGAGCGGTGGCTGAACCAAGGGATCTCGATCAGCATCATGGCCCGGGCCGCTTCGTGCTCGCCGTAGTCGGGCAGCGCGCTGCCGCCGTGGATGTTGATGGGCACGTCCAGCTCGGCGCACAGGCGCCACAGCGGCTCGTAGTGATCCTCCCACAGGGGAGGCAGGTGGGAGTTGGGCGGGATGGACGGCAACAGGATGCCGCCGAAGGGATCGAACGTGGCGGCGGCCCAGCGCACCTCGTCCAGGGCGTCGTCGATGTCGTTGGCGAAGACCTGCACGATGCCGGCCCGGCGCCCCGGCGTGCGGGCGCAGAAGTCGGCCAGCCAGCGATTGTGGGCCTGCACGCCGGCCCAGCGCCGCTCGTAGTCCTCGGGCGTGGGCGGCAGCGCGACGAGGTTGCCCTCGGCGAAGAACGGCGGGACCGTGTTGGGGAAGAGCACCTCGGCCGCGATGCCGTCGGCCTCCGTCTCGGCCAGGCGGCGGTCGCTGTCCCAGCTGCGGTAGGCGATGGGCGCGATCAGGTCGGCATAGGGGTTCACGTACTCCGCCGCCCAGGCGTCGAACTCGTCGTGCCAGCGGCTGGGCAGGTACGGCCGGTAGTCCCCGATGTCGCCCCCCGCGTGGCCGTCGGCCGAGACGACCGTGTAGCGCGGGCCGACCGCGGTCGCCGTCATCAGCTCAACGCCGCCGGGGGTAGCTGCCCGGCCCCGATGGCGTCGGCCCGCCGGTGCAGCATCTCCGCGCACTCGTCGAGCCCGTGCCCGATGATGAAGTCACCCCGCTTCACGCCCTCGACGCAGAAGCGCCCGAGCTCGCGCAGGTCCATCACCCCGACCGGGCGGCCGGCCGCCTCGAGCTGGGCCTTGAACTCCTCGAAGGTGGTGCCGGGGGCCGGGGGCCTCGGCTTGGTCCGGGCGAGCGCGGCGGGGCGGTTGCGCTGGGCCGTCCACAGGCCGGTGTCGAGCAGCCCGCCCGAGGGGTAGAAGACGGCGGCCCGGAGGTCGGTGCCGGCGGCGATCAACTGGTGGGCCAGGGCCTCGGTGAGGCACGAGATGGCCGCCTTGCTCGAGGCGTACACCGAGGCGTAGGGCACGGGGGCGATGCCGCCGTCCATGCTCGAGGTGTTGACCACGACGCCCGGCTCGCCCGACGCGATCATCCTGGGCACGAAGGACAACATGCCGTTGGCCACGCCGAAGACGTTGACCGAGAAGCACCAGGTCCAATCGTTGGCCTCCTGCTCCCAGGGCCGTCCACCCCCGCCCGACGTCACGCCGGCGTTGTTGAAGAGGAGGTGGCACTCGCCCTCCTCGGAGAAGACGCCCGCCGCCAGCGCCTCCACCGAGTCGGGGGAGGAGACGTCGGTCAGGACGCCGCGCACGTCCCCCCGGTCGGCCAGTTCCTTCACCGCCAGCTCGAGGACGGGCGCCTCGACGTCGGCGATGACGACCCGCGCACCCTCGTCGAGCAGGGCCTCGGTGATGCCGCGGCCGATGCCGGCCGCTCCCCCGGTGACCACGGCCACCCTGCCGCTCAGATCGTCCAACTCGTCGCCCCCGTTTCTGACGCCCCGTCAGGCCTCCCACCCTAGGCCAACGGGGTGGGGGACGCCGTCCCCGCGGCGCCCGGACCAGGCCGTACGCAGACCCCGATGGCGCGGGAACGGCAACGGGTGCTGTAGCGTCGTTTCCGCAGTTCGAGACCGTGGAGGTGGGACCGTGAAGCACCGTCGGACATGGCAGGGGATCTGCATCGGCCTGATGGGCGTCGCCCTGACCCTGGCCCCCATGAGCGCCGCCTCGGCGTCGCACAGGAAGCACCATGGCCACGGGACCCACACCAACGGCTCGGCTCCCAACAGCGCCATGTGCCAGGACGTCAAGACCGAGCAGACGAACTCGAGCGGGCTGGGGACGTCCTTTGAGAAGGCGATGCAGTCGGGCAACTTCGCCGCCGCCAAGCAGGCGATGCTCAACGCCTACGACGCCGACGCGGGCAACCTGCAGAAGGCGCTCAGTGTGATCCACACGGCGCCGGCGAACGTCCAGGCCGCGTTCAAGAACCTCCTGACGTTCGTGCAGCAGGTCAAGACCGACATCCAGAACGCCTCGAGCCTGCAGGGCCTGGTCGCCTCCTTCGAGAGCCTGGGCAAGAACACACAGCTGGTGGGCGACGGCACGACCATCGCCAACTGGTACGCCTCCGTATGCGGCGGCAGCATCGTCACGAACACGACGAGCTGACGACGCGCTGAGGGGCGGCACCGGTGCCAGAGACGCCGCCCGAGCTGCGGGTTCCACGGCCCGACGAGGCCGCGCCGCTCGACGAGATGCCCATGGCGCGGGCCTGGCTGCAGCACCTGCGCGACAGCGCCATCTTCAAGGTCGACGGGCTCACTCCGGAGCAGTTGCGGTGGCAGCCCGCCCCTTCGGCCAACTCCTTGGGAGTGCTGGTGGTCCACCTGGGCTATGCGGAGAGACTCTGGCTCCGCGCCATCTGCGCCGGGGAGCCGATGGACATGGGCTGGCGGGCGCGGATGTTCGAGCTACCCGGGGGATGGGGCGTCGACGAGGTGGTCGCCTTCTACCGCGCCGAGAGCACGCTGGCCGACGCCGTGCTCGACCGGGCCGCCTCCTTCGACCTCCCTTCCGCCGGTGACCTGCGCACCACGACGCTCCGCTGGGCCGTGTACCACCTGATAGAGGAGACGGCGCGGCACGTCGGCCACATGGACATCACCCGGGAGCTGCTCGACGGCAGTGTGGGCCGCTGAGGGAGTCCCGTGCCTGGTGGGCGGCGTGAGATTTCGCCCTGGTCGGAGAGCCGGGAGACACGCCCAGGGTGGCCTGTGCGCCGTCCCCTCGGCCGGACACCCTCGTCGGGGATCGAGCGCCGGCGGCGGATCCGAGAGCCTCGAATTGCCCCGCCCCGTCCGGTGACCCACCTGACCCCGGCAACGTGGGATCCTGTTGGTGTGCCACGGTGAGGCCGGGGCGGGCGGCATCGTGGTTGGCGCGTGTTCAATTGGGGTAGCGATGACCCATAATTGAGTCGGTCAAGACCGGGGCGTTGGAGGTCGACAAAGATGGCGATGGAGGTGCATCCCGGCGAAGTGGGGCCCGGTGCAGACCCGTCTGCCACGGCCGTGGTCCAACGGGCTGGACTCGAGGGGCAGGGTCAGCTCTTCCCCGACGCCCTCGCCTACCCGACCTATGGGGACACGGACAAGATCCCCGCGGTCGGTGGCTCGAAGCGCCGTGCCAGCGGGCCCGGCCCGGCCCGCTGGCTCCGGGTGGCGGTCGCATTGGTGGCGCTCGCGGTGATCGCGGCGGGGACGGCGCTCGGGCTCGTCAAGGCCGGGGTGATCGGCAACGGGAACGGCGGCGGGTCCGGGACCTCCGCTGCGCCTCCAACCCACCACCAGGCGGTCACCAACCCCCGGTCCCCACTGCTCACCGCGACATCGACCGGCGCGGGCACCGCCTCCTACAGCATCGACGTGCCGGCCTACCGGGTCACGGTCACCACGTCGACGGGACGGTCCTGGGTGAGCATCGGGGCCGTGGGCCAGACGCCCAGCTTCGAGGGCATCCTCGAGCCCGCCACGAGCCAGAAGGCGATCCTGCTCGGACCGTCCCAGGTCGACGTCGGTGCCGGCGGGACGCGGGTCATCGTGACCTCGGGCCACCGGTCGGTCACGCTGACCCCGCTCTCCGCGCCCTTCAGCTACCAGTTCACGCCCAAGCGCTGAGCCCAGCGCTCAGACCGCCCGCAGCGCCTCGGAGGGGCTGAGACGCGAGGCGCCTGCCGGTCTGTGTGCTCCGAATCTCGAGCCGGGCCCGCGAAATGGTCTCAACTCGACGCTCTGCGAGACCGACACCAGAACGTTGTGGAAGAGAACAGGCGGGACGGCGGCGCCTCTGCGTGCGACGCGGGTCACCACGCAAGCCGGTTCCCCCTTCGATCCCGTGGGGCTCGGCGGCCTCGTCCTGACGCGGAGGAGCTGAATGGCGGGCCTGCTGGCGAAGATCGGTCGGAGCACCTACCGGCACCGCTGGGCGACCCTGCTCGCCTGGCTGATGATCCTGATCGCCGTCGCCTCAATCTCGGTGGCCTTCTCGAAGCCCGAGTCGAATCAGTTCACGGTTCCCGGCACCCAGTCGCAGCAGGCCATGGACCTGCTCGAGCAGCGCTTCCCGCGCCGCCTCGGGCGCCACCGCCGAGATCGTCTTTGCCGCCCCGGCCGGAGCGACCCTGAACGAGCCCGCCGTCAAGGCGGGCGTGGAAGCCTCGCTCGTGAAGGCTCGCAATGGCGCACAGGTCCTGCTCGTCACCGACCCCTACAGCGGGTCCATTTCGAAGAACGGTCGCATCGGCTACGCCACGGTTGCCTTCAAGGTCCCCGCGAGCGGCATCACCGACACGGCGAAACAGGACCTTGCCGCCGTGGCCGGACCGGCGCGCGCCCAGGGCGTGACCGTGGCTTTCGGCGGTGGGATCGTCAACCAGCCCACGACGAAGAGCTCGGACGTCCTCGGCCTGCTGATCGCCTACCTGGTGCTCACGATCACCTTCGGTTCCATGATCGCTGCGGGCCTGCCGTTGATCAACGCGCTCATCGGTGTCGGCATCGGACTGACCGGTATCAACACGCTAAGCGGCGTCATCTCGCTGTCGTCCACCGCACCCATTCTCGCCACGATGCTGGGCCTGGCCGTGGCGATCGACTATGCCCTCTTCATCGTCCACCGATACCGCGGCGAGATCGGCCGGGGCGCGTCGCCCGAGGATGCTGCGTCCACGGCAGCGGGCACGGCGGGCATGGCCGTCGTCTTCGCCGGCTGCACGGTGGTGGTCGCGTTGGCAGGGCTCAGCGTCACCGGCATCCCCTTCCTGACCGTCATGGGGCTCTGTGCCGCCGGCACCGTCATCGTCGCCGTGCTGATCGCCATCACACTGATCCCGGCCCTCCTGGGGTTCGCCGGAGCCAAGATCAAGCCACCGCGTGTGAAGCGTGCCGGGCGGGGGTTCTTCGCCCGATGGGTCGCCTTCACCACGAAGCGCGCCGTCTTCGTCGTCATCGCCGGAGTGCTCCTCCTCCTGGCCATCGCCTCGCCGCTGCTCAAGATGGACCTCGGCTTGCCCAGCGCCGGAACCCTGCCGAAGTCGGACACCGCTCGCACCGCCTACGACCTGCTGGCCCGCGGCTTCGGTCCGGGGATCAACGGGCCGCTGCTCGTCGTCGTCGATGCGCCGGCCCGCTTGAACCCTGTGGCGGTCGCCGAGACGGCGACCAAGGACCTGGCGTCGGTGCCCGGGGTGGCTTCGGTCTCGCCTCCCCTGCAGAACGCCGCCAAGAACGTGACCGTGGTCGACGTCATACCGACGACGGGCCCGAGCTCGGTGGCCACCAAGGATCTCGTCGCGACCATCCGGGAGAAGTCCGCAGCGGTCGCCGCCCCCTTCGGCGTGCGGGTGCTCGTGACGGGGCCGACCGCGCTGGCCATCGACGTCTCGGCCAAGCTCGGGGCCGCACTCCCGATCTACCTGCTCGTGGTGGTCGGCATCGCCGCCATCCTGCTCATGCTCGTCTTCCGCTCGTTGCTGGTTCCGCTCACGGCGGTCCTCGGTTTCCTCCTCACCATCGGCGCCGCGCTCGGGGTCGTCGTCTGGATCTTCCAGGACGGCCACCTCGCCAACCTCGTCGCCCTGCCGGCCTCGGCGCCCGTGATCAGCTTCTTGCCGCTGATGATGACCGGCATCCTCTTCGGCCTGGCCATGGACTACGAGATGTTCCTGGTCAGCCGGATGCGCGAGGAGCACCGCCGCGGCCTGGCACCCGGTCGACGCGGTCCGGGCCGGCTTCGGCGAGTCCGGTCCCGTCGTCACCGCGGCCGCCATCATCATGTTCTCCGTCTTCGCCAGCTACGTCATCGCCAGCGACCTCATCACCAAGGAGATCGCCTTCGCGCTGGCCGTGGGCGTCGCGGTCGACGCCTTCATCGTGCGCATGACGTTGATCCCCGCGGCCATGGCGCTGCTCGGCAAGAGGGCCTGGTGGCTCCCGGGCTGGCTGGACCGTCTCCTCCCGTCGATCGACGTGGAGGGCGCCGGCCTCGAGCCCGTCCGCGAGCCCGCCCTCGAGCCGGCGTTCACCTCGCCCTGAGCGGGGCGACGGCCCAACGGTCACCTGGACCCAGCGCTCTTCAGCGATCTCGGACCCTCACCCGTCCCGTCGTCGCCGCGGGGTAGGTTCGGTTCCGACACGGAGGGCCGTTGAATGGGATTCGAACTACAGCATGTGCAGATTCATGGCCACGACCTCGGGTTTCGGATGGCCGGCGAGGGGTCCGGCCATCCTTCTCATCCATGGAATCGCCGGCAGCTCCGCCGCATGGCGTGAGGTGATGCCCGCCTTGGCCGACCGGTACACGGTCATCGCTCCGGACCTCCTCGGACACGGCCAGTCCGCCAAGCCGGCCGGCGACTACTCGCTGGGCGCGTACGCCAACGTCCTTCGCGATCTGCTGGGTGTCGTCGGTATCCCCCGCGCAACCGTTGTCGGCCAGTCCTTTGGCGGGGGCGTCGCCATGCAGTTCTGCTATCAGAACCCTGCGTGGTGTGAGCGCCTGGTCCTGGTCGACAGCGGCGGGCTCGGCCGTGAAGTGAGTTGGCTGCTCCGGTTCATGACCCTCCCCGGCAGCGAGTACCTGATGCCGATCATCTTCCCCTCATTCGTGCGTGCACACGGGGGACGAGCTCAGCCGCCTGCTCCATTCGCGCGGCATCCGCATGCCCCGCTTGGGTGAGATGTGGAGGGCGTACGCATCACTGACCGATGGCGCCAACCGTCAGTCCTTCATCCGGACCATCCGCTCCGTCATCGATCCGGGCGGCCAGACCGTCAGCGCCCTGGATCGGCTCTACCTCACACAGCAGGTGCCCACGATGATCGTGTGGGGCGCGCAGGACACGATCATCCCCGTCAGCCATGCCCACGAAGCACACGCCGCCATGCCCGACAGTCGTCTCGAGATCATTGCGGACGCCGGTCACTTCCCCCACGTCGAGGCACCCGGGAATTCCTTCATGCCCTGACGGATTTCATTGAGACCACGGAGCCGGCCAAGCTGGAGGTCGAGCAATTCCAGCACATCCTCCGCGAGCGGGCACACGCCCTGAACTAGAGACCCTGCCGCATGGCTCGTCGACGTGCGGCACGAGGAGCTGTAACCCTCGGCCCGTGAAATCGTCACTCACTGCAGGTCTGCATCACCGACCCGACCCAAGGAGGACGGCCATGCCGGCAGTCGCAGTGATCAGGAACGGCGTCATCGCGGTTGCATGCGGGTTGGCGCTCTCCATTGCGCCGGCCGTGGCGGGTGCGGCACCGGCCCCGAGCCAGACCTCTTTCTCGTTCACCGTTCGGTGAAGAGGAACGCTCAATGAGCCGAATACGCCCTGCAGCCAGCAGGTGGTCACCGCGAAGGGCACAACGTTCATGCTGAACGGGACGCTCAAGGGTGCGCCGGCCACCCAGTGGACGATCCGAGCTCTACGCACCCAAGGCCGGGACCTGGAAGAGTTTGCCCAGGAGAACGGCGAGGTTCCGAACGTCGCACTGATCGGTGCGACGGCCAACGGGACGACGAACTGGAACTGGGCATCGGAGACGAAGAACGGAACGATGACCACCACGCGCACCTCGGGGAAGGTGACCATCACTCTCGAGGGCTACAGCTCCTTCAGGGGCAAGCCGGGCAAGGGGAAGGTCCACATCACCGGCTCTTGGGCGTGCACCTCCTGAGGGGCGATCCGACCGGCGCCCCCACCTCGCGCCGCCGACTGGCTCGTCTCAAACAGTTCCGCTCCGCCACCGAGGCAGCTGCTGCATCAACGGGGCGACGCCGCTCCACCAGCGTCACGTGTCGGCGTTGTCGTGGTGAGGGGGACGAAAGAGGCGAACAGTGCTGGCGACGTCGTCGAGATACCAGCGCAGTCGGTAGAGGAACATGAGTGTTGCGTCAACCCCGTGACCAGTCGTCCGCTCGTAGCGCTCGATGCTGGCAGGGGCGCGCGGGGCGTGAGCAAGGAGAGGTCGCGCTCTGCCGGGGCGAGGGCGACCGTGTCCCAGTCGATCAGGACAACACGCTCATCGACCATCATCAAGTTCGCCGGGTGTGGTTCGCCATGCGTGATCACCGTCTTCGATCGTGTGCGGGCGGTCTGAGTGGCCAACCGGTCGAAGTCGGCCACAAGCGCACACAACTCAGGCGCCTGAGCGGCGAGGAGCTGACGGGCCGGCTCCGCAAAGGGTCCGCCGTCCCACGGCCTTGCGGGATCCTGCAGAAAGGCGTCCAGGTCTTCTCGACCCGAATAGCTCAGCTCCCCGCAGGGCGCCAGCCTCTCGCACGGAGGGCGTGGAGAGGTGCAGACGGGCGATCGAATCCAGCGCCAGCTCACAGAGCCGAGGGTCTGGGTACGGGCCGAACGGAAACGACCGGCCGGCCAGGTAGGGGAAGACCGACAGGGCATAGCGGTCGTCCACGCGGTGCAGGAGCCGGCCGTCCCCCGCCGCCAGCGCCGACACCACGAATTCCAGTCCGGCCAGTCGGCCCAACGCTGCCGCCGTGTCCAGCGCACGCCTGAGGCCTTCGAACACGACGTCTCGTGAGTGGCCCAGCCACTCCTTGTTGTCCAGATCGTCAATCGTGACGAAGTGGAGACGACCGTGTCCGTTGCGGAGCTGCCAGTGGTGGCTGCCTCCACCCTCGGGGATGTACTCCATCGTCGAGGCACAGGATCGCCCAGCCCCTGGCAAGCACCTCCTCGATGAGCTCGGGTCGGAGGTCGTCAGGGGGACTGCGCACCGCTCGTAGCGTACGCATCGCCGGCGAGCCCGCTCATGTCGCCGCAACCGAAGTCCGGTGTCACCATCCGCGACATCCGATGTCACCGCACACGAAACGCGTGTCACCCATCGCGAATGCCCTGCGTCACCTCACGTGAGCTTTGAATGGCCGTCTCCACTACGAGCACCCGCTCGTCGAGCCACAGCTGCCGCAGACGTAGCACGAGCCGGCCCGCTGCATGGTGTTGCCGCAGTTGTAACAGAGCGGCGCGTCGTGCTGCTCTGCCCGGGCCATGGGCCGCACCGCCGGCTCCGCCGGGCCGGGCGCGGCCACAGCCGGGCTCAGCCCGTCGTCGACCAGTCCCGGCGAGGGGGTGGCCATCTCCTCGACGCCCGGCAGCGTCGGCTGGGTGCGCTCCTGCGTCGAGAGGATCCCGAGCTCGGTGCGCTCCGGCACCGACAGGTAGTCGAGGGCCAGCCGGCGCGAGATGTAGTCGATGAGGCTCGTGGCGATCCGCAGCTCGGGGTCGTCCGTGATGCCGGCCGGCTCGAACTTCATGTTGGCGAACTTGCGCACGAAGGTGGCCAGTGGCACGCCGTGCTGGAGCCCGAGGCTCAGCGAGATGGAGAAGGCGTCCATGATCCCGGCCAGCGTGGAGCCCTGCTTGGAGACCTTGATGAACACCTCGCCCGGCCGGCCGTCCTCGTACTCGCCCACCGTCACGTAGCCCTCGCAGTCGGCGACCCGGAACGAGAACGTCTTCGAGTTGCGCTTGCGGGGCAGGCGCTCGCGCACCGCACCCACCACCAGTGGCGAATCCGCCCGGAGCCGCTCGTGCACGAGCGCCGCCTCCAGCTCGGCGATGCGCGCCGCGGCGGACCGGACCTTGGCCTCGGCCTCGGAGCCGGCGGGGGCGTCGTCGCCACCCTGGACGACGGCCGCCTCCTTCTTGGTCGTCGACAGCGGCTGGGCCACCTTGCAGTTGTCACGGTAGATGGCCACCGCCTTGAGGCCCAGGCGCCAGGCGTCGATGTGCAGCTGCTCCACGTTCTCGACGGTCACGTCCTCGGGCATGTTCACCGTCTTGGAGATGGCGCCGCTGATGAAGGGCTGGACCGCCCCCATCATGCGGATGTGGCCCGAGTAGTGGATGGTGTTGTCACCCATGGAGCAGGCGAACACGGCCAGGTGCTCGGGGGCCACGTGCGGCGCCCCGACGATGGACATGTGCTCGTTGATGTAGGCGACGATCTCGTCCACCTGGACGGCGTTGTAGCCCAGCTTGGTCAGGGCACGAGGCACCGTCTGGTTGACGATCGACATCGTGCCGCCGCCCACCAGCTTCTTCGTCTTGACCAGCCCCAGGTCGGGCTCCACGCCGGTGGTGTCGCAGTCCATCAGCAGGCCGATGGTGCCGGTCGGCGCCAGCACCGAGGCCTGTGAGTTGCGCACGCCGAAGGCCTCGGCCAGGTCGACCGCTTGGTCCCAGGCCTCCTGGGCCGCCGAGAGCAGCTCCGGCGGCACGACTTCCTCGTCGATACGGGCCGCCTCGGCCTGGTGCATCCGGAGCACGTCGAGCATGGGCCCGGTGTTCTCGTGGAAGCCGGCGAACGGGCCCATGCGGGCCGCGGTCCGGGCCGAGGTGGCGTAGGCGTGGCCGGTGAGCAGCGCCGTGATGGCGGCCGCCCAGGCCCGTCCGGCGTCGGAGTCGTAGGGCAGGCCCTGCGCCATCAACAGCGCGCCCAGGTTGGCGTAGCCGATGCCGAGCTGGCGGAAGGCGCGTGTCGTCTCGCCGATCCTCTCGGTCGGGTAGTCGGCGTTGCCGACGATGATCTCCATCCCGGTGAACACCACCGACACCGCCGCCTTGAAGCCCTCCACGTCGAACTCGTCGTTGTCGTCGAGGAACGTCATCAGGTTCATGGAGGCGAGGTTGCAGGCCGAGTTGTCCAGGTGCACGTACTCCGAGCACGGGTTGGAGCCGTTGATCCGTCCCGTGTTGGGGGCAGTGTGCCAGCGGTTGATGGTGGTGTCGTACTGCAGGCCGGGGTCCGCGCACTCCCAGGCCGAGTGGGCGATCTGGCGGAACAGGTCACGGGCGGGCACCGTCCGCACCACCGCGCCGTCCGCCCGGGCAGTGAGGTTCCAGTCGCGCCCGTCGAGCACTGCCTCCATGAACTCGTCGGTCACCCGCACCGAGTTGTTGGCGTTCTGGTATTGCGTCGAGTGGCTGTCGGCACCGTCGAGGTCCATGTCGAAGCCGGCGTCACGCAGGACGCGAGCCTTGCGCTCCTCGATCGCCTTGCACCAGATGAAGTCCTCGACGTCTGGGTGGTCGGCGTCGAGGATGACCATCTTGGCGGCGCGCCGGGTCTTGCCTCCGGACTTGATCGTGCCCGCCGACGCGTCGGCGCCGCGCATGAAGCTGACCGGGCCCGAGGCGGTGCCCCCGCCCTTCAGGAGCTCGTGCGACGAGCGGATGCGCGACAGGTTGACCCCGGCGCCCGACCCGCCCTTGAATATGACGCCCTCCTCCGTGTACCAGTTGAGGATCGAGTCCATGGTGTCCTCGACCGAGAGGATGAAGCAGGCGCTCCCCTGCTGGGGCACGCCGTGCACCCCGATGTTGAACCACACCGGCGAGTTGAAGGCCGCCTTCTGGTGGATGACGAGGTACTTCAGCTCGTGGTTGAAGACCATGGCCTCCTCGTCGTCGACGAAGTAGCCGTCCTTGATCCCCCAGGCCGTCAGCGTGTCGGCGACCCGGTCGGCCACCTGACGCAACGACCACTCGCGCTCCTCGGTGCCGAGGGTCCCCCGGAAGTACTTCTGCGCCAGGATGTTGGTGGCGTTGACGCTCCAGGACTCGGGCACCTCGACGCCCAGCTGCTCGAAGGCGACCGTGCCGTCCCGGAAGTTGGTGATGCGGGCGTCGCGGCGCTCCCAACGCACCTCGTCGTAGGGGTGCACACCCTCGGTGGTGAAGTGCCGGCGGATGCCGATCTCGGATCGCTGGGGGGCGATGGCCATGGCGCTGGGGTCCTCCTCGTGGGCTGTGTCTCGGGATCGCTGCTTGCTTGCTCTGTCTGCTGGTCGGCGCCGTCACCCCTCCCCCTCGACGAGCGGGGAAGCGCCTGGCGGCACATGCTCCGATCCGGTGCCCCAGAAGGGGGCGGAGTCGCCTCACCACAACATATAGTGGCTGGCCCTCCCCCGAGACACGAGATGCTGTGTCATTACAGCACTGTAGTTACGCCCTTGTCAACCAAATCGACGCATCATCCATGCAGGTCACGGGCCGTTCGCGATTGTTTGCGCGGGAAACCCTGCCAGGCCGCCGCCCACCACGCGCGTTCCCCGCGAACCATTAGCGTCGGCCCCCCATGGCCAAGGTCGTCGCCATCGATGCGGGCACGACCGGCGTGCGTGCGCTCGTCGTCGACGAGCGGGCCCGGGTCGCCGACGTCGCCTACCGCGAGCTGACCCAGCACTTCCCCCGCCCCGGCTGGGTCGAGCACGAACCGGCTGAGATCTGGGAGGCCGTGCGGGCCACCCTGGCCGAGGTCGGCGCCCGCCTGGTCGAGGCCGGCGACACCGTCGCCGCCATCGGCATCACCAACCAGCGCGAGACCCTCGTGGCCTTCGACCGCTCGACCGGCCGGCCGCTGCACCGGGCGATCGTCTGGCAGGACCGGCGCACCGCCGCGCTGTGCGCCGAGCTGGCCGACGCCGGTCACCTGCCGCTCGTGCGGGACAAGACGGGTCTCGTCCTCGACCCGTACTTCAGCGCCACCAAGGCGGCCTGGCTGCTGCGTTCCGGCGAGCTCCCACTGGCCCCCGCCGACCCGAACCTCTCCTTCTGCACCGTCGACACCTGGGTCCTGTGGAACCTCACCGGCGGCACGGCCGGCGGCGTCTACGCCACCGACCCCTCCAACGCCAGCCGCACCCTCCTGCTCGATACGGCCACCCTCTCCTGGTCCACCGAGCTGTGCGACCTCTTCGGCGTGCCGGCGCACACCCTGCCCGAGGTGCGGCCGTCGGCCGGGCGCTTCGGCACCGCCGCCCTGGCGGGCCTCGGGCCGGCGTCGGCGGTCCTCGACGGCGTCCCCGTCTCGGGCGTGCTGGGCGACCAGCAGGCCGCGCTCTTCGGGCAGGCCTGCTTCGACCCCGGCATGGTCAAGGTGACCTACGGCACGGGCAGCTTCGCGCTCGCCAACGCCGGGCCGGAGCGCCCACCGCCGCCCGACGGCCTGACGGTCAGCTGCGCCTGGGACATCGGCGAGCACGCACCGGCCTCCCACGGCCGCGTGGCCTACGCGCTCGAGGGCTCGGCCTTCGTGTCGGGCGCGGCCATCCAGTGGCTGCGCGACGGGCTCGGCATCGTCGACGCGGCCGCCGAGGTCGGGCCGCTGGCGGCATCGGTCCCCGACAGCGGGGGCGTCACCTTCGTGCCCGCGCTCACGGGCCTCGGCAGCCCGTGGTGGGATCCCCAGGCCCGCGGCGTCATCACCGGCCTCACCCGCGGCACGGGACGGGCCCAGATCGCGCGGGCCTGCGTCGAGGCCATGGCGTTCCAGGTGCGGGACATGACCGATGCCATGGCCGCCGCGTCCCCCCACCCACTCTCCGCGCTGCGGGCGGACGGGGGCGCCGCCGCCATGGACCTCCTCCTCGCGCTCCAGGCCGAGCAGAGCCGCATGCCGGTGGCGCGTCCGCGCTCGCTCGAGTCGACGGCGCTCGGCGCTGCCACCGTGGCCGGCCTCGCGGAGGGTGTGTGGTCGTCCCTCGACGAGCTCGCCGGCCTCTGGGAGGCAGAGACGGTCTTCGAACCACAGCTCCCCGTCGAGATCGCCGAGGCCGCCCACGCGGCGTGGCGCCGGGTCGTCGAGAAGTCGAAGGGCTGGGCCGACCTCCAATCGGGGTGAGCCGTGCCCACACTGGGCGGTCAGCGCCCCGAAGCGGGAATTCTGTGCGCCAAGCAGGAATCGTGCGTGCCGGCGCGGGCATTTGGCCCTACCTCGGCCGCGGCGCGCAGAGCAGAATGGCCAGGGCGCTGAGGTGCGTGCGTGCCGACCCGGACGCGTGCGCAGCACGGCGGCAGGAGTGCGACATGGGACTGGGCAGGCTACGTCCGCGGGAGGCAGGCCGTCGGTCCCGTCGGCGCGCCGCGGGGACGCTCGCCGCGGGCATCGCGGCCACGGCCCTGGTCGCCGGGACCATCGTTGCGCTCGATGTGCCCCAGGTCGTCGTGGGCACCACGCCCACCGTGGCCGACTCGACCTGCCAGGACACCTGGACCGGCGCGGCGGGGACGACGGACTGGAGCACCGCGACGAACTGGAGCACCGGCGTCCCGAACAGCACCGGCGTCCACGCGTGCATCACGGGCGACGCGACGGTGCTCCTCACCGGTGCATCGTTCTCCGTCGGACAGCTCACCGTCTCCGCGGGCAGCAGCCTCACCATCGGCGCCACCGGTCCCGGTGCGGCGGTCCTGCGCGTGTCGTCCGGCGCGGAGAACGACGGGACGCTGAGCGTGGCCTCGGGGGACCCCGGCAGCGCGCTGACGCTCGACGGCACGGTGACCAACACGGGGACCCTCACCGTGGACGGCACCGTCACCGTCGGGGCCGCCGTCGCCACCACCCTCAGCAATGACGGCACCGTCGGCATGGCCCCGGGCGGCCTGCTCACCGTGGGTGCGTCGTCGACCATGACGAACGAGCCCGACGGGCTGCTGGCCTTCGGCATCGACGGGCCGCCGGCGGCGGCGTCCGACCAGGGGCGGATCGCCGGCGGCACGCTCGCGCTCGCCGGGAGTGCCGAGCCCGTGTTCGACGACGGGTTCACGCCGTCGGCGGGCAGCGAGTACGTCGTCGACAACGGAGCCAGCAGCGGCGCCTTCACCACGGTGCTGCACGGAGCGACGGCCGATTACTCGCACCCGGGCGAGGTGGGCCTGACGGGAGGTGCTCCCGCGGCCGCCACCTCCACCGGCCTCACGAGCTCGGCCCCGTCGGGAGCGCCCTATGGACAGGGTGTACGGCTCACCGCCGTGGTGACCCCGTCGTCGGGCTCCAACCCCAGCGGCCTCGTCACCTTCTCGGCCGACGGGACTGCGCTGGGCAGCTCGCCCGTCACGACCGGCGGCGGTGTCACGACCGCCGCCCTGGACGTCTCGAGCCTGCCGCTCGGGTCTCAGTCCCTCACCGCGGCGTACGACGGTGACGTCCGCTTCGGGGCCAGCGCCTCGCCGGCCCTCGTGCAGGTCATCGACCCGGATGCGACGAGCGTGGCGATCACGCCCTCGTCCTCCAGTGTCGAGCCGGGTCAGCCGGTCACCTACACGGCGACCGTCTCGTCCACCGCCACCGGGACACCCACCGGGGCGGTGTCGTTCACCGACGACGGCGGGCCGATCGTGGGCTGCCAGTCCCTCGGCCTCCCGTCGAGCACCCCGCTACAGGTCACCTGCACCCAGACCGCGGGCACCGTCGCGACCCACTCGATCGTCGCCACCTACAGCGGCGACACCCACTTCTTGACCGCGACCGGGACCCTGGCCGAGGACGTGGCACCCATGTCCACCACCACGTCCGTCGTGGTGTCACCGTCGGCGCCCACCTACGGCCAGAGCGTCACGCTCACGAGCACCGTGGCCCCCACGAGCGGGACGACGGACCCCGGTGGAACCGTGACGTTCAGCGTCAACGGCACGACGCTCGGCTCATCCATGCTGACCACCAGCTCCGGCGTGACCACGGCCAGCATGCTCGTCACGACGCTGCCGGTGGGCTCCGACTTCGTGACCGCGTCCTTCGACGGTGGCGACGGCTTCCTGGCCAGCTCGTCGGGCGCTCCCGCGCACGTCGTGGTGAGCAGGACGCCGACCAGCCTCGGCCTCTTCACCTCCGGCACCCCCACTCCGCCGGCGCAGCCGGTGACCTTCACCGCGACCATCTTCCCGACCACGGGCTCGGGGGAGACGGGCACGGTCACCTTCTTCGACAACGGCGTCGCCATCGGCACGAGCAGCGTCTCGAATGGCCAGGCGACCCTGTCGGCGACCGGCCTGCCCGCGGGCACCGATCCCATCACTGCCGGCTACGGCGGGGACGGCGACTTCGTCGGCAGCGTCACCTCGGGCACGCTCCCTCAGGTGGTCGACGGCCCCGCGCCGGCGTGAAGACGCGCTCCACCAGCTGAAACGGCGAGGCACGTGGAAGAGGAATAAAACAAGGTAATTCTTGCTATATTCACCCAGAGGAGCGGACCCGCCGCTCGGAAGGGTGGGCAGCCATGAGCGTGGCCATCGTGACAGGGGCATCCCGGGGACTCGGGGAGGCGTTGGCGACCGGGCTGGCGAGGGCCGGCTGGTCGCTGGCGATCGACGGGCGCGACAGGACCACCCTCGACGCTGCGGCCGAGGGGATCCGCTCCGACGCGTCGCCGGGCGCACGGGTCGTCGCCGTGGCGGGTGACATCACCGACCCCGATCACCGCCACGAGCTGACCGCCGCCGCGTTCGATCTGGGCGGCCTGGACCTCGTCGTCAACAACGCCGGCACGCTGGGCGCCTCACCCCTCCCCTCGCTGGCCGACTACCCGCTGGACGATCTGCGGGTGGCGTTCGAGGTCAACGTCGTCGCCCCGCTCGGCCTCGTTCAAGATGCCCTCCCGCTGTTGCTCGACTCGACGCGCCCGCGTGTGCTCGACGTCACCTCGGACGCGGCCGTCGAGGCCTACGAGGGTTGGGGCGGCTACGGGGCCGGCAAGGCCGCGCTGGAGCAGCTCGGCGCCGTGCTGGCTGCCGAGTTCCCGGCGTTGACCGTGTGGTCGGTGGACCCCGGGGACCTGCGCACCCTCATGCACCAGGCTGCCTTCCCCGGCCAGGACATCTCCGACCGGCCCGAGCCGGCCACCGTGGTGCCCGCCTTCCTCGAGCTGATCTCCAGCGACCGCCCGAGTGGTCGTTACCGGGCCGCCGAGCTGGTCGCCACCGGAGCGGTGGCATGAGCGCCCTGGCGGCTCCCTCCCTGGAGCACGGGGCCGCGCCCCGCCTCCCGGAGCTGCACCCGCTCACCTTCTCGCTCCCGCCCGAGCTCGAGGCGCCGGCGCCGCCCGAGTACCGCGGCATGACCCGCGACGCCGTGCGCATGCTCGTGGCGACCAAGTCGGACGGCACGCTCCTGCACTCCCATTTCTCCGAACTGCCCCGCTTCCTCGACGAGGGTGACCTCGTCGTCATCAACACCTCGGGGACACTGGCCGCCGAGCTCGACGGCACGGCGCCCGACGGGTCGGCCGTCCAAGTGCACCTCTCGACCCAGCTGCCGGCCGGCTTGTGGACGGTCGAGGTCCGCCGCGACGGCGAGGCGCACCTCGGTGCGGCCCCCGGCGACATCATCACCCTCCCCGACGAAGGCCGGGTCGCGCTGCTCGCCCCCTACTCTCCGGGCCCCGGCGGTGCGGGCGTGCGCCTGTGGGTCTCCCGGGTCGGGACGCCGGTGCGCCTGCACAGCTTCCTGGCCCGCCACGGGCGCCCCATCCGCTACGGCTACGTGCGTGGCAGCTACCCGATCACGGCCTACCAGAACGTGTACGCGACGGAGCCGGGATCGGCCGAGATGCCGAGCGCCGGCCGCCCTTTCACGCCGGAGGTGCTGACCCGCCTGGTGGCCAAGGGCGTCGGGGTGGCCCCGCTCCTGCTGCACACCGGTGTCGCCTCGCTGGAGGCCAGCGAGCCGCCCTACGCCGAGTACTTCAGGGTGTCGTTGTCGACCGCCCACCACATCAACGACACCCGCCGCTCCGGTGGGCGCGTCATCGCCATCGGCACGACCGTGGTGCGCGCGCTCGAGTCCGTCGTCGACGAACATGGACACGTGCACCCGAGCGAGGGATGGACCGAGACCATCGTGTCGCCCGAGCGGCCCGTCCGCTCAATCGACGGGTTCCTCACCGGCTGGCACGAGCCGGAGGCCTCGCACCTCGCCATGCTCGAGGCCATCGCGGGACGCCCCCTGCTGGAGGCGTCCTACGCCGCCGCGCTGGCCGAGGGCTACCTGTGGCACGAGTTCGGCGACGTCCACCTCATCGTGCCATGACGACCGAATCCGGCCTGGCCCCAGCGGGCGCGACGCCGGAGTCGCCGCTGCAGCAACTGCCCACGACCCGGCGCGCCATCCTCAACCTCTTGAAGCGCCAGGGCCCGCTCGACGCCGCCGCGGTCGCCGAGGCTCTCTCCCTCACCCCCGCCGCCGTGCGGATGCAGCTGTCGCGGCTGGAGGAGGACGGGCTCCTCACCCACCACGACGACGTGCCCGAGGGCGCCCGCCGAGGACGGCCCCGCCACGTCTACGAGCTGACGGTGGCGGCCGAGTCCCTCTATCCCAAGCGCTACGGCGACCTCACGACCGAGCTGCTCGGCTACCTCGGCGGCCCGGACGCGACCCAGGTCGACGAGCTCTTCGAGCAGCGACGGCGGCGGCGCGTCGCCGGCGCCCTCCCGCGCACCGCGCACCTGCCCTTCGACGAGCAGGTCGCCGCGCTGACCGCCATCCTCGACGAGGACGGCTACCTGGCCGAGGCCGAGCGCCTGCCCGACGGCAGCTGGCGCATCACCGAGCACAACTGCGCCATCCTCACCGTGGCCCACGGGTTCTCACAGGCCTGCACGAGCGAGCTCGCCTTCATCCGCGATGCGCTCCCCGGGGCCACGGTCCGCCGGGTGGCGCATCTCATGGACGGCGCACACGTGTGCGCCTACGTGGTCAGCCCGCCGGCGTCGTAGAGTCCGCCGCCCGGATCTCGAGGACGGAGACGCCGTCCACCTCGTGGATCTCGCTCTGCAAGAGCTCGATGAGATGGTGCCCGCCGATCTCGACCACGAACTCGTCGACCGCGTGGCCGCCGTCGCGCTCCAAGATGTTGATCGCCACGATGTCCCCCCCGACGGCCCCGATCCGGCTGGCCACCAGGCCGAGGGCACCGGGCCGGTCGGGCAGCGCGATCCTGACCACATAGCCAGCCATGCGACAAACGTTAGGCGGTCAATGTGAACTGGCTGTTTCAGATTGTTTACGGATCGTCTGGGCTGCGGATTCGCTCAGGCTGCGGCGGCGCTCGTGCGGGTGGGCACGTACTCGTCGACGTACTGGCGCTCGGAGAGCCGGGCGATCTGGTGCATCAGGCTGTCGGTGAAGGCGCGGCACTGGGTGTGGTCGTGGTTCTCGAGCGGGTCGTCCGGGTTCTCCGGCGGGTCCATCTGCATGGGCTCGCCGAAGCGGATGGTCACCCTCTTGAAGGGCCGCATCCAGTTTGAGTTGACCGGCTGCACTTCGGTCGTCCCGACGACGCCCACCGGGATGATGGGGACCCCGCACTCGCGCGAGAGCCTCGTCACCCCGGTCCGCCCCTTGTGCACGTACTGGTCCAGGCTCCGGGTGCCCTCGGGGTAGAGGCCGAGGATCTGCCCCTTCCCGAGGACGTCGTTGCGGGCGGTCTCGAGCGCCCGCTCCGAGGCGCTCCCCCCCGTGCGCCGGATAGGGATCTGGCCGGCGGCGCGGAAGAACCAGGCCGTCTTCCACGAGTCGAAGTACTCCGCCTTGGCGAGGAACGTGACCTTGCGCCGCACCACCAACGGGATGAAGAACGAGTCGCAGAACGACTGGTGGTTGGCCGCCAGCACCGCCGGGCCGTGCGTGGGGATGTTGTCTCTGCCCTCCACCTTGACCCGGTACAAGAGGAAGAAGATCGGGGTCAGGACCGCCTTGAGCACCCAGTACATCACGGGCCCAAGGTACCCCTCGGTGGGCGGCGCTGCACCGGGAACGCCTCCTGTGCTGAACTGCCGGTGCCGCATCACCGGGGAGGGAGCCACACCGTGACGAGCGACACCGTGACCGCCGAGCCGTTCCTGTCCGGACTGTTCTTCGGGGAGTGCCCGCGCTGGCACGACGGCCGCCTGTGGTACTCGGACTTCTTCGACCACGCGGTGTTCTCGGCGTCACCCGACGGCGAGCGCCGGGTCGAGGTGTCCTTCGACGGCGAGCCGGCGGGTCTCGGGTGGCTCCCCGACGGCCGTCTGCTCGTCAACTCCCGCCTCGACCGCGCCGTCATGCGCCGCGAGCCGGACGGGACGATCGTGCGCCATGGCGACCTGACCCCGTGGGCGACCTGGCACGCCAACGACATGGTCGTGGCCTCCAATGGCCAGGCCTACGCGGGCAACTTCGGGTTCGACCTCGACGGGCTCTACGACGGCTCGGTGCAGCCGAGTGCCATCTCGCCCGCCTCGCTCGTCCGGGTGGACCCGGACGGCACGAGTTACGAGGCGGCCACTGACATCGCGTTCCCGAACGGCACCGTCATCACCGACGACGGGGCGACGCTGATCATCGCAGAGAGCTTCGGTGGCCGGCTGACCGCATTCGACCGCGAGAAGGATGGCACGCTGACCAACCGGCGCGAATGGGCCGCCCTGCCCGGCATCGCGCCCGACGGCATCTGCCTGTGCGCCGACGGCTCCATCTGGGTCTCCAACGCCCTGGCGCCCGAGTGCGTCCGCGTGGCCGAGGGTGGGGAGGTGCTCGGACGCGTCGTCACCTCCATGAATTGCTACGCCTGCATGCTCGGCGACGACGACCGGCGCACGCTCTACCTGATCACTGCGCTGGACAGCCACGCCGCCAAGGCGCGGGCGGATCGCAACGGCGCCATTGAGAAGGCGCGGACGACCGTGCCGGGAGCCGGGCTCCCGTGAGGAGCGCGCGCTAGCCGAGCTTGGTGAGGGCGCTGCGCAGGTTGCGCACGGCCTGGCCGATGCGCTGCTCGTTCTCGATCAGGGCGAAGCGGACGTGGCCGTCGCCGCCGGGGCCGAACCCGACACCGGGCGAGGTGGCGACGTCCGCCTCGCTGACCAGGTATTTCGAGAACTCGAGCGAGCCCATCTCCCGGTAGGGCTCGGGAATGGGGGCCCACACGAACATCGTCCCCTTGGGTGGCACCAGGTGCCACCCGATGCGATTGAGCCCGTCGCACAGCGTGTCGCGGCGCGACCGGTAGATCGCGTTGATCTCCTTGGGGTAGTCCGGCGCCTCGTTCATGGCCACGATGGCGGCGATCTGAATGGGCTGGAACGTCCCGTAGTCGAGGTACGTCTTGAGCTTGGTCAGCGCCTGCACGATCTCGCTGTTGCCGACGACGAAGCCCACGCGCCAGCCCGCCATGGAGAACGACTTGGTCATCGTGTAGATCTCGACCGCCACTTCGGCGGCGCCGGGCACCTGGAGGATGGAGGGCGGGTCGTAGCCGTCGAACCCGAGGTCCGCATACGCGAAGTCGTGCACCAGCACCACCTCGTGCTCGCGCGCGAAGGCGACGAGGCGCTCCATGAAGGAGAGGTCCACACAAGCGGTCGTCGGGTTGTGCGGGAACGAGAGCACGATGACGCGCGGCTTGGGCCACGACTCCTCCCACGCGCTCATGAGCCCGTCGAAGAAGGCGTCGCCGGGATCCGGAGCGCCTTCCGCCTCGGCGGGAGCAGCCGGCCCGGACAGCGGGACCTGGCGCACGTCGGCGCCGGCGAACAGTGGGCCCCAGATGTGGATCGGGTACGACGGGGAGGGCACCAGCGCCGTGTCCCCGGGGCCGACCAGCACCCACATCAGGTGCGAGAAGCCCTCCTTGGCCCCGATGGTCGTCACCACCTCGGTCTCGGGGTCGAGCTCGACCGCGAACTTGCGCCGGTAGAGGTCGGCGATGGCGCTGCGGAGCTTCGGGATGCCCCGGGAGGCGGAGTAGCGGTGGTTGCGCGGGTTGTAGGCGGCGTCGGCCAGCTTGCCGACGGCCACGTCGGGCGACGGCAGGTCGGGGTTCCCGAAGCCGAGGTCGATCACGTCGCGGCCGGCTCGCCGCGACGTCGCCTTCAGGTCGTTGATCGTGGCGAAGACGTAGGGCGGCAGCCCGTTGATCCGGCGGAACTCCATCGGAGAAGTCTACGGCCCGGCTCCCGGCCCTCCCGACGATGGGCCGGCGTCGACGGCGCGCGCGGTGGCCACCAGCGCCTCGACGTCGACCGGCCAACCGAACACGGCCCAGGTGGCTCCGGCGTCGTGCAGCGCCCGCACCCTCTCGGCGACCGTCGGCGCCGCGCTGGGCGGCGGGCCCGCCCAGGTGACCTCCACGCCGTCGGGCCCCGAGGAGCGCTCCGCCACCAGCGCCGGATCGGCATCCCACAGGTTGAGGGCGGCACCCACGGCCCGGACCTCCTCGGTGCGGCCCGCGTCACCGCCGGCGATCCAGACCGTCAGCCCGGCCGCCGCCAGCGCGCGGCCGAGCTCGACCAGCTGGGCGCGTCGCTCGGCGGCGGGCAGGAAGGGGATGCCGTAGGCCCTGTTCTCCCCCTCGTTCAGCCGGTCGCCGGTGCCGAGGCCGGCGATCACCCGGCCCGGTGCGAGGTGGTCCAGCGCGCCGAACTGCGCGACCAGCACCTTGTTGGGCGCCAGGCCGACCCGCGCCACGAGGGTGCCGATGAAGGGACCCTCCCCGTCGCGGCGGCGTGGCCCGAGGAGTGTGGCGAGCGCGCCGAGGACGGGGAACGGGGCCAGCGCCGGGCGCTGGGGCTGGCCGATGGGCCAGATGTGGTCGTAGCAGAACACCCCGTCCACGCCGCCGGCGACGGCCTCCGCCGCTGCGTCGAAGGCCTCGTCGGGCCGGTCACGGAACGTCGGCAGCACGACGCCGGTGCGCATCACCACAGCCCACCCAGGCGCGCCCCCAGCGCGGCGCCGACCGCACCGGCGCGCTCGCCGAAGGCGGCGGGCACGATGGTCACCGCCGGGCGCCGGTCGCCGCCCTCGACCAGATCGGCGTAGGTGGCCCGCGCCGCGTCGATCAGGAGGTCGCCCGCTTGGACCACCCCACCGCCGAGCACGAAGCAGTCCGGGTCGAGCACGCAGGCCAGATTGGCGAGGCCGAAGCCGATCCACCACCCGACCTCTTGGATCACCCGCTGCGCGGCCGGGTCACCGTTCGCCGCGGCGGCCGAGACGTCCTCGCCGCGGACGCTCTCTGGGTCACCGCCCGCGAGCCGCACCACCTCGCCCAGCCGCCCCGCCAGCGCCGCCTCTCGGGCCAGGACGCCCAGCCCGGCTCCCGACGCGAAGCGCTCCCAGCACCCACGGCGCCCGCAGGGGCAGGCCGGCCCGGCGGGGTCCACCACCATGTGGCCGATCTCGCCGGCGAAGCCGACCGACCCCACCAGCACCCGTCCGCCGGTGACGATGCCGCCTCCGATCCCCGTCCCGAGCGTCACCATCACCACGTCGTCGTGGCCCCGGGCGGCTCCGAGGCGGTGCTCGGCCAGCACGGCGAAGTTGGCGTCGTTCTCGATGAGGATGTCGCGCCCGGGCAGCCGGCCACCGATCAGCTCGGTCCAGTCCACTCCCTGTGCCTGCGGGAGGTTGGGCGCGAAGCAGAGGCGCCCCTGCCGGTCGACCATGCCGGGCGCTCCCACGCCGACCGGTGCGCCGCCGCCAGACCCGAGCGCGCCGTCGAGCTCGACCACGACCTGCGCCACTGCCTCGGCCACGTGGCTGCCCACGACGTCGCGGTGGCCCGTCGGCGTCGGGACCCGGGCCTCGGCGACGACGTCGTCGGCCGGGCCGAGCGCGAGGCCGAGGACCTTGGTCCCGCCGATGTCGATGCCGTAGGTCACGCCGGCGCCCGCCGGCGGGCCCGGGTCGGGGCTCACGAGATGGACTCGACCCGCGCCTTCAGCTCTCGCATGGCCGTCGCCATGATGCGGCTCGTGGCCCGCATCTTGATGAAACCGGGGATGGGCACGCGCAGCTCCGCCTCGAGGTGGTAGGTGACGTCGGTGCCACCGCCCTCGGCCGGGTCGAAGACGTAGCTGCCGTCGAGCTTGGTGGTGATGTCGCCCTGGGTCAGCTTCCAGGCCAAGACGTGTGGTGCCTCGGAGTAGTCATAGGCCAGCGTGTAGCTGGTGCTGCGCCCGAAGGCGGCGGCGCGGAACGTCACCAGAAGCGGGCGGCTCTGCTCGTCGCGCTCCTTGACTTCGATCTCCTTGATGTCGGCGGCCCATTCCGGGTAGCGCTCGAGGTCGGCCGCGACGTCGAAGCACCGCTCAGGGGGTGCCGCTACCGAGATGTGCTCTGTAGCTTGATCGGCCACGCTCAGTGCTTCCTTCCTGTTGCCTGCCACTCTGCGCCCTCGGCGGAGCGGTGAGTCAGATTGCCACTCCGGCCAGCGCCTCGGCCAGCCTAGAAGCGAGAACGTCGTTGTCGAAGAATTCCTGCACCCGGGCGCGGCCGGCCCGGCCCATCCGTCGCCGGCTGGTCGGGTCCGCCAGCAGCCCCCGCAGGGCCTCCGCCACGGCGCCCGGGTCCCCCGGCGCCTCGACCACCACGCCGGTGACGCCGTCGAGCACGGCCTCGGAGGCTCCCCCGCTGTCCCCCGCGACCTGGGGGACCCCAGCCGCCGCCGCCTCGAGGAACACGATGCCGAAGCCCTCCTGCTCCAGGCCGAGCCACCGGCTCCGGCAGGCCATGGCGAACACGTCGGCCGCGCCCAGGAGGGCGGCGCGGTCCTCGTCGCTCACCCGCCCGAGCACGACGACACGCTGCGGGCTCGCCGCGGCGAGCCGCCGCAGGCGGGCCAGTTCCCGGCCGTCCCCGCCGATCGCCAGCACGAGGTCGGGATAGGAGGGCGCCAGGCGGTTGGCGGCCTCGATCAGGACGTCCATGCCCTTGCGGGGGACGAGACGGCTCACACTGACGACGAGCGGCCCCCGCGCGGGCAGACCAAGGCGGACCCGGGCGGCGCGCCGCTCGGCGGCCTTGCGAGGCGTGATGGCACCCACATCGACCCCGGGTGGGACCTCGACCACCCGATCTGCGATCCCGGGCGCGGCGCGCAGGGCCTCGGCGGCCGGGTAGCGGCCGGCCGAGACGACCAGGCGGGCGTCGCGGAGCACCCGGGCCAGCGCCGACCGCGACCCCGGCAGCCGCCCGGGCACCGTGACCTCGGCGCCGTGAAGGATCACGCCGTAGGGGACGTCGAGGCGGGGCCCGAGGAGCCCGAGTGGCAGGGCGGGATCGAGCAGCACCATGTCGACCTCGTGCTCCCGCGCGCTCCGGCGCACCGCAGCCAGCGCGCCGGGAGTCGGGAAGAAGAGGATCGGCTCGGGCACCCGCTCGATGTGCACGCCCCGCTCGGCCTGCTCGGCGTCGAAGGCGGCGGCCGCCTCGTGCGACGACGCGGTGAGCACGACGTAGGAGGCCGGATCGAGCCGCCGCCACAGATCCCACAAGTAGTTCTGGATGCCGCCCACCTTGGGCGGGAAGTCATTGGTGACGAGCAGGTGGCGCTTCATTCGGCGACCCCGTCGGGCTGCGCCCGAGCGCCCGCCGTGGGGCTGCTACCCCGCTCGGCTGCTGAAGCGCAGCGTCGGCACCAGGCCGGCGCGCTCGAGCATCCGCATGGCGCGGGCCTCGTCGGCGTCGATGACCACGGCGTCGTCGGGCTCCCTCTCCAAGAGGAAGCTGACCACGCAGTCGTCACAGGCCGCGGTCTCACGCAGCGCGCAGCAGTCGCAGTCGATGGTGAGCCCGCCCTGGGGCTCGATGTCGGTGTCCCTGGAAGTCGGCATGACGATGACCCTCTCTGTTGGGGCCAAGCATGACGACGGGGTGTGACACGAACCGGTGCCACGGCGCTAGGCCGTACGCAGGGCGGCAAGTGAGATCTCCAGCGTCTGATGGAGGCCCCAGGCCACGCTCTCGGTCAAGACCGCGTCGGCGGCGGCGACCGCCAGGAATGGTGGGCCGGCGACCCGGTAGTCCCGGTAGGCCTGGGTGCTCATCACGACCGCGACGCCGAGGCCGTCGGCGCCCGGGCCGGCCAGGGCGGCGATGGCGGCGGGGTCCTCGTCCCCCGGGCTCCTCGTCACGACGGCCAGCCGCGCCGATCCGTCGAGGCCGGCTTGCAGGTCCGCCAGGCCCTCCCACAGGTCGCGGCAGCCGAGGCATCCCGCCGAGAGGAAGAGGAGCAGCACCGGCTCGGCGGCCCCCACCACCTCGATGCGGCAGGGGGCGGCCGCGGGATCGACGCCGACCACGTCGTGCGGGCGCGTGGTGGGACGGCCGTGGTAGGTGGGGACGGGGCGGAGCCGGCTCAGGATGTCCGCCGGCGGTTCGGTCATATCACGTTGGAGGGTTCGCCTGGCTCGGTGCGCTCGTCGTCGCCGATCTCGACGACGCTCCGCCCGTGGCCGCACCAGCGACAGACGACCTCGTCGACGTGCCGGGAGAGCACCTCCTCGTCCTCGACGACGAGCTCGCCACCGACCGTGTAGTGGTAGAAGGCCTTGGTCCGCTCCGACACGGTGATGTCGAAGCGGGTCAGGTTGCCGCAGCCGTCACACCGGTATCGAGGGGCGCTCACGCACCCCAACGGTAGTCCGCGGCGCCGCGCCGCCCCCCAGCCCGCTCGTGTCACCGGGGGCGTGTTCCCGGGCAACCGGCGTGGGAGCGGGCGACGGTACGACCGGTCCTTATGCGCTGGCGAGAACCTCACCGACCGAGACGCCCGTCATCGTGACCCCGGGCGCGGTGCCGTCCGCCGGTGGTGCCCCGGCTCGGGCCTGGTCCTCGGTCTCGAAGATGACGACGGAGGTGCCGTGCCGGTCGTCGAGGCGGACCCAGTAGCCGGCCACGAACCCGGGCGCCTCCCGGATGGTGGGGACGAGGTCCTCGAGCCCCTTCCGCGCGGCATCGGGGTCGTTGATCTCGACGTCGACGACGACAGCATGCATCGGGTCTCCCTCCTTCTGGGGTGGGCCAATCCTGTCACGACACCCCCCTGGCCGCCCGGCGTGGCGACCCTCGGACTCCCGAGCCCGGCTCACTAGATGCGGTTGAGGAGCTCGCTCTTCTTGGTGGCGAACTCCTCCTCGGAGAGGATGCCGCGCTGGCGCAGGTCGTCGAGCTCAATCAGGCGATCCCGTATCTCGAAGGGGGTGGTGCCGGTCGTCCTCCCGCTCGTCCCCGGGTCGCCCGCCGGGACGCCGGAGGCGGCCAGCTGCTCGCCCGGCGACGTGTGCACCCCGAACGGAGGCGTGTCGTGCGGGTCCCCGTACTGGTCCGCTTGGTTGCGGCGCCGCGCTGCGCCGCGCTCGTCGAAGGGCAGCATGTCAGGCGGGATCGGCTCGCGGTGCCCGCCCCCGACGATCTCGTTGATCTGCGAGTTGATGACGCGCTGCACGACGGCCGGCTTGCGCATGTACTCGAGCGTCAGCGAGTCGTCCTCCCCCTGCACGTCAATGACGAGGCTGCCCGTGCCGAGGAGCCGCTCGATCAGCGTCTGCCTGATGTTGACCTCGGTGATGCGCTGTAGGCGCAACTGCACGGTGTCGCGTCCGAGGATGCCCTGGCGCACGAGGATCCGCGTCGACGTCAGCGCGACGTCGTAGGAACGCCAGCGGACGAACCGGCCCAGCAGCCACAGGCCGGGGATGAGGGCGATGATCAGGAAGGGGTAGTTCGTCCAGCCGGGCGGGTTGCGCCACACGATGACCAGGGCGATGATCGCCGCCCACACGCCGATGGACGTGAAGAGCGGGCCGAAGAGGAAGATCCAGTGCGGGCGGAGCTCGGCCAGCAGTTCCTCGTCCTCGTTGAGGAATTTCCGAGGCAGGGCCATCGCTCCAGGCTACCGGCGGGCCCCCGCCGGCCAGTGACACGGTGGGCCCGACCTAGCCTGGGCCCATGCCCTATGCCGAGGTGGAACCCGACGAGGTGAAAGCACGCATCGCCCGCGACGAGGACGTGTTCCTCCTCGACGTGCGCGAGCCGGACGAGGTCGAGGCCTGGGCCTACCCCATCGGCGTGAACATCCCTCTCGGCCAGCTGGGCGACCGGCTCGGCGAGCTGCCGCGGGACGTCACCATCGTGGTGGCCTGCCACATGGGTGGCCGCTCGGCCACTGCGGCGCGGGCGCTCTCGGAGGCCGGCTGGACGGCCGAGAACCTGACCGGCGGCGCGGTGGCGTGGGTCGCCGCAGAGCCCGACTGAGTCCGTCACCCCGCCGAGCCCTGTGGTGGCTCGGCCCCCGGGCCGGGGGCGGTCACCAACCCGTGCACCATCGCAGCCGCGAACCGGAGGGCACCGGCCGAGTAGACGGGACACGACTCGCGCACTTCGGCCACCGGGCAGAAGTGGACGCCGTCGGGAGAACGGACGACGTTGGACGGCACGCCGTCGACCACGGGGCCGGTGCACGGCTCACCGATGGAGCAGGGCAACGTCTGTGCGTAGGTCCCGCCCGGCCCCTCGACGGCCGCACCGGCGTCGACATAGGTCACGTGCCGGGGATCGGCCGCCGCGATCTCCGCGTAGAGGAGGTCGAGAGCATCCCAGTCGGGAACCGACTCCTGTTGCTCGCGCGTGACAGGGGCGCCGATCAGGAAGACGTGGGCGCCCGTCGGGACCCAGATGGCGATCGCCGCCATGGTGTCGGCCCTGTACTTGGCGTAGTACGCCGGCGTGTAGTAGCCGACGTGCGCCATGCACCGGGTGAGCGCATTCCCGCTGAACTCGAGCAGGACCGCCTCGAAGTGCGCGGTGGCCGCCATCTTGCGCATGGTGGCCAGCCAGTCGCAGGTCGCCGTGCCGCCGTGGGAGGAGTAGACGGTGGTGTTCGACGTGTCCTCGGCGGCCATGAGCCGCCTGAAGTATGGCTCCGCCTGCAGCGAGAGCGAGTCGCCGTACAGGGCGACGCGCGCCGGGTACAACTTCGGGATCGGTCCCACCGCGCTGGGCGAATGTGCGGCCCCCGAGGTCGTCGGTTGGCTCGAGCACGACGTGAGCAGGGCCGCCGCGACCATCGTGACGCCCAGCACGGTCCGCCAGCACTGCGCCGCGGGTCGCCCCGCGACGTTCGTGACGCACCGTGGTACGCGAGCCAGCGAGCGAGCATGCATGAGGTTGCCTCTTCACCGTGCCGCGCTGCGTCGGCGACCGTCGTGTCCGAGCCCGCGTGCCGCAGCCCTGCATCGAGCCCTGTGCTCCCACGAGGATGCGCTGCTCGCGTCGGCGCAGACAGGGCACAAAGTCACTTCACGGGACGGCGCCGAGCACGCGATGTTCGGCGCATCCGCTTCGTAGGGCTGGTGGGGATCGAACCCACGACCCAAGGATTATGAGTCCTCTGCTCTGACCACTGAGCTACAGCCCCAGCGTGGTTCTAGCCGACGCAGGCCCGGGCCGCCGACAATGCACGCTGCGGCAAGCTTCACGCGGAGCCCGTGAGGGTGCGCACCGTGGCACTCGGGCCCCTGGCAACATACGTCGGTGCCACGTCGGCGATGGGTCACGCGCCGTAGGGCCGCGGGACGCGTATGACACCTGTCAACCGATCGTGAGCACGGCCGGCGTTGCCGCCACGCAGACCGCCGTCGGGGATGCCACCGCGCCAAGCGTCGGGGCGCACTGGTCGTCCCGGTTCGGCCCGTGGTGCGTCGTCGTGATCGCCATCGCCTGGGGCCTCGTAGAGCTCCGCCCCGAGCTGCGCGCCGTGCCCTACCTCGACGACAGCTCCGTGCACCAGCAGATGGTGCGCGTGGCGGCCAGCCGGATCCGTGAAGGACATCTGCCGTTGACGAGCTGGTTCCCCTACCTCGGGCTCGGCTCCCCCCAGTACCTGCACTACCAGAGCCTGCCCTCCATGGCGTCGGGCCTGATCGGCACGGTGATCGACCCCGACACCGTCTTCCGCTGGTCCATGTACCTGCTGCTCGCGCTGTGGCCGCTCAGCGTCTATTGGGGCGGGCGATTGTTCGGGCTCGGCCGCTGGACGGCCGCGGCGGCCGCGGCGGTGTCGCCCTTCCTGGCGTCGGCCGCCGGCATCGGTTACGAGACCAAGGCCTACGTCTGGGTCGGCTACGGGGTGTGGACCCAGCTCTGGGCAATGTGGACGCTGCCTCTGGCGTGGGGCTTCACCTACCGAGCCTTGTCGTCCTTGCGCGCCGCGCTGCCCGCCGTCTTCTTCGTCATGCTCACCGTCGCCCTGCACTTCGAGACGGGGTACCTGGCCTTCGTGCCACTGGTGGTGTGGCCGTTCCTCGTCCCCACTGACCTGTGGCGCCGGCTGGGCCGAGCCCTCGTGCTGGGGGTGGCCTCGCTCCTCGCCTCGGCCTGGGTCATCGTGCCGCTGCTCGCCCAGTCCCACTGGGCGGCGCGCAACCAGGTGCTGGGCGGCACGGGGCTGGAGAACGGCTACGGCGCCCGCCAGGTCCTGTCCTGGCTCTTCACCGGCAATCTCTACGATGCCGGCCGCTGGCCGGTCGTGACCCTCCTCGTCGGCGTCGGCATCGCAGCGTGCACCTGGCACTGGCGCACGAGCGTGGCGGGCCGCGCCCTGGTGAGCATCTGGGTGGTGACGCTGCTCATGACGTTCGGGCGGACGACCTTCGGGTCGCTGTACCGCGTCGTTCCCGGCAGCAGCGACATCTTCATCCGGCGCTTCGAGATGGGGGTGCAGCTCTCGGGGATCCTGCTGGCCGGCATCGGCGTCGTGTTCGTGGGAAGGCTCGTGCTCGATGCCGTGGTCCGCCTCTTCCCCGAGGACCGTCGCCGCTGGGTGTCGGAGCCGGCCGGGCGTGGCCTCCTCGCCGGCCTGTGCATCGTGGCGCTCGTCATCGCCCTGGCACCCGCCTGGAGCGCGCTCGACTCCTACGACGGGCACAACGCGACGAACATCGGGCTGCAGGCAGACGCCGACGCGCGGCAGGGCCCCCAGATCGACCGGCTGCTCGCCTACGTCCGCGCCCACCCGCAGGGTCGGGTCTACGCAGGCCTCCCCACCAACTGGGGTCAGGACTTCCTCGTCGGGGCGGTCCCCGTCTTCAAGTATCTCGAGAGCAAGAACGTCGACGAGGTCGGCTACACCCTGCGCACCGCCTCGCTCATGACCGACCCCGAGTACTACTTCGACGACAGCAACCCCGGCGACTACCCGCTCTTCGGCATCGGGTACCTCATCACACCGAGCACGATGGCGCCTCCGGTGCCGGCCGACCGGGTCGGGTGCTCGGGTACCTACTGCCTGTGGTCACTGCCCCGCCCGGGCTACATCCACGTGTACGACACGACCGGCGTGCTGACCGCCACCCGCGCCGACGTCGGCTCGCAGAGCCAGACCCTGCTGGACTCACCGCTGCTCCTTCACGAGCGCGACCTGACGGTGGCGTTCAACGGGCAGATGGCCTCGGCCCCGACTGCCCCCGGTGCGGGCACGCTGGACGGGTCGCCAGGACGCGTCGTCAGCGAGCACGCGGACCTGGCGAACGGCGCCGCCCGCGCCGTGGTCACGACGAAGCGGAAGGCAACCGTCGTCCTCGAGCGCGTCGTACGACCCGGGCTGGACCGCGACGGTGAACGGTCGCCCGACCCCGACGGTGATGGTGGCGCCGGCACTGGTCGGCGTCGTCGTCGGCCCCGGGGTCCACGCCGTCGCGTTCAGCTACGGCGGCTACGGCTCCTACGGCGGGCTGTTCGTCCTGGCGCTCGCCGTGTTCGTGGTCCTGGCGCTGGCGCCCGTGGTGTGGCGGCGCGTCCGGCGCACCGGTGCTGTGCCTCGCTCCGGGAGTGCCCGCTGCAGGTAGTGCTACTGCAGGTAGTGCTCGACGACGTCGGGCGGGCGCGGCTGCACGGCCTCGGGGTCCTGTCCGGCGCTCCGCTTGGCGCGGCGTTGGCGCAGCAGGTCCCACATCTGGTCCAAGGTGACCTCGAGCTCCCGCTTGCGGGTGAGCTCCTCGTCGCTCAGCCCCTCGCCGACATGCGCCTCCTCGAGGCGCTGCTCCTCCTCGGCGAGCTGGCTGATCCGCTCCACGATCTCCCTGTCATCCATGTGCGCTCCGATCGCCGGTCCCTGTGCGACTGTGACCGGCGCCAAGTCTGCCCGGCCTCAGGCCGCGGCGCCCAGCTCGCCGTTGTCCCCGGCGACCGCGGCCTCCGTGCCCGCACCGGACAATGCCGGTGTGAGCACGTCGGCGATGGTGGCGGCCAGGTGGAACGTCATGACCTCGCGCACCTCATCGGGCACGTCCTCGAGATCGGGTCCGTTGCGCTCGGGCAGGACCACCTCGGTGAGACCCGCCCGGTGGGCGGCCAGCACCTTTTGCTTGACCCCGCCGATGGGCAGCACCCTGCCCTGCAGCGTGACCTCGCCGGTCATCCCGACGACCGACCGCACGGGGACACCGCGCAGCAGGCTGACGAGCGCCGTCGTCATGGTGACCCCCGCCGACGGACCGTCCTTGGGGACGGCGCCCGCGGGCACGTGGACGTGGAAGCGCTTGCCGGCGAAGGCCGTCGGGTCGATCCCGAGCTCCGCCGTGTGCGAGCGCACGTAGGAGAGCGCGATCTCCGCCGACTCCTTCATGACGTCGCCGAGCTGGCCCGTGAGGGTGAGTCCCTCGGAGCCATCGGACACGCTGGCCTCGACGAAGAGGACGTCGCCACCGGCGCCGGTGACGGCGAGACCGGTGACCACGCCGGGCACGCTGGTGCGATCGGCCGCTTCGAAGTAGAAGTGCGGCCGGCCCAGCCAGCCCCGCACGTCGTCGGCCTCGATCACGACGGGCGCGGCGCGCTCGCCCGAGGCGAGCTTGGTCGCCACCTTGCGCAGCATCTTGCCGAGCTCGCGCTCCAGGTTGCGAACGCCGGCCTCGCGTGTGTAGTCGGCCACGATGGCGCGCAGCGCGTCGTCGCTGATCCGCACCTCGTCCTCGCGCAGGGCGGCCCGGGTGAGCTGGCGGCCCACCAGGTGGTGCCGGGCGATGGAGACCTTCTCGGACTCGGTGTAGCCGTCGATCCGGATGACCTCCATGCGGTCGAGCAACGGGCCGGGGACGGTCTCGCTCACGTTGGCGGTGGCGATGAACAGCACCCGGGACAGGTCGAGGTCGACCTCCAGGTAGTGGTCTCGGAAGGTGTGGTTCTGTGCCGGGTCGAGCACCTCGAGCAGCGCCGAGGAGGGGTCGCCCCGGTAGTCGGCGCCGATCTTGTCGACCTCGTCGAGGACGATGACCGGGTTCATGGTGCCGGCCTCGCGCAGGGCGCGCACCAGCCGGCCCGGCTGGGCCCCGACGTAGGTGCGGCGGTGGCCGCGGATCTCGGCCTCGTCGCGCACGCCGCCGAGCGAGATGCGGACGAACTTGCGGCCGAGGGCGTTCGCCACCGACTCTCCGAGCGACGTCTTGCCGACGCCCGGGGGCCCGACGAGGGTCAGGATGGCTCCCGACCCGCGCCCGTCCAGGGGCGTGAGGCCGCGCTCGGCCTGCAGCTTGCGCACGGCGAGGTGCTCGAGGATGCGCTCCTTCACGTCCTCGAGCCCGTCGTGGTCGGCCTCGAGGATGCGCGACGCCTCGGGGATGTCGAGACGGTCCTCCGACTCGACGCCCCAGGGGAGCTCGAGCACGGTGTCGAGCCAGGTACGGATCCAGCCCGTCTCGGGGCTCTGGTCGCTGGTGCGCTCCAGCTTGTCGACCTCGCGCTCGACCGCCTTGCGCACGTGCTCGGGTAGCTCACGCGCCTCGAGCTTGGCCCGGTAGTCGTCGGGGTCGGCGTCGTCGCCGTCACCGCTGATCTGGCCCAGCTCCTTGCGGATGGCATCGAGCTGGCGGCGCAGCAGGAACTCGCGCTGCGTCTTCTCCATGCCCTCCTCGACGTCCGTCTTGATCTTCTCGCGCAGCGCCAGGTCGGCCAGGGTGTCACGGGCCCAGCCGAGCACGAGGCGCAACCTCGTCTCCACGTCGAGCGTCTCGAGGACCTCGACCTTCTGGGTGAGCGACAGGTCGGGCGAGTAGCCCGCCACGTCGGCCAGGAGGCCCGGCTCGGTGATCTCGCGCAGCTGCGCGGCGATGCGGCCGGCGCCGCGGGAGTGCAGGATGTTCTCCAGCACGGCGCGGTACTCCCGGGCCAGCTCGTGGGCGGACTGGGTGGGCTCGGGCTCGGTCAGCTGCTCAGCCTCGACCCACAGGGCGTCGCCGGTGCCGGGCACCCCGGTGCCGATCACGGCGCGGCCCACCCCCCGGATGGCCACGGCGGGCAGGCCGCCGGGCAGGTCGCCCTCCTCCATCACCTCGGAGATGACGCCGACACTGGCGAAGCGCCCCTCGATGTGGGGCACGAGCAGCAGGCGTCCACCCGCCGAGCGGGCCGAGTCGACGGCCGCCCGGGCCTCGTCGGACTCGAGGGCCATGGTGAAGACCATCCCGGGCAGGACGACGCCGGACTTGAGGGGTAGCAATGGGAGTGTCAGGTTTTCGTTCGTCATGGGGGTTCTTTCTCTGGAATTTCCTCTGACTGGTCAACAATATGGGCGGCGGGTCGATTCCCGAGCGGTCCGGCCCCCGGCCAGGGGCGGAGCAGAGCGGCGGGGCGGCCACCACCCGGTCCCGCCTACTGTGGGACCCGTGGACGCGACGACCGCAGGGCCGGGAGTCGAGCAGGCCGGAGGCACGACGCTGGCGCCGGCCCGGCCGGATCCCGACCTCGACGACGGCGACCACGACCGCATGGCCCACATCGTCCTGGAGGGCTACACCCCCAAGGGGGGCGAGTTCGTCTCGACCGGCCCGAGCGTGGTCGAGGGCATGGTGAACCAGACCGCCGTGCGGGCGCTGTGCGGCAAGGAATGGGTCCCGGGGCGCAATCCCGCCCGCTACGGCCTGTGCCCCACCTGCAAGGAGATCGCCGAGGGCATGGGCTGGAACATCCCGGCCAGCTGAAGGTCCCCTCGAGCCGACGCCCCGCAACGGGCGCACCGGTCCCCGGGGCGGGAGGATCTGAGCCGACCGCCCCGCACCCAGCTACCGTGCGGACCGTCGATCGCGGAGGCGGGCGAAGGGCGGCCCGCCTGGAGGGAGCACGTTGGCACAGGTCAGCTTCGAGGGGGTCACCAAGCGCTTCGGCGAGACCCTCGCCGTCGACGACCTGACGCTGTCGGTCCCCGACGGCGAGCTCCTCGTCCTGCTCGGCTCGTCGGGCTGTGGCAAGACGACGGCGCTGCGCCTCGTGGCGGGGCTGGAGGAGCTCAGCGACGGCACGGTCTCCATCGGCGACCGCATCGTCAACGACGTCGACCCCAAGGACCGCGACGTGGCCATGGTGTTCCAGAGCTACGCGCTCTACCCGCACTTGACGGTCGGGAAGAACATCGAGTTCCCGCTCCGCCAGCGCGGCGTCGACAAGGAGGAGCGCGCCACGAAGGTGAAGCGGGCGGCCGAGACTCTCGGGCTGGGCGAGCTGCTCGGGCGCAAGCCGGCGCAGCTCTCGGGCGGCCAGCGCCAGCGGGTGGCCCTGGCCCGGGCCATCGTGCGCGAGCCGCTGGTCTTCTTGATGGACGAGCCGCTCTCGAACCTCGACGCTGCGCTACGCGTCCAGACCCGGGCCGACATCGTCGAGCTGCAGAACCGCCTGCGCACCACGACGCTGTACGTCACCCACGACCAGGTCGAGGCGATGACCATGGGCCACCGCATCGCCGTGATGAGCAACGGCAAGCTGCAGCAGGTGGCCACGCCCGAGGACCTCTACGCGCGGCCGGCCAACGCCTTCGTCGCCCACTTCCTCGGCAGCCCCGGCATGAACCTGGTCGAGGGGATGCTCGTCGAGAGCGGGTCGCCCACTGCGGAGACGGGCAGCGGCCGCGGCACACTGAGCGTCGCCTTCTCGGGTGCCTCGGTGCCGCTGCCGATTGAGGTGGCGGACAAGGTGCGCGGCTCCGGGCCCGACGTGGTGCTCGGCGTGCGCCCCGAGTCGCTCCGCCTCAGCCCCGACGGTGCCATCGCCGCCACGGTGATCATCGTCGAGCTGCTCGGCGCCGAGACGCACGTCATCTGCCACACCGAGAACGGGGCGAGGGTGATCGTGCGCCAGAGCGCGGCCGCGGCGAAGCCGGGGATCGGCGAGGCGGTGCGCATCGCGATCGACGACGACCCGCGGGCCTTCCACCTCTTCGACTCGTCGACCGGCGAAAGGCTGGGGGGATCGTGACGGCGGTGAGCGCGCCCGCCGGGACGCCGCCACCGGCGACCAAAGTCACCGACCACGGCGGCCTGCGTTCTCGCCTGCGCAAGGAGGCCGCCCTGGCCTACCTGTTGCTGCTCCCGGCACTGGTGCTCTTCGGGCTCTTCTCCTTCTACCCGTTCCTGCGCAACTTCAAGCTGATGCTGTACCAGACGCCGCCGGTACCGGGTTTGCCCTCGCACTACGTGGGCCTGCACCAGATCATCCCGACGATCACCTCGACCCAGTTCACCCAGAGCCTCGTGACCACGATCATCTTCGTGATCCTGGTGGTGCCGATCAGCCTCCTGCTCGGGCTCGCGCTGGCCGTGGCGGCCCACCGCAAGCTCAAGGGCATGGCGGTCTACCGGGTGATCTTCTCCTCGACGGTCGTCAGCTCCGTCGCCGTCGCCTCCGTCGTCTTCGGGACGCTGCTCAACCCGGTCGTCGGGCTCCTCCCCTGGCTCGGCATCAATCCGACCCCGCCCGCGCTCGAGAGCACCACGTGGGCGCTCCCCTCGGTCGCGCTGATCACCATCTGGCAGTTCCTCGGGCTCTCGTTCATCATCATGTCGGCAGGGCTTCAGTCGGTCCCCGACGAGCTCCTCGAGGCCGCCCGCATCGACGGTGCGGGCTCCTGGACGAGGTTCTGGCGCATGACCGTGCCGCTGCTCTCCCCCACCATCTTCTTCGCCGTTGTCGTGAGCACCATCTACGCCTTCCAGGCCTTCGGCGCGGTGGACATCCTCATCGGGCCGCAGAACGCCGTCCGCCTGCACACCAACGTCTTGATCTACAACATCCTCAACACGCTGCAGATCGAGAGCAACCCGGGGGCCGCCGCCATCATGGCCACGGTGCTCTTCCTCATCATCCTGGGGCTCACCCTCTTGCAGCTGCGGTTCCTCGAACGGCGGGTGAGCTATGCCCGCTGACAGCACGACCGAGGCGCCGGCGGCGCCGGCCGCAGCTGCGTCGGCCCACGTCCCGGCTGCCCGCAAGCCCCGGCGGCGGTTACGGGCCATCGGCAGCTACACGCTGCTGACGGCGGCAGCCGTCGTCGTGATCTTCCCGATCTACATCACGATCGTCAACTCGCTGCTGGTGCCCGACCAGCTGGTGCAGCAGCCCCCACCGCTGTTCCCGACCAACCCGCAGTGGCACAACTACAGCGCGGCATGGACGACCGGATCGATGTCCAAGTACGTGGCGACGTCGGCGATCATGACCGCCATCATCGTGGTGGGCCAGCTCGTCACCTCCATCCTCGCCGCCTACGCCTTCGCCTTCTTGCGCTTCCCCTTCAAGCGGACGCTCTTCGTGATCTGTCTGGTCACGCTGATGATCCCGTTCGAGGTCACCTTCATCACCAATCTCGACACGGTGACGTCACTGCACTGGTTCAACTCCTACGCGGGGCTCTCGATCCCCTTCCTCGCCACCGGGTTCGGCATCTTCCTGCTGCGCCAGGCCTTCCTGCAGATCCCCCGCGACCTGCAGGAGGCGGCCCAGCTCGACGGCTACGGGCACCTGCGTTTCATGACCCGGGTGGCCGTGCCGCTCGCCCGCCCGTCGCTCGCCGCGCTGGCCGTCTTCTCCTTCCTCGGGGCATGGAACCAGTACCTGTGGCCGTTGGTGTCGACCGGTGGCACGACACCGCTCTACACGGTGCAGATCGGCCTGAAGCAGCTTCTCGGTTCGCAGGTCTCGCAGATCCCGGTGTCGCTCGCCGGTGCCGTCATCGCATTCGTACCGCTGGTGATCCTCCTCCTCGTCTTCCAGAAGCAGCTGGTGCGGAGCCTCACGGCGGGCGCCGTGAAATAGCGGGGCGGCAGACCTCGCGGCGGCTCCGGTGCTAGGCATTGGGCATGCGGACCACTCGCCTCTCCCGACTCGTCGCCGCGGCCCTGTTCATGACAGCGGCGGGTGCCGCCACCGCCTCCGCCGTCGTGGTGGGCGGGATGGCACCGGCCGGCGCGGCCAGCCTCCCCAGCTGCAATCTCAAGGCCCTCGCCAACGCCAAGGGCGTGGTCAACATCACCTTCTGGGAGTCCGCCAACAGCGCCAACCTGACGACGCTGCAGGCGATCACCAGCGTGTACAACTCGTCGCAGTCCAAGGTGCACGTGACCCTGGTCACCCAGTCGGGCTACGACGACACCTGGCAGAAATACCTGGCGGGACTCACCAACCGGCAGCTGCCCGACGCCGTCCAGCTCGAGGACCAACGCACCCAGGCCGCCATCGACACCCAATCCTTCCTGCCCGTCCAGTCCTGCATGAACGCCGCCAAGTACTCGACGAGCGACTACCTGCCCCGCCCGCTCGCCTACTGGAAGGTGAACGGCGTGCAGTGGGCACTCCCCTTCGCCGTCTCGGCGCCGATCCTGTACTACAACCAGAACGCCTTCACGAAGGCCGGGATCACCAGTCCCCCGGCCACGCTGACGCAGATGGTGGCTGACGCCAAGACGCTCAAGGCATCGGGCAGCGGCATGGGCCTCGTCCTCGACCCGTGGCACCTCGAGACCTGGCTCGCCACCGCGAACCAGCTCTTCGTGAACAACAAGAACGGTCGCGCCACGAGGGCGACGGCGGGTGCGTTCAACACGAAGACCTCCGTGTCGATCTTCAGCCAGCTGAAGACGCTGGTGACGTCGGGCGCCGCCACCACCAACCCGTCGACGGGCCCGAACGAGTACGACAACCTCCTGGGTATCGGCAGCGGCAAGTACGGCATGACGATCGAGACCTCGGCCGCGCTCGGCACCGTGACCAAGCTGCTGGGCAGCGGGCAGTACTCCAACGTGAAGCTGGGCATCAGCGCCTTCCCGGTCTACAGCTCCTCGGTGCAGGGCGGGGTCGAGCCGGGCGGCTCCGGCGTGTACATATCGAGCAAGGCGTCGGCCCTGCACCAGGCGGCCGCGTGGGACTACCTGTCCTACATCTGCAACACGCAGAGCCAGGCCACCTGGGCGGCCGGCACGGGCTACATCCCGGTGCGCAAGTCCTCCGCGCAGACGGCGACGGTCCAGCACCTGTGGGTCACCAACCCCGGGTACAAGGTCGCCTACAACGAGATCAACAACGGCGCCAACACCCCGGCGACGTCCGGATCGGTCATCGGCCCCTACGCCGACGTGCGGACCGACGTCCTGAACGCCGAGATCTCGATGTTCACCGGCGGCGTCTCGCCGACGAGTGCGGTCAAGACCGCCGAGTCGAACGTCAACAGCACCATCTCGAATTACAACAGCCGGCTCGGGGTCGGGTAACGGCCCGAGGTGGGCGCGCACTGCGCCGCAGAGGCCGGTCGCACGCCCGGCGGGGTTATGGGGGGGAGGAACCGCCGAGCCGTGCGTCCAGCCGCCCTGCCCTCAGTCAGTCGACAGGCGAGAGACGAGGGGCTCTCCGAGAGGCGCGGTAGTCCCAGGGCACCCGGCCGACTGGCGCAGGTGCACGTCGAAGAGCTCGTGCAGGGTGTCCTGCCGGTCCCCACGAACCTCGAAGTCGCAGATCGCAAGCCCCAGCAGATCTTGTCGTCGCAGGACCCGGGTCAGCACCTCCTGTTCTGGGCCCGCATCCATTGTTGGCACCCCCTGGAGGTCGCACCAGGGCCGAAGGTCCCACCGGTACGGGTGTGTCGACCATCACCGGCACCCCAGGGGCGCTTCGGTACCATCGCCGGGGCGATGGCTCTGTGTGGCGCGGTTCGGGAGACGAGGCACCGGGGATGGTGATGCACGAGGCCGTGCCCGGCGAGCGGGTCGGGATGGCGGCCTACCACGCGATGTTCGAGCACACGTGCGAGGGCGTGCTGTTCTCCACGCGGGACGGCCACGTCACCGCAGCCAACCCGGCCGCGTCCACCCTGCTCGGCCTGGGGGCCGATGAGATCTGCGAGCTCGGCATGGCGGGCCTGGTCGACCACGAGGACCCTCGCTGGGGGCTCGCGCTCGCCGAGCGTGACCGGAGCGGGTCCTGGGTGGGCATGCTGCGTTTTCGCCGGGGCGACGGCCGGATGGTCGACATCGAGGCGACGACGCGGGTGTTCCGTGACTGCGACGGCGCCGTCCAGATCCTGAGCATCCTGCACGACGTCGCGGGGCGTCTCGCCATCGAGCGCGAGGTGGAGGAGCTGAGCGCGCGCCTGCTCCAGCTCTCGCAGGGCGACGAGCTGACCGGCTTCCACAATCGCCGGGGACTTCTCGTCGCCGGCAACCGCCTGCTGCACTTCGCCGACCGCGAGGGCGCCGTGGTCCACGCCCTCTTCGCCGACGTCGAGAACGTGCAGGAGTTGAACGACCGGCTCGGGCTCCACGCGGGCGATGCGGCGCTCCAGGCCGTGGCGCGCGCCCTCTCGGTCGCCTTCCGCAAGAGTGACCTCCTGGCGCGCATCGGCGGCACTCAGTTCCTCGTGCTGGCGCTCAATCTCAGCCGGTCCGAGTGCAGCACGATCACGCGCCGCATCGAGACCCACCTCGCCGATCCGGGCACGACTGAGTACGTCGGTGCGACGGTCGGCGTGTGCCTCGGCTGGACGACGCGGCGGCCCGATGACTGCGTGCCACTGGCCGAGCTGGTGGCCCGGTCCGACTGGGCCATGCTCGAGGCCCGTGAGGCCCGCTTGGCCGCTCAAAGCCGGCTCAGTTCCCCCGTCTGACTACCCTGTCCCAGCCTTGACCAGGGGTTTCATTGGGCATCGTTCGTCGGACCCAATACCTGACTAATCCGATTGTATTTATCAATCCGCGTGGTTTAGAGTACTCCGATGCACGAAAGCACCGTCCACCCGAACGCGCCCGGGCGTCTCTCGGCCCGGCCCCGCCGCACCCGTCGCCGCCTCGCCGCCCTCGGCACCGTCTCGCTGTCCGCCGCGGCCCTGACCCTCGGCGCGCTCCCCGCCGGCGCCCAGAGCGGGGGCAGCGTCAGCCTGGTCGCCTACTCGACGCCCAAGCCCGCCTACAGCGTCCTCGCCTCCGACTTCGCCAAGACGAAGGCGGGCGCCGGCGTGGTGGTCTCGCCGTCCTTCGGGCCGTCGGGCACCCAGGCCACCTCCGTGGTCGACGGGCTGCCCGCCGACCTCGTGAACTTCTCGCTCGAGCCCGACATGGCCAAGCTCGTCAAGGGCGGGCTCGTGTCCAGCTCGTGGGACACCGGGCCCACCAAGGGCATGGTCACCGACTCCATCGTGTCCTTCGTCGTGCGCCCGGGGAATCCCAAGCACATCACGACCTGGGCCGACCTCGTGAAGTCGGGTGTCGGCGTGATCACACCGAACGTGTTCAGCTCCGGCAGTGCCAAGTGGAACATCATGGCGGCCTACGGCGCCGAGATCGCCCAGGGCAAGACGCCGGCGCAGGCGCAGGCCTACCTCTCCCAGCTGCTGCACAACGCGGTGGCGCAGCCCTCCAGTGCCAGCGCGGCGCTCCAGACCTTCCTCTCGGGCCAGGGTGACGTGCTGCTCGACTACGAGGACGACGGCCTCTACGCCAAGACGAAGGGCGAGCCTGTCGACGTGATCACGCCGCCGCAGACGATCCTGATCCAGAACCCGATCGCGGTGACCAAGACCGCCAGTCCCGCCGCCAAGGCCTTCCTCGCCTACCTGCTCTCCCCCGCCGGCCAGACCGTGTGGGGCCAGCAGGGCTACCGGCCGGTGCTGCCCTCGGTGGCGGCCAAGTTCACGTTCCCCAAGCCCAAGACGCTCTTCACGATCGACCACCTGGGTGGCTGGACCTCCGTCAACAAGTCGTTCTTCGACCCGCAGACGGGCATCGTCGCCAAAGTCGAGCAGTCGCTCGGCGTCTCCACGGCGAGCGGGTAGCACCACATGACCGGCGTGGACGCCACCGTCGCCGACCTGGGGCTCCCAGGCGGGGAACAGGCGTCCACCGGCCGCCCGGGACGGGGGCGAGGGCACCGTCACCCCCCCACGGCGCTCTCCCCCGTCCTGGCGGGGGCGGGGCGGGTGGCCTGGCGCGCCGGCGGGCCCGCGCTCGCCGTCACCTACCTCTCCCTCCTCGTCCTGCTGCCACTCGCCGCGCTGTTCACCAACGCGTTCAGCAACGGATGGGGCTCGTTCTGGGCCGCCGTCACCCAGCCCGAGGCCGTCGCCGCGCTGGAGCTCACCCTTTGGATCTCGTTCGCCGTGGCCGCGGTCAACTCCGTTGCCGGCTTCGCCATCGCCTGGGTGCTGGTCCGCGACGACTTCCGGGGCAAGGCCCTGGTGGGCGCGGTCATCGACCTCCCCTTCGCGCTGCCGACGATCGTGGCCGGCCTCACCCTGCTGGCTCTGTACGGACCGAACAGCCCGTTCCACGTCAACCTGGCCGGCACCCGGCTCGGCATCGCGTGCGCGCTGGCCTTCGTCACGCTGCCCTTCTGCGTCCGCAGCGTCCAACCGGTGCTGGCCGAGCTCGATGCGGAGACGGAGGAGGCGGCCTCCTCCCTCGGCGCGAGCCAGCGCCAGGTGCTCCGCCGCGTCATCCTGCCCAGCGTCCTGCCGTCGGTGCTGGCCGGCGCCGGCCTCGCCTTCGCCCGGGCCGTCGGCGAGTTCGGCTCGGTCGTGCTGATCTCGGGCAACCTCCCGTTCAAGACCGAGGTCGCCTCCTCGTGGATCTACAGCCTGACCCAGAGCGACGACCTCCCGGCGGCCAGCGCGGTCTCGGTCGTGCTGATCGCCATCTCGCTGCTCGTGCTGGTCGGCATCGGCTGGGCCCGCCGCCGCTTCGAAGTCCCCGAGACGATATGAGGCGTTCGCGCTGGCGGCTGCCGCTGCGTTGCGCCGTGCTGGGTTACCTGGCCCTGCTGGTCGTCCTGCCCGTGTCCACGGTGTTCTACCGCGCCTTTCAGCACGGACTCGGCGCGGCGTGGGATGCCATCACCGCGCCGGACGCCCTCCACGCGCTGGAGCTGACCCTGCTCGTGGCCGCCATCGCGGTGCCGCTCAACACGATCTTCGGCGTGGGCGTCTCGCTCATCCTGGCCCGCCACCGCTTCCCGGGCGCCTGGCTGCTCGACGCGCTGGTCGACATCCCGCTGGCCGTCTCCCCCGTCGTCATCGGGCTGTCGCTGATCCTCGTCTACGGCCGCACCGGATGGTTCGGCAACTGGCTCTCCTCAGACCACATCACGGTCATCTACGCCGTGCCCGGCATCGTCCTGGCCTCCGCCGCGGTGTCCCTGCCCTACGTCGTCCGCGAGGTGCTGCCCGTCCTCCAGGAGATCGGGACGGAGCAGGAGCAGGCGGCCCGCACCCTCGGTGCCGGACCGCTCGCGGTGTTCCGCCGCATCACCCTCCCCAACATCCGCCGCGGCCTGGCCTACGGCGTCACGCTCACCACCGCCCGCGTGCTCGGGGAGTTCGGCGCCGTCGCTATCGTCTCGGGTGCGATCGCCGGGAGGACGCAGACCTTGACCCTGTTCATCTCCGCCTCAATCGACAACCTCGACACGACGAGCGGCTACGTCGGCGCGGTGGCGCTCTGCCTCTCCGCCCTGATCATCCTGATCCTCCTCACGGTGACCGATCGCAACCGCGAGGCCTGGCACGGGCGGCGGGCGGCATGAGCATCCTGGTGGAGTCGATCTCCAAGCGTTTCGGGGACGCGGTGGCGCTCGACGACGTCAGCCTCGAGGTCCCGAGCGGGTCGCTCACCGCGCTGCTCGGGCCCAGTGGCGGCGGGAAGTCGACCCTGCTGCGCATCATCGCCGGCCTCGACATGCCCGACGGCGGCACGGTGCGCATCGAGGGAGAGGACCTGACCGACGCCCCGGCGCGGCACCGCGGCGTCGGGTTCTGCTTCCAGCATTACGCGCCCTTCCGCCACCTGACGGTCCGGCGCAACGTCGCTTTCGGTCTCGAGATCCGCCGCCGGCCCAAGGCCGAGATCAAGGCACGGGTGGACGAGCTGCTCGAGCTGGTGGGCCTGGCCCACCTGGCCGAGCGCTACCCCTCGCAGCTCTCGGGCGGCCAGCGCCAGCGCATGGCGCTGGCCCGTGCGCTGGCCATCGAGCCCAAGGTCCTGTTGCTCGATGAGCCCTTCGGCGCGCTCGATGCCCAGGTGCGCACGCAGCTGCGCCGCTGGCTGCGCGACCTGCACGACACGCTCCACGTGACGACGGTGCTGGTGACACACGACCAGGAGGAGGCCATGGAGGTGGCGGACCGCCTGGCCATCATCAACCACGGCCGGCTGGAGCAGGTCGGCACGCCGGAGGCCATGTACGAGCACCCGGCCAACGAGTTCGTGCTGACGTTCCTGGGCCCCGCCACGCAGCTCGACGGTGAATGGGTGCGCCCGCACGACCTGATCGTGCACCCGCTCGAGGACGGGCGCCCAACCGGCGCCGCGGTCGAGGGCACCGTGGTGCGCGTCACCCACCTCGGCTTCGAGGTCAAGGTCGACATCGATCTCGTCGCCGGCGGAAGCTGCTGGGTCCAGCTCAGCCGAGGCAGCGCGGCCGAGCTCGGCCTGCAGGGCGGCCAACCGGTCTGGGTGGCGCGGACAGAGCGCGGCGCACCGAGCCGGTTCCCGATGCTGAGCGCGTCAGCGGCTCCCGCCGGGCGCCCCTAGGGTGGGCCTGTCCGGGCGCACGAGCCGGTGCACCCGGTCCCGTCTGCGACAGGGAGCCTGCATGCCCGATCGGGACCACAGCGAGTCGGACGCCCCCGAGCCCGAGGGCGAGGCCGATCAAACGCTCGATGACGAGCGGGCCTGGATCGACCGGCACATCGACGAGCAGGAGGAGGAGTCATTCCCCGCCTCCGACCCCCACGCCGACTGGTCCGGCCCGTCGTTGTGAGGGCGTGACGTTTCTGAGGGCCGTGACGACGGGTGAACCACCGGGCCAATTCATTTTGTCCCCTACCCCCTAGCCAGCGATCTGCAACGGGCGTAGGGTGACGCCTGAAGGAGAGAAGCGGACGATCTTCGTTCCTCCTTTGCCGGGGGGGGTTGGGGTGCGCCGTGGAGCGGGACGGCAAAGTTCCGGCGCGCTTGTGGAACCAGGGAGGAAAGACACATGTACCTGTTCAGCCGTAACGTCCGCCTCGGCCCGGGCAACCCCGAGAAGCAGCTGGCATGGGCACTCAAGATGACGGAGAAGGTCAACCAGATCTCCGAGGTGCCGGTCAGTCTGTGGACAACGGTCTTCTCTCCCGACGCGGGCCGGTTGGTGTGGACCACCGTCTTCGAGGAGCTGGTCACCCTCGAGGGGACATTCGACAAGTTGGTCGGCGACTCGGGCTACTCGGCACTGGTCGAAGAGGGCGCCGCGCACGCATCGGGCGACCCCATCGACGACGGCCTGCTGCAGTTCATCCATGCCGACCCCAAGGCGGCCGAGATCGATGCCCAGTACGCGCTGGCCATACGGGCGACACTGGCCCCGGGCGGCAGCGTGAAGGGCATTGAGCTGGGGGTGGAGACCGCCCAGCGAGCCGCCGAGATCACCGGCTGCCCGACCTCGTTCGCCATGGGCATGACGGGGCCGTACGGGTCGGTGGAGTGGCTGACCGTCTACGCCTCCATCGCAGACCTGCAACGCGCGGGGGACGCCATAGCGGCCGACGCCGGCTTCAACCAGAAGGTCGACAAGGAGCTCAGCAAGGTCTACCTGCCGGGCGTGACGACCCAGACGGCGTTTCGCAAGATCGCCTGACCGCCTTCTGGTGGAGGGTCGCCCGGTACCGCGACCCTCCACCGAGAAGGCGAAATCCGTCTTCCTCTCGACCCCCGCCCTCCCGCCCCGCTGCCCGACCCGCGTGTTCGCCGATGGCGGGGCGTGGAGTCGTCTCCAGGCCGAAGGACGCCGCCCGACAGGCGCGGCACCGCGGGGCGAGTCTGTTGTCCGTATGTTGTGACAGGACGGTCCGGTCGGCTCTATGTCGGCGTCGACCCCCGGTGTCAGCATCCTGATTGAGGGGCGGTGATCGGGGGAAACAGTTGTCGTCACCGCCCCTCATCTCATCTCTCGCCTGAATGCCCGCCCCCAGCCTGCCGCTCCTTCCCGAGCGGTCCATGCCGGCGCTCTGACCTCGCGCTCGACCAAGATTGGAACGTGAGGACGGTGGCGAGCGCGGCCCGGCACGGTCCCCCGTGCACCCGTCGGACTCGTCATCGGATTCGACGTCTCACGGTCAGCGTCCTCGCCGTGGCGTCCGTGGGCCCGGGCGCCATCGCCTCCTCCGCGCGGGCCTCGACCAACCCAGGGACCTCGCCGCAGGCCCGGTCGTCGCCAACGACGGCACAGCCGCTCCCGGTCACGCCGACCGTGCGCGCCGGTCAGCCGTTTCGTCACGCCCGGCCACCAGGCGACGCAAGGCCCGCTCGGCCTCAACCCGTCGACGGCGCACGGCATTCAGCTCTCAGTGCTGAGCGGGCTGCTCCACGGTCAGCCGATCTTCAACGGAGACTTCGCCGACCCTTTTGCCCTGCTGGTCGGTGACTCGGTGTACGCGTACGCCACCACCACCACCGGGGGCGCCCGTCTGGCCCCGGCTCATATCCCGGTCATCGCCATCACGCGGCCCACGGGCTTCGCAGGACACACCAGGACCGTCCCGGGCTCGTTCAGCGACGAAAGCATGCGTCGGCGGTGCGCGACGGCGAGGTTGCGTGCGCCGATCTCGCCACACAGGAGAGCGCAGCCCGGATCGATCGATCGCTCGCCAGGAGGGACCTGACCCCGTTCGAGTCGGACGTGCTCTCCGAGTTCGCGGCCGAGTACCTCTGCCCGAGCGAGGTACCGCAGAGCACGTCGAACATGCAGCAGGCGCTTCTCCAGGGGCCGTGAGGGCCGGCCGACGACGCTTCGGCACCTCGGCGGTGCGGCCGACTACACGTCGCTGCGAGCGCGGCCGCCGGTGGGGTCGATCGAGACACTCGCGGCGTTGCACGTGATGGTCATTCCCTCGCAGGCAGCCTGCACCCTTTCACTTTCGGCCCCCCAACACCTCCGTGCATCGGCGACCAACGACTCCAATTCGTCATCGCTGTGGTACGGATCGTGGTGAAAGAGGAGCAGCCGGTCGACCTCGGTCATGCGCGCAAAGTCAACGACGTGAGCGATCGCCGAATGGCCCCACCCGATGTGGTGGGGATACTCGCCATCGCCGTACTGGGCATCATGCAGCAGAAGGTCGGCGCGGAGCGCCAGGTGGTAGCCGCTCACCCATTCGACGGGATGCCCGGAGAGGCCCACTCCGAGCCCAGGCTCGTGATCGGGCAGGTAAACCACGGAACGCCCCTGCTCCTCTATGCGGTATCCCACGGTCGGGCCCTGGTGGGTGACCAACGACGCTCGCACGGTCAACGATCCGATGGTGATCGGTCCCTCCGGAGCGTCGTGAAACTCCAGGCGGGCGGGGATGTCGGCCAACCGCACCGGAAAGAGCGGCGGCGAGAGATACGTCGAGATCCTGTCGGCGAGCGACTGAACGGGAGAGGATGGGCCCCAGATGTGGATCTCGCGATCGGGATCGAAGAGCGGGCGAAAGAACCCCAAACCCTGCAGGTGGTCGAGATGAAGGTGGCTGAGCAGTACGTCTATTCGCTGTGCGCCATCGTTGCTCATCGCCACTCCAAGAGGACGCATGCCCGTGCCTGCATCGAGCACGAGCACCTCCCCGCCGTCTCCGCGTACCTCGACGCAGGACGTATTGCCGCCGTATCTGAGGGTGTCGGCGCCCGGCGCGGCCAATGACCCGCGGCAGCCCCAGACGCGAATTCTCATTCCTTTGCCCGCCAGAACACGGTCAGCACACCGTGCATCTCGCCAATGTGCCCGAAGAGAGGGTATGCGGTGACCTCGAACGGATGGCGGGTCCCATCGAGGGTGGTGGCCAGGAGCTTTCGATGGGCGGGTTCGCGCTCGAAAAAGGCGACGCCAGCGGGCGAGTCGCGGCGCCTCATCGGCGTCTCGTCGATATTTCCCAGTTCCAGCATGGCGCCGAAGTCGTACGCGGTGATGCTGCCGATTTCGGCGTAGCTCTTCCCTAGTAGGAGTTCAGCCGCTTCGTTGAAGTACACCAACATGCCGCCGGCATCGATGAGGAACATCGGCGTCGCCAGGTTGGCGGCGAGCTCCCGAGCGAGGATCAACGGCAGGCTGGGTTCGCTCGTGGTGCTCCCTTCGGTCGCCATGGTCGCAGAATAGACCCGGGATATCGTGCCGAGCCCAGGGCCCCGGCGCAACCCTGAACCGGGGCCCGGTATGAGATCCGCATCGGCCTCGCGAAGATCCACCTCGATGTCATGGACAGCCGGCACAGCCGCTCGGACGGAGCGAGACGGCAAACGACCGGGTGGGAGGATCGCCGTGAAGCGGCCGAACCCGTATCATCCGAGGGACCTGTGGTGCCGACCATCCCCACCGGGAGGTGAATCTCGAGGTGTCGATACCGGATGCCCCATGTGCGGCCCGTGCGGGATCAGCGGGTGACCACTCCGACGCCTGAGGATGCGGTCGCGTTCCCCGTCCTGACCGACGAGCAGGTCTCCGTCGTCGAGACCTTCGGAATGCGGCGCACCACCAGGACCGGCGAGGTCCTGTACCGGGAGGGCGACACGGCCTACGACTTCTACGTCGTCCTCTCGGGTGAAATCGACGTGACGATCGCCGCCAGCGGGGACGACCAGTCCATCGCCCGATACGGTCCGGGGCAATTCCTGGGCGAGCTCAGCCTCCTCACCGGGTTGCGCGCCTTCGTCACCACCCGTGTCACGGAGGGCGGAGCAGTCCTCGTGGTCCCCAAGAAGCAGTTCAAGAACCTGATCGCCACCCAGTCGGGCCTCAGCGACAAGATCCTGGCCGCGTACATCGCGCGTCGATCCATCCTGCTCAGCGGCGCGGCGGCGACCACCCGGGTGATCGGCTCGCGGTTCTCCAAGGAGACGCTGCGCATCCGCGAGTTCCTCTCGCGGCTCAGCATCCCGCACGAATGGCTCGACCCGGATCGCCACGAGGATGTCGACGACGTCCTCGAGCACTTCGACGTCGAAGCAATGGACCTGCCAGTCGTGATCACCTCGGGCACGGTCCTCCGCAGCCCCTCGACGGGGCAGCTGGCCGAGTATCTCGGCTTGACGCTGCAGAGCCTTCCCGAGCGCGGCTTCGACCTCATCGTGGTGGGCGGCGGTCCGGCGGGACTCGCCGCCTCCGTCTACGGGGCATCGGAGGGCCTCGCCACTCTTGACGTCGAGCGCTTCGGGGTCGGCGGGCAGGCCGGCACGAGCTCCCGCATCGAGAACTACCTCGGCTTCCCGACCGGCGTCTCCGGCACTGAGCTGGCACAGCGCGCGTTGGTGCAGGCCGAGAAATTCGGCGCCCGCATGACCGCGCCGTGCGAGGCCGAGTCGCTCCGGGAGGAGGACGGTTACCTGATCGTGCATCTCTCTGACGGAACCGACGTCATGGGCCGCGCCGTTATCGCTGCCAGCGGCGCGCGGTACCGCCGCCTGACGGCCGACCGCCTCGAGGACTTCGAGGACGCGGGTGTCTACTACGCCGCCACCCACCTGGAGGCCCGGCTCTGTACGCCCGGGCCCGTCGTGGTGGTCGGCGGCGGGAACTCCGCCGGCCAGGCGGCGATGTTCCTGGCCGACGCGGGCAGTCCGGTGACCCTCGTCATCCGCGGCGCCGACGTGGGCGCAAGCATGTCGCGGTACCTCGTCGACCGGATCAGCGCCCACCCGGTGATCCGGGTCCGCACGCAGGCCGAGGTCACCGCCCTCGACGGCGGTGCCACCCTCTCGACAGTGCGCATCCGTCAGCAGGATCGAGAGGAGACCGTCCCGTGTGGCGCTCTGTTCTCGTTCATCGGGGCTGAGCCGGCGTCCGGCTGGCTCTCGAGCTGCGCCGCACTCGACGATCATGGATTCGTCCTGACCGGCCGCATGCTGCGGGACCGGGACCTCTCTGAGGCCTGGGAGGCACTCGGACGCGCGCCGCTCCCCTACGAATCGAGCCGACCCGGCCTTTTCGCGGTCGGGGACGTACGCTCCGGATCGGTCAAGCGGGTGGCTGCGGCCGTCGGCGAGGGATCGGCGTGCGTCAGCTCGGTCCACGAGTATCTCGCCTTCGGCGAAGGCTGAAGACCGCCGATCACATTCGACCGACTCGAGCGTGCGGGACCCGTTCCTCGGTTCGCTCGCGTACGAAGCGTGCACGGATCGCGACCACACTCAACTCTTGGTGGCCCACGAGATGCGGCAGAGGGTTCGGGGTGGGCCAAATCTCGGCCAGTCGTCCGGGCCGAAATGAACCGATCCATACAGATACGCGCCGGCGAGCGGCCATGCCGCCGATGGGCTTGTCTTGAGCGGCTGGCCACCCATCGATCCCTCGAAGGTGGCGTCGCCGAAGCTGGAGATCCCGCCGTCGCCGGGAGGACGGCACATCGACAAATCCGAGAGGCCGCAAGCAGGGGTCGCGGTTTTGTCGCACTTGGGGATATGACAACGAGTTCAAGCGCAAATATCTAAATGAAGGACGGGGAAAATGTACGGAAATGAGAATATGTCTCCACAGAGCGGCTGATCGGTGTACCATTTCGAGCATGAAGCACGTCTATGCGCACAGCTGCCGGGCCCACCGGCACTCGGAAGGCCTCAAAGGGCTTCCGACGTCGCGCGGGCGCGCCATGGCCCAGATATTGAAGGCTCAATCCTTCGAATGGGTCGCGACCGATCCCCAGGAGGTGCCCTCAACGACATAACTAGGACTTACATATGTCCAGTTCGTTGAGGAGCCGCTTCCGGAAGGGGGCGGCTCTTTTGTATTCCTGGGCCAAATGCACAACTGAATAGCCAATCCCTCGAAGGGGTGTAGTCCAGCGGAACGGACGGCCGGCTCCAACCCGGCCGACGCGGGTTCGACTCCTGCCACCCCTGCTGGGCGAAGCCTTGCTCTTTTGCCTCAATGGGCAAAAGAAACCACCGCACATTGACAACTAAATAGTACGCCAGATTGGGGATCGGGGCCACGTCTATTGGCGCGGCCGCACCGACCGATCCCGCCCCGGTGACCTCTGTTGGCTAGAGGAGCGCGGCCGTAACCCGCGCGGCATTGTGCCTGCGGTCGTTCGATTCGACCCACCGGGACCCTGGGCCCAGAGCACGAGTGGCAGTGCACCTCGTTTGCAGCGAGACGCGTGCCGGTTCGAGCCCGGCTGGGTCCACCATGCGGGCGTGGCGGAAATGGAAGACGCGCTGGGCTCAGACCCCGGTGGGCTCACGCCCTTGAGAGTTCGACCCTCTCCGCCCGCACCAGGCGCCTCTAGCTCAGTGGTAGAGCGATGGACTCTTAATCCATGTCGTCGGGGGTTCGAGCCCCTCGGGGCGCACTCGGCCGGGATCATCCGGCCGCAACAGCTGGTTGTAGCTCAGTTTGGACAGAGCACCCGGTTCGGGACCGGGGGGTCGGCGGTTCGAGTCCGTTCAACCAGACCAGCGGTGATGCAACACCGCACATTCGGGAGTGGTCCAGCGGTATGGACGCTCGGCTCTGGACCGAGAGACGGTGGTTCGAATCCATCTTCCCGAGCACCGGAGAGGCCCGGTCAATGCCTCACCGAGCCGCAGTAGCTCAATCGGGAGAGCGCCGCCCCGTCAAGGCGGAGGCAACGGGATCGAAACCCGTCTGTGGCGCCAGACCCTGGTGGTGAAACGGATGATCACGGGAGACTACGAATCTCCAGTTCCGGGTTCGAATCCTGGCCGGGGTGCCAGCTCGTCGTAGCTCAGATGGACAAGAGCGCTGCCCTCCGAAGGCAGAGGCCACTGGTTCGAGTCCAGTCGACGAGGCCACGCCGCCATAGCTCAGTGGGAAGAGCGCAGCCCTGGTACGGCTGAGGTCCCCGGGTCGGCTCCGGGTGGTGGCTCTGGACCGATTCGGGTCCCACTGCCCCCGTGGCGCGACTGGACGCGCAACGGTCTCCTACACCGGAGGATGCTCGTTCGAATCGAGCCGGGGGCGCTGTCGGCCGGAGGTGGGTCACGCCGGCGGTCTGTATTGACGGATTGACCGAGAGGAAAGGTGCTCGCTGGCGAAGCGACGGCCGAGGATCGAGGACAACCTCGCCAGCGTTCGATCCGCCGCCCTCCGCCCTGGAAGGTATGCCTCGTTGGCTGGGGGCACCCTGTTTCGAAAACAGTGACACGGCTCCGCCGTGGGGGTTCGACACCTCTACCTTCCGCTCTGGCGCAGTGGTGCAACGGGAGCACGCCGGGCCTTCAACCCGGAGGATGTCGGATCGAAACCGACCTGCGTCACCACGCCGCCATCGGATAAAGGCAGTCCGCCGGGTTCTCAGCCCGGAAGCCGGGGGTCGGTACCCCGTGGCGGTACGGGGGCATTCCCATCGGTCTGCCCCATGCAGTGCGGAGTAGCTCAGCGGAAGAGCGGGTGGCCGTTAACCACCGTCGTCGGGGGTTCGATGCCCTCCTCCGCAGCCCTGGCACCGTGACCGAGGATCTAGGTACCCGATTGCAACCCGGGCCACGCTGGTGAGAATCCAGCCGGTGCCTCCATGCAGTAGTAGCTCAGTGGGAAGAGCGTCTCGTTGCCAACGAGGAGGCCGCGGGGTCAGGACCCGCCTACTGCTCCACGGGGTCAAGGTGTTGACAGATACACGCGTGGCTTCCACCCACGAGTAATGGGGGCGGTACCCATTGACCCCTCCAACAACCATCCGCTCGGGAGTCGTCCAATGGCAGGACGCAAGGTTTTGGTCCTTGAAATGAGGGTTCGACACCTTCCTCCCGAACCATCTGAAAGGAGGCGATTCCATGCAACACGATCGGCTGAAGCTCGTCGTATCCGAAGACCGCGCGCATGCGGCGACCGACGGCTCGACGGAGCTGTTCGCGGTACCGGCGACGCCGGATTCTTCCGTGCGGCGGCTGCGCGTCGTGGACGCCGATGAAGGACCGCCCCCGGATGACGCGGCGTGATCACAGCCACTCGAGAGTGCCGGCCGGGCCCGACGGGATGGGCGCTGGCTTTGTAACCCAGTTGATCCGGGTTCGAGTCCCGGGGCCGGCCCCATGGTCGTGTAGCTCAGTTGGGAGAGCGCGCGCCTGAAACGCGCGAGGCGGTGGATCGAAACCACCCATGACCGCCACGGACACATAGCTCAGAGGCAGAGCGCCGGCACGACACGCCGGAGGTCGGGCTTCCGAAACGCCCTGTGTCCACCAGATCATCACGGCCCGGAGTCAGCCGGTGACGACGCCGCCCTGAGAGAGGGACCAGGCGCTGGTGGCGCCCGACGGGACGGGCCCGGGACTTTGATCCCGACTGAGCCGGTTCGAGCCCGGCCGCCAGCACACACTCGACGCATCCGTAGCTCAGCGGCAGAGCGCCACGCTCACACCGTGGAAGTCGGAGGGTCAGCACCTCCCGGATGCACTTGGGCGCACACCGCCCCCACATGGTGGATGGAGCCGGATGGAGAGGCGGGTGGTCGTGACCCACCCAGCAGGGAGTTCGATTCTCCTCATTCACCCTGGGTCTGAGGACCCGCAACGCAACGCAGCGGGGAGGGATGGTGACCTCACGGGTCTCATACGCCCGAAGATCTCCGGTCAGTACGGAGCGCTGCGACTGGGGCCGGGCCGGTAGCCCAGGAAGGTCTTATGAACCATCCGCGTCGGGGTCAGCACCCGGGGCCCCAACCATCTGGCCCCCCTAGCCCAAACGGAAGAGGCAGCTGCCCCAAACCCAGCGTGTGCACGTTCGAATCGTGTCGGGGGTACCTCGCCGGTGATGCTCGGGTGGCTGAGCGCCCGCTTCGTACGCGGGAGCGCGAGAGTTCGACACTCTCCACCGGCTCTCTCCAGACCAGCCCGGGGGCTGGAACACGTTCGAGTGGTGGAACGGTAGACACGCCAGCTTGAGGGGCCGGTGCTCACAACGAGCGTCCGGGTCCGACTCCCGGCTCGAACACGCAGATCGGTCAGCCGAACCCAATCTGGCGCACTATTTGGTTGTCGCTGTGTCTAAGCAGACGGGACGTGAACGCCATGCCGAAGCAGATCAACGCGAACCTGACCTCATGGGCCAGCGAGCTCGACGACAACGCCCTCGAGCAGGCACTGCGGACCTCGCGGCTGCCGATCCTCGCCGGGCCCGTCTGCCTGATGGCGGACGCACACTTCGGCCTGGGGGCAACGGTAGGCAGCGTCGTGGCCACCAGGAATGCACTCTTGCCCTCGGCGGTCGGTGTCGACATCGGCTGCGGCATGGTGGCGGCGGAGACCAACCTCACTGCATCCGAGCTGCCGGACGACCTCACCGCACTCCACGGCTTGCTGCGCGACCGGATCCCGGCGGGTGTCGGAAAGGGGCACGTGCGCTCCCAGGGCAGTGTGCCGCCGGCGCTCGCGGCGCTGGGACTGCCGCCGGGCTCGGCATCCGAGCTTTCGGAGCGCCAGATGACGACCATCACTGCTCAGTTCGGCAGCCTCGGGAGCGGCAACCACTTCGTCGAGGTCTGCCTGGACGAGCGCGACCGTGTCTGGATCGTGCTGCACTCGGGCAGCCGGGGCATCGGCAACCAGCTGGCCACGGCCCACATCAAGACGGCTCGCCTGATCGCCCAGGAGGAGGGTCAGGTCCTCGAGGACCGCGACCTGGCCTGGCTGGCTGAGGGCCGGCCGGAGTTCGACGCCTACGTGTCGGACATGCTGTGGGCTCAGCGCTACGCCTGGGGCAACCGCGAGCAGATGATGGATGCCGCTCTGGCGGCTCTGCGGGCGGCCGTGCCCCATGCTCTCGAGAGCGAGCGCATCAACTGCCACCACAACTACGCCGTCAAGGAGACCCACCGGGGCGAGGATGTATGGATCACCCGCAAGGGAGCCATCCGGGCTGGGCGCTCGGACATGGGCGTCATCCCGGGCTCCATGGGCGCGTCGTCGTTCATCGTGCGTGGCAGGGGCAACGAGGCTTCGTACGAGTCGAGCTCGCACGGAGCCGGTCGGCGGCTCGGTCGCAAGGCGGCGTTCCGCCAGTTGACCACCGAGTCGCTCCGAACCGCCATGGCGGGGAGGGCGTGGGACCACACCATGGCCGAGCAGCTGGTCGATGAGCACCCGGATGCGTACAAGCCGATCGCCCAGGTCATGGCAGACCAGGCCGACCTGGTCGATGTGGTCCACGAGCTGCACCAGGTGGTGAACCTCAAGGGGGCGTGACAGACCCGATCAAAACGGGAACGTCGGGTTGCAAGGGGTGAGCGCAAGAAGCTCGGCAAGTTTCTCTGATGGTTTCATCTATATCCGAGGGTCTCGCGGGGACGACCATTGAGGCTGCGCTGGGTGCCGGCGAGGTCGTGCGCGCTGAGCTCGGAGAGGTCCGTTCCCGTGGGCAGGCGGAGCAGGCCGTTGGTGTTCTCACTGGACAACCCAGGCATTCGCTAGATGGGGTCAAGGCCCATTTCGTTTCGGGCTTGAGCGGTCGTGTTGGTATGAGGAAACGGTTCGTCAGGAATGTCGAGACCAAGGCTGGCGCAAATCGGTTCCCACCCCTCCTCAGGACGCCACTCGAGAAGACGATCCTTCGGCGCAGTCGTTCGCACGAGTTCGTTATGGGCAAGGTAGGCGGCCTTGGCCGAAACCTCGTCCTGCCAGGCCGGGCTGAAGGACGTCATCATCCCCTGTCCCATCCGGGTCCAGCCGTCGTCAGGCGCATCGTCGGCAAAGTAGGTTGCCAAGGCCACGAAGATGGTGTTCGACACGCTCTTCCACCACGTGTCCACATCTCGCACCGACAACAGGACGAGAGCATCGGGAAACGCTCGGCTGATCTCGGACCAGAACGGGGCTGCGGGCCAGTCGACTGATGCCCCGTATCCAGAGAAGAACTCCTCCCATGCAGGTGATCGTCCCTCGTACGCATCGCCCCAGGCGTCCGCGTCTGCCGGCCGTTCCCGGACTTCCAACATGTGGTAGCAGGGTCTGCCCAAGAGCCGTTCTAGAGCGGCCTTCAGTGAGGTCGTGCCAGTTCTGCCCAGTCCGGCGCCGATGACTTGCAGGCTCACGCTCCCACTCCCCTTCTCAAGAGGCCCCGGACCATTGTTCTAATCCAGATTGGTCGGTTGGCAGCCGTAGGTCCGCCGAACTGGGACTCTTGGGAGGTGTTGCCTGGGCTCCATCAGCTCCGAGACACGTCCGGCAATAGACCTCCTCTCCGTGCACGGGGATTGTCCGTGGCCGGTTTCCAGTCCGCAGTTTTGGCCACGAGAAGTCCGCACCCCTCGCGGTGATTTCTGACTCTAGGTGAGCTTGGGACCACCTCCCTTCTGGCGGGCTTCCTTGAGCCGGAACGACTCCCCGTCGGTGACCACGACGACGCTGTGGTGCAGCAGCCGGTCCAGCAGGCTGACGGCCGTGGTGTGCTCGGGCAGGAAGCGTCCCCAGTCCTCGAACGGCCAGTGCCAGGCGATGCCGAGTGACCGGCGCTCGTAGGCGGCGGCGACGAGGCGGAAGAACAGCTGGGCGCCGGTGTCGTCCATCGGCGCGAAGCCGATCTCGTCGATCAGGACCAGGTCGGCCCGCAGGATCTGTTCGATGACCCTGCCCACGGAGTTGTCGGCCAGACCCCGATAGAGCGTCTCGACGAGTTCGGTGGCGCTGAAGTAGCGCACCCGTTGTACCGGCGTCGACGGCGGGGTGGCCGAGGGCGACGAGTAGGTGGGACTTGCCGGTTCCGGCCGGGCCGACCAGACAGAGGTTCTCCTTGGCCCCGATCCATTCGAGGCTGGCCAGGTAGTCGAGGGTGGCCCGGGGCACCGACGAGGCGGCGACGTCGAACTCGTCGAGAGTCTTTTTCACCGGGAAGGCGGCGGCCTTCAGCCGGCCTCGGGGCGTTGGAGGCGTCCCGTGAGGCGATCTCGGCCTCGATCAGCGTGCGGAAGAACTCCTCGGGCTTCCAGCGCTGGGTCTTGGCCACTAGCAGCAGTTCGGGCGCCAGCGCGCGCATGGCACCGAGGCCAGTCGCCGCAGCCCGGCTTCGAGGTCGGCGGGCAGGGCGGAGGGCTGGTGCTCATGACTCACCCCCGATGGCGTAGTCGTCGAGCGAGCGCGCGGTGACGTTAGGCAGGTCGACGATGAGGGCGTCACCGGGCTGGCGCGGCCGGGGCAGCCGGTGCCGGCGGCGATTATCGAACGCACGTCGTGAGCCCGGAACCGCCCGAACTCGACCGCCCGGGCCAGGGCGGCCACCAGGCCTTCGTGCCATGGGCCGCCTCCATGCCGCCCAGCTCCGCGAGTTCGGCGCCGAGCTTGGTCGACCCCGGCCGCGGCCGCCGCCTTGATGAAGTCCTCGGCCACCGGACCGAGGGCGCAGAAGGCTTTTTCGGCCGCGGTCCTGGGCCGCACCGCCCGGCGGGGCGGGCCGCGGCCCGCCGTAGTGCTCGTCGCAGATGGACGTCTCACCAGGGGCAACGAGGTCGTGGGCTGGCCACGATCTCGCCCAAGAACACGACCATCACCGCTGCCGTGCCACCTGGACCTCGACGGTGCGCCCGATGTGGACCGTCGGCACCGAGTAGCGGGCCGACCGAAGCGGACACAGCTCAGCCGGTCGACCTTGCGGAGCACCACCTTGCCGATCCGGGCCCGCAGCGACGGCAGCGCGCCCATCAGCGGCCGCTCGGTCCCGAGGCGTTCGGCCGGCACCGCCCCGATTTCGGTGTGCGCCGGGCGTTCACTTCGTCGCACCAGGCCCGGGCCCTCGTTGGCGCCGGCCAGCTCCGACGACGCTGAGCTCTTCGGGGACCACCAGGTCGGACTTGTCGTAACCGACCAGGTCCTCGACGATGCCTTTGGACTCGGGGTCGGCGCCCTGGCAGAAGTCGGCCGAATCCCGTAGTGGGTGCGAAGCGCACATAGGCCGGCGTCGGGACGACGAGGCCGGCCACGGTCCCGCCCTTCAGGCAGCCCATGCGGTCGGCCAGCACCGCCTTGGGCACCGCCCCGAGGTCTCGAAGCAGCGGCCAACATCGCCATGGTCGTCTCCGTCGCCTTGTCGGCGAAATGACGAAACGGAACCGGCAACACGCCATCACGGCGCAGAAGACGAGCAGCGGGCCATCTCGCCCCAGTCGATGACGAGCATCTCGCCCGGCGACCACACGCCGGGGCGCCGACCCCGGTGGTGGTCCAGCGCCACGTCCCCTTGGCCTTGGCCACCGGGCGCAGGTTGCGGGCCGAGCCTGTATAGCCGGCGGCCCGGACCACGGGCAACAGCCGCTTGGCCGAGATCCGCCCCTTGGTGCGTTCGACCCGCTCGGCGACGACGTCGCGCACCGCGTTGGAGTTGTGCGCGACGGCCTCCTCGAGCCGCCTTTGCCCCCTCGGCCGCCCGCGGCTTCGCTACGGCCCGCTTGACGGTCTTGCGGTGGTGCCGCAGATGACGGCCGCTGCCCGATAGCTGCCCACCTCTCGGTAGGCGGCATTCATGTCCATCGTTCCCTCGCTGATTTCATGGAGATGTCCCTTCGGTCGGTGCGGCGGTTGGATTGCACCGCCACCGTCACCGGCCGGGGGGCCCCCCGGTGGATGCTTCAGCGAGGGGTGAGGACTTCTCTGGCCAACAGCGGGGACTTTTCTTGGCCACCAGCTGCGGACTTTTCTGGCCATAACTGCGGACTTTTTCGTGGCCACG
>CAVSSK010000002.1:0-4102 GCA_963730395.1 uncultured Acidimicrobiaceae bacterium | reverse complement strand
GCGCAATCGCCTGACTTCGGTCAGCAATTACCCAAGAACGGTCAGCGGGACATTGTTGATGTCGGGCTAGATCGGGGGCAGAACACCGGCGACCTCAAGCTCTGCCCGGAGTTGGCGGGACGAGCGGAACAGGACGGTCCGGAACCCTAACTTGCTGGCCGCCTCGAGGTTCTCGTTGGTGTCGTCAATCATCAAGGTGGTGCTCGGCATCAGGGCAAAACGGTCGAGCAGTCGTCTGAAGATGGCGGGATCTGGCTTGGCCACTCCTTCCCGACCGGAGACGACCGTTCCGTCAAACCAACTGAGAAACGGAAATCGATTGAGGCGGAGCGGATACGTTTCCGCCTCCATATTGGTGAGGGCATAGCAGGGAAGCCCGGTTTCTCTCACTGCTCGGAGGACTTCCACAGATCCGGCGTCGACGCCACCGATCATCTCCTCGCTGCGGCTCGACCATGCCCAGATCAGCTCGGTGAGTTCGGGATGCCTGGAGGCGAGTTGGGCGCACGATGCCGCGGTCGATTCGCCCCGGTCATGGGGCGCATGCCACGCCGGTGAACAGACCTCGGAAAGGAACAACTCCAACTCGACAGGGTCCGCGAACAGCTTGCGGTAGAGGTGCCGGGGGTTCCAATCGAGCAGGACGCCGCCCAGGTCGAATACCACTGCCCCGATCGGAGGACATCCTCCGCCCTTGTGAGAACGCACATTCAATATGTTAGATTGAACACCATGGATGTGCACACCCGCCACCGGATGATCCTGCAGTCTCTCCGCCAACACAGCCCGGTGCTGGTCGGGGAACTGGCCGATGCACTCGAGTGCTCCGAGATGACCGTGCGCCGTGATCTCGAGTCACTGGAGCGCAGTGGGGGCCTGCGTCGGGTGCACGGCGGGGCCGTGAGTGTCTTCCTCAGCGCCGAGGAGACCCCATACGGCATCCGGGCCCTCGAGTGCAGCGACGCCAAGGCGACGATCGGCGCCACTGCGGCCAGCCTCTTGGCCGATGGCGAGACGATCATCCTCGACGGTGGTACCACCGCCATGGAGGTGGCCCGAGCGATCCGCAGCCGGCGGCTGACCGTCATGCCGCTCGCCCTGAGGCCGGTCTTCGAGCTGCACGAGTGCCCGGACATCAAACTCCTCCTCCCGGGTGGCGAGGTCCGTCCGGGCGAGCTGTCGTTGACGGGGAGTCTCACCGAACCGTCCTTGTCTCAGCTCCGATTCGACACGTGTGTGATGAGCCCTTGCGGCCTCGACGCCAAGGCGGGCGTTACCACCCATCTGCTCGCCGAGACGGCGGTCAAGCGAGCAGCCGCCAGAGCCTCACAGCGGGTCATCGTCGTGGCTGATTCCTCGAAGCTCGGGCGAGTGGCGTTCGGCCACGTCTGCGATCTCGATGATATCGACATCGTCATTACTGATGCTGGAGCCGACCAGCAGCGGGTTGAGGAACTGCGGGCGATGGGAGTCGACATCCGCTGCGTGTGACGTTGACTCCGGGCTCGAGCCGACGAGCGGCACCAACGTCAGCGGACCGCTGGCCCAGCGTGGCCGTCATCGGAGTGTTCTTCGTGCACGGATTCTTGTTCGCCTCGTGGACGGCGCACATACCCCAGCTGAAACAACACCTCGGGCTCAGCGACGGCCGGCTCGGACTCGCCTTGCTCGGGGCACCCATCGGTTCAGTCCTGGCCCTGGTGGTGGCTGCCCGCGTCTTGCCGAGAGTGGGAAGCGGGCGGATGGTCCGCCTGGCGCTCTTCGGGTATTGCCTCTCGGGGCCATTCATCGGGCTCACCGGTGCGTTCGGAACCTTCTTCGTCGCGTTCCTGATTTGGGGATTGTTCCAGGGGATGCTCGACGTGTCGATGAACACCCAAGCAATCGAGGTCGAGCAGGTCTCCGGCCGCGTGCTGATGCCGGGTTTCCATGGTTCTTGGAGTAGCGGCGCTCTCGTCGGTGCAGTCATCGGAGCGGCCGCGGTGGGGCTCGGCGTCTCATTGAGCGAGCAGCTGCTGGTCCTGGCGGTACCGTGCCTCCTGGTTGTCGGCTGGCTCACGACCCGGATGATCCCCGACCGGAAGGTTGGCGACGGCCCCGAACCTTCGATCGGCAGGCGCGAAGGGCGCCACGGCATGCTGCAGATGGAACTCATCGTCCTCGGGGGCATCGCCTTCGCCGACATGCTCTGCGAGGGCGCCGCGGCCGATTGGGCCGCCGTCTATCTCCACGACTCGGTGCACACGGCAGCCCTTGTGGCTGGGATGGGGTTTGCGCTCTATGCCCTCGCCATGCTTGCCGTTCGGCTCGCCGGCAATCGGCTCTTCACCAGGTTCGCCGTCCACCGAGTGCTCCCTTTGCTCGCCGTCATCGCCACTGCCGGATTCGCCGGCGGTCTGGTCATCGCCCGTCCCGTGAGCGTGCTCATCGGATTCGGCTTGCTGGGCGCCGGACTCGGATGCGTCGTCCCGATGACCCTCAGAGCGGCCGGAGTGGTGAACAACGTGCACACCGCAAGCGCAGTCGCTTCCGTGGCCGGCTTTGGCTGGGCCGGCTTCGTCGTCGGACCGGTCGTGATCGGTGCCGTTGCATCATCGACGACGCTGCATACCGCCCTCTTCTTGATCCCCGTTCTCACCGCCTTCGTGGCGGTGGCTACGGGGACGGCGAAGGCAATCCGGCGCTCGGCGCTACCCGCTGGCACAGTGCCGAGTGCGCTCAAGAGCGAACCTGCGGAGCCAGCATCACGGGGTTCGCACGCGGGTTCGTTCCCAAATTGAGGAAGACCGCAATGTCCCGGTGACCGTTGGAACGGACATTGACTGACCGTTGACACGTAGTGGAGACGGCCAGTCAAAGTCCTGCGTGAGCGGTCAGGATCGACCGGGACGCGCCTGCTCTAGTTCCAGGCGTGTGCCCGTTCGCGGAGGATGTGCTGGAACTGTTGGACCTCCAGCGTTGCCGGCGACGTGGTCTCCATGAAGTCCGTCAGTGCGCGAAGAAATTCTCCGGGTGCCTCGACGTGGGGGAAGTGACCGGCACCCGCCACGATCTCGAGGCGACTGCCCGGCATTGCGGCGTGCGCGTCGTGGGCGTGGCTGACGGGGATGATCGTGTCCTTCTCGCCCCAGACGATCATGGTGGGCACCTGTTGTGTGAGATAGAGCCGGTCCATCGCACTGACGGTCTGCCCGCCGGGATCGATGACGGACCGAATGGTCCTGATGAACGACCCGCGGTTGGCGGCATCGGTCAACGATGCGTACGCCCGCCACATCTCGCCGATGCGGGGCATGCGGATCCCTTGAGAATGCAGCATCCGGCTGAGCTGATCCCCTGGTGTCCGTACGAACGAGGGGAAGATGATCGGCATCAGGTACTCGCTGCCCGGAAGGGTCATGAACCGGAGCAGCCAGCTCACTTCGCGACCGAGGCCTCCACTGTCCACCAAGACCAGGCGTTCGCACAGTTCGGGGTTCTGGTAGCAGAACTGCATGCCGACGCCTCCCCCGAAGGACTGGCCGACCACGGTGGCCCGGGGCACTCCGACGATGCCCAGCAGGTCACGTAGGACGTTGGCGTAGGCCCCCAGCGAGTAGTCACCGGTTGGTTTCGCCGACTGACCGTGTCCGAGGAGGTCCGGGGCGATGACCGTGTACTGCCGGGCCAAGTCGGGCATCACCTCACGCCATGCGGCGGAGCTCCCGGCGATCCCATGGACCAAGAGGATGGCCGGCCCCTCGCCCGACATCCGATAGCCCAGGTCGTGACCATGAAGCTGCACATGCTGGAGTTCGAATCCCAATGAACGGCCCTCCGTTGTCAAGCCCGAACCTACCCTGCTTCCACTACGAAGTCGGGGGACGGTCCGAAATCCCCAGGACGCACGCCGGTCATCAGGCCCGTCGGTGAATCTGCCCGCGTCGATCGGTGACGCCTGCTCGAGCGAGAGATCACGATTCACAAGCCCGATCTGGTTGTCATTGGACCGGCCTACAAAATGCTGTATCGCCGCGACGGCCGCCAAGGCACCGAAGGTCACGAAGAGACGACCGATCCAGTGCTTCGCGTGCTCGATGACCTCCGAACTCGTCACAGCTTC
>CAVSSK010000001.1:0-5925 GCA_963730395.1 uncultured Acidimicrobiaceae bacterium | reverse complement strand
GACCCGAAAGGAGTTGTCCCGGAGGCTGGTGACGGAAAGGGGACCGTCACCGACGCGCCCAGCCGAGAAGGGGAGCGAGGCGGACAGCCGCTTTGAGGGCTCCCGCGCATGCCATTTCTGATCGAGTCGGCGCCAGCGGGCATCTTCGGCGCGGTCGCGGTAGTACTCGAGGGAATGCCGATATCTAACGGTGAGTTGGGGCCTCTTCCTCGAGATCCTCGCCGAGATCTTCGTCGAGCCATCTGCGGACCTGGAGGCGGGTGCCCACCCACCTCGCGCTGCTCGTCGACCCGGGCGGAGGAGCCCATGCGCGCTCTGGTTCCGGGCTCGTTGGCGAGCCGGGTCAGGCGGTGGCACCGTTGGTCCGGCACGGCATGGTCAGGGTGACCACCAGGCCGCCGTCGATGCCGGCGCGAGCGTCGAGGGTGGCGTTGTGCGCCTCGCCGACCGATCGCACGATGGACAGCCCGAGTCCGACGCCGTCGGACGACATCCGGCTCTCGGCGCGCCGGAAGGGCTCGAAGAGCGCATCGACCGAGTCGTGCGGCACCAACGGACCGCTGTTGGCCACCTCGAGAAAGGCGCGCTCGTCCACGCTGCCCGTGCGGACCCGGACCCAGCCGTTGGCGACGTTGTGACGCACTGCGTTCTCGATCAGGTTCCCCACCATGCGCTCGAGGAGCGCGCGGCTCCCGGCGACCTCGGCCTCGGCCAGGTCGGCGTCCACGCGCAATCCCTCCGCCCGCACCGGGCCCTCCAGCGCGTCCAGCGCGTCCTCGGCCGCGGTGGCGAGGTCGAGGGGCTCGGCGCTCCCGACGTCCTGGTTGCTGGCGGCCAGGGTCAGCAGCGCCTCGATGGTGCCTTCGGCGCGGTCGATGGACCGGCGGACCTTCTCCGCCATCGCTTCGAGTTGTTCGGGCGTGCGGGACGGCTTGGCCAGCGTCACGTCTATTGCCGTTCGCATGGTCGTCAGGGGCGTCCGCAGCTCGTGCGACGCGTTGGCAACGAACATCCGTTGCGCGGCGAACGACTGGTCGAGCCGGTCGAGCATGGCATCGAACGTGTCGGCGAGCTCCTTGAGCTCGTCCTCGGGACCACTGAGGTGCAGCCGTTCACCAAGGTGCTCTTGTGATGCTCGCCGCGCCGCCTCCGTGATGTTGTGCACCGGCCGCAGTGCGCGGCCGGCCATGAGCCACCCCAGGCCGGCCGACGCCATGGTCAGCGCGACCAGGCCGAGCACGGACCACAGCTCGAGCATCTGCATGGTGTGGTTGCGCTGATCGTTCGTCGCCTGGGTTGCTCCCGCCTCGAAGGCCTTCTTGCAGGCAGCGTCTATCTGGCCCTGACCTTTGCCCTTGCCGACGGTGGCCGCGCGTTGCTTGCACTCCTTGATGAGGGCGTTCGTGGGTCGGGGCTGGGGCCCGTTGGACGAGGTGGACCCGAGGCTGTGCGACACCAGCCCGAAGGTGAGGCCGAGCAGGACGATGCCCCCGGCGAGGAAGATGGCGGCATACAGGAGCGTGAGCCGGGTCCGCACGTGCTGCGGCCGGAGCCGCGCCACCAGGGCGACGGCGCGGCCACTCACGGAAGCGGTCACCGGAGGCGGTACCCCGAGCCCACGACGGTCTCGATGATCTCGGGCTCACCCAGCTTGGCGCGCAGGCGTGCCAGCGTGACGGTGACGGTCCGGCTGAACGGGTCGGCGTGCTCGTCCCAGGCGCGCTCGAGCAGCTCCTCGGCACTCACCACGGCGCCGTCGACACTCAGCAGGACCTCGAGGACGGCGAACTCCTTCCGGGTGAGAGAGATCGGTCGCCCGGCGCGACTGGCCTGGCGCCGCGCCAGGTCGACCACGAGGTCTCCGTGTCGCACGACAGGAGGCGCGGACGGTGCGCGGCGGGCCAGTGCCCGCACTCGGGCCACCAGTTCTTCGAAGGCGAACGGCTTCGTCGAGGTAGTCGTCCGCGCCAAGATTCAGTCCTTGCACGCGGTCCTCCACCATGGTGGCGGCGGTCAGCATCAGGATGCGGGTCTCCCTTGTTGCACCGACGAGCGCCGCGCAGACGGCGTCCCCGTGCACCTTGGGGAGATCGCGGTCGAGAACGATCACGTCGTAGGGGTACAACAGGGCCTTCTCGATCCCGCTGGCGCCGTCGTAGACGACGTCGGCGCCGAAACCCTGGTCGCGGAAGCCCTCCCCGATGTCGTCGGCCAGGTCGACCTGGTCCTCCACGACCAGCACTCTCACGTGGCACATCCTGCCGTAGCACGGGTCACACGGAGGTCACACGGGCTCCGGTGCCGCCTCGCTTGCCACGTCGGAACTCCATCGACGGGCGCGCCGGGATGACCCCGGCCGCGTGACCCTGGTGTGACGCGCGGCGGCGTAGAACTCGCTCACCCGGCACGGAGCCGGCAGCGGGAGGTTGCGCATGGAGACCCAGCCCACACACTGGCGCCACCGGCTTGCGCGGAGCGGGTTTGGGCGCGGCGTTGCTCGGCACGGTGATGGCGGGGTGCTCGTCCGGTGCCCCCGCGAGGCAGGTGGCCAGCCTGTCGGGCGGGGGTGGGGTGCCCGCCACGACATCGACCTTGACGGTGGACAAGTCCGAACAGAGCTTCGTCGACTTCGCACGGTGCCTGCGGGCCCACGGCCTGAACGAGCCCGATCCCACGGTGCGGACGGGTGGCAGTGGCCTCTCGGTGCAGATCCCGCCCGCGTCGCCCGCCAACCGCTCGGCCCTGGCCGCCTGCGACCACTTCATCGCCAAGATCGAGGCAACCAAGGAGGCGGGCGCCAGCAAGGAGCTCTCCCGCTGGCTGCCCTCGCTGGTCCGCTACGCCGCCTGCATGCGGAGCCACGACATCGGGATGCTGGACCCGGGACCTCAGGGCCAGCTCAACCTCGGCAACGTCCCCGGTATCACGAGTGACTACGGGCGCTACTCGCCCCAATTCCGCTCGGCCGACGGCGCCTGCCGGCATCTGCTGCCCGCGGGCGTCCGCGACGACGGGACCGGCCCGTGAGGCGCGTGTGGAAGGGCGCCGCCGTGGTTGTCGCGGCGGCGGCGTGCGGCGCGGTCGTCACCATCGCCGTCCGGGGCACGCCCGCCCCGGCGGCGCCGACGCCGCCGCCGGTCGGCACGGCGCTGGTCGTGCGGACCGATCTGGCGTCGTCGGTCCTGACCCAGGGCACGCTCGGTTACGCACCGAGCCCGCCGCTGGTCAACCACCTGGGCGGTACCTACACGGCGCTCGTGGCCGCAGGCACCGTGGTCGCTCCGGGGCAGACCTTGTACCGGGTGGATAACGAGCCGGTCGTGTTGATGGCCGGCACCGTGCCGGCTTGGCGGCCGTTCGCGCCCGGCATGACCGACGGCCCCGACGTGCAGGAGCTCGAGGCCAATCTCATCGCGCTCGGTGATGCGACCGGGCTGCTCACCAGTGCCGGGCCGCACTTCGGGGCCGCCACGGAAGCCGCGGTGCGACGATGGCAGGTCGCCGAGGGGTACCCGGACACGGGTTCGATCGACCTCGGCGACGTCGCGTTCGTCCCTGCCGCCATTCGGGTCGCCACGGTCGGCGTCGGACTCGGGCAGCTGGCCGCGCCGGGGGACACTCCGTACCAAGTGACCACCACGGCGCGTGCGGTGTCGGTGCCGCTGACGCCCAACGACCCAGCGGTGACCGTCGGCCAGCCGGTCTCCATCACCCTGCCCAGCGGGACGACCACCCCGGGTCGGGTCACGGCGATGGGGTCAGCGGCGCCGAGCGGCTCGTCGAGCTCGTCTTCCTCTTCGTCCGGGACGGCCGCCGTCCTCACCGTGACCCCGGGCGACCCCTCCGCGACCGGGACTGCCGACGGCGAGGCGGTGCAGGTGTCATTGACCGTCCAGAGCGTCGGTCACGTCCTGGCGGTGCCCGTCGCGGCACTCCTGGCGCTGGCGGGTGGCGGGTACGGGCTGGAGGTGGTCGACGGACCGGGCCGGCATCACCTCGTCGCCGTACGGACCGGCGTGTTCGCCGGCGGCCAGGTGCAGGTGAGCGGTGTCGCGGTCCGGGCCGGCATGAAGGTCGTCGTGGCGCAGTGAGCGCACTCGAGCTCGACGGAGTGCGCAAGGTCCACCCCGGCGTGCCCTCGGTCGTGGCCCTGCGCGACGTCACGCTCACGGTGGACGCCGGGGAGTTCGTCGCCGTCATGGGGCCGTCCGGCTCGGGGAAGTCGACATTGCTGGCGGTGGCCGGCACGCTCGAGCGACCGACCAGCGGCACGGTGCGGGTGGCCGGGACCGCCGTCGACCGGCTGCCCGATGTGGACCTCTCGGGCATCCGTGCGCGCGGGCTCGGGTTCGTGTTCCAGCAATTCCACCTGCTGCCGACCCGCTCGGTCCTGCAGAACGTCGCCGACGGCCTCCTCTACCGGGGCCTGCCCGCGGCGGAACGGCTCGAGCGCGCCGCGGGAGCCGTCGAGGCGGTGGGCCTGAGCCACCGGGCGGACCACCGTCCCGGTGCGCTCTCGGGCGGTGAGTGCCAGCGTGCCGCCATCGCGCGCGCCATCGTGGGGGATCCGGCGCTGGTGCTCGCCGACGAGCCCACCGGGAACCTGGACTCGTCCACCGGCGACGAGATCTTCGCCCTGCTGGGCCGCCTGCACGAACGGGGGACGACGATCCTCGTCGTCACGCACAACGACGCACTCGCCCGCCGTGTGCCACGCGTCGTCCATCTGCGCGACGGCAGGATCGACCGGGACGAGCGGCGGCCGTGAGGAGCCGCTCTCGTCTGCGGTGGGCCGACGCCTGGTCCCTCGGGGTGCTGGGCCTAGGGGGGAGGCCCGTGCGAGCCGCGCTCTCGGCGACAGGGGTGGCCATCGGCGTGGCGACGCTGGTGGCGGTCCTGGGCATCTCGTCGACCAGTCAGTCCCAGCTGATCACCCAGATCGACGCGCTCGGGAACGAACCTGTTGACCGTGTCGCCCAACCAGGCCTTCGGCGGGCAGTCCGTCTCCCTGCCCGGCACGGCCCCTGCCATGATCTCCCGCATCGGGCCCGTGCTGGCGGACGCCGCCACGAGCCAGCTCTCGGACTCGGTGTACCGCTCGGACAGGATCCCGACCGTGAACAGCCAGGCCATCAGCGTGGACGCCGCGGCCACGGGGCTGGTCTCCACCGTCCAGGCGCACCTCTGGGCCGGGACGTTCCTCAACGGCACGACGGCGGGGTTGCCCGCCGTCGTGCTCGGGCACGACGCCGCCGCCGCGCTCGGTGTCGACCGAGCGGACGGGAGCGTCACCGTCTGGCTCGGGAACCGGTGGTTCGACGTCGTCGGCATCCTCGAGCCCGTCGCGCTCGCCCCCGAGCTCGACCGTTCGGCCCTGATCGGCTTCCCGGCGGCACGCACGCTCCTCCACGCGGTGGCGCCCCCGACGGAGATCTACGTGCGCACCGACCCCGCGAGCGTCAACGCCGTCGAGTCGGTCCTTGCCGCCACGGCCGACCCGGCGGCACCACAGGACGCCGGGGTGGCGAACCCGGCCGATGCGCTCACTGCTCGGGCGGACGCCACGGCCGCCTTCCAGAGCCTGTTCCTCTCGCTGGGGGCGATCGCCCTCCTCGTGGGCGGCATCGGCATCGCCAACGTGATGGTGCTGGCGGTCCTGGAGCGGCGGGGCGAGATCGGCCTGCGCCGGGCCATGGGGGCACGGCGGGTGCACGTGGGGGCGCAGTTCGTGATCGAGGCGGCGCTGGTCGCCGGCGCCGGCGGCGCTGTCGGCGCCCTCCTCGGCGCGCTCGTCACGACCGCGTACGCCGAGCTGCGCCACTGGAGCACGTCGCTCTCGCCGGCTGTCCTGCCGGGGGCGGTCGCGGTCGCACTGCTGATCGGAGCGGTCGGTGGCATGTACCCGGCCTGGCGCGCCTCGCGTCT